>CAXXWA010000001.1:0-7674 GCA_963662815.2 uncultured Amylibacter sp.
CACATCGGTTGCATGGCGACAAATCGGCATCTCCAGCTTTCCGCCTTGTCCTGCAAGTACATTGTCTTGATTGATCTTCTGGTGCCCCAGAGAGACTCGAACTCCCGACCCCCCGATTACAGTTAAGCGTTCGGTGAAGGCGTGATGGCCTTGAATTGTCTATTGACTGAGGGTTCTTTTCCGATCCTTCCGGAGCGGGCAGAGCCAGATGTCTTTCCTGGGTTTCGCGTATTCGTTCTTTCTGTCGTATTTGCCCCGTCCCCGGGTTGTTCCGACACGGGTCCAGCCGGAAGCCTTGCAGGTGATCCCTGAGAAGCGCGGGACGTCGACGAAGGTCTCAATCAGGACCGGTGCCACCCCTGTAACGGGTGTCCAGGTCCCCTGGCAGCTGGCGTTGCGCCTGTGAGAGGATGCTGGAGGCGAGGCTCGGTATCCGGACCCACGGGAAGATCCCCGCAAAAACCCCACATTGCGGGTGATGAAGCGACCTTTCATTATCGTTTTCATCCCTTGGCGGGCCAACGTGTCTCGATCGCGCAGAAAATGTCGGTGCGTGGCCAAGGCGTTCTGCTGGTTGTCGATGGCTGCGGTGTTCGGCACCGCATTGCCAGCTGGATGACGCTTCCCGAAGCCGGGCAACGGGATCTGCGTTCTGCACCGAGACTGTCCCTGTGCGCGCTGGCGGATTTGCATTCGCTTGTCGGGCCTTTCAGGATTTCCGTCGGTTTGAAACGGACGGAGGAAGAGGATGGCCGGGCGACCTGCAGTTCGGATGCATCAGGCGGAGCTTTTCGAGGGACCGCAGCGGACATGGCGGAACCGGGCGTTCCGGGAAGCGGTGCAACCGGCGCCGGCGGCGTTGACTGCGCGGACAATGACGGTGCGCGAGGAGGTGAACGACGACCCGGAAGAGCGAGGCGATGCCGACGCCCGACCACCTGTCACGCACGGCGATTGTCTACATCCGGCAGTCGAGCAATTTCCAGGTCCGCAACAATGTCGAGCGGCGGCTGCTGCAACATGAACTTGTCTCCCATGCTCGCGGCCCGGGTTTTTTGCGCGTCGAGGTGATCGACGACGATCTCGGCGTTCCGAGCAAAGGTGTCCACCGGGAGGGTTGCGAGCGCCTGTTGACCGCCGGGGTCTCGACATGCGCAGACCCATCGTCCGCGGGCGTGCGAACGGTTGCCGCGGTCTTCATCTTGCGGACATCCGGCCGCGGCAGCATGACGGACTTCCGGACCGTCCCGTTTCCGTGCAGACGGCATTTCCGTCTCCTGTTGTCGATCATGTCGGCAGGGGACGGGCGGCGGCAAGGCACCGGCGGGGCCTGCCGGCTTGCACGCGGCCGGTGACCGCCTGCAGCTTCCCGGTTTTCTCCGCGTTACCGGCAGGCGTCATTCCTGCCGGAAACACTCCGGGGAGCGGACCCCCCGTGGACGGACAGTTTTGGAACTGGCTCCAGGGCCGCAAAATGCAGACGTCCTTCCGTGCCGCCACCCGACGCCTGCAGGGCACATGGCGCAAGGGGCGAAGGCGGTCACGCAACATCCATCCGGCGCTGCGGAGACAGATCAGGCAGCGCGGGACCGGAAAACGAGTTTCATGCTCCGGGGTGAGTGTTCAGGAAACACTCATGATGGAATTTGGGGAAGCACGGAGCGAAGGATTTTCCACTCCGCATCCGTCATGTCGTGTCGGTCGCCGCTCATGCCTCGAACTCCTCGCCTGAACAGTTTCCGGCAGGAATCACGGGGGCGCAGGAATGTCAAATTTTTTGGGTGCAGTCCCTAGATGCGCCCCACGCGAGTTGCCGCGGTTCAACTGCGGGAGGCGCCTGTCAGAACCGATCAAGGGCGAACCGCCGCATTCGGCGGACCATCGCCGTCAACCCCGGAGTATCGTGCCGGGGTTCATGATTCCGGCGGGATCGAGCGCCGACTTTATCGCCGCCATGGCAGCCAGCTTGGCAGGATCGCCGTAACGCTCCAGTTCCCCGACCTTCGTACGCCCAATCCCGTGTTCGGCAGACATTGAACCATCGAATTCGGCCACGAGATCATAGACGCGCCGCGTCACGGCCGGGCGAAGATGCAGGAACTCGGTGCGGTCGGAACCCTCCGGAGGAAAGATGTTGAAATGGAGGTTGCCGTCGCCGACATGACCGAAGCAGTTCACGCGCAGCGGCCCCAGATCATTCATGGCGGAGACGGCGCAGTTTATGAAGTCCGAAATCCTGCTGGTCGGAACCGAAATGTCATGGGTTGCTACCGCGCCGACCAGGCGGTTGGCCTCCGGAATGGATTCCCGGAAGCGCCAGAGTTCCCGGCGCTGGGACTCGTTGCTCGCGATGATCGCATCCCTGATTCCTCCGCTTTCAAGCTGGCCCGCGAGAAAGGACCAGAACCGGTCGGTAAGCCCCGCCCCGGCGGTATCGGCGGTTTCGACGAGCAGGAACCAGTCCGACTCTCCGGCTTCGGGAATCCTGACCTGCGGCAGCGTCCCCCGGACAAAGTCCATCCCGGTCCTCTGAATCAGCTCGAACGCGGACAACGTGCCGCCCAGACTCTCCCTGGCCCGCCCGAGCAAGTTCACGGCTTCGGCGGGAGAGTCGACCGACAGAAATCCGGTTGACGTCTCCCCGGGCATCGGGAAAAGCCGCAACGCCGCTGCCGTGATTATGCCGAGCGTGCCTTCCGAGCCGATCAGGAGATTGCGAAGATCGTATCCGGTGTTGTCTTTCCTGACGCGCCGGAGCCCGTTGTATACCGAGCCGTCGGGGAGCACTGCCTCGAGGCCGAGGCAGAGGTCGCGCGCATTGCCGTATCTGAGAACGTGCACCCCGCCGGCATTGGTCGCGAGATTTCCGCCGATGCGGCACGAGCCCTCCGACGCCATCGACAACGGGAACAACCGGTTCAGTTCCGTCGCGGCGTCCTGAACGTCCGACAAGAGTGCGCCGGCTTCCGCGACCAGCACGTCGTCACGGTCATCGACTTCCCGGATCGCCGTCATTCGCCTGAGCGACACGACGAGCGGCGCGGAACCCTCGGGCAGAACCTGTCCCCCGACCAGCCCGGTGCCTCCGCCGTACGGAACGACGCCCACGCCCGCCCTGGCCGACAGCCGGACGATCTCCGCGACTTCGGCCGTGTTCTTGGGCAGCGCCAAAACGCCTCCGATGCCGTGGATCGATCCGCGAGGTTCCTCGAGAAACTCCGGGAGAAGCTCGCCGACGACGGTCGGCGAAACGGTCGTCCTCAGCGAGGCGACAAAGGCATCATCGGCAGGACGCAGGATCATTTTGCGCAATGAACACAGTCGGGCGAACTGAACAAGTGCAAGTGCGCGAGCCGAACGCATTCGATGGCGCCAAATGGCCGCACTGTCGGAGAGTTCCCGGTCGCCAGCCGGGAAGAACCACCGCCTGCCGCACGAGGAGCCGGAGGAGCGAATTCAGTCGCGAACGACAGCGCGTGCCTTGATGGACGCCGTTGCTACGGAGGCGCCATGCCCCCGTCCCGGCGATCCGCCCTGAGGAGGGAGTAAAGGACATGCGTTCGCCAGAAGCCGCCGATCTGCAGGTAGGCTTCCGCGAATCCCTCTTCGCGGAAACCGGCCTTTTCGAGCAGCCCGCGCGACGCAGCGTTTTCGGGCAGGCAAGCCGCTTCGAGGCGGCTGAGATCCAGTTCGCTGAACGCATGGTCGACGACGGCCCGAAGCGCTTCCGACATGAACCCCTGTCGCGCGTGGCGCTTTCCGACCCAGTAGCCGAGCGTGGCGCACCGCGCAGACCCCTTTCGGATGTTCTTGCAGGTCAGGGAACCGACCAGCGACCTGTCGGATCTGCGGAAGATGAAGAGGACAAGCCCGGAAGAGTCTTCGAACGACTTCCGCGCAAGGTAGACCCGGTTTCCGAAGGCCTTCCTGGAAAACTGGCCGGGAGCCCACGCGGGCTCCCAAGGCCTGAGAAAGTCCTCGCTCGCCCGGCGCTCGCGCACCCAGGCAGCATGATCCCGCATGACAGGCAACCGAAGTTCCGTCCGCGCCGTCGTGATCGAAAATGGCCGGCGACGGAACCACATGGATTACGCCGACAGCATTTCCGAGAGTTCGGCTAGCGGGGGCGCGTCCGCGACCGGCCCGTAGAGGGCCAGCGAAGGACGCGCTTCCCGGCACTGCCGTTCCGCGAACTCGGCCACGCCGTCCCTCGTCACCGAATCGATTTTGGCGACGACCTCGTCGAGTTCGACGACCCGGTCCCAAACGAGCACCGAACGCGCGAGACGTTCGCACCGGTTCGACGCGCTCTCGAGGGCCATTAGCATGCCCGCCTTCCACTGCGTGCGCGCACGCGCAACCTCGGCCTCGGTGACGTCAACGGCGATGCGCCGGAGTTCATCCATGCACAGGCGCGAGAGCGCTGCAATGTCGCTGCCGCTCGTTCCCGAGTAGACGGTGAACGTGCCCGTGTCCGAATAGGGAGAAACGCTGGCGCCGATGGCGTAGCAGAGGCCGTGCTTCTCCCGGACTGTCTGAAAGAGCCGGGAGGACATGCCGCCGCCGAGGATGATCGCATGGACGTGGCTTGTATAGATGTCGGGATCGTGAACGCCCGGGGCTTCGAGCGCGAAGGCAAACTGCGCCTGTTCGAGATCCTTCAGTTCGCGTCGTTCGCCCCCACGATAGCGCGCGGGCGGACACGGTTCATTCGGCCGCCCGGACGAGGAGCAAAACACCCGGTTCGCAAAGTCGACGATCGACTCGTGCTCGACCGCACCTGCGGCGGCGAGAATCGTCGTCTTCGGATGGTAATTGTCGTCGACGAACCGAATCAGATCGCCGCGACCAAAGGCGGCGACGTTCTCGGAAGGGCCGAGGATCGACTGTCCCATCGGCTGATCCGGGTAGGCGACTTCCTGAAGCCATTCGAACACGAGATCGTCGGGCGTATCTAGCATCTGCCCGATTTCCTGCAGGATCACGCCCCGTTCCGTTTCGAGCTCTTCGGGCGCGAAGACCGGGTTCAGGACGATGTCCGAAATCACGTCAAGCGCCTGCGCAACGTCGTTTTCGAGAACCCGGACAAAGTAGGCGGTCGCTTCCTTGCTCGTGTACGCATTGATGCTGGCGCCGAGGTTCTCGACTTCCTCTGCGATCTGGCGCGCCGACCGCCGTTCGGTTCCCTTGAACGCCATGTGCTCCATGAAAATGGGCGATGCCCGCCTGCTCCGGCCGTTCGTGCCTGCTACCCGCAGCAACCCAGATTCCGAGCGATGCGGACTTCAGACCGTCCATGCGCTCGGTCACAACGCGCATGCCATTGTCGAGAGTCGTGAGTTCGGATTTCATGCAGATTCACTTTCGATGACGGACTTGACCGCGTCCAGGTCGTTACCGACGCGGATGATTCTCTCGGGCCGCTCCACGAGGTTCCCGACAGCCTCGGGAAGCGGCGGGCTGACTCCGCAGGCTTCACTGGCCGCATCGGGAAACTTCGCCGCATGGGCGGTCGCAAGAACGACCATCGGGCTGCTGCCCGACTGCTCCTGCGCAACCTTCATGCCGACCGCGGTGTGCGGGCAGATGACCCTTCCAGTGGCGGCGTGCACACGGCGCATGGTTTCGCGCGTCTCGCGTTCGGAAGCGCGCCCGCTGACGAATTCCCTGCGCAGGGCCTCAAGCGCAGCGCGGGGCAACTCGAATGCGCCATCGGTCGCCAGCGCTTTCATCAGCGCGGCGACGCTCGCGCCGTCACGGCCGCATGCATCGAACAGAACGCGCTCGAAGTTCGAGCTGACCTGGATGTCCATGGAGGGGCTGATCGAGGGCCTGACCGCTGACGTCCGGTAGATCCCCGAATTCAATGCACGGTCGAGTATGTCGTTCTGGTTCGTCGCGACGACCAGGCGGTCGATCGGAAGCCCCATGCGCCGGTGCGACATAGCCGGCGTAGACGTCGCCGAAATTCCCGGTAGGATACGGTGAAGGACACTTCCCGGTGCGGCACGCCAAGTGCGGTCGCGGCGGTGAAGTAGTAGACGGTCTGCGCGAGCACTCGCGCCCAGTTGATGGAATTCACGGCGGCGAGACTCGCCCTGTCGCGAAACTCCAGGTCATTGAACAGGCCCTTGAGCAGCGACTGGCAGTCGTCGAACGTCCCGTCCACAGCCAGGGCATGCACGTTCGCGTCGTCGGGCGTCGTCATCTGCCTTCGCTGCACCTCGGACACCCGCCCGTGAGGATACATGATGAAGACGTCCACGGACTCGAGGCCCCGAAACGCCTCGATCGCGGCGGAACCCGTATCGCCCGACGTTGCGCCGGCAATCGTTACGCGGGTGCCGCGACGCTTCAGCGTCGATTCGAACAGCCTGCCCGATGAGCTGCAGCGCAACGTCCTTGAAGGCGAGCGTCGGACCGTGAAACAGTTCGAGGAGGAATTCGTTCGCGTCGGTCTGGACCAGGGGGCATCTTGCCTGGTGCGCGAAACACCCGTACGCCCGTTCGATGATGCCGAGGAAGTCCTCGTCCGGGAACGCATCGCCGACGAAAGGCCGCATGACCGCAAACGCGACCTCTTCGTAGGACATCGCCGAGAACAGGATATGCCGGCCCGATCCAGGACCGGCCAGTTCTCCGGCACATAGAGGCCGCCGTCCCGCGCGAGACCCGCGAGCATCGCGTCCTCGAATCCGAGAATCGGCGCCGTCCCGCGCGTGGAGACGTAGTTCATCCTGTCCCGGCGCTCATGCATTCGGTTGGATCGTCAAGCGGCTTCGCCTCCCTCGCCCGCCCCTTGGCCGACGAATTCCCGCCTGATACGCCAAAGGAGGAAAGCTGTCATCCCGGCCCAGGCCAAAGCGAGCAAAAACCAGGTGATCGCATACTCGAGGTGGTCGTTCGGAATTCCGACGTCAACCGGCTGCGGGCGCGTTCCGGCAAACGCGGTCCAGGACCCCGGACTGCCCGTCCAGATTCCGGATGCGACGACCAGGACCGCGCGCGTATCGAGTTCTCCCGACATGGCCGGGACGTCGCGGGCAAACCAGATGTTGCGCGCGAAGTCCGGTTCGGGCGTGAAGAGGCGATCCACCTCCCGCGGCCACTGCAGATTTCCGTCGACCCGGACACGGCCGAGCGCGCGCGACTTGTCCTTGTTCGCCTCCGGGACGTAACCCAGATCCGCCAACAGCGCGCCGTGATCGGTTTCTAGCCGCGTCACGATGCGGAACCCCGGCCCTTCAAGACCGTCACCGGTGAGGACGTGAACTTCGCGGCCGTCGACGCGGCCTTCAACGGTCACCCTGAGAAAGGCGTGCTCCTCCGAATTCGGGTTCTCGGGCACGTCCACCGGCTCGTTCTGCATGCGCGCATCGATCGACTCCAGAAGCGCAGTCTTCCATTCGAGCCTGCCGAGCTGCCAGATGCCGAGCGAAAGAAGTATCGCTACTCCGGCAACACCGAAGGCGAGAGGCGCAAGGATGCGCCGGATCATGGGGCGCTTCCCCGCATTTCGCAGTCCGCGAATTCGGCGACCCGGAACGTGGAATTTCAGCCGATACCGAAGGTTCAGCTGCCCCAGATGTAGACCGCAAAGAAGAGAAACAGCCAGACCACGTCGACGAAGTGCCAGTACCAAGCCGCCGCCTCGTAACCGACATGCCGTTCGGG
>CAXXWA010000002.1:0-27006 GCA_963662815.2 uncultured Amylibacter sp.
TGAGGAAGCTGTGGGCGGACGGCGGCTATCAGGGTCCGAAGCTTGCCTCGAGGCTCGGGGAGCCGGGAATTGGCGGCATCCTGGAGATCGTTGAAAGGCCGAAGGAAATCAGGGGCTTCACGGTGCCGTGCCGTCGCCGGGTTGTCGAGCGGACGTTCGGCTGGATGTCGCGGTGCCGGCGGCTTGCGAAGGATTTCGAGCGGAGCCTGGCGAGTTCGCTGGCGTGGTGCCGGCTGGCGGCCTGCCCGGTTCATGATGCGGCGGGTGGCGCGTGCGGCACGCTACTGAAACAAGCGGGAAAATCGGAAAATGAATTATGATTCAGCCTCTGAGGTCGTTGGCCACGCTGCAAGAACGCGTTCTTTCGATACAGCACTGTCCGCTGGGCTGGAAAGCAACGTAGTCGTTGCAGTGACAATTCCGAATTTTCTTGCAAACGAAGCCCGGGAAATCAAGCATCCGGGCATCGCTGAGACGGTCGATCTTCTGCGTGTCGACATCTACTGCTATGGCAGGCTCGATACGACAAGCCTGACCCGGATCATCCCGACGGGACCGGAAATCGATCATGCGCCGCGCGACCGCACCAGACGCTGCAAGGGCCGTTGCGCGGAATAAAGGGACCGCTCGGGCCAACCTGCCTGATCGGCCGGGAAGCCCGGCCACGACCGCGAAGTCGTACTCCCGTCCCGGAAGGAGGCCGACAGCAACCGCGCGAAAGATGCGTGGATGTCGCCATACAGGCGGCGGCCATGCGAGTCTTTGCTCGCCCCGATTCCGCATCTGCTCGACGACCGGAAGAATGCACCGTCGCCTGTCGGTCAACACGCGGCGGAACCTCGGCATGAACGGTCGACAGCACGGGCAAACCGCGGTTCACCCGATTATCCGACCCGTTCAATCTGGATGGTCGACAGTCCGTTGCCTATTTTGTCGCGGATTTTTGCGCGCCAATCGTCTGCCGGGTGCGTATGCCGTGACTTGCTCCGGCAATGACGGTATGTGCGAAGGACGAGCATGGCATTCCGGAACAGGTAGGAGGCGCAGCGGATGCCCGCGTTCCGATGCAGGCGCGCTCCGGATGGGAAGACCGCAGCGCAAGGCAAGTGGAAATCGCCGATCGGATTGCTGCTGAAAGGAGAGTTCGCTTGGCGCGACTCGCAACCTACATCACTGGCGAGCATCGTCAGTACGGCGCCGTCACCGAGAACGGCGTGATTCCGCTGTCGCCACGGTTTCCGGAGTGGCCAACGCTGCTCGAGGCCATCGCGGCCGGCGGGCTGCCGTTGCTCGCGCCAAGCTGCGGAAAGCATCGATGCTCCGGCCTGCATCGAACCGGAATCCTTCTGCCTGCCGGTGCCGACGCCGGAAAAGATCATTTGTATCGGGGTCAACTACCCGCACAGGAACGCGGAATACAGGGACGGGCAGGATGCGCGCCCCTACCCTTCGGTCTTCATCCGCTTTGCCCGGAGTTTCGTTGGACACATGCAGCCTCTGGTCCTGCCGAGGGCATCGCGGCAACTCGACTACGAAGGCGAAATCGTGATCGTGATCGGCAAGCCCGGCCGCCACATCGCCGCGGCCGACGCCTTCGACCATGTGGCAGGAACTACGCTCTGCAACGAAGGTTGCGTGCGCGACTGGATGCGGCATGCCAAGTTCAACGTGACCCAGGGGAAGAATTTCGATGCGACGGGCGCCATCGGGCCCTGGATCATCCCGTTTTCCGGCGAGGAGCAGATTGCCGACATAGGCCTGAGGACGCGCGTCAACGGGAAAACGCGCCAGGATGACCGGACGGGGCGCATGATCTTCCCGTTCCGCCACCTCATAAGCTACATCTCCACGTTCACGACGCTTGTCCCCGGAGACCACATCGTCACCGGCACGCCGACCGGCGCCGGAGCCCGCCTCGACCCGCCGGTCTGGCTGCAACCGGGGGACATTGTCGAGGTGGAGGCCGACGGCATCGGCACGCTCCGCAATCCGGTGATCGGCGAGGCGCGGTGACCCTCGCCGCCGACGCATGCCGGGCCGTCGCCCCGGGACCTCTTCGAGGCGGAGCGGACGCGCAGCCAGATCGGGCTTCTTTCGCGCCGGTTTCCGGAGATCGGAATGGAGGATGCGTACGAGATCCAGGCGCATCTCGTCGCGTTGAAGCGGTCGGCAGGCCTGCGGGTCACCGGGTGGAAGATCGGGCTGACGTCGCGGGCGATGCAGGACGCGCTGAACATCGACATTCCGGACAGCGGGGTGCTATTCGACAACATGCACTTCCCGACGGGCGTATCCGTTCCTTCCGGCCGGTTCATCCAGCCGCGCATCGAGGCCGAGATCGCCTTTGTCATGAAACGCGACCTCGACTGCTCCGGCCGGCGGCCGGATCGGGAGGAGGTGCTTGCAGCCACCGAATACACGACCGCCGCGCTCGAGATTCTCGACACCCGCATTCTCAGGAAGGATCCGGAGACGCAGGCGATGCGGACGCGTTTTCGACACCATCGCGGACAACGCCGCGAACGCCGGCGTCGTCCTCGGAAAGGAACGGCATGCGCCCGGCATCCACGACCTCCGCTGGGTGGGCTCAATCGTGTCGCGAAATGGCCAGGTCGAGGAAACCGGCCTCGGCGCTGGCGTCCTCGGTGATCCCGCGGTTTCGATCGGCTGGCTTGCGGAACGGCTCGCGTCCTGCGGTCAAGCCATCCGCGGCGGCCAAGTCGTCCTCTCCGGTTCTTTCATCAGGCCCATTGAAGCCCGGCCAGGCGACCGCTTCGACGCAGACTTCGGAGATTTCGGATCGGTGGAAGTCTCCTTCGCGACGGGCCGCTGAACCGCGCGCGGAAGCGGCCCGAAGGAGCAGGCAGTACCGTATCCCTGGGCCGAAACCTGCGCCAAGCGCTTCATCCGCGGAAGGACGCTCGCCGCCGCCGCGAGATCCGGTCATGCCCCGGATTGACGATCGCTCACCCTGCACTCGGCCCTTGCAAGCCACTCGGGACAAACCTCCAACCACAACCCGGTCTGTCGCCCACCATCACGCCACCGTCGGACAGGCGGACGGGGATTCGACGAACAGCCTTATCTGCCACGGATAATGACCAGGCCCCTCGATCAAGTATTCGAGATGGTCTCCCGCATCCGGGAGCGACTTCGGGAAATGCAACCCCACTTCCACTCCGAAGTGCAACACCGGCCATTTCCGCAGCGAGCGCGCAGCCCGGGCGCAGAAGATGGCCTTGTGATGGCGAATCCAGGCCCCCGGACACCGGTGATCGGGGCCCGAGGCGGCTGAAGTCCCGTCGAAACGCAGCGTAGCCGCGCTCTCCGGACGGCGCGAGCCGCGCCCAGGGGGCGGCGGCGGCCCGCCGGGCGAAGGGAGGTCGGAGCCCGACCGAGGTCGGCGGGCCGCAGACGCCCCTTTCTCTCGCCGGACCGGTCCCTCCGGAACGCGATCCGGGACGGCTCCGGTCAGGGAGGCCGCGCCTTCCGGAACGCCTCGGCCGGGGCCGTGCAGCCGTGCGCCTTCCCCGGACGCGCGTCCGTCCGGTCCCGGACCGCCTCGCCTCCGCGTCTGTGATCTTCCCGAGTCGGTGTCCCTGGAAAAGCATCCCCGCACCAGGCCGTTCGCGTGCCCGTTCAGGCCCCGTTCCCGGGAATGGCACGGCGTCGCGAAGAGGAACCCGGCCCCAAGCGCCCGCGCCACCCAGGCGTGGCCCGCGAACTCCTTGCCGTTGTCCGCGGTGATCGTGCGGGCCAGGGCGGCGAGCGGCAGCAGCATCTCGAGCAGCGCGGCGCCCACCGCGGCCGCCGTCTTCCTGCCAACCCTCTGAAGAAGCGTGCAGTTCGACGCACGGCCCGCCAGCGCGCCAGCGCGCCGCTGCGGCCCTTGCCGACGATCGTGTCCGCCTCCCGGCCGCCGACCCGCTCCTTCGCCTCCACGATCTCCGGACGCTCGGAGATGTCCGCGCGGTCCGGGATGCGGCCCCGGCCCGAACGGCGCCCGCCCTTCCGGTCCGGCTTCTTCCCGCGGCGGCGCAGGAACAGGTAGAGCCGGCCCCCGGCCTTCCTGTCGGCGCGGACGCATTGGCATATCCACTCCCGGCCCGCCATCGGGATGCCCTCCTTGCGGAAGCGGCCGGCGGTCCGCTCCGGGCTCCAGCCCTCCGCAAGCCTGTCCTCCGCCGTCCGCCACCGCTCCCGGGTCATCTTCCCGGCAACGGACGAGGCGGCGCCGCGCCGCGCCGAGGCCTTGCCCTGCGCCTGCCCGTGCCTGCATCCGCGCCCGCCGCCGTTGCGCCGGATCTCGCGCCGGACCGTCGTCCGGTCCCGGCCCAGCTGCCGGGCAATGGCCGAATCGGACAGTCCGCTTTTCCTCGGCGCGCATGTCCGGCATCGTTCGCCATGGGTCAGGTGGTGGTAGCCGCTCGGCATGACAGTCTCCATGCTTCTACACAGGGACTGTCGCCGCCATCTGGCCGATTCGCAGCATCCTGCGCCGAAGGACGCAGGTCGCAACCAACTCTGGTGTTGCACTTCAGAGTGGCACGGGGGTGGTCTTTTTCCGTCCCGGAGACATCGTGAAGTGGAAGCCGATCGACCGGGCGGAATACGATTCCGCGGTTGACGAAGTGAACGCGGGCCGGTTCGAGCCGCGAATTCGGGACGTCACGTTCGACCTTGCAGCCTTCAATGCCGACATTGACGGCACCAATGCCAAGCTGATGGAGACGCTCCATGCCGATTAACGTAGTCTCACACGGCATCCTGACATCCATACAGGATCTCGGCCGTCCCGGATACTATCACCTCGGCATCCCGATCGGCGGGGCAATGGACCGCCTGGCGCTGCGCGCGGCAAACCTCCTGGTCGGAAATCCGGAAGGCGCCGCAGCCCTGGAAGCCGTGTTCATGGGCCCCGAACTCGAGTTCACGGAGGCCGCCACTGTCGCCGTCTGCGGCGCAGACCTGCCGCCCAAGGTCAACGGCGCGATGCAACCCGGCTGGACGGCCTTTTCCGTCAAGTCCGGTGACGTGCTGACGTTCGATTTCCTGCGTTCCGGAGCCCGCGTCTACATAGCGGTATCGGACGGCATCGCGACCCCGCCGGCGCTTGGCAGCAGGTCGACCTATGCCATCGGCGCGCTCGGCGGAATCGACGGAAGGCCGATACAGCCCGGTGACAGCCTGCCGGTCGGCGCAGACCAGTTCGGAGGACGCGACGGCAGTTCGGTCCCCGACGCGCTCCGGCGCAGTCCCGGGAACCCGGCCGAACTGCGCATGCTGCCCAGTCTATACTGGCACAGGATCACCGCGGAATCACAACGGGCATTCTTCGAGGATATCTGGAAGGTCGCCAACGAGGCCGACAGAATGGACTATCGTTTCCAGGGCGGGCGTGCATTGAATTTCGTGGAGCGCGAACAGCCGTTTGGCGCCAGGTCGGACCCCTCGAACATCACTGATGCCTGCTATCCCTACGGGTCCGTCCAGGTTCCGAGCGGGGAGGAACCGATCATACTGCATCGCGACGCGGTATCCGGCGGCGGCTACTTCATGATCGGCACCATCATCTCGGCCGACATGGACCTGATCGGCCAGCTGCAACCCAACACGCCTACCCGCTTCGTCCGCGTGGACATGGATGACGCACTTCGGGCGCGGGCGGAACGCAGCGCAATTCTCGCGGCCTTGCGCGATGCGCTTGCCTGAGGCGGGTTCTGAGGCGGGAACCTGACAACTGCGGCGAGGCGGCGTGCCTGACCGGGGCGTTCGGGCACCGATCCTGACTGCCGTCGATCCGGCGCCCTTCGATGAAGCGGCGGAAGTGCTTCCGAACCGGCGGCGATGCCGGCAGGGGGATGCGTCAAGCGGTGGAGAGAATTCGCGCAAAGACGTTGCTGTCGACGTTCCCGCCGCTGGCGACGAGCCCGACGACCCGGCCCGACATCCTGCCGCTTTCCTTCAGGAGCGCAGCAAGCGGCGCAGCGCCCGCACCCTCGACGACATTGTGCGTATCCGAGAAGTAGTGTCGCATGGCTTGCTCGATTTCGCCGTCGGACACGGTAACGACGCGTTCGGCATGGGCGAGGACTACACCGAGTGCGGCGCTGTCCGGCACCCGGCAGGCCATTCCGTCCGCGATGGTTTCGGCCGTGTTGGTCGAGACCGGGCACCGCGCCTCAAAGCTCAGCGCATAGGCAGCCGCAGACTCCGCGCAGACACCCACGATTTCGGTGCGAAGACCCAGAGCCTCGCGCGCGCTGATGGCGCCGCAAATCCCTGAGCCGAGTCCGATCGGGACGTAAAGCGTGTCAAGTTGCGGAACTTCGGCAAGAAACTCGTAGCAGCAGGAAGCAACGCCGGCGACCAGCTTCTCGTGAAAGGAAGGCAGGAAGTGAATGCCGTCGCCCCCTGCGCGGTCGAGCGCGTATTCAAACGCGGCTTGGAAGTCATGGCCATGGACGACGACTTCGGCACCGAATGCCTCCATGGCAAGGTTCTTTTCCGGGCTGTTTCCCTCGGGAACGACGATGATCGCCTCCTTGCCCGACCTGGCGGCGGCGTAAGCGACGGACTGCCCGTGGTTCCCCCTGGTCGCCGCGATGACGGTCCCTGCGCCGCACGACTCCATGTAGTTGAGACCGCCGCGCAGCTTGAACGAACCGATCGGCGTGTGATTTTCGTGCTTGACCCAGACTTCCGTCCCGGCGCGCCTGGACAGCAAAGGGTATAAGCGCTCGGGCGTCGGCCGAAATACGCTGTGCACGAGATTCGCCGCGGCCTCGATTGCATTCCTGTCAGGAAGGTTCATGCCGATTCAGTCTCAAACCCGAGTCGAGTGCCAACGCTCCGGCATGCCCGCCAACGGTGCGCGCGGACGGGAATGGCCGCATTGCAACTCAGGCGTATAGCAGGTGCTTTCTCCCGGCAAAAGCGCCCGGATTCTTCGCCGCCGTTTAACGACCCGGCCGTCTCCCTGCGCGTACCTGCGGGCCGCTTCGGACCTGAACGCAAAACGGGCGATGCCAAGTCCGGTGAAGTCGAACTGCTCATTGCTTCGCACAGCCAGCGTGGGATCCTCGAATTCGTGCTTGCCCGAAAAGTAATAGGGGCAACTTTCCGGGAATTGCGGCAGGATTCAGGGGATTCCCTCCCGAATCGTTTTCCGGTTCCAAGGGGGCATGGATGATTCGGAAACAGGTCGCCAGGCGGCTGCCGGCCTTGCAGCGCTCAGGGCGGAGCTCTCGGCCATCCGGGCCCTTCTCGCCGAGAGGGACGCGCAGCTTGCCGAGCAGGACAGGCGGCTCGCCGGGCAGGCCGAAAGGGTCCGGGAGCTCGAGGACGAGATCAGGCGGCTGAAGAAGCTCCCGCGCCGTCCGGACCTGAAGCCGAAGGGCTCCGGCGCATCGGACGCGGACGGCTCGTCGCCGGGCTCCTCCGGGTCCGGAGACCCGGAGAAGGTAAGCGGGTAAACTACGACGTCCGTTGATTTAGCGTGGTTTCTGGTTTCGTCCTGACTGCTGCTGCCGGTTTGGCGGCCTGACATTCTCCGATTTGTTGCTGCTGCGCCGTTTTTTCCGTTTGACACGATAGGCCGCCGGGGCTATTCCCGGCGAATCAAGACGAATCATCGGGATATCGGCCATGAGCGCTTGGCATGGTTCCAAGGGGACGACAGGGCTCTGACAGCCCCTTGTCGCGATGTGTCCGCCACATTCCGTATTTATCGAGTCCCATCTTGGGGGCGGCGCCATCATGAAGCGCAAGCCGCCGGCGCTGCGCAACATCGGCATCGATCTCAACCGCCGGGCCATCGACACCTTCAGCTGCGACTATCCGGTCGAACTCCACCACGGCTGCTGTCACGCGTTCCTGTCCGATTTCGACTTCGACGGCCGCGAACTGGTCTACAGCGACCCGCCCTACGTGCAGTCGACGCGCAAGTCGCAGCGCCGCTACCGCTTCGACTATGCGGACGCCGACCATGTCGCGCTTCTCGGCATCCTGAAGTCGCTGCCCTGTTCGGTGATGGTCTCCGGCTATCCGTCCCGGCCCTGCGACGAACACCTCTGCGAGTGGCGCTCGCTGGAGATCCAGGCCGACAACCGGTCCTGCATCGTTACCGAGAAGCTGTGGTTCAACTTCGCGCCCGACCGGGTGCGCCGGGCGGCCTTCGCCGGACGGAACTTCACCCACCGCCAGGTCGTCAAGCGCAAGGCGGCGGGCCGGGGGCGGCGCTGCGCGGCGATGCCGCCGGGCGAGCGGCTGGCGGTGCTGGCGGCGATCATGGCGGTGGAGGCGGAGGAATGAGCGGGATCGACCCGTCCGACCCGGATGCGGTCCGCCGTCGGCTTGACGGGCTCCGTTCGGAATTCGCGGGGCTGGGCGGCGGCGGCCTGCTGCGGGGCGTCGCCTCCCTGTTCAGGGAGTTGTTCGGGCTTGCCGGGACGCAGTCGACGATCATTGCCGCGCTGCAGGACAAGCTCACCGAGGAAGTGGCGAAGAACAGTGCGCTTCGCGACCAGCTCGCCCGCTACGAGCGCCAACAGCATGGCCGGAGATCGGAGAAGCGCCGCAATGCCGGTGCCGCCTCCGAAGGTGGCGCTTCCGATGGCGCCGCAACGCCGGATGCCGGGGAGGATGAACCCGAAGCCGAAAAGAAGTCGCAGGGCGGCGTCACGGGGCGCAGGAAGGATCGCGACGGTTCCGTCAACGACACCGGGCTGCGCTTCGGCCCCGAGGCGACGGTGATCGACATCGATGTGATGCCGCCGGAGATCGAGGGGCTGGCGGCGGACGAGTTCGAGACCGTCTCCGAGCGGGTGTGCTGCAAGCTGGCATCGGTGCCGATCCGCCACGTGGTGCTGCGCTGCCACTACAAGAAGGCGAAGATCATGTCCTCCGGCGCCCTGGTCTGCGCCCCGGCCGTCGAGGGCGTGTTCAAGAATTCCTGCGCGGATGTGACCTTTATCGCCGGAATGCCGGGCGACAGGTTCGCCTGGCATCTCCCTCTCTATCGCCAGCACCAGATGCTGGCCGGGAGCGGGACCGCCGTCAACCGCAAGTCCTTGAGTGGCTGGGCCAACCGGGCGGTCCCGCTGCCGGGCCGGTGTTCGAGGCGCAGTGCCGCTCGGTTCTGGAAAGCTCCATCATCGTCATGGACGAGACGCCGGTGCGGGCCGGGCGCGACCCCGGCAAGCCGGGCAAGATGAAACAATGCTGCCACTGGCCGGTTCTCGGCGACCGGGACGAAGTGGTGTTCCACTTCGCGCCATCCCGCGCCCGCCACCATGTGGAGAGTTTCCTCGGCGACTTCGAGGGCACGCTGGTCAGTGATGGCTACGGCGCCTATGCGGCTTACGCCGAAGTGCGGGGGGCGGCGGTGAGACAGCAAAATTGTTGGACGCATTCCAGACGCAATTTCGAGGAGCAGCTGGACAACTATCCGGTGTTGGCCGGGGAGGCGCCGGACCTGATCGGGGGCATGTACGGGATCGAGAAGAAGTTCCGTTCCCGGCCGCCGCCGGAACTCCTTGTGGCGCGGCGCACCCACACCCGCCCGCTGGTCGACGCCTTCTGGCTATGGTGTGCGCAGACGCTCGGGGATCCGGCGACGGCGCCGAAGCACCCGATCCGTCGGGCGGTCAACTGCGCCGTCGAACGCCGGCAGTCCCTCGAGGTGTTCCTCGACGACCCGCTGGTGCCGATCGATGCCAATGGTGTCGAGCGCGCACTGCGCCGCGTCAGGCCGGGGCAGAAGAACTGGCTGTTTTCCTGGACGGAATCGGGCGCATGCAACGTGGGGATCATCAACAGCCTCACTGCAACCTGCCAGCTGCTCGGGATCAGTCCCCTTGTGTATCTGATCGACGTCCTCCAGCGCATCGACACCCACCCGGCCGACCGGATCCACGAACCGGCGCCGCGCCTGTGGAAGGAGCTCTTCGCCGACACCCCGATGACCGGCAGCATCGACATGACCGTCGTCCGGGCTCACCTGGACACCACTCGGGGACCGTCGCAGCGCTTGCGGCGGCGCCGGACAATGACGTCGATGCCGTCGATCAGCGCCATCGGCCCGGTCGATGACAATGCGAGCGCCGCATGGCCAGACGCCGGCGGCGGGGCGAACAGGCCCTGCTCCAGGCGCTTGGACCGGAGGAGGAAGCCGCCCCGCTCGAAGCCGAGGATCTTCACGATCGTTCGTCTCCGATTGACGAACAATTGCCAGCGCCCGTCAGCCGGGTTGCATCCGAGATGGCCCGACACCAGGGCGCACAGCCCGTCGAAACTGCGCCGCATGTCGGCCGGATCGGTCGACAGCCGGATGCCGCCCCGCGGCCAGCCGCCAAGCATCACGAACGCCGAACCCGCAGGACGACCCCGTCACCCAGTTCAAGCTCGACGTCCCAGCCGGACACCGCAGGCGGCGCAAGCTCGACGAAGGAACCCTTCCCGCCCCCAGGGCGGAGACGGCACCGCCAGCTCGAAAAGGTCTTCGGCGACAGACCCAGGGATTCGCAGAATCTCTTTCGCGACATCCCCGAACGCTCAAAGTCCGCCATGATGGTGCTCCACTCGGTCGCGCTACGCACCACCCGTGAAGGGCGAGAACCAGCAGAACCGTTCAAATCACTGGACATGAAAAAACCTCCGATCATTAATGAATGACCGGAAATATCGCGATGCACCCCACGCACGGGCAACCGAATTATCGGACGTCGCCGTTTACCCGCTTACCGGAGAAGAGGAAAAGGAAGAAGGGCCGCGGCCCGCGGCGGCGGAACCCGAACCTGCGCCGCCGCGAGGAGACCGTGAGCCTCGGGAACGTGCCCGAGGGCGCGGTGCGCAGGGGATATCAGGACCACACGGTCCGCGACATCGTGCTCCATGCCGAGGAGGTCACGTACCGCTGCGAGGTCTGGGAGTTTCCGGACGGCAGCCGGCATGTGGCGCCGCTGCCGCCGGGGGCGGCGGCGGGACGCGAGCGGCACGGCCCCTGCGTCAAGGCCCTGGCGATCATGCCGTGCCACCAGTGCCGGCCGACGGCGGGACGGATCGCGGAAATGCCGGCCGCGATCGGCCTGGACATCTCCGAGCGCCGGGCGGGGCGCTTCCCGACCGCGGATGCCGGGGGCATCGCCGGGGAGCAGGAGGAGGTGCTGCGGGCCGGCCTGGAGACGGCGGCGTGGATCAGCGCCGACGACACCGGCGCCCGCCACAAGGCCGGGAACGGCTATTGCACGGCGATCGGCAACGATTTCTTCGCGCATTTCCGGTCGACCGGCTCGAAGAGCCGCCTCGACTTCCTCGAGCATCTCTGCGCGGGAGAGGAAGATTGCACCATGAACGACGCCGCGCTCGACTGCATGCGGAAGCGGAACCTGTCCGGGAAGGGTTATCGACCTTCCCGCCGGCCACGAGCGGCGGCGCTTCGGCGACGCCGATGGCTGGCGGGCCCGTCCGGAGGCGCTGGGCATTGCCGGGATGACGGTGTCGCCGGACCCGGCGAAGATCGCCACTGAGGGCGCCCTCTGGGGAACGATCCGCGATGCGGGACGCATTGCCGGAACCGTGATCCCGGTCGACGACGCCGGGCAGTTCAACGTCGGCGACCTCCACGCGCTCTGCTGGCTCCACGCCGAGCGGAACATCGCCAGGCCGCCGACCGGAAGCGCCCCGTACCAGCATGAACGGGTCGACAAGGTGCTTGACAGGGTGTGGAAGCCCTGCCGCAGCCTCTGCCGCTACAGGAAGCGTCCCACTCCGCTTCGCAAGCTCGTCATGCAGCGGCGGTTCGACCGGATCTTCGGCACGGCCGCCGGCTGCGCCAGCCTCGACCGGCTGCTCGAAAGGCTGGCGGCGAACCGGGACGAGCTCCTGCGCGTGCCCGGCCGTCCGGAGACGCCGCTCCACGCCAACAGGGTCGAGAACGACATCCGGGACCACGCCGCCCGGCGCAAGGTCTCGTTCGGGACGCGGAGCGATGCCGGGCGGGCGGCGCGCGATGCCTATATCGGAGCGAAGAAGACCTGCGGGAAGCTCGGCGTGCCGTGCCGGGACTGCCCGAGGAGCCGCCTCGGCGTTGCCGGCGCTCCCGACGTGCCGAGGCTCGCCGACCTCGTCAGGCAGCGCGCCGCAGCCTGACACGCCCCGGCCCGGCAAAGCCGGAACGCGACCCCAAACCCGGCGGCAATTCCCGGAAAGTTGCCCCTATTACCCCGAAAACGGCTAACTGGTTGACTCTAAGCGATAATTCGTGGCATTCTCCGGGCGAAGATCCGGGCTGAAACGCCGTTTTCAGCCCCTTTTGGGGCCCATTCGGGCCGTTTTGGGCAAGTCTTCGCGAGGCTGACATGAGAAAAGTCCGCAATCCGCAGATGCAACTCGGCGAGGTGCGCATCGAGGACATCGAGCTGGACCCCAAGTCACGGGACGACATCCCGGCCCTGTTGCCGGGCCTTCAGCATCTCTGCGCCGACGAGGCGTTTCGGTCCCGGCTGTTTGCGCTCATGGACGAGCACATGCTTCCCGGCGTCGACAGGCGCGTGGGACGGCCGGGCATGGAAATGTGGCGGATCCTGGCGATGGGTGTGGTCAAGCAGGGACTGGGCTGCGATTTCGACCGTCTCCACGACCTGGTGAACGAGCACAAGACGCTGCGCCGGTTCCTGGGCCATGCGGATGTCTGGGACGAGCATCGCTACAAATGCCAGACGCTGGTGGACAATGCGAGCCTTTTGCGTCCCGAGCTGCTTGTGGCGGTGAACCAGCTGATCGTGGAGAGTGGCCACGCGGTCGCAAGAAAAAGGCCTGGAGAGCCCTTGCGCGGGCGATGTGACTCCTTCGTGGCGGAAACCGATGTTCACCATCCCACGGATGTCGGTCTTCTGTGGGATGCGATGCGCTGCCTGCTGCGCGAGACGGGCCGTGCGGCGACGGCCCATGACGTTCCGGGCTGGCGCCAGTGGAAGCATCTGGCGCGGTCGGTGCGGACGCTGTTCCACACGGTGCGGTCTGCCCGCCGGGCCCGCCCGGAGAGGGTGGAGGCGCATCTTGAGCGCTGCCGCGCGCTTGTCCTGCGGGCCGAGGCGACCGTTCCGGTTCTGGTTCTGGTCGCCGGGGGCGTGAAAGCCTGGACGATTGTGGAAATCGACAGCATGATCGCCCATGCGAAGCGCCGGATTGACCAGGTTGAGCGCCGTCTTCTCCAGGGGGAGACGATCCCGCGGTCCGAGAAGGTGTTCTCGATCTTCGAGCCGCACACGCGCTGGATCGCGAAGGGCAAGGCGGGACGTCCGGTGGAGCTCGGGGTTCCGGTCTGCATCCTGGAGGACCAGCATGGTTTCGTGCTTCACCATGAGGTCATTTGGCGGGGCCATGACGTGGATGTGGCCGTCCCGATGGTCGAGAGGTCCCGGGCGCGGTTTCCCGATCTCCGCGCGGCGAGCTTTGATCGCGGCTTTCACAGCCCCGGGAACCGGGTCCGTCTCGACGATCTTCTCGATCACAACGTATTGCCGAAGAAGGGCTATCTCAACAAGGTCGACCGGGAGCGCGAGCGGGGCGACGCGTTCGTGGCGATGCGCCGCCAGCATCCGGCGGTGGAATCGGCCATCAACAACCTCGGGCACCGCGGCCTCGACCGGGTCCTGGCCCATGGCGCCGAAGGCTTTGCCCGCGTGGTGGCCCTCTCCGTGGTCGCGCTGAACATTCACCGCATCGGCCTTCTGCTGCGCCGCAAGGCCCGACGACGACGCGCCGCCTGACGGCGCTCCCGAAACATCTGTCCATTTGCGACCCGCCCGGAGCCGGAAGGGTCACCTATGCGCCGATGGAGGCGCGGGCCGCAGAATTGTCAAGTCCAGTTCAAAACTGACCCAGGATTGGAGTGCGCCCCTGCGGTTGGACAATTTGGCGATTCAATTTTCCCCCATCCGGGGCCTTCTGTAAGGAGGTTCCATGACCAAGAGACACCGAAGACACAGCACTGCGAAGAAACGCGAGGTGGTCGAGGCCTACCTGAACGGAGAGGCGCTCCAGGCCCTGAGCCGTCGTCATGATGTTTGCCGCAGCCTCATCCGCATCTGGATCGAGAAGTACGAGCGCGGATCCTACGACGATGACGCAGTCGAGGCCGACCTGCTGTCCGAGTGCAAGGCGCGCATCGCGGCCCTGGAGCGGCTGGTTGGCCGCCAGGCATTGGAGATCGAGTTTCTAAAGGGGGCTCGAGTGCGCGGACAGTCGCAGAGAGACGGGTCTGGATCCGTGATCACCGGCCCGATTGCATCACGATCGGACGCGGGTGCGACCTCATGACCTTGCCGCGCTCTACATACTATCACCAGCCCGACGGTCCCGCGGATGACCCCGCCGTCATCGAGATCCTGGACATCACGTCGACCTGCCACGGCTACGGCTATCGAAGGGTGACAGCCGAGCTTCGGCACCGCGGCCTGCGGGTGAACGCGAAGAAAGTGCGGCGGATCATGGCCGAGAACGGCCTGAATCCACGGCAGAAACGCCGGTACGCCGTGACGACCGACAGCGATCACGACAGTCCGATCTACCCGAACGTGGCGTTGAACTACGAGGTTCTCGGACCGGACCAGCTCTGGGTCGGCGACATCACCTACATCGCCATTGCAGACGGCTTCGCCTACCTGGCCGTCATCCTCGATGCCTGGTCGCGAAAGGTGGTCGGCTACGCACTCGGCCGCCACGTTGACGTGCGCCTGACCACGGCGGCGCTCACGGCAGCCATCGAACACCGGCGGCCTTTGCCCGGTTGCGTCTGTCACACCGACCGTGGCGTCCAGTACGCGGCGCTCCGGCATCGGCGCATACTGAAGCAACGGGGCTTCGTCGGGTCCATGAGCCGGCGCGGCAATCCCTATGACAACGCACAGGCCGAGAGCTTCCTGAAGACCCTGAAGGTCGAGAGGGTCTACGTCGGCGACTACGAGACCTTCGAGGACGTCGCAGCCGACTTGCCACACTTCATTGAAGACATCTACAACGCCACCCGACTGCATTCGGCGCTCGGATATCTGAGCCCGAACAAGTTCGAGGAGATCAACGCCCTGGATGGGTCAAAAAGTGCAGGCTGAACTGTCCAATCGAAAGGGCGCACTCCAGATTCGCGTTCAAAACTGACCCACCTGCCGGCCTTTTCTTTTCCAGGCAGAATCATTTCTGCCGGGCATTCCGCTCCGGTGTTCGGGTTCTGCTGGAGGAGAAGAGGGAGATGGGAACGCTTGATCGATCCGACTGGCCTGGACTGGCGGCGACGGCGCGTTCGGCGCCGCTCGACAGGGTCGCGATGGCGCTTGGCTGCCGCCGCGACGTGACGGACAAGGCGCGCTGGAAGCGGCCGGGGTCGGTTCCGGTCATCAATGGCGAGAGGCATTTCGACCATTTGGCCGGGACGGGCGGTGGCGGGGCGATCAGCCTGGCGATGCACGCCGACGGGGTCGGTTTCCGCGACGCCGTCGGCTTCCTGTCAGCACAGGGGTTTCGCTCCTGCAACCTCCGGGACGGCGCGGCTCCTCCCGCGGGCCGGCGACGGCTGGAGCTCCCGGCCCGCTCTCGGGCCCTGTGGCCCGAGGTGCGCGATCGCCCTGTCAGGGAACGCGGGATCGGCGGGATGCCTCTCCGGGTCTGCCACGCCCGCGGGCCGGCCTGCGCGGACTGCCGGAGGAACGCGGTGTTCGTTTCCCGCAACGTTTCGGGCGCGGCGGCCGGGGCGGGGATCGCCGGCCTCGGGAGCCGCGGCGGCGCAGCCGCATTCAAGGGCATGGCGCCGGGCTCGCGGAAGGCGTCGGGCGGGTTCTGGATGGCGTGGGACACCGTTCCCCCGGAGCAGGCGGTTCTCGTCGAGAGCGCGATCGACGCGCTGTCGGTGCCGGCGCTGCGGAGCTTCCCGTCGGCCGGATGCGGCGGCGGCCTCGCGGCGGTGTCCGTCGCCGGCGTCGCGGCGTCGGTGCCGCGCTGGCTGGATGGCTGGCGCCTGCGTCGGATCCTCTGCGGCTGCGATGCCGACCGGGCCGGGGATGCGGCGGCCGCCGGGCTCGTCCGGAGCGATCCCCGGGTCGTCCGATGCCGTCCGGCGGTCGAGGGGGAGGACTGGAACGGCCTGCTGGTGCGGGAGATGATGGGCGAGCCGGCCTGGAGCGGGCGGCCCGAAGACGAAGCGTGCCGGTTCCCGCCGCCATGACGCGACCCTCGTCTTGATTGTCGCGCTGCACGCCACCCTGCCCGCACGTCTGCGGCGGGCGTTCAGCTGCGGTGCCGGAACCGCCGGCTCTCGTTCCCGGTCTCGATGATGTCGCAGTGATGGGCGGGCGGTCGAGCAGCGCCGCGGTCATCCTCGGGTCCCCGAACACGTCGGCCCATTCCTTGAACGGAAGATTGGCGGCGATGATCAGGGGCGTGTGCTCGCAGGGGCAGGAGACGAAGCGGAACGGGAGGTGCCCTCCGCTGCGGGCGAAGGGCGGGCAGCCGGGTTCGTCCGGAATGATGAAGTCCCGCCTGCGCATGGCCTCGGCGAGACGGCCCTGGCGGCCGTCGCGCCGTTCCTGCTCCAGGAGATTGACCAGCCCGACGGCGTCGAGGAACCGGCCCCGGGCGCCGCGGCGGATGCAGGCCCTGGCGATCGCGACGGCAACATGGCTCTTGCCGGTGCCGGTTCCGCCGATCGCCACGACGTTGCGCGGCGGCTCGAGGAAGGAACCGTCCGCGAGCTGGCGCAGCCGCCGCTCCTCGACAAGGCTCTGCGTGAAGTCGAAGCCGTCGAGTTCCTTCGCCGTCGGCAGCCTGGCGACCGACAGCCGGCACTTGATCGAGCGCGCCTTCCTGTCCGCAACCTCCGCCGTCAGCAGCGTGCCGAGGACCCGCTCCGGGGGATGGCCGCGTCCGGACGCGTCGGCGAGCACCTCGTCGCAGGCGGCCTTCATGCCTCTCGGGCCGAGCGTGCCCATCGGTTCCGGGATGTCCCTGCGTCCCGTTCGGGGATCTCCCTCAGGCTGTCATGGCGGCCGCGGCCGGCTTCCGGCTCGACGCTCGGGCGAAGCCGCTCGGGAAGCTCGATCCGTGGCGCCGGACCGGGGTCGCGCCGCCGCGACAGGATGTTCGGGACCGCGCCGGCGGAGACGGCGCCGCCTTCCAGCGCGTCGCCGCAGGCCGCGCACGCCTCGCCGAGCCCGTCCCCGGCACCGCGGCAAGGATCCGCGCCATCTGCCGATCGCCGTCGTCGAAGGCGCCAAGCCTGTCCTTAACCGCCCCGAGCGCTTCCGGCAGAGCCCCGCCCTGGAACGGGGCGCCGTTGCGCAGCGCGCCGGGCTTGCGCTCGAGCACGGGCACGCAGCGGAGCCGGTCGCAGGCCGTCCTGCCGCGATCCAAGCTGCGCGGGCGGCTGCCGACCGGCTCGCCGTCAAGGCGGACATCGACCCGGTCCGCATGGGCGAACGCCTCCGCCGCCTTCCGGGCCGCCCGCGCCTCGGCGCTGCAGCGGTTGCCGTCGAAGCGCGCGAGGCAGGTCCCGGAGACGCCCCGGCTCAGCGGGCGGTGGCCGTCGAAGGGCCCCGGAAAGGGAATCAGGCAGCGGCGCTCCTCGCGCGCGAACGCCTCCCGGACCGTCAACTCGGGGTCGTCGGGATGCGGATGCTCCCGCGCATGCCTGCGGCAGCTCTCCTCGAGCCGGCCGTTCAGGCCGTCGAGGCCGTCAAGGCGCGGCGGCTCGCGGAACAGCCGCTCGCGGACGTCGCCAACCTGGTTCTCGACCCGGCCCTTCTCCCACGCCGCGTTCGGCGTGCATGCCGCCGGACCCGCGAGGAAGTGCCCGCACATCTCCGGGAAACGGGCGTTGAACTTCCGCGTCCGCCCGCGAAGACGGCGTCGACCACCGTCTTCATGCTGTCGTGGATGCCGCGCCGGCAGGAACCTCCGAACAGCCGGAACGCCCGGTTGCGGGCGTCGAAAACCATCTCCCGGGTCTCGCGCGGTTGCGCCCGCACGAAGCTCATGCGGCTGTGGCACAGGCGCATGTGCGCCACCCTGAGCCGCACCGTCGTGCCGCCGATGACCGCCCGTTCATGGCTCCAGTCGAATTGGCAGGCCTCGCCGGGATCGAACGCCAGGGGAACGCAGGCGCCCGACACGCCGCCGCCCTGGCGCCGCTTCCACGCGGCCGCGCAGCGGCAGACGGCACTGCAGCCCGCATCGCATCCCTGGTCCGCAAGCTGCCCCCGGATCCGCTTCATGACCGGGCGGTCGCGCCGCTTTGTCTCCTTGTCGGTGTTGGCCTCCAGCTTCCGCTCGAGCTCCGGGATGAAGCCGCCGAGCTTCGGATGAGGCTGGTCCGGACGCCGTTGCCTCGGCGCCGGTTCCCCGGAGCGCAACACCTTGCGAACCGTGTTGCGCGACACGCCCATCGACTTCGCGATCGATCGAATGGACTTCCCTTGAACGTGCCGCGCACGCCGAATCCTGCCGATCGTCTCCACTGACACCATCTCTCCTGCCTCGCTGAATTGTTGCGGGGCAGTCGTTTCCATCGGATCAGGGGCGGGTCAATTTTGAACGCGAATCACCCCGAAAGCGGGTCAATTTTGAACGCGATTCCACAGCAGAATTCGGCCTTGGAGGCAGAAAACCTGCCTTTGGAGACGCGCAAACATCCCGAGATGAGGGAAATTGCCGCCGTGCGCCATCCCGCAGGTCGAAAATCGTAATCCGCCTGGAGTGCGCCCTTTCGATTGGACAGTTCAGCCTGCACTTTTTGA
Organism: uncultured Amylibacter sp.; assembly: GCA_963662815.2. Taxonomy (GTDB): domain Bacteria; phylum Pseudomonadota; class Alphaproteobacteria; order Rhodobacterales; family Rhodobacteraceae; genus JAPPHA01. The sequence goes on from CAXXWA010000002.1 coordinate 18,786, forward strand.
CCCATCCAGGGCGTTGATCTCCTCGAACTTGTTCGGGCTCAGATATCCGAGCGCCGAATGCAGTCGGGTGGCGTTGTAGATGTCTTCAATGAAGTGTGGCAAGTCGGCTGCGACGTCCTCGAAGGTCTCGTAGTCGCCGACGTAGACCCTCTCGACCTTCAGGGTCTTCAGGAAGCTCTCGGCCTGTGCGTTGTCATAGGGATTGCCGCGCCGGCTCATGGACCCGACGAAGCCCCGTTGCTTCAGTATGCGCCGATGCCGGAGCGCCGCGTACTGGACGCCACGGTCGGTGTGACAGACGCAACCGGGCAAAGGCCGCCGGTGTTCGATGGCTGCCGTGAGCGCCGCCGTGGTCAGGCGCACGTCAACGTGGCGGCCGAGTGCGTAGCCGACCACCTTTCGCGACCAGGCATCGAGGATGACGGCCAGGTAGGCGAAGCCGTCTGCAATGGCGATGTAGGTGATGTCGCCGACCCAGAGCTGGTCCGGTCCGAGAACCTCGTAGTTCAACGCCACGTTCGGGTAGATCGGACTGTCGTGATCGCTGTCGGTCGTCACGGCGTACCGGCGTTTCTGCCGTGGATTCAGGCCGTTCTCGGCCATGATCCGCCGCACTTTCTTCGCGTTCACCCGCAGGCCGCGGTGCCGAAGCTCGGCTGTCACCCTTCGATAGCCGTAGCCGTGGCAGGTCGACGTGATGTCCAGGATCTCGATGACGGCGGGGTCATCCGCGGGACCGTCGGGCTGGTGATAGTATGTAGAGCGCGGCAAGGTCATGAGGTCGCACCCGCGTCCGATCGTGATGCAATCGGGCCGGTGATCACGGATCCAGACCCGTCTCTCTGCGACTGTCCGCGCACTCGAGCCCCCTTTAGAAACTCGATCTCCAATGCCTGGCGGCCAACCAGCCGCTCCAGGGCCGCGATGCGCGCCTTGCACTCGGACAGCAGGTCGGCCTCGACTGCGTCATCGTCGTAGGATCCGCGCTCGTACTTCTCGATCCAGATGCGGATGAGGCTGCGGCAAACATCATGACGACGGCTCAGGGCCTGGAGCGCCTCTCCGTTCAGGCAGGCCTCGACCACCTCGCGTTTCTTCGCAGTGCTGTGTCTTCGGTGTCTCTTGGTCATGGAACCTCCTTACAGAAGGCCCCGGATGGGGGAAAATTGAATCGCCAAATTGTCCAACCGCAGGGGCGCACTCCAGCCATCGCCGAAAAAAGGGGGTTTTCTGGCAGACACGAACTAGGCTGTGGACTCAATTAACCGGCTTGCGACCCGCCGGAGCAGGAACCGGCTGATGGCCAGGCGCACTGTGGACAGGAAGTTGCTCGCAGTCTTGTCGTGCCGTGTTGCAACCCTCCGGAACTCCTTGATCCTGCCGATGAATCTCTCGACCGGACTGCGCTCCCGGCATGCCTCGCGGTCAAGCCCGCGCTGCTCGTTCCGGTTGGACTTCGGCGGAATGACCGCGGTCGCTCCGGCCTCCGCGATCATGTCGAGGATGGCGTTGCTGTCACAATCCCTGTCGCCGATCACCGTCTCGTCCGGCCCGAGCCCCTCGAGGAGCGCCCCAGCCTGCGTGCAGTCGGCCGCCTGGCCGGGGGTCAGGAGCACGGCCTTCACGAGTTCGTTTTCGTCGATGCCGGTGCGGACCTTCGTGGTCCTGCCGCCGCGGCTCAACCCGACCTCGGGAGGCTCGCCGTCCCGTGGGGCGCCCGCGCCATGCCTGCGGACGCGGATCGACGAGGAACCCGCCATGCGCAGTCGAAGCTCCCCGCTGCCGCCGCCGCCGTCGTTGTCGTCGCCTTCCGCAAGTTCCTGAAGCTTCTCCATGATCTTCTCCCGGAGGCCGTTCCTGCTCCACCGGTTGTAGCGGTTGAAGCAGGTCGTGCAGGGACCGCAGCGCTCCGGCAGGTCGCGCCACGGCGTGCCGGTGCGCAGCACGAAGAAGATGCCGTCCATCACCCGCCTATCATGCACCCGTCTCGGGCCCTGATGCTTCCGGGAAGCACGGAGCGGAGGATTTTCCACTCCGCGTCCGTCATGTCGTGTCGGTCGCCGCTCATGCCTCGAACTCCTTGTCCGGACGGTTTCCGGCAGGAATCACGGAGGCGCGTGAATGTCAAATGTTTTGGGTACAGTGCCTAGTCCGTGACGCCGTCGAGGCCGTGGCCCCGGTTCTTGGCGGAGAGGGTTGATCGATGACAAGACGGATTCGCCTGACCGACGCCGGAATCATGCGTCTCAAGCCGGGCAAGACCGACTACACGGTCTGTGACACGGTCACCCCCGGCCTCGGCGTCCGCGTCCGCGTCCGAACGTCGGGATTTCGGGGTTATGTCTTCCACCAGGGGGGAGCGGGTCAGTCCCGGCGGATTTCACTGGGCTCGGTGACACTGAAGAGCGTCCGGGATGCCCGCGAGGAGTGTCTTTCTATTCAGTTGAACGAGCAGACTGACGAATCCGGAACGAAATCGGCATCCAGGTCCGGTATTCCGTTGTTCCGGGATTATGTGACAACCCCATGTAAGGCGGACCATTGCGGCCGTTGGAAACCGTCGACACGGAGAAACGTGGAATATCATCTGGGAAGCCAGTTGCTTCCGGCATTCGGGCACCTGCCACTCGACCGGATTACCCCGGCTGGTGTGGATGCCTGGTTCGATCGCTACAGCATCACGGCACCGGGAAACGCCAACAAGGCATTGGAGCTTCTCCGCCGGATCATGAACCATGCTGTCGCCAACGGCCATGTCGCCCTGAACCCGACCCGGCGCACGAGGAAGAATTCGAGGCCCCGCCTCACCCGGTTCCTGTCGGCGGAGGAAATCGTCCGCCTTCACGAAGCCCTCGATGAATGTGTCGCAGAGCGGCCCGCCCGGGCGGGTCAGGCGGACATCATCCGCCTTCTCCTGTTCACGGGAGCCCGCAAGAGCGAAATCAAGAACCTGCGGTGGTCCGAGGTCGACGGAGACACGCTCCGGCTCATCGACAGCAAGACCGGGCCGCGAACGGTGTATCTGAGCGAGAACGCACGCGCCGTCATCGACCGCCAGCGGGACGGTAACGGCCTTTTCGTATTCCCTTCTCCTGTCAATCCGGGGAGGCCGTACGGAGACGACCTCTGGCTCTGGCCCCGGGTCAGGGAACGTGCGGGCCTTGCCGGCGTCCGGCTTCATGACTTGAGGCACTCCTACGCAAGTCAGGCTGTGATGAAGGGAATCCCCCTCCCGGTCGTGGCGCGGCTGCTTGGTCATAGCAGGTCGACCATGACCCTCAGGTACGCACATGTCGCAGACAAGGATGTCGAGGCTGCGGCGGAACGCATCGGAGTGCGAATTTCCGACCTGCTGTCATGCTTCTGATCACAGGCGCCTGGAGGAAACCCTTGTCGTGAAGTGAGAATCCCGTCTGCATTTTCCTTCGCTGTCGATCGCGTCGCCAGCGCTGAAGTGGCTTTCTCATCGGCCAAGTCAATGGGAATTTAGGCGTGAATGATGTCTGCCCAAGGGCTTCTCTGCCGGGAAGTCTTCTCCATCCTCCGTTCGATCTCACGACAGTACATTTGCTCCGCTCCCGGCCAAATCATTATCGAGAACATCACGGCTCGATCTGCGAAGTACAGAAGCAAGGTCTGGTCCTTGTCCGAATATCGCGGTCCGATAATTCCGTCTTCTCTTCGCATTTGTAACGCGTGCGTCATTCCTGAATGTGCGAGGTCATGGAGCAATACCATGTCACTGCCGCCGACCGACCCCGCAAATAGCTTAGCAGTCTCGTGTTGCAGAGGATGCCAGACAGGCTTTGGATCCAATCCGACAATTCTCCACTTCGTCTTACGAACCTCGATTTTTGGAAGCCCCTTTACGGTTTGCTTGTCTTCCACCCATGATCCGATACGACGCAAAAAGACATCGAGGCCTTCGAGTCCGATTTCACGAATAATGATGTGCCCCCTCATAGCTCCTTCGTACTGAGCTCTGGCAAGGGCAAACGCCGGGCTTGCCGTTCCTTGGTGTATGCAGTGGCGAATTGCACGGGCGCATTCGATGCTTTGCGCGAGCAAGCCGGTCCCATAGTGCCTCGACCCTTCGATCCCAACATCAGTCGTATTGAAGACTACGCCTGCAAACTCTATCGATCCAGCAAGAATACTGGACTCCTGATTTCGCCAATTCTGCCAGTCCTGAACTTGTACCATCTCGCTCCGGGCCTGAAGACAATCAAGTAAGTGTTTTCCTATTTCGTGATGGTCGTATGGGTGAACAATTCTTGGACGGAACAGGACTTAACACGCCGAACGCCAAGAAAACGGTTGCCTCGAAGTTCACGACACGACACCCACATGGCGGTCCTGGCGGGGTGTTGACGCCACTCAGCCGGGCAAACTGCAATCCATTTCCACAAGAGAAAAGGAAAAGCCGAAATGAATCGCAATCGAAATGAGCCTCTCAAAATTCAGAGAGTATCGTCCCAAATGAACTTACCACGTTTGCTCCAGGAAATGCGAGACGAAGAAATTCCTGCACATACGCCTCGATGTCACCGCATCTTCAGTCGAATTTCCGGTCGGCGGCACCTGTTTGATTCAGAACATCCGAGATGTAGTAACGGCCTTTCCCGTGACGGTCGTTCAATTCCTTGACTGGAACAGGCCCGATCGTACGGGTCACCTTGCAGGTCTCGTAATCCACAAAGACAATCAGCACATCATCGGCCAGTTCCAGTGTTCCTTTTGACAACCCGAAATAGGTACTGCTATCACTGTGGGCGTCGGACTTTTTCGATTTGACCTGTAGCTTCCTGCCATTGGGCAGTATTCCGTCGATACCCTTCGCGCCTTTTTCCGCCTTGACCATGCCCAGGTGCATCTGTGCCCAGATTTCAGCGACAGCGGTTACTGTAGAACCATCATACTCGCGCAACAATTCGTGGGCTTCGACAATCCGATCGAGTACAGACAAATCCCTTGCTCCTCGTTGTAGATTTCATAGCGTGTGCAGATTTCTTGGCGGGGAATTCCGTCGCTTCCAACGTGACAGATGACATTGGGGCAGTATCACTGTTGGGACCTCGACGCCGTGAGCCGCCGCGCCAGGAAACCCGGGCGTCACTCTCCGTATTGTTCACGTCCGAGCCCCCTCACATGCGGCTCGTCGTGCAGCAGCAGCCGCAATTTGGAAATCCAATCCGAATTCCATCCCAAGGCCTTTGCGACCGCCTCGTCCCAGAACCGACGAACCTCGCACTCGCCGTCACGGAACTGCGGCACGTCCATGTCGCGGGTTTGGTCCCAACACGTGGCCAGCAAGGAACTGGCTTTCTCATCGGCCAAAACAGGAATTCTGATTTCTTCATAAGAGCCAGGTCGGTATATTGGGAACGTCAGTTTCTTTCCCGGATTCTGCATGAGCTGAAGTCTTCCGGCAGTCGAGTTCAGAAACACGGCCGCAGCCTTGGCTTGATTGAACGAGATTCCTGGAACAGGCATCCAGCCGACCCCGACGTACTTTGCATCGCTTGCAACCGCTGTCAGGCGAGCCGTACTTGTGTCCTGGCCACTGGTAACGAGCAGGTGCCCGGCGCTTCGAAGCAGCTTCCCCGCATGAGACTCCCCGGATCCGGCCAAAAAACCGTCGGCCGCGTCCGGCTTCGTGGAAACCAGGTAGGTGTCCGGTACGGCCGCTATCCGCCGCTGGGCCTCGGCGCCCTTGGAGTAAAGTACAGGAAAGCTCCCTCGAGTGTTCGCGTTAGCTTTTGCCAGAACGCTCATCTGCGCCCCGCCCTGCAAAAACGGCAGACGGAATCGCTCCTTGGTCGGCAATTGACAAAAGCTGCCCTTCGTTCGCAATCCGCACGGCCGCGTCAGCGAGTTCCGGCGAACGAAAGGCCGCCGCGGACCAGTCGCCCGCCTCGACGCGCTCTGCCGGCCATTCGGAGACTTCGCCCCAGCCGTCCGGCAGCAGGCCGGGCGTGCAGCCGGAAATGCATCCGTGAAGCTCCGCCGCCTCGCGCTCGTCCGAGGGAAGGCGGTCGAGGCTGACGATGCGCGTCGGCGGCCTCGCCCCCTCGTGCCGCACGGCGATGATCATGCTCTCGTTGATCGAGGTGTTCTGGCTGAGATTGATCTGCCCGGGCTGGTGGCAGGTGAGCAGCGTGTGGATGTGAAAGCGTCTGGCGAGAACCACGCGCTCGTGCCGCCCCGACGTGGCCGTCAGCGCGATGGTCGGATTGATCATCGCCAGCACGCCGTCCGCGGGATCGAGACATCTCTCCGCGAGCGCGACGAACAGCGGCCCGATGGTGTTCTTGTCGGTGAAGCCCTCCATCTCCGGATCGTTCCGAACGAATTCCGCCTCCAGGACATCGGCGCGCAGACGCAGTTTTCCCTGGGTTTCGGCCGGAAACTTCTCGCCCATCTTCGAGCGGTTCGTGAACGGGGGATTCATTATGACGATCCGGACGTTCCTGACGGCGTCGGCGGCGTCTTCGAGCAGCGGATCGTCATCCGACATCTGCATCCGCACCGAGTCCAGGCTCGCGTCCCCGAGGTCCATGCGCCCGCTTCTGGGAACGATCGACGACTGGCCAAGCAGTTCCAGCGAGCCGGCCTTCGCGCGGTCGCCGGCAGGACCATACGGCATTCGATGCAGCTGCATCTTCCTGTAGGCGATGTCGCTGTTGCCTGCCGTAAGCTGCGCCGCGGCCAGCTGCAGGGACACTTCGTTGAAGTCGAGGCCCGCGATCGCCTCCTCGACCGCAAGCTTCTGCAGTTCCGCCCGTCTCTGGCTGCCGGCGCCCTGTCTTTCCGCGCGCCGCTTCATGTCGGCGAGCACTGCGGCGACGAGGGTCCCCGAACCGCAGGCGAGATCGACGGTCCGGTGCTCGCGCCAGGTCGCGTCCGCAGTCCAGTCCGCATCCTGACCGGCGATGTCGAGCGTCAGGCCCGCCATCAGCGCGGCTGCGGAAGGTCGCGTGAAGTACGCGCCGTCCGAGGCCTGGTTGCCCATCACCCTGTTGAACAGCGGAACGGCATGGTCCGTGCCGAGATCGGCATAGCTTTCGGCGATTCGCTCCGCCTCGCCCGCGAGGTGGCGAAGCGCGCGGTTCAGGCCGGCCCGTCGGCCTCCCTTCCGCACCGCCTCGATGACGTCGATCGCAGGCTCGATGACAGGCAGGAAGTCATGGCGCGTGATGCGATTCCACTGGCTGTGGAGTTCGTCGATCGCCTCCGGCGCGTTCTTGATCGTGTCCAATCCCGAGATTCCGGGCAGCCAGCCGCCGGCGACGATCCTCTGGTGAAGCATGGCGGCGTTCATCAGGAGCAGCGAGGCGATGGTGCATCCGTCCGCCTGCCCTTTTCGCTTGTCGTCTGCCAGTTGATCCAGTCCAAAATGACTGTCCAGAAGAGGCATCGAGCTCGTCTCCCTTGAGACACCGCCTTGCCTCCCTGATGCTGTCTTCCAGGATGTTGACGTCGCGCTCCGCGCGGTTGCGGGCAAGCCCCGACCGGGGCGAGTAGGTTGACGCTGATGCCGACATCGTCGACTTCGTCGAAAAGGCCCCTGATGCGCTCCTCCGCCCGGGCCCTGCGCTCCTCCTCCCGCTTCCGCCGGTCAATCCTGCGTCCGGCGTTGCCGTTGACCATCCTGCGGCCCGCCTTCTTCGACCTGTCGGCATCGACTGGCCCGGGCGTTCCGTCCGCTGCCGGCTTCGACCTGACCGTTCCGGCTTCGCGCATCTCCCAGGCCGCCGTCCGCGCGCTTCTTGCCGCTCACGATGCGCTCGGCGACCAGCACCGGCGGCGGCTTGCCGCCGGCGCTTCCGGGGCCCTCGCCGTCATAGGCGGAACCGGCCGGAACGACCTCTTCCAGCGGACGGAACACGTCCGCGGGCCTGGCCTTGCCTGCCAGCACCTTCTCGACTGCGCTTTCCGCCGTCCCGAGCTTGCCGACATGTCCGTAGTGCCGGACGCGACGATTCTCGCCGCCGATGGTGATCATCGTCGCGACGTCCCTTGCGGGAGGCGCCGGCAGGTAGAGCTGCATGAGTTCCGACAACCGATCCTCGATGCGGCCGTCGTGGGCCCTGAGCGCCAGCAGTATCTGCCCGAGCTCCTTCCAGCCGTCCTCGGGGCCGCTGTTCCGAAGCCAGGTCTCTGCATCGACGTTCGGCGGAATGAGAATCGGGCAGACGATGTAGCCCATCTCCTTGTTCTC
>CAXXWA010000003.1:0-8671 GCA_963662815.2 uncultured Amylibacter sp.
ATTACTCCCGATCCACGTATCCTATTGATACGATTCAATAAATCTCTTACCCGCTTCAGAACTTCAGGTTAAGGAAATGCCATTGCGCGCCAGCCGCCCCTGCCCCGAGAGTTGCCAGGGCGGCAACCGATGCGGGCAATCGGCGCCTGGACCGCACCTTCCCTCCCCGGGACCGTACCGCCCGCGAGACCGGTTCGCGGGAACTCGCGGGCCCCTGTCTCGGGAAACCGCCTTGCGCACGGCCTTCGGGCAGTGTGTCGCCCGTCCAGGACTTTCCCACGCTGTTGGCGATTTTCCGAATTTGCCGCCGAACGGGGGGGCGGACCGGGGCGTTCCGGCCGGATTCCGGGTTTGCGGAGCCGTCCGCGCGCCGTCGCGGGCGCCGGTTCCGGTCCCTTGGTGATTCGTTTTCGGGGCTTGGCGGCCTGCCGGCGGCGTCCGGGAGCCGGCCCGGACGCGGCCCGGCTCTCAGGGCCGGGTCAGGGCGGCGATGGCCTCGCTGCGGTTCAGCTGCAGGCGTCGCCGGGTTTCGGCGAGGCTCTCCGCCTCGCGGCGGCTGGCGAAGACCACCGCGAGCGCGATGCTGTTCAGGCTGGCCCGGTTCGCCGGGCCGTTGCCGGTGCGGGTCAGGCAGGCGTCCTCGCCGAAGACGCAGTCCCTCTGGCGGTGGTTCAGGTTCTCCACACTCCAGTGTCCGCGATTCAGCTTCAGCAGCTCCTCCGGCGACGCGGCTTCGGCATCCAGCGAGGTGATGACATACGCGATCTCGGTGCAGTCGTTTCCCCCATCGTCGCCGTCCTTCTTCAGCGGCTCCCGGTAGCGGGTGATCCGGGCGGTCCGGCTGACGCCGGGGTAGTTGATCAGGCGCTTGAGCGGCGTCAGGACGCTGATGGAGCGCTGCTCCAGGCGGCCGTGAACCTTTTCGAGATCCTCCGCGAAGCGGCCGGTGGCGTCCCTCTCCCAGTCGATGCCGTCGAGGATGCCGAAGGTCTCCGGCGCGTTGCCCTTGACCGAGAAGACATAGTCGGCTCCGCAGCGCCCGGTGACCATCTTCGCGGTCTTGCGCGTCGTGTGCAGCGCGTCGAGGGTGATGACCTTGCCGCGGACGTCGCTGCGCTCCAGGAGGTCGTGCGTGGCCGCCAGCTCGCCGCCTTCGTCGCCGAAGTTCAGGAGCGCGAAGGGCGCGCCGGTCGCGTGGTCGACGAGGGCCACGGTCTCGTGATGGCCGTCGCCGTTGCGGTTGGCGCCGCGGATGCGCTTGCCGTCGGCGGCGAGCGCCCGGGCGAGGGGAAGCCGGGGCCGGGACCAGCGGCCGACCACGTCCTCCAGCGCCTCGGGGTCGACCGACTGCACGACCCTGTGGATCGTGGACTTCGAGACCGGCTCGCGAAGCCCCGTCTTCGGGTTCCGCCAGGCGCCGACGGCCTCCAGCTCCTCCTGCGACAGCGAGCGCGCGAACTGCGCGGCGGCGAGGCAGCCCTTCATGTTCGCGAGCTCGGCGAGCACGTGCACGGCGAGCACGCAGGCCACCGCGTGCTTCCTGCCCTGCGCCCGGCGGAAGTCGGGCACCGCCGCCAGCTCCGCGTGCAGCGAGCGCATTGTCCCGGGGTCCCGCGGCGCCAGACCGGGACCGGGAGGGCGGCGCCACGTCCGGCGGCAGCGGCTGCGGGCTCGAGAGCAGCGCCCGGGCGTCGGGCCCGGCGGCGTCACGAAGATCTCCTTCGGCCTGCCGTGGGGGTCTGGTGTAGCGACCGTTGGCGCGGGCGAACCCCTTCGTCCGGCCCAGGCACTCCCAGCCCGCCGCCCTGTACATGGTGCCGGAAAACCTGGCCGGGTCGCAGAACGTCTCCGCCAGGAGCACCCGGTGCCCGTGCGCCGCCAGCCAGTCGTCGGCGAGCCGGCGGGTCATCCCCGCAAGGAAGAAGGAGGCGAGGTTCGGGAACGCGCCCGGCTCGGACAGGATCAGGAAACGCGTGTTGTTCGCCACCATCTCCAGCCGCCGGAACTGCTGCTCCGGCCTCCAGCCGCACCACCTGTCGCGCGGAGCGCACTTGAAGGCGCCGTTCTGCCACGCCGCCAGGCCCAGCCACCGGTCCCCCGAAGCTTGCCACGTAGCGCAGGCCGCGGGCCGCCAGCCGCTGGAAGCCGAGATGGCGGCGCTCGTCCATCAGCGAGTCCCAGAGCGGGCGCTCCTGCGGCCTGGCCAGCCGGATCTCGACGTCCGACAGGGAAAACCCCGCCGGCATCCCGCGAAACGGGGCATGGAACTCGAGGCGCTTGCGAATCGACATGGCCGGAGCATCGCACGTCCGGGACGGGAACGCCAGCGGAAAATTCCGGCTCCGCGGTCGCGCGCGCATGCAACGCAGACAAGCCCGGTGTCAAGGAAAACCAGCCGAAATCAGCGTGGGATGCCCCTGGTCGCCCGTCAGAGAGGGGTTGAAATCCTCGCGATCCGGGAGCACCATGCAACTCATGTCCAGTCAGCCAGAACCCGGTTTCCGCGAATCCGTAGACCTGATGTACCAGCGTGCCGCGGCGCATCTGGATCTTCCGCCCGGGTTGCAACACAAGATTCGCATCTGCAACTCGACCTACGCCGTCAGTTTTGGAGTCCGCCTGCGCGGAAGGGTCGAGACCTTTACCGGATACCGGGCGATCCACTCCGAGCATCTCGAACCGGTGAAGGGCGGAATCCGCTACGCAATGGTCGTCAACCAGGAGGAGGTGGAGGCGCTGGCCGCGCTGATGACCTTCAAGTGCGCGCTGGTCGAGGTTCCCTTCGGCGGCGCGAAGGGCGGCCTGCAAATCGATCCCAGGGACTGGGAGGAGGCGGAAACTCGAACAGATCACCCGCCGGTTCGCCTTCGAACTGGTCAAGCGCGATCTCATCAACCCGTCCCAGAACGTGCCGGCGCCTGACGTCGGCACCGGGGAACGGGAAATGGCCTGGATCGCGGATCAGTACCTCCGCATGAACACGGACCGACATCAACAGCCGCGCCTGCGTGACCGGCAAGCCGCTGAACGCAGGCGGAATCGCCGGCCGCGTCGAAGCCACCGGGCGGGGCGTGCAGTACGCGTTGCAGGAATTCTTCCGCCACCCGGAGGACGTCGCGCTCACCGGAATGGAGGGCGACCTCGCCGGCAAGCGCGTGGTCGTGCAGGGACTTGGCAACGTCGGATACCACGCTGCGCGGTTCCTTCAGGAAGAGGACGAGGCAAGGATCATTGCGGTAATCGAGCACGATGGCGCAATCATCGATTCGAACGGCCTCGAGATCGACGCGCTTTCGCGCCACCGCCAGGAAACCGGCAGCATCAAGGGATTCGGGAGCTCGGTTTTTGTCCAGGACGGTGCCGGCGTCCTCGAGGCGGATTGCGACATCCTCATTCCCGCCGCCCTCGAGGGAACCATCAACAGGGACAATGCGGCGCGGATCAGGGGCTCCGCTCATTATCGAGGCCGCGAACGGTCCTGTCACGTGGGCTGCGGACGAAATCCTCAGGAAGAACGGCAAGATCATCATCCCCGACACCTATGCGAACGCCGGCGGCGTCACGGTTTCGTACTTCGAATGGGTCAAGAACCTCAGCCACATCCGGTTCGGACGCATGCAGCGCCGCCAGGAGGAAGCGCGCCACCGGCTCCTGATCAGCGAGCTCGAGGGCAATCTCGGACAGGATCTCTCGCCCGAGTTCAAACAGAAGTACCTTCACGGAGCGGATGAACTGGAACTCGTCCGGTCCGGCCTCGACGATTCCATGAGAAGCGCATACCACGCGATGCGACAGGTCTGGCGGGACTGGAAGAACGTGGACGACCTGCGCACCGCCGCCTACATCGTCGCGATCCAGCGCGTCGCGGCGAGCTACGCGGTCAAGGGCCTCTGACGCCGGAACCGGTGCAGCGCGGTCAACCCGTCGACTTCGGCGTTCCGGACTCCGGCGCGCGCCGGCTCTCGGCAGCCAGCAAGGCAAGCCTGTCAGCCATGGCGCGCACGTCGGCCGGCCGCAGCAGGCCGCCGACGCCCACCCTTCGCCCGGACCCTCCAGTAGACACCCGGAATCCAGCGGAAGGCCGCCGGTTCGCGCAAGCGAATCATGACATCCGTTCGAGGGACGCATCGCGAAAAGGCCCCGCTCGACGGAAGCGATGTTGCCGGTGCGGCAAATGCAGTTGCCGCCGCCGTCGAACAGCCCTTCAGGCGTGAGCCGTATGCTGCTCCGCGCCCTCGCCCCGGCACCTCCAGGCCTGCAGCAGGAGGCCCGCGGCGGCGGCTGCCGAAACTACGCGAATGCCAAGGTTCTGGTCTGGCCCGAACAACCCGAACCATGCCGCCGCCCCGCCGACGACAAGGAGCGAAAGCGCGGCGAACCAGCGTCTGCCGGGAGTCGGCCGCAGTTCCGGAACCAAGTCATTCATGCGGCGACCCCGCGAAGTTTGGCCCAGCCGAGCCGCCGCCGAAGCGCTCGGAATCCGGATCCGGGCAACGGCCCTGGCGCGGAAAGGCCGCCGGCACGCGTCAGGCGGCGGCGCGTTTGCCGGGCAGGACTTCCCGGCCCGGCTCCTCCGGCTCGTCATCGATCATCTCCGCCGGGAAGCCCGGGGCGCGGATGTCCAGACCGGTGCTGTCCTCGAGGCGCCTGATGATGTTGGGCGACAGCTCACGCGAACCGTAGCGGTGAATTCCGTCCCGGAAAATCTCGATGAGCATGGGGTTGATCTCGATAGGAACCCCTGCCCGGTCGGCGACTTCCTGGAACAGTCCGATGTCCTTGAGGACGAGGTCCATGGTGAATGAAATGTCGCGCGAACCGTTCAGGATCACCTGGGACTCCGTTTCGTGCCACGAAGGATGTCCCCGACGAAATCCGGATCGCGTCAGTAGGCGGTCGCGAGGTCCATTCCCGCGGCCCTTGCAACCGCCAGCGCTTCGCAGCAGGTTACAAGGTTCGCCGTCGCCAGATAGTTCGTGAGCACCTTGAGAACGGATGCGGACCCAAGGCCTCCGGTATGCAGGATGCGGCGGCCCAATGCCGTCAGGAGGGGGAAGAACTCTCTCGAACGTCTTGCGCTCGCAGCCGGCGAAGATCGAGATGTTCCCGGTCGCCGCCCTGTGGCAGCCTCCGGAAACCGGGCAGTCGGCGGCTTCGCCGCCCCTCGCGATGAATGCGCTGCCGAGCCGCATGACCTCGGCCTCGTCGGTCGTCGACATTTCCGCCCAGATCTTTCCCGGGCATGCTTCGGATAGAAGGCCGTCTTCGCCTTCGAGGACCGCGGCCGACGCCTCCCGGCGACGGCAGGCAGGTGATGACCACGCCGCAATCCCGCATCATGCTGCGCGGCGACGCCCCCGTCCTTGCGCCCCGGGCCACGAATTCTTCCTGGCGTGTGGCGGAGAGGTCCCGCACCGTCACGTCCCAACCGTTGCGAATGAGGCTTCCCGCGAGCTTTCCGCCCACGTTGCCAAGCCCGATGAATCCGATCTTCATGCCAACCGCCGACTTCAACGATGCCGTTCGGACGAAGGCTGCGCGCCCGACGCGCGTCAGTCGTCCATCCGCAGGACACTGATGAAGGCGTCCTGCGGAATGTCAACCTTGCCGAACCGCCGCATCTTCTTCTTCCCCGCCTTCTGCTTTTCGAGAAGCTTCCTCTTCCGCGTGACGTCTCCGCCGTAGCACTTCGCCGTCACGTCCTTGCGCAGGGCGGATATCGTCTCGCGGGCGATGATCCGGCCATTGATCGACGCCTGGACCGGGATCCGGAACATGTGGCGCGGGATGAGTTCCTTCAGCTTCTCGCACATGGCGCGGCCGCGCTGTTCCGCCCGGTCGCGATGAACCATGACCGAGAGAGCGTCCACAGCCTCCTCGTTGACCAGAACCTGCATTCTGACCAGGTTTCCCGGCCGGTATCCTATCAGCTGGTAGTCGAACGACGCATAGCCCCGCGTCGTCGACTTGAGCCGGTCGTGAAAGTCGAAAACGACCTCGTTCAGAGGCAGTTCGTAGGTGGCCATTGCCCGCGACCCTGCATAGGTCAGATCATGCTGGAGTCCGCGGCGATCCTGACAGAGCCCGAGGACATCCCCAAGGTATTCGTCCGGAACGAGAATCGTGGCACGCACCCATGGTTCCTCAAGGTGATCGACGCTGGACAGATCCGGCATGTCGGCCGGGTTGTGCAGCTCCAGGATGGATCCGCTATTCTGGTGCACCCGGTAGATAACGCTCGGCGCAGTCGTCACCAATTCAATTCCGAATTCGCGCTCCAGGCGGTCGCGAACCACCTCCAGGTGGAGGAGACCGAGAAAACCGCAACGGAAACCGAACCCCAGCGCCGCCGACGACTCCGTCTCATGCGTGAAGCTCGCATCGTTCAGGGCGAGCTTCTCCAGCGCATCGCGAAGATTCGGGAAAGCGGCCTTGTCGACGGGAAAGAGCCCGCAGAAGACCACCGGACGCGACTGGCGGAACCCGGGAAGCCCTTCGGTGACTCCGTTCTTCTCGTGCGTAATCGTGTCGCCGACCTGGGTATCGCGCACGCGCTTTATGGAGGCCGTCAGGAATCCGAGTTCGCCCGGACCGAGGGCATCGACTTCGACCATCTCGGGGCGGAAAATGCCGATCCTGTCGACCGTGTAGGTCGCCCGGGTGTTCAGCATGCGAATCCGTTCGCCCCTTTTCAGGACGCCGTCCAAGACGCGAACGAGAACAATGACGCCGAGGTACGGGTCATACCAGCTGTCGACGAGCAGCGCCGTCAAAGGCGAGTCACTCTTTCCCTCGGGCGGCGGGAGGCGCGTCACGATCGCCTCCAGCACGTCCGGGATGCCGATGCCGGTCTTGGCCGAGACCAGCAATGCGTCGCTCGCGTCGATGCCGATGACCTCCTCGATCTGTCGGCGCGTCTCGTCGGGATCGCTTGCAGGGAGATCGATCTTGTTAAGAACGGTGACGATCTCGTGATCGGCATCGATCGCCTGATAGACGTTGGCCAGGGTCTGCGCTTCGACGCCCTGAGTCGAATCGACGACCAGCAAGGACCCCCTCCACCGCGCGCATCGAGCGCGAGACCTCGTAGCCGAAATCGACATGGCCGGGGGTATCGATCAGGTTGAGCACGTAATCCTTTCCATCCCTCGCCCGGTAGTCGATCCGTACCGAGTTGGCCTTGATTGTGATTTCCGCGCTCGCGCTCGATGTCCATGCTGTCCAGGAGCTGCTCCTGCATCTCCCGGTCCGGCACCGTGCCGGTCTGCTGCATCAGCCTGTCCGCAAGGGTCGACTTGCCGTGATCGATGTGGGCGATGATTGAAAAGTTGCGGATGCAGGATGTGCTTTCCATCGGGCGCATATGGGCGGGATTGAGTCCGTGGTCAAGCAAGGGCGGCAACGGAGTGACTTGCGCCCGGCGCGGCGGGGCGGCTCGAGGCCGCCGTTCAGAGATCGGCGCACTTCCGGATTCCCGCACGGACCGAACCGATCCGCCAGCCTTCCCGCTTCAATTTTCCCGGCGCAAGCTGGCAACGAGGCCCCTGCATGCACTCTCGATCATGTCGAGCGTTTCGGCGAACTTGCCCGCATGGTAGGGATCGGGCACATCACCGCATGCCGTGCCTCCGGCCTCTTCAAGGAACAGTCCGAGTCGCGCCCGGCCGCCGGGCGGGCGGTTCGCTTCGAGCCACTCCAGATTGGTCCTGTCCATTGCTAGGATCAGATCGAATTCGGCAAAGTCCCGACGAGCGACCCTGCGCGCCCGGAGATCCGAGAGATCGTAGCCGCGCCTTAGCGCCGCATCAGCGGCCCGGTCGTCCGGCGGCGAACCGACGTGCCACGCGCCGGTCCCGGCGCTGTCGAACTCGGCATCGACACCCTCGGCAAGCGCCAAGTGCCGGCACACGCCCTCGGCGGTCGGCGAGCGGCAAATGTTGCCGAGGCAGACGAACAGAATTCGTGTGGTCACGGGAAACCGCCGACAACAGCATCGATTCAACATACCCGGGAGAAGCAAGATGGTCGAGAGCATCGTGATCCTGACCGGTGCGGGATTTCCGCAGAGAGCGGCCTCATGACCCTGCGCGACAGGGGCGGTCTCTGGGACCGCTACGACCTTCTCGAGGTCGCGACGCCGGAGGGGTTTTCGCGGAATCCCGATCTCGTGCACGACTTCTACAACGGCCGCCGCATGAACTGTCGCGCGGCCGATCCGAACTCCGCGCACAAGGCTCTCGCGCAGCTTGAAAGGAAGCACCCCGGCGAAGTGGTGATCGTAACCCAGAACATCGACGATCTGCACGAGCGGGCGGGCTCCCGCAAGGTCTGGCACATGCACGGTGAAATCCGGAAGGCGCTCTGCGCCCGCTGCGGCAGCCGGTGGCCCGCACCGCCGGAAATGAACGCGGGCGACCCGTGTCCGGATTGCTGCGAGGCCGCCACGCGTCCCGACGTCGTCTGGTTCGGCGAGATTCCCTATTTCATGGACGAAATCCAAGCGGCTCTGGGCCGCTGCCAGCTCTTCGTGTCGATCGGCACCTCGGGAGAAGTCTTCCCCGCGGCGGGCTTTGCCGCCGATGCTGAAATGGCAGGCGCGCGAACGCTGCACCTGAACATCGAAGAGCCGTCTTCGCCGCATTGCTTCCACGAGATCCGCACCGGGCCGGCT
>CAXXWA010000004.1:0-335091 GCA_963662815.2 uncultured Amylibacter sp.
AGCAGGAAAGCGCGATCCTCTTCTGCAAGCAGGGCGTGGAGAGCTGCGACAAGCCGCTCCCGCGCGTCGAGCAACGTCTGGAGCGGCACCGGCTCGCGGGTCATCTCCCTGAATTCTCCATAATAGAGGCCGGCGATGTCCCGGCGCCTCGGAGCCAGAAGCTCCGCAATCGGCCGGTTGTGGCCGATAGGTACACGAGAAAGGTTTTGAGCAGATCCCGGCCGATGCCCTCTCGGTCCAGCAGCAGCGCGATGTCGAACAGGTCGCGCGGATGCTGCCGGTCGAGCGCCGCGCACATCTTGCCCGCATAGACATCGTTGAAGGACAGAAGCCGGTTCTCGGAGTAGCCGATGCTTTCCTCGACCGTCGCGACAACCTCCCGCATCTCCGTGGGCCACACCGTGCCGCGCGCGACCGGAGAGACCTCGATCTTGATGCGACGCCCGTCCAGCGCGAGAGCCGGCCGCAGCGCATCCGTCGCGGATGAATCCGTCGCCTGCGCCCCTATGCCGGGAATGGCCGCTCGCAAGTCCGTCCCGACGGCATCGAGACCCTGGCGGCAGATAGGTGAGGTCGATGTCCACCGAAAGACGCGGCAGATCGCGCAGAAACAGATTGATCGCAGTGCCGCCCTTCAGGGCGAACTCTTCCCGCCTGGCGATGTGGGGAAGCACCTGAACGACCGGCGCCGCCTGACGGTAGACCGGATTTCGTCTATCCATGCATCGTCTTCGACACGGTGATCCCGTAGCGGCTCACCAGCCGGCCGTCACTCGCCAGGACGCGCTTGCCCCGGCCGAGATCGAAGTCGTCGGCGTCCAGCCGCTTCATCCAGGCGTTCCCCTGCCGCTCCGACAGCCAAAAGAACAAACGCTTGACCTTGATGCTGCGCGTTCGGCGCAAAAGGGCGTCGAGCCGGCGCGGCGAGAGGTCGACGAGCCCTTCCATAAATTGTTCGGCATGCTCGAACGATATCCCGGCCGGCACGTCCTTCAGTATCTCGATCAACGCCCGTTCGAGCGTGGAGGTTCGCACCGTCTGGAATCCGTCGCCCCAGGGAACCTCGACCGTGAAGGAGGACAGGGGGCGCTGTTCGCAACACCCCGGTGATTCCTCCGGTTCCGACAGCCATGCGGTTCTATGACGACGGAACGTCTCCTCGAGATCGAGCCTGTTGGCCCATGACGGCAATGGTCCGGAGCCGTGCAGGTGTATCGCGCGGCGGCGGGACAAGGGCAGATAGTGCGTCCTACCTTGCAGCTCCAGCGCGCTCGTTCTGCCGACGACGAAGTTGCCGCCCATCCCTTGAAGGGAGCCGACGACCCCTTGCCAGACAAGCCGGCTTCCCGGACGCATGTAGACGCCGGGTCGGAGCGGCAGGAGCTGTCCGCTCTTGACCAGATTGTCGACAGCATGCCGGGCGAGGCCCTGTTCCATGAGCCACGACCGGGTGACCAGCAGGCCGTTCGGGACCAGCTCGGGCAGTTCGGCGCGCAGGGCGGCGTTGAGAGGAATGGTTCAGGTTCGGGCGAATTGGCAGCGATCATCGCCGCATATCTTGGAGTGTGAAAACCGAGAACAGAGCCATCGGTTGGTTCGAGCAACTACGATTCTGCGGCGCTTTACGCCGTGGAGACGAAGAAATCCGAACCCTCGGGGGTCGGTTGCTTGATATCTGGCGACACCGGCGCTCATCGGGGGCCGTGCGGACTCATTCTTCCACCGTCTCTGCCGCGAACCGGCGTTTTTCTTCCTTCATCCACGCGTCGAGATCGACGACTTCGCAGATCACCCTGTTGCTTTTCCTGATGTAGCGCTGCCCACCGGCGGGGCCAATCTCTGGTTCCACGATCTGGAGGTTGAGTTTCCGGAAAAATCCGGTCGACTTCCTGAACTGGCAATGTCGCCAGCGACAGGGAGAAGACCATGCCAATCGAACGCCGTTTTCCAGGATCACTGAGCCGGAAGTGGAGCGGAAAAACCGCGACTCATTCGGCGGTTTTTTGCGAAAACCGGCGAATTCGGGGATCGCCGCAGATCAGGCGAAAAAATGACGGCGCTAACACAACCCACTTGAACCATCCTGGCGCGAAGGTTAATTCGCATGCTGAGGTCGGAGTGTAGCTCAGTATGGTAGAGCACTGTCTTCGGGAGGCAGGGGTCGTGAGTTCAAATCTCGCCACTCCGACCAGACGGCGCGGCCCTTGACGAGCCCCGGGAGCTGCTGTCGGCACATGTTTCATCCCTGAAGCGGAGATGCCGTCAGGTTCTTCTGGCTCGCAGCGCGAATGCCACGAGAACCGCAAGCGCTCCCATCGCGAAGATGGGGAGTGTCCGTTCGACTCCGATCAGGTCGGACATCGCGCCCTGGACGGAAGCGCCGGCTGCAGCCGACCCGATGGCCACGACGGCCCAGAGGCTCATGGCGCGGCCGCGTATTCCGTCGTCGATGTCCATCTGGATGCGGCTCTGGCAGATGATGCCGATTGCCGTGACGCAGCAGGCCATGAACGCGACAAGAAAGAGCGCCATGGGCCAGGAGGTCACGGTGCCGAGCGTCCCCGTCGCGACCAGGCTGGCGGCTCCGAGAACCTGTACTCCCGCGGTTCCGCCGGATGCGGCGGGAGCCGGCGCCAAGGCAAGAACGAGTCCCCCCACAAGAGCGCCGAGTCCCGCAGCCGACGTCAGCATGCCCAGGCCGGCGGCGCCCCGCGCGAACACCCCGTCCGCGAGAACCGGCAGTATCTCCAGCGCTCCATGAACGAAAAACGATCCCAGGACCGTCAGGAACAGCGCCTGCCTGATGACAGCGTTGGCCAGAACGTGCCGCAGCCCCTCCATGAGCGCTGCCCGAAACGGCAGCAGCCGGGCCCGGGCGTCGTCGCGCTCGCGCATCCTGAGGACGGAGAGAGTCGCAAGGAACGGAACGTAGCAGAAGGCGACCGTGCCCAATGCGGCACCGACGCCGTATTCGGCGATCAGCCAGCCGCCGATTGCAGGACCTGTCAACCGCGCAAGATTGAAGTTGATCGCGACGATGTTCACGACAGAGGCGACGCGGTCGCGCCGAACGAGGCGCGGCGCCAGGGACATGCGTACCGGACCGTGAGCCGCCATGGCGAGGCCGGACATGGCGACAAAGGCGGCCAGTTGCAGTTCGTCGAGGAAACCCGCCGCATGTATGGCGAAGAGCAGCAGCGAAAGGACGAACAGCGCGGATTGAGTGATCATCGCCGCGTGCCGCACGTTGACGCGGTCGGTCACCACTCCGAAGATCGGCCCCGCAACAAGCGTCGGCAGGAAGTAGGCAAGCGAGATCAGCCCCACGAAACTCGCGGATCCGGTCAGATCCCAGGCAATCCACCCCACCGCGACCCGCGAGATCCAGAACGCATTCACCGCAAACAGGTTTCCGGTCAGGTACAAGCGGAAGTTCCGCGACTTGAGCGAGGAGAGGTTCATCGACCGCAGCTGCCGTAAAGATTCAAGCGGTCCCTTCTATTTTGCCGCCGGGCGATGATCAATCAAGGCGCGGAAAATCCGGTTCGGCGAAAGGGGCGTCCGGGCACGTCGATTCCCGGCATGCACCAGAAGCACTCGGCGTGACCGGGCCTGAAAACGCGACGAGATGCCCGGCGCGGGCCGTCAGTTCACCTGACCATCCTTCGGCGCCTCCGCGGCGCCTGTCATGAACGCGACTGCATCCGACATGCTGTGGTCTTCCGGCCGGATGACGCAGATGCGCCGGCCGAGGCGGTGCACGTGAATCCTGTCGGCCACCTCGAACACATGGGGCATGTTGTGGGAGATCAGGACAATCGGAAGCCCGCGCGCCTTGACGTCGAGGATCAGCTCGAGCACCCGCTTGGATTCCTTCACCCCGAGCGCCGCGGTCGGCTCGTCCATGATCACCACCTTGGATCCGAAGGCGGCGGCTCTGGCGACGGCTACGCCCTGCCGCTGCCCGCCGGAGAGCGTCTCGACCGCCTGTCGGATGTTCTGGATGGTCAGAAGGCCTAGGTCGGAAAGCATGGCGCGCGATTGCCGGTCCATTTCGGCGTGATCGAGCATGCGGAAGACGCGGCCCATGATTCCCTGCTTGCGGATCTCGCGGCCGATGAAGAGGTTTTCGGCAATGGGAAGCGCGGGGGAAAGTGCGAGGTTCTGATACACGGTTTCGATTCCGGCTTCGCGTGCGTCGATCGGCGAGCTGAAGCGGACTTCGCGTCCTTCCAGGCGGATTTCGCCTTCGTCGCACTGCACCGCGCCGGACAGGGCCTTGATGAGCGTGGACTTGCCGGCTCCGTTGTCGCCGATGACGGCGAGAATTTCGCCGGGCACGAGATCGAAGTCGGCGCCGTCGAGGGCCGTCACCCGCCCGTAGCGCTTGACCAGCCCGCGCGCGGTCAGGACTGCCCCTGCCGCGTCCGTCATGACGAGATCTTCCGGATCCACTGGTCGATCGCGACGGCAATGATGATCAGCCAGCCGATGGCAAAGACCTGCCAGAGCACGTCCACGCCAGCGAGGCGGAGACCTGACTGGAAAACGCCAACGATCAGCGCGCCAAAGAGCGCGCCGAGAATCGAGCCGCGCCCGCCGAACAGGGATATGCCGCCAATGACGACCGCGGTGATCGATTGCAAGTTGCCTTCGTAGAAGCTCTGCGGAGACACTGCGCCGACCCTGCCGATCGCGGCCCAAGCCCCTACCGCGCATACAAGGCCCGCAAGCGCGTACACGGAGACAAGGGTGCGATCGGTTCGAATTCCGGCGAGTTCGGCGGCTTCCTTGTCGTCCCCGACTGCGTAGACGTGCCGCCCCCATGCGGTCTTGTTCAGGAGGAACCAGAGCACGACGAACACGACGATCATGAGAATCGAGCCGTAGGTGACCCGAGCCCCGCCGAAGTTCAGGCTCTGGCCGAAAAACTTGAGAAGCGGCGCGGCGCTATCGATGTCCTGACCGCGAATGGACTGGGCTCCGGACAGCCAGAGGTTCAGAGCAAAGAAGACATTCCAGGTTCCGAGAGTGACGATGAAGGGCGGCAGACGAAGCCGCGTGACGAGGATTCCGTTCAACATGCCGGCGAGGGTGCCGCCGATGAAGGCAATGACGAGCGCAAGGCCGGTCGGAACCCCTAGGTTGACCGCAAGGTTTCCGGCAATCACGGACATCAGCACCATGATCGCCGCGACAGAGAGATCGATTCCGGCGGTAATTATGATAATGCTCTGCGCCGCGGCGAGAATGCCGATGATCGAAACCTGCTGCATGATGAGCGACAGGTTGAAGGGCGAGAAGAACCGCCCGCCCGCAACAATTCCGAACGCTGCGACGCTTGCGGCGAGCACGATGACCGGAACCATTGTCGGGTAGCGGTGCAGGAAGTGCTGCACCCGGTCGATTGCCGATCGTTCGGTCGGGGGTTCCGGAGTCTCGCCGGGCGCCGGGGCGGCGGAATTCCTGTCCTCGGTCGCGACCGAAGACCCGTCGCCTTGCCGGTCTGCAGCTGGTGTGTTCATGCGTGGAGGATCCGATCCGTCCGGATCGGACGATTCGGCAGATGCAGGGCGGCTACGGCCGCCCTGCATCCTCGAAAAAGCTCAAATCTGCGAAGGATCAGCCCCAGCAGCGCTTCATGCCTTCTTCCGAGGAAATCGATTCGAGACCTTCGATCGGTTCGTCGGTCACAAGTTCCACGCCCGTGTTGAAGAAGTCAAGCCCGGGGGTATTCTCGGGTTTGGCGCCCGTGTCGGCCCAGGTCTTGATCGCCTGGATGCCCAGAGAAGCCATCAGAAGGGGGAACTGCATCGACGTGGCCCCGATGATGCCCTCCGTGATGTTCATCACGCCGGGACAGCCGCCGTCGACCGAGACGAGCAGGACATTGTTTTCGCGTCCAACCGCCTTCAACGCTTCATAGGCGCCCGCGGCTGCAGGCTCGTTGATGGTGTAGACGACGTTGATCTCCGGATCCTTCTGCAGAAGGTTCTCCATAGCGGTCCGTCCGCCTTCTTCGTTGCCGTTCGTGACATCGTGGCCCACGATTCGCGGGTCGTCTTCGTCCCCGATGTCGGTCGGATTCTTGATGTCGATCCCGAACCCGGTGAGGAAGCCCTGATCCCTGAGGTAATCGACGGAGACCTCCGAAGCGTTCAGGTCGAGGAGCGCGATCTTTGCGTTCGCGGCATCCGCGCCGAGCTTGGCTGCGGCCCACTTTCCGATCAGCACGCCCGCCTTGAAGTTGTCGGTTGCGAAGGTTGCGTCCGCGACGTCAGCCGGCTCGAAGGGAGTGTCGAGCGCGATCACGAGGAGACCCGCTTCCCGTGCTTGCGTCACGACCGGTGCCAGAGCCCGCGAATCCGACGGCGTGATCAGGATGCCCTTCGCGCCGGACGCAATGCAGGTTTCGACCGCGGCCACCTGCGTTTCGACGTCGCCGTCGATCTTTCCGGCAAAGGACTGCAGGTCGATTCCATTGGCTTCCGCTTCGGCGGTCGCGCCTTCCTTCATCTTCACGAAGAAAGGGTTCGTGTCGGTTTTGGTGATGAGGCATGCGC
This sequence comes from uncultured Amylibacter sp., assembly GCA_963662815.2. GTDB lineage: Bacteria > Pseudomonadota > Alphaproteobacteria > Rhodobacterales > Rhodobacteraceae > JAPPHA01. Next base: position 6,564 of record CAXXWA010000004.1, read on the forward strand.
CTATGTCAGCCGCCGCAGGTCCAGCCGCGAGCGCCGACAGCGCCAGCCCCGCGACCAACGCCTTGCGGCCGTCGATCAGTTTTTTCATGGTGTTCTCCCCAGGAGTTTCCGTGACAGTTCGAACCGCGGTTTCGAGTGCGATTCCGCCATGTAGCTACCATGTGATTCGCAATCCGGTCAATAATTTCTTCAATATGATTTATTTATTCCGGTTGACGACTTTGCCTCCTTGATACAATCGTGTCTCCATGGGCGAGATGCATTCGAAACCGCGGCAGTGATTACGCTTGGGCGAGCCGGCGAACCGCCGCGAAACGGACCGCGCGGCGCCAACCAGATAAGCGTGCGCGTCCAGAACGAGCGGCTGGTCCTGTCGATCCTGCGGCGCTCCGGCCCGCTCACGCGCACGGACTTGTCCCGGTTGACGGGTCTGTCCGCGCAGACGATTACCGTGATCATAAGGAAGCTGACCGGGGAGGGGCTGCTTGTCGCCGGAAAACGGCTGCGGGGGAACGTCGGTCAACCGTCCGTCCCGCTGGCCCTAGCGGCCCATGGCGCATTCTTCCTCGGTCTCGTCGTAGGCCGAGGGCGCGCAAGGATGGTTCTGACGGACTTCCTCGGAAACATCATCGATGCCGCGAGCATGCCCTACAGCTATCCGTTGCCTGATCCAGTCATCAGGTTCGCGCGCGAATCGGCAGACGGAATGTCGATCAAGCTCGACGCGCAGAGACAGGGTCGCGTCGCGGGTCTCGGAATTGCCATGCCGTTTCGCCTCTGGGACTGGGCGCCGTCGCGCGAGGTGCCCGGATCCACGCTCGCGCCCTGGGAAAACCGCGACCTCCGAGAGGAGCTTTCCCGCATTTTCGAGATGCCCGTCTACTTGGAAAACGATGCCTCGGCCGCCTGCGCGGCGGAGCTTGTATTCGGCTGTACGGCCGCGGACGGAGATTTCATGTATCTCTTCATCGATGATTTCATCGGCGGCGGCGTGGTCCTGAACGGCAGTCTCTACACCGGCCGCAAAGGCAATGCGGGCGCGCTCGGCTCGATGCCCGCGCCGGACTCGCGCGGCGCGGGCCGGCAACTGATCGACGTTGCTTCCCTGGCCACGCTTGTGGAACTCCACCGTGCGCACGGCCATCCCGTTCCCGACCTCCGGGAACCGTCCGAGAACTGGCGGTTTCAGGAGGACGTGCTTGAGCGGTGGTGCTCGTTGGCAACCAACGGAATTGCTGACGCCATTACCGCCGCGACGTCGGTCATCGAGTTCGAATCGGTGCTGATCGACGGACGGATTCCCGAAGGCCTTCGCGCCCGCATCGTTTCCGAAACCCAGACCCGGCTTGAAAAGCGCAACTTCGCGGGCATCGAGATGCCCTCGCTCCGGGGCGGCAGTCTCGGGGCCGATGCGCCGGCGCTCGGCGCGGCAAGCCTGCCGCTCACACGCCGGTATCTCGTCGAGGGCTATGCCTCCCTTCCGGAGGGTCCGCCGTCGCAAGGGGCGTGAACCTGATCTTCCTCCGAGGTTGCGCCTCGCCCTTCCCTGCCTGCCGCATCGAACCGCAAGGCGGGGTCCTCGGGGCCGGTACGGCCCGGCGTCCGCGCTCCGGGCGCGTGCAGGATGCGGGTCGCGACGTCGATGCGAATCGGCCATACGCGAGGAGGGTTTCCGGCGGTTCACGCTTCCGGTTGCGAAGCTCCGAATGGCCGGTGTCCGCCTCTCCTTCGGGACGACGTCGGCGGACGCTCCCGAGGCCTGGGCATTTGCAGTTCAGGAAAGCACTCGTTAACGTCGCGGGCATGAGCGTGCCCGGACGACCGATCGGATGCTCGCCGCGCACGCGGCGGCGCTTGGCCGTGACGGCATCCGCCATCGCCCTTCTGCCCTCCCCGTCCAGGGCGCATGTGTCCGAACAAGCCTTCGTGCTCCTGTTGCCGACAGACGTCTACATTGCTGCCGGAATCGCCGCCGTTGCGCTGACTGTCATCGTTCTTGCCTTTCTTCCCGGCCATGTCTCGGCGGGACTTTTCGCGACGGCGCGTCTTCCGGGAATTCGAATCCCGCGGGGCGCACCGGCCGTGACCAGCACCGCATGCCTGGCGCTGCTCGCGACGCTCGTGTTCGCCGGCTTCACCGGCTCGCGCGACCCGCTCGCGAACCCGCTGCCGCTCTTCATCTGGACCGTCTGGTGGATTGCGTTTCCAACCGTTCAGGGGGCGCTCGGCGACATCTGGTTCTTCGTGAATCCGTGGACCGGACCGATCCGCATTCTGAATCGGGTCGGGGGACGCGCTCCGCGCCTCACGCTGCCCGACAGGATCGGCGCTCTGCCGGGAATCGCCCTCCTTCTCGCGTTTGGTGCCTTCTTTCTTGCCGACCCGGCCCCGGATGACCCGGATCGCCTTGCCTGGGCGGTCGCGGCATACGCCGTAGTGACATTCGCCGGCATGATCGCGTTCGGGAAGGACGCTTGGCTTGACCGCTGCGAATGCTTCACCATGCTTCTTAGGTACTATGCCAGTCTGGCGCCTCTCCGGCTGGGAACTGGCGGAAGCAGGATCGGCTTCCCCGGCTGGTCGGTCGTGCGCGCGCCGGTCCTGCCGGCCAGCCAGGGGATCTTCGTTCTTGCGATGCTCGGCACCGGCAGCTTCGACGGGCTGAACGAGACATTCTGGTGGCTGTCGCGGATAGACGTCAATCCGCTGGAGTTTCCCGGCCGTTCGGCGATCATTGCGGAAACCGTCATCGGCCTCCTTTGCGCGAATGTCCTCCTGGTCTGCCTGTTCGGGGCATGCGTCTGGGCGGGATTGCGGCTGGCGGCCCGCTTCCACGGCGTTCGCAGCGTGCCATTCGCCGTGGCGTTCGGACGTCTGGCGATGTCGGTGCTCCCGATTGCCTTCGGCTATCACATCGCACACTTCCTCACCGCATTTCTGGTGAACGGGCAGTACGCGCTCGTCGCCGCGTCCGATCCCCTCGCCAGCGGCGCCGACCTTTTCGGGCTCGCCGGCCACCATGTCACGACCGGCTTCTTCAATTCGCTGGACACCGTCCGGACGATCTGGCTGACCCAGGCCGGCGCGGTCGTTGTCGGACACATTCTCGCCATCCTCGTCGCCCATGCAATTGCGGTCGACCTGTTCGGCAGCAGGTCGGCCGCTGCGACCAGCCAGGTTCCCCTTGCGGCATTCATGATACTCTACACGCTCCTGGGTCTCTGGCTGCTTGCGTCACCGCGCGGCGCGTGAAACCCGCGCAGTACAATGGGATTCGCGATAATTCTGGACGAATCGCCAGCGTGCGCACAGTATTCAGAGACCGTCATCAACGGAAAGGAGAACCGAGATGCATGACATAGACGAATCCCGCCGATCCGGTTGCACGACCATGACCCGGCGAAAGGCGGTCGGGACGCTGGCGGCGGGCGCGCTCGCCGCATCGGGCGCCATGCCTCTCGCCGGCCGCTTTGCGCAGGCGCAGAGCTCGGAACCGATCCGCATCGGATTTCAGGTGCATCGGACAGGCATCGGCGCGGCCTACGGCCGCTGGTACGACAGGACGACGCAGGCGGCCGCGAAGCGCATAAACGATGCCGGCGGAATCAACGGCCGACCCGTCGAGATCATCGCCGAGGACGACGGCACCGATCCCAAGCGCGGTGCCGAGGTGGTCGAGAAGTTCGCCACGCAGCACAATTGCGACATCGCTTTCGGAACGTTGTTCAGCCATGTGGTCATCGGCTCCGCTCCCCGAGCGGGAGAACTCAAGCTGCCGTATTTCGTGGTCTCGGAAGGCCACCACGTGGCCAGCGGGATTCTCAACCGCTACACGCTTCAACCGGGAATCACGGACGTGAAGAGCCAGGTCGAGGCAATGGGACCGTTCGTCGCCGAAAACCTTGGCAAGAAGGTGACGATGATCTTCCCGGACTTCGCCTTCGGCCATGACCACCGGGACTACTTCTCGGCGTCCCTGGAACGGCAGGGCGGCACCGTCGTCGAAAAGATCGCCATCCCGCCGACGGAAACGTCCTTCACCAAGTACTTTCCGCGCATTCCGCAGGATACGGAGGTCGTCTACCACGTGATGGTCGGCCCCGCGATCCTGACCTTCGTCAAGGAAATGGGCGAGTTCTTCGGTCCGAGCAGCCCCGAAATCTTCGGCTTTCTGGACAGCCTGGAAGCCGTCGATCTGGCAAGCCCGGGCCTCGAGTTCCTCGAGGGAAGCTACTTCTGGGAAGGCAACCCGCGCTACGCGCAGCCCGACCAGTCCGAGCACGACAAGCTCTACCGCGCGGCCGTCGGCGTCGACGACAACGGCGCCTCCGTCTCCGATTCAAAGGACGTGTCGACCTACTCGCACATGTTCGGCTGCTGGGAGACCCTCTACGTGGTCAAGGCGGGGATGGAGGCGTCAGGCTACGCCGGCCCCGCCGATCGGGCGAAACTGATCGAGGCCGTGGAAGCGATGACGGAAATTCCGCATTCCGCCGAACATCCGCAGGGCGCAAAGATCTTCAACGGGAAGACCCACCAGGTATTCGGCCACCAGTACATTTCGAGGGTTTCCGACGGACGTCTGGACGTCGTGCACACGACGTCGATCAAGGACACCTTCTACGAGGACGAGACCGACTACACGGCGCAGTCGTTCTGAAGGAGCGCGAGACCCCGGGCGGGCACGCGGGGCGGCAGGGCCGTGGATTTCGGTCCCTACCTCTTTCTCGCGACGCTCGAGGGAGCCATCACGGCGGCGGTCATCTCCCTGACCGCCGCCGGTCTCAGCATCGTCTTTGGCGTCATGCGCGTCGTGAATGTCGCCCATGGCGAATTCTTCATGCTGGGCGCGGTCCTGAGCTGGTGGATCGCAACGGCTGTCGGCGTGCATCCGGCGATCGGGTTCCTCGCCGCCCTGGTCATTGCGCCGCCGGCCGTCGGACTTCTTGCGGCGCTTGCCGACAGCCTCGTCCTGAAGCGGATCCAGTACGACCCCGAACGCACGATCGTTGCGACGATCGGGCTCCTCTACATCATCCAGCAAACCGCCCTGATGACTTTCGGTCCGGACGCGCGGCCCGTCGAACCACCCTTCAATTCGCGCATTGCGCTGCCTTGGATCGAGTACGGGGAAGGCGGGTTCGCGCTGACCTGGCCGTGGGGCCTCGGGACAACGACCTACAAGCTTGCCGTCATTGCGGCCGCGATTGTGGTGCTCGCGGCGTTGTGGCTCCTTATGAAGCATACGCGGTTCGGGCTGATCATGCGCGCGACCCGCCTCGACAGGGACATGGCGCTCGCCTTCGGCATTCCCGTGCACAGGGTCTACGCGCTCGTCTTCGGGCTGGGAGCCGGTCTTGCCGCCCTCGGTGCGGTGCTGATCGTGCCCGTTCAGCAGGCGCACTACCTGATGGGCGGAGATCCGCTGCTGCTGTCATTCATCGTGGTGATCATCGGCGGCCTCGGCAGTCTTCCGGGAACGCTCGTCGCGGCCGTGCTCATAGGCCTGAGCGACGGAATCATCTCCGTGTTCTTCTCGCCGACGCTGGCGAAGATACTCGCGACGCTCCTCGTCGCCTTCGTCCTGGTTTTCCGGCCGGAGGGCCTGTTCGGGCGGCGGCGCACATGACGACATCGGGCGGCTGCGCGGGCGAAAGGACAGCGCGCGTCCGGTCCCCGCTGCTGCACGGCGGCATCGTGGCGCTGCTGTTCGCGATTCACTTCGTCCTGCCAGACTACCATAACGGCAACCTCGCCCGCATCATGGTCCTCGCGGTCTACGCGATGGGGTACAACCTCCTGTTCGGATACACGGGCCTGCTCAGCCTCGGACACGCGCTGTTTTTCGCCGCTGGTATGTACGGGCTCGCGCTCCCGATGCATCACTTCGGACTCACGCCGGTGCCGGCGTTCATTCTCGGACTTGCGAGTGCGCTCGCCGTTTCGGCGGTCGTCGGGTTTCTCGCGCTGAGGACCAGCGGGGTCGCCTTCATGATCGTCACGCTGATGTTCGCCCAGGCAGGCTTCCTGACCATTCTGCTGTTCGGCGACTACACGCGCGGCGACGAAGGCTTCGTGATCCAGCAGGCGGCGCGATCCGTGGCGGGAATCGATCTCACCGATCCGCTCAATCGGTACATGGCCGCGCTTCTGGTCTTCGGCTCAAGCCTCGCGTTCACCGGCTGGCTGGTCCAGACCCGCTTCGGGCGGTGCCTGGTCGCGATTCGCGAAAACGAGGAGCGCGCCCGCCTGCTCGGCTACGACGTGCTTCGGCACAAGCTCGTCGCGGTTATGCTTTCCGGGACGATGTCCGGCGCGTCCGGCGCCGCCTACGCGCTGCTCTTCGGGTACGCGGGTGCCACATTCGCTTCTGTCCAGTACTCGATCTTTCCCCTTCTCTGGGTGCTCCTTGGCGGCGCCGGCACGACCGCCGGGCCGCTGGTCGGTACGCTGTTCATGTTCTACCTGATCGACCTCTCGAGCGGCGTCACTTCCGCCTACATGCTGATTGCCGGCCTCGCGCTCGTTCTGCTGACGCTCTTCGCGCCGCAGGGGCTGGCCGGGGAACTGAAGAGGCGGGCGCTGCCCTGGCTGCCATGAGCCTTCTAGACACGCGGCACCTGACGAAGAACTTCGGAGGCCTGCATGCGGTTCGGGATGTCGACTTCGAACTTCCCGAGGGACAGGTTCGCGCAATCATCGGGCCGAACGGCGCCGGGAAGTCGACATTCGTGGGGATGCTCTGCGGCCGGATCGGGGCGACGTCCGGGCAGGTGCGGTTCGCCGGCCGCGACATCACCGGCCTTCCGGCGCACCGCCGGATCCGCCTCGGCATGGCGTACACCTTCCAGATAACTTCGGTCTTCGCGCGGCTCACCCTTCACGAAAACGTGGCGCTTGCCGTGCGCCGCCGGCTGGAGAAGCCTGCGGCGGACGCCGTCGACGACAAGGTGGAATCGGTCCTGGTGCGCGTCGGCCTTTCGGGCCGTTCCGGGCAGTTTGCTGGCGACCTCAGCTACGGCCATCAGCGCCTTCTCGAGATCGCGATGGGTCTCGCCCAGGAACCGCGGCTGTTCATCCTTGACGAGCCGACTCAGGGGCTCGCGGAGAGCGAGGTCGAGGCATTCAAGTCGCTCGTCAGAACCCTCTCCGGCGAAACCACGCTCCTCGTCATCGAGCACAACATGAGTGTGGTCATGGAGACGGCGGAATTCGTCACCGTGCTCGACGCCGGCCGGATCCTGGCGGAGGGCGCCCCGGCGGAGATCCGGGAGAACGCGGCCGTGCAGGCGGCATACCTGGGTACCGCATGATGCTCGAGGTTCGCGACATCCATGTCGCCTACGGGCGCGTACAGATCCTGTTCGGGCTTTCGATCGAGGCGAATTCCGGAGAGATCCTCTGCCTTCTCGGCAGGAACGGCGCCGGAAAGACGACGACGCTCAAGACCATCATGGGGCACCTGCGACCGCGATCCGGCGAGGTCTTGCTCGAGGGGCAGGTCATCAGCGGACTGCCGGCCGAACAGGTGCCGCGCCTGGGAATCGGCTATGTGCCCCAGGGACGGAGGCTGTTCTCGGAGCTGTCCGTCGCCGAGAATCTCGAAATCGGACTGATGACGCGCCGGTCGGGCCGGGCCGCAAGAGACCGTGTCCTTGACATATTCCCGCGCCTCCGGGAGCGCCTGGACCAGCGCGCGTCGACGCTGTCCGGCGGCGAGCAGCAGATGCTGGCCATTGCCCGCGCGCTCTGCATTGAACCGCGGGTGCTGCTGCTCGACGAGCCGACGGAGGGCCTGCAGCCGTCAATTGTGGAAATCATCAGGCAGGTCGTGATGCGGCTGAGGACGGAAGATGTCGCCATCGTGCTCGTGGAGCAGCGGGTTGATGCTGTCCTCTCGATCGCCGACAGGGTCGCGTTCGTCGAGAACGGAAGAACGCGGGAGGCAGTGGACGCGGCCGCCCTCCGGGCCGACCCGGCGAGGATTTCGCGCTACCTCGGAGTCTGAAGCGCGTTCCCGCCCCCAGGCGGGCCGGGACCGACAGGCGTCAGTCGACGAAGGCGCGCTCGACGACGTATGTCGAGGGCGCGTTGTTCGCGCCCTCGGTCAGGCCGAATCCCTCGAGAAGTGCACGCGTATCCTTCAGCATGGCCATCGAGCCGCAGATCATGCCCCGGTCGGCCTCGGGCGCCATTGGCGGTGCGCCGAGCGTCTCGAACAGCTGACCGGAGGCAATATGGGACGTGATCCGGCCCGCGCGGTGATAGGGTTCCCGGGTCACGGTCGGATAGTGCACGAGCCGGTTGCGGGCAAATTCGCCGACGAGAGGGTCGTTCATGACCTGCTTGGAGAGTTCGAGTCCGAATTTCAGTTCGGCGACTTCCCGGCAGCTGTGCGTCAGGACGATCTCGTCGAACTTCTCGTAGGTTTCCGGATCGCGGACGAGTGACGCGAACGGAGCAATTCCGGTGCCGGTCGAGAACATGTAGAGCCGCCGACCCGGGAGGAGCGCGTCGTTGACGAGCGTGCCGGTGGGCTTTCGCCGCATCAGGATCGTATCGCCCGGCCGGATGTTCTTCAGGTGCTCGGTCAGGGGGCCGCCTGGGACCTTGATCGAGAAGAACTCCAGCTCGTCGTCCCATGACGGGCTTGTAATCGAGTAGGCGCGGTACACGGGTTTCGCCGCGTTCGGAAGCCCGATCATGACAAACTCGCCCGACCGGAACCGGAAACTCGCCGGCCGCGTCATGCGGAACCTGAACAGCCGGTCCGTGTAGTGCACGACGGACGTGACCGTCTCGGCGAAGACGCCGGGCGGGATCGGGAAGGCTGTCGGAACGGCCTCCGCGAGTTGGGGACTCGCCATCTCGGTTCTCCGTCTTGTCGAGAATTCCAGTCTGGACAGGGATGGACCCGGCGCGAACCGCAGCAGCATGCCCGAACCGGGAAGCTCCTGAAATCCGTTAGCACACTAACGGATACTCCACTCTGGGATATGTGTCAATCACGGCGGATGCAACCGGGACCGCCGATGCATCGCGGAAGCACCGCCGTCCGGATGCGAGCGAACAGGCTTTGCCGGACTGCAGCAGGATTGGAATCCGGCACGAGTCCTTCCTCGGTTCGCATGCAAGCCTGTTTAGTCGGCGCGCGCAGTGCATTGCGAAAGCCCGGCAATCCCCCGGGCAACCGGATTGCCGGCGGGAAGAAATGCGGGCCGGGCCGACAAGCCGCCGGAATCCGCTGAACCCGGTCCCAAGTCGCGTCGCGCGCGGGTTCGCCGAACCCATACCGGCTTGAACTCGGGCGGGCGCGGCTTAGCATGCCTGAATCGGTTGATGACAGACGGAGAGATTCAATGACTGGGGACAACGCAAAGCTCGTGGTGAAGAATGTCGGCCTGATGCTGTCCGGAAGGCTGGAGGAACCGATCCTCGATGCGGACTGCGTCGTGGCGGTCGGCGGCCGCATCGCCGGCATTGGACGCGAAGCGGACCTCGAAACCGTCGACGCAACGACCGTCATCGACGCGAACGGGGTGGCGCTCGCTCCGGGACTGATCGACAGCCACGTCCATCCTGTCGTCGGGGACTACACTCCCCGGCAGCAGCAGCTTCACTGGATCGACTCCACTCTGAACGGTGGCGTGACCACGATGATTTCCGCCGGCGAGGTCCACATGCCGGGCCGCCCGAAGGACATCGTCGGCCTGAAGGCAATGGCCATCGCCGCGCAGCGCTGGTACGAGAACGCCCGTCCGTCCGGCGTCAAGGTCCTGGCCGGCGCGCCGGTGATCGAACACGGCATGGAGGAACAGGACTTCAAGGATCTGGCCGATGCCGGCGTGACGCTGATGGGCGAGGTCGGCCTCGGTTCCGTCAAGGACGGCCCGACCGCGAAGAGGATGGTCGACTGGGCCCGGAAGTACGGCATCCAGAGCACGATTCACACAGGCGGCCCGTCGATTCCGGGATCCGGCCTCATCGACAAGGATGTGGTTCTCGAAGCCGGCACGGACGTTGTCGGCCACATCAACGGCGGCCATTCGGCGCTTCCTGACGATCAGATCGTCTGCATCTGCGAGAGCTGCCGGACGGGTCTGGAAGTCGTCCACAACGGCAACGAACGCGCGGCGCTCCTCACCCTCAACACGGCGCGGGAATTGAAGCAGCTTGACAGGCTGATCCTCGGCACGGACGGGCCCGCGGGCTCCGGCGTGCAGCCGCTCGGCATTCTTCGGATGATCGCCATGCTCTCCAGTCTCGGGCATGTCGCCGCCGAAGCCGCGCTGTGCTTCGCAACCGGGAACACCGCACGCATGCGGAACCTCGACACGGGAATCATCGAAGTCGGTCGCGCCGCCGACTTCGTCCTCATGGACCAGGCCCAGCATGCTCCGGGCGCAACGATTCTCGAGTCCATCGAGCTCGGCAACCTACCCGGCGTCGGCATGACCGTCATCGACGGAATCGTGCGAACCGGCCGAAGCCGCAATACGCCGCCGGCCCAGCGGCTGCCGGAGGTCGTCGGCGCGTAGCGGCCGCCGGCGAGGCGCCGACAGGCGCGGTCACGTGAGCTTCCGCAAGAGGTCGAGGAACTTCCTCCGTTCCGCGGGGGGAAGGGGTGCAAGGGTCTTCGCCGTCACCTCGCGGCCCATCGCGTGCAGGCCGGCCATCGCGTCGCGGCCGGCGGGAGAAAGCGAGACCAGCATCCGCCTGCGATCCTTCGGATCCTTCGCGAGTTCGACGAGGTTCTTCTTCCGCAGGCGGTCGACGACGCCCTTGATGGTTGCCACGTCGACGGCGATCAGTCGCCCGAGGCGGTTCTGCGAACACGACCCTGTGTCGGCTAGGCGGACAAGCGTCGAGAACTGCGTCGGCGTCAGCCCGAGGACCGCGCGGTCCTGGAAGATCATGGTATGGCGCTGGTTCGCGAGCCGCAGGAGATAGCCGACCTGCGCGTCCAGCCGGTAACTCTCCCGCCCGACGCCGTCGGACGGTTCTGGAGCCGCCTCTACCGCATTCGGCAATCCCCTCACCGGACGCACGCCGGGTGCGCGGTCATCCGCCGGCGCCTGTCCTGCGGACGCGGAGCGTCACCGCAGCCCGTCCCGGCCTTCGGCCTCGTCCGCCGCGAGGCCGCCGACGCGCGGAAGCGGCCGGCCGCTGTCGGTGACAGCGACGGCGACCATGATCTCGTTCGCCCTCGGCGAATCGTTGAGGCGCACCTCGATCCCGTCGAAATGCGACCTGACGTATGCGGCGTCCTTGTGGCCGAGCGGGACATCAAGGACCTGTCCGGGGCCGCCCATCTTCTTCGACGAGGGCACCAGCGCTGCGCCCTTTCCGACGGCCGCGCGCAACGGCGCGCCGAGCCTCGGATGCAGGATCGCGGCCGCGTGCTCCAGCTCGCCGTTCTCCCCGACCATGGCCGCCTTGCCGTAACTTTCGGCAGATGCCGGATCGATGCCGAGCGCCTCGACGCATTTCGTTCCCAGCAGGCCGCCGAGCTCCGCGCCTGTCTCCATCAACGGCTCGAGATTCTCGACATATCCGCCCGCAAAGGGGTTCGCGATGACCGCCACGGCCACCGCCTTGCGCGTCGGCGGCGCGACCGGCCTGCCGCTCTCCGTCCGGGTTTCCTCGAGCCATACGGCGATCTTGCGAATGTCCGCGCTCATCTCAGTCCGTCCTCTCCCCTGATGTCTCCGGCCGCGAGGCCGCCGGCCCGCGCATGGATCCTTTGTCCCGTGGTCATCACCAGGACGACCGCCAGTTCATCGGCGCGCGGGGCGTCGCTGACGCCGACCTCGATCGAATCGAAGTGGCTGCGGACGTAGGACGCGTTGATATGGGTGACGGGAACGTCCATGCGCACGCCTGGCGCGCCGACCTTCTTCGCCGAAGGCACGATCGCCTTCGCGTTTCCGAGGACTTCGCGCATGCCGTATCCGCCCGGCGCATGCCATAGGGCGCCGTGCTCGAGTTCGCCGCTGGCGCCGACGATCGCGCCCTTGCCGTAACCCTCGACGACCGTCGCATCGCCGCCCAGGACATCGACGAGATCTCGGGCCATGGCAAGGCCGAGCGGCTTGAGGTCCTCCATGAACCCGGTGATGTCCGGCACGTATCCGCCCGCGAACGGGTTCGCGATCACGGTGACCACAGCCGCGCGCCGGAGCGGGGTTCCGGGAGGCGGGCCGCCCTCGTGAAAGATCTCCTCTACCGAAGTTACCTGTTTCCTGATGACCGGGTCAGGCATGTCGTGCGTCTCCGAAGCTGCAAATCGCAGGGTGCTCCCCGAGGCCCACAAGCCGGAAGCCGCCCTGCAGAAAGAGGGCCGCACCGGACAGCAGTCCCTTCGACATCATGGCGCGGGCGGAGGCCTCGCCCCTCGATAATGCCAGTTCGACCTGCGGCAGTTCAAGCCGGTCGCAGCCGGTGACGACGTCCCGGCCGCCCAGGTCTGTTTCGGGATCGATCTCGACGGCCGCCCGCCTGCGAATGGCGGCGTGGTCTCCCGGGACGTCGACGGCATTGGCGACGAGCGTGGCGGCGGCGTCCGCGGCGGCGGCCGTGGATGCGAGCACGGTTACGGAATCGGCGATTCCGAGAGACAGGCTGCGGCCGCCCCGGCCGCTCGTTGCGATGCCGCGGACTCCGGCGCGCCTGTCGAGCCGTATCGTGCCGAGAACCCTCCCGTCGAGCCCTGAGACGGCAGTCCGGAACGGATTCGCGCCGCGTTCGATGTGGAGGGCGATGTCGCCGCCATTGTTCACGTAGGCGCGCCTCAGGTCCGCGGCGCGAACCATCGCCGAGAGCACCTCGTCCGCGACCGCGCCGGCGACGGCCGCCATCGGCGTCACGAATGCGGCGGAAGCATGAGGAAGCGTTGCGAGGAGCATGCGCCGCGCAACCGGGCCCGAGAGGGATGCCCGGAGTCCGCCGGCGGGCCGCCTGAGACTGGCGAGCTCGACGGTCAGCTCCTCGAGTATGGTCGCGAAGCGCCGCATCGCGGCGTCGAATGCAACAACGCGCCCGCGGCCCGCCGAGTCGCGCGCATCGGCGCCGATGACGAGATCGATCGGCCCGTGCTGGAGATGCAGGCGCTTTCCGCCCGGCAGCAGTGCCGAAACCGGTCCCGGCACGGTCAGCCCTCCCTGGCACCGGAGCGACGGCGGTCGGCGGACGGGTTCGGCCGGCCGACCGTCCGGACCTCCGGGCCGATGACGTCTTCGATGGGCTTGACCCTGTCCATGTGGCCTCCTAGCCGTTCGTAGTCGTCCCGCCGGAGCGTGAACTCCACCGGGGCAACGAGCGCCGGCGTGGGAACGTAGCCGAAGGCGTTGGCCGGGGTCTCCGTCACGTCGGCCATGAAGGTGATTCCGCCGCCCGGCCAGACGTAGGCGGGCGCGCCGCCGCAGGACACATGGGTCAGGGAGTCCTTGACCGACCGGGTCAGCCTGACCGGATTCTCGGTGACGCCTGCGCGCAGCGATCCGCCGGCGCCGCCCATGAACAGGACCGAACAGACAGAGGGTTCGCAGTTTTCCGATACGCGTTCGGCCGTGGCAAGAAGAGCCGGCGGGATCTCCGCAGGAACCGGCCGGAGGGAGTCGTCGAGTTCGAAATACGCCCACTGTTCGCCGGTGGTCGAGATCATGAGCAGGCGGAGGCCGGGCCGGGCGAACCGGGGGTCCGCTTCGCGCAGGATTTCGAGAGGGTCGGTGACGTTCGTGCCGCCCCATCCGGTCCCTGGTTCCGCGACCTGGAAGTACCGACCAGGGGTCGACCGCCGGCCCTTCACGCGTATCCCGGTCGGCGGAATGTCGAGCAGCTTGCCTGCCTGGTGTTCGGAGAGCACCCCGGTGATGTGGTCGTCCACGACGACCACTTCGTCGACATGCGGCGCCCACTGTTTCGCGAACATGCCGATTGCCGCGGATCCGCAGCCGACCCGCATGAGCCGTTCCTCCGAGCCGTCGATGACGGGCGGCATGCCGGCCTCCACGACCAGCGCCGCGCCGTCGTCGATCTCGAGTTCGACCGCTTCCCGGTTGCAGAGCGCGAGCAGCGAACTGCAGGTGACGCGGCCCTCCTTCTTGCTGCCGCCCGTCAGGTGCTCGACACCGCCGAGCGACAACATGCGCGAACCGTACTCGCTGGTCATGACGTGCCCGACCGGCTCGCCGTCAACCCTGACGGCGGCGCGTTCATCACCGACATGCCGGTCGGTGTCGATCTTCACCTTGACGCCGCAGTAGCTGAAGATTCCCTCGGTCACGACGGTGACCATGTCCACGCCGTCCACGTCCTGGCTGACAATGAAAGGCGCCGGCTTGTAGTCGGGATAGGTGGTGCCTGCGCCGACGGCGGTCACGAACTGCCTGCTGCCCTGGATCAGGTCGCCGTCCCATTCGCTTCCGTCGTCGCGGTCGAGAAACGGAACCGTCGGCGCGCCGGCCTCGATCACGGTGAGCGGATCGAGCCTGACCAGCTCGCCGCCGCGGTTCGCGTAACGGTCGCAGGCGCCGGCGTTGCCGTCGGCGATGTAGCACATCACCGGACAGGCATCGCAGCGGATCTTCTCCGGACGCTCCCGGCGCGGCCTACGCATCTTCCTTGCTCCCGATCGCGGCCAACACCTGCGACGGCGTCGCCGGGAGCGCTTCGATGCGGACGCCGCAGGCGTGCCGGATCGCGTTGAGAATGGCCGGAGCCGTGGGAATCAGCGCGTGTTCGCCGAGGCCCTTCGCGCCGAACGGCCCGTGCGGGTCAGGTTCCTCGATGAACAGCGTCTCGACGGGCGGCATGTCTCCGATGCTCGGGATGAGGTAGTCGTGAAGGTTCTCCGTCTTGCCGGGGATGTATTCCTCCATGAGCGCCATGCCGAGGCCCTGGGCGATCCCGCCATGGACCTGGCCCTCGGCCAGCATCGGGTTGACGATCCTTCCGACGTCATGCGACGCCCAGAACCGCAGCGGCCTGACGAGGCCGAGGCCGGTGTCGACTTCCACGAGAGCCACATGCGCCGCATAGCCGTACTGGGCGTAGGGCGACCCCTGCCCGTTCCGGTCGAGCGCGGTGACCGGCGGGTCGTAGGTTTCCTCGGCCGAGAGGACGTAGCCGCTGCCGTCGACCGGCATGCGCGACAGGTCAACGAGATGCTCCTGATCCCCGTCCCTCATGCGGATCCTTCCGGAGCCGAATTCGAGTCCGGCGGCGTCGGACGCGTTCCGGAGCTTCAGGACCCTGCGCCTGAGTTCCTCGCCCGCGAGGCGCGCCGCGTTGCCCGAGATGTAGGTCTGCCGGGAAGCCGATGTCTTCCCGGCGTCCGGAGTCAGGTCGGTGTCGCCGCCGACGATTTCCAGGTCCGAAACCGGAATGCGAAGCGCCGTCGCGAACAGTTGCGCAATGACCGTGTTCGAGCCCTGGCCGATGTCGACGGCACCCTGGTGGAGAACGACCGTGCCGTCCGCGCGCAGGCCGGCCCGGATCGTCGAGGGATTGGGAAGCGAGGTGTTTCCGCAGCCGTACCAGCCCGCGGCGACGCCGGCGCCCCTGCGAAGCGGCCGTCCTTCCGCCGCCGCTTCCGCGTTCCAGGACAGGGCGCCGGCTCTCGCGTCGGCCCAGGCGGGGCGAAGCGCCTCGAGGCACTCACGAATTCCGACGCCCGACTCGAGAAGCTGGCCGGTCACCGTTCGCGATCCGTTCACGAGGGCGTTCGCGATCCGGAATTCGAGCGGGTCGACGCCGAGCCGGTCCGCGAGTTCGTCGAAAAGTCCCTCGAGAGCGGCGGCGGCCTGCGGTACGCCGAATCCGCGGAATGCGCCGGACGGAGGCGCGTTCGTGTAGACGGCCACCGCCTCCGACCGATAGTGCGGAATCCGGTACGGTCCGGAGGCATGCACCGGCACGCGGTTTGCCACCGTGGGACCCCAGGACGCGTAGGCGCCGGTATTGAACATTCCGCGGAAATCGAGACCGGAAATCCGGCCGTCCGCAGTCGCGCCGACCGCAATCCGGATGTCGGCAGGATGGCGTTTCGTCGTCGACTGCATGGATTCCGTGCGCGAATAGGTCATGCGCACGGGCAGGCGGGTCTTCATCGCCGCCAGCGCCAGGTACGGCTGCACGGACAGGTCCAGCTTCGATCCGAATCCGCCGCCGACGGCCGTAGGAACGATGCGGACACGGCCGCGCTCCAGGCCGAGAATGGCTGCGACGCACTCCATGTCGAGAACCGGGGCCTGCGTGCAGGCATGGATTGTGACGCGCCCGTCCCGCCAGGTCGCGTATCCGGCCTCCGGTTCGATGTATGCGTGTTCGACAAAGCCCGTCGCGAACCGGCCCTCGACGGTGACGCTGGCATCCGCCAGCGCGGCCTCCGCATCGCCGCGTTGCACGAATCCCCTGCACAGGACATTGCCTGGATGGCCTTCGTGCAGGCGGTGCGCCGCGTCGGCTGCGGCATCCGCGAGGGCAAGGACGGGCTGGCGCTCTTCCCAGGTTACCGGAAATTCGTCCGGCGAGAACCCGCTCATGTACCCGGGTGCGCCGACGACCGCCGCGACCGCTTCCCCGCGGAACCGGGTTTCCGTTTCCGCGAAGACCGGTTGATCGGCAAATCCGGGAATGACTCCGAAACGGTTCACGCCGGGAACGTCTGCCGCCGTCAGAAA
Organism: uncultured Amylibacter sp.; assembly: GCA_963662815.2. Lineage (GTDB taxonomy): Bacteria > Pseudomonadota > Alphaproteobacteria > Rhodobacterales > Rhodobacteraceae > JAPPHA01. The sequence goes on from CAXXWA010000004.1 coordinate 23,246, forward strand.
CGCGACAATGCCATCGTGCGCTGCCGCGTATCCCGCGAGGTCTCCGAAGGCGAATCCGGCCCTCGGAAAGGGCGACCGGACGAGCTTGAGCACGAGCGTGCCCGCCGGTGCGACGTCGTCGGCGAACGCATCGCGGCCTTCGGCCTTCGCCGCGCCGTCGACCCGCCTGATTGCGGCGCCCGTCCACCCGTGTCCGTTCGCCCGCCGACCTCCACTCCGCCCGCCAGCGAGCGCCTTTCCTGCATGGACCACCGCTTCGACGATCTTGCTGTAGCCGGTGCATCGGCAGAGGACTCCTCCGAGCGCGTCCCGGACCGCGGATTCGTCGGGTGCGGGCATTCCGCGGAGCAGTGCCGTTGCTGAAACGATCATGCCCGGCGTGCAGATTCCGCACTGGGCGGCGCCGAAGTCCTGGAAGGACTCCACGAGAGCCCGGGTCGCGGGTTCCCGCTCGGCGAGGCCGGAAAGGGTTTCTATGCGCGCGCCGGCGGGCTGATGCGCGGGCATCAGGCAGGCGCAGACCGGCCGCTCGTCGACGAGCACCGTACAGGCGCCGCAGTCGCCGGCGTCGCAGCCGACCTTCACGTCGCGCGCACCGAGGCGTTCGCGAAGCGATTCGGACAGCCGTTCGCCGGTGCGCGGCCTGACCACGGCGGCATGCCCGTTCAGGGTGAATTCCGTCCGCTGCGCCTCGGGCCGCCTATCCATGATCACGTGACTCCCCGCGAAGGGCCGCCTGAAGGGCGCGCCGGCAGATTTCCGCCGTTGCCTCAAGCCTGTAGGCGGCGGTTGCACGGGCGTCGGAGATCGGTGACAGCACGGAAAGTTGCGAAGGAGTCGGCAGCCGGGGGTCGCGAACGGCGGCGGGGCGCCGGCCGGCAAGATCCTTTTCGAGGGCCCGGAGCCTTTGCGCCACCGGCGAACAGGCGCCGACGGCGACCCGGACATCGGCGATCCTTCCCTCGTCGTCCCGGCTGGCGACGACTGCCGCCATCGCGATCGAAATCACGAGGTATCGGCGGCTGCCGAGTTTCAGGAAGGCGCTCGCCGCATTCTCCGGAGGCGTCGGAACGAGGACCGCGGTCATGAGTTCTCCCTCTGCCAGATCGACCCTGCGGACGCCGGTGATGAAGCGGTCGAGCGGAAGGATTCGGGACCCCTGCGCGGAGGACAGCTCGACGGATGCGTCGAGTGCGAGGAGCGGCGGGACGCCGTCGGCGGCCGGAGACGCGTTGCAGATGTTGCCGGCGACGGTCCCCGCGTTCTGGATCTGGACGGACCCGACTTCCCGCGCTGCTGCCTTGAGTGCGTCGAAGGCCGGCGGCAGCGGCGTCTCGATAAGTTCCGACCAGGTTGTCGCCGCGCCGATGCGCCAGCCGGCGGGCGTTTCGGACACGCCTCTCAGGCCGGTCAGCCGCGAAATGTCCAGAATGGCGCCGGGCGGGGGGGCATCGCCGAGCGCCGGAAAGAAGTCCGTACCGCCGGCCACGACCCTGCTGCCGTCCCGGAGCGCTAGGAAGGCATCTTCCAGGGAATCGGGGACCAGGTAAGTCACGGCGGGTTCCGGGGCTGCGGAATTCATTAGTATGCGAATGATATCGGCGGATTCCCGGACCTTGTCAAATGCATTCTCCGGGCGGGCCCGGCCTTCCCGGCCGGGAGGTTCGGGAAGGCGGCGAGGGTTGCGGAAGAGGCGGCGCGTTTCTTCGAGAGCGCTAGGCCTTGGTCCGGTCCGAACGGAATCCCGTACGGCAGTCCGCGCCGCCCGTTTGCGGTTTCGCAGGGTGCGGGAAGGGTTTAATAGGCCCTCGCGCGTTTACCCGGACGGGAGAGAGACATGGGTTATCGCATAGCTGTCGCGGGGGCGACCGGCAATGTCGGCCGCGAAATGCTGAACATTCTCGCGGAGCGGCAGTTCCCCGTGGACGAAATCGCCGCGCTTGCGAGCCGGAGTTCCCTCGGAACGGAATGCAACTTCGGAGACAAGGTGCTGAAGGCGCGGGATCTCGACAATTTCGACTTCAACGGCTGGGACATCGCTCTTTTTGCGGTCGGTTCGGATGCCACGCGAAAGTACGCGCCCGCTGCCGCCGCCGCGGGATGCGTTGTCATCGACAACTCGTCGCTCTACCGGTACGACCCTGCGGTTCCCCTGATCGTCCCTGAGGTCAATCCCGACGCAATCGCGTTCTACTCCGGCAAGAACATCATCGCCAATCCGAACTGCTCGACGGCGCAAATGGTCGTCGCGCTGAAACCCCTGCACGACCGCGCCCGAATCCGGCGAGTCGTGGTCGCGACCTACCAGTCGGCATCGGGCGCGGGAAAGGGCGGCATGGACGAGCTGTGGAACCAGACCAAGGGCAAGTTCGTTCCGGGCCAGGAAGTCGATCCGGAAGTCTTCACCAAGGAGATCGCCTTCAATGTCATCCCGCACATCGACACCTTCATGGAAGACGGCGTGACGCGCGAAGAGTGGAAGATGGCGGCCGAGACGAAGAAGATCATCGACCGATCGATCCGGGTCACGGCAACATGCGTCCGGGTTCCCGTCTTTGTCGGACATGCGGAGGCGATCAACATCGAGTTCGAGGATTTTCTCGACGAGGAAGAGGCGCGCGACATTCTTCGGGAGTCTCCGGGAATCCTGGTTGTCGACAAGAGGCACGACGGCGGATACGTGACGCCGGCGGAATGCGTTGGCGAATACGCGACCTTCGTCAGCCGAGTCCGCCAGGATCCGACCATAGACAACGGCCTCAACCTCTGGTGCGTCTCCGACAACCTGCGCAAGGGCGCCGCGCTCAATGCCGTGCAGATCGCCGAACTTCTTGGCAGGCGGGTTCTGGGAAAGGGTTGATCCGGTCCCCGCCGCCCGGCGCATCCGCTCCGAAGTCCGGCGCGGCCCGATCACTGCCCGGTGACGACCGCTTTCAGGTTGCCGAGTCCCCGCTCGTAGTCGGCGCCGACCCAGGTATCCAGCATGAGCCCCATCCAGCGCGCGACGGGATTGTAGCCGAGTTCGCTCACGAGGCCCCAGGTGACCCTGGTTTCCGCGCCGTCGGCGTCGAGATCGAAATACGCCTTCGCGGTTCCCATTGAACCGAAATCGAGTGCGGTCTCGACGCGCTCGTTCGGAACGCTGAGGGTAATTTCCTGGGTGCCCCGGCCGACGCTCTCGTTCTCCGATGACCATTCCAGCCGGTTGCCGACGCCTTCCTCCGGCCCCGAGAAGTTGAGCTCGGTGTCCGGGTCGAGTGCGAGCCACGGCGACCACTCGTCCGTTTTCTGCAGGGAGTTCACATACGGAAAGACCTTTTCGGGCGGTGCTGGAATCTTCACCGAACGGACAACACTGACCTCTGCCGGCAAAAGGTAAGCTACCGCGACGAATACGAGTGCGAGCACGCAGATTCCGAGGAGAGTCGCTTTCAGTAGTTTCACGTCCGCATCCTTCGCAGGCTTCCGCAATTTGCGGACACGGCGCGGGTCGGCCCGCGATCCATCGGGGAACCTGGCCTGAATTCCCGCGGCAAGGAACCCGATGACAAGTCGACGCAAGGTCGATTCGTGACCTTGCCTCGATTTTCCGACAGTTTGCAAGCAGCCGCTGGCCATCCTGTCACTGCCTAACTGCACAATGCATCAACAATCACGCCTCGTATCTTCAGAGAATCGGAAACGAACCGGGAGGTGGCTGTGGAAAAGCTTGGCGCGGATTCCTGTGGACTTCCCACCTGTTGTAAAGTTGTTTCAGCGGGTTTTGTGCCCGCTCCATCGCTCATGCCGGGCTGGCATTCCGTGGACGGCCCGGATCGAATTCCGTCTGGTTCGTCAACATGGCACAAGCGACAGCGATCAGCCTGTCGGCCACGCTCCGGAGAGCACGGGCGTGACCGTGGCCCCTGGCCCGTAGCGCGGCGTATTTCGCCTGGCAAACGGGATCCCTCTGTACGGCTTTGCCGGCCCAGTGACAGACTGCATGCTGCAGGCGCTTGTGCGCGGCGAGCCGACGTTTGACGATCAGGCTCTTTCCTGAGCGTCGTGTCACCGGTGCGACACCGCACAGGCATCGCAATGCGTGACAGTCCCTGCGCATCAGAGGTTCATGAGCCTCGGTCAGCAGCGTGGCGAGGACAGTTCTGCCGACACCGGGAAGTGATGCCAGGATTGCCACGTCACGCTGCGGGACCACCCCCGGGTTTGATTCCGGATTTTCCTGGGCCTCTGCCACGGCCGCCGTCAACCGCTCCATCTGGCGATGTGCGTTCGACAGTTCGTCGTTGACGAGCTGGAGCCTCTTGATGATGACCTCGATGTGGGCGACAGCGGCCTCTGTGGTTCCGGGCGCCACGGCGATGGCCGGCTCACGCAGGCGGTCAAGGACATCCTGGGCGCTGACGGTGCGCACACGCCGGCGCTTGAGAAGCTTCTCAACCGTAGCGAGACGGAGGCGCCGGGCCTTGGCGGGCGTTGGTGCCAGCGTCCACAGTTCGGGCACCCAGGCCTTGGTCAGGTCGCTCTCGACCTTGAAGAACTGTGGAAAACAGCGCCAGATCTGCTGTCTCTGACGGTTGACGAGGCGGGTTCGTTCACCGGTCAGTTCGTTGGCGATGCGGGTCCATTCACGAAGCTGGACCACTTCCGGCGTGTCCGGCGCGAGCCTGCGAAAGAAGCGGCTGTCCGTGCGCAGTGCATCCGCCAGGGTGAGGGCGTCACGGCTGTCGTCCTTGGCACCGGCCGGAGAGTGGCGGTCCCGGAAACGGTCGAGTTGTTTCGGGTTGAGCGAATGGACGGCGAAGCCGCGCTCCATCATCGCCTCGACCACGGGTCCGTGTGGAACCTCGATGGCAACACCAATGGTGTCAGCCTTGGCGCCGGTCCGGGTCAAGATCCAGTTGGCCAACGCACTCAGGCCGGTGCCGCCATGCTTGAAGCTCCGGTTGCCCGGAAGCGTGCCGTTGATGTCGACAATGGCTGCCTGGTGATCGCAGGACCCCCAGTCGATGCCGACGAGGAATTTGATATCTGGCATGTGTTCTGCTCCCTGTATGAACTGCGCTCCCCTTTCTGTCGGACCGCCACGATGCGAACCGTTTCCTGTACTGGCACTCGAGGCGCGAACTTCCCACTGGGTCTCCATCGCGGCCAACGATCGGGGCACGGGTCCACAGGAGGTGCTCAAGGCACGGGAAAACCAAGGTTGCTCCCGATCGATTGGCCCAACTCGTCCTTGCGGACGAAACCCTGAAATTGAAAGGGTGTCGGGGATTTTTTCTGCCCCGGTTTCCCCTCCGCGCTCCGCGCTCCGGGGAAACCGGGGCAGCTGCGGGGCGGTGATCATCAGGCCTCGACACAGGTACAGGAAAACCCGCCTCCTGCCTCCCGCCGCCTCCACGGTTCATTCCCGGTTCGGGACCGCCGCCGCCAGGCCTGGCGGCGGCGGAGCGGGGCCTGGCCCCGCAGGACGGGTCGGACCGGAAGCACCATGGATCGCGCAAGCGGATCCGTGCGGAAGCGTGGTCGGCCCGCCCTCCCTTCAGCCTCCCGGGTCCTGGATGGATGCCTGGGTTCGAGAACCGGATCATCGCGAGGATGGGAGCGGGAGACATGACCATCGCAGCCGCCGGCATTGACGCGGGCAGGAAGACGCCGGACATCCACCTGAACGGGCGGGACCATGCCGCCGCCAACGACACGGACGGCTTCCGCAAGGTCGCCGGCATCCTGAGGGACGGCGGGGCGGAGAGGGTCGTCATGGAGGCCGCGGGGCGGATGCACCGGGCGCTTCATCAGTCGCCGCACGACCGGGGCTTCGCGGTCCTGGCGGGCAGCCCCCGCCAGTCCCGGGACTTCGCGAATGCGACCGGCGGGTCGCGGAGACGGTCGCGGGCGCGGAGGAGCTTGCCGGGAGCTGCCGGATCCTGATGTTGATCCCGGGCATCGGCCCCGCCGCGGCGGCGGCCCTGATCGCCTGGATGGGAGAGCCCGGCGCCATCGGCGACCGCCAGGCCGCCGGCGGACGGAGGCGGCCGAGGAACGTCCTCTGCATGGCGGCGATGGCGGCCTGCCAGTTCAATCCCGAGATGGCGGAACTCCACGCCCGGCTCGTGGCGCGCGGGAAGCACCGCAAGGTCGCGGCGGCCGCGGTGATGCGGAGGCTGATCGCGGTCGCGAACGCCCTGTTGCGCGACCGGCGCACGTGGCAGGACCGGACGGCGGCGGCCGCCGGCTGACGCCCGAGCGGGCCGCGTCCCCGCGACCGGCGGGCTCCCGCCTGCCCGGACGGTTGTCCTGATGTGGACAGTACTGTGGACAGCGTGTGGAAAATCCGGATCCCCGGAAACCGCCGAATCAGGCCTTGACCCGAAACATGGATGCTGTCGACTGTCTTCGGGATCCCGTCCGCCAAGCCGCCCGCTGCCGGGAAGCGCGCTCATCCCCGCCGGCGGCGCATGCTCAGCCAACCAGCGGGCCAAACGGAAGCCTTCGCATCCGGCCTCGCAAGTCAGCAGCACCCGAAACAAATCACCAGCACGGGCACAAGACCTCCCGATCCTTGAAACAAGACCCTTCGTGTCGGCCGGATTCAGTTTGTCAGGCCAACCCTGCCGGGGTCCTCCGGATCACCGATACCAACAACCCAGGATTCTCCGCTGACTTCAACTGCCACACGCAGCGTGCCAACTTCACCCTTGGAGGGAGCCACGTCGTTCAAGTCTTTCGACATCATCGATCTCTTTTCATTCGGCAAGGGTTGCCGGTGAACGACCCCTTGCCACCATATCTTGATGCCTGATCCATTGCCTCCAGCCAAATCCGCCCGCAAGCGCCAATCCAAGCATGGCTCATGGTATATTCGAGCCGTTTAGGCCAGGTGGTGGTATCTTTTGTCATTCATGGTCCTCCTCCATTTTGCTGCCTATGCCCAGATTGTGATGCAGTCGACATGGCCAACATGCACGGCCACGACGACGTTCACGCGCCGCCCTGCAATGTTCACTGACCGATTGTGCGGACGGCAAAATCGAACAGGGACTGGATGTGATCGGTGACCGCCAAGCGTGCTGCATCTGCATCTTTTTCGGCAAGCGAGTCCAGGATTCGCTCGTGCTGGCGGGAATCCGGGTCGAGCCGCTCCGAAAGGCGCTCGATTTCAAAAAGATTGGTCGTGGTTCGTAGCTGGCGAATCATGGCGGCAAGGATCTGGTTGCTGCAAGCCTCGATGAAGAGTCCATGGACCTCATCGTCGGATTTCCAGTGCAATGGCATGTCATAGGGACGTCGATCCCGGACGACGTGAACGTTGCGACGAGCCGCCTCGATCCGGTCGGTTGCGACTCGCCCGGCACTCAGCGCCGCCGCCTCGCCTTCCAGCAACTCCCGGACTCGCAAGCTCTGCAGATACTCCGCCAGATCGACCTTGCGCACGATGAAGGATTGGTTGATCGACTTTACCAGCAGCCCCTCGACCTCCAGGCGTTGAAGCGCCTGACGCAGCGGCGTACGAGACAGGCCCAGGCGCTCGACGAGGTGCAGCTCGACCACCGGTGCGCCAGCGGGCAACTCCCTCTCCTGGATCATGCGGGAGATCGCATCATAAGCCTTCTTCCAAAGCAGCTTCGACGTTCGCCCGGTGCCGCGCGGCCCGGGAGCACTCAAGGCGTCCTTCATTGCCGCCCTGCCCCCGGTCCGACGGCGTTCTCGCGCGCGGCTTCAGCACATGTCGTCATCGCCCTGAACTTATATTGCGCGCGCCGGAAACTCTCTAGGACTGTATGAGAAAACATTTCTTGCATTTATGTCCAACATTGCATTAAGTGATTGTATACAGTCAGTATCCAATTGTCTCAAGGATGTTGCGACTTGCCCGAGAGCCACCCAACCTCCGATCACGTGCGCGCCGTGGATTTGCTCAGGCAATTGATCGCCGCACAGGCCGAGGGCGAAGGCGCGGTGCAGGACAGGATCGCTGAACGACTGACCGGCCTGGGCTGCGCGGTTCGGAACTTCGACTACGATCCTGGTGCAGTGCCGGTTCGAGGCGAATTCGCGGCCGAGGTCGCCCGCGATCCCGAATCGCGTCGCGCCGTCATCGGCACCTTGGCGGGCGACGCTTCCATGCCGAGCCTCTTGATGTTCGCCCATCCCGACGGAGAGCCCGTCAAAGGCACGAACCGCTGGACACACGATCCGTTCTCCGGCGAGATAGAGATGGGACGCCTATATGGCTGGGGCGTGGCTGACGATCTGACCGGTTGCGCGGCGGCAGTGCTCGCCTTGGAACGGCTTGCAGAGGAGCGCGCGCCGATGGGGCGCGCAGTATTCGCCTCCACTCCCAGCAAGCGCCATGCGCGCGGCGTTGCCGCTCTGCTCCATGACGGCCTTTCGGCCGACGCCTCTCTCTATTTGCACCCTGCAGAGAGTGGCGCGGGCATGCGCGAGATCAAGGCCGTCGCATGCGGGCAGCTTGAATTCACGATCACCGTGACAGGCCGGCCGCCCGAGACTTCTGAACCCGGCCACACCGCGTTCTCTCACCGGGCCGTCAATCCGATCGACAAGGCGATTGTCATACGCGACGCGCTGATGCGGCTGGGCGAGGATCGTACCGGGCGAATTCGCCACCCGCTGATCGAGGCAGAAGTGGGGCGCGCCACGAACCTGCATTTCTCCCGCATACGCTGCGGCGAGATGCATCGATTTTCCCGAATCGAGGAGACCTGCATCCTAGGCGGCGCAATAAGCTTCCCGCCAGGCGAGACGCTGGATCAGGTCAGGCACGAGATCGAGACCGCCGTGGCCTTGGCTGCCGAACGCGACATCTGGCTTGCCGCCCATCCACCGACAATTGACTGGCTTGCCGGCGTTACCGGCGCCGAAGTCGCTGTCGATCATCCACTCTACCTGACCGCCAGTGCCGCTGTACAGCAGGTTACCGGCGCGCCGCCGCACGTCAATCCAATGCACACCTCGAGCGATATCCGGAACCCGATGGTCCAGGCGGGGATACCCTGTATCGGCCTAGGCTGCCAGGCCGGAGACCTGAGCCAGAACGACCGGCATGACGAGTGGATCGATCTGGAGGACTTCCTGCGCATGGTCGAGGTTGTCTCCCGGATCGCCGCAACATGGTGCGGTCGCACAACCCATAGGCGAGCATGACAAGAGAGGTCGGAAAACGGCCCGGACCCACCCAACTTGAAAGGAGACACCGATGAATAGAAAGACGATAACAACCTTGGCAACCCTCGCGGTCGGCCTGTCAGCCGGAACGGTCCTTGCGCAGGACTGCCCGGCCGATCTGCCATTGATCGACGAAGGCAAGCTGACCATGTCGATCAACGCCACGATCCCGCCCAAGCAGTACATCAGCGAAAAGGGGGAGATCATCGGCCTGCACCGCGACATGGGCGACGAGATCGCCAAGCGCCTGTGTCTTGAACCAGTCTACCAGAACGTCGATTTCGCCGTGCAGATCCCGGGTCTCGACGCCGATCGGTGGGACATGATCAACACCGGGCTCTACTTCACCGACGAGCGCGCCGGTTTCATGCAGCTCGTGCCATACTCGGTAAACGCGCTGGCGCTGATCACGGCGAGTGGCAACCCGCTCGGCATCGAAGGACCCGAGGATCTGGCCGGCAAGCGCGTTGGCGTGGAAATCGCGGGCTTCGAGGAGCGCAAGATAAACGGGATCAACGACGAACAGGTTGCCAACGGGCTCGAATCTATGGACATTCGCGTCTTCAATACGTACGGCGAGACATTTCTGGCGCTGGGAGCCGGACAGATCGACGCGGTTTTTGCGGGAGACGCGATCGGCAAGCACTATCAGGAGCGCGGAAAGTTCACGATGGCGGTCACCGGGCTGTTCCCGGGCACGCCTGGCGCATTCGCCTTCGACGAACCGGTGCTGGCGCAGGCCGTGGCCGACGCGCTGAATGACATGAGAGCCGATGGCACTTTCGACGCGATGCTGGACGGATACGGTGTCACCAAGATCGAGGTCTGGGACCGCTGGCCGGGCGAGTTCACCTACTTCTACACTGGCGACTGAACCGGATTTGCAACCTGAAACTTCCGGGGCGCCCGCATTGGGCGCTCCGTAGCTGACCTGCACGCACGGGAGAACTGGGCATGAACTGGAGCTGGGAACACTTTGCCCGCTTCCTGTTCAGCGAGTACATGCTGAACGGGGTTTGGACGACGATTTGGCTGTCATGCGTGGCGATGCTGCTGGGCTGCTCGCTCGGTGTAATCGTGGCGTTCATGAAAATGTCCAACTTCTGGATCCTGAGACGAATTGCCATAGCATTCATATGGCTGTGGCGAGGCACTCCACTGCTGGTGCAGATGGTGATCATCTACACGGTGCTGCCTCAAGTCGGGCTGCGGCTGGGCGTCGTCGAGAGCGCCATCATCGCCCTGACCCTCCATGAAGGCGCCTACTTCGCCGAAATCGTGCGCGCCGGGATCCTTTCGGTGGGCAAGGGCCAGACCGACGCGAGCCAGGCGCTCGGCATGAACTGGTTTCACAGGATGCGGTACATCATCATCCCGCAGGCAACCCGCGTCATCATTCCTCCCTTGGGCAACCAGTTCAACCTGATGATCAAGACCACTTCACTTGCTTCGGTCATCTCAATGGAAGAGTTGTTCCGTCGGACACAGCAGCTTGCGCAAATCGAGTTTCGCGTGCTGGAAGCTTATTTTTGCGCCGCCTGCTGGTATCTCTTGATGACCACGGTTTGGGGCGAGATCCAGAAACGGCTGGAGGCGCACTACGACCGACCGTTCGGCCCCGTCGAGGACAACGGCAAGGCCCGACGACGCACGCGCGCGCTTGCCGGCGATGCCCCGGCGCAGGCCTGAAGGAGGTCGCGAAGTGGCCGATCTCAAAGAGGACGCTGTGTGCAAGGCCCGTGAGCTGGGCGCGCCGATCGTCGAATGCCGCAACGTGGACAAGTATTTCGGCGCTAACCACGTGCTCAAGGACGTCAGCCTGACCGTGCATCAAGGCGAGGTTGTGGTGATTTGCGGCCGTTCCGGTTCGGGCAAGTCGACGCTCCTGCGTTGCATCGACAACCTGGAGACCATTGACGGCGGACGCATTGAAGCCTGCGGTCATTTGATGGGCTACCGCAAGGGAGCCGGGGGAAAGCTGGTGCCGCTCGGCGACCGAAGGGCGTCGAAGCAGCGACGTGACATGGGCATGGTGTTTCAGTCCTTCAACCTGTTTCCGCATCTCACCGTCCTCACGAACATCACGATCTCGCCTACCCGTGTCACCGGCGTTTCGCTCAAGGAGGCTGAGGCCCATGCGCGCGAGATTCTGGATCGCGTGGGATTGCCGGAGAAGGAGGACGCATTTCCCTCGCAGCTCTCGGGCGGACAGCAGCAGCGCGTTGCCATTGCCCGGGCGCTGGCGATGCGCCCCAAGGTCATGCTGTTCGACGAGCCGACTTCGGCACTGGACCCCGAAATGATCTCCGAGGTGCTGGACGTGATGATTGACCTTTCGCGCCAGGGCATGACGATGATCGTGATTACACATGAAATGGGATTTGCCCGGGCCGCCGCCGACCGGGTGCTGCTGATGCATGACGGCCAGATCGTGGAAGAGGCCTCCCCCGAGATCTTCTTCACCGCCCCGAAGAGCGAGCACACCAAGCTCTTCCTTTCGAAGATCCTGACGCACTGAAGGAAATGGGGTTTGTGCGCACAGTGTTGGGAGATGTTCCGGCCGAGGTGGTCGGTCCGGTGATGATGCACGAGCACGTGCTCTTCGACATCGTTCCGCCCGGCGCCGCAGGGGAACGTGAGGACGTGATCACGTCCTGGGATCGCTGGCAGACAGACTACCGATCCAACGAACATTCAGCGAATTCGCACCAGACCGACACGGACGTCGCGATCGGCGAGTTGCGCGCTTTCGCCGCCGATGGCGGTGCGCTAGTCGTTGATCAGTCGGTGGCAGGTCTTGCGCGCGACGCCGAGGGACTGGCAGCGGTCGCCCGGGCGAGCGGTGTTCATGTCGTCGCCGCGGCCGGAACCTATGTAGCCCCGTTTCTGGATCGTGAAGTCGAAGGGCTTGGCGTCGACGGCCTGACCGCAAGGTTCGTTAAGGAACTGACGGTCGGTCTCGACGGCACCCGGGTCCGGGCCGGCCTGATCGGCGAGATTGGCTGTTCCTGGCCGCTTGCACCAGTGGAGCAATGCGCGCTCCGGGCGGCGGCGCAGGCACATTGCGACACCGGCGTCGCGATCAGCGTACATCCGGGACGGCACGTTGAGGCTTGCGCCGGCATTCTGGACATTCTCGCCGCCGAGGGGGCGGACCTGACCCGCGTGGTCCTCTGCCACATGGATCGCACGCATCCTGACGGCGCCGGCATCCAGCCGCTCCTTGAACGTGGTGCCAACGTGGAGTGGGATTTCTTCGGCATCGAGCAGTCGCACTATTGGATGGATGCCAATGTGGAACTGCCGACGGACCTTGGCCGGCTTCATCTGATCGAGCGTTTCGCGGCCGCCGGCCACGCATCGCAGCTGCTCATCTCGCACGATATCTGCACCAAGACACGCATGCGGCGCTGGGGCGGGCATGGCTATGGCCACATTCTGAGAAACGTCCGCCCGCTGATGGAGCGCCTCGAGTTTTCGGATGCGCTGATCAGGGCTCTCCTTCGAGACAATCCGCTTCGACTCCTGACACTGGCAGAGGGATCGGTATGACACACAGTTTTCGTGGCACGTTCACTGTCATGGTCACGGCCTTCGACGCCGAAGGGAGGCTGGACCTCGACGCCCAGGCACAGTTCACCGACTGGCAGATTCGCGAGGGCATTCACGGCTTGATTCCCCTTGGCTCTACAGGCGAGTTCCTTTCACTAGACGATGACGAGCGCCGAGCATTGGCGAAGTGCGTGATCGATGCGGCCGCAGGACGGGTGCCCGTGCTGATCGGGGCGGGCGCCGAACGGACCGACGACGTGATCAGGAACTGCCGGATGGCAGAGGAGCTGGGCGCCAGTGGCGCAATGGTCATCCCTCCCTTCTATTCCACTCCCAACGAGGAAGAGCTGATCACGCATTATTCGCGAATTGCAGCGTCCACCACGTTGCCGATCATGGTCTACAACAACCCCGCGACCGCAAATGTCGACTTGACGCCTTCCATTGTGGCCCGGCTGTCCGAAATCGAAGGCATCGACTACATCAAGGAATCGACCATGGACGTGACGAGGGTACGTGACATCCTCGAGTTGTGCGACGGGCAGATGATGGTCTTCGGCGGCATCATGGGGTTCGAGAGCTTCGTCGAAGGGGCCGTCGGTTGGGTCGCCGTCGGCTCCAACATCCTGCCTGCAGCCTCGGCCAGGCTGTTCAGGCTGACGGTCGACGAACAGGACTACGAAGCGGCCCGTGCGCTCTATCGCCGGATTCTGCCAGTGATCCGGCTCGTGGGCGGTCATCGCTACGTATCCGCGACGAAGGCTGCGCTGGGACTCATGGGGATTTCCATGGGCTTGCCACGCTCTCCACGCCTGCCACTGCCCGAAGCGGAAATGGATGAGGTGCGCACGGCGCTCGACGCTGTCGGGGTTCTGCCCAAAGTCATGGCCTGACAAGCCGTGACGTTGCGCTTTACGTGGAACGGAGAACCGCGAACCGGGCAACCCGGCGACAGCATCGCCGCTGCGCTGTCCGAAGGCGGCGTCCGTGCTTTCGGAGCCAGCCGTTCGGGGCGCGCGCGCGGGCTGTTCTGCGGCATGGGTGCATGCCAGGAATGCCTGGTGGTGGTCGACGGTGAGCGTTCGCACCGTGCCTGCATGACCGAATTGAGGCAGGACATGGCGGTTGAGAGTCAGGATGACCGCGCTTGGGCATCGTCTCCGGACGCTAGCACTGCGCCCCCAACCGACGAGATCTCCGTCGATCTCGCGGTGCTCGGCGGCGGTCCGGCCGGATTGAACGCGGCGATCGCGGCACGCCGAGGCGGGTTTCGCGTACTGGTGATCGACGAGCGAAGCGAGGTGGGCGGACAGTATTTCAAGCCTCGCAGCAAGGGCTTCCGTGGCACGGATCCACTCGACGGGCAGCACCGCCGTGGGCGCGCCTTGTGCCGTCGCTCCCTGGCTAGCGGCGCCGAATTTCGCTGGGGGGAGACGGTCTGGTTTGCCCGTCGCAGCTCGCAAGGCTTCGAATTGCGAAGCTTCGGACCCGCCGCCAGTGCCCGGGTCATGGCACGAGCGGTGATCCTGTGTGCCGGCGCATTGGAACGGCCGACGATGGTTCCCGGCTGGACCATGCCGGGAGCCATGACAATCGGCGCAGCCCAGACATTGGTTCGCCGCTACGGCATCCGGCCATGCGGGCGCGTGCTCGTGGCGGGACATGGGCCGCTCGGCATGCAGCTTGGCGCCGAACTCGTCCGAACCGGCGCCGAAGTGGCCGCAGTGGTCGAACGCGCTGCCTTGCGACCGAACGCCGCGTTTCTGCGCGCCGCCATCGCCGGACCGGCACTTGTCCGTGACGGCCTCGGCTACCGGCTTGCATTGATGAGAGGCGGAGTGCCGTTCCTTGCGGGCTGGGAGGTCGCCTCGGTAATGGGATCCGGGCAGGTCGAAGGCGTCTGCCTGCGGCACCTCGCGGACGGGCGGACTCGCCAGTTTGCAGTCGACCTGCTGTGACTTGGTGAAGGCTTCGCGCCTCAGGCCGAACTCGCGCGGCTCTTCGGGGTGCCGTTGACGCTCGATCTCGATACCGGGCTGGCGGTGCCTCGGCGAGCGGCAGACGGGGCCACCGAGGTTCCTGGGCTCTGGATCGCCGGCGATGCCGGCGGGCTTGGCGGTGCGGCACTCGCCGAGGTTCAGGGTGAGCATGCAGGTGCCGCCGCGGCAGCCTATCTGGGGCAGCCCGTGCCGCTTGCGCGATCCGCGATCGCCGGCCCCCGACGGGCTGTCCGGTTTCAGAAAGCGCTGTGGAACTTCTATCGGGCACCGCGACGCGTTCCGCCAGAGGATGAGGTGGAGATATGCCGTTGCGAGGGGGTTCATGCCAGTGCGGTTCGCGCGGCTGTCGCGGAGGGCGCACATGACCTTGGCGCCGTCAAGCGCGCCACAAGGCTCGGCATGGGCCGCTGCCAGGGCCGCTATTGCATTGCGCCGTTGATCCGGATCCTGGTTGAAGCCGGGCACCCGCCGGGATCCGAATCCCTTTTTGCGCCGCAGATTCCTGCACGTCCCGTGCCGATTGCGCATCTTGCCGTCGAGAAGCCGGAGTGGAGCGGGCACCGCGACTGCAGCCCAAGCGCAAGGCCCGTTGCACCGGTCTGCGCGCCGATTGAGGCCCGGAACTTGGATCTCGCGGTGGTAGGTGCCGGCGTAACCGGCATCTCCGCAGCCCTTTTTGCTGCACGCCAAGGGGCCAGTGTACTCTGCCTGGATCGCGGTCGCATCAATGGCGAGGCCTCCGGCGGCAACGCCGGCAGCCTGCATCTGCAGCTCCTGTCCTGGGACTTCGGTGCCAAGGCGGTTGCCGGCGGCTCGCCCCAACTGCGGACCCTTCCGCTGCAAGAGGAATCGATTGAACTCTGGTACGAACTCGAGGCCGAGCTTGGCGGGGATTTCGAGATCGATGCTACGGGTGGCCTGATGGTGGCCGAAAACGAGGCGCAGATCAAGTTCCTGGAGGCAAAGTGCGCCGCCGAGGCGCAAGTGGGGATTTGCACCGAGGTCATAGGGGCGGCGCGCATCCGCAGGATCGTGCCAGCGATTTCCGATCAGGTCATAGCTGCCAGCTGGTGTCCCGGCGAAGGCAAGATCAACCCTCTGGTGGCGACCTCGGCGCTCGCACGGGCGGCGATGGATGTCGGCGTGCGGATCGAGGAACTGGCCGCCGTCACTGGCCTGCGCGGTGAATCCAGCGGTTACGAGATCGGGACTTCTCGCGGCCGGGTTTCGGCACGGCGCGTGCTGATCGCTGCTGGTGGCTGGTCGGCCGAGGTCGCCTCGCTGCTGGGTGTCATGCTGCCAATCCGCGGCGCGCCCCTGCAGATGGTGGTGACGGATGCCGCCCCGCCGCTTGTTCCCTGCCTCGTCGCCCACGCGGATCGACATCTGACGATGAAGCAGACCCGAGCCGGAACGGTTCTGATCGGCGGTGCATGGACCGCCGGAACTGACGCCGCAGGCCAGCCCCATGTTCTGCCTGAAAGCCTGGAGGGCAATGTCTGGGCAGCGGCCCGAACCGTGCCTGCACTGTCCGGGGTGTCGGTGATCCGCAGCTGGGCGGCCATGAACATTGACGTCGACGGCGCGCCGTTAATTGGTGGGGTTCCGGACCGTTGTGGGGTAACGGTTGCGGCGGCAGCCAACGGCTACACGCTCGGACCACTGATGGGCCGGGAAGCTGCTCGCGCCGCGCTCACCGGCCACTTGCGACGGGACCTGCAGAGCTTCTCGATGGAGAGGTTTTCGCAAGAGTGAAAGGAATGGAAATGAGCAATCTGATCGTTAATGCCGGACCCTATGCCTTCGAGGCACGACTGGAACGGGAAGCGGCACCGCAGACCTGTGCGGCTTTCGAGGCCATCATGCCTTATGAGAGCCAGATCGTGCATGTACGCTGGTCCGGCGAGGGTGTCTGGATCCCGCTGGGCGATCACGACTTCGGTGTCGGGTACGAAAACCACACCAGCCACCCCGCCCCGGGCCAATTCATCCTGTATCCGGGTGGAATCAGCGAGACCGAGATACTGCTCGCCTATGGCGGGGTCGATTTTTCGTCCAAGATGGGGCAATTGGCAGGTAACCATTTCATCACCTTGACCAGCGGGCAGGAAAACCTAATGAGGCTCGGCAATCTCGTGCTCTGGAAGGGGGCGCAGCCAATTCGGTTCGTGAACGTGTGAGCAAACTTGCTGGCACTTGGGATAGATCCAAGATCAGCCCGATAATGCCCTTACGGTCTGAATCGGCATCAACAGGCGCAGCGGCTGATCAGGGAGGGGGATGAATCCGAAGGACCCGTAGTAGGTTTTCCGCCGCGCCACGGTTTCGGGATCGCCGCAGTCGAAGACATCCAGCAGAACAGCGCAGGTCCCGACTTCGTCCGAGACGCGCCCGATGCGACTGAGCGCATCGGCGAGCAGTGTGCTTCCAAGGCCCTGCCCCTGCATTGACTGATCAACGCCGATCATAGAAATGAACGCGGTCGGCAGAACACCGTGCCGGAGTGCTTTTTTGGCCAAGGCTTCCGGCATGTCTTCCGCGACGACGGAATGCATGTTGATCCCGTAGAACCCGACGATGCGGCGGTCGCCATCGAGCACAACCCAAATGCGGACCACGTCAGCCTTGGATCCCTTCCTTGCCGTGAGCTTCAGGTAGTTGTCGATCTGCGCCACGCCACAAGAGAAAGCCGCCCGGTCCTGCCTCCTGGGATCGAACGGCTCGATGGTGTACTTGGCTTCGCCGACAGCGTCAGTCGGCATTCGCAATCAGCTTCCCGCGCAACGCAAACGCCTTCTTCAGCCGATCATTCGGCTCAGGGGGATTCTCGAGAGCCGCGAAGAACGCGGCACGATCCACCTCACTCTCCAACGCCGTCATCTTGTGCGCTTCGATCGTTCTTTGCGCAGCCTTGTATGCGGCACTCACAACAAAGGAACTCACCTCAACGCCGCTCAGGGTTGCTGCACGACTGATCGCACTCTTCACCGAAGGCTGCGTTCGCGCTTCCAGCCGAGCGCTCTTGGGCTCGTCGACAGCAACAGTGCTGTCCTCAAACGCCAACATGATTGCCTCCTTGGCCTGACATTGCGCCAGAATGGCGAGATTCTTCTCGCGAGCCACTATGTACGGCTTATCGGCGTACGTGTCAAGCGTACGGAAGATTTGCCTAGGCACTGTACCCAAAACATTCGGCATTCCCGCGCCTCCGTGATTCCTGCCGGAAACCGTCCAGACAAGGAGTTCGAGGCATGAGCGGCGACCGACACGACATGACGGACGCGGAATGGGAAATCCTCCGCTCCGTGCTTCCCGGAAGCATCAGGGCCCGAGACGGGTGCACGACATGCGGGTGATGGACGGCATCTTCTTCGTGCTGCGCACCGGCACGCCGTGGCGCGACCTGCCGGAGCGCTGCGGTCCCTGCACGACCTGCTTCAACCGCTACAACCGGTGGAGCAGGAACGGTCTCTGGGAGAAGATCATGTCCAAACTTCAGGAACTTGCGGAAGGCGACGACAACGACGGCGACGGCGGCAGCGGGGAGCTTCGACTGCGCATGGTGGACTCCTCGTCGATCCGCGTCCGCAGGCACGGCGCGGGCGCCCCACGGGACGGCGAGCCTCCCGAGGTCGGGACGGGCCGCGGCGGCAGGACCGCGAAGGTCCGCACCGGCATCGGCGGAAACGAACTCGTGAAGGCCGTGCTCCCGACACCGGGACAGGCGGCCGACTGCACGCAGGCTGGGGCGCTCCTCGAGGGGCTCGGGCCGGACGAGACGGTGATCGGCGACAGGGATTGCGACAGCAACGCCATCCTCGACATGATTTCGGCGGCCGGAGCGACCGCGGTCATTCCGCCGAAGTCCAGCCGGAACGAGCAGCGCGGGCTTGACCGCGAGGCATGCCGGGAGCGCAGTCCGGTCGAGAGATTCATCGGCAGGATCAAGGAGTTCCGGAGAGTTGCAACGCGGTATGACAAGACTGCGCGCAACTTCCTGTCCACCGTGCGCCTGGCCATCAGCCGGTTCCTGCTCCGGCGGGTCGCAAGCCGGTTGATTGAGTCCACAGCCTAAAAAAGGTCCCGCGGGTGCATGCCGGGCCTTGTGACGAACCAGACCTTGCATTCGAGCACTTACGTAACGAATTTCCCTCGCCGCAGGTTCCTCACGATTGTCCTTACTAAGTCTACAGGAATGGCACATTCCCCTGCGCCCACGCCTCTACGCAGGATCCAGGGCCTCGTTCTGCCAGGGGCTGGCAAGGTTCGGGAACCGCGTGAAACGCCCGTCGAACGCCAGCTCCACAGTTCCGATGGGGCCGTGGCGCTGCTTGCCGATGATCACCTCGGCGCGGTTGTGGACCTTTTCCATGTCCTCCTGCCATTTCGCCATGGCCTCGCCGTCGTAGTCTCCGGGCTTCTCGCGTTCCTTGTAGTATTCCTCGCGAAACACGAACATCAAAACATCGGCGTCCTGCTCGATCGAGCCGGATTCCCGCAGGTCGCTGAGCAGCGGCCGCTTGTCCTCGCGGGATTCGACCTGGCGGCTCAGCTGGCTGAGCGCGATCACCGAATTCTCCAGCCCCTTGGCGATCGCCTTCAGGCTCTGGGTGATCTCCGAGACCTCGTTGAACCGGCTGTCCCGCACGGTGGATGCCCGCACGAGCTGCACGTAGTCGACGATCAGGGCGTCCAGCCCGTGCTCGCGCTTCAGCCGCCGAGCGCGCACGGCCAGCTGGCCGATGGGAAGGGCCGGCGTGTCGTCGATGTAGAGCGGGCGGGCCTCGGGCCGCTTGGCGGCTTCGATCCTGGGAACGTTCCCTGTTAGTTAGGCCCCGGGGATTTCGGTGGTTCCCACAACACGCCACCACGGATATTCAGGCTCCCGTGTCTTGGCACGTATCGTGGCCCCAAGTGCCCGCCTGTGCCCTGGGTTGCCATGGACCTTGCGCGAAGTGTTGCCGCATAAGGCGATCTTCCCACTCCGCAGGCTTCTCACGATTGCCGGTATTGTGCTCCCCTGTACGCACAGCGGCTGTTCGACGAGGTGCGGCCCGCCGGTTACCCCGGCGGCTACGGCCGTGTGAGGGATTGCGTGTGCCGTATGCGTCCGCGCGATCCGGTCGAGCGGTTCTAGGCGCCGCCGGGGAAGCAGGGCCAGGTGGACTTCGGCTCGTTCGGCCTGCCATGGGGCCGGCGGCACGCGTTTTGGTGCATGACATGGCAAGCGTGCCGGCACCATGCCACTCTCCGGCCGCCCCGGAGAACGCCCAGAGCCCCGCCTCGATCTCATCCTGCGGCCAGCGTCCCGGCACGCGCTGGGCAAGCCAGCGGCACGGCCTGTCGGTTCGGGCCGCCGCCCGACGTGCAATCTGCCGCGGGCCTTGGAACCTCTGTTCGGCCGCAGGCGCATCGAGTGCGGTGTTCGTCTGCAGAACCTGCCGTTGCAGATCGTCGATCACCGTCCGCCCCTGGTGGTCGATGACGGACCGCGCGTTGACGACGCCCTCCTCCAGCCACGCAGCCAGACCCACTACTATCCCAATGTTTCGATTCTGACGTGACTTAATACGTTGTTTTGACTGCGATTATACGCGTTTTCCGGCATTGCCGACTTGAGCACCGCCACATCTGCCGACACCATCCGGCCGTTCCTTTCCTCCAGAACGGCAGGTCGCAATGTACACCGGAAAACTCGTCTTCTCCCAGGTTATGGATCATCTTCCGCGGCGCAACTTCCATCAGTTCATCAAACAGCACTCGGGCAATCACAAGGTCAAGTCCGAGGTCGGTGATCGCAATCTGGCCGACGCTGCCGGAGCATCCGCCGAGGGAGACGGCCTGTTCGGGAACGCGCGGGTTCCGGGCAGGATGTCCCGCGCATTCTTACCGCCCGGACAAGCGGCGCACAGCGGTGGGGCGTGAAGTGCCTGCATTGTTGCACCGATCCGTTATAAGCCGCTGCTTTTCCGGGAACCCGGATTCGGCTATGTCCGGACGCGGGGTTCGGAAAGGAAGCGGAGGCTGTTGCCATGACGCGAGAGAGCGCCGGATTTCCATCCGTTCGTGCAGAATTCGCAGATCCCGCGGAAGAAGCGGTTCCAGTCCATGTCATCGGGTCCGATGCGCTTGCGGGCTGGCTCGAGGATGCGGACACGGAGCAGCAAAACTGGGTGACCGCTTCCGGATTCACCGCCCGGCTCGGAACGCAACTCCCGATTCCTGATCGGGACGGCGGGTTCGGGGCGGTTCTCGCGGGTTGGGGCAGCGCGCGTCAGCGCGCCCGGGGCCGGCATCCCATGGCGGCTATCGCGCGGAAACTGCCGCCCGGAGCGTACCGGATCGCGTCGGGAATTTCCGGCGGCGACCTTGAGAACGCGGCCTACGACTGGCTAGTTTCACAGTACAGGTTCGACATGCGCCGCGAACCGGAAACGACCCGCGTCGCGCGGCTGGTGGCGCCGGAAGGCGTCGACGCGCGCCGCATCGAGACCATGGCTTCCGCGGAATTCCTTGTTCGCGACCTGATCAATGCGCCGGCCTCGCACATGGGTCCCGACGCGCTCGAAACCGCATTCCGCGGCGTCGCCAATGCGCATGGGGCAGAGGTCTCGGTGGTTGCAGGAGACGCGCTACTCGACAGGAACCTGCCGCTGGTCCACGCGGTCGGGCGCGCATCGGACCAGCCGCCGCGGTTGCTGGAGATGAACTGGGGAGACCGGGGCCATCCGGCGGTCGCGCTTGTCGGCAAGGGGGTCTGCTTCGACACCGGCGGTCTGAACCTCAAGTCGGCGCCCGCGATGCGATTGATGAAAAAGGACATGGGAGGGGCGGCGACCGTAATCGGCCTGGCGGACATGATCATGGCGGCCGGCCTGCCGCTCAACCTGAGGGTTCTGGTCCCGGCCGTCGAGAATGCAGTCTCCGGAAGCGCTTTCCGTCCGCGGGACGTGCTCGTCTCGCGCAAGGGCTTGAGCGTGGAAATCGGCAACACGGATGCCGAGGGCCGGCTCATCCTTGCCGACGCCCTCGCCCTTGCCGACGAGGCGTCTCCCGAGGTGGTCATCTGCATGGCGACCCTGACCGGCGCGGCGCGCACGGCTCTCGGTTACGACATTGTGCCGTTCTTCACGGACAGCGACGGTCTCGCGGAAGACCTCATGCGCGCCGCATCGTCATGCGACGATCCGCAGTGGCGGATGCCGTTCTGGGATCCGTACGAAGAGATGATCGAGGCCGGCATAGCGGATCTCGACAATGCGCCGGAAGGCGGTGCCGGCGCCCTGACGGCTGCCCTGTTCCTTCGCCGCTTCATCGAACGCGCCGGCGAGTTCGTTCATTTCGACATTTACGGGTGGTCGCCCGAGTCCCTGGCCGGCGGAAAATCCGGCGGCGCGTGCCAGTCCGCGCGCGCGCTTTTTCATGTCCTGGAGTGCAGGTACGGCCGGTGACCGACAGGCGTTTGCATCCCGCGAACGACCGCGTCGCGCATGTCTCCCTCGCCGGTCGGGAGCACGGCCGCCGCTTGACAGAAGGCAGAATGAGAAGCGTCTCCGAACCGCTTCTGGGTTTGTACGATCGACCGGGCGGGTCCCTTGACAGGCAATTGCTGGCCGGCGCGGCGTTCCTGGTTCTGGAGGAGGACTCCGGGTGCGGCACGGCATTCGGCAGATGCGCAGACGGGTATGTCGGATACGCCGCGCGCGACGGGCTGAGCGATCACTGCGAAATCACCCATTTGGTCCGGAGCCTTGGTGCGCACGTCTATCCGGAGGCGCGGATGAAGGCTCCGCCCATCGCCTCCCTGCCGTTTCGCGCCGGTCTCGCAGTGGCGGACGAGGAAGACGGCTTCTACAGGCTGGCGTCCGGCGGCTACGTCGCCGCGCCGCAGGCGGAGCCGGCAACGCGAGTCGTGCGCGACCATGCAGAAACCGCCGAGCGGCTGCTCGGCGTGCCATACCTCTGGGGCGGCGACAGCAACTGGGGGATCGACTGCTCGGGTCTCGTCCAGCTCGCGCTTGCGTCCGCCGGAATCTCCGTTCCGCGGGACAGCGACCTGCAGGCGGATTCCGCCGGCGAACGGCTGCCGGAGAACGCGGATCTCCGGCGCGGCGACCTCGTGTTCTGGGAAGGCCACGCGGGGATCATGCGAAACGACGGCGAACTGATCCATGCCAACGCGTTCCACATGGCCGTGGTTTCCGAGCCGCTGGAGGACGTTGTCCGGCGGATTCGCGGCATCGGCGGCGAAATCGCTTCGACGAGGCGGCCGCGGGCGTGACGCCCGCTCTGCTTCGCTTCAGTTGACGACCCGGATGAGCTTGCGTTCGAGCACGCGGAGTACGGCGGGGAGTTCGTGGCTGCGGTGAATGATGCGCCCGTCCATGGCGGTGACCGAATAGATGTTCGGCCGCCCTCCCGGTCCGGTTCGCCGTTCGATCCGGTAGATCGGACTTTCGGAGGCGTGCCTGAAGATCGAGAACACGGCCATGTCGCGAAGGCTCGAAATCCCGTAGTCGCGGCACTGGCCCGCCGCGACCATGCGCCCGTAGACCGGGAGAATCTTTCCGAGTTCGCCGCGGCTGAAAAATGTCTTCTCGGTCGACCTGTGCGGAAGGGAACGGCCGGTCACGACTTTGAAGCTCATGTCAGCATCTTGCGCGCTGTTCGCGGGGAGTGCAAGGAAATAACGGCTGATGACCGGGGCGGCGCGACGGCTCGTCCGCTCCACCGGCGTTCGCCGAAGGGGAATTGACGGCGCGGACGTTTCGGTATTCCATTCCGACACCCACTCGAACAAGGTCAGGACATGCGCGACTTTCACCTCCCGGGCCGGTCTCCCGTCTACGCTACGGGGGGCATGTGCGCGACATCGCACCCGCTTGCAGCGATGACTGCCGTGGGCATTCTCGAAGACGGGGGCAATGCCGTAGACGCCGCCATCGCCGCTGCGGTCCTCCTCGGCTTCTGCGAACCTCAAATGACCAGCCTTGGCGGAGACTGTTTTGTTCTCGTCAAGCTTGCCGGCTGCGACGACGTGATCGGACTCAACGGCTCCGGACGCAGTCCCGCCGGGCTGGACGCGGAGGCGATCCGCGCGGCGGGCCATGCAGCAGTTCCCGAAACGGGTGTCGAGGCCGTGACCGTACCGGGCGCGGTGGACGCGTTCTGCAGGCTCTCGGCCGACTACGGGGCACTCGGGCTGGAAGCGTCCCTCGCGCCCGCGATCCGCTATGCGGATGCCGGCGTGCCCGTGGCGCCGAGGACGGCCTTCGACTGGAAACTGGCGGAATGCCGGCTCCAGGGTGCGGCGAGGGAATACTTTCTCCTGGAGGGCGCGGTTCCCCGACCGGGCCAGCTGTTCCGCGCACCGCGCCAGGCGGAGGTTCTTCGCCGGATTGCACGTTACGGACGCGCTGCCTTCTATGAAGGAGAGGTTGCCGAGGACATGGTGACGTCCCTGAGGAAGTGCGGCGGGACGCACACGGAGGAGGATTTTGCGCGGACAGCCTGCGACTACACGGCGCCTGTCTCGGGCGACTATCGGGAGGTGGAACTCCTAGAACATCCGCCCAACGGACAGGGCGCGACCGCGATCCTGCTGGCGAAAATTCTCGCGGAGTTCGATCTCACGTCGCTGGATCCCCTCGGCGCAGCGCGCGCGCACTTGGAGGCGGAGGCCACCAAACTCGCCTATGATGCGCGAAACCGCTTCATCGCCGACCCGGACCGGACGAGACGGCTTGATCACATGCTCGCGGACGAAACCGCCAGGTCGCTCGCCGGGCTCATCGACCCGAACCGGGCGATGGCCGGTCCCGAGAAACTGACGGAATCGGTTCACCGGGAAACCGTGTACCTGACGGTCGTGGATCGGGACCGGATGGCGGTCTCGATGATCTACTCGACATATCACGGTTTCGGATGCGGACTCGCGTCGGACAGGTTCGGCATAAATTTCCAGAGCAGGGGCGCTGGCTTCACTCTGGCCCGGAACCACCCCAACGAGGCGGGCGGCGGCAAGCGGCCGCTTCACACCATCATTCCGGCGATGCTTCGCAGGGATGGAAAGGTGATCATGCCGTTCGGAGTCATGGGCGGCGCCTACCAGGCCGCCGGGCACGCGAGAGTGCTGACCAACATGGTCGACTTCGGAATGGATGCGCAAGCGGCCATCGATGCCCCGCGGTGCTTTGCCGATTCGGATGGCTTGCAGGTCGAACGCGGATACAGCGAAAGGGTCCGGCGCGAACTGGCCGGCCTCGGCCATTCCGTCACGATCCCCGACATGCCGCTCGGCGGAAGCCAGGCGATCGTGATCGACCACGAGGGCGGTTTCCTGGCAGGCGCGTCCGACCCGCGCAAGGACGGCTGTGCCATCGGCTATTGACGCCTCCGCGCGGCGGCCTTGCCGCGCGGAAGCCGACGGCGCCCGGGCGATGCCGTCCGCCAGCCGGACGCTGAATCTCCGGAAACGCCCGACCATGACCCTGATGGATCGTGTCAGGACCGATCGAACGACGCGAACGGGTCGCAATCCGGTTGGAACCTGTGCAGATCGGCCGCGTCCGTGACGTACCGGTCGTCGCTCGTCCTCGGACAGACGCTGCAATTCGCCAGCGACCCGTTCGAGGTTCCGCCGGACGAGGCGGCGTTGCACCTGCGCCGTGGAGGTGTTCTGGTCCGGAACGGCGTCATCGCGGACATCGGCGACGGCGAGGAACTCAAAGCCGCCAATCCGGACGCCGAGGTCAGGGATTTCGGGGCGGCGCTGGTTGTGCCGGGCTTCATCGACTGCCATGCGCACTATCCCCAGACCGGGATCATCGCATCCTGGGGCCGGCGGCTGATCGACTGGCTGAACACCTACACCTTTCCGGAGGAAATGCGGTTCGTCGACTCCGGGCATGCGCGCGACGTCGCGGATCTCTACCTCGACCTTTGTCTGGCGAACGGGACCACGACCATCAGCACGTTCTGCACCATCCATCCCGGCAGCGTCGACGCGGTCTTCGAAGCCGCAGAAGCGCGCGGCATGTGCATAGCCGCCGGCAAGGTCATGATGGACAGGAATGCGCCCGAGGGACTCCGCGATACCGCATCAGGCGGCTATGACGAGTCGAAGCAACTCATGGCGCGATGGCACGGAAGGGGGCGCGCCGTCTACGCGGTGACGCCGCGGTTCGCGCCGACGTCGTCACCGGCACAGCTCGCCGCCGCCGGCGCGCTGTGGGCCGAGCAACCGGGCACGCTCCTGCAGACGCACCTTGCGGAACAGCCGGAGGAAATCGCCTGGGTTCAGTCGCTGTTCCCAGGTTTCCGGGACTATCTCGACATCTACGAGCACCATGGGCTGGTCGGTCCCGGTGCCATCATGGGCCATGCAATTCACCTCGGCTCCCGCGAGCGGAACGCGCTTCTCGAAACCGGGACAGGGGTCGCGCATTGTCCTACGTCCAACATGTTCATCGGATCGGGCCTCTGCGATGTCGCCGGACTCCGGAAGTCGGGCGTTGATGTCGGACTCGGAACCGACGTCGGCGGCGGTTCGAGCTTCTCCATGCTGGCTACCATGCGCGCGGCGTACGAGGTCGCGCAGCTCCGGGGAGATGCGCTACACCCCGCCCAACTGCTCTGGCTGGCAACCGAGGGGTCCGCCCGGGTTATGCGCCTCGCCGGGACGATCGGCCGGCTCGGCCCGGGCGCGGACGCTGACATCTGCGTGCTCGACCCCGGCGGGACCCCGGTTCTCGCGCAGCGCACCGAACGGGCGGAAGACATCTGGGAGGTGGTCCACGCACTGATCATGCTTGGCGACGACCGCGCGGTGAGACAGGTGTTCGTCGCCGGCGAACCGGTTGCGCACAGGTTGCTGTTAAGGAATTTTCCGAGCCGCGAGTGACCTTGCAAGAAACCGGTGAATGGACGACGAACCGGCCTATTGTGATCGAGCTCCGCGGCCGCAGAACCGTCTTCGGGCTCGTGCAGAATCAGCGGCGCAGTTCCAGCATGCACATGGGCGATCCCTCATCCGGGTGTCCGATGGCCGACGGCAGCCAGTTCCTCCTGCGGCAGCGCTCCGTTCGAACTGCGCGGCGGCGAGGCGGCCCGTCGTGCTGGTGAAATCGGAGACGACATGCACGCGGGGCTCGCTATCTGGCCGATTCGCAGCATCCCGCGCCGGAAAGACGCAGGTCACCACCACCTCTGGTGCTGTGTTTCAAAGTGAACGGGGGTCTCAAAACCATGCATAAATTGTTCACTCTTGATGCCACAGTAGCAACGCAGCTGGTGCGGAAGGCGATTGATGACAATTGTTAGATCGGGCGAAATGGAACCGTCAGCGGTTAAGTCGACCCTCGATTTCTCCAATCGATGCCAGGATATCCTCGAAGTCAGGGGCATCCCCGAAAGTCATCGCTCTGGTATTTTCGTAGTCGTGGGCCAATTGATCAATCACGCCGCCTATCGGTCGAAGGGCGAAGGTTCCAGGAGTGGCGGCCACGAAATCGTAGTCAGGTCGATTGAAAAACGTTCGTGCATGTTCAACACAGTCCGCCCCGAGAGCCAGATCCGCAATGGCCGAGCCTCCGGCACCGAATCCCAAGAGCGAATGCAAGTCGTAGTAGTGCCGGGAACTCCGTTGGCCGACCTGGCGCAGTTTGCCACGCCGTTCGAACCAACTGCGCAACCCGCGGACAATCGCGATCTTGTCCCAGTAGGTCCGTTCCGCATGGATTGTCGTGACATCCGGCACGCTGAAATCGAGCGCTTCGAGGTCAGCGTCGACATAGGGAGCGATCGTGACAGGCAGGTTCGGATCGAGTGCGGATTTCGCCCCCGGCTCGATCTTGACTGCGGCCTGAACATATCCGGTTTCGGATGCATCCACGCGCGGGCGCCAGACAGGCAGCGTCTGAGAACTTGGATCGCTGTCGTCGATCTCCACTTGTCCTGCCCCGCCCATGTCAGCCTCCGGAGCCTCAGAGACGGCTGCAAGGAGCCCGGTGGTGATGTAGCGGCTACAATCGGCGCCAATTGCGTCAAGGGCCGCCTCGCGCTTTTTGTTGGAAAGTGCAGCGATTTCAGCCGCGCTTCCGGGGTGACCGAGATCATCCCGGAAGACGGTGACATCAATGTCTTACGAGAACCTGTTGATGAGGCCATAGGCCTTTGGCAGCGACGTTCCGCCATTGAACAGAAGACGCGGACCGCCCTTGGGAAGGCGGTTGTAGAGAATGTTTGGCGTCCAGCATACCCAGAAGTCCTTCTCGATGTTGATCAGGGGCACGCCGAGTTGCTGAGCAGTCGCAAGAAAGATATCTGCGCGGTCGGTCGGTTCCGTACGGATGAAACCTATGAACGCGTCTGTGGTCATGTGTTTCTCTCCGCACCTACGAACATTATCGGTTTGCGCAAAATGTCCTGCATCCAGATCGGCATGGCCGAAAGGCCGATGCGAAGATCTTCGGTGAGCCTTGGCCCATTCTTCCTGTCGGTCAGCAGCTATTGAATGGTCCGATCGACCTTTTGGCGTTCAGTCTCACTCTGCATGGCGTCGCGAGCCCAGCTCAGAGCCTGAACAAGGTACATGCCAGGACGACTTGCCCAATTGAGACGGCTAGGGGCAGCATGCTTGTAGACGATTTTTTGGTTGCCCAGCTCGATGGATTTCAGACGCGCGTCGACCAGGACTTCGATCTTGGCGGGAACGGCGTTCGTCAGTCCGAGAGTGTTGGCGGCGGTCATTCCGTCTACGATAAAGCGAGCCTTGCCGCGCCGCGCAACAGCTTCGATGACAGCGCGAAAGTCTGGTGCCGACGGTTTCCCGGTCAACTTGTTGAATCCCGGTTTGTCGTAGAAACCACGTCCGATACCGCGAACTCGCCTGACTTGGCCAGTCGCTGGAGTGCCTTGTCGACAGCCTGCCGCGAACCGACGTCCGCAAAATCACCCGGTGTCCAAACCTTGGTTGGCTCGGCACTGATCCGATCAAGGATCCGAGTGGGCGAAGTCGTTGGCGCTGCGCCGTCTGCCATGTCCGAAATATGCTGCAAACTTCGGATGCCACGAGGTGCAAAACGACCCTCAAAGATGACTCTCGATGAAGTGAGGCTCTGTACGCTGCCGTAAGTTCAGTTCTCCGGACTTTGCACTGACCGTTTCAATCTGATCCCTCACGTTCTGCCAGTACTCTTTCATTTCCGCAGACTCACCGGACTCCTCAAGCTCGCTCTGAACCAGCGATATAAGTCGCTCTGCCTGCGACTTTGTAACCGCTCCTGAGCAAGCTTCCTCCTGAAGCCAATGCATCGTCTTTGTTGGCCCTAGCGACTGTTCGGTCAAATAATTCCGGCGAGACGCCTGTGCGACGTGGCCAGGATACGGGTCATTGTCGATTTGTTCTTTATTTGTTCTCAACAATCAGGCATGCTGACAAGGGTAGGTAACGACGGGATTGCAGCCGATGATGAACGGCGGAAACGGACCCAGTCCGCAAGCGAAGCGCGGACGCGGCGCCCTTTCGAACCGATCCGGCCGCTTCGAGAGCGAGGTCCGCGAGCGGTTCCACGACGGCTGGGAGCAAGTCGAGGAGCAAACGCTCCGGACATCCGTCACCGAAGAGACGGCCAGGACCATAATCACCCGCAATACCTCGCCGGATCTCGGGTTCGACCGATCGATAAACCCGTATCGCGGCTGCGAGCACGGATGCGTTTACTGCTTTGCGCGGCCGACCCATGCTTATCTGGGACTTTCTGCAGGTCTCGACTTCGAAACAAGGCTGTTCGTGAAGCCGGATGCCCCGGCCCTCCTCACGGCAGAGCTTTCAAAGCAGGGATACCGGCCCCGGTCGATCGCTATCGGAACCAATACGGATCCGTATCAGCCGCTGGAGCGGAAGCGCCGGATCATGCGGGGCGTCCTGAAAGTGCTCGAGGAGTTCCGGCATCCCGTGGGAATCGTCACCAAGGGAGGGCTGGTGACGCGCGACAAGGACATCCTCGGGAGAATGGGAAGGGCCGGACTCGCCCGCGTATTCCTGTCCGTCACCTCCCTCGACAACCGGCTTTCCCGATCGATGGAGCCCAGGGCATCCGCGCCGTCGCGCCGCTTGAAGGCGGTTGCGGAACTCGCCGAGGCCGGGTGTCCGACCGGCGTCATGGTCGCGCCGGTGATCCCGGCGATCAACGATCACGAGATCGAGAACATCCTGGATGCGGCGTCGAGGGCGGGCGCCGGATATGCCGGGTTCGTCGTCCTGCGCCTTCCGCTCGAGGTCAGGGACCTGTTCCGGGAGTGGCTGGAGAACGCGCGACCGGACCGGGCCGAAAGGGTCATGCGCTGCGTGCGCGAATTGCACGGCGGCCTCGACTACAACCCGGCGTTCGGCGAAAGGCTGTCCGGGAAGGGCGTGCTTGCTGCGCTGATCTCCCGCCGTTTCGATGTCGCCTGCAAGCGGTTCGGCCTGCGCAGGAAGTCGAGCCCCCTGCGTACCGACCTCTTCCGGGCGCCGTCCGGGTCGCCCCCCCTCCAGGGGGATCTGTTCGATTCAACGGAAAGCGCGGCGCCAACGCGCGCATGACGAAGGCGGCAGCGCCGCTCCGCGGCGTCAATTCATGTGGAAATCGCAGGAATAGTCGCCCTTATCAGTCATCGGGCCGAAAAAGCGCCCGATCTCGGGGTGGTCGACAGGGTCTCCGCTGCTGTCGCGAACAAGGTTCTGCTCGGACACGTAGGCGACGTAGTACGACGTGTCGTTTTCTGCGAGCAGATGGTAGAACGGCTGTTCCTTGCTCGGCCTGCTTTCCTCGGGAATCGATTCCCACCATTCGTCGGTGTTGGAAAAAGTGGGGTCGATGTCGAAAATGACGCCTCTGAAGGGGTACTTCCTGTGCCGCACCACCTGCCCGATGGTAAATTTTGCGCTGGCTTTGAGCATGTCGTGTCCGTACTTCCGGCCGATGCCGACAAACAAGGCAACCGGTCCCTATTGGACATAACTCGCGCATGGATGCAAGGCCGGAACGGGGTGTGAATCCGGATGAACGTAGCGGCGACAGTTCTCGAAATCGTTGCGCCGGTCTTCCTCCTTGCGGCGCTCGGATTCCTCTGGGTACGCCTCGGCAACGAATACCGCGTGGCGTTCGTGACCCGGCTTGCAATGACGGTCTCCATTCCCTGCCTGATCTTCACGGCACTCATGAAAACCGAAATCGATACGTCGTCACTCGCGGCCACGCTCTGGGCTTGTTGCATTGCCTACGGCCTGTTGACGGTCATGTTCCTTGCGATCATGCGCCTCGCGGGACTGGAGGTCCGGACCTATCTTGCGCCGCTCGTGTTCGGCAACACGGGCAATCTCGGGCTCCCGCTCGCCTATTTCGCCTTCGGACAGGAAGGCCTCGGATTTGCGGTCATCGTGTTCGCCTTCATGGGGGTCTATTCGTTCACTTTCGGCGTCTGGATCGTCTCCGGCGGCGGGTCCGTGCTGAACGTGGTGCGCGAACCTCTGGTTCCCGCAACGTTGCTCGGCGCCCTGTTTCTGGTGGCGGGCTGGGAGACGCCGGTCTGGCTGACGAATACGCTCGAACTCATCGGGCAAATGGCCATCCCCCTGATGCTCATCACCCTCGGGGTCGCGCTGTCGAGGTTGCAGCTGTCAGGGCTGGGAAGGGCTGTCTGGCTGGCCGCGTTCAAGTCGGCAGCATGCATCGCCGTGGCTGTCGCGGCGGCGACCATGCTGGAGCTCGAGCCGGTTCCGTTTGCGGTCCTTGTGCTTCAGGTGGCAATGCCGGTCGCGGTCACGTCCTACCTCCTCGCCGAAAAATACGGCGCGAATGCGGAAGAGGTGGCGGGTCTCGTCATCGTCTCGACGCTGCTGTCGGTGGTGACAATTCCGGTCATGCTCGCGTTCCTGGTGACGCACTGAGGAGGGTTTCGGGCGCGCCCGGACTCCGCACGGGAACCGCGGAATTCCGGAATGCGGCATGCAGATCACCGTTGACCGGCGGAAATTTTCTGTCATGATGCGAGAAACCGGCGGAAGACCGGATCTACCGGGGACAAGTGCCCTGACGGAATTGAGCAGATCTCGATCATGCGGTGCGACGGAACGGACCCGAAACCGGGGTCTCGACAGCATACCGGTTCTCGGAGAGCGCCGGGCGGCGGCCCGTTTGTCGTCCGTGGATCGATTGGTTGGCCAACGCCGTGCCGGCAAGACCCCTGAGACCGTCGGCGATCGTCGCCGGCCTGGCCCTGCTCGCGCTCGCTGCGTGCTCGGGCGGCATTTCGCCGAGCAAGCAGGATGACGCCTGCGCCATTAAGGATGATCGTCCGTCCTGGTTCAGGGGCCTTGCAAGATCGGAACGCCGTTGGGGCGTGCCGCCGCATGTAATCCTCGCAGTCATCTATCACGAGTCGAAGTTCGTCGCCGACGCCAGAACGCCGCGCGTCTACCGGCTCGGCTTCATTCCCTGGGGACGAAGATCGTCAGCATATGGCTATGCGCAGGCGCTGGACGGCACGTGGGACTGGTACAGGAACAATACCGGGAGGAGATCCGCCCGGCGCGACAATTTCCGCGATGCGGCGGATTTCGTCGGCTGGTACATGCACCGGAGCCACGTCCGGCTCGGGCTGTCGAAGTCCGACGCCTACAACCAGTATCTGGCGTATCACCAAGGCCATGCGGGTTACGCGGAGGGCCGTTACCGGCAGCTTCGCTGGCTCAGGAACGTGGCGAGAGGCGTCGAATCGCGTTCCAACCTCTACAGGCGGCAACTCCAGCGCTGCACCTGAACAGGGGCCGGCCGGGCCCTACTCCGGATTCCGCTTCTGAAGCTCGAGGTTGATGTTGAAGAGCGTCGAGGCGAATTCCACGTCGGTCTCGAGGCTCTCGAGAGTGACGAAGGTGGGTCTTTCGTAGGCGTCGGTGACCACCCAGTTCGTGATTCTCGTCGGCTCGCTCTTGAGGATGATCTGCAGGGTTCCGTACTGGGGATTTTCCGGACTTCGCAGCACGAGAGACGTCCGTCCGCCGCTCTCGAAGTGCGCAAGAACCATGCTGCTGTCCGAAAGATCGATGTTCGTCGAGAGGAAGAGGCCCAGCGGCGATGCGCTGAGCGGATACTGCTGCGCCTGGCGCGCACGGGCGTCGAAAATCGCAATCCGTCCCGAGCCGGCAATCACGAGCGGCGCGTCCGGCCCCAGGTATTCGAGGCGCATCCTGCCGGGGCGGTGCAGATAGAACCGCCCGCGCGCGGTTCGGCCGTCAGGATTCAGCTGAGTGAACTCGCCGCGCGCGCGGACGAGCGAATTGAGGTAGGCAGAGATTTCAGCGATCGAGATCCGGGCGGAGAGGGCCGGACCTCCGGCAACAGCCGGAAGCAGGGCCAGGACCCCGCCAATGAAAACGCGCCGCTTCATTCCGCGTACATAACTCCTGCAAGCGCCGGAATAAAGTGTTGCTTCAACATGGATGGGTCAGGGTTCGGGGATCAGGATCTCGCGCTTTCCGACATGGTTCGCCGCGCTGACGAGGCCGTCGTCCTCCATCTGCTCGACCAGCCGCGCGGCCTTGTTGTAACCGATCGCGAGCTTGCGCTGGATGTAGGATGTAGAGCACTTGCGGTCCTGGGCGACGACAGCGACGGCCTGGTCATAGAGGGCGTTGTCGCCGGACCCGCTGCCGAGGCCGAGAATCTGGTCGACTTCCGATTCCCTTCCCTCGTCCTGTCCCTCGACGACGCCGGCGACATAGTCGGGCGGGCCGAACGCCTTCTGGTGCGCGACCACCGATTCAACCTCTTCGTCGCTGACGAAGGGGCCGTGCACGCGCGTGATCTTGCCGCCGCCGGCCATGAACAGCATGTCGCCCATGCCGAGCAGTTGTTCGGCCCCCATTTCGCCGATGATGGTCCGGCTGTCGACCTTGGAGGTCACCTGGAAGGATATCCGCGTCGGAAAGTTCGCCTTGATCGTGCCCGTGATGACATCGACGGACGGCCGCTGGGTTGCCATGATGAGGTGGATGCCGGACGCGCGCGCCATCTGGGCGAGACGTTGTATGCACGCCTCGATTTCCTTGCCTGCGACCATCATGAGATCCGCCATCTCGTCGACGACCACGACGATGAACGGCATCTTTTCAGGGCTGAACTCCTGCGTCTCCATGATCGGCTCGCCGGTCGCCCGGTCGAAGCCTGTCTGGACCGTCCTCGAGAAGTTCTCGCCGGTTGCGAGCGCGTCCTCGACCCGTGCGTTGTACCCGTGGATGTTCCTGACGCCCAGCCGCGACATCTTCCGGTAGCGCTCCTCCATCTCGGCGACCACCCACTTGAGTGCGACGACCGCCTTCTTGGGGTCCGTGACCACCGGTGACAGGAGATGCGGCGTTCCGTCGTAGATGCTCAACTCGAGCATCTTCGGATCGATCATGATCATCCTGCACTCGTCCGGCGTGAGCTTGTAGAGGAGCGAGAGAATCATGGTGTTGATCGCCACCGACTTGCCGGAGCCGGTGGTGCCCGCGATAAGGAGATGGGGCATTCTCGAGAGGTCGGCAACCATCGGGCTCCCGGCAATGTCCTTTCCGAGGGCGAGAGGCAAAAGGTCCTTCCCGTCGCCGAAGATTCCCGAGGACAGAATCTCCCGCAGCAACACCTTCTCCCTGCTGAGATTGGGCAACTCGATGCCGATCACCGACCGGCCCGGCACGGTCGAGACGCGTGCCGAGAGTGCGGACATCGAGCGCGCGATGTCATCCGACAGCCCGATCACGCGGCTGGCCTTGAGGCCTGGCGCCGGTTCGAGTTCGTACATGGTGACGACAGGCCCGGGCTTGACGGACACGATCTCTCCCTTGACGCCGTAATCATCCAGCACGGTTTCCAGCATCCGTGCATTCTCCTCGAGCGCCTCGTGACTCAGCTGTTGGCGCACGATCGTGCCGGGGTTTGCGAGAAGTCCCAGCGGCGGCAGCTCGTAACCCTTGCCCTTGCCGTCATCGAACAGGCTCGGCTGCGCCTCCGCCCTTGCGCGTGCGCTGGGCCTTGCGCGCTTCTTCGTCTTGGTGAGCACGACGGTTCTGGCGGGAGTCTCCGACCAGGCGGCGGCTTCGGGCGGATCCGCGTCTGCGCCAGCGCCAGCGAGCAGGGGAGGTTCGACCTCCCTGAGCGGCGCAGAATCGGTCCGGGATGCGCGAGAGGCCTTGACAAGACGCGGAATCGCGCCGCCCCGGAACAGGAAGCTGCCGCCGGAAGAATCCACGGCGTCGCCGACCTGGCCGGAGGGGTCGGACTCGCGGCGTTTGAACAGGCCGGCGACCCTGTTCAGGAACCCGCCGGAATCTGCGCGTCCGGAAGGAGAATCCTGCCGTGCCTCCCACGGCGCGGCTGCGTCGTCCGCATGAAACATGCCGGCTTCCAGGCCGGCGTGCTCGTCCGGCTGCGGCTTGCTGAATACGGATGTCTTCGACGGAGACGAAGGCCTCGCGGACCTTCGCCCGCGACGGCCCAGGCTCGCGATGCTGACTGCGAAGGCAAAGAGCGCGAGCTTCAGGAGATGTTTCAGTTCGCCAAGCGTGAATCCGAGCGTCGCGAGACCCAGGAAGAGCGCGAGCAGTCCGAACGAGACGGTCGCCGCCAGGAGTTCGAAGTCCGGATTCAGCGGCGCCACATCGAGCAGGAAACCGAGCGCCGCATCGCCGAATCGGCCGCCGAGTCCGAACGCGTGCGTCCAGGACGACGGAGGAATGTTGGAAGACATGAAGACCGCCACGCTTGCCACGGCGAAGGGAAGCAGGACGATGCGTTTCAGCACGCGGTTTTCGCCCTTGTGGAGCAGAAAGCGCGCGCCCCAGGCGAAGAAGATGGCCGGAAGGCACCAGCCGGACCAACCGAGTATCAGTACCACCGGGTTCGAGATTCCGGCGCCGAGGCTTCCGAGCATGTTGATCGCGGGATCGCTGGTGGCGGCGAACCACCAGGCGTCCTCGAGCGAATAGGAATAAAGCGCGACTCCGAGCAGGCCGGCGATGGAGATCAGGAAAAGACCGAACAATTCGAGTAGCCGCTGACGCAGCATTTCCTGCATGCGGGAATCCAGAAGGGGAGCGCGCCGCTTGCTGACGATGGCCATGTCTACCTCGAGTCTCCGAAAATCGTTTTCCTTATTGATCGCAGGCCAGGCCCGAGCCTTTCCGAGGGCACCGTGACCGAGACGCGGATGAAGGGCCAGGCGTGGCTCCGGCTTCCGGCCGCCTCGTCCCGCCCGAGATACGCGCCCGGAAGAACGCGAACGCCGGTCCGGCGCCATATGTCGAGGGCGGCCGATTCGCCGTCCGCGGTTCGGATCCACAGAAATAGCCCCGCCGCGGGCGGACGGTATGCGCTCCGGTCCAGCCCGGCGAAGACCGCGTCGGCGACATCGTACTTGCGGACATAGGAGGCGCGGTTCTCCACGACATGCGCCTCGTCGGCCCAGGCGCGTTCTGCAACGCGCTGCAGCGGCAGCGGCAGCGGCGCGCCGGAATAGGCCCGGAGTTTCCGGATTTCAGCCATCGCCCGTTCGCCGCCGGCGACGAATCCGGATCGCAGTCCCGGCAGGTTCGATCGCTTCGAAAGCGAATTGAAGGCAATCACGCGTTCCGGATCCGCGCCAGCTTCCGTCGCGCACTCAAGGACGCCGGGCGGAGGTGCGCCGCGGTAGATTTCCGAGTAGCATTCGTCGGAGAAGACGAGGAAGTCGCGCGCCTCCGCGAGTTCGAGAAGCCGGGCGAGATAGGCGCGCGGGGCGACCGCGCCCTGAGGATTGGACGGCGTACAAATGTAGGCGACCGCAGTCCGTTCGAGGACTGCGGGGGCGAGGCCCTCGAAATCCGGAAGGAATCCGGTCTCCGCGGGCGCCGGCACGAACACCGGCTCCGCGCCGGCTGCAGCCGCCGCCACCGCGTAGACCTGGTAGAATGGGTTCGGCATCAGCACCACGGGCCGCCGCCCGGACTTGCGCTCCGGACAGAGGGCGAGACAGGCGTTGAACAGGCCCTCCCGCGATCCGTTCAACGCCATGATCCGCGTTTCCGGATCTACGGAAACCCGGTAGCGGTCGAGGAGCCAGTCCGAAATGGCGCGGAGCAGGGGTTCGGAACCGTCGTTCGGCGGGTAGCGGCCGAATTCACCAACATGTTCCTGCAGTACCTCGGACACGAAAGCCGGCGGCGGGTGCCTCGGCTCGCCGATCGACATGTCCAGCCTCTCGCCGCCCGGAGGATGACGGTCGAGCAGGGCGCGAAGGCGCGGAAACGGATAAGATGGCAGGTCCGAAAACCGCTCGGAGAACTGCATGCCTGACCTCAGTTGCGGGAACCTTCAGATTCCTCTTTCCGTAGACTCTAGCCGATCAAGCGCCGGAATTCAAAGCCCCCGTGCCGCTCTGAAGTGCAACACCAGAAGTGGTGGCAGCCTGCGTCCTTCGGCGCAGGATGTTGCGAATCGGCCAGATGGCGGCGACAGTCCCTGTGATGAAGCAAGGAGGCTGTCATGCCGAGGGGCTGCCGCCATCTGACCTGCGGGGAACGATGCCGGACATGCGCACCGAGGAAAAGCGGCCGCTCGAACGGAGCGATCGCGGCGCAGCTCGGCCGCAGCCCGTCATCGATATCGCGCGAGATCCGGCGCAATGGCGGCGGGCGCGGCTACCGCCACAGGCAGGCGCAGGGCAAGGCCTCGGCCTCGCCGGTTCCGAGGAAGATGACGCCGGAGCAGTGGCGGATGGCGGAGGACAGGCCGGAGGAGGGCTGGGGCCCCGAGGAGATCGCCGGCCACCCCTCGGCGGGGCTTGCATCGTCCGGAGATCGCGGCGTCGCTCCGGTTCGACGGGACTTCAGCCGCCTTGGGCCCCGATCTCCGGCGCCCCGGGACCTTATATCACCATCACCGGGCCGTCTCCCGCGCCCGGGCTGCGCGCTCGCTGCGGAAATGGCCGGTGTTGCACTTCGGAGTGGCGCCCGGGAAGGAATTCAGCGCGTCCGGCGGACGCGCCGCAGTCCGCGCCGCCCGCAAAGCGACCGTCAGAGGATCTTCTCGACTGCGGTCCCCAGCCTCAGCAGCTTTTCTTCGGTCATAGGGTGGCCGACAAGCATCAGCCCGCAAGACGGCCGTCCGGCAGGCAGCGTCAGCGCCGCGAGGCCCAGGAGATTGACGATCCGCGTGTTTCGCAGCGCCAGCAGGTTGGCCCGGACATAGTAGTCGGAGTCGGCATTCAGCCGCACCAGATCCGGAGGCAGTATTGGCGATGTCGGAACGAGAACGGCGTCATGGGCCATGGTCTTCGCGAGATAGCTGTCCCGGAACTCATGGAGCCGGTGCCGTTTTCCGACGTAGTCCGTTCCGCTGAACTGCCGCCCGGCCCGGAAGCGGTCGCGGATCTCGGCGTACATCAAGTCGGGCTCGGCCTCGATCGCGGACATCCATTCCGCGTAGGCCTCCGTAGTGAGGAGACATGCCGCGAACGGCAGCGACTCGTCGAATTCGGAGACAGGGCCGTGCTCCACATGTGCGCCCGCGTCTTCCAGTTTCCTGACGGAGTGCTCGAATGCGGCGCCCGGCGCGTCCTCGATGTCGTCGAAGACGACGCCCTCCGGGACAAGAAAACGCGCGCCCGAGATGGTGACATCTGCGAGATCCGGCGGTGATGCGCCCTCGAGCGCGGCAAGAAGATGCGCGGCGTCCTCGACCGTCCGCGTCAGCGGCCCCACCGTGTCGAAGGAGCGGCCAAGCGGGACCACGCCCTCTACGGACAACCGGCCATAGGTCGTCTTGAGTCCGACCAGGTCGTTCCATGCGGCGGGCACGCGAACGGAACCGCCCGTGTCCGAACCAACAGCCGCCGCTGCGAGTCCGAAGGCCACCGACGCGGCGGCACCGGAGGAGGATCCGCCAGGCGCAGCACCGGGACCGTATTTTGACGGCGGGGTCTCGGTGACCGGATTGTACCCGAGACCGGAGAACGCAAGTTCGGACTGGTGCGTCTTGCCGAGGCACACCAGTCCCGCGGCTGTGGCGTTCTTCAGGACACGCGCGTCATCGGCGGGAATCCGGTTTCGAAGCAGCCTGGATCCCGATTCCGTGGCGCAACCGGCGGTGTCGAACAGATCCTTCCAGGATATGGGTACGCCGTCGAGGAGGCCGAGCCGGTGTCCCGAACTGGCGCGGCTGGACGCGGCGCGCGCCTCCGACATGGCGCGGTCCGGGGTCGTGCGCGCGTAGATTCTGGATCCGTCCGGGTCGCTGTCGATCGCGCGCAGGAAGTTTTCGGCCAGACCGACCGGATCGACTTCGCCCCTGCCGATGCTCCTGCCAAGGTCGCAGGCACTCGCTGCCTGCCAGTCAATGTCGGTTCCCGAATCCTGTTTCATCTTCTCATGGATCCTTCAGCACCGTGCGTACGTGCCTCTTTTGCGGGAAACTCCTCGGTTCACAAGCGGAATTCGCGCCGGAAACGGCGATCGCGGCCATTTGAGGACCGCGCGGGAAGATCCCTTGCCCGGATGGCGCGAGCGCAATAATGTCATCCCGAAGAGTGAAGGCGGCCCGGACCGCTCCCGGTTCGGCCAGGTCCAGGGGAGAATTCGCATGAGCGACGCTGCCGCGATCCAGGACCGCAACCCGGGCGCGGGGCAAGCGGATCCGGGCATGGCCCTGACCTGGCTTGCCGCCGGTTACGCGGACGTTAAGGCCTCGCCGCTCCTAGCGTACTTCCAGGGATTCTCCTTCTTCGTGGCGAGCTGGATCCTGATCGGGTTCCTCTGGCTCGCCGGCCTGGCCTGGATGCTGCTGCCCGCGATTGCCGGCGCCCTGCTCGTGGGACCATTTCTGGCCATTGGCCTCTACAGCGAAAGCCGGAGGCTGCAGGGACGCGGCGACGGTGTCGCCGCGTCTCCGCTGCAGTTCATTCTCGTCGGGTCGATACTGATGGTGCTGCTGCTTGCGTGGTTTCGCGCGGCTGCGATCATCTATGCGCTGTTCTTCGGGCTCAAGCCGTTTCCGGGACTGGAGGAGACCGTCTTTGTCCTGTTCCGGAGCGTCGAGGGAATTGCGCTTCTGGCAGTCGGGTCAGTCGTCGGCGGGCTTTTCGCGGCGCTGTGCTTCGCCGTTTCGGTCTTCTCCCTGCCGATGCTTGTGGACAGGGACATCGACGCCTTTACCGCCATGGGGCGGAGTTTCAGCAAGGCGGCGCACAACCCGCGCCTCACGATTGCCTGGGGAGCCTTGGTCACGGCGCTCGCAATCCTGGGTTTCGCGACGCTGATGTTCGGAATGATCCTGGTGTTTCCGGTCCTCGGTTTCGCGACCTGGCACGCCTACGACTCAATGTTCAGCGAAGCGGCCTGAAAGCCCCGAAACCGGAACGGCCTCTTTCCCGCCGCCGGGCGCCGGGCGCGCGCGCTGTTCCGAGGGTTCGGCGGGGCGCTTCCCGGCCGTCAACGGAGGGGCCGGTCGTCGTCTTCGAAGATCCTGTAGCGGTCCCCCTCGAGGTCGTCGTACTGCCGGGTCCTCACGGTCCATACGAATGCGGCGAGCGCGGCCACGGCAAGGATCATTGCGGCCGGGATGAGATAGAGAAGCGACGTCATGCCTGTGCGACCTGGTTCATGCCGCTGCCCTATCTGAGTCGCAGCGCGTTCGCCATGACCAGCAGCGACGACGATGACATGAGAATGGCTGCGGCGAGCGGGGTCAGCATCCCGGCAAGGGCAAGGGGCAGCGACAGGATGTTGTAGACTGCGGCGAACGCCAGGTTCTGCGCGATGAGCCGCCGGCAGCTGCGTGCGACGTCGATGACGCGGAGGAGCGGAAGAAGGCTCTCGCCGAGAAGGATCACGTCCGCAGCATTCTGCGCCGCATCCGTGGCCGATGACGGCGACAGGGAGACATGGGCGGCGGCGAGGGCGGGCGCGTCGTTCAGGCCGTCTCCGAGCATCGCGACCCGCTTGCCGCGCTCCGCCATGGACTGGATTTGCGCGAGTTTCTCCTCCGGGCTCCTGCCGGCATCCCAGTCGGCGATGCCGGCCTTCCCGGCAACCGCGGCGACGGCCGAGGGCGTGTCTCCCGAGAGGATGAGCGGCCGGAGTCCGCGTCTGCGGAGTCCTTCGACAGTTTCCGCGAAACCCGGCCGGACGGCCTGGGAGAACCCGAACCGCACCGGCCGCGCGCCGGGCGCCGCGTACCAGATTTCAGCGAGCCCGTCGTCCGGCCCCTCGCGATCGCCGCCGACGAACGCGGCCGAACCGAGCCGTTCCCCGTCTTCCGTCTCAAGACCCCGTCCCGGAAATTCCGCTACACCGGGAAGCGGGTTCCGGCGAATGGCGCGGGAAAGCGCCACGCAGAGCGGATGGCGGCTGCTAGCGGCGATGGCGCCCGCCCGCCCGGAGATCCGCGCGTCCGGACAGGAGTCCAGCACGAGTTCCTGCCCGGTCAGGGTTCCTGTCTTGTCGAGGACGATGTCCGTGGCTTCCGCGAGGCGTTCGAGCGCACCGCCGTCCCTGACGATGATGCCATCCGCGAGAAGGCGGTTGCCGGCCCGCGTCACCACCGCGGGCGTAGCAAGGCCGGCGGCGCAGGGGCATGTGACAACCAGAACCGCAACCGCGATCATGACGGCCTCGGACACCTGCGCGTCGAGAAGAAGAAGCCAGCCGAGGAATCCGGCTGCGGCGGCACCGGTGACGAACGGCCCGTAGCCCCGTGCAAACCTGTCGGCGAGCAGCTGCTGACGTCCCCGGTGCGACCCGGCCCGGTCTGCGAGGTCGGCGATATGCGCAAGGCGCGAGGCGGCGCCTGCCGCCGTCACGCGCGCGCGGAGCGCGGCGCCGGCATTCGCGCTCCCACCGGTCAGCGCATCGCCCGCGCGAAGGAACCGCGGCCGGGACTCTCCCGTTATCGCGCTCTCGTCGACTTCTCCGTGATCTGAAAGCAGGACGGCGTCCGCGGGAATGCGCGCGCCCAGGGGCACATGGACGAGGTCGCCCGGCCCGAGCGCGGATGCGGCGATCTCGACGGTGCTTCCGTCCTCCCGGATCAGAAACGCATTCCCCTCCGTCAGCGCTCTCAGATTGTCGGCCGCGCTCCGTGATCGCCTCCGGAGAAACTGGTCGAGAATCCTGCCGAGAAGCAGAAAGAAGGTCAGCGAGACGGCGGCGTCGAAATACGTGTGATCGGCGCCGTGAAG
Organism: uncultured Amylibacter sp.; assembly: GCA_963662815.2. Lineage (GTDB taxonomy): Bacteria > Pseudomonadota > Alphaproteobacteria > Rhodobacterales > Rhodobacteraceae > JAPPHA01. The sequence goes on from CAXXWA010000004.1 coordinate 65,218, forward strand.
GGTCTCGCGGAGGCTCGCGGCGAAGGTTGCCAGGATGGCGATCGAGATCGGAACGTCCATGGTCATGCGTCCGTTCCTGACGGCGGCGATCGCTGGCAGGTGGAAAACGGAGGCTGAATAGACCACGACCGGCGCCGCGACCGCGGCGGACGCCCAGTGGAACAGGCTTCGCGTGTCGGCTCCCATGTCCGTTGCCAGCCCGGCCCAAACGGATATCGAGAACAGCATGATGTTCATCAGTCCGAATCCCGCGACTGCGAGCGGGACCAGAAGGCTAGCTTCCCGGCTCGCCTCTTCCTCCGCCTCGGGGAAAGGGTGGATCCGGTAGCCGAGTTCCGCGACGGTCTCGAACACCTGCTCCGGCCCGGTGACGGCCCGGTCGATTTCGATATTGAGGCGCCGCGTCGTCGCGTTGACGCGCGCCGATGCAACGCCGCCCAGGCGCGCAAGCGACCGTTCGATGGCGAGCGCGCATTGCCCGCACTTCATTCCGTCGATCGTGCAGGTCAGGCTGTGCAGCCCGGAAGCCGTCTTCCTGAGATGGGGTGCCGGCGAAGGCAGGGTCACCGCGCCGGTTGCAGGCTGCCGGCGTCGACTTCCTGGTTGCCGTACCAGGCGTCGACCGCGACCATGACATGCATGAGCTTGAACAGCAGATATGCGGCGAGGACGGCGAGAATGAGCGCGTACATTGCGTTCCGGAAACGCCGGTCCCGGCCCGTTTTCTCAGGCACGGCTAGCGACCGCGGACGTAGAGCGCCAGCTTGCGAAGGTCGACTTCATCGAGGCGGTCGTCCCAGGCGGGCATGACGCCCATCCGCCCGCTCCAGAGGACATCGAGGACCGAATCCCGGTTGCGGCCGTAGATCCAGCTGTCGTCGGAAAGCGCCGGTGCGCCGTTTGCGAGGCCGCCCGCCCCCGCCTCGCCGTGGCACGAGACGCACTGTTCCGAAAAGATCGCGGCTCCGGCCTGCGCCGCCTCCGAATCGTGGAACTGGCCTGATATCGCCAGCACGTACTCCGTGACCGAAACGATATCGTCCCAGGGAAGGAGCCCGTCGCGGCCGTAGGCAGGCATTTCGGCGAACCGGGTTTCCTCGTGATCCGCGTTGATGCCGTATCGAAGCGTCGCGAGAATGCCGGCGAGATCGTTCGGCCAGAGCCAGTCCGCGTCCGTCAGATTCGGAAACCCTTCCTGCCCGGCCAGGTCGCGCCCGTGGCACATGGCGCAGTTTTCGTTGAAGAGCGCTGCGGCCCCGAGGTTGGCGTACTGCGGTCCGACCGCCTCCGCGAGATCCTCCGGCGCCGCGGCGAGCAGCTCCGAGTTCGCCTGCCTGCGCAGCACGTCCGCTTCGGCGACTTGCAAGAGGACCGCCTCGCGGGATGAATGGCCGAAGAGACCGCGCGTGTAGTCTGTCACGTACGGGAAGGCCGGCAACAGGACCCAGCACGCTGCGCTGAACAGCAGGCTCAGGGCAAAGAACCAGAAGACCGGGCGCGGAACCGGCGTGTCGAGTTCGCGGATGCCGTCCCACTCATGGCCGGTCGTGTTCCGTCCGGTGACGCTGTCATGCTCTACCGGCAGGGCGTGTCCTCCTCTTCCAGCGGCCACTTCGAGGCATCCTCGTAGCGCCGCCGCCGCGAGGGCCAGTAGGTCCAGAAAACGGCCGCAACGAAAAAGACGAGGATATAGATCGCGCCCCAGCTTTTCGCGAAGACAAGAACAGCGTCGTACGTCACCGGACCACGTCCTCCTGTTCCAGGGCGGTGAAGTCCACGAGGGTGCCGAGCATCTGCAGATAGGCAACGAGTGCGTCCATTTCCGTGAGCCTGCCGGGATCGCCGTCGAAGTCGCGTATGTTCACGTTTGCGCCGTAGCGCTCCTCGAGTTCGGCCTCGAACTCCGCATCCGCATCTGCCTGGCTGTAGGCATCCCGTTCGGCATTCGCGATCTGTTCCGCGCTGTAGGGCACTCCCGTGATCGCAAGCGCCCGCAGCGACGCTGGCAGGCGGGACGCCGCCAGAAGCGTCTCCGAAAGGAACGGATAACCCGGCATGATCGAACCTTCGACAATCTCGCGCGGCGTTTCGAGATGCGCAACATGCCAGTCGTCGGAGTACTTCCCGCCGACACGCGCCAGATCGGGACCCGTGCGCTTGGACCCCCAGAGGAACGGGTGGTCGTACATGCTCTCTGCCGCGAGGCTGAAATGGCCGTACCTGTCCACGTCGGACCGCAGCGTGCGGATCATCTGGCTGTGGCAGGCGTAACAGCCCTCGCGCACGTAGATGTCGCGTCCGGCCAGTTCCAGCGGCGTGTAGGGCCGCATGCCTTCCACCTCTTCCACGGTGTTCTCGATGGTGAAGAGCGGCGCGATCTCGACGATGCCGCCGATCGACGCGACAAACAGGATCATCGCCGTGAAGGCGATCGAGTGGCGCTCCAGTTTCTGGTGGCGGGCCGACATTCCGGTCTACTCCGCCGGCACCGCCGCGGGGGTTCCGGAAGCCGTTCTGGAGCCCTGGACCGTCATGTAGATGTTGTAGGCGCCTATGACGGCGCCCGCGAGGTAAAGGATCCCGCCGAGCGCGCGCAGCCAGTAGTACGGCTTCATGGCTTCGACGGTGTCGATGAAGGCAAAAGCGAGGTTCCCGTTCTCGTCGTAGGCCTGCCACATGAGTGCCTGGGTGATGCCGCTGTTCCACATGGCGCCCACGTAGATCAGCGTTCCGGCGAGTGCGAGCCAGAAGTGCCATGCCTCCAAGCGGAGCGAATAGGTGCCTTCGCGCTTCCAGATCCAGGGCACCAGCTTGTACATTGCGCCGAAAGAGATGAAGGCGACCCATCCGAGCGCGCCGGCATGGACATGCCCGACCGTCCAGTCGGTATAGTGGCTGAGCGCGTTGACCGGCTTTATGGACATGAAGGAGCCCTCGAAAGTCGACAGGGCGTAGAACAGAACGGCGACCATCATGAAACGAACCGCGGGATCGGTGCGCACCTTGTCCCAGGCCCCGTTCAAGGTGAACAGCCCGTTGAACACGGCCGCCCAGCTCGGGACCAGCAGGACGACCGACATCGTCATTCCGAGAACCTGGACCCACTCCGGCAGAGCCGTGTAATGGAGGTGGTGCGATCCTGCCCAGAGGTAGAAGAAGGTGATCCCCCAGAAGCCGACAATCGACATGCGGTAGGAATAGACCGGCCGCCCGGCCGCCTTCGGAAGGAAGTAGTACAGCATGCCGAGGAAGCCCGCAGTCAGCAGGAACCCGACGGCGTTGTGGCCGTACCACCATTGAGTCATGGCGTCCTGGACGCCTGCGAACAGGGAATAGCTCTTCGCCGTCTCGATCGAAACCGGGATGGAGAGGCTGTTGACCACATGCAGCATCGCGACGACGACGATGAATGCCAGGTAGTACCAGTTGGCGACATAGATGTGCGGCTCGGCGCGGCGGGCCAGCGTCCGCAGGAAGGTCGCGAGGTACGCGACCCAGGTGATGGTCAGAAGCAGGTCCGCGTACCATTCGGGTTCGGCGTATTCGCGCGACTGCGTGATGCCGAGCGGATAACCGGTGACCGCGAGCAGGACGAAAAGGTTGTAGAACACGACTACGAGGAGCGGCAGGGACTCGCCGGCAAGCCGCGCCCTGGAAGTGCGCTGGACGACGTAGAATGACGTCGCCATGAGCGCGTTGCCGCCGAAGCCGAGAATGACCGCGGTCGTGTGAACCGGCCGCAGGCGCCCGTAGTTCGTCCAGGGCATGTCGCCGTTCAGCGCCGGCGCGGCCATTTGCAGGGCCAGGACGACGCCGACGAGGAAACCGATTGCTGCCCAGGCGACGGCGGCGATCACGCCGACCTTGATGACGCCGTCGTTGTACTCGAGCGGCCTGTCCGGGTCATCCCGCGCGTTTTCGTAGAGGTACTTCGCGCCCCAGAAGGAGCAGATGGCAATGAGCCAGCCGTGGAGCGCATATCCCGGCGCCTTGGCGAATCCGGCAATGGCGACTCCAAGTCCGAGGAATCCTATTATTGCAATCCAGGCGGCCAGCCTCTCGAAGGTCACTGCCATGGGTACGCCCTGCCCCGCTTTGCGCGCCAATTTCGCCGACGCCCTGGCCCCCGTCAGTGCGGCAGTCCCAGGGGAGTTGATGCGATCATGCCGACTTATGTCCTGTCAGTCCAGATGTTCCGGCAGACAAATCCGGATTCTCCGGAGCGGGGAAGGAGATTGCCGTGACCCGGGCAGGTTCCGGAGAATCGCCCCGGCGCGAAGGCCCGGATCATGGCGCATTCCGTGCGCGACCGCCGGCTTGCGGACGGCAGCGGCGGCTTCAGGCTTCGTCCGGTTTCAGTCCGAGGGCCGTTAGTTCCGCCACGAGTTCCGACTTAGGTCGCGCAAGATCGTCGATCACGGAAAAATGATTCCGTCCCGCCACGTAGCGCGCGGCGACGTTTCCGTTCGCCCAGGCTTCGCAGGCTAGCCGCGTCTGTCGCAGGAACTCGGGCCGCTCCTCGGTGCCGACCCAGAAGGTGACGGGGACATCGACCGCGCGGCGGTTGAGCGCGGGGCTCTCGCGGCCCGCTTCGGCGGCGGTCAGCCCGAGCGACCGGTTCATTTCCGTATGGAGGAGCGGCCGCAGATCGTAGATTCCGCTAACCGGTACGATGCGTCCGAGCCGGTTCGCCACGTTGCCAGGAAGGGGGCTGACCTCGCATAGCATGCGCGTCACCAGCTGCGCACCGGCTGAATGCCCGACAAGGTGGACCGGTCCCGGCCCGCCGCGGGCCGCGGCCACGGAAACGGCCTGCGCGATCTCTCGGGCGATACCGGATATTCTGGCGTCCGGCGCCAGGGTGTAGCTCGGCATGGCGACGTTCCAGCCTCCGGCGATCACGCCGCCGGCAAGGTGCGACCAGAAGGACTTGTCCAGCCGCATCCAGTATCCTCCGTGCACGAACACGACGGTGCCCGTCGGGACGCCCGCACAGCGAAAGAGATCCAGGCGGTTGCGAGGTCCCGGTCCGTAGGCGATGTCGAGTTCGGCCAGGCCCTGACCGAGCATGCGGCTTCGGAACGCCCGCGCGGCCTGCGCCCAGCGCTCGGGGAGCCGTTCGGCTCCGGGGACGCGTCCGGCGTTGTCGAAGGCGTCGTTCCAGTCGATCGTCACGGGGGTTCCGCCATTCGTCCGGTCCGCCGTCCTTGTCCGGCTTCCGGCAGCCCGCCGTCAATGGAGCCCACCTTAAACCGCGTCATCGCGGGGGCGCGGCATACGGCGGCGTTCGTCCGAGGCGCGTCAGGCGCCTGCGGGCAAGGACGGTCATCAGCGGGCCGACGGCCACGCCGCAGAGGAATCCGCCGAGATGCGCTTCCCAGGCGAGCCCGCCGTCCAGTACGAAAGCGAGGGCCACGTTGATTGCGGCAAGCCCGAGGAGCATCGTCAGAACGGGTTTCAACGGCATGCCGTGCCGGCGACGTGCGAGTGTTTCCCAGAATTGCCAAAGCCCGATGAACCCGAACACGGCCCCGGACGCGCCAACCATCGGTGCACGGGCATCGGCGAGGAGCGCAAATCCGGCGCCGCCGGCGATGGCGCTGACAACAAACAGCAGCAGCATTGGCCAGGGGCCCGCATGTTCCGCGACGAACTTGCCCAGCGCCAGGAGGATCACGGTGTTCAGGGCAAGATGCGCGAGACCGCCGTGCAGAAACGCATGGCTCAGGAACATGGTCGCGGCCTGACCTTCGAACACGGGGCGCGCTGTCCCAGTTACGAGCGGTTGCCAGAACGCGCCGTAGACGAACGCGGTTCGCCGCCATTCGAAGCTGCCGAGCCAGCCACGGTCGCCGAGCGCGAGAAGGAGTTCGATCGCGACCATGCCGCCGACAAGCAGCCAGAGCAGCACGGGAACGCTGCCGCCTCCACCTACGGCTCTGACGAGCATGGGCCTCTCCGAAACAGGTATCCGGCGAGGAATCCGTTATCGGCTGCGTCAGGTCAACCGCAATCGACAGACAGGGATGCGCCTCGATGTCGGGACCGTCAGGTCTCCAGAAAGCTCGCGGAGAAGCTGGTCGGCGTCAGTGCCACATGCTTTTCGAGCGGTGGACACAACTCGAACGCCTTGGGACTGCGCGCGAAGTTCCAGAGCCGCATCAGGCGCCAGTGTTCGGGCCGCTCTTCCGAGACCCTGATCTCGTTGCGCGTGATGTGGAACGGCGTGCGTTCCCAGCCGTTCGTCGTCTTGACCTCTATGCATCTGCAACGGCCGCTGGGCCAGAAACTCAGGATGTCGTATCCGGCGCCGTCTCCATCCTCTTCGGAAACCCACCGGACGCGTTTTGCGAGATCCAGCTTCCCCTCTGCCTCGAGGACTGCCCTTTCATGCTCGAGAACGCGCATTTCGCCAGCGTGGCCTAGGGCGCGGTTTCGTTCGTCCCGTTTTGCGACATCGAACTTCCGGGCGAATTCGGCCACCCACTCCCTGTCCTCCGGCGGCGGCGCGTTGCGCATCGTTGGCGGCAATCCGATGTCGAGCTGCCCTGTCCCTGCGTTGACGCGAAGCTGCGACCGATGCCGCGCCGCGTCATCCGGAGACGTGCCTGAATCGAGGCGCAGCAGAACAGATTGCACGAGCGCATTCTGAAAATTCGACGCTGGCTTGTAGCCCTGTATCCAGTCTTCGCCGAGGCCCAGCAGGACCGCGCTTATGTTCTGGAACTTCCACTCTATCGCGCCCCTGCCGCGATCTATCCGCTTTTGGAGGTCGCGGTTGAATTTCGCCTTGTTGTAAGGCTGGCCGCTGATGTCGCGGCCGCGCATCTCGAAATAGAGGTCGACCGCCGCGTCGATCTCCTCGTTGGTCCATGGTCGGTTGGACGGCATTTCGCAAGGTTATCTGACCTTGGATTCCAAGTCATCCCCTGCGATCCTGCCCTTCAGGGGCATCCCACGCTGATTTCGGCTGGTTTTCCTTGACATCGGGCTTGTCTGCGTTGCATGCGCGCGCGACCGCGGAGCCGGAATTTTCCTCTGGCGTTCCCGTCCCGGACGTGCGATGCTCCGGCCATGTCGATTCGCAAGCGCCTCGAGTTCCATGCCCCGTTTCGCGGGATGCCGGCGGGGTTTTCCCTGTCGGACGTCGAGATCCGGCTGGCCAGGCCGCAGGAGCGCCCGCTCTGGGACGCGCTGATGGACGAGCACCGCCATCTCGGCTTCCAGCGGCTGGCGGGCCGCGGCCTGCGCTGCGTGGCGGCACTCGGGGACCGGTGGCTGGGCCTGGCGGCTTGGCAGAACGGCGCCTTCAAGTGCGCTCCGCGCGACAGGTGGTGCGGCTGGAGGCCGGAGCAGCAGTTCCGGCGGCTGGAGATGGTGGCGAACAACACCCGGTTCCTGATCCTGTCCGAGCCCGGCGCGTTCCCGAACCTCGCCTCCTTCTTCCTGTCGCGGATGACCTGCCGGCTCGGCGACGACTGGCTGGCGGCGCACGGCCACCGGGTGCTCCTGGCGGAGACGTTCTGCGACCCGGCCAGGTTTTCCGGCACGATGTACAGTGCGGCGGGCTGGCGGATGCTGGGCCGGACGAAGGGCTTCGCCCGCGCCAACGGGCGCTACACCGATCCCCACGGCGCGCCGAAGGAGATCTTCGCGGCGCCGCCGGGCCCGACGCCCGGGCGCTGCTCTCGAGCCCGCAGCCGCTGCCGCCGGACGTGGCGCCGCCCTCCGGTCCCGGTCTGGCGCCGCGGGACCCCGGGACGATGCGCTCCCTGCACGCCGAGCTGATGAGGATCCCCGACTTCCGCCGGGCGCAGGGCAGGAAGCACGCGGTGGCCTGCGTGCTCGCCGTGCACATCCTCGCCGAGCTCGCGAACATGAAGGGCTGCCTGGCCGCCGCGCAGTTCGCGCGCGCGCTGTCGCAGGAGGAGCTGGAGGCCGTCGGCGCCTGGCGGAACCCGAAGACGGGGCTTCGCGAGCCGGTCTCGAAGTCCACCCTCCACAGGGTCGTGCAGTCGGTCGACCCCGAGGCGCTGGAGGACGTGGTCGGCCGCTGGTCCCGGCCCCGGCTTCCCCTCGCCCGGGCGCTCGCCGCCGACGGCAAGCGCATCCGCGGCGCCAACCGCAACGGCGACGGCCATCACGAGACCGTGGCCCTCGTCGACCACGCGACCGGCGCGCCCTTCGCGCTTCCGACTTCGGCGACGACGGGGGCGGGCCGGCGGCCACGCACGACCTCCTGGAGCGCAGCGACGTCCGCGGCCGGGTCATCACCCTCGACGCGCTGACCGCGGTCCGCAACACCGCGAAGACGGTCACCGGGCGCTGCGGAGCCGACTATGTCTTCCCGGTCAAGGGCAACGCGCCGGAGACCTTCGGCATCCTCGACGGCATCGACTGGGAGAGGGACGCCACCGGCCGCTTCGCGGAGGATCTCGAAAAGGCCCGCGGCCGCCTGGAGCAGCGCTCCATCAGCGTCCTGACGCCGCTCAAGCGCCTGATCAACTACCCCGGCGTCAGCCAGATCGCCCGGATCACCCGCTACCGGGAGCCGCTGAAGAAGGACGGCGACGCCGGGAAGGACTGCACCGAGACTGTCTGTCCGATCACCTCCCTCGACGCGGCAACCGCGTCGCCGGAGGAGCTGCTGAAGCTGAACCGCGGACACTGGAGTGTGGAGAACCTGAACCACCGCCAGAGGGACTGCGTCTTCGGCGAGGACGCGTGCCTGACCCGCACCGGCAACGGCCCGGCGAACCGGGCCAGCCTGAACAGCATCGCGCTCGCGGCGGTCTTCGCCAGCCGCCGCGAGGCGGAGAGCCTCGCCGAAACCCGGCGACGCCTGCAGCTGAACCGCAGCGAGGCCATTGCGGCCCTGACCCGGCCCTGAGAGCCGGGCCGCGTCCGGGCCGGCTCCCGGACGCCGCCGGCAGGCCGCCAAACCTCCGAAACGAATCACCACGGGACCGGAACCGGCGCCCGCGACGGCGCGCGGACGGCTCCGCACACCCGGAATCCGGCCGGAACGTGCCGGTTCGCCCCCAGTTCGGCGGCAAATCGGAAAATCGCCAACAGCGTGGGAAAGTCCTGTCCTGCCCTTTGGGAGCCACTGACCTCACTTCAAATCATTGAGGCCTTATGTAGTGCAGGCCCTTATGTTGGCAGGGGCATCCCACGCTGATTTCGGCTGGTTTTCCTTGACACCGGGCTTGTCTGCGTTGCATGCGCGCGCGACCGCGGAGCCGGAATTTTCCGCTGGCGTTCCCGTCCCGGACGTGCGATGCTCCGGCCATGTCGATTCGCAAGCGCCTCGAGTTCCATGCCCCGTTTCGCGGGATGCCGGCGGGGTTTTCCCTGTCGGACGTCGAGATCCGGCTGGCCAGGCCGCAGGAGCGCCCGCTCTGGGACTCGCTGATGGACGAGCGCCACTATCTCGGCTTCCAGCGGCTGGCGGCCCGCGGCCTGCGCTGCGTGGCAAGCTTCGGGGACCGGTGGCTGGGCCTGGCGGCGTGGCAGAACGGCGCCTTCAAGTGCGCTCCGCGCGACAGGTGGTGCGGCTGGAGGCCGGAGCAGCAGTTCCGGCGGCTGGAGATGGTGGCGAACAACACGCGTTTCCTGATCCTGTCCGAGCCGGGGGTGTTCCCGAACCTCGCCTCCTTCTTCCTTGCGGGGATGACCCGCCGGCTCGCCGACGACTGGCTGGCGGCGCACGGGCACCGGGTGCTCCTGGCGGAGACGTTCTGCGACCCGGCCAGGTTTTCCGGCACCATGTACAGGGCGGCGGGCTGGGAGTGCCTGGGCCGGACGAAGGGGTTCGCCCGCGCCAACGGTCGCTACACCGACCCCCACGGCAGGCCGAAGGAGATCTTCGTGACGCCGCCGGGCCCGACGCCCGGGCGCTGCTCTCGAGCCCGCAGCCGCTGCCGCCGGACGTGGCGCCGCCCTCCGGTCCCGGTCTGGCGCCGCGGGACCCCGGGACAATGCGCTCGCTGCACGCGGAGCTGGCGGCGGTGCCCGACTTCCGCCGGGCGCAGGGCAGGAAGCACGCGGTGGCCTGCGTGCTCGCCGTGCACGTGCTCGCCGAGCTCGCGAACATGAAGGGCTGCCTGGCCGCCGCGCAGTTCGCGCGCGCGCTGTCGCAGGAGGAGCTGGAGGCCGTCGGCGCCTGGCGGAACCCGAAGACGGGGCTTCGCGAGCCGGTCTCGAAGTCCACGATCCACAGGGTCGTGCAGTCGGTCGACCCCGAGGCGCTGGAGGACGTGGTCGGCCGCTGGTCCCGGCCCCGGCTTCCCCTCGCCCGGGCGCTCGCCGCCGACGGCAAGCGCATCCGCGGCGCCAACCGCAACGGCGACGGCCATCACGAGACCGTGGCCCTCGTCGACCACGCGACCGGCGCGCCCTTCGCGCTCCTGAACTTCGGCGACGAAGGCGGCGAGCTGGCGGCCACGCACGACCTCCTGGAGCGCAGCGACGTCCGCGGCAAGGTCATCACCCTCGACGCGCTGCACACGACGCGCAAGACCGCGAAGATGGTCACCGGGCGCTGCGGAGCCGACTATGTCTTCTCGGTCAAGGGCAACGCGCCGGAGACCTTCGGCATCCTCGACAGCATCGACTGGGAGAGGGACGCCACCGGCCGCTTCGCGGAGGATCTCGAAAAGGTTCACGGCCGCCTGGAGCAGCGCTCCATCAGCGTCCTGACGCCGCTCAAGCGCCTGATCAACTACCCCGGCGTCAGCCAGATCGCCCGGATCACCCGCTACCGGGAGCCGCTGAAGAAGGACGGCGACGATGGGGGAAACGACTGCACCGAGATCGCGTATGTCATCACCTCGCTGGATGCCGAAGCCGCGTCGCCGGAGGAGCTGCTGAAGCTGAATCGCGGACACTGGAGTGTGGAGAACCTGAACCACCGCCAGAGGGACTGCGTCTTCGGCGAGGACGCCTGCCTGACCCGCACCGGCAACGGCCCGGCGAACCGGGCCAGCCTGAACAGCATCGCGCTCGCGGCGGTCTTCGCCAGCCGCCGCGAGGCGGAGAGCCTCGCCGAGACCCGGCGACGCCTGCAGCTGAACCGCAGCGAGGCCATCGCCGCCCTGACCCGGCCCTGAGAGCCGGGCCGCGTCCGGGCCGGCTCCCGGACGCCGCCGGCAGGCCGCCAAGCCCCGAAAACGAATCACCAAGGGACCGGAACCGGCGCCCGCGACGGCGCGCGGACGGCTCCGCAAACCCGGAATCCGGCCGGAACGCCCCGGTCCGCCCCCCGTTCGGCGGCAAATCGGAAAATCGCCAACAGCGTGGGAAAGTCCTGCTTATGTTGGTGAAGGTCCCGATCACTACGGTGTCCGTTCGGGCATGTGCCCGACCTTGCCAGGCTCCGGGAATTGGTTGGGACATTCGCATTCCCGGAGTGGAAGATCCCCTGCTGCGCGATCGCGGGGGAGATCGGCAGGGAGGACTGCGTCGGCCTCATCCGCGCCGGGCGGCAGCCGCCCCGGCCACGCTCGAACGACGCCGACCCCGCCCTTCGCCTAAACTCGGAACTCCCGGCAGCCGCCCGGCTATAGGCCATGTCGTCGCCCGGAACAGCCGCTGCCCAGTCTGATGGTCAGGCTACCGGGTATAGCTGATGGCGCCACGAAGATCCTTGACCCAGTGTCCCCGACATGATAGCAGCACCGCCATCGGACTGGGGGTTGTTCCCGGTCGGCGCATGGCCTCGGAATCTACCGGGGCTTTTGCATTTTCAGGGGAATGACTTCAGTCCCCAGCCTTCCACCATGCCGCCCGGGCTGCGTCGGAGTTTCGGCTCAATGATGTCCCGCGCCCGGTTCCGCTGGGTCGGGTCAAGGACGTAACGACCAATGGGCCGGGCTGTCAAATCCGCGAACTGCAGCCCGGCAGAATTGGTTTTCTTGTACGCAAACACGATCTCGAAGCCGGACATCTCTTCCTCGAAATCGGTGCCGCTCCGGATACGATGGAAAGCCAGCTCCAGATCATCGTCCTCGCGCTTGCCGCGCTTCGCCACCACGATGTGGGTCTTCAGCATGTGCTGACCGTGCGCGCGCAGGAACCTGCAGGCACGTTTCATGCAAAAGGCCAACGCCATCTCGTAAGGATGCCCCGGGTCGGCATGCTGGCGCTTGAGGTCCCTTTTGCGGATTGCGGCGGCGATGATCGTGAAGTCCGCGTCATTGATCAAACGGTTCACCCTGATCATTAAGGTATCCCGCTTGTTCTGGTCTTTAGGAACGCAAACGGCGGCGCCTGCTTGCGGATCTCGTGTTCATGAAGGACCACAATGTCGTGGCCAAAATGGGCGAGCTTGAATTCCTGCACCCTCGGGGCGACCACATTGGCGTAGTGATCCTTGCGGAAGATGCAGAATTCGAGCACGAACACGGGATAGTCCCGATCGATGGAGACCAGGCTTTGATCGCCGCTTTCATCGACGTAATTGACGTAGTCGCTGTAGGTCATGAAGCGGTGGAACCCAAGCCTGCCGTATCGTCGGCATCTTCGGCAGTATGGACGGCGGCCTCGAAATCGGTCCAGCTTGGCAAGCGATCCTTCGCGGCATCGACGCACAGGTCGGCGGGACGGCACTTCCGTTGAATCCCGGCCATGACAGCAGCTCCAGGCTGTGCCTTTCCACGTGACATGGCATTCCCTGATGATGGCCTTTGGTGTACCGTTTCCTGAGTGGCGGCGGCAAGCCCGGAACTGTCTCGCCTTCTGCCGCCCCGCATGCATGCTCCTTCAAGGACGCTTGTCTCCGCCGGGTCACACGCCGTCCCGCCGCTCGGCGAACATGTCCGCCGCGATCGAGGCCGGGACGGCGTGCACCCCGTCGAACTTGACGAGGACACCCCGGAGCTTTGGAACCACCAGATTTTCCGGGGTCAAGCTGCTGCCGGCATTGTGGAGCGCCTCCTGCAACCTTGTTGCATGACGGATGCCCGGACTGCACCGGAGACGGGATCGATTCTGCAGCCGAAAGCCAGGCTGCTGGCGATCAGCCCGAAGGTCAGGTGGTACACGCAGGACCAGTTTCCAATACTGGCATCCCGTTCTCTTCGATGCGGCAAATCCAAGTCATGCAATGGAACGAAGGATGGCTTTACCCCGGAGAACTTGGCGGTTCCCCTGCAATTCAGCGTTCCTGTGGATGCCGGCCATCGGCGAGAATCCCGGGCTCGAGCTCACTACGGGTCCTGAAAGCACCCTCATCGCTTCGAATGCACTTGCCGCGCTGGTTTGCCGGAAGCCGCTGGACCGCCCCGGTCTCCGGCACCTTGATTGAAATCTGGGTTCCAAAACGAGCAATGATCCCGTGTTCAGGCTTCGACGCCGTCAGCCGCTCGGACTCGTCCGGCAGCAGAAGGCAATCGAATGCGATATCGACAATGCCGGTTGGATCCCCTCACCCTTAACTCGGAGCCGATTCCGCAACCAGAAATGGCTGGGCAGGCCTGCAACACGGAACTTTCCGGTCTCGTGACCAGCGCGCGCAGTCTCGCGTTCGAGTTCGGACGCTCAACTGGCGGCAGTGATCTACGGGACAAAAAGAGATGTGCCTAGCGGCCTATCCAGTCGGCGTCGAAAGTCGGCCCGTTGCCGCGTGGCTCTCGTGGTCGTGCGACTCGAGCGCCAGATGCTCCGGAAGGTCGAAGTCCTACTGTCGGCGGCGTTCAGGGCAGTCCAATACTGCCCGTTTTCCCTTATGAAATCACGGTTCACTACCGGTTTCATCCCCTAGCCGGTCTTTCTGTGCGTTTTCGCCGGCATCACAGGCGGCCTGACGGAATGCTCCTGACTGTCGAGCACCCCGATGGAACGCTTGTCCATGTTCCGGATTATGATCAGTTGGAACTCTCGCCAGACGAACGATTCGACCGGGAATGGGTAACTTTCGGCTACAGTATACTGGAAGCCCGACGCAACTACGAGAATTCCGGCACGATGTTCCGGCCAGGAGATTCCGGCGCACGGTCCTTTGAAAGAGACAGCGGGTCTGCGGCAGGAACTCGTGCAGCCATTGGCGAGGACAATGGCCGACCCGTCCGGATGGCAAGGCGGGGACGAAAGGGCCGTCGCGGAACTCAAGCAGATAGTCGTGTTTGAACTCAATGCGGCACCTCCGGGCGGCACATGACCGAGCGGCCATGCGAAGCAACCGATCTGGCTATTCGGTGCCCTCGCGACAATCGTTTCCCTGGCAGCAGCTCTGCTGCTGATGCAGGCATGAGGACACAAGTGCATGCATGACTACGGTGTTGCTGCCTCCCGGAACGCGCACTTCTGCAAGTCCGAATTATTGACGTGCCGCACCATAGCTTCTACTCGTTTTCCGGGAAGGCCGAAATGAACAAGCCAACGGTTCATGACATAGCGCGGGAGGCTGGCGTCAGCCTGGCAACCGTCGATCGGGTTCTGAACGATCGGCCCGGTGTGCGCGCGCGAACGATCGACAGGGTGCACGATGCGGTCAAGCGCCTCGGCTACGTCCGGGACACATATGCGGCAAATCTTGCCCGGCAGCGCCAGTATCGGTTCGCATTCCTGCTTCCGGAGGGTCCCAGCCAGTTCACCACGACGTTGAAGGGCGCGATTCGGGAAGTGTATGCCTCGCAGATTCTCGACCGCGTGCAGCTGCGAATGATTTCGGTACCGTCGCATGATCCTCATGCCGTCGTTCGGGCCCTTCATTCGCTCAACGCCGACAAGCTCGACGGCGTGGCGATCATGGCGCCCGAGTCGCCGCAAGTGCGCGATGCCGTCGCCAGAATCAAGTCGGAGGGCCTGGTTGTCGTGGCGGTCGTGTCCGACCTGCCAAACTCCCCCAGGGATCACTTCATCGGCATCAACAACATTGCGGCCGGACGAACCGCAGGTCTTCTCATGGGCCGGATGGTCCGCGATTCCGGCGAGGTGCTCGTCGTCACGAACTCGATGATGTCGCGTGACAGCATCGAAAGGCGGCTGGGATTCGACGCGGTGACAGGTGAGGAGTTTCCGCATCTGAAGGTGCTGCCCTCGGTCGAGGCCTATGACGACCCGTCCCGCATGCGGGAAATCGTCGCCGAGGTCGTGACGTCCCGTCCGCAGGTCCTCGGGGTCTATTCGATGGGATTCGGCAATACGCCTGCCCTCTCCGCACTTCGCGACAGCGGCCGGATCCGGGATCTGGTCGTCATTGCCCATGAACTGACTCCATCTACGCGCGAGGGACTGCTGAAAAACGAAATTTCCGCCGTGATCGCGCAAAACGTCGGCCACCTCGTTCGGAGCGCGATGCGCGTCCTGCGCGCCCTGTCCGACGGCCAGCCCATCGTCCTGTCGCAGGAAAAGATCCGCCTTGACGTCATCCTGCGGGAAAACCTGCCCTGACAGCGGCGCAATGTCCGAACGCGGGCGCAAATTTGACTTGACCCGAGGTACGTACCTCAACTATCGGTTCTGGCGGGATGCGTCGAACGGCGGTGTTCCGCAAGTCAAGAATGTAGAATGGAGGGAAGGACGATGAGAAAGTCCAAACTATTGGCGGTGACCGCGATTGCGGCGACCGCAAGTCTGGCGATTTCGGACGCCCGGGCCGACGACCTCACCTTGTGTTGGGCGGCATGGGATCCTGCCAACGCTCTCGTCGAGCTGTCCAAGGACTTTGAAGCCGAGTCCGGACACAACATGAGTTTCGAGTTCGTGCCGTGGCCGAATTTCGCCGACCGCATGCTCAACGAGCTCAATTCCGGCGGCAAGCTCTGCGACCTGATGATCGGTGACAGCCAGTGGATCGGACTTGGCGCCGAGGCCGGACACTACATCAAGCTGAACGACTTCTTCGATGCCCAGGGCATCACAATGGACGACTTCATCCCGGCGACGGTAACCGGCTATGCCGAATGGCCGAAGGGAACGCCGAACTACTGGGCGCTGCCTGCCTTTGGCGACGTCGTGGGATGGACGTACCGGAAGGACTGGTTCTCCCGTCCGGAACTGCAGGCCGAATTCAGTGAAATGCACGGCCGGGACCTGGGTGTGCCCGCGTCGCTGCAGGAATTCAAGGAAATCGCCGAATTCTTCCAGGGCCGCGAGATTGACGGCAAGACCGTATACGGGGCGTCGATCTATACCGAGCGGGGGTCCGAAGGGATCACGATGGGCGTGACCAATGTCCTCTACAACTACGGATTCGAATACGGCAATCCCGATAATCCGTACGAACTCGAAGGGTTCGTCAATTCGGCGGAAGCCGCCGCGGGGCTCGAGTTCTACAAGGAACTCTATGACTGCTGCACGCCGCCGGGATCATCCGACTGGTACATGTCCGAGAACATCGACGCCTACAAGTCCGGACAGGTTGCGATGCAGATGAACTTCGCGTTCATCTGGCCGGGCGTCCACGCCGACCCGAACGTGGGCGGCGACCGTTCCGGCTACTTCCCGAACCCGCCCGGCCCCGGGGGTCACTTTGCCCAGCTCGGCGGACAGGGAATCTCGGTCGTATCCTATTCCGACAGCCAGGACGCCGCGCTTGAATACATCAAGTGGTTCGCCCAACCTGGAATTCAGGCGAAGTGGTGGGAACTCGGCGGGTACTCCGCGTTGCGCGCCGTGGTCGAAGATCCGGGATTTGCGAGCAGTCAGCCGTATGCCCAGACCTTCCTCGATTCCATGGCGATCGTGAAGGACTTCTGGGCGGAGCCCGCCTATGCGTCGCTGCTGCTTTCCATGCAGGATCGCGTCCACAACTTCGTCGTTGCCGGGAACGGAACCGCGCAGGAAGCGCTTGACGCCCTCGTCGAGGACTGGGTCGAGGTCTTCGAGGACGAAGGCAAGCTCTGAACCTGACTTCGGGAGACCCGCCGCGCGATTCCGTGCGGCGGGTCCTCCCCGGGCGGTCAACACCGCCCCGCGACGAGCAGCCGTCAAGGGAATTGGCATGTCCGCGTCCCCGATAGAACGCGCCGCGGCCTCGACGCCGTCATCTCTTGCCCGGCGAATCCGTTCGTTTTCCGACCGGTCGCTCGCATGGATTTTCGTTGCGCCGACCATCTTCCTGCTGCTCGCAATCAACATATTTCCGCTCATCTGGACAATCCGGCTGAGTTTCACCAACTACCGGGCGAACAGGCCTAACGCCGACGTCAAGTTCATCGGTCTGCGCAACTACGAGCGCATTCTGACCGACGGCGACATCTGGCTTACGATGCAGGCGACCGCTCATTTCCTGTTCTGGACGCTTGTGATCCAGGTCGTCATCGGATTCGCGCTGGCCTGGTGCATCAACCAGAAATTCCGGGGCAACAACCTCTGGACGACAATCATTGTCCTCCCGATGATGCTCTCGCCGGCGGTCGTCGGGAATTTCTGGACTTTCCACTACCAACCGCAGATCGGTCTGTTCAACTACGCCGTGTCGTTCCTGACCGGCGCCGATCCATCGAGCTTCTCGATGATCGGCGATGTCGCGCTGGCGCCGTGGGCGATTGTCATAGTCGACACCTGGATGTGGACCCCTTTCGTAATGCTGATCTGCCTCGCCGGGCTGCGCTCGATTCCCGACTATATCTACGAAGCCGCGGAATGCGATCGCGCGTCGAAATGGCGTCAGTTCTGGACAATCACCGTGCCGATGGTGCTTCCCTTCCTCATGCTGGCGGTGCTGTTTCGCGGAATCGAGAACTTCAAGATGTTCGACCTCGTCGTCCAGCTCACGGGCGGAGGACCCGGGTCGACGACCGAACTGACCTCGATCAACCTCAAGCGCGAGGCATTCGAGAAGTGGCGCACCGGCTATTCCTCCGCTTACGCCGTCATTCTGTTCGTGACGATCTTCGGGCTGGCGTCGATCTACGTGAAAGCGCTCAACAGGGTTAAGGAGCGATGACGGGCTACTCGGCAACCGAGGCATCTCCGCGCCAGAAGTGGCTCGTTGGCGCGCTGGTGGTCGGCTACGGCGTCATCACGGCGCTGCCGCTGCTGTGGATCATCGCGACCGGCTTCAAGTCGCCTGCCGACGCGATCGCCTACCCGCCGAAGATCGTGTTCGAGCCGACGCTCGAGGGCTACGTCAATCTCTTCACTACCCAGACGCGGCAGACCGAAGAGTACATGGCCGCCAACCCGCCCGGCAACTGGTACGAAAGACTGGTCCATGACAAGGGCATGGTGATCGCCGGGCCGTCGCGCTATGGCGAGCGCTTCATGAACTCGGTGATCATCGGTTTCGGTTCGACGTTCCTGTCGGTGCTGCTCGGAACGCTTGCCGCCTATGCGTTTTCCCGGTACCGGATACCGCTCAAGGACGATCTGCTGTTCTTCATCCTTTCAACGCGCATGATGCCGCCGATCGCCGTCGCCATCCCGATTTTCCTGATGTTCAGGACAATGGGCCTCAGCGATACCCATGCGGGCATGATCCTCCTCTACACGGCCGTAAACCTGTCCTTGGCGGTCTGGTTGCTGAAGGGATTCATGGACGAAATACCCACGGAATACGAAGAGGCCGCCCTGATCGACGGTTACACCCGCTTCCAGGCCTTCACCAAGGTCGTTCTTCCGCAGGCCGCCACAGGGATCGCCTCGACCGCGATCTTCTGCCTGATCTTCTCTTGGAACGAGTACGCATTTGCGGTGCTTCTGACATCGGGTACGGCGCAGACTGCGCCGCCCTTCATCCCGACCATCATCGGCGTCGCCGGACAGGACTGGCCTGCGGTTGCAGCCGGCGCAACGCTGTTTCTCGTACCCGTCATGGTGTTCACGATCCTGCTGCGTCGGCACTTGCTGCGCGGCATCACTTTCGGAGCAGTCAGAAAATGAGCCTGTCAGGACGCAGTCGACGGCGGCGCATCTTCGTGCGCGGGCCGTGGGAAATGGCCGCATCGATCCTCATTGCCTGCGGCGTCGTCATGCTCATGCAACCGTTCTCGATCCTGCTCTACACCTGGTCCTTCCTCGTCACCTTGGTGGGTACGGTCACGTTCATCATCGTCAGCCATTTCCCGGAGTGAGGTGATGGCCGAGATCCTCGTCAGAAACCTTCGAAAGGAGTTCGGCGACTTCACGGCCGTCGAATCTTCTTCTTTCAAGGTGGAGGACGGGGAGTTCTTCATGCTGCTCGGGCCTTCCGGCTGCGGCAAGACAACGACCCTGCGCATGATTGCGGGGCTGGAGCTTCCGACATCGGGCGACATCCTCATTGATGGCGAGGACGTGAGCCAGAAGCGCGCAAGCGCCCGCGACATCGCGTTCGTGTTCCAGATGTTTGCGCTCTATCCGCACATGAATGTTCGCCGCAACATCGCCTACCCTCTCGTGAGTCAGGGAATGCCGCGCAGCCAGGTTCGCGAAAAGGTGGCCGAAACGGCCCGCATTCTCGGCATCGAGGAAATGCTCGACGCTCCGGTGCGCGGCCTGTCGGGCGGCGACCGGCAGCGCGTGGCGCTTGGAAGGGCAATCGTCCGCAACCCCAAGTGCTTCCTAATGGACGAACCGCTCGGCGCTCTGGACGCGGAGTTTCGCGAGCGCATGGCTGGGGAACTGCGCGCCCTTCACGACCGCATCGGGGCAACTACGGTCTATGTCACCCATGACCAGCTCGAAGCCATGCAGATGGGCGACCGGATCGTCGTCATGAACCACGGCATCATCGAGCAGTTCGGGACTCCGCGCGACATCTACGACAGCCCGGCGACCCAGTTCGTGGCCGGGTTCATCGGCTCTCCTCCGATGAACTTTATGGAGTTCGAGGGCAGCGTTGCCGCCGGCGACACCGAGGTCGAGATGCTCGGGCGGCGATTTGCGGTGCCGGCCGCGCGAGAGGGCTTTGCCGGAGACATGGCGTTCGGGGTCCGCCCGGAGCATGTGCGCATTTCGGACGAGGGCGCGCTTCGAGGCGAGATCGTGGCGACGGAATACCTCGGAACGACGCAGATCGTCATCCTGAACACCGCTCTTGGCGAATTGAAGGCCCGAATTCCGTCGGATCGGCATGCGGCTGCCGGCACCAGCGTCGGGCTCGGATTCGACGGCGCGACCGTTACGCTGTTCGACAAGCGCTCGGGACTAGCCTTGCGTTCGGAATTGAATGCCGGGGATTCCGGCGATGGCTGACGTCGAACTCAGAGGTCTCACGAAGCGCTTCGGATCGACAGTCGCCGTCGACAATGTGACGATGCATGTCGAGGACGGCGCGTTCGTCGTCCTCCTGGGGCCGACCGGCGCGGGCAAGACGACCACGCTTCGCCTGATTTCGGGCCTGGAAATGCCGGATGACGGCGATGTCCTGATCCGGGGGCGCTCGGTCGTCGGGGACGCGCCGGCGCAGCGCAACGTGGCCATGGTGTTCCAGCAGTATTCCCTCTATCCGCACATGACTGTTCGCGAAAACCTGTCCTTCCCCCTTCGGTCGCCTGTCCTGCGAACTCCCGATGACGAGATCGACCGCAAGGTCCGGAGCGTCGCGGAAGTTCTTCACATCTCCGACAAGCTTGGCAACAAGGCAACGGAACTGTCCGGCGGCGAGATGCAGCGGGTATCGATCGGCCGGGCGTTGGTGCGCAGTCCGAACATCTACCTCATGGACGAACCGCTGAGTTCGCTCGACGCCAAGCTGCGGGCGGAGCTTCGTGTCGAACTGAAACGGATTCAGGCCGGCCTTGGCGCAACCTTCCTCTATGTCACTCATGACCAGATCGAAGCCATGACCATGGCAACGCATGTCGGCGTTCTCGAACTTGGAAGTCTGGTGCAGTTCGGACCGCCCAGAGAGATCTACGAACGCCCGGTCAGCCTTTACGTCGCAGGCCGCCTGGGTTCGCCGAGGATCAACGGCCTGCCGGCGGGGCTCTTTCCCGGATCTCCCGCCGGCGCGCGAACCATCGGGCTGAGGCCGGAAAACATAGTCATCGGCGGCGGCGGCAGGGAAGGGCGCGTCGTCCGCGCCGAACATCTCGGCGACCAGACGCGCCTTCACCTGAGCCTCGACGGGCATCCGATCGTCACGCTGACCGACCCGCACGCCGCGCACAAGGCGGGCGATCGAATTACGATTTGCCCGGTCAATCCGCTTTATTTCGACGCAACGGGCGCACGCATTACTTGAGGAGGGACGACATGAAGCAGTTCATCAACGCCAGGGAAACCTTGGTCACGGAGGCCATCGACGGGACGCTGCGGATGGCGGGCGGCAGGCTGGCCCGGCTCGACGGCTACCCGCACATAAAGGTCGTGGCCCGCACGGACTGGGACAAGTCGAAGGTTGCGCTCGTGTCGGGCGGCGGTTCCGGACATGAACCGAGCCATGCCGGCTTTGTCGGGCAGGGAATGTTGACGGCGGCCGTCTGTGGAGAGGTCTTTGCGTCGCCGTCCGTCGATGCCGTGCTTGCGGGCATCCTGGCGGTCACCGGAAAACCGGGATGCCTGCTCATCGTCAAGAACTACACCGGCGACCGGCTCAATTTTGGCCTGGCCGCCGAGCGTGCGCGTGCGCATGGCCTCAAGGTCAACATGGTCATCGTTGATGACGACATCGCGCTGCCGGACCTTCCGCAGGCGCGGGGCATCGCCGGAACGCTCTTCGTTCACAAGGTTGCCGGCACCCTGGCCGATCAGGGCGCCGGCCTGGAAACGGTGACTGAAGCCGCAGAACGCGTCATCGGGAACGTCGTTTCAATCGGCATGTCGCTCGATACCTGCAGCATTCCCGGAACGCCCAAGGACGACAGAATAAAGGAGGGACGTGCGGAACTCGGCCTCGGCATCCATGGCGAGCCGGGAATCGAGCAGGTCGAGTTTTCCGGTGCCGGCGATGCCGTAGAGATGGTCGTCAGCAAGCTGGAACCCAGAGTCGGTCCGGGTCCGCTTGCGGCGATTCTCAACAATCTCGGAGGATCAACGCCACTCGAGATGGCCATTCTCGCGGAAGAACTCGTGACATCCAGGGTCGGCAAGCAAATTCGATGGATGGTGGGCCCAGCCCCTCTCATGACCTCCCTGGACATGCGGGGTTTCTCGGTTTCGCTGTTCGCAGTCAACGAGACGGAGGAAACCGCGCTTCAGGCTCCCGTCGCGCCGGCCGCGTGGCCTGGATGCAAATCCGTTGGCGAGACCGTCACCATGCCTCTGCCTGACGGTCTGACACCGATCAAGCCGATCCCGACGCAAAACCAGGCCACCCGGGATCTTGTCGAACGGTGCTGCGCCGCGATGATCGACATCGAGGATGACCTCAATGCTCTCGACGCCAAGTCCGGCGACGGCGATACGGGCAGCACGCTGGCGACGGCTGGCCGGGCATTGACCAAGGCGCTCGACCGGCTCCCGTTGGCCGACCAGACCCAGCTCTACCGGGCCATTGGGCAGGAGTTGAGCCAGGTGATGGGCGGATCGTCAGGAGTCCTGCTGGCGATATTCTTCGCAGCCGCCGGAGATGCTTCGGCAAGCGGAAAGGACATGGCAGGCGCGCTCATGGCCGGGTTGGACAGGGTTCGACAGGTCGGCGGCGCCGGACCGGGCGACCGCACGATGATAGACGCGCTGCTTCCGGCGCTGGAAGCGCTGAACGAGGGACTTCCGGGCGCTGCGGCGGCGGCCCGCGCCGGCGCGAATTCGACTGCAGGAATTACGAGGGCCCGCGCCGGCCGCGCGAGCTATCTGGCGGAAGCCAACCTCGCGGGACACAACGACCCCGGGGCGGAAGCTGTCGCGAGGTTGTTTGAAAGCCTCGCCGCGGGATGATGCCGCGCGCGGGTGGCCGGACATTGTCCGAATCCGGACGTCGCCGGGATGAATTTCGTACTCCGCCTTGAATCGCCGGCGCCCCTTTGCGGTGCTGGAACCGGGCTTGCCTGCCGCCTGCGTCCGAGGGCCGGCCGATTGAGGATGTTGCAGAACGGGGCAACCGGTCGCCGCGCTGCGGACCAGCCACTTCCTCGCGTCGGGCTGAAGGGCGCCGCGCAGACTATCGGGTTTGTGGCGCTGATGCGCACCGGCCCGGCGCCGTAGTTGACAGCCCCGCACGGAAGGTCGCCTGTCATCACCCTGTCGCGGTTGTTTCGCTTCCGCGCACGGCGGAATTCCGAGAGCGCAGCCTACGAACTTCCGATGGATCCTTCCGGTCGCGGAACCGGCATGGTCGTCCGCTCAGGACATTCACGGATGTCCCGGAAGCCGGTGGTCAGGTACTCACCGGCAACCGCCTCCTTGCGAAGCACCCTGCAGAGCCGTTCGCAGGAACTCAGGGCGGCGAATTGTCTGGGCATGAGCCGCTGAAGGGCGTAGGCGCGGCCGGAACCAGTCAGGCGGCTGTTTGCTTCGAGTTCCTGGGCAATCCACGCAAGTCGGTGAACAATGCCAATGTCATGTTTGCGAAGATGATTTCGTGCGCCGTGCGGCACGCGAGGAGCCATCCCCGCATCAGCGCCGGTCCACGAGCGTCAGGATCTCGTCGCCGCCCTCTCCGGCCCGCGCGCGCAGCGACGCCACCTCGCGCTCCAGGCGCCGCAGCGCCCGGCCGCGAAGCCCCGCCTCCCGCCGGTGGCGGTGCTCGCGGACGTACTCCCACGCGAACCCCACCACCAGACCCGCCAGGACGCCGGCGAACAGCACCGCGAACTGCGGAACCAGGAACGCGCCCGGATGCCCGACCACATGGCCGAACCCCTCGGGATACAGACGCACCGTCACAACCTCGCGGTTCGCAACCGACAGGAACACCAGGCCGCCGCCCAGGACGCCCAGAAGCAGGAGGCGCAGAAACCCCATCAGCCCCGGCCGTTCAGCCGGCTCCGGAGACGCTTGCCCGGCTTGAAGAACGGCACATGCTTCCGCTCCACCGCAACCGGGCGGCCCGTGCGCGGGTTGTGCGCCCGCCGCGAGCCGCGGTACCGGACCGAAAACGCCCCGAACCCGCGAAGCTCCACCCGGTTGCCGTCGGACAGCGCCGACGCGATCTCCCCGAACACCGTCGACACCACAAGCTCCGCATCCTCCCGCGAAAGACCGTACTCCTCGGCAATAATCCGAACGAGGTCCGAGCGAACCATCCGACACCCCCCGGGGAGACCGATTCCCCCTCAGACAACCGTATACCGCAATCCCCCGCCCCGATACAGGCCGCAGCACCCCGCCATGCCGGGTCACCCCCCGTCCCGGCCCTTCAGCGCGGCGGTTGCGGCAGCCATCCTGGCGCTGTCGAGTCCGACGACTACGACAGGCATGCCGGAAATGCCTGTTCCGCGGCGCAATTAAATTGTATACATCTGGATACAAGAAACGGCGCACTGCGTTTCGGAGAGGACATGACGGGAAGATCAACGGGCGAGGCGGCATATGACAGATTGCTCGCGTCGATCCGGGAAGGCGACTTCAGGCCTGGCGACAGGCTCCGCGAGGAAGACGCGGCTGCACGGCTCGCCATGTCGCGCACCCCGGTGCGCGAGGCGCTTCGGCGCCTCGAAGCGGACGGGATCGTCGAGCACCGGCCGCGCACCGGCGCTGTCGTTCGCAGGCTCGGCCATGCCGAGGTCGTGGAGCTTTACGAGATGCGGATCGTTCTCGAGCGCACGGCAGCGGACATGGCGGCGAGGCACGGCACGGAAGCCGAATTCGATGCGCTTGACGAACTCAACCGGAACATCGCCGGCGAGCGCGCAAACCCTGCTGCCGCCGCCGCGACGAACCAGGACTTTCACCGGGGCATCTATCTCGCTTGCCGAAACCGCTTCCTCCTGGAAGCCGCGAGGGCGCTCAACAACTCGCTGCTGCTGCTCGGCCCGACAACATACACCGGCAAGGGCCGCATCGATGTCGTCGTGAACGAGCATCAGGCCATCATCGACGCGCTGCGCGCCGGCGACGGAGAAGCCGCCGGCACCGCGGCGGAGGAGCACCTGAATACATCCCTCAGGCAGCGGCTGAAGGCGCTTTCCGCATGATCGGGGCAGGTTGCGCCTTCGCGGCCAGCGCCATCGGCGTCCTGGCGTTTCATCTGCTGGACCTGCCGCTGCCTTGGCTGCTTGGCCCGATCTTTGGCTGCCTCGCCGCCGCCCTTGCCGGCGCTCCGCTCCGGGAGATCGGGCCGCTCAACAATTCCATGCGCACCGTGCTCGGCGTTGCCGTCGGAGCGACGCTGACGCCTGCGGTGATCGCGACATTCCCCGCCATGTGGCCAACCCTCGCCCTCATTCCGGTCATGGTGGCCAGCATCGGTTTGGTCGGCATTCCGTATTTCCGGCGAATCTGCGGATACGACATGCCGACGGCATACTATGCCGCGATGCCCGGCGGCCTTCAGGACATGCTCGTTTTCGGCGAGGAAGCGGGTGGCAGCGTACGCGCTCTTTCCCTCATCCACGCTACGAGGGTTATGGTCATCGTCGTCGCCCTGCCGTTCATCCTGAAAGGGATCTGGGAGGCGGATCTCCGGAATCCGCCCGGGGCACCCATCGATGCAATACCTGTCCAGGAGCTGCTGCTCATGATCGTCTGCGCGGCCGTCGGCTGGTGGGCGGCCCGGCGCGCCGGTCTCTTCGGCGCATCGATTCTCGGCCCGCTCATAGCCACCGCCGCCGTGGCCCTCGCTGGTTTCCTGCACAACCGACCTCCTTTGGAGGCGATCTTCGCAGCGCAGTTTTTCATCGGCATGGCCGTCGGCTCCAAATATGCGGGAATAACCATCGAGGAGATCCGGCACGACCTTGCGGCGGGATTCGGATTCTGCGTCATCCTGATCGGGATCACCGTCGTGTTCGTCGAAGCAGTCTACAATGCAGGTCTCGCGCCCGGACAGGAAGCGCTGCTTGCCTTCGCTCCGGGCGGCCAGGCGGAGCTCACGGTCCTCGCGCTGATCGTCGGCGCGGACGCGGCCTTCGTCGTGGCGCACCACATCCTCAGGCTGTTCGTCGTGATTCTCGGTGCTCCGCTCCTGATCAGGCTGGCTGACCGGGCTACCGGGCGCTGATCAGCCGGAACCCTACCGGCTCTCGATCCCGTCCGCCGGCGCCGGCGATCGAGGGGTTGCGACGAATCGGGGCGCGTCGAGCGCCGCAAGCGCTTCATCCACCGCTGCCCGGAGTTCGATCAGGCGACTGTACTGCGCGTCGCAACCCGAGACGGGAAAAGGGTATGCGCGGAGTTCGTCCCGGATTGCCCGGCGCGCCGTCTGAAGTTCGGCTTTCGCGGCCGCAAGGCTATCCTCATGGTTCATTCGGCAGCCTCCCCGAATTTTCTCCGCCACGCGCCGGCTCCGGCACCGCGCAGTCAGTTTCCGGCCCAGACCGATCTCGGAACGAAAACCTCTCCGCTGGCCAGCTTGCGCGCCGTTCGCACCAAGCCGGCCGAGATCACCTCGAAACCTTCGTCGTCGCTCTTGTACTCGATGACCACGCGAAGATGCCCCATCGGATGCTCGAGGAGCAGTTCCGCGGGAGACCCTGTTGCAGCAAAGGCAATCCCCTCTGCCACCGTCCCCGGGCAGACAAGGCAGGCTCCGAGGCACTGGGAACCGGTGACGGCGATGCTCGGGTGGGTGTTCCAGGGCATGAAATACCGCGCCGCTGCCGTCCCCCCGTCGCGCGCCGGGGCCAGAAGCCCGAACTTCGGGGTGACAGACTCAGAGACGTCGCCCATGCCCATAAGTGCGCCGGCCTTCCTCCGAAGGGTTTCCATGCGTTCGAACATCGTTCGGTTTCCGTCGAGTACGGCGGCGCTTTCGTATCCGGTGACCCCGAGGGCGTCGGCGCGCGCAATGACCATCGGCATGGCCACGTCCATGCATGTCACCGCGGTGCCGTCCACGAAATCCATCCGGTTGCCGGTTGGGAACGTCGCTCCGGTCGCGCCGCCCGAAGTGTCGCGGAAAAGAATCTCGACGGGTGCCGCGGCACCGGGAACCCCGTCGATCCGCGCGCTGCCGTCGTAGACGACCTCGCCGTCCTTCGTGCATATGCGCGCGGTTGCCCGCGCGCCCGTGTTCACTGCGCGAATCCTGACCTCGGTCGCGTCCCCGGCGGCCGCCGCAAGACCCATTTCTATCGCCGCCGGCCCGACTCCCACGAGGATGTTTCCGCATGTGGGCCCGAAATCCACCAGACCGTTCTCGACGCCGACCTGCGCGAACAGGTAGTCGACATCCGCCCAGCCGTCCCGGGATGCCGAGAGCATTGCGATCTTGGTCGTCACCGCGCTCCCTCCTCCGAGGCCGTCGATGTTCAGCGGGTGGCCCGAACCGACCATCGCGGCAAGCACCCGGGAAAGCGTTTCGCGATCCTCCGGCAGGTCGCTCCGGCGCAGATACGGCCCCCTCGAGGTGCCGCCGCGCATCAGGAGATACGGGATTCCTGTCTGCGTCATGTCAGCGGCCACGGCAGGTCGACGAAGGACTGCAGAAGGCCCGGCGGGAAGTCCCTGTTCAGGAGGCCCGCCATGAAGCACATGAACGCGACGCCAGCCGCCGCGTAGGCAGCGGCGAAGACCGGTCCCCTGCCCGAACGATAGCGGATGAAGACGAACAGGAAGATCGCCAAGGCCAGGATGAAGCCGATCAGCGACGTGAGCACGAGAAGGCCGGCGAACCAGGCCAATGTCGACCAGAGCCCGTGAACGTTCCCGTCGGCATTGCCTGCCTCGCGGTCGGCGAACAGCGCGCGGGTCTCCGATTTGAGAAGCATCTGCGCCAGGAGGATCAGTCCGCCCGCGATCGCAACGCCGGAGACGAACCGCGGGAAGACCCGGTCGGCCGCGGCGTAGTCGGGGATCATGGCGGCGTCGGTGAAGGCGACGACCAGGTAGCCGACCACCGCGAGCAGGAAAATCAGCGGTCCGCGCCTGGCGCCGCTCCCGACCGCGCCTTCGGCCATGATCGCCTTCGACTGGCGCAGCCCCACCACGACCGAGACCAGCGTGATGATGATCAGCACGATCACGATCGGCGAAAAGATGTAGTCGATGCCCTCCTCGAATCCTTTCCTGAACCGCGACTGCGCGATCTGCACCGCCTGGTTGGCATAGGTTTCGGCCGGGTTCGACAGGACGAAGCCGATCAGGAACGCGGGACGCGACCAGTCGAACCGGCGCATCATGATCCCCAGGAACCCGATCCCGAAGAGCGCGACGAGGTCCATCAGGTTCTGCCCTGACTGGAACGCGGCGAAGCTGATGATCATGAACAGGAATGGAGCAAGCAGGTTGAACGGAATTGTGGTCAGCCGCGCAATTCCGCCGGATGCGGCGATGCAGGTGAGCGTGCCGACCACGTTTGCGAACGCCAGAAGCCAGACGATGGCATAGGTGATGTCGAGGTTGTTCTTCAGCATCGAGGGTCCGACCTCGATGTTGCCGGAACCCAGAAGGGCGATGGCGCCAATGAAGATGGCCATCGAACCCGAGCCCGGAATCCCAAAGAGCAGCGTGGGAACGAGCCCGCCGCCTTCCTTGGCGTTGTTCGAGCTCTCCGGACCGATGACGCCGCGCACCTCGCCGGAGCCGAATCCGGACTTGTCCCGTGTCGTCTGGACAGTATGTCCGTACGCGATCCAGTCCACAACCGACCCGCCGAGGCCCGGAATGACGCCGACCACAACGCCGATGATCGAGCAGCGCACCGACAGCCAGGCGTTTCGAAACCAGTCGCGCACGCCCTTCGCCCAGCCGCCGCCGAGCGGCGAACGGTCGGAGATCGACCGGTCCTGGCGCAGGAGCGCAACAATCTCCGGAATTGCGAAGATGCCGAGGCCGACGATCACAAGCTTGAGTCCGTCGACCAGATAGGGAAGATCGTAGGTGGCCATGCGGAGTTCGCCTGCGGAGTCGCCTTCGCCAATGGTGCCGATCATCATGCCGAGTCCGGCTGCGACGATTCCCTTGAGCGCGACGCGGCCGGCAAGGATTCCGACCATGGAAAGCCCGAACACGGTGATCATCAGAAGTTCCGGCGTGCGGAACTCTAGGACGATGGGCCGCGCGACGAGTATGAACAGGGTCAGGAACGCCGCGCCGACGAGACCGCCGAACAGCGACGAGGCGAAGGCTGCGGACAGGGCACGCGCCGCTTCTCCCTTCTTGGCCATCGGAAACCCGTCGAGCACTGTCGCCTGCGAGGCCGAGGATCCGGGGATTCCCATCAACACGCTTGCGAAGGTGTCCGAGGTGGGCACGACCGCAACCATGCCGATCATCAGCGCGAGTCCGAGGACCGGATCCATGCCGAACATGAACGGGAGGAGAAGCGACAGCCCGGCGATGCCGCCCAGTCCCGGGAAGACCCCGACGCAAAGGCCCATGACGACACCGAGCACCAGGTAGCCGAGTACCACGGGCTGCAGGATCATTGCCGCCGCGTCGCCGAGCGCGGGAATGGCGACCGAAAAGAATTCCATGGCGAAACCTTGCCGGGCGGGAGAGCTTGCCCCGGCCGGAAAGGCGTCCGGCCGGGGCGTCTGGGATCAGTTCAGAGAGACGCCGTAGCGGTCCTTCAGCCAGCCGACCACGAACTCCTTCGCGGAATCCGGCACCATGGTCGCGCTCGCGAGCGCTCCCTTCGCCTCCTCGCCCGTCATCTGCGGGTAGACGCCGAGGCGCCCCTTCGAGATTTCGGCGAAATCGGCGCGCGCCTTCACGGCATCGAAGGCCGCCGAGTAGGTGGCAATGGCATCGGCGGACGCTCCGGCGGGAAGGAAGACCATCTTCTGCGCGGGGAAGCCGGCGACGAAGAAGGCTTTCCATGCGTCCCACTTTTCGCCGCTGGTTTCGCAGGCGGGCGTGGCTTCGCAGACCTCCCGGAATGTCGGCATGTCGGGGAATGTCGGATCGCGCACGATGTTGCCGTCGGCGTCAAGCGCGCCCCAGGACATCATCGACACCGCGGTGCCGGCCTCGACAAGCGGCGTGACGCCTTTCAAGTAGGATGAGGATGTCTGGTAGTCGATGTTCGCCTCGCCGCGCTCGAACATCAGCCGGCCGTCGCCCCGGCCCTTGATGCCGAAGACAGGCTCGACGCTCAGCCCCAACATCTCCCAGGCAAGGAGCGGCACCAGGTCGAGCCGGGTGGCGCCCTGGCTGCCGTAGATGAAGTCGGTGCCCTGCAGGCCGGACGCGTCGAGCCCGTTCATCATTCCGGCGAGATCCGGCGGCAGATAGGCCACGCCGCCTGTGCCCGATGCCAGCACGACGTTCCAGTCGTTGTATTCGTAGCGCACCCGCGGGTCGCCGAGGAGGTAGGGGAATTGCGTCGACCCCGACGAGCCGAAAATCAGCGTGCCGTCGTCGTACTGCTGCTCCTGGAACCAGTTCGCGCCCTTGGTCGAACCGGCACCCGGCATGAACTTGACGACCACCGTGGGGGCACCGGGCAGCGCTTCGGAGAGCAGCGGCGCGTAGAAGTTCGCCCATTTGGCGGAGCCGCCGGTTTCCGAGAACGGAATAATCCACTCGACGGTCTTGCCTTCGAGGTTGATGCCGTGACCGTCCGCGGCGGCTTCCGCGGCGAATGTCCCGGCGACCGCGGCCATGAGGCCGATGGCCGCATGACGCGTGGTTCTGTGTATGGTCATGATTTCCTCCATGTCGTCGGCGCATCCCGCGCCTGAATCCGAATTCAGCGCAGGCGTTTCCCGGGCTGACGGCGCGATTGTTTCACACGAAGCTTGCGCCAAGCTTTCATCGGCGCGACAATCCCTTCCCATGCACATAGTGCTCGTCGAAGACAACAAGAGCCTTCGCAAGGGAATCACTTATCGGCTGACCGACGACGGTCATGCGGTCGATGCGCTCGGGAACGGCGACGACGCCGAGATGTTCCTGCGGCAGGAGCAGTGCGACCTCGTCATCCTTGACATCAACCTGCCGGGCAGGGACGGGTTGAAGATCCTGAACGGGCTGCGCCGCCGGAACGACCCGCGCCCCGTGATCCTTCTGACCGCGCAATCGAGCACCGAGGACCGCGTGGCGGGACTGGACGCAGGGGCGGACGACTATCTCGTCAAGCCCTTCGCCATGGACGAGCTCGCCGCCCGCATTCGCGCGCTTGCGCGGAGGAAGGACGTCCCGCCCCGCCGCAGCCTTGAGGTTGGGCCGCTGACGCTCGATGTCGAGACGCCACAACTGTTTGACGACGGCGTTGCCGTCGATGTGCCGCGCCGCGAGCTTGCGATCCTTGTCGCGCTCGCCGAGGCCGGCGGCAAGCCGGTTTCCAAGGAACGGCTCCTCGGCCGGGTCTACGGCACCGGCACCGACACGGGCGACAAGGTGATCGAAGTCTACGTCTCGCGCCTGCGCAAGCGACTTGCGGACCACGGCGTGACGATCCGGGTCAACCGCGGAATCGGATACGCGCTCGTGGCGTCCCCCTGATGCGCCGGGCGTATTCGCTGAGGACTCGCCTGACCGCGATCATCCTCCTGCCGCTGATGCTGGTCGCGGCGCTGGTGGGCCTCTGGCAACTGGAAAACGCGCGGCGCACAGCCGCCGACGTGTTCGACCGGAGCCTCCTGTCCGCAGCGCTTGCGGTTGCCAATGACGTCGCATTCTCGGGCGGCGATGCGCTCTCGCCCCGTACGCGCGACATTCTCGCGGACACGTCCGGCGGCCCGGTGTTCTACCACGTGTACGCGCCCGACGGGGTGATCGTCGCGGGTTATGCAACCCCGCCGGTCGGAATACCGAGAACGCCCGAGGCCCTTTCCGGCCCGACCTATTTCAATGCGGTCTACATGGGCCGCGACGTCCACGGCGTGCGTCTTCTCGACACTATGCAGATTGACGGTTTCTCGGGCATCTTCACCACGACGGTCTGGCAGGATGCAGCCGTTCGCACGGCCTTCCTGAGCGACCTCGTCGTCCGCTCTCTCGTGGCGATCTGCGGCCTCATCGCCTCTCTCGCGCTTATTGTCCGGTTCGGGGTCCGGATCGGTCTCCGTCCCCTTGTCGATCTCGAGAACGCCATCGCGTTGCGCGCAAGCGACAGGCTTTCGCCGATCCGGCGCGCAGTGCCGGCCGAGGTGAGCGGTATCGTGCGGACGTTGAACGTCCTGTTCGGACAGCTCTCCCGCAGCATGACCGCGCAGTCGGAGTTCGTTTCGAACGCGGCGCACCAGTTGAAGAACCCGATCGCCGGAGTCCTGTCGCTGGCGGAGGCGGTGGTTGCCGCGCCGACGCCCGGCGAAGCCCGCCGGCGTTCGCGGGATCTTCTCGAGGCCGCGCGGGAGACCGCGGATCTTGGCCGAAAGCTACTCCTCCTCGAACGCGCGGAGTCGGTCAGCCCGGCATCGGAGATGGAATGCCTGGCTCCGATCGAGATCCTGCGCGATCTGGTCCGGGATTTCCGCGAATCCGCGCCTGACGGGGTTTCGATCCGCCTGGAGGACGACGGGGACCCCGGCAGGATCAGGGGCGATCTGACGATGCTTCGGGAGGCGGTGCGGAATCTTGTGTACAACGCGCTCCAGCACGGCGGTCCCGAACTCACCCGTGTGACGCTCGGTGCCGGACGCAGCAAGTCCGAGATGGTCATTTCGGTTGCGGATGACGGCGTCGGCCTGACTCCGGAAGAGATCGGTGCCGCGAGGGAACGCTTTCGCCAGTTCGCGCCGACCACCGGCAGCGGTCTCGGCGTGTCGATCGTCGACGCGGTCGTCCAGGGACACGGCGGCACCATGAAAATGAGGCGGCTTCAACCGGGGTTGAGAGTCGAGATGCGCCTGCCGATGTCGCCGGCCTGACGCCGGGCCGGGAGCCTCGCGCGGCTGAATTCGTCGAGGCGGACGCCCGGAACCCGGCAGTTCAATCGGAAATGCGGGCCGGCGGACCTCAGGGGGGTAGCCTGTCTCGCAAATCGGCGGGGAGTGCCCGTATGACGGCTCCTCGGGCGGTTCGCCAGAATGCGGAGAGCAGCAGCAGGGCGGATCCGACGATGAGGATCGTCGTCGCCATGCGCAGGCTGAGGGCGCCGAACTCGCTGACGACATCATGGATGGCGGCAAGGAGGTAGATGAGCGCGGCGGCAAGGACTGCGCGGCGATCGACCGCCAGGGCGACGGCGCCGAGCAGCGCATAGAGCAGGGTGACCACCGCGGCGGCGGCGAAAGGTTCGGCGCTTTCGCCGGTCATGGAGAACACCGGATGCACGATCAGAGGGGCGGCGAGCAGGTGCAGCCAGAAGGCGACGTCGGATCGCCGGGTCGCGCGTTCCCGGTCAGAAAGGTCCCAGCGCATGGCGACGGCGAATACCGCTGCGCCCGAGAGAAACATGGTTGCGAGGATGGCGTCCAGGACATGCCGGTCCGGAACCCAGACGAACACCAGGGACAGCGCCGCGGCGACGAGCGCTGCAGCTCCCGCAGCGACCGTGGCGGGTACCCGGAACCGCCGCCAGTGAAGCCAGGCGGCGAAGGCGGCGACAACGCCTGCAACGGCTGCCGCCTGTCCGGGTTGCGCTCCGGGCCCGGCACCCGGCAGCAGCTCCCATGCAGTCCAGAAGACACATCCGGTGAAGGCAAGAAGCAGCACGATGGAAGGAAGCGCCATGCGCCGGCGGCGCGTGAATTGCTCCGCCAGGCCCCATGCGACGAGGGCCGCTGCCGCGCCGCCCAAAGCTTCGTGCAGGCTTGCCGCGATCCAGCCTGCGCCCGCGAGGACGAGGATCGCGGCGGCGGAGACGAAGATGTCGTTGAAGCTCGTGACGAGTCGGAAATGTTCCTGGTCCACGACAGTGGAGGCGTTGCGCCGTTCCACGAACGCGCGCAGGGAAACGGCAGCTTCGGGAGCGAGAGCGCCGGCTTTGACGGCTTCGTCGATATCGTCTTCGCTGTACATGAAGGCGTTCCCCGTCTGAGGTGCATGCCGCCAGTTGCTCCGGACTGTCCGACGGAACAATAGCCGACGAGCCGAAGGGCGGCAAACGAGACCGCCAGCTGGCGCGGGGTTCGCCGAGGAGAGATGTTCAGGGAAGCCGCAACCCCGTCTGCCGGGCGGCCGCGGCCGGTTTCCCGGCGTTGCCGGCGCGGTTCCGATCGGTTGTTGGCCGGGACAAGGCCGCGATGTCCGGGGCGGTTCTGCGTCCCGTTCCGTGCGCCGACCCTCCCGTGCTCCGGTGCGCGCGGTCCGCATCTCCGCTTGCCAGCGGTTCGATGCGGGATGCCGAATCCTGTGAGGTTCTGCCCGGACGGCGAAGGAACGTGAAGACTTGAGAGCAAGCGGCGGATCCCGCCTCGTCACGCCGGCCTTCGATAGGCGATTTGAACCACGTCCGTGGTTTTCGAGGCGAAGCCCGCTGCGCAGGACGCGAGATAAAAGTTCCACATGCGCTTGAAGCGATCGTCGAACCCGAGCGCGGCAATCCGGTCCCAACGGCTGTTGAACCTGCTGCGCCACATGCGCAGCGTGCGCGAGTAGCATCCGGCGAACGACTGCGATCCGATCGTTTCGAAGCCCGCAGCTCGGGACAGGTCGCAGAGGGTCGACGGGCTCAGCAGCATTCCGCCGGGAAAGATGTACTTCTGAATGAAGTCGGCCCTGTTGCGGTATTGCGGGAACAGCCGCTCTGCGATCGTGATCGCCTGGAGCGCCGCGATGCCGCCGGGCCGAAGCCGGTCGCGAAGCGTCGAGAAAAAGACCGGCCAGTACCTTTCGCCGACCGCTTCGATCATTTCGATCGAGGCGACTCGGTCATAGGTGTTCCGTTCGTCCCGGTAGTCGCGCAGCAGGATTTCCACGCGCTCGGCCAACCCCGCCTCAAAGAGCCGCCGCTTGGCGAAATCATGCTGTTCCCGGGAAATTGTCAGCCCGGTGACCCGCACGCCGCGTTCGCGCGCGGCATATTCGGCGAAACCGCCCCAGCCGCAACCGATGTCCAGGATCCGGTCTCCTGGCGCCGCCGCCAGGCGGTCGCAGATCGCCGCATACTTGTTCCGCTGCGCCTCTTCGAGCCGTTCGTTCCCGTTCAGGAACAGCGCCGAGGAGTAGGTCATCGTCTTGTCGAGCCACAGTTGGTAGAAGGCGTTTCCGAGATCGTAGTGGCGCGCGATGTTTCGCCGAGAACCCTTTCGACTGTTGGCATTCAGGCAGTGGCCAAGGCGCTGCCAGAGGCGGAACAGCCCGGCTCCGGTGAAGCGTTGCACGATATTGTCATTGTTGAGCATGATCGCGTCGAGCAGTTCCTGGATGTCGGGCGATGTCCACCAGCCATCCATGTACATTTCGCCGAACCCGAGATCGCTCTCGAAGAGAAGCCGGCGGAAGAAGTCCGGATTCCGGATCGCGATGCTTCCCTGCGGACCGGGGTCGCCCCCTTCGGCCAGGAACCGGTTGCCGTCGGGGAATTCGACTTCGATCGCGCCGCGCTCGACATGGCGCAGCATGGAAAGGACGGCCCGGGAGCGGCGCGGAAGGGTTGTTCCGTGCCGGACAGCCTGGACGACTTCGCCGCGCGGGCCGTTCGGCAAGGTCATGATGCCTTGTCCGGCTTGCTCGCGGCGAGCGCCATCAGAGCGAAGTAGAGCGGTCTCGGGAGAGCTGCGAGAAACCTGAGCGCAACCGTCATGACGAAAGGGAAGGCGATCTCGAAACGGCCGTGCGCCATGCCGCGCACGATTCGGTCGGCTGCTGCTTCCGGCGCAATGATGAAGGGCATCCTGAAGCTGTTCTTTCCTGTAAGGCGCGTTTCCACGAAACCGGGATTGCACAGCTGGACCGCAACGCCGGAACCGCGCAGGTCGCAACGAAGATTCTCTGCGAGATGGATCAGCGCCGCCTTGGTCGCGCCGTATCCCCAGGCGTCGGGCAGGCCGCGATATCCGGACAGGGAGCCGAGCAGGAGGACATGCCCCGATCCGCGACTGCAGAACGCCGGAACGCAGCAGGCAAGGACGCGGAGCGCGCCCGTGACGTTGACGTCGACGATCGTCTCGAGCGCGCGGAGGTCGGGCCGGCGCGCAGACATGGGTTCGTAGGCGCCGGCACAGTAGATCACCCCGTCCACCGCGCCCGCACTTTCGAAAGCCCGTATCGTACCGGCTCTGTCGGTGACGTCGAACGGCACCGCTGCGTGACCGCCGTTGGCGGTCTGTACGGGCGCCAGCTCGTCGACGAGGCGCGCGAGCGCCGCGCCGTCGCGGGCCGACGCGACTACGGCGACGCCCTCGCGCGCAAGGCGCAGGGCGACGTGGCGGCCGATGCCGGCGCTGGCGCCGACCAGCCAGAAGCGTTTCCCGGCAAGCCCGCTCACGGCGGACTCTCGGGTGCGGCAGGGGCATCGTCGGCGCTGCGTTTCCGGATTGCGGCCACGAGCTCGCCGACCTTCAGTCCGAACTTGGACATGCGCGCCTGGTTGACGAGCGTTCCGTCGTCGACGAGATAGAACCAGTCCTCCATCCCGACAACGACTTCGCCCTTGCCTCTCGGCACCCGCATACGGTAGCGCATGACCGCCGCGTTGCCGCGCTGCATGCCCGCCGCCATTCCTTTCAGGTCATGTGCGGTTGCGGTGAATGACCCGTTGTCCGCGAAAACCAGATTCCAGAGCCTTTCGCCGGTCTCGCCGTCGTCGTAGCGAAAGCGTTCGTCGAGCGTGCCATGGTTGCCGGACCAATTGCCGGCCATGTCGATCGTGAAGCGCCTCTCGACCCGGCCGGAGAGTCCCAGAAACACGCCCGAGGCGGTGAGAGGACCGCGCAGGTAGTTCCGCAGGTCGAGAGCCGGCTTTTCGGCGGAATAGGCCTCGATGTCCCGCGTGCCGAAATCGAACAGCAGGCCCGAGCCTGGAAAATGCCGTGTCTTCATATGTCGTCTCCCTTGTCGCTGACGAGAATCAAGAGCACCGGAATTGCGGCCAATTTGAGAATGCACGGCACGAGTGCGTAGGCAGCAGACAGCGCGTCGCGGCCGTTATCGGCTGACAATCCCGGTTCGTATCCTGCAAGGGCGAGTACGGGCAGAGTCGCGCCCGCGGCAAACGCAAGCGCGGTTTTTTGCAGGAATGTCCAGATGGAAAACACTCGCGCGCCGCCGCCCTGAATCCGGGCTGCAAGCATCGCCGGCGTCAGCGTCATGTCGGCGCCGAGCGCCGCTCCCGAGGCTCCGGCGATGGCGTAGAACACTCCGATGTCGCCGGGACCAAGCAAGTAGGCCCAGACAAAGACGGGAACCGAAAGCGACATGCCAGCAACGAGTGCCGTCTTTCTGCCGACCATTCCGGCAAGCCGCGCCCAGCCGGGGGCCGCGGCCGCGGCCGCGGCGAAGAAGACGAGCAACATGGGACCGGCGTGCGCCTCGGCGGCGAGGATGTCGGTGACAAAGAACAGGAACAGCGTCGACGTGATCGCTGTCGGAAGGGCGTTGATGAAACCGAAAGCGAGTACGGGCGCGATACCGGACGAACGCATCGCTTCGGAGAAGCCGGCATCCCGCAAAAACCCTCCTGAGGCCAGCCAGCGTCCGCGCATTCGCGCGAGGGCCAGGACTGCAAGGACGGCGAATCCGGCGGCATAGCCGGCATAGGCGAAACCGGTGCCGAAGACCGATCCGATCATGCCGGGCGTCGCTGCGGCGAGGCCGATGCCTGCGAGCCCGCCGGCTTCGCGCCAGAGAGCGATCCGGGTGTATCCGCCGCCTGCCGCCTTCGCCTGGGCCAGGCCGTGGTCGTAGAGCGCAATCTGCAACGCGCTGAAGCCGGTGAATGCGGCGAACAGGCCTGCGGCCAGGCGCGGCAAGGGCTCGCCCCAGGCCGGCGGCGCGAACAGAACAGCAAAGCCGAGCGCGAGAAGGGCTCCCGAAGCCAGCGTCCAGGTTTCGCGGCGGTGCGGCCACCGGTCCGCAAGGCGGCCGATGAACGGGTCCTGAACGCTGTCAACCGCGCGCGCCGCCAAGAGGACGCCGCCGAGCATGGCGAGACCGACGCCCATCTCGTCCGCATAGTATCGCGGCGCATGGACGTAGAGCGGTAGGCCGGCGAAGGCGAGCGTTGCCGCGACCGCGCCGGGAGGAATCAGCTCGCGCCGCGCGGGACCGGGGTCAGTCATCGCACCGGCCGGAGAGAAGCGCGTCCCTCCGCTTCGGATCCAGGCTCTCGGGACCGAGCCAGATATCCAGGAACAGTCCTGCGTCGCTCGTGAGTTCGCCTGCGGGAAGACCGTTGTGAAAGAACGCGATCCGGTCGGGACCTTCGCGCCAGGCGGTGATCCGGTCGCCTTCGGTCACGTTGCGCATCGCCTGCGAAAGCTCCGCCATTGCCGCGTCGAAGTTCTCGTCGGATCGGCCGGAAATGCGCACCATCTCCCGGATTGAGGTGGAAACCAGCTCGTCGTGGCTGAACCCCCTTCGATAGTGGAGGGTCAAGCCGAAATTCGGCCCCGGCGGCGCGGCGGCGTCCGTCCAGAGTTCGGCCCTGTAGAGACTGAAGAAAAAGAACCCGTATTCGGCGCAGCCGGCTGGCCGTTCCGCCGCCACGCGTCCCGACAGTTCGGGAGGCGCTGAAAATGCGCTGCCGGCCGCGAACAGCAGTGCAGGGAGGACGGCTCGAAGCATCATGTGATGCTCCGTTCGAAAGGTTCAGGTCGGTGCCGGCAGGGCACGCCCTTTCGCCAGAGCCGGAATGCCTGCCAGTGGATCAGCGCCGTTGTCCGGGCGCCGCCGAAGGGGCGGCGCAGGAGCGCCCGGACAAGTTCCCGATCCGTGAAGGGGCGGCGGGTGCCGACGACCGCCGTGTTCAGGCCGCCGCCGTTGCCGTCTTCGTAGAGAATGCGAACGGCGACGCGGGCCTCGTCCAGCAGAAACTGAAATCTGTACTCGCCCTCGACATCGAAAAACGGAGAAACGTGAAGCCGCTTGCCGGAGATGATCCCGCTGCCCGGAAGGATGTCGGCGCCGGTCCTTTCCTTGCAGACGTAGATGTGACGATCGCCGAAGGTGTTGTTCACCTCGGCCAGCACGGCCCGCAGATTGCCGGCGGAGCCGGCGAGGAACCAGAAGCTGACCGGGTTGAAGGTGTAGCCCCAGTAGCGTGGATGGGTCATCAGCAGTACATGGTCGATACCGTCGACACCCGCGTTCCGCGCAAGCCGCCGAACCGCCTCTACACCCCTGCAGCCGGCAACTCCGTGATCAGACGGTTGCAGGGAGACGAGATTGGGTCGGCCGAAGGAAAAGATGCGGGAGCCTGACTTCCCCGCAAGCGCCGCTTCGTCAAGAAGCAGATAGTCGATTCCGTAGGCGAAGCGGTTCTCGACGGGCGCGCGCCGCATGTGGCTGACTCTCGCCGTGACGACCGATGATCCAATCACGTCCACGGCGGCGACACCCCCAAGTGCCTGGCGACGGCGACTGCGCTCGCCAGCCCGTCTTCATGGAAACCCGTGCCGGTCCATGCGCCGCAATACCAGGTGCCGGACTGTCCCTGTATCGATGGCAGTTCGGCTTGGGCGGCGATGGTGCCGAAATCATACTGCGGATGTTCGAAGTGGTGTTCGTCCAGGATGCGCGACTCGTCGATTCTCATTGCAGGATTGAGCGTAGCGAACAGAGGCGTTTCGGGCGGAAGTCCCTGAAGCGAATTCATCCAGTAGCTGACCGATGCCTGTTCCTCGTCCGGCTGTGATTTCGCGAGGTATACCCAGCTTGACCAGCAGGCCCTGCGCCGCGGCATCAAACGGTCATCGGTATGAAGCACGATCCTGTTGCGCCTGAAGGGAACCTGGCCGAGGATGCGCCGTTCTTCCGGGCCAGCGTCCTTGAGTACAGCCAGAGCCGTGTCGGCATGGCAGGCGAACACAACCCTGTCGAACTGCTCAGCCTCCTGTCCGGCCGCCTTGACCCGGACCCCGTCCGGTCCTCGAGTCACTGCCTCGACCGGCGCGCGTAGCCGAACCTCTGCATCCATGCTGGCTGCCACCCTCGAAACGTAATTGCGCGCGCCGCCCTCGACGGTCCACCAGCGATGCTGGCCGGTGAACGACAGCAGGCCGTGATTGGCAAAGAAGCGGGCGAGGACTGCGGCGGGGAAGTCCAGCATCCTGGCTCGCGGCGTCGACCAGATCGCGCCGCTCATCGGCAGCAGGTAGTAGCGCTGGAACCAGAGGCCGAGCCGCCGCCGCCGGATCAGCCCGCCCAGGGTCAAACCCGGGTCGCCGTCCGACTCCGCGAGTGCCGTCCGGTTGAAGACCGCGATGTCGCGCAACATGCGCCAGAAATCGGGCTTGGCAGCGTTTGCCGGCTGGGCAAGCGCGGCCCTGACGCTGCCGCAGCCGTACTCGATCGCTCCGCCGTCCACGGAGACGGCGAAAGACATGTCGCTTTCGCGGACAGGCACATCCAGTTTGTCGAACAGTCGGCAGAGATTTGGATAGTTGACCTTGTTGAAGACGATGAAGCCCGTATCGACCGGCACCTCCCGGCCGCCGGAAGACGCGACAATGGTGCGTGCGTGACCACCAAGCCGGCCCGCAGCCTCGAACAGCACCACGTCATGCGCGCGGGAAAGCAGCCATGCTGCTCCGAGTCCCGATATTCCCGCGCCGATGACGGCAATCTTGCGCCGCCTGTCGAGGTTGCATGCGGGAGCGCTCGTCAACGTTTCCTTCATCATGCACTTGATACGGCGCCAACGCCCCTGCGGATCACAGTTTGCGAAAAAATTGATCCGAAACCGCGGATTCGCCGTATATTCGAACATGGGAGGCACCAGGAACGTGATCGGCTTTCCGCGCAACGGCCCCGTCCGGGTTTCGACGGGAGGGATTCCCGCCGGTTCAGCGGCAGGAGATGCTGTGCGCGGGCCGGATCGGCTTGCCGGCGAACTTGACGAAATGTCGGCCCGACTGCTTGAAGTGGCGGAAAGGGGCGACCCTGCGGCATTTGCCGCCCTCTATCGCCATTTCGGCCCTCGGGTTCGGGCCTATCTCCTGCGCGCCGGGGGCGACATCGGCAGGGTCGACGACATTCTTCAGGAAACCTTTTCGGCCGTCTGGCGCAAGGCTGGCCAGTACGACAGCAGGCGCGCTTCTGCAGCAACCTGGATCTTCGCCATCGCGCGAAATCGGCGGATCGATGCCTTCCGCCGCGACCGGCGACCGGAATTCGACCCCGAAGACCCGGCTTTCAGGCCCGGCCCCCCTCCGGCCGGCGAGGAGGCGCTCGCGACGCGGGAGCGGGCTGAAGCCGTCCGGGCAGCCCTTGCCGCGCTCAGCGAAGAACAGCGCGAGGTCCTTCGTCTGTCGTTTTTCGAAGGCGAATCCTATGCGGCGATCGCGGTCAGGTTGGGTATTCCCCTCGGCACGGCGAAATCACGAGCCCGCTTGGCGTTCGACCGCCTGCGCGCTGAACTCGGGGCGCAGAGGGAGGGACTGCGATGAGCAAGGACAAGCACGTCGGCGACGATTTGCTGCTCGCCTACGGCGCGGGAACGCTCGACGAGGCGACTTCGCTGCTCGTCGCAACGCATCTCGCGCTTTGCCCGGCGTGCCGAGCCGATCTCGTCCTGGCCGAGGCCATCGGCGGTGCGCTGATCGACAGCGCGGAGGCTGATCTCTTGCCGGACGCGACTGCGCCGGATGCCGTTTTCGGAGATGAAGCGGGTTCGCGGGGCTCTGCCGTAGCGCACGCTCCCCCTGCGCCGTCCGGTTCGTTCGTGCTGCCGCAGCCCTTGCGAGCGTATGCCGGCGGAGATGCCGGCGAACTGCGGTGGCGCGCGGTGGGCGGCGGGATCAGGCAGTTTCCCCTGACAACGCAGGGCGAGGGCGCGGTTGCGCGGCTGCTGTCCATTCCGGCCGGAAAGGCGGTCCCGGATCATGGCCACCGCGGATTCGAGGCGACGATGGTTCTGGCCGGGGCGTTTTTCGACCGGGGGGCATGGTACCGGCGAGGCGACGTCGCGATCGCAGACGCGTCCGTAGTGCATCGGCCTGTTGCCGGACCGGAAGAGGATTGCATCTGTCTCGCCGTGACGGACGCGCGGCTGCAATTCCTCAGTCCGATCCCCCGTCTGCTCCAGCCCTTTCACGGAATCTAGCGCAGCAGGGATCCCTGGCTCCGGTGCCGTGAATTGACGGCCGCGTTTCCCGGACGACAGGCCGAAACCGCGCCAACCGTCCGGCCGGAGCCGCCTTGAGTTCGGAGGCAAGCAGTCGGGGATCAATCGGAAAAACCGGATCGCGCCGGGCGGTGTCCTCCCGGAACCGAATTCCGAAATCGATACTGCGCTCCGACAACCGGGAAAGTGCCTTCCCGGCAAGGCCCCGCGACCAGGCACGCAAAGTCGTCACCTCTCGGCGCTGAAGCCCGGTCGAAGGGGAAGAAGGGAGTTCCGGGGCG
Organism: uncultured Amylibacter sp.; assembly: GCA_963662815.2. Lineage (GTDB taxonomy): Bacteria > Pseudomonadota > Alphaproteobacteria > Rhodobacterales > Rhodobacteraceae > JAPPHA01. Next base: position 107,521 of record CAXXWA010000004.1, read on the forward strand.
GGGGTGTTCCGCCCCGGCTTTGCGTTGGGTGCTGCGTTCTGCGTTCAGTTTGCGGGGACCCAGCTGGGCACGGCGAACTCTCCGGTTGCGTACTTCTCGGGATAGACCACCGCCGCCGTTCCGTCCTCGTACCACTGGATGACGACCATCGAGGGCGAGCCGTCGTCGAAGGGCTCGGTGATGTCGAAGCGGGCGTTGTGCGGGTAGGTGCGCCCGGTGCGCGGCTCGACCTCGTCGTTGCCCCAGAAGCCGTAGCGCAGCCAGAGCTCGCCGTCCTTCTCGAGGACCAGGTCCTGCCTCTCCATCGCCGGAACCCAGGCGTCGAGCCCGAAGCCGCCGGCCTCCTCGGCGGCGGCCATGGCCTGCTTCAGCCCGTGGTAGGCGTTGTAGCCGTTGAAGTGCGGAACCCTCGGGCGGCTGTCGTAGCGGGCCTGGTAGGTCGCCAGGAAGCCGGCGCTGACCGGGTCGAGCGCGAACCCCACGGACGGCACCGGCGACAGCGTCGAGATGCCGCCGCCCGCGCCGCCGGTGTCCTCCCAGAACTCCTGGCCGAGCGCCGCCACGTTCACCCCGGTCATGCCCATGGGAACCTGGAGCTTGACGTACTGCGACGACACCACCTGGGAGTTGACCGAGGAGACCAGGTAGATGAAGTCGGCCCCGGAGCCCTCGGCCCGCGCGAAGATCGGGGCGAAGTCGTTGGTGGCGACGTCGTAGGTGATGATCTCCGCCACCTCGATGCCGGCCACCGGGGCGAGGGCGTCGGTCACCAGCCCGGTGATCGCCCCGCCGAAGGCGGTGTCCTCGGCGAGGATCACCACCGACTCCCAGCCCATCCGGTCCTTGAGGACGTCCTTGCCGAAGTCGATGTAGAGCGTCGCCAGCGCCTCGTCCGAGGCGATGTTCATGAAGTAGGGGCGCATCGAGTCGTAGTCCTCGACGATCATGTCGATGATCCCGATGTAGCTCGTCCAGGTGTCGAGCGTCGGGATCTGGTACTCCTGCATGCGCGGCAGCCAGCCGAGCGAGACGTCGTCGATCGAGCCGGAGACGATGAAGTCGACCTCCTCGGTCTCCGCCAGGTACTCGTAGGCCTTGACCCCCTCGGTCACGTCCTCCCCGGTGTCGGCCGTCACCAGCACGAGCTCCCGGCCGAGAACCCCGCCCGCCGCGTTCAGCTCGTCGACCGCGATCTCGGCGCCGCGCAGCGTCGACAGCCCGGTGTCGGAGCTGAGCGAGCCGATGAAGCCGACCTTGATCTCGGCGCCGGCGGAGCCCGCCGCCGCGGCAAGCGCGGACGCAAGAAGACAGTTTCGGAAATGCATGTTCAAACCTCCCTTGAAAGCCGGCGCGGCCGAAGACCGCCGCGCATCCTGTATACTGTATACAAAACCAACATTGCACCCACGCTGTCAAACGGAATCGTCGACAACCGCGTGACCTCGACGGCGGCGAACCCGGATTGGCGCTCGGTCGTGGTGCGCTCCCTCATGTGCACGCGGCGATTTGGCGATCATCGGCATTCCATGTTCCCTGCGACGTCAATCTCGACTTTTAGAATTCCCTGCATGCGGCCAAAACAGGCCAGTTCGGTGATACGCGATCCGGAACGCGTACAATGTGCCGTTTGAACGCAGAAAGAGTACGATTTCCAGCCCGGTTACTGGCACGCTGATCTGATTGAGCGACAGGTTTTGCGGCAGGCCGAACTGCAAGGCTTGCGGGGACATCTTCAACAATGCGTTTTGCCCGGTAGAACTCAATCGTGCGAGCCAAAAGCGGAGAATGGATTTGGTGGCAGGACAAATGTCAAAGCTCAATTCGATAACGATCCGCTGCTACCGCTCACTCAAGGATGCAACGCTGGAGCTTCGTCCACTCAATGTGATGATTGGTGCCAACGGCTCCGGGAAGAGCAACTTTGTTTCGTTCTTCAAAATGCTGAACGAATTGATGGCAAGTCGTCTTCAGCAATACGCGGCGTCGACCGGTCGCGCCGCCTCAAACCTGCATTTTGGCCCGAAGGTTACGCCGCAACTGGAGGCGACGCTCGCATTCGAGACATATTCGGGCGATATCGACACATACTATATTCGACTCGCCCATGCCGCGGGAGATCGGTTGATATTCACCGAGGAATGTCTGTCAATTCACAAACCCGGCTTCCCGAATGCGAAAGACGAGCAACTTCGGTCAGGTCACGGCGAAACGCTGATCGAAACAGGGGCGGAAAGCTACGGCATCATAGTCAAGACCGCGCAAGTGGTTCGACACTTGCTCAACAATTGCCGGGTTTTCAATTCCACGACACGAGCACGGAGGCCGGAGTTTGCAATTTCGGATACGTAGGGAACAACAATCCGCTCATGCCGGACGCCAGAAACCTCGCGGCTGTCCTTTTTCGATTGGAGTCGGAGAATCGGGACGCCTATGACAGGATCGTCGATACAATTCAGCAGATAGCTCCGTTCTTTGTTGGCTTCGCGCTGGAGCCGTCCGGTCGGGGAAAACGGAAATAATGCCCCCCGTGCCACTCTGAAGTGCAACACCAGAGGTGGTGGCGACCTGCGTCCTTCGGCGCAGGATGTTGCAAATCGGCCAGATGGCGGCGACAGTCCCTGTGATGAAGCATGGAGGCTGTCATGCCGAGCGGCTACCACCACCTGACCCATGGCGAACGATGCCGGACATGCGCGCTGAGGAAAAGCGGACTGTCCGACTTGGCCATTGCCCGGCAGATCGGCCGGGACCGGACGACTGTCCGGCGCGAGATCCGGCGCAACGGCGGCGGCCGCGGCTACAGGCACGGGCAGGCGCAGGCAAAGGCCTCGGCGCGGCGCGGCGCGGCGTCGTCCGTTGCCAGGAAGATGACGCCGGAGCGGTGGACGACGGCGGAGGACAGGCTGGCGGAGGGCTGGAGCCCGGACCGGACCGCCGGCCGCTTCCGCAAGGAGGGCATCCCCATGGCGGGCCGGGAATGGATATGCCAGCACGTCCGCGCCGACCGGAAGGCCGGGGGCCGGCTCTTCCTTTTCCTGCGGCGCCGCGGGAAGAAGCCGAACTGGAAGGGCGGGCGCCACTCGGGCCGGGGCCGCATCCCGGACCGCACGGACATCTCCGAGCGCCCGGAGATCGTGGAGGCGAAGGAGCGGATCGGCGACTGGGAGGCGGACACGATCGTCGGCAAGGGCCGCAGCGGCGCGCTGGCGTGCTGGCGGACCGGGCGTCGAACTGCACGCTTCTTCAGAGGGTTGGCAGGAAGACGGCGGCCGCGGTGGGCGCCGCGCTGCTCGAGATGCTGCTGCCGCTCGCCGCCCTGGCCCACGCGGTCACCGCGGACAACGGCAAGGAGTTCGCGGGGCACGCCTGGGTGGCGCGGGCGCTCGGGGCCGGGTTCCTCTTCGCGACGCCGTGCCACTCGTGGGAACGGGGCCTGAACGAGCACGCGAACGGCCTGGTGCGGGGATGCCTTTCCAGGGACACCGACTCGGGAAGATCACAGACGCGGAGGCGAGGCGGTCCAGGACCGGACGGACGCGCGTCCGAGGAAGGCGCTCGGCTACATGACACCGGCCGAGGCGTTCCGGAAGGCGCGGCCTCCCTGACCGCAGACGCCCCCTGGGCGCGGCTTGCACCGTCCGGAGAGCGCGGCTACGCTGCGTTTCGACGGGACTTCAGCCGCCTCGGGCCCGGATCTCGGGTGCCCGGGGGCATGGATTCACCATCACAGGGCCATCTTCGGCACCCGAGCTGCGCGCTCGCAGCGGAAGTGGCCGGTGTTGCACTTCGGAGTGGAAGTGGGGACATCATTGGGGGCGGACCGCACTGATAGCCCGCCTGCATCTCTTCGCGGAGGGCCGGAGCGAACAGTCTTTTGCGGACATTGTGCTGAAGCCTCATTTGGCTAGTCATCAGGTTTATATGCACAAGCCTGTATTAATTGCGAATTCACACAAGAAGAATGTAACTCGCCGGGGCGGTGGAGGGGACTTTGCCGCGATGCAGAAGGACATTCGCCGCCTCCTGAGCCAGGATCGAGGAAGTGACGTATTCTTTACATCGATGATTGATCTCTATGCTCTGCGCAAAGAATTTCCCGGAACAGTCGAAGCGGGGAATCTCTCGGCCAAACCGTACTGTCGAGTGCGCGCGCTGGAGCAGTCATGGGCCAAAAAAACGGGGGATCATAGGTTTATCCCTCATATCCAGCTTCATGAATGCGAAGCATACTTGTTCGCAAACATATCGATTCTTTCGGACTACTATCCAGACGACAGGCGTGCCATTGAGAAGCTTGCGAAATTGCGCGAGAAGACCGAACCGGAACTGATCGACAACGGGCCTGGCACCGCGCCATCGAAGCGAATTGCCAAATGCATTCCTCGTTATGCGAGTGACAAGGCGACGGTCGGAGTACAGGCGGCCGTACGAATCGGGTTGGCGAAGATTCGGCAAGAGTGCCGGCATTTTTCCGAATGGTTGGAGAGACTTGAAAGCCTCGGCACGCAAAGGGAGGCGCGCCCTGCAGTAGATTGAAGGAGCAGCGGTTGTCGGCGGCTGTTGGCAAGTGCAGGTTCTTCAATCTCTCCCGTAGCCGCGATTCCTCGCGCCCGCTACTCAGGCGTCGTGTTCACGAACGGGGTCTTGCATTCGCACACGCAAGGCTCTCGGTTGTCGGTTCAAGGTTTGACAGGCCAAGGCCATGCCACGAAAGTCGTGTGCAGGTGCAGGCCAGCGTCCTGAACGGCCACCTTCTGCGGTAGGCCGGCCCGGAGCTTTCGCAGCTTTCGCGGGTCGCGAAGCTCAGGTCCGTGCCGTCCCGGATCAGAATCGACAGCGTTTGGTCCTGCATTCGCCAAGGCGCAGTTCAGGTGCTCGATCATCCCATAACGCCACTTCACGGCCACGTCGTGGCAGGCTGCCCGCCACCACGAACGTCCGAATCGGTGCCCGTGCCAAGTCTCCTCGCTCGTCGCCAAGCGTTGCGTAAGCCGTTTTTTTCGTCAAGCGGCGGCGAGCAGAATTCGGCAGCCGCCCGGGTCCCACAATCAAGGCCGCACCGGGCATCATTCCGGCTTCCAAAATAAAGTCGTTGCGTCCAACGCCGCCGATCAATTCCCCGGCGGTGGACAAGACCGCACTTCCTCGATGGCCCGGACCACGGCCCCGGTTCTCCGGGCGAAAACCTCTCGGCAGCGCATTCGTCTTCCGCGCCCTGGTTCGACAGGCGCGCATCAACGCGTCACTGCGCTGCGCGCAGCCCCTGCAACTGCAGCTCGAAACCGTCCTGGATATGCTGCGTGAACACTTCGAGCGCCTGAGTGCGATCTCCGCGTTCTATCACGTCGACCAGCTCCATGTGAGCGCCGAGCGACCTCGACAGGTCAACGTTCTCGATGGAGGCGAAGAGCGGAAAGACCATCGCCTTGCCCCAGATCATGTCGAACATTTCCAGAAGGAACCGGTTGCCGGCACGTTCGACGAAGGCGCGGTGAATGTTGCGATTGGCCTCGAAGTAGCCCCGCGCCGAACGATCCTGCAGATCTTCTTCGCGTTCGATAAGATGGCGAAGCGCACTCCAGTCATCCGGATCCTGGCGTACGGCCAGAATCCGCGCTGCCTGCCCTTCAACCGCGGCACGCGCCTGATAGAGTTCCTTCACTTCCGAGTCGCTCAACTGGTAGAGGCGGAAGCTGCCGCGACTCGAGACCTCAAGCACGCCCTCCTTTTCAAGGCGCAATAGCGCCTCGCGCACCGGCGTCCGGCTGATGTTCATCTCGGCTGCCAGCTTTTCCTGTACGAGCCGATCCTCGGGGCCGATTTCGCGCCGCATGATCGCGTCGATCAGTTCGTCGTAGACCTCGTCCGCGAGACGGCGTCGGTCGGGTCGGATCGATTTGAGGGGCATCTAAGGGGCGCCTTTCGCAGTCCTCGATCGTACTTTTGAATACCGTATCCCGAAATACAGGCCACGGCCATTGTGAATTGTCCTTGCCTGTCCCTGCATCCTGTATACTGTATACAAAAACGGGAGGCCGAAGCCATGTGTGGAATCGCCGGACGCATACTGCCCTCACTCGGGACCGTCGGCCGGGATCTGGTCAAGCTCATGTCCGCCCAGGAGCATCGCGGCGCCGACAGCACCGGATTTGCCATATACGGACCGCACCGTGATCATGGATACGTGCTGCGCGGCATGGGATTCGACAGAACCCGAGCCGACTCGGACGTCGACGACCTGACGCGGTTGCTGCGCGACCACGGCGCCGATCACCTCAGCGACCCGCGGATCCTCGCCGACGAAAGCCGTCACTACTGCTTCCGCATGGAGATCAGCGATCCGAAAGACCTGCGGGCTTGGATCGCCGACGCCGACAGCCTGACCGACCGGATCGAGGTGCAGAGCTGCGGCCGGAGCCTCGAGATAATCAAGGACGTCGGCAGCGCCGAAGCAGTTGCCGACAAGCATGGAATACGCGAAATGATCGGCACCCACGGTCTCGGTCACGCGCGGCTTGCGACCGAGAGCGACGTGCATCCGAACGCCTCGCACCCCTTCTGGGCACGTCCCTTCTCGGATGTCGCCATCGTGCACAACGGGCAGATCACCGACTACTTCACCTGGCGCGGCAGGCTGGAGAGGCAGGGCTATCGCTTCCTGACGGAGAACGACAGCGAACTGATCGCGGTCTGGGTCAGCGACCGGATCAAGGCTGGCCTGGCGATGGAAGAGGCATTGAAGCAGTCCATCACATCGATTGACGGCGTTTTCACCTACATGATCGCCAATGTCGGCGGAATCGGCTTCGCCAAGGACCGGTTTGCGATGAAGCCGCTGGTCGTCATCGACAGGAAGGGCGACCTGGCCATGGCCACGGAGGAACAGGCCATCCGCCATATCTTCCCCGACGGCTGGGACGTGGTCAACTGGGATGGACCGGGCCTTCACGGAATCTGGAACGTGGGCAACAGGAGCATGGCGGCATGAACGAGCATGTCGTCGAGGTCGGTCAGCGCCACATCCGGGCCGTCAACGAGGAAATCCAGGAAGCTGCATCCCGCGGCGAAAGGATTCGCGTGGTCGACACGCTGAGCCGGCACAATCTCGGGATCGGGCTGCCGCCGGGCGCCGAGGTGCGTTTCGAGGGTTCGGTCGGCTACTATTGCGGCGGATTGAACACCGGTGCCACAATCGAGATCGAACACAACGCCGGCTGGGCCCTCGGCGAGGGCATGTCAGAGGGTCTGATCACCTGCGGCGGGTATGCGGGCATGTCCTGCGGCGCCGCGATGAACGGCGGCACGATCCACGTCAAGGGCGATGCCGGCCCGCGTTGCGGCGTGGCGATGAAGGGCGGCAACATCGTGGTCGAAGGAAGGATCGGGTATCAATCGGGCTTCATGGCGCATGACGGCAGGATCATCGCTCTGGGAGGCGCGGGCGACAGCTGCGCGGACGCGCTCTGGGCCGGCGAAGTCTGGGTCGCCGGAGAAGTCGACAGCTGCGGCGTCGATGTGATCGTCGCGGAACCCGCAGCCGAAGAGGTCGCAGAGGTGGAGGCGATCCTGTCCCCGCTCGGCCTCGGGGACAGCACGCGCGACTGGCGCAAGATGATCGCCGCCCAGAGACTCTGGTATTTCGAATCGAGGGATGCAAGCGCATGGCTGATGATCTGAGCGGCGGATACGCCTATCCGTTTGAGCTGCCGCCGGAAGAGGAAATCCGTTTCCATGATGCCGGCGCCGTCGAAGGACGCCCGGCAGGCGTTCCGTCGAGCTACGACATGGGAGGCTCGACTAGATGGACGCCCGAAGCGATCTCGGAAGTTCACGCGCTGGCGCAGCTCGGACGCTACCAGGTGAGGGGCTACAACACCTTCAACAAGCGGCTTCCTACCTTCGACGACCTGACGTTTGTTCCCGCCACCATGACCCGCCTTCCTCTGGAGGGCTATCGCGAGAGCTGCGACACCACCACGGTTCTGGGCGGCGGGCGCGGTCCTGACGTCGTCGCCAACCCGCTGGAACTGAAGATCCCGATCTACATCGCCTCGATGTCCTTCGGCGCGTTGTCTGCAAATGCCAAGGCCTCCCTGGGTTACGGCGCTTCCAGGGTCGGCACGCTGACCTGCACCGGCGAGGGCGGGATGCTAGAGGAGGAGCGCGAGGCGTCGCAGAAGCTCGTCTACCAGATGAGTCCCGCGCGCTACAGGATCGATCTCGACCATCTTCGCCGCGCGGACGGGCTGGAGATCGTCGTCGGTCAGGGCGCGAAGCCCGGAACCGGCGGACTGCTTCTGGGCATGAAGGTCAGCCCGCGCGTGTCGAGCATGCGAACCCTGCCCGAAGGCGTCGATCAGCGCTCGACCATCCGCCACCCGGACTTTCTCGGGGCCGACGATCTTGCCGTGAAGATCGAGGAACTCCGGATCGCAACCAGTTTCAAGGTGCCGATCTTCATCAAGATGGGAGCCACGAGGCCCCGCTATGACGTCGCCATCGCCGCCAAGGCGGGGGCCGATGTCGTGGTGGTCGACGGCGCGGAGGGCGGAACGGGCGCATCGCCGGAACTCTTGCTCAATCACACGGGAATTCCGACCATGAGCGCCATCCGTGCCGCGCGCGAGGCGCTGGACGAATGCGGGATGACCGGAATCGTCAGCCTGGTCGCGTCCGGCGGCATCCGTTCCGGCACGGACGCGGCAAAATGCCTCGCGCTCGGAGCCGATGCGGTGATGATCGGAAATTCGGCAATGATCGCGATGGGATGCAACAGTCCGCGCTACGTTGAAGACTATGCGCGGATCGGAACCTCGCCGGGCGCCTGCCACCACTGCCACACGGGCCTCTGTCCGGTGGGCGTGGCCACGCAGGATCCGGAACTCGAAAAGCGCATGAACCCGAAGGCCGGCGCGGAGCGCGTCGCTCGTTTCCTGACGGCGATGACCATGGAGATCACGACGCTCGCGAAAGCCTGCGGAAAGTCGAGCGTGCACAACCTCGAGACGGAAGACCTGCGCGCGCTCAGTTTCGAGGCCTCGGCCTTCACCGGAGTCAAGTTGGCGGGCATTGATCGCGCTTTCGCATGGCAGCCGGGGTGACGCGATCCTGTCGGGCGGTACGCAGCCAATCCTGACCGCGGGCTCGACACGGGCGCGTCCTTCAGGTTGAGGGCATGCGATTCCTGTCCGGCCGGTCCTTGTCGGCGCGAAACAATCGATCATCCTCTTCCTGCAGCGCCAAGGGCCCGGCAGCATCTCCTATGCCTGCAACGGATTCGATTCGCTCCGGATCGAACGGTTTGAGCCGGCGCGCCGGACATCCCGAAAACATTGCGGAAAGGTCGCTTTCGATCATGTCGCCGATCAAGTGCCGGCCGCCTCGCACCGCGGCTGCCCGGTGAGGAGAAAGTATGACGTTCGGCAGCTTTCGGATCGCGTGACCTCGGTCGAGGGGTTCGGTCGGAAAGACGTCCGCGACGACCCTCAGGCGCCCCCTTTCCACTTCCCTCGTCAGTGCATCGAAGTCCACCAGATGGGCCCTGCCGAGGAGAACGACGAGCGTGTGGTCCCGCATCCTGGCCAGCCGTTCGGCGGAGATGAGTCCGCGGTTTTCGGTCGTCGGCTCCGCTGTCACGAAAATGCAGCGCGAAGAAGCCAGAAGATCGTCAAGACCGCAGGAATCCACCCGGAACCTTTTGGAGGCGACTTCCGGAAGCCAGGGATCGAATGCTCGAATGACGGGGCGAAAGGGAGCCAGCAGGCGTGCGAGTTCCTGCGCTATCCGGCCGAAGCCGACGAAGCCCACGTCTTCGCCGAAAAGCGAAAAGTCGGTATCCGGGTTGTCGGCAAGCCAGTTTTCGGCGCCTTCGCGGAACGCTTCATGTTCCGCGACCAACCCGCGCGCACCGGCCAGGGCCATGGCGAGGCCCATTTCGGCGACGGTTTCCCGGAAGCCGGGCGCACAGGAGAGAACCTCGACGCCTCTCCTTGCGCAGGCGCGGTAGTCGATCGTATCCGGGAAGGCCCCCGAGACTTCGACCACGGCGCGAAGCTTCGGCGCATTTTCCAGCATTTCCTCCGTGACGCGCGGCCGTGCAGCAACCATGACCGATGCATTCGGCCAGGCGTCCCGCAAGACGTGCGCCGGGATGGGTTCGTCCCGGCCCCAGACGACCTCCATGTTCCGGAAGAGCGCGGCGCTCGTTTCAGGCGAAAACAGCTCCTCCATTGTCCGCCAGTGGGGGTCGAGGATTGCAACGGGTCTTGTCACCGGACTTCATCGAACAGGTGGGCCTGTGCCGGGTCGAAGTCGAAGCACACTGCATCGCCGGACTCGAGAATCGTGTCCTCTGGAAGGGCTGCAATGATCTTGTCGCCCGAATTCAGCCGAACGTCGACGACCGTTTCGCTTCCGAGACGTTCAGTCAGGACCACCGTGCCGTTCAGCAGCCCGGACCCGGCCTCCACAGGGCGCAGGTACTGCGGACGTATGCCGAGGGTCGCTTTCTGGCCGGAAGCGAAGCGCCGGCCGCCGTTCCCCACGCCGAGGCCGTTCAGGGCCGGCCCCGAGACCCGTGCGGAAACGGCGTCCGCGTTGTCCACGGAGACGTGGATGAAGTTCATCGACGGCGCGCCGAGGAAGCCCGCGACAAACAGGTTGGCCGGTACATGGTACAGATCCATCGGCGCCCCCGCCTGCATGACATCGCCGTCCTTCAGCACCACGATCTTGTCGGCGAGCGTCATCGCCTCGACCTGATCGTGCGTGACGTAGATCATCGTGGTTTTCAACTGTTCATGCAACGCTGCGATTTCCTGCCGCGTGCTCATGCGCAGCGCTGCGTCGAGGTTCGACAGCGGTTCGTCAAAGAGGAATACCGACGGGTCGCGAACGATCGCGCGGCCGATCGCGACCCGCTGGCGCTGACCGCCGGAAAGTTGGGAGGGGCGGCGGTCGAGAAGGCCTTCCATTTGCAGCATCCGGGCGGCTTCGGCGACCTTCCGTTCGACGATGTCCTTTTTTTCCCTCCGGATCGTAAGGCCGAACGCTATGTTTTCGCGAACGGTCATGTGCGGGAAGATCGCATAGGACTGGAAGACCATGGCTACGCCGCGCTCCTTGGGCGGCAATTCGTTGACGACGCGGTCGCCGATCCGGAGTTCGCCGCTCGTGATGTCCTCGAGCCCCGCGACGAGTCGCAGGAGCGTCGACTTGCCGCATCCCGAGGGGCCGACGAAGACGACAAACTCGCCGTCGCCGATGTCGATGTCGACTCCGCGGATGACCTCGACGGAACCGAATTGCTTGCGGACGTTGGAAAGCCGAATGCTGGCCATGTCAGGGCTCCAGTGAAAGCGTGCCGTCTGATCTGGCGAAAACCGGGTCGGGGTCCATGATGTAGCCTCCGAAGCATGCCGCCCTTCCGTCCTTGAAGCCGAGGATTTTCAGGCCTCCGTGATCCACTATGCGTGCGCAGTAGCGCATGGCCCTCGTGTCGAGCACGCCGCCTTTCGGAAGCCGCCAGGGGCCTCGGGGACCGTTGCCGATCAGATAGTGGGTTCCGCGTCCGATCCGGCCGTTTTGCGCAACATTGCCGGGGGACTGGTGGTCGGGATCCATGCTGAAGAGGCAGTACCAGTTTCCGCCGAATTCGAAGACCTGCGGAACCTCGAGCTGACCCCAGCCGCCCTTGTGAACGGGTGGCTGCAATTCCCAGGTCATCAGATCAGGCGAGGTCGCGAAGCCGATGCAGCCAGCGTCATTGGCCTCTTCGATGCCGCTTGCGCGGGCGGTGAAGTACATCAGCCAACCCGGCCCTTCGGGATCCTTCATGACCCACGGGTCGCGCATTGCCCGGTCTTGCCAAATTCCCTCCCAGTCGACTTCGTAGTGCGCTGCGTTCGGACCGGTGAGGTCGAGGCAGAGGCCGTCGCCTACGCGTTCCCAGGTCTCCAGATCATGGCCCACGGCATGGCCGATACGCTGGATCTTCGCGTCTTCGGCCTTCGACGTGCCGGTGTAGAAGTAGTGCCAGCGCCCGTCACCGCCGCGCAGGGTCGATCCGGTCCATGTCGTCGCATCCTCCCACGCCGGGCCTTCCGGCGGGGACAGCGCGGTGCCGCGGTTCTCCCACGTCACAAGGTCGTCGCTGACCGCGTGGCCATGGGAAACGTTCCAGTGCCGCAATTCCGGATCGCCGATGGACTTCGGCGCCTTTAGATACCAGCAGTGCCAGCATTCGCCGTCATGAAGATACCAACTGTCCCAGACCCAGTGATCGTCGAGCGCAAGCATGAACTATCCCTTCACGCCCGTTGAGGCGATTGAAGCGATGAAGGCCCGTTGCAGCACCAGGTAGAAGACAAGGACGGGAACCGTGATGACAGTGAGATACGCCATGATCTCGCCCCAGGCCGTGTTGAGCTGGAAGAAGTAGAGAAGCCCGACCATGATCGGGCGCAGGCCTTCCTCCTGGACGACCATGATCGGCCAGAGGAACTGGTTGTTGTACATCTCGAGGAACTTCAGGATCGCGACCGTCGCGATCACCGGTCCGGAAAGCGGCATCACCACCCGGCGGTAGACCTGAAACCAGCTTGCTCCTTCGACGCGGGCGGACTCCACCAGATCTCGCGGCAGGTCGCGGAAGTACTGGACGAAAAGGAAGATCTCCAGCGCCCGTATGATCCAGGGGATTATCTGCACCTGGTAGGAGTTGAGCCAGCCCCAAGTTATGCCCTCGGAACTCAACCACGGCAGGTTGTTGACCAGGAGCAGCAGCGGCACGGCCACCGTCTCGAACGGCAGGATGTAGGTCGCGATGATCAGCGCGAGCACCGCCGACTTGCCATGCCAGTCGATGAAAACGAAGGCGAAGGCGGCGACCGACGCCAGGAAAAGCGACAGCACCAGCGTGGTTGCCGTGATGAATACCGAGTTGAAAATGAAGATCCCGACCGGGGCGCGACTGAAGGCTTCGCGGTAGTTGTCGAGGCTGATGTCGCCCACTGGAAGGAACGCGCGGACGGACGAGCTGTCGGAGAGAAGCTGCAGGTCGGGCTTCAGAGACGAAATGATCATGAAGACGATCGGAAAGACAAAGACGCAGGCGATGAAGCCCAGGAGCAGGTAGCGCCCGACGAGTTGGGTCTTGCGCTCGAGCGTCAACCTACTTCTCCCTGATGAGCCAGCGCTGGATGAGCGAGATCGAAAGAACGAAGAGGAAGAGGAAGACGGAAATCGTGGATCCGCCCGAAATGTCCTGCTTGCCGTATCCTCGCTCGACCATCTGGAACACGATGGACTGCGTGCTGTCGAGGGGGCCGCCGTTCGTCATGACCGCGATTTGCGGGTAGAGCGTGAAGGCCTGCATGGTGATGATGATCATGATCAGGATCGCCGTGTTGCGAAGCCCCGGCCATGTCACGTAGCGGAAGGTCTGCCAGCCGGAAGCTCCCTCGATTCTTGCGGTTTCATAGAAGGAGCCCGGGATCGTCTGAAGTCCCGACAGCCAGATAATCATGTGGAAGCCGACACCCTGCCAGACGGACATGGCCATGATCGACGGCAAGGCGGTGGACGTCTGGCCGAGCCAGTCGACAGGTTGCATCCAGCCGAAGGACAGGAAACCGAGCAGGGTGTTCAGCAGCCCGTTCTGCCCGTCGTAGATGAACCGCCAGAGCATGGAGACCACAACCATGGAAATGACAACCGGCATGAAATAGATCGTCCGGAAAACGTTGATTCCCCGGACTCTCCGGTTGATGAGAAGCGCGAGCCCGAGCGCAGCCGCAGCCTGCACCGGGGCCACGACGACCACGAACAACAAGGTGTTGCGCAACGCCTTCAGGAAGACCACGTCAGTCGCCAAGACGAAGGTCCGGCGATCCTGCCCGCGGTCGAAGCTGAACCACTCGCGCTTGCGGTAATACTGCGGGAAGTCTTCCTTGTCGCGGGTGTAGGCGCGCAGGCGCGGATAGACGGGTTCCCCGTCCTTCGTCCTGATCGCGCCGCTCTCGTCTCGCTCGGGTTCAAGCGTGAGAATCGCGATGCCGAACAGGCGTTCGTAGTTCGCCGTTCCGACCCACTGGGTGGGATTCGGGGAGACCAGCCTCTGGTTCGTGAAGGAAAACCCGATCGCCATGAAGAAGGGCATGATCAGGAAGGCGACGACAAGCAGGAACGCCGGCCCGGCCATCAGCCATCCGGCCTTGTTCTGCCTCGTCAGTTTCGAAGCCAATGGTCCTTCCCCGTCCGGTCGGGCGGGCCGGCGACCGGCCCGCCCGGACTGGCTGTCAGTTGCCGTAGCCGTTGTTGGCTTCGATGTCGGCGTCGATCTCGTCCACTGCCGCATCAAGCGTGTCGGCCACGTCGGCGCCATCCGCGATGTCGGCCAGGGCCTTTTCGAAGATCTTGGCTACAACCGGATAGCCCGGGGTTACCGGACGCACGAGTGCCTGGGCTTCGGAGAGGCCGAAGAAGACTTCAAGCTTTCCGCCCGGCGAATAGTTCGCGGTCATCGCGGCAGCCGAGGGTGTCGAAGGGATGAGGCCGATGCCGTCCGAGAAGGCGGCAAGATACTTGTCCTGAATGGCGTGCTCGATCCAGGCGGCGGCACCCTTGGGGTTGTCGCAGGTCTTGGTCACGCCGAACTGCCACGACGCGGCGCCGATGGTCGGGCCATTGCCGAGATCGGGCGCCGGAAGGAACAGAACGTCGTCGACGCCGCCGTCCATCGTTGCGACGGCTGCCCAGTTGCCGTTCCACGCAAAGGCATACCTGCCTTCGATGAACCCGGTATCGCGATCCGCGCCGTCCTGGCTGTTGCCGGGCGCATACCCGCCGGTGAAGAGGTTCTGCCACCACTCGCCGAACGCCAGCGCCGCATCCCCGTTCAGCGCGCCTTCGGCCGTCGTGTAGCTCGACCGGTCGATCATGTCGCCGCCGAAGGACTGGATGAAGGGACCGAAGGCGTAGGGAAACCACTCACCCTTCCACGCCATGCCGAGGTCCAAGGCGTATTCGTACTTGCCCGAGTTCATGGCGGCGTCGAGAGCCGCCATGAATTCCTTGTTCGACCACGGGTCGTCGAGCGTCGGAGTGCGCAGGCCAAGCTCGTCCAGCGTCGACTGACGGGCATAGAGTGCGACCGCTGCATCCCAGAGGCCGATCGAATAGAGCGTGCCATTCCAGACGCCCTTGGTGCCGGGCAGGAAGTCAGCGATCTTGCTTTCGTCTATTGGCAGCGGCTGCAGGTAGCCCGCCCATGCCCAACGAGGCATGACAGGACCGTCAACGTCAACGATGCAGGGCAGGTTGCCCGCCAGTGCCGCAGCCTCGACCGAGTCGTTGTAGCTCTCCTGCGGGAACTCTTCGATAACGACCTTGTAGTCGGACTGCGAGTCGTTGAAGTCGGCGATGATCTGGTTGATCAGGTCGCCTTCAACATGGTTGCCTGCGCCGTGGTACCAGAGCAGAGACTTCGCTCTGCGCCATGGCCGAACCAGCCGAGATTGTTGCGGCCGCCAGCGCGGCGCCAAGAGGCTTCAGTTTCATGAGGACGTTCTCCCTTAGTTGGTTCTGACTTTCGTCACTGGGTTTAAGGCGTTCACGGATGAACGCCAGAATACGGGCCCGGCAACAAGCTCGGGTCCGGCAAACTGCTTGTTCTTGTTGTTGATCATGTCGAGGACGGTAGCGGCCGCGCTCCGGCCCATGGGCAGGTAGGGCAGCTCCACCGTCGTCAGCGGCGGATAGAGCGTTTCGGCGATGGCGCGGTAGTTGTCGAACCCCGCCATCGATATGTCCTCCGGCACGCGCATCCCGCGAGAGCGAATCATGCCGTAGACCCGAAGCGCCATCTCGTCGTTGCCGCAGCAAAGGACGGTCGGCGGGTTGTCGAGGCCCAGCACGCGGTCGAGCGCGGCATTCAGCAGCGAACCGTCGTAGTCCTGTACGGTCTTGCGGCCAACGAGTTCGAGGGCGGGATCGCAGCCGATTCCGGCATCCTCAAGCGCCCGGCGGTAGCCTCTGGAGCGCAGCTTTGCGGCCACCATTGTCGGGTCGAGCGACAGATACGCAATCCTCTCGTGCCCCGCCCGGATGAGTTCGGCGACGAGATCGGATTGGCACTTCTCGTCATCGGGAAGGATTGCGGGGGTTCCAGCCTCGTCGAAGCAGTTGACCAGAAGGACGGGACAGGTCGCGCCGCCCGTATCGAACATCGTCTGCTGATGATATTCCGCAACGTAGACCAGAGCCTCGACACGGTGTTGCAGGAAGGTCCGCACCAGCTTGGGCACTTTCGCCGACGACCCGCCGGTATCCGCGATCATCAGCGTCTTTCCGCTGTCGGCCATCACCTGCTGGATGCCCTGAACGATGTAGAGATCCGGGAGGCCGGTCGGTTCCGTCGGTTCGATCTTATGGCTGAGAGCGCCGGTAATGAGCCCGATCAGGCCCGACCGATTCGACCGCATCATCCTGGCGGCGTTCGAAGGAACATAGCCGAGTTCGGACATTGCGGATTCCACGGCCTTGCGGGTCTTTTCTCCCACGGGCGCGTCGCCGTTCAGAACCCGACTCACCGTCTTCGGGGAAACCCCGGCCAGTTTCGCGACATCGTAAATCGTGGCCAATCCAGCCTCGCATGATTCGATCAGGTTCTGTCCTTCTTCAAGCCAGCCAAGAGATGACACCGATGTCATATAAGTTCAATGCGCAGTTTGCAAATGCTTGGCAGCTTTCGCGTTCCTATGGCAGCAAGTTCGGACTCGGCCAGAACCGAAATTGTCCGAAGTCAAGTGGAAGTGCGTTCAATGTTCATCTTGCGTCGGGCGAAGCTATTGCATGAACATGAAGGCTCCGGCATCCTCTCCGCACCGTCCGGAAACGCATGGCTTGCAGATGAGTCCTGAGAACGGTCCTCAAGGCGCCGGCCTGACGCCGCGTCCAAGGGCTTGACCGGCGCGCATCCGGGCGCATGTCCGAAGACATGGCTGGCGCTTCCCTCGATACATTTGGCGGTGACGCGCCAACTCAAGGCCACGGGCTTTGGTTCCGATCAGGCAGAGGCGATCACCTCAGCTGTGCGAGCTGGCGTGACCGGTGGAGTAGCGACCAAGGCCGATTTGGCGGAGCTGGAAACTCGACTGACGTGGCGCATCATCATTGTTGGCCTCGCCTTGAACTCCGCCGCCGCCGTAGTCGCCGCAGTCGGCTGGATGCTTTCCGGGGGCTGATGTCGTGCCGATCCGGCGCAAGTTACATGGGCAAGCAGGAGGACGAACCCGAAAGGTTGGCTGGTGCAACGAGGGGTGGCGGTTTCGGCGGTCCTGATGCTCTCCAGCAGCATTTCAGAGAGATGGACCATGCAAGGTTCAAGATCACTCAGCGCAGCAACATAAGGATGGCTTTGCCAAGTGCCGTAATTGGCGCGGCGGTGCAGTTGGTGCGCTCGTTTCCCCGATTTTCCTCCAATCATCGGGTTGCGCTGCCAAGCAGATCTGCGTGCAATGTGCGCCGCGACGGGCGGCCGTTGCTTGAGTGCACTTCGGAGTGGCAGTGGGAGGTTGACATGTCACGAGGTCAGAGGAGCGGCAGAACCGATGCCGGGAACAAGAAGGGGCTGTTCGAATAGTCTGGCGAGGATCGTGGGAATCGTGCGCGGACAGGAAGCCTTCCGAAGCCGCAAAGCAAACAGGCACGGCGCATGACCGCGCTTGCGTCCCGTTCCGTTTCCGGCCGATCCGGACCAACTGCAGCAAGCCTGCAGTTGCTGACTCCGCTGGCTCGAGATCGAATCGAACGCGGCGCTTCGCGACGGGGAAGGGCAGGCCGCAGCGCTATCCGCCCCGGCGAATTCCGAGCCCAAGCGAAACCGGCGAGAAAGTCGGAAAGAACCGGACCTGGACGGCAAGGCAGGGGCAGACCCGTACCCGATCAACGCTATCCCGCGTCCGTCATAAGGCCGACGACGGCACCGTCCGGGTCAGCCACTATGGCAATCCGGCCGACGCCCTCGACATCGAATGGTTCCTGGATGACCTTGCCACCGGCACCGGCAACTTTTTCCGCCGCTGCGTCGACATCGTCCACGCCGATGTAGGCCATCCAGTGGCTCGGCATGGCCGGATCGCCGGTTTTCGATTTGTCCATCATGCCTGCAACCATGCGGCCGCCGGACTTGGCGACGGTGTAAGTGAAGTTCGGCATGGGTACATCGTCGTATGTCCAACCGCAAACTTCGGCAAAAAATGTCTTGGAAGCTTCTAAGTCGCCTGTGAGAAGTTCGTTCCAGTGAAATGTGCCATGGTCGGCCATCGGATTCCTCCTTTCAAGGTTGATCGACGCCGTTCTAGTTCCAGTTCGGCGCTCGGTAAACGGCCCTTCCGTTACTTCGGAGACGCCTTGACCACCGGAACAGCGGCGTGCCCGACTTTGCAGATCCCCGGAATTCGGCTTTCTACCGTGAGGACGCGGCTCATTTCTCCATCAGGCTGCTCACTGCCGAATGAAGAATGTCGAGGGAGCGATATGCTTCCTCGAACCAGGCGCCGAGCTGCCAGCAGGAAGTCGGGCTGTCCTGCTTGCGCATCAGCAATCCGTTTTTCATTGGCCGTTCCATAGCAAAGATCTTATCCATTGAACTCATCACGTTTTCCAAGTCCGGGCTTTCGGGCATTCCGACCAGCTAGTGGCCGAACTGCTTCGTCCGCAGACCAAGATTGGGGACGGTCCTGTCCAGGCGGCGTCATTTGCAGGACTCGATTCCTTGCTCCACGCAATCCTCCACTTGCCTTGCCGACATGAAAGTCAGGACTGAAAGTTTGCTGGCTCTTGCGGTGGTCGCCACCTGCTCGTCCTTCCGGGCGAGGCGCGCGCGGTGCCTTCTCCGGACCGTAGGTAAGCTTCTCTGTTGGGCCAGGCCGCCCAATTTCAAGATCTCGCGGTTGAGGCCGGATCCGGCCTTCACGTCCATGTTGGGCTTCTCGGCCGCGCTCCCGGCCGGTAGCGTCATGAACCTGACGTTGAACTATTCGGCAAACACTTCGTCAGCCTGTTTCCGGTTCGTCGGCTCGTCCGGCGACGCTATGCTTGGCGCCTTTTCACCGTCTCCGCCTGAACCTGTGCGATCTGATGTCGGTTTTCATGCGCTGCCTTGATCCATTGCGCTGTTCGCGATGCCAGCGCTGAATGCGCCAGCTCTTCGCATAAAATCGGCCGATATCGGGAGGAGATAATCTCGACGTCTCCCGTCGCGTCCTCGACGGCCGCCTGACGGACGTTCATGTCCGCGTTCGCGAAGACACTGGTATCGGAATTTTCCGCCGCCGGATGCACATTCGCCCAATCCTCAAGAACGCGGTCCTGTCCTGGTGCATACGGAAAGTCGGGAAATGGTGAAGGACGGGATTGTCCAGCGAAGCAACTCGAACTTCGGAGAGCGCCTGCCTCCCTTGAAGACCACCGTCCATGCATCTGCCAGGCACTTCAGGCGATACCGGGTGACGGCGGAAGACTATCCGGAGAACTACGGCATCGAAGTGCGGAGCGTGATCAATTCCTAGCTGGCAAGAAGAGCGCAACCGACGGCGATTTAATCCCGTCGGCCGTTGCCGACTCGGTTGTCACGCATGCGAAGGCCGGGGTGCCGAATGCGCCCCGGCCTTCGCAAGGGGGAAGCCCCTATTTGAAATCGGCCGCGTTTTCCGGCGTCACGAGGATCGCTCCGGTGTCGATCTCGTCCGGAATCTTTTCGCCTGCCGCCAGCTTGAGAACGTACTCGACGCCCATTTGACCCATGTTGTAGGGCCGCTGCGCAACCGACGCTTCGAGGTCTCCCGCGAGGATCGCCTCGGCCGCGTTGGGATTTCCGTCAAAGCCGACGATGAAGATCTCGTCGAGCTTGCGCGCATTCCGGACGGCTTCCACAACGCCAAGAGCCATGTTGTCGTTCGACGCGAAGACGGCCTTCAGGTTCGGGTTCGCGGTCAGGATGTTTTCCGTTACGGAAACGGCCTTTGCGGTATCCCAGTCCGCCGGCTGTTCGGCGACGATGTTCAGGCCGCAGCCCTCCAGCCCTTCTTTCGCGCCCTGCGCGCGGTGCTGCCCGGTGGTGCTGGTGATGATCCCCTGAAGGATGGCTACGTCGCTTCCTTCCGGCACGTTGTCGCAGATGTGCTGGGCGCCGAGCGTGGCGGCGGGAATGTTGTTGGTGCCGATGTAGGTGCCTGGCATGTCAGCGCGCTTGTCAACGAAAATGACCGCCACGCCACGCGCCCGCGCCTGCTCCAGCGCCGGAATCACCGCCGCAGTGTCGGCAGGGGCAATTGCAATGCCCTTGACGCCCTTGGCGATCTGATCCTCGATCAGCGCGATCTGGCCGGCGACGTCCGTCTCCCCGCCCGGCGGTCCGACGGCCGCGACGTCCACGCCAAGTTCGGCGCCCTTGTCGATGGCGCCCTGGGATACCGCGGCCCAGAACGGGTTCGCCGAGCCGATGTCGGACATGATCAATGCGACCTTGTCCTGCGCCAGTGCCGGTCCGGCGGCGGCGGCTACTGCGATCAGCGCAAATGCGCCGGATAGCCTTTTACCAATCATGGTCTTTCTCCCCTTGTTTCATTGTCGTTTCAGGACCTTTTCCGGGCGATTCCCGGACATCATGATGCCGCGCCGGCCCTCCTGCGCAGCACATCCACGTACACCGCTCCGACAACGATCATTCCGATCATGGTCTGCTGCCAGAAGGCGCTTACATCCATCAGGTTCAACCCATTGCGCAGAAGTCCCATGACCAGAACTCCCGCGAAAACACCCAGCACCGTGCCCCGTCCGCCAAAGAAACTGGCCCCGCCAATGATTACCGCGGCGATTGCATCAAGCTCGGCCCCGATGCCGGCATTGGGAAAGCCCGCGCCCGTCCGCCCCGCCATCATGAGCGCGGCCAGGCCAGCGAAAAAACCGGAAAGACAATAGACGATCAATAGCACCCGATCAACATTGATGCCGCTGACCCGCGCGGCCTGCGGATTGCCGCCTACCGCGACTATATGGCGCCCGAGCGAGACCTTGTTGATGAAAAACGCCACCCCGCCATAGCAGACCAGAAGGACGATCGCACTGACCGGAAAAGACGCGTATTCGCCGAGAAACGGCAGCGGGATCTCGCCGGATCCGAGGAAGCGGACCTCCGGCGAAACACCCGAGACCGGGCGGCCCCCGGAGACGAGATTCGTGATCCCGCGGATCGAATAAAGCGTCCCGAGCGTCATGATGAACGGGTGCGGCAGGCGCAGCACCGTGAGTCCCAGACCGTTGACCGCGCCGCAGGCGATCCCGACCACCGGCCCGATGAACAAGGCCAGCGGCCACGGCAGCCCGCCCGTGTCGGCCATGGCCAGAAGCATTGTCGCCAGCGCCATGATCGAGCCGACCGACAGGTCGATTCCCGCCGTCATGATGACGATGTAAAGTCCAAGGGCCAGCAGCGCGTTCATTGCGACCTGGCGCAGGACGTTGGTCAGGTTCTGCGTCGTCGGAAAGATGTCCGGCTCGAGAAGCGACAGGATGGCGATCATGAGGACGACAACGGCGAAAACGCCGTATTTCTCGACCAGCCGCATCCGCCGGGCGGCGGGCGTTTCCAGTTCGTCCTGCAGCGCTTCCTCAGAGACGGTCATGCGCCAGCGCCTCCGTGTGTCCCCTGGTGCCCATGATCCAGCCGATCACTTCGTTGCGGCTCGTGTTCACGATTTCCGATTCCTCGAAATTTCGGCCGTGGAACAGGGCCATGACGCGATCGCACACGAAAAAGACGTCGTCCATCCTGTGGCTGATCAGAATGACGCTGGTTCCGTGATCCCTGAGCCGCTTGATCAGGTCCAGAACCTTGCCGACCTCCTTGATCGCCAATGCCGCCGTTGGCTCGTCCATGATGACCAGGCGGGCGTCGGATGCCGTTGCGCGCGCGATCGCGACCGCCTGCGCCTGTCCGCCGGACAATTCCTCGACCTTCTGATCCACGGACTTGACGTTGATGTGAAGCCGGTCAAGGTGCTCTTTCGCCATCCTGCGCGAAAGCCTTCGGTCGACGACCTTGAAGCCGAACCGATGCCGCCCCGGCTCCCGCCCCAGGTAGATGTTTTCGTGCACGGGGAGGTTCCCGGCCAAGGCGAGATCCTGGTAGACCATCTCGATTCCGATGTCCTGCGCGTCTCGCGGCGAGTCCAGCCGAACCGGATTGCCGTCAAAGGCGATTTCTCCCGTGTTTGCGGCGTAAAGGCCCGAAAGGACCTTCATCAGAGTCGACTTTCCAGCGCCATTGTCCCCGACGACACCCAGCACTTCGCCCGGGTAAAGCCGCAGGTCAACGTGATCGAGCGCCGTGATCGCACCGAAGCGCTTCGTGATTCCCCGCATTTCGAGAAGAGGTGAGACAGTCCCTGTCATCGGCAGGCGCAACTCCGAATGCATGCACGACTGCCGGGATCTGCAAGAACATGTCGTACGCAACCCGCCGGAACCACCAGCATGAACCCCCGCCTTCAACCCAATTCGCAGTCGAACTGCTTTCAAAAGGTATTGTAACACGCACCGAATTACAATTGTATCCCCGGGACGCCATCCGGGACAGATCAGAGGCCTGCGGGTGAGGGAGTTCGACTACGTGATTGTTGGAGCCGGCACGTCCGGATGCGTCATCGCGAACCGCCTCAGTGCGCAGGAAGACGTCTCCGTCCTGCTGATCGAGGCCGGTCCGCGCGACACCAACCCCAACATCCACCGCCCGGCCGGGCTCTTCAAGCTCCATGACGGCGACCTGACCTGGAACTACCGCACGGTGAGTCAAGCCAGTCTGAATGGCCGCGAAATTCCGTTCATCCAGGGCCGCGTTCTAGGAGGCGGCAGCTCCGTGAACGGCCAGGTCTTCACGCGCGGCTGTCCGCAGGACTATGACAGATGGGCCCGAGACTTCGGATGCGCCGGCTGGGGATTCGCCGATGTCTTGCCGTACTTCCGGAAGTCGGAGCGGAACGACACGCTGGCGGACGAATTCCACGGCACCGAAGGCCCCCAGGGCATTTCGACCATGACGCCCGATCCGCTGACGCAGGTGTTTGTCAGGGCATGCCAGCAGGCGGGCATCCCGTACACTCCCGATTTCAACGGCGCGCGACAGGACGGGACGGGCGTCTACCAAACCTGCACCTGGCGCGGGCGTCGGTGCTCGACGGCCGCAGGCTATCTCCGCCCGGCAAGCAACCGGAAGGGTCTCACCGTTCGTACCGATCGCCTCGTCACCAGGGTCGTCGTCGAGAACGGTCTTTCCACGGGAATAGAGCTTGCGAACAGCGGCGTGCGGGAGACCGTTCGCGCTGCGCGCGAGGTGATCGTTGCAGCGGGCGCCATCGGTTCCCCCAAGCTCTTGATGCAGTCCGGGATAGGTCCGGCGGACGACCTTCGCGCGCTCGGCATCGATGTCGTTGCCGATCTGCCCGGCATCGGCCAGAACCTCCAGGATCATCTGGACATCGATCTCGTTCTTTCCGTCGACCGCGGCCTCGGTCTCGACAGCTACAAGGCGCCGCACCGGATGCTCTGGGCGGGGCTGCAATACACGCTGTTCGGAACCGGCCCGGTCACCTCGACCATCGTCGAAGGCGGAGCATTCTGGTCGGTGGACCCGGCATCCCCTACCCCTGACACCCAGCTGCACTTCGAACCCGCCTCGGGCACCGAGCCGGGAACGTCAACCCCGCCCACCGGGGCAGGCTGCATGTTCAACGGCTACTTCGTCCGCCCGGAAAGCCGCGGCGCCGTCCGTCTCGAGTCCGCGGATCCGGCCGCGCCGCCGCGGATCGACCCAAACTACCTTGCGGAGCCCGGCGATCTGAAGATGACGGTGGCGGCCGTGAAGCTGATGCGCGAGATTGCCCGGCAACCAGCCTTCGCCTCGGTTGGCGCTTCCGAGCACTTCCCGGCCGAGACGGCGAAAACGGACGATGAAATCGCCGAGTTCATCCGGGCTCACGGCCGCACGGCCTATCACGCGGTCGGCACCTGCCGCATGGGCGGCGACGCGGGTTCGGTCGTCGATGCCGCGCTTCGCGTCCGCGGACTGGAGGGCCTGCGCGTCTGCGATTCTTCGGTCATGCCGTCGCTGGTCAGTTCGAACACGAACGCCGCTTCGATCATGATCGGCGAAAAGGCGAGCGACATGATTCTCGCGGCGGGAGACTGACAGATCGCGAGGCAACTTGAGATGCGCCGATGCAGAGATGGACCCGCCGTCGGAAGGCGCGGAGCGGCCTTCGCGCGACTTTGGGCGAAGGGAAACGGTAGAATGGCCATGACAGGTGACAAGAAGGAGGACAGGGCATGTTGCGCATAGAAGCATTCGTGGAGCACAGGAGCCAATTGGGCGAAGGCCCGCTCTGGGATCCGAAATCCAACCGTCTCTACTGGGTCGACATCTATGCGCCTGCGCTGCACAGCGTAGACGCCGGAGGCGGCGACATGAAGACATGGCCCATGCCCGAGCACATCGGCGCCTGCGCTTTGCGCGGGAACGGCGGCGCCGTGGTCGCGTTGCGCTCGGGCTTCTTCACGCTGGACTTCGAATCGGGCGAGGTGAAGCGCGTCAAAGAGACTCATCCGGGAGAGTTGAGACCCCGGTTCAACGATGGCAAGACCGACCGCCAGGGACGGTTCGTCGCAGGTACGATGGACTATCAGGAGGAGGGTCCGGTTGCGAAACTCTTCCGCCTCGATCCCGACATGACCCTCACCACACTGGACCGCGACATCATCTGCGCGAACGGCCCGTGTTTTTCGCCCGACGGAAGCACGATGTATTTCGCGGACTCGTTCAAGAAAACGGTCTTTGCCTATGACTACGAAACCGAAACCGGTGATGTGCTCAGCCGCCGGATCTTTGCATCATTCGCCGACTTCCAGGGCTACCCGGATGGCATGACGGTCGATTCCGAGGGCTTCGTCTGGATCGCCGAGGTCTATTCGGGCCGCCTCGTCCGATTCGATCCACGGGGTGCGCTGGACCGGGTGGTCGGGCTGCCGGTGTTCTCGTCCACAAGCGTCATGTTCGGCGGGCCGAACCTGGACATCGCCTACGTAACGTCGATGGCGCGGCCCTTCGGCATCCGGTACCATCACGAGAAGGAGGCTGGCATGGTCTTTGCCGTACACGGCCTCGGCGTAACCGGCATCCCGGAAACGCCCTTTGCGGGATAGGGGGGTGCGATGAAGGCTCTCCGCTTCCACGGAAGGGGTGACCTGCGCATCGACGAGGTTGCAGCTCCTACTGCGCCGACAGGCGACAACGTGATGGTCCGCGTGTCCTATTGCGGCATCTGCGGTACCGACCTGCACGAGTATCTCGCCGGCCCGATCTTCATCCCGACGGAGCCGCACCCGGCCACCGGCGCCGCGGCGCCCATGATCCTTGGACACGAGTTCTCCGCCGTCGTCGAGGAAACCGGACCAGAGGTGTCCGGCTTCAAGGCCGGAGACCGCGTGGCGATCCTGCCGCATCTGATGACGAAGGGCGACTACTACGTCCGGCGCAACCAGGGCCAGTTCAGCCCGATCGTCGGTCTCGTCGGCCTGTCCTGGCACTGGGGCGGAATGGGCGAGCACGTCGTCGTGCCGGAAGAAAATCTCGTCCTGCTGCCAGACGGCGTTAGCGATCTGCAGGGCGCCTTGCTGGAGCCATCGGCGGTGGCCGTAAACGCCATCGACGAGGCCGGGCTGCGGGTCGGCCAGACTGTGCTGATCGCCGGGGCGGGTCCCATTGGTGCCCTCACCGCCCTCGCGGCGCGCGCCGCTGGCGCTGCGAAAGTCTTCGTCCACGACCCGAACGAGCGCCGTATTGCGCACCTCGAGCAATTCGACGGCCTCAGGCTGTTCAGCGGATCGCCGGAGGAGGTGCTCGAATCCGTTGCCCGCGAGACCGAGGCAGGCGTGGACGCGGCGGTCGAATGCGCAGGCCACCTGTCGGCGTTCGACCTCTGCGTTGATGCGCTGCGCCATGTGGGAACCCTGTCGCTGGTCGGCCTGTTCACGGAAAGGCAGGCGGTCGACCTGTTCCGCCTCTGCGAAAAGGGAATCCGCCTGATGGGGTGCCTCGGCAACGACATCACCATTGGCCCGCGCCTGGCCGCCATGATCGGCAGCGGGAACTTTCCGGTCGAAACCATGGTGACGGGTACGATTTCCTTGCACGAGGCGGTCGAGAAGGGGTTCGACGCGCTCGCCGTTCCCGGTACCGGCCACCAGAAGATTCTCATCGACATGCGCAGGTAGGCGCTGCGAGACCGAAATGCGTGTCAGAGATCCCCGCGGCGTGACCTGGACCATGGGTGCCGAGGCTTCGGCGGCCAAGCTGTTTTCCGCGATGCACAGCTACTTCACCTTCCGCGCTGACGCGATGGAACGGGTCGACAGCCTCTTGCGGGACGACCCGGATGTGCCTGTGGGATGGGTTCTGCGGGGCTACCTGCTCTTGTTCTCGCGCGCCGGCCCGGACATGCCTTTGGCCGCCGAAGCCCACGCGCGCGCCGAGGCGGTTGCCCGGGCTGCAACTCCGGCCGAGCGGTTGCATGCGAGAGCCTTGAAAGCATGGCTCGATGCCGACGCCCTTGGCGCGCAGCGAATATGGGATGCGATCCTGACCGATACGCCGCACGACCTGCTTGCACTTCGGGTGCAGCACTTCACGGCCATGATGCTGGGGCGTCCCGACTACCTGCGGTCCCTCGCGGGGCGCTCCCTTGCCGACTGGGACGACGCGATTCCGGGCGCCGGATTCGTCTACGGCATGGCGTGCATGGGGCTGGAAGAAGCCGGCGAATACGCGCGCGCCGAGGTCCTCGGCCGGCGCGGCGCGGAGATGGAACCCGACGACCTCTGGTCGGTGCACTCCGTTGCGCATGTGATGGAGGCCCAGGGGCGGTTGAGCGAAGGACTGGACTGGATGGTGCGCCCGGCCAGCTTCTGGGAAGGGCGCGGGCCGATGCGGCATCATCTGTTGTGGCATGAGGCGTTGTTTCTCTATGAGGCAGGCCGCCATGACAGCGCGCTCGACTACTATGACCGGCGGCTGGCGCCGCAAGGGGCTCCGGGCTACCTGGAGATTTCCGACTGCGCGTCATTCCTGTTGCGGCTGGAGGCAGCGGGCGTGGATTGCGGGAATCGGTGGAACGGCCTGGCCGAGGCAGGCCGGCATATGGTCGACGACCGCATCCTGACCTTCAGCGACGTGCACACGCTGTTCGTGCTGGCAATGGCGGAAGACGGTGAGGGACTGCGGCGCCTCTCCGAATCGCTCGCCGGCCATGCCCGGGCAAAGCGGTCTTTCGACGCCGAAGCGGCCGGCTGCATCGCCGTGCCGCTGGCAGAAGCGCTGACCGCGCGAATGGCCGGAGATGCCGCAGGGGCGACCGACCGTCTGCTTGCCGCGCGTTTCGCGTTTCCGCGCATGGGCGGCAGCAACGCGCAGCGTGATGTCCTCGACATCTACCTGATCGATTGCGCGATCGCGTCCGGCGACAAGGCGCTGTCGCGTCGCCTGCTTCACGAGTACCTGGATCTTCGCCCGGGTTCGGTTCCGATGCAGGCGAGGTTGTCCGATCTCGAAGCTGCGTGAAGTGTCTGGGGCCGCGATCGGCCCGTCTCTCCGCCGGCAGGCTTCGCTTACGGAGGTAAGGCCATGCGACTCGCTGTAATCGGAGCGGGGGCGGTTGGCAGGGTTCATGCGCGCAACATCGCCGCGCATCGCGAGGCCACGCTCGCCATCGTCTGCGACAAGAACCCCGACGCCGCCGAAGCCACAGCGGACGAATTCGGTTCGCTGGCTGTTCGATCCGTCGAGGAGGCCTTGGAAGCCGATCTCGACGGTGCGATCATTTCGTCCTCGACGTCTTCGCACGGCGAAGTCGCGGCGGCCTGCATCGCGGCGGGCGTTCCGTTCCTTTGCGAAAAGCCGCTGGCGTCCGACCTGGCAACAGCCCACCATATCGTCAACGCGGCGCGCGGGGCAGGCCTAGTGGCCGCCACTGCCTTCAATCGCCGGTTCGATGCCGGATACGCCGGCATCAGGGCAGCCGTTTCGGCCGGCGAGATCGGCCGCGTCGAGGCGGTGCTGATGACGTCCCGCACGGCGTCGCCGCCCAGCGTGGAGTTTACCCGAACGTCCGGCGGGCTTTTCGGGGAGAAGGGCGCCCACTTTTACGATCTGGCGCGGTGGATCACCGGGGAGCATCCAGTCGAACTGTACGCAATGGGATCGGCGCTCGTGAACCCGTCATTCGCAGAAATTGGCGAGGTCGACACGGCGATGGTTACGATGCGAATGCCCAGCGGCGCGCTGTGCCAGTTCGACTTCAGTTGGCGCGCAGCCTATGGGCAGGACGAGCGCGTCGAGGTGAACGGGTCGCTGGGAATGCTTCAGGCGATTCAGAAGCCGGCGGGCCGAATCCGGAGAAGCACCGCCGAAGGACAGTCGCAGGGCGGACTCATGCCAACATGGTACGAACGGTTCGCTCCGACCTATGGCGACGAATTGCACTCGTTTCTTGGAGCGATTCGATCCGGCGACACCTCCGGTTTGCCGTCTCTGGATGACGGACTTGCTGCGCAGCAGATCGCGGATGCGGCCAAGGAATCCTTGCGACTTTCGCAGCCTGTCCGGCTGAAGAATTCCCTCGACTTTGACCGTACGTGAATTGGCGCCAATTCAATCACGAAAAGGAATGAATCCGGCTGGCGCGACCCTCGAAATTGTTGTGCCTGGCATCGACCGGCCTTGCCAAGCGGCGCTGGCACCATTCTGTCCTGGTCGACTCCGATGCAGCGGACTCGCTTGCAGACATTGATCCCGGTTCGATCCCAGGTGGCGATCTCTTTGCTCTCGGCCTCCCTTCTTCGGTCCGATTCCTGGAGCAGAATCATGCGTAGATCGAATTTCTGCCTGCTCAACGCTTGATTGACGGACGGTCGTGATACGGAGAGAACCTACGCAGGTGCGTGAACCTTTACGCATCCCCGATCGAACAATTCAGATGACTTTTTTGGCGAAATTCGGGAATTTCTCCAGAATGTCCTGCCCGATCAGTGGCGCGGAAATAACGCATGGTCCCGCTGGCCGTGGAAGCCCGCGCGCCTGATCGGCAGCCCGTTCGTATGATCGTAGGCAACCTTGATGCTTGTCGTGCATTCATTCGGCGGCGGCTATGGTTCAACGGACCCCACTTCCGTTCCAATGTGCAACGCCGGCCACTTCCGCAGCGGGCGCACAGGCCGACCGAGGTTGACGGGCCGCAGACGCCTTCTTTCCCCGGACCCGTCCCTCCGCTGGCCTGCCCTCCGCGGTCCGGTACTGCAATTGCGCCGGCCCCCGCAAAAAATTGATTGCGGCCTGCAGTCGAGCCGCGCTGCGACCGCTTCGTTCGAGCGACAGATCTTCCTCAGCGCGCATATCCGGCATCGTTCGGCATGTGTCAGGCGGTGGCAGCCCCTTGGAATGACAGCCTCCATGTTTCGTCACAGGGGCTGTCGCCGCCATATGGCCGATTCGGAACATCCTGTGCCGAAAGACGCGGGTCACAGCCGCCTCTGGTGGTTGCGCTTCAGAATAGATCGGGGTCGACAATTCCGCCTGATAGCGATCGTGAACCGTGAACACCATGCCATGCGCTGCGACAAGCGGGATGTCCGTTGGGAACGTGCATGAGGCATCGATTGTCGCCGAAAGCAAAGGGGCGCGTGTGCTGGACGTGAGTTGAGCGCATTCCTTGAGGTCGCCGAAATCAGGCTGGTTCAGGTTGCCGCTGATCAACTGGAGAAGGTGTGCCGGGCCTGGAGGCGCTTCGGAAAGAGCGGGCATTCGGCGGCGATGCGCGAGCAAGGTTCGCGCGAACGGTCCGGTTGTGCGCCGCGGCGGGACCGCAGTGCCTGGGCGCGCCACACGTCGAGCCCGACGCCAGCCTCCTGCGGAAAGTCTACCTGAGCGGTCGGCAATACATCGCGCGGATTCCATGAAGCCGTGACCGGGTTCCCGGCGCTGAAGGCGCAGCGCACCCGCGAACCCGGGGTCGCGACGGCGCGCGGTCCTTCAAGGACACGATGGCAACGCAGCCTTGCGACGGAGGCGTTGAACATGGCCGCCATCGGAACGGTCCTGGACAGGCTCGATGCCGTTATTGGCAAGGTTGTACAGTGCAACTTTGACCGTCTCTTTGCCTGGTCTGGCGGCGCCGGGGCAAGGCGCAATGAAGCTGGTCTTGATGCACGAGTTCAAACCGTCATCAGGTAGAACTGGTCTGACTGGTCACCAGTAGTCCGGACGGCGGAATGCCTCGACGCAGCGAGATGGGCCGGCTAGCGGCGTCATCTTCCGATCCGTCAAGGATTGGCCGAGCCAGCCTTCAGGATGCTTCAATTTGAAAGGCGCCTCGGCGAATTCTTCGGTGATTGGTCGAAATCCCACCTTGGAATAGAAGTTCGGATCACCATAGGTCACAGCGATATCGACGCCGTGTTTCCGCAGTTCGGCAAGGCTGTGGACCAGCAGTCTTTGCCCGATCCCCTCGCCTTGGCGGCTGGTCAGCACCGCAACCGGTCCCAGCACGAAGACGGTCCGGTCATCCAGATCGTAGGTCAGCCGCGAAAAAACAGCTGCTCCGATCACTGATCGCTCCTCGCGCGCCGTATAGACCTGGATATCTGCATCCGCTGTCGTGACCAGCAAGTTGCGCATGAGATCGCCGATCAGCGCGCCTTCCTCCGCGCCATCCGACGCGGTGAAGGTCGCGGCGAGCAAGTCGATGATTTCCCGCTCCCTTCCGCCGGGCCCTGTCGAAAACTCCATTTCGCGTTCCGTCCATCCGTGCTCACGCCGGTTCTCGCGAAATCCGCCGCTTCGGGCAAATGGTTTCCTGCTGGCATTCGTTGCCCCGGAAGGTAGCCCCGCCGCCCCGGGGTGCGAACCGGTCATGCATGCGCCGGGCGATCGAATGCACGGAAGTCGCGACCGAGCGGGATGCCGCCACTTCGGATTGACTCGAACCCTACCGGCCGCTCGGGCTCTCCTTCGGGCCAAGCTTGCGCCGGCCGGCGATCCGGAACCTGTCAGCCGTGCCGTAGTCCCGCATGGCGACACCCGCGGCAAACTCTCCGAAGACCGGCCCGTGCTTGAAGAGGTGCCCCGAGCAGCCGCCTGCGAAAAGGACGTTCGAGTGTTCGGGATGCCAGTCGAGGATGAAATGCGTGTCCGGTGTCAGGATCACCTGATTGAACTTGGAATCCACCGCGCGCTGGCCGATCAGCTCGGGCAGGCGGTGGCGGATGTACTGCCGCGTGCGGTTGAGGCTCTGGCGTTCGATCAGCCGCTCGTCGTTGTCGAGATCGATCGGCTGGTTCGGAATCACGACTGCGGCCTTCACGCCGGATCCTTCGGAGGAGGGAATTCCGAACGAGCCTTGGCCGTGGTCGATCCAGCAGGGCATGCGCGCCATGTCGAAGGCTTCCGACCCTTCGGGCGTGCTGGTATAGATGACGTTGATGCCGAGAACCGCGGTGATCGGCTTGATCGTGCGCGGAAACATGTCGCCCATCCATGCGCCGGTGGCGATGATGATTGCGTCGGCCTCGAGCGGATGTCCGTCGAGCATTGGGCGCTCGCCGGCATCGGTCGTCACGATCCCGCGCCGGACGATGCCGCCTGCCTCCTTCAGCAGTTCGACGGCAGTGATGACGCAGCGATGCGCCATGAGCAGCCCTGCTTCGGGTTCGAAGAGCGCGTACTTGATGTCGTCGACCCGGAACTGCGGAAACCGGCTGCGTACCTCGGCCGGAGTGAAGCGATAGTAGGGCACGCCCGTGCGGTCGAACGTCTCTCTCGTCGAGTCTTCCCAGTCGCAGTGTCCTTCCGTCGCAAGAATCAGGGTCCCGCATTCGTACATCAGCTTCTGACCGGTCTCGGCCATGAGCTCCAGCCAGCGCATCCTGCTCTCCCGGGCCCAGCGGGTATAGAACTCGTCCCGGCCGGAGATTGCGCGGATCACGCGGTTGTAGTCGGTCGAGGCGGCCCGGGAATGGCCCGGCTCCCACCTGTCGATCAGGGTCACCTGTTCGCCGCGGCGCTGCAGCGACAGCGCGGTCATGGAACCGGCTATTCCCCCGCCGACAACTATAATGTTTGATCGAGGCACTTGATAACCCTTGCCAACTGTTGTATTTTTGGATACTGTATACAGGATACAGAGAACTGGCAAGATCGGTCGCAGAAGGAGAAAACCGTGCCAGAACAAGACTATACTCTCCCGGAAGGAACCCACACCGTGGTGCTGGGAATGGGCGATCTCAATGGAATCATGCGCGGCAAGCGCATTCCGGCAAGCAATTGGGAAAGCATCTGCAGGAGCGGAAACGCCTATTCGATCGCCCTTTTCGCGATCGACATGACCTGCGATGTCTGGGACACGCCCTACGTCAACTTCGACAACGGGTATCCGGACTTCCACATGTTCCCGGCCACCCGCCCGGCCCCGATCCCTTGGGAACCCGGCGTGGCCATGGCCTTTGCCCGCGCTGAGGGCATGGATCACGAGCCGGTTCCCATCGATCCGCGCCTCGCACTCGAGCGGCAGGTCGAGCGCGCTGCGGACATGGGCTTCGACGTGCAACTCGGGACGGAGCTTGAATTCTTTCTGCTCGATCCGGCGACCGACAAGCCCAGAGACAGGGGCATCGGCGTCTACGGGCTCGACCGCGCAGCCGAACTCGAGCATGTCCTGGGCCCGATCCGGCGCCAGATCAACGAGTTCGGAATCCCGATCGAGCAGTCGAACCCGGAATATGCCGCCGGGCAGGTCGAGGTGAACATCCGCTACGCGGCCGCCCTAGAGGCCTGCGACCGCGTCGTGATGTTCCGCAGCCTGGTCAAGCAGCTCGCCACGGCGCACGGCTACCGCGCGACATTCATGGCCAAGCCCTTTTCAGAGGAAAGCGGCAACGGATTTCATTCGCATTACTCGCTGTGGAAGGATGGCGCGAACGCATTCTCCGACGGCGGGCGGCTGAACGCAACGGGACGGAGCTTCATCGCCGGCTTGCAGAAACGCATGTCCGAGGCAGCCGTTTGCGGCTCCGCGACCGTGAACGGCTTCCGGCGGCGTCAGCCCTTTACGTTCTGCCCCATCAACACGACCTGGGGCATGGACAATCGCACAGTGGGAATCCGCGTGATCGAAGGCAGCAGCGCAGCAACCCGCGTCGAAAAGCGCGACGCCGGGGCCGATTGCAATCCCTATCTGCTGACCGCCGCGGATCTCGCCTCGGGGCTTGACGGAATCGAACAGGGCCTGACGCCGACCGAGATGACGGCCGGGAATGGCTACGAGGACGCGGACGCGGAGCCGATCCCGCTCCGCCTCGGCGACGCGATCGCCCTGGCGCGCAACTCGGATTGGCTGAAGGCCGTTCTCGGCGAGCTCCTCTACGAGCTCTACCTTCAGCAATGCGAGCGCGAACTCGAATTCTACAACGCGCATCTGGACGGCCAGATCACGCAACTCGAACTCGACCGCTATCTGGGCAGCTTCTGATGCGGCTCGCCCAGGTCACCGGAACGGCCACGGCCACGGCCAAGGATCCCCGCCTCGTCGGCGGAACGCTGCTCGTGGCCGACATCATCGACGGAGCCGGGACCGTTCTGGATCCGGCCTGCGTCGCACTGGATACTGTCGGGGCCGGAGTCGGCGACACGGTGCTGCTGACCTTCGGGTCGGCGGCGCGCCTGCCCCTGACCGCCGCAGCCGTCCCGGTCGATGCCGCAGTGATCGCGGTGATCGACCGGGTCGACATGTCTGCGGATTCGTGAAGAGCGCCACCAGGACGAAGGAGAATCACCATGGCGAAACCAGCAGCGGGCCAAGCGGCCCTCGGCATGATCGAAACCCGCGGCCTCGTCGCCTCGATTGAGGCGGCGGACGCAATGGTCAAGGCGGCGAGCGTCAGCATCGTGTGCCAGCACAAGGTCGGCGGCGGCCTCGTCTCGACGCTGGTGCGCGGCGAGGTCGGCGCGGTCAAGGCGGCCACGGATGCCGGCGCAACCGCCGCCAACAAGGTCGGCGAGATCGTGTCGGTCCATGTCATCGCGCGGCCCCACGACGAGCTCGAAGCAATAATCTCGGGCCTCGCGGGCTAGGCGCATCCGGTGCGTCCGCGTCCCTTCCGCCCCGCCGACCTGCAATTGCAAGGCCTTGACGAGCCTGACCGATGAGCAGCCCCTTTGCCGAATTCGCCGAAATTGCGAGCCGCGCGCCCGTTCCGAACCGGTCGGAGGCCGTACCCGAGTTCAACCGCATTGCCGTTCTCGGCGGCGGCGAAGATGCGCGCCTGATCGCCGGGCTCTGCCTGGCTGCCGGCGCGGAGGTCAAGCTCTTCTCGGCCTATGGCGCCGAACTCCAGACGATGCGCGCCTCGTCGGGCATCGCGCTCCGCGGCGCAGGGCCGGTCGGAACCTACCAGATCGACCGGCGGGATGCGCCGTCGGTCCGGACGACGGCGGAGCTCGACGCTGCGGTCCGGGACGCCGAACTCATTTTCCTGACCGGTCCGGTCCACAAGCAGCGGACCTATGCCATGGTACTTGCCGATCACCTGTCGGACGGGCAGGTGCTGGTTCTGGCGCAGGGACGTTCGCTCGGGGCGCTTGAAACCGCGTGGCTGCTGAGGATCGGCGGGGCGCTGGCGGACATCACCATCGTCGAGGCGCAGGGTCTGCCTTTCTGGATCGCGGCAAGCGGCGCCGTGCTTGAGCTGACGGAGGCTGCGCCGTCGGTTGCGGCGACGCTGCCGAGCGGACGCGAAAGGGCGCTGGCGGGGTTGCAGCGAATCCTTCCAACGATCGTGCAGACCAGCGTCCTAGCGTCGGGATTTGCCGACGGGTCGGCGCTCGTGGAGTTCCCGACGATGCTGATGAGCGGGCCGGCGCTCGGTTCATGCGCCGCGCCGCTGCCCATGGGGGCGGTGCCGCTGCCCGAAAACCGCAGCTTCGCCGCGTTGATCGGCCCCGAACAGCGCCGTGTCATCGATGCCCTGGCCTCCGAGCGCCGCGCGGTTGCCGCCGCCTTCGGCATCCGAGACCTTCCCGATACGGATGCATGGATTGCGGCCCACGCCGGAACCGAGCGCGGAACCGGTGCGCGCCCGGTGCCGGATCCCGGAACCTGCAGGGGGCTCCTGAGAGACGGAGTCATCGGATCGCTCGTGCCGCTGGCGTCCGCAGCGGCGCTCACCGGGACGCAGGTGCCGGTCACACAGGCGATGGTCACGCTTGCCTCGGCGGTGCTCGGCGCCGACGTCGCCGCCGCGGGCCGCCGTCTCGACACGATCGGCATCAATGCCGCGGATGTCGACGGAGCCCGCAGGGAAATGGACGCCATAGCCACGGGAACGCGCTGAATGGATGACGATCTGCGATCCATCGCGTCGGCGCGGCGATGCGCCGAAACCGCCTTCGAAGCCTACCGCCGGTTTCTCGGCGCCGATCCGTCCCGGGTGGACGCGATCGTGGAGGCCATGGGCGCCGCCGTCGAGCCCGAGGCCAAGCGCCTTGGCGAACTCGCCGCCGAGGAGACCGGATACGGCAACGCGGCGGACAAGCGCATCAAGGACCTCCTGAACGCGCGGGGCACCGTGGAATGGCTGCGCGACGTCACGACGCTCGGACTGCTCTGGCGCGACGACGCCACGAAGATCGCCGCGTTCGGCGAGCCCATGGGAGTCGTCGCCGCGCTGATTCCGGTGACGAATCCGACCTCGACCGTGATCTTCAAGGTGTTGAGCGCGGTGAAGGCAGGCAATGCGATTGTCTGCGCTCCGCATCCGCGCGGCGTTCGCTGCGGCAACGAGGCCGTGCGCATCATGGCGCGCGCCGCGGAGCAGGAGGGGGCGCCGAAGGGACTGATCCAGTGCCTCGACCGCGTGACTATCCAGGGCACTTCCGAGTTGATGCGCCACCGCCGCACCTCCGTCATCATGGCGACCGGCGGGCCGGGCATGGTCCGAGCGGCCTATTCGTGCGGCAAGCCGACCCTCGCGGTCGGGGCCGGCAACGTGCCCTGCTACATTCACGGATCCATGGCGCCGGATCTCGGCGAAGTCGCCGAGCAGATCGTTGCCTCGAAGTCCTTCGACTACGGCACCGCCTGCGTCAGCGAACAGGCGGTGATCGCGGATTCAGGGATTGCGCGCGAACTGCGCCATGAACTCAAGCTCAAGGGCGCCTATTTCTGCACCGGAGCGGAGGCGGACCGCCTTGCCGGGGTGATCTTCGCCGGGAGGTCGGCAATGGACCCCGACCGGGTGGGCCAGTCGCCCGAAGAACTGGCCGGGCTCGCGGGGTTCTCGATTCCGCCGCGATGCCGCGTGCTCGTCAGCGAGGAGTCGGAGATCGGATGGCATCGTCCGCTCTCCGCGGAGAAGCTCAATCCGGTCCTGGCATTCTACGAAGCCAGGGACAGCGCGCATGCGATCGAACTTTCCCGGGACATCGTGCAGTTCGGGGGCTGGGGTCACACGGCGGTTGTCCACAGTCACGATCCGAGGGTTGTCGCGGACTTCGCCGCGCTGCCCGCCGGCCGCATCCTGGTCAATGTTCCGGCGATCCACGGCGGCGCGGGCTACGCCACGGACCTTGAACCCTCCTTCATGCTCGGCACCGGCACGTGGTCCGGCTCCGTGACCTCCGACAACGTGACCGCGCTGCATCTGATCAACATCAAGCGCGTTGCCTACCAGAGCCGGCCATGGCGCGACCTGCAGGAGGAGTATGGAGAATGAGCGGCAGCACCATCCGGGCGCTCATGCAGATCGACAACCTGCAGCCGAAGTTCGCCGCCTACAACGGCGCCACCGTGCAGGGGTCGGTTCCGCTCTCCGGCGACACCGTCCTGATCGGCGAGATGGCTCCGGGAAACGTCGTGTTTCACCTCATCGACGCGGCGCTAAAGGCTTCTTCCGTGGAAGCGACGACCCAGCTGGTAGAGCGCGAGTTCGGCTTCTTCATCCTGCGATCCCCCTCCAACGCAGAGGTATCCGCGGCGCGCGAGGCCATGCTGTCCGAGCTTGGCGCGTCGCTTTCGGACCGGCTCAAGCCCGCGATCTCCTCGACCCAGATCATCACCTCGGTCGAGCCCTACCAGGCGCAGTTGCTGAACAAGTGGCGCAAGGGCTCGCTTCTGGTGCCCGGCCAGACCCTCGGCATCATCGAGTGCGCCCCCGCCGCATATGTCTCGATCGCGGCGAACGAGGCCGAAAAGGCAGCCGAAATCGACATGGTCGAGGTCCGCGCCGTCGGCCGGTTCGGGCGGCTGTTCGTTTCCGGCTCGGAAAACTCGGTCCAGGTCGCGGTCGACGCAGCCGTGAGGGCCGTCGAGGCCGTTGACGGGCGGGCTGCCTGACTGGAGGGCGGGACAGGTGGCGCGCGTCATCGGATCAGAGGCCGTCGCGGACGCCAGGCAGCGCGGGCGCGTGATCTTGGAACTGTTGCCCGGCGACATCGTCACCGATGTCGCCCGAGAGACAGCGGCGCGCCTCGGAATACGCCTCCTGGAGGGGCCGCTGGAACGTCCTGCTCCGATCCGGGCCGGCGCTGCCGCCGTGCTGCAGCGCACGCTCTACCGGCGTTCGCCGAGATGGATCGCGCCCGGCCGTCCGGCCCGGCGCGGCGCGCGACGCTTCTCGAGGCTCGCGCTGGTCGGCGCAGGCGGGGTCGGCGGGAACGTCGCGCATCTCGCGGCGAATGCCGACATCGCCGACGAGATCGCGCTTGTCGACATCGCCCCTGGACTTGCCGCCGCGACGGCTCTCGACCTCAACCATGCCTCCGGAATCTCCGGCACGCGGACCCGCTGCACGGGAGGCGAGGCGCTTGGCGCGGTGGCCGGAGCGGAAGTCGTCGTCGTCACCGCTGGCCGCGCCCGCGGCCCGGGCATGTCCCGAGCCGACCTGATCGACACCAACCGCCGGGTGATCCATGCCGTTGCGGAGACGATACGCACCCAGGCTCCGGAGGCCATCGTCATTGTCGTGACCAACCCTCTCGACGAGATGACCGCCGAAATGCTGCTCGCGACGGGTTTCCCGCGCGAGCGCGTCCTCGGCATGGCAGGCACGCTCGATTCCGCTCGATTCCGCGCCGCGCTGGCGACGGCTGCCGGAGTGGCGCCCGGCGATGTACAGGCGATCGCGCTCGGAAGCCACGGGGAGGAAATGGCTCCGATCGCGTCGCTCGCTCGAATCAGGGGGCGGCCGGTCGCGCGTTTCCTGTCGGACGACGAGATCTCTGCCTGCATAAGGGACGCCGTCACGGGCGGCGGACAGGTCGTGGCGCTCAAGGCGTCCGGTTCGGCGACGGTTGCCCCGGCGCACGCCGCGGTCGAGCTCCTGGACCACATCCGTGGGGCGCGGGTCGGGCCTGTGCCCGTCTCGGTCATGCTGGAGGGCGAGTACGGACTCCGCGGCGTGGTGCTCGGCGTCCCCGCGCATCTCGGCGCAGGCGGACTCGTGGAAGTCGAGGTTCTCGATCTTGCGCCGGCCGAATGGGAGGCGCTGGCGTCCGCCGCCGCGGCGATTCGCGCGCGCCTGGAGGTTCGGGCCCCATGATTCGGAAGTTCAGTTCCGGGGGGCGGTTCGAAGAGATCGGCAGCTATTCGCGCGCCAAGCGCGTCGGCCCCTTCGTCTACGTCGCGGGCACCACCGCGATCGAACCCAGCGGTCGTCTTCACGCCCCCGGCGACGCCTATGCCCAGACCAGGTACATCCTCGCCCGCATCGAGCGCGCGCTTCGGGAAGTCGGAGCCGAACTCCGCCATGTGGTGCGCACCCGCGCCTATGTCGCCGACATGAGCCAGTCCGGCGGGCTGGTGCGCGCGCACGGCGAGGTGTTCAGGGGCATCGACCCCGTGATGACCGGGGTGGAGGCCGGGCTGACGCAGCCAGGCATGATGGTCGAGATTGACGTCGACGCCATCGTCCACGACGAGGACGGCGCCATACGCAGCGGGTGAGCCGGGCGTTCGAACATGCGGCGCGGCGCGATTCCGTTTGACAGCGTGGGTGCAATGTTGGTTTTGTATACAGTATACAGGATGCGCGGCGGTCTTCGGCCGCGCCGGCTTTCAAGGGAGGTTTGAACATGCATTTCCGAAACTGTCTTCTTGCGTCCGCGCTTGCCGCGGCGGCGGGCTCCGCCGGCGCCGAGATCAAGGTCGGCTTCATCGGCTCGCTCAGCTCCGACACCGGGCTGTCGACGCTGCGCGGCGCCGAGATCGCGGTCGACGAGCTGAACGCGGCGGGCGGGGTTCTCGGCCGGGAGCTCGTGCTGGTGACGGCCGACACCGGGGAGGACGTGACCGAGGGGGTCAAGGCCTACGAGTACCTGGCGGAGACCGAGGAGGTCGACTTCATCGTCTCCGGCTCGATCGACGACGTCTCGCTCGGCTGGCTGCCGCGCATGCAGGAGTACCAGATCCCGACGCTCGACACCTGGACGAGCTACATCGGGATCATCGACATGATCGTCGAGGACTACGACTCGATGCGCCCCTACTTCATGAACATCGCCTCGGACGAGGCGCTGGCGACGCTCTACATCGACTTCGGCAAGGACGTCCTCAAGGACCGGATGGGCTGGGAGTCGGTGGTGATCCTCGCCGAGGACACCGCCTTCGGCGGGGCGATCACCGGGCTGGTGACCGACGCCCTCGCCCCGGTGGCCGGCATCGAGGTGGCGGAGATCATCACCTACGACGTCGCCACCAACGACTTCGCCCCGATCTTCGCGCGGGCCGAGGGCTCCGGGGCCGACTTCATCTACCTGGTCTCCTCGGTCAACTCCCAGGTGGTGTCGTCGCAGTACGTCAAGCTCCAGGTTCCCATGGGCATGACCGGGGTGAACGTGGCGGCGCTCGGCCAGGAGTTCTGGGAGGACACCGGCGGCGCGGGCGGCGGCATCTCGACGCTGTCGCCGGTGCCGTCCGTGGGGTTCGCGCTCGACCCGGTCAGCGCCGGCTTCCTGGCGACCTACCAGGCCCGCTACGACAGCCGCCCGAGGGTTCCGCACTTCAACGGCTACAACGCCTACCACGGGCTGAAGCAGGCCATGGCCGCCGCCGAGGAGGCCGGCGGCTTCGGGCTCGACGCCTGGGTTCCGGCGATGGAGAGGCAGGACCTGGTCCTCGAGAAGGACGGCGAGCTCTGGCTGCGCTACGGCTTCTGGGGCAACGACGAGGTCGAGCCGCGCACCGGGCGCACCTACCCGCACAACGCCCGCTTCGACATCACCGAGCCCTTCGACGACGGCTCGCCCTCGATGGTCGTCATCCAGTGGTACGAGGACGGAACGGCGGCGGTGGTCTATCCCGAGAAGTACGCAACCGGAGAGTTCGCCGTGCCCAGCTGGGTCCCCGCAAACTGAACGCAGAACGCAGCACCCAACGCAAAGCCGGGGCGGAACACCCCCGCCCCGGAACTCCGGAACCGAACGCCGGTCGCCAATGCTTCAGGTCCTGATCCAGGGGCTGCTCCTCAGCGGTCTCTACGCCTTGATCGCCATGGGATTCACGCTGATCTTCAGCGTGGGACGGGTGCTGAACCTCGCGTACGGCGCCTATCTTCTGATCGGCGGCTACGTGTACTTCTGGTTCGCGCAGACGCTTGGCCTGCCGAAGCCCGTCGGACTGCTGCTCGCGGCGATCGTCGGATGCGCCATGGGAATCGGCAAGTACCGGCTGCTGGTCAGGCCGCTCGAGGGCAACCACGTCGCGGTCGAGATCTCGACCCTGATCCTCGCCGTCGTGATGCAGGCCGCCGTGATCCTGGTCTTCGGCGACAGTTCGAAAATCCTTCTTCCCATCGTGCCGGGGGTCGAACGCGTGGCAGGAGCTGCGATCCCCTGGTCCAACCTGGTGGCTGCCGTCGCAAGCTGGGCGATCCTGATCGGGCTCTATGTCTTCGTGCGAGTCACCCATACCGGCCGCGCCATGCAGGCCGTGTCGATGGATGCCAAGGGGGCGGCGCTCTCGGGCATCGACGCCCATCGCATCAACATGATCACCTGGGCGTTGTCGGGCAGCCTCGGCGCCGTCGCGGGCGTGTTTTTCGCGAGCTATACGCAGCTCTATCCCGGAATGTGGGTGCCGCCCCTGATCGTCGCCGTGGCGGTCGTCATCGTGGGCGGCATCGGGTCCATCATCGGCACGCTGGTCGTCGCGCACATCATCGGTTTCATGGAGATCTTCGCTTCCGCCTGGATCGCGCCGGAACTGCGCGGCGTCTTCACCATGCTTCTCATCATCACCGTTCTCATCCTGCGCCCGCGGGGGCTCTTCGGTCGGGAGGAACTGTAGATGAACCTGCGCTGGCACCACCTCGCGCTCTGGTCCGCGCTGATCGTCGGCATGTTCCTCCTTCCGCAGCTGGTCGGCAAGGGAACACTTCGGACGATCATATTCGCAAACTACCTGGCGCTCTTCGCGATTTCATGGGACGTGCTATCGGGCCGGACCGGCTATATCAGCTTCGGTCATCCGTTCCTGATCGGCATCGGCGCCTACACGAGCGCCATCATGACGAAACGCTTCGATGTGCCGGTGGAATACGCGATTCCGGTTGCCGTCCTGGTGACCATGGCCGGCGGGCTCGTTGTGCTGCTGCCGGCGCTCAGGATAAAGGGAAGCTACTTCGCCCTCGTCACGCTCGCCTTCATGGAGCTGATGTACCAGCTCGTGCAGGTTATCCGCCCCGACCTGACGGGAGGCACGCGCGGAATGTCCGGCATTCCGACGCTGACGCGCGGCGCGGCGAACGGATTCTATCTCTCCACGTCCCTGACGCTGGCCGTAGCGCTCTCCATGTGGTTGCTGATGCGAACGCAACTCGGGACGGCGCTTTCCGCCATCGGCATGAGCGAGGAAAGCGTCCGCGGCAGCGGGCTTTCCGCAACGCGCCTGAAACTGTTCGCCTTTGTCGCCTCGGCGTTCATTGCCGGCCTCGGCGGAGCGTTCTACGTCCACTACCTGGGCTCTATCGCGCCGCGCGCGCTGTTCGACATCAATTTCCTCTTCACCATCATCGTCGCGGCGCTCATCGGCGGGGCGGGCACCATCGTCGGTCCGATGATGGGGGCGTTCTTCCTGACATTCCTGCTTGAGTACCTGCGTCCGTGGCTGCCTGGCGCCGAGCGCTACCTGATCTATGGCGGCATTGCGCTCGTGCTCTACATGTACCAGCCCAAGGGCATCTTCGAACTGGTCCAGACCGCCTGGAAAAGGATCCCGCGCCTGCGATGAGCTATTCGCTGACAGTTTCCGGCCTGGTCAAGAAATTCGGCGGCCTGGTCGCCACTGACGGAGTGTCGTTCCATGTCGAGCCCGGCGAGTCGGTGGGGCTGATCGGACCGAACGGCGCGGGCAAGACCACGATATTCAGCCTGATCATGGGAGAGCACCGGCCGACGTCCGGCTCCGTCAAGGTCAACGGACGGGAGATGACGCGGCTCACGACAGCGCAGAGGATCCGGCATGGCGTCAGCCGCACCTATCAGGTTCCGCGCCCGTTCCGGGACATCAGCATCGCCGAAAACATCCGCGTCGGCCTGATGCCCGACAACATCTGGCGGATGATCAGGCAGGGCCCGGACTGCGCGAGGGAACGGGAACTGGCGCTGTCGGTGGGCTTCGGCGAGACCGACCTCGCGCGCAGGCCGGCAGAGCTGTCCATGGGCGACCTGCGGAAACTGGAGATGGCGCGCACGATGGCGACCGAACCGAAGGTGATGCTGCTGGACGAGGTCTTTGCCGGCCTTACGGTGGCGGAGATCGCCATGATCGGCGAACTGGTGCAGCGGATGCGCCGCGACGGCATGACCTTCCTGATCGTCAGCCACGACCTGAAGGCGCTCGAGCCGCTGATCGACCGCGCCATAGCCATCGACCGGGGGCGGATTATCGCGGAGGGCAGCTACGGCGAGGTGATCGGGAATCCGGCGGTTCGCGCGTCGTATCTGGGTGCCGAATGACGGCGTTTCTGGAGATACGGGAGCTTTCGGCCTTCTATGGCCGCGCACAGGCGCTCTTCGATCTCTCGCTCAGACTGAACCGCGGCGACATCGTCGCGGTCATCGGCGCGAACGGCGCCGGCAAGTCCACGCTGCTTGACAGCATCATGGGCCTGACCGATGCGCGCGGCGAGATCCGGCTCGAAGGTCGGTCGCTGATCGGGGCCGGTTCTCCCGCGATCGTCCGGCAGGGAATCGGATATGCTCCCGAACGCTTCAACCTCTTTCCGTACATGAGCGTTCGCGACAACCTTCTGGTCGGCGCCTACACGGCGCGCGAGGACATCGGGAAGAACCTCGACATGGTCCAGGCGCTCTTCCCGCGGCTCAAGGAACGCGAGCATCAGGAAACGTCGACCCAGTCTGGCGGCGAGCGCCAGATGGTTTCGCTCGGCCGCGCCCTGATGACCAGCCCGAGCCTGCTGCTGGTGGACGAGCCGACAATCGGCCTGGCTCCCAAGGTCTGCGCGGAAATCTCCGAAGTACTGATGCGGCTGCGCGACGAATACGGCCTGACGATCCTGATCGCAGAACAGAACGCCAATTTCGCGCTGTCGCTGGCCGAGAGAATCTACGTCCTTGAGAGCGGACGGATCGTGCAGGAAGGCACGAAGGAGGATCTCGCTCGCGACGAGGCCCTCGCAAGAGCCTACTTCGGCCACTGACGGGGCAAGGCGTGAAAGTCGCCTGCAACGGATGCGCCGGGAAGATTGCGGCTGACGGCGAACCGGGAAGCGGCAAGGACGTTGTTTGCGACCGGTTTGCGGCTGCGCCGGCGGAAAATCAGACGAGGAGGTCGTCCGGGTTCCTGATCAGTTCGCCGACCCGCACGAGGAACCTCGCGGCATCGGCGCCGTTGACCACGCGGTGGTCGTAGGAAAGGTCCAGTGGCGCCATCGGCGCGGGAACGAACGCCGCGCCATTCCAGACCGGACGGACTTCGGTTCGGGAGATGCCGAGAATCGCGACCTCGGGCGGGTTGACGATCGGCGTGAACGCCTCGCCCCCGATGCCGCCGAGGTTGGTGATCGTCATGGATGCGCCGCCCAGTTCCGCGTTGCGGATCCTCCGGGCCCGGGCTCGGGCCGCAAGGTCGGCGATCTCCGCCGAGACTTCGGGAACGGACTTGCGGTCCGCGTCCCGGACCACCGGCACCAGAAGCCCCTGCGGCGTGTCTACGGCGACTCCGATGTGGACATAGCCTTTCAGGATCAGCGATGCGCCGTCCGGACTCAGCGAAGCGTTGAACCGCGGGAATTCGATCAGGCAGCGCGCGAGAATGGCGACGTGGAATGCGAGCGCGGTAATGCGGACGCCCTCCGACCTGAGCCTCGCGCGCACCGCCTCGATCCGCGTCATGTCGGCGCTGCCGTGGTGGGTAACCGCCGGAATCAGCTGTTGGGCCGCCGTCAGGTTTGTCGAGGCCGCCTGCGCCATGCGGTTGAGCGGCTCGGCCGCAATCGGCCCGAACGCCCCGTGGTCGACATCCCACCGGCTCGTCGCGGACATTCCGGAAGCGTCTCGGCCGGCCCCGCCAAGCACGTCTTCGCGGGTTACGCTTTCGCGCCCCAGCCGGGCGGCGAGGTCGTCGATGTCAATGCCCCTTTCGAGCGCGAGCCTGCGAACGGAAGGGCTGGCGATGGCGCCCATTCATGACTCCATGGAGTGATGCCGTGTTTCACGGCCCTCGAACATCCGGATCCCG
Source organism: uncultured Amylibacter sp. (assembly GCA_963662815.2). Lineage (GTDB taxonomy): Bacteria > Pseudomonadota > Alphaproteobacteria > Rhodobacterales > Rhodobacteraceae > JAPPHA01. Next base: position 152,373 of record CAXXWA010000004.1, read on the forward strand.
CCCCCCTGCCTGTCCAGCTTGCGCCGCGCAGCGTCGCAAACCGGCGCCAAGAGGAACTGAAGTTCCCCGTCACAGGTCATCGGGTGCGCCGGCTTCCCGGTGCGCGACCCGCCCGGACGTGGGCTCCGCTCGATCGGCGCCATTGCCGAAACCGCCTGGACATCCGGTCAGGACGTTCCGTGAAGCAACTGGCGGATCGGGTCTTCGATCCGGGCCGCGATGTCGTCGAGAAGAGCGATGGCATGCGTGATCGCAAGCGATCCCTCGCCGAAAGAGAGGGTCAGCGCGAATCCCTTGCCGTCCCTTGCCGCCGAGACGGTCACGCCGCCGCCGGCGGGCGCGTAGGCGCCGACACGCGTGTCGCAAAGATCGACGAGGCTCAGCACCGCACGCGCTCCGCCGCCGCCGCCACGGTCGGGGTTCGCGTGAACGGCGGAGGTGCCGTCGAGCAGCCGGACTTCCACGGCCACATCATCGACCCCGAAGAGCTTGCGCCACGCCCCGGCCGCAAACGCCGCGAACAGACGCGTGCGGTCGGCCCCCTCGGAACGCTCGAGCAGTGCGTTGAGCGCGCCTCCGTCGACCCGCGCCATCAGAACGGACTGTCCTGCGGGGACGGAACTCGGGAGATCCCCGGCATGGATCGGTTCCGGCATGCCCTGTGCCCGGAGCGCGGCGAGGTCGATCCCCCGTTCGGCAGCGAGCCGTCTTGCCTTCGGCGATGCAAGAATTCTTCCGGTTGCCGCCCCGGAGGGCATCGGCCGAGGCGGGCGCGGTTGAGGCGCGGCGGGTCGGGGCGCGGCGGGTGAAGCCTCGTCCCCGGGACCGGACTGCCCTTGCGAAGCGGAACGGTCCGCCACAGCGGTCGCGGCCTCCTGCCCGGTGTCCGGGCCGGGTTCGTCGTCGACGATGAGCGCGATGACGTCGCCTACGGGCACGTCCGATCCGGCGTCCGCCCGCACATCCGACAGATAGCCGTCCGCGGTTGCCTCGACCTCCATCGTCGCCTTGTCCGTCTCGACTTCGAAGAGCACGTCGCCCTTCGCCACCCTGTCGCCCGAGGACTTCTGCCACGCGACGATCACGCCGGAGTCCTGTGTCATGCCGAGTTGCGGCATCTTTACCTCATGGGGCATGGACATGCTCTCCGGACACGATCCTGCGGGCGCATTCCGCAACGCCCTCGGGCGTCGGAACCGTCAAGTCCTCGAGCGCCGGGCTGAAGGGCACGGGCACATCCATGGCGCCCAGCCGGATGACCGGCGCGTCGAGATGGTAGAATGCCTTCTCGCCGATCCTGCTCGCGATCTCCGCCGTGACGCCGTAGTTCCGGTGCCCCTCGTCAACCACGATCGCGCGGGACGTCTTCCGGACCGAGCGCAGGATGGTGTCCTCGTCCAGCGGAGCGATGGTTCGCGGATCGATCACCTCGGCATCAATGCCTCCGCCGGCAAGGAGGTCGGCCGCCTTTTCGCACACCTGCCGCATGGACGAGGTGCCGACCAGCGTCACGTCCGAGCCCTCGCGGAGCACCTCGGACCGCCCGAAGGGTATCAGGTACTCGTCCTCGGGCACCGGCGCCTTGTCCTGGTACATTAGCTTGTCCTCGAAGATCACCACGGGATTGTCGTCCCGGATCGCGCTCTTGAGGAGCCCCTTGGCTTCATAGGCGGACGACGGCAGCGCAACCTTCAATCCCGGAATGTGCGCCACCAGCGCATGCAGCGACTGGCTGTGCTGGGCACCCGCTCGGCGGGTGGCGCCGAGGTTGGTTCGCAGCACCAGCGGCACCTTCAGCTTTCCGCCCGACATGTAGTGCGTCTTGGCCGCCTGGTTGCAAAGCTGATCCATCACCAGGAACAGGAAGTCCCCGAACATGATGTCCACGATCGGCCGGGTGCCGGTCATCGCCGCGCCGACCGCGATGCCCACGAATCCGGGTTCGGCTATGGGCGTGTCGATGACGCGATCAGTGCCGAACTCTTCGACCAGACCGGACGTAACCTTGAACGGCGTTCCGGCCTCCGCGACATCCTCGCCGATCAGAAAGACCGATTCATCGCGCCGCATCTCTTCCGCGATGGCTTCGTTGACCGCCTGCGACAGTGATATGCTGCGCATCATGACGCCTCCACGTAGACATGTTTTCCGACCTCGGACGCGTCGGGGAACCTGGCCGAGAAGGCGTACTCGACGGCAGCCTCCGCATCCGCGCGAACCTCGGCGTTGACCGACTCCAGCTCTTCGGCGCTCGCAATGCCCTGTTCGGAAAGCCAGTTCCCGAAGTTCAGGATCGGATCGCGCTGCTCCATCCAGGCGGTTTCCTCGCTCTTGGCGCGGTAGTAGTCGCGGTTGATGTCGCCCACATGGTGACCGTGAAAGCGGTACGTCATGAGTTCGACGAAGAACGGCCCTTCGCCCTTTCGTGCGCGCTCGACGAGCCGTGCCGCCAAGTCGTTCACCGCCAGCACGTCCTGGCCGTCGACCTGATGGCTTTCGATTCCGAAAGCCTCGGCGCGCGCCCCGATTGACCCGGAGGCGATCTCGTCGGTTCGCGTGTACTCCGAGTAGCCGTTGTTCTCGCATGCGTAGATGACCGGCAGCTTCCAGAGTGCAGCCATGTTCATGACCTCGTACCAGATGCCCTGCGCCGTCGCGCCGTCGCCGAAGAAGCAGACCGTGATGTCGTCGGTGCCGAGCATCCTTGCGCTCAGGGCCGAGCCGGTCGCGATTCCCGTGGACCCGCCGACGATCGCATTGGCGCCGAGGTTTCCGTTCAACTGGTCGGCGATGTGCATCGAGCCGCCCTTCCCGCGGCAATAGCCCTCTTCCTTGCCGAGAAGCTCGCAGAACATCGCCTTGAACTCGCCGCCCTTGGCAATGCAGTGCCCGTGGCCGCGATGGGTGGAGGTGATCCTGTCCGTCACCCTCAGCGCCTCGCAGATCCCGACCGCCACGGCTTCCTGGCCCGAGTACATGTGGGTGATTCCGGGCATCCTGGCCGAGAGGTAAAGCTGGTTCGCAGTGTCCTCGAACTCCCGGATGCGGACCATTTGCCGATACATCCGCATGTAGGATTCAGTGTTGATCTTTCCGGTCGCAGGCATTCGCTTCACCTTCTGTTCATGTTCGGTCCGCGCATGGAGTCCGGGCGCGATCGGCGTCAGTAGCGGTTGGCGATTGGCAGTTCCTCGGCAGGGAAGAGGCTGATCACCTCGCAGCCCGTGCCGGTTACCACGACCTCCTCTTCTATGCGCGCGGCCGAATAGCCGTCGGCGGCGGGGCAGTAGGTCTCGAGCGCGAAGACCATTCCGGTCCGGATCTCCATGGGGTTCTCGAGACTGACCGCGCGGCTGATGATGGGCCTCTCGTGGAGGGCGAGACCCAGCCCGTGACCGAACTGAAGGCCGAAAGCGGAGAGTTCGTTCGGAAACCCGTACTCTTCCGCCGCAGGCCAGAGCGAGGCGACCCTGTCGGTGGTGACGCCGGGCTTGATCGCGTCGATCGCGAGATCCAGCCACTCCCGCGCCTTCGCGTAGGCGTCATGCTGGACAGGCGTCGCCCTGCCGATGTTGAAGGTCCGGTAGTAGCAGGTCCGATACCCCTGGTAGCTCTGCAGGATGTCGAAGAACGCCTGGTCGCCCGGCCGGAAATAGCGGTCGGTGAAGTTGTGGGGATGCGGATTGCAGCGCTCGCCGGAGATTGCGTTGATCGCCTCCACATCGTCCGAACCCATCTCGTAGAGCATCTTGTTCGACAGGGCCACGATGTCCGCCTCGCGCACGCCTGGCTTCAGTTCTTCGTAGATCATGTGGTAGACGCCGTCGACCATCGATGCGGCCTGCGTCAGAAGCTGTATCTCGTCCCAGTTCTTGATCTCCCGCGCACCGAGCATGATCTGCTGGCCGTCGACGACATCCAGTCCTGCCTCCTGCAACGCATGGAACATCGCGGTCTCGGCATAGTCGACGCCAACGGGCATGCCGCCCATTCCGGCGTCGCGGACGAGCCCGGCGATCTCTTCCGCGTAGAGCTTCATCAGTCCGAACGACGGCGGAATGGTTCCGCGCATCCCGGTCACGCCGGCGCGACAATGGTCGGCAGGCAGCCAGTCCGAATACTTCCTGTGATGCACCGCGGCGGATCCGAAATCCCAGACATACGGTGCATCGTCGCCGGTCAGAAGGCAGAACCGGCACATCTTGTCCCGCTCCCACTCGCCGATCTTGGTGGCCGAAACGTAGCGAATGTTGTTGACGTCGAAGAGCAGCAATGTCCCGCAGTCCGACGCCTTCAGCGCCTCGCGCGTCCGGCTCAGCCGGTAGCGGCGGAGGCGGTCGTGATCGACCCGGCGTTCGAAATCCACCGAGGTATGGCCCCATGCGGGGAGGCGTCCGCCCCAGTTCCAGTGCGGTTCCAGGTCTTGCGGCGTCAGGACGTTCGGAACGAGTGCGTTCATTTTTGGATTCCCTTTCTGGCTCCCGGACGGGGCGTTTCAATAGTGTCCGCGCGACCTCATCAACAAGTCCGCGCGGTTTTGCGCGTTTTGCAATGCCTGGTCAACGGAGAGAGTTCCTTGAAGCATGTCGTGCACTTCAGCGCCGATGATGGTTATCAGGTCGGTGATTTCCGGAACCGGCGGGCGCGGCCAGTACTGGAGGACACCTGTTCGCGCCATGCCGTCCACAATGGATATCACGGGCGAGATGCGGCAGATTTCCGGATCCATGCTGACGCTGAACCGCGGACTGACCAGGCTGCCGTTCTCGATGTAGAGCTTTATCGTCTCGGACGAGGTAAACGACTGCAAAGCAGTCCAGGCTGGACCGATCCGGTCCGGATCGATGTTCGCGGGGATCGCGAGCGCGTATCCTCCGACCGGCGCGATCGGCTTTCCTCTGGGTCCGTAGGGATGGGGAAGAAAGTCGGTCGCCTCGTAGGCGGGAGAGTTCGGATTGAGCTCGAAGAGCGGTGCCAGGAGCGTGGCGCAATAGGCCATGGCGACCTTTCCGTCCGCATAGGCGCGCGCGCGCTCGTACCAGGACATCGACAGGATCGTGGCCGGCGAAAAGTCCATGAGCTCCCGCAGGTATTCGGCCGTCGCAAACGCCGCGTCGTCCTGCAGCAACGGCCGGTAGTTTTCGCCCTCGATCCATTCCGCGTCGTAGTCCGCGCGTTCGCGGTTGAGATTTAGGAAGGGCCGGCCCATTGCGCCCATGACGAACATGAACGTGTGGCCGAGCGGCGTGCCGCGCGCGGCATTCCAGGCGATGCCGGCGCGTCCGGATGCGCTCCTGTGAAGTATGCGCGCCGCGTCAAGCGTGTCCCGGATCGTGTAGGGAACGGCGATTCCGGCCTCGTCGCAAAGATCCCGGCGCACGCAAAGCAGTTCCGGCGTTGTCTGAACCGGAAGTCCGTACTGAATGCCTCGATGGCGCGCCGAGGCCAGGGCGACGTCGTGAAAGTCGGCGAGATCGACGCTGCCGTTGCCGATCAGATCATCGATCGGCATCAGGATGCCCTTGCTGGCAAGTTCGCCGAACCAGGGAAGATCGCAGGCAAGTATGTCGTAGTGCGACGACGTTCGAGCCGCGTTGGCGAGGATTTCCTGCCTGAGGCGATCGATCGACAGTGCCCGGGTGTAGATTCCGACACCGAAAAGTTCCTGGAACTGGCGCTTGAGGACGTTCATGGCCATGAAGGTCGGATCGGCGTGGACCAGCAGCCGGAGATTGTCCTGAAGATCCAGCTTGGACGCCAGCGGCGCGGGAGGCGGAATGGTCGCGGTGTCGCTGTAGGAGGCGCCGAAATAGTAGTCGCCGATTCCGCCCTGGCCAACCACGCCGATGCCGAGCGTGGTGCCAATGACGCCGCGCACCCGGCGCGCGTACTCCTGCCACTCCGCGATCAGCTTGTCGGACGGGTGGAGGGAATAGCTCTTTCCGGTCTTAGTCCGGGGCCGCCGGATCAGGAGTCCGCGCCCCTCGATGGAGTGGATCGCGCGGATCGCCGTCCCGTAGCCGAGCCCCGATGCATCCGCAAGCAGGCTCGTCGTTGTCATCGCGCCCTGCAGGTGATTGCGCAGCAGAGTGGTGATCAGCCGGGTTTCGTCGTAACCCCTCTTCATGTTGAGGACCCGTTCGGCCTCGTTTCCGATCGCGTCGATGAAGTCGAGAAAGAGCGAGAACTCCTTGGCGGTCACCACCGGGGCTTGCGGCGCGTCCGTGCTTTCGAAGGGACCCTCGGGCCTGGACCTGCCCTGTAAGCGCTGCAGGCCTGCCGTCAAGTTCAGCTTCCCCGGAATGTCCCGCACGATCCGGGCCGTCCGCGCGGCGGCTGGATCGACGGGCGGCGGCGGACGAGTTCTCGTTTCAAGCGGTACCGGCCCTTCGCCGCCTGAAATCGGCGATCCTGTCCGCAAGTATGCTTCGTCGTCGATCGACGTCGCGAAGGAGCTGCTTGCGCCGCTCCATGTCGTCGAAAATGCGGCTTCCGGTCTGGAACATGATGACGATCAGGAGAAGGATTCCGAGGTACATCTGGACCATGAACGCGGGGGTGACGTTGAAGACCAGGCCGGTGTTCAGGAAATTCACGGTCAGCGTGCCGATCGCGGCGCCGATGACTCCTCCCTTTCCGCCGAGAATCGAGACGCCGCCGATGAACGCGGCGACGGTGCCCGCCAGAAGAAGGTACTGCAGCCCGAGCGCCTGCGCCGTGCCGGAGCGGAGCCCGATGATGACTCCGCCGAGACCGGCGCAAAAACCCGAGATCGCGAAAACGATGATCATCGGCCGCTGAAGCGATATTCCGGAGGCCAGCGCCTCCTTGCGCGCGCCGCCGATGGCGTAGATTTCGCGCCCGTACCGCGTGAACGTCATGAACAGCCCCACCAGCACGAACATTGCCACGACCAGGATCGAGGCGGGAGAAAAGTACCCGAGCTTCAGCGATATGAAGTCGGGAATCCGAAAATCGGTCAGCATCACGGTCTTCTCTTCCGCCACGAACAGCGCCACGCCGCGCAGCAGCATCAGCGTGCCGACGGTCAGCACGATCGCCCGCACCCTGAGATAGGCGATGAAGTACCCCTGGATCGCGCCGATCGCCGTCGAAATCGCCAGTGCCAGCAGCAGCGCGTTCACCGCGCCCCAGGCGTCGGTGAAGCGCACGGTGATGACTGCGGCGAGGGCCGCGTTCGAGCCGATCGAAAGATCGATTTCGCCGGCGATGATGCAGAGCGTCAGCGCCAGCCCGACGAGGCCGAGGACGGCGAACCGTTCCATGATCGCAAACCCGGTCCTGTGCGTGAAGAAGAGCGGTTCGGACAGCGCAAAGAAGGTATAGACGCAGACTGCGAGCAGGATCGCGAAGGCGAGGTCGTGGTTCTCGACCGCCCAGTGCTTGATGCGTTCCATGGGACTCTCCTATTCCACGGCCCGGCTGCCGCGCCGGACAAGCGCAAAGACGATGATCGAGAAGACGATCATCAGGCCTACTGCGAGGACGCGCGCGCCCGAATTGAAGCCGTTCAGCACCATCATGTTGTCGACCGTCGAGATGAAGATGGCGCCGATCGAGGTCCGGAGCGTCGAACCGTAGCCGCCCATGATGGAGTTTCCGCCGACCATGACGATCGCGATCACCATGATGGTCATGTCGCCGGAGGAGCCGAACTCGGACGAAAAGTAGTTCACGTGGGCCGAACTCACCTGGCCCGAGAAAGCCACGGCGACGAAGGCCGCGCAGACGCTGGCGATAATGCAGCACTTGATCGCCATTCCGAAGTTCTCGTGGCCGGTGGCCTTGCCCGCCGCGCGGTTCGCGCCGACGAGATAGACCTGGCGGCCGAAGGTCGTGTAGCGCAGGGTCAGTTCGGCCACGATGGCGATAAGGATGAATGCGACGGTGATGTTCGGGATGTCGCCGATGAAGGATCCGGTGCCGAGCCACTCGGCCCCGTGCGGGCGACGGTAGCTCACGACGAGGTTGTCTGACCACCAGGAACCGATGCCGAAGAACAGCCCGGCGGCCCCGAGCGTCACGACGATCGGGTTGCCGCCGAGGCCGATCAGAACCCCCTGGATGCCGCCCGCGACAACGGCGATCACCATCGACACGACAAATGCCACGAGGAACGTCATCATGAGCGCCGCGCCTGCCGGCCCGGCGTCCGGGTCGGGCGTCCCCCACTGGTTCCACTCGGCGCCCATGCAGGTGGCGAAGGCGATGATGCAGAGCGCGGCGATTTCCTTCATGGACAGGAGGAAGAAGTTCCCGGACAGCGTCACGAAAGTGAGGCCGATCGCCATGATGCCGACGAGGGCGGCGTCGCGGATGATGGTCTTGACGTTGAACCAGGTCAGGAAGTCATCGGTGTAGACGGCGCCCGAGACGAAAACGATCAGGAACAGCCCGACCATCGAAATCACCAGCGGCGAGTAGTCGCGCCTGATCCTTTGAACGAGGTTCGGTTCGCCTGCCGGCCCGGTGACTGCATCGGTCATGACGCGTTCTCCGTTGCGGCAATGCCGGCTTCATGGAAGGGGTCGGTGATCTGTTCGAGGATGTTGGCCGAGGTCATGTCCTCGAGGGGAATCTCTCCGATCCGCACTCCCCGGTAGAAGCTGATTATCCGGTCCGGCAAGTTGGTGATCTCCTGGATGTCGGTGGAGGCCATCACGATGGCAGCGCCCTGGTCGGCGAGGTCGCGGAGAATCTGGTAGATTTCCGCCCGTGCGCCCACATCCACGCCGCGCGTCGGTTCGTTGACGAGGATGACCCTGGGAGCGATGCTGAGCCACTTCCCCAAGGCAACCTTCTGCTGGTTGCCGCCCGAAAGAACGCCCGCCTCCTGCGGGAGGCGCTTGGGGTCGATCGTGAACTTCATCGCGTTTCCGGCGGTGCTCTGCTTCTCGCGGGCGCCGTTCAGCAGGCCGAATCCCGAGATGGCTTCGAGCGCCGCGGCCGACATGTTTTCCATGATCGGCCGCCCGAGGAACAGCCCGTCGTGCTTGCGGTCCTCCGAGCAGTGGGCGATGCCGCGACGGATCGCTTCCTTCGGGCGCCGCGGGAGGAATTCCTCGCCTTCGTAATGCAGCGCGCCGCCGCGGGACTTGGTCGACCCGGCCATTGCGCCGAGGATTTCCGAGGTTCCCGAGCCGAGCTGGCCGGCGAGGCCAAGGATCTCGCCGGGGTAGACATCGAAGCTCAGCGGTTCGAGGATCCCGTCCGGCCACAGGCCGCGGACCTTGACAAGGGGCTCGGTCCGCTGGATCGGCGCGCGTCTGGGATACATGTCGCCCAGTTCGAATCCGAGCATGAGTTCGACGAGGCTGTTGACGTCCAGTTCCGCCGCCGTCCGCGGGTCCTGGCTTTCGCCATCGCGCAGCACCGTGACGCGATCACAGATCTTGAAGATCTCGTCCAGGCGGTGGCTGACATAAATTACTGACTTGCCCTGTTTTTTCAACATGTTGACCATGTCGAGTATGCGGATCGAGTCGGTTTCTCCGAGGGCCGCGGTCGGTTCGTCGAGAATCAGGATCTGCGGGTCGTGGGCCAGGAGGCGGGCGACCTCGATCAGGTGCCGTTCGCCGACGGACAGGCGCGTGATCGTGCGCATGGGATTGACGTGTCCGAGGCCGACGCGCTCCAGGTACGGCTTCGCCTTTCGCGCCAGGAATCCCTTCGAGGCGATCAGAGGCACCCCGTCGCCGGCCAGGAAGATGTTTTCGGCGACGCTCATCGTCGGGATCAGGCTGAGTTCCTGCTGGGCAATCGCGATGCCCGCGTGCTCGGCCGCCGCGGGGCTGCTGAACTGGCGAGCCTGGCCATCGAAGATGTACTCGCCGGTGAAGTCGGTGTCGAAACCGCCGATGATCTTCACCATCGTGGATTTGCCGGCGCCGTTTTCGCCGACCAGTCCCATGATCTCCCCGCGGCCGATCTCGAAGTTCGCATCCTTGAGGGCCTGGATCGCGCCGTAGTTTCGGCTGATGCCCGTCAGTTCGAGAAGCGGCTGGTTCGCCATTGTCTCCTTCCGTTTCAGGTCGGGGAGCCCTGCCGCCAACACTTGGGGGCGCCCCGGACAGGGCGCCCCCAAGTCGATTTCAAGGGATCAGCCGCCCCAGGCGCCAGAGCAGAGCTCGTCGATTCCATAAAGCTTACCGTCGTAGCCGCGCAGGGCAACCGTTTCCATGTTGGTTGCCGTGACTGCCGGATTCGGCGTGAAGTTGATGTAGTTCGCGAGTTCGCCCGTGGTCAAGTACTCCTCGACCATCTTGATTGCCAGCTGGCCCTCGTGCAGCGGAGACTGCAGCGTCGTGCCGAACTGCTTGCCTTCTTCGATCAGCTGCTTGTCGCCGTTGCAGACCGTTCCGACCGCGATGACGTCCGTGCCCATTTCGTAGCCGGCCTCTTCCAGCGCCTTGATGCCGCCGGTCAGGATCGCGTCGTCCATGCCGTAGACGAAGTGAATGCCTTCGTCCCGCAGCGCGGCGATTGCCTTCGCGGCGCCCTTGTAGCCGTTGGCCTGGCCGAAGCCCTCGTCGAAGTCGCCGATGATCGTCAGGTCGGATCCCGCGATCGCGTCCTTGAAGGCGTTGATCGAGAGACCGTAGCCGCCGTAGCTGTGCGGATAGGCCAGAACCAGTACGTTGTAGCCTTCGCCGCCGGCGGCCTTCTTGGCGGCCGCGGCTTCGCGCATCATGTATCCGGCGTTGCGGGCGCGCAGCCTGTCATCCGGACCGGCGTAGCCGAAAATGAATTGCTTGTCCTGCTCGTTGGGCAACTGGTTGATTTTCAGAACCGGAACGCCGGTGCGCGCCAGGGCCCGGAGAGAACCAAGGCCGGCGACGGCATCGGAAGGCCACCAGATGAAGACGTCGGGAACCTGCCCCGCAGCCAGGACCTGCTGAACCTGCTGGTCCTGTTCGGCCTGGTTGAACTGGTTCTCGAAGACCTTGATGTCATAGCCCTTAAGGGCGGCGGTTTCCTTGATGCCCTTGATGAACCGACCTATGTACGCCTCGCCGGCGGGGCCGTTGAACGATATGATGGACCCCTTGCTCTGCGCCATCGCCGCTGTCGTCGCCGCGCCAAGCACAATGCTGGCCGCCGCGACGACGCGGATGACTTTCGAAATTGTGGTCATTTGCATCCCCTCTTTGAAAGTTCCGACGTTTACGTTACGTCGCCTTCAATTATTCGGAGTGGCCGCTTTGCTTCTCTTGCTATTTCGTCCATTTCGGATTGTTTTTGTCTATTTTGGACGAAAACGCACTATGTCGCGGGCTGGGCGCGCAGCAATCTCCGGTCCCAGATTCAACGACGTGCCTTGAGGGGATCTTGTCATGGACACGCAAAGACTATCCGGAAAAAATGTCCTGATCACCGGCGCCGGACGGGGCATGGGCGCCGCGAACGCCGAGTATTTCGCGGAACAGGGCGCGAACGTCTGCGTCGGCGACATCAATTTCGAAAGCGTACAGGCGGTCGCCGACCGGATCAACGCTGGAGGAAACGGGCGGGCGGTCGCGGTGAGGATGGACGTCACGAACCGGGCTGACAACGCCTCGGCGGTTGCGAGGACCGTCGATGCGTTCGGATCAATAAACGTCGCCCTCCTCAATGCCGGCGTGAACAAGCCGCGCATGTTCATGGACATCGACGAGGACAACTGGAACATGATCATGGACATCAACGCCAAGGGCGTGCTTCTGGGCATGCAGGAGAGTGCGCGGCAGATGATCGCCCAGGGTCCGATGGAGGATCACCCCTACAAGATCATCCCGGTCGGCTCGATTGTCTCGCGTACCGCGTTTCTCGATGTGATCCCCTACTGCTGTTCGAAATATGCCGTGCTTGCCATGATCATCGGCGGCGCCAAGGCGCTCTGGGAGCACAAGATCACCGTCAACGGATACGGGCCGGGCGTGGTCAGGACGGAGCTCTGGGAACAGCTCGACAAGGACCTCGTCGAAATCGGCATGTTCGAGAAGCCAGGCCAGTCGATGAACCACCTGGCCGACACGATGATTCTCATGAAGAAGCTCTCGACCCCGGACGACGTGAAGGGAACCGCCGCCTTCCTCTGCTCGAACGAGTCCGACTACATGACGGGTCAACTCATCATGATCGACGGCGGCATGGTCATGCAGTGACGCCACGACCATTTCGCGGCATGCCGTCGATCGACTCGGACGGGCCGCCCCGGAGAGACCAGCCGCAGCCGATTTTCATGTTCCGGCAAAGGTCCGGTCGCGAACCGTCGTGACGCGGCAAGCGGGTGGCGACGCAAGCGGGTCGAACGAGTGAGGAAATGCCCTGCCTTGACGCAGGCGGCGTCAAGAAACCGCAGGCATCGCCATCTGCCGGGAACCAGAGAGCGACGCAGACGCTTGTACTGGCGGAGACGAAGGGATTCGAACCCTCGAGACGGGACAAACCGTCTACTCCCTTAGCAGGGGAGCGCCTTCAACCACTCGGCCACGTCTCCACCGAACGCAATAGCGAACTGTGGCAACGCAGTTCAAGACAAGAATCGTATCTTGTCTTTCGGAAACCGGGCTTTCCGGCACAATTTCCGGAAACGCGGGCAAACGCCATCTTTCCCGAAATCCGAAATGGATCACCTCGACATCGAGCGACTTGAAGCATGGGACCATCTCCGACCAACCAGGGAGAATCCCGGTCGCTGTTTCAATGGAGGAATGCGACACTGCAACGGAATTGCAGACGTGTCGTGCGGAAAAAGACGTCCTCCGGGAACGCTGTGCCAATTTGGCAGATTCCGACAAATGTGAACGCCGGAAACACGAAGCGCCTCACAAGCGTTTTGGTCATCAGGAGGAACGAATCCAAGAGTCGAAACCGGGCAATGACATCGAAATGAACAAGTCTGCAGTGCTTCGCTTCAGCACTCTCGAGTGGCATTGGCGCGCGCCAGTAGTCCGTACCAATTTGCATTCTGCGGGCAGGTGAATTGGAGGACTATTGAACTTGCCGTCAGCTTGAAGACATGTTGTTTGCGGCACGACGAGAGAGCGAGTGCGGACAATGCCGCCGAACCGTCTTCAGCGCCGTCGACCGGAAGGGCTCTTGGCGGCGGCGCCTGGCTCCCCCGCCCGGGTTGTCCGAGTTCCTTGCGCAATCGCCATGTCGGTAGCGGCCGGTTGCACCCAGTGACGAGAGGCGTCTTCCGGCGACTGCCCCGCGGGCCAGGCCTGGAGCGCTTGCCGTCAGAACATTCGCACTACGAATGTTTGCGCTCATCCTGCCCAGGCCGGAGCGTGCAGGTTTTCCGCCTGCCGAATTCACTGCCTGCCGTCAGTTTGGCTCCCGTGACCAGCGCTGCATGTGCCGCGGAAACACCGTCCGCAGCTGCTGCCCGACCGACCGGAAGGATTGCCGTTCATCATTGTTGCAGACAAAATACGCTGTCCGGCCGATGGGGAAGCCGCCTCGGGCGACAATCGAAGCACCATCACTTCCACGCTGCCAGGATGCCATTCCGGTCCGGCCACCATTGAGCCGGCCGCAGTCGTGGCACAAGTTTGGACCGTGACGAATCTCCGTATCCAATCCGTTCGCAGTCCGTACGACGAACCGAGGCTTGCCTCTGCGGCGATCCAGGCGTTGACGCGCGCCGACGCGATGGGCCTGCTGTTGCGTCCCGTCAACGTGTCCTGGACGATTCCGCGATTCAGGAGCTCGAATCGGGCATTGCCGAAGCCGGTATCGGCCGCAGCTTCCTCGCCGAACCTCACCGGATGCCGTGCTCCGATGCCGCCCGGCTTTCCACGCTCCTGGAGAGGATAACCGAGGCCCTCGACCAGTCCCCGGCCCCCGCGCACGAATGGCGGACGCTTCATGGCGGACACGGGTTGCGCACGAACGGCCCCGGCCCCCGCGCACGAATGGCGGACCCTGCAGGGCGTCCTTGGAGTGGAGCTGCTGACCCGCCTCCTCGGCATCTCCCAGTCCAGTGCGCGGCGCTACATTTCCGGCAACCGCTCCACCCCGGACGCGATCGCCGCCCGGCTTCACTTCATCGCCTTCGTGGCCGGGGACCTTGGCGGCGCATACAATGACATCGGGGTCCGTCGCTGGTTCGACCGGCCCCGCGACCGGCTCGACGGCAACACGCCCGCGCAGGCGCTTGGCGACGAGTGGTCGCCGGGAGACGCCGGCCCCCGAAGGGTCCGCAATCTCGCCCGAGCATTGGTGTCGTCGCCAGCGACGTGATCGCTTATCGCCACGCCGATCCACGCGTTCCCTTTCTGCGGGAGGATTCGTCGCAATCCGCCGGCCGGTGGAACGCGCCGGGCGAGCTGACCCACCACTTCTGCGACACGCCGGACGGTGCCTGGGCGGAGTTTCTTCGACACGAGGAAATCCGCGACCCGCAGGATCTCGCCACTGTCCGTCGCGCCCTCTGGGCGGTCGACATCGGCGAAGTCCCGTCGCATCGACCGGACCTGCCTCCCGAAACACTGATCGGCGGGCCGGACACCTGGCCGGCATGCCAGCAGGCCGCCCGGCGGCATCGGGAACATGCCGACGGCATCGTCGCGCCTTCGGCGGCGCTGAAATCCGGTGCGGCCCACGGATGGCGCGTCGACGGCGGCCTCCAACCCGGCCCCGACCGCGACGGGCAGGTCTTCGCGCTGTTCGGCCGGCGCCCGGATGTCATCGGCTGGGCCGCGACCGTCGACGGCCGTCCGAGCCCGGATCTCCTCCCCAGGGTTCGACATTTCCAGCCGGATGATCCCGGCCGCTAATGCTCGCCTGCAATCACACCGAGTAGTTCTATCGGCTATACACAAGCCTGCAACACAGCGTGTCATTTGCAGGCCAGCTGTGCGTGCCGCCGACCGGCTCGGAAACCGGATTCACGGCCGACTTCGTCGCGTAGTCGCGCAGGAAGACGAGTTCCGCATCGGCGAACATCAGCTGCGCCTCGCAGTCGGGAAACCGGCACCCGGGCAGAGTCATGACCATGATGCGCCAGGCGATGAACGCGTTGATCGCGATTGTCCGCTGCAGCCGGTCGGAGGTGCGAAACGGCAGGAACTCGACGCGGCACCCGGACTTCGGGACTCGAAACGGAGTGAGCAGTTACCAATTCGGTATTGAGTGGCCGCGTCTTGGCGATGGCGTTGAGGATGATCTCCACCGCTTGGCGTTGTCGGTACGCGACGGGATTCGGCGCGGCGCGCGTGAACCGGGCGGCAACGTCGACCGGGTGCGGAGGTTCAAACATCCAGCGAGATCATCCAAGTTCGAAAAACAGGGGCGAAGTCACGGGTGGGATCCAGCTTTCGGCTTCCCCCTCGTTGCCCGAAAGACTTCCAGCGTTCGATGCATGGATGATGGAGGCCCAGACGCTCGTCGAGTATGTGGCCGACCCTGCTCTTGGTAAGCGCCCCGGGTGTCCGGTCAGTGGTCAAGGCGACTTCGTCGAAAAACGTGGATGCATGTTCTTTCCAGAGATCCAGGACATGGGACATGCCTCCGCACAGGTCCGGCCTTTGGATCATGTCGAGAAAGGTCTGCTCCATCGTCGACAGTCGAGCGTCGGTTCCTCGGTTGGTCATGAACGCACCGGCGGTTTTGCTCTCGTATACTGTGACGTCCCGACCCCGAACCCGACGGGGGTGCTTCATCAGCGTGAGCGGATAGAGATTGTTTTCCGTCCTTTTCATCGCGTCGTTCACGTGGGCGCGAAGAGCGGCGGCAGCGGTCTTGCGGTTCGGGCGCGCAAAAGCCAGGGCGCGAGGGATCCGATCAGCGAGCCCCCAGTATTGCATGGCGGACAAGTGGGAGACGTAGCAGGTCGGGTCGACCAGGCAGAGGATGTCATCGGCCGGCAGGTCTGAAACGGACAGCACGCGAAGGACACGGGTGCCGTAGTCTCGATCGTTGGCGATCACGCCGACGGTTTTCAGGATTGAACGGAAGCGGACAATATCGTCACGGTTGGGGGCTTTCCGCCGCAGATACAGCTTTTTGCCGGACGATCCCTGGTACATTTTCGAGACAATCCGGAAGAACTCGAATTGAATGAGGACGGGCTTGCCGCTGGATTCCAACTGGTCAGCCAAGCGGTCCGCTGCCCAGGCGAGTTAGGACGGTGAATTCATGGAAGCATGGACAACGAAGATGTCATGCCGAACTGTGCAGTAGTGCAATCGCCCTGTGTGCACCCTTTTGAACTGGTGAGTGCGGCGCGAGCCGACCTGGAAGGGGCTTGCCGGCCATCCCGAACGGCTGCCCTGGCCAGCCGAATTCGCTTGCGGGCGTTGCGGTTGGCGGCAACGTGCAGGTTCGGGATTGGGAATTTCCCGGTCGAAAGGAGGGTCCCGGAGCTTCCGGGGCCCTTTTGACTTGCCTGCCCCGTGCGTTCATGGAACTTCAGCAGATCCCCGGATCCCGGGGCGACTGATCTCGAAAGCGCCGACGGACTGACTCGAGGAGAGATCCCTTGCTGCTGCGGAGTTCGAAGGGTTCCGGGAACTATGCCTGCTGCCACATGTCTTCACGCCGGATCCCTGCCACAGGAACCGGGCGCTTCATGGCATCGCGACGGAACGGCTCGCCGAGTTCCTGGTTCAGGATCACTTCGATGAACGTCGTCTTGCCCTCGTCCATCTGAGCCTTGACCGCCGAATCGAGGGCAGCCGTCAACGCGCTCATCGTCGTCACCTGAACCCCTTCCAAGCCGCAGGCCCGTGCGATTTCCGCGTACGAGACATCAAGGTCGAGTTCGGTGCCGACGAAGTTGTCATCGAACCAGAGGGTGGTGTTCCGCTTCTCCGCCCCCCACTGGTAGTTGCGGAAGACGATCATGGTGATCGCTGGCCATTCGTCGCGGCCGCAGGCCGTCATTTCGTTCATGGAAATCCCGAATGCGCCGTCGCCGGCAAAACCCACCACCGGCATGTCCGGCCTGCCGATCTTGGCCCCGAGAATCGCGGGGAAGCCGTAGCCGCACGGGCCGAAAAGTCCCGGCGCCAGGTACTTTCGGCCCTGCTCGAATGTCGGATAGGCGTTTCCGATCGCACAGTTGTTGCCGATGTCCGAAGAGATGATCGCCTCTGCGGGAAGTGCGGCCTGTATGGCGCGCCATGCCATCCGCGGCGACATGTGATCCGGCTGGCGCGCCCGGACGCGTTCGTTCCAGGTGGTCCCGGGGTCGTCGTCCTCGTGATCCATGGACGTCAGTTCCTGCGCCCAGGCGGACTTCGTCCTCGCGACGACCGCGAGACGCTCATCGCGGCCGCTGTCTCCCGCGTCGTCGGACAGGCGCGCCAGGATGCCGCGGGCAACCTTGCCTGCGTCGCCGACGATCCCGACGGTGACCGGTTTCGTGAGACCGATCCGGTCGGGATTGATGTCGACCTGGATGATTGCGGCGTCCTTCGGCCAGTAGTCGATGCCGTAGCCGGGAAGCGTGGAAAAGGGATTGAGGCGCGTCCCGAGGGCCAGAACCACGTCGGCCTTCGAGATCAGCTCCATGCCGGCGCGCGATCCGTTGTAGCCGAGGGGGCCGGCGAAGAGCGGGTGCGACCCGGGAAAGGCGTCGTTGTGCTGGTAGCCGCAGCAGGCAGGCGCGCCGAGACGCTCGGCAAGCGCCACGGTATCGGAGATCGCCCCGCCGATAACGACGCCGGCACCGTTCAGGATGACCGGAAACCTGCCGCGCGACAGCAGTTCCGCCGCCTTCGCGAGCGCTGATTCGCCGCCGCCGGGAAGTTCGAACTCGACGGCTGCGGGGAGCTCGATATCGACGACCTGCGTCCAGTAGTCGCGCGGGACGTTGATTTGGGCAGGCGCGGATGCCCGCCTGGCCTGCATTATAACGCGGTTGAGAACCTCGGCCATGCGCGAAGGATCGCGCACCTCTTCCTGGTACGCCACCATGTCCTGGAAGAGCGCCATCTGCTCCACCTCCTGGAATCCGCCCTGTCCCATCGTTCTGTTCGCCGCCTGCGGGGTCACGAGAAGGAGCGGCGTGTGGTTCCAGTAGGCGGTCTTCACGGGGGTGACGAAATTGGTGACTCCGGGTCCGTTCTGCGCGACCATCATGCACATGCGGCCGGATGCGCGCGTAAACCCGTCCGCCATCATTCCGGCGTTGCACTCGTGCGCAGCGTCCCAGAACTTGATCCCGGCTGCCGGAAACAGGTCCGATATTGGCATCATCGCCGAGCCGATGATTCCGAAGGCATGTTCGATTCCGTGCATCTGGAGTACCTTGATGAAGGCCTCCTCCGTCGTCATTTTCATTCGTCAGATTCCTCGCTGGGCGCGGCGGGCCGCCGTGGGCCGGCGCGCGCCAAATTCCGGCCGGTCCCGCCAGCCGCACGGTCTCCGTTTAACGATTCCCGAACCGCGCCGCTGTAGTTCCAGTCGTCCTGCCGGATGATTCCAGCGAGCCCGTCAGCGCGCGACGAATTCGGATCGGGAATATCCCTGAAGGTAAAGCAGGCCGGTCAGGTCCGCGAAGTTGAGCACGATGTCGCATTCGCGCGCGACTGCCGGTTTCGCATGGAGCGCGACGCCAGCGCCGGCGAGGCGAAGCATGCCGAGATCGTTGGCGCCGTCCCCGACGGCGATGACGTCGTCGTGCCCGAGGCCGAGGCGGCGGGTTAGATCCTGCAGCATGGCGACCTTCGCGTCCCGGCCGAGAATCGGCTCGCCTGCCTTTCCGGTCAACCGCCCGTCCTTCCGCAGCAGCCGGTTGGACCGGTGTTCGTCGAAACCGAGCCTCTCGGCGACAACCGCGGAAAAGTCGGCGAATCCGCCGGAGACAAGCGCTGCGTGGGCTCCGTTCGCTTTCATGGTTGCGACGAGCTCCGGTCCTCCCGGCGCCAGCGTGATCCGCGTTTCGAGAACATCGCCGATCGCGGACGTTTCGAGGCCGGCGACAAGGCGTACGCGCTCGCGCAGCGCGTCCTCGAAGTCCAGTTGTCCGTTCATGGCCGCTGCCGTAATCGCCTTCACCTCGTCTCCGACTCCGGCAAATTTCGCGAGTTCGTCGATGCTCTCCTCAAGGATCATCGTGCAGTCCATGTCGGCGAGCAGAATCCGCTTGCGCCGGTTGGCGGCAGGCATCACGGCCATGTCCACTCGGGCGTCCTGGAGTTCTGACCAGACCTCGCGGCGGACTTCCTCCCTGGGCGCGGATTCAAGCAGGAATTCGCACGCTTCGCCCGGCGCAAGCCAGGATAGCGCACTGCCTCCAAGACGCATCCGCACCGCGTTCGCGGCGTCGGCACCGAGCCCGTGCGCTCCCGGACTGGAGATGAGGACCGTTGCGTGCATCGCCGATTCCAGGGAACTTCCTCTCCTGCCCGGCCGCGAATCCGACCGGGCGCCTCTGCAACACGGTCCGGTTGTTGTTGTCAACACGCGCCCGCCGGACGCGCAGCAGCTGATTTCCGATCCGCGATCCGCTGTTGCACGCTCCTTCCGCTTCGATTAGACGCGGCGCCGGGCCACCCCTCCCCAACGAGGGGCGCTTGCCTGGAAGGGTAAATCATGCATGTCGACAAGCCGGCCGTCCTGCCGGACAATCCCCGTTTCTCATCCGGCCCCTGCCCGAAGCCGCCCGCTTGGTCGCCGGCGGTTCTCGAGGGCGCGGTGCACGGCCGGTCCCACAGGTCGGCAGCCGGCCGCGACAGGATCCGGCGGGTACTGGAACTGACACGCGTCATCCTCCGGATTCCCGACGACTTCCGCGTGGGCATCGTCCCCGCCTCCGATACCGGCGCCGTCGAAATGGCGATGTGGTCCCTCCTCGGAGAGAGGCCCGTCGACGTCCTTGCCTGGGAGAGCTTCGGAAAGGCGTGGCTGGGAGACATCGCGTCCGAACTCCGCATCGGGGAGGTGAACCGGCATGTGGCCGACTACGGCCTTCTCCCTGATCTCGGCGCGGTCGAATTCGACAACGACGTGGTCTTCACCTGGAACGGCACCACGTCCGGCGTCCGCGTCCCGAACGGCGACTTCATCCCGCGCGGCCGCGGAGGCCTGACGATCTGCGACGCGACCTCCGCCGTGTTCGCGCAGGAGCTGCCGTGGGAAAAGCTCGACGCAACGACTTTCTCCTGGCAGAAGGCGCTCGGCGGGGAGGCGGCGCACGGCGTGCTTGTCCTTTCTCCGAGAGCCGTCGGGCGGCTGGAGGAATGGACGCCGCCCTGGCCGATGCCAAAGATCTTTCGCTTGGTCAAGGGCGGCAGGCTGATCGACGGAATCTTCGACGGGGCAACCATCAACACGCCGTCCATGCTCTGCGTGGAGGACTGTCTCCACGCCCTCGAATGGGCGCGCTCGATCGGCGGCCTCGATGCGATGATCGCCAGGGCCGAACGCAACCTGGCGGTTCTGGAGAGTTTCGTGGCGGGGCGGGACTGGATCGAGTTCCTGGCTGCGGAGCCCGCCAGCCGGTCGAATACGTCGGTCTGCCTCAGCATCGTTCATCCCTCCGTGACCGAGCTCGGAGATGCCGCGCGCGCGGCGTTCGTGAAGGACATGACGAATCTGCTCGCGGCGGAGAAGGCGGCGTTCGACATCGGATCCTACCGCGATGCGCCGCCCGGGCTCAGGATCTGGGCCGGAAGCACCGTCGAGACAGGCGATCTCGAAGTACTCATGCCGTGGCTGGACTGGGCATTCGAAGCCCGGCTTGCGGAGCTGGGGTAGACGCGGCTCGGACCGGATGCGGGATTCGGAGCAATTGCGCATTGGGAGAATGCAGCAGATACGGGAGGCCGAAATGAAGCCAAGGGTGCTTGTTTCCGACAAGCTGAGCGAATCGGCCGTCGGGCTGTTCCGCGACAGGGGCGTCGATGTCCATTTCGAACCCGGAATCGGCCGCGACAAGGAAGCCCTGCGCGCGCGGATCGGAGACTACGACGGTCTCGCGGTCCGCTCCGCCACCAGGGTGACGGAGAAGCTCCTTGGCGCCGCCGAACGCCTGAAGGTGGTCGGGCGGGCGGGCATCGGCGTCGACAACATCGACATCGGCGCCGCTACGCGCCGCGGCGTGATCGTCATGAACACGCCCTTCGGAAACTCGATCACCACTGCCGAGCATGCGATTTCGCTGATGATGGCGGTTGCACGGCAGATACCCGAGGCCAATGCCTCCACCCACGCGGGACGGTGGGAAAGTCGCGGTTCATGGGCGTGGAACTCACCAGCAAGACGCTCGGCCTCATCGGGTGCGGCAACATCGGCTCGGTCGTCGCCGACCGGGCGATCGGCCTCAGGATGAAGGTCAAGGCCTACGATCCGTTCCTGTCGGCCGAGCGCGCCGGACAGATCGGCGTCCACAAGGTCGAACTCGACGAGCTTCTCGAAACAGCGGACTTCATCTCGCTGCACGTGCCGAAGACCGATCGGACCGCCGGCCTGATCGACGCCGACGCGATCGCCCGCATGAAGTCCGGCGTCCGGATCGTCAACTGCGCCCGCGGCGGCCTCGTC
The DNA here is from genome assembly GCA_963662815.2 of uncultured Amylibacter sp. Lineage (GTDB taxonomy): Bacteria > Pseudomonadota > Alphaproteobacteria > Rhodobacterales > Rhodobacteraceae > JAPPHA01. The sequence continues at coordinate 173,868 of CAXXWA010000004.1, forward strand.
GACGAGGCTGCGCTTGCAGCGGCGCTCCAGTCCGGCAGGGTGGCCGGCGCCGCGTTCGACGTGTTCGAGGTCGAGCCCGCGACCGCCAGCCCGCTCTTCAATCTCCCGAACGTCGTCTGCACGCCGCATCTCGGCGCGTCGACGGTCGAAGCGCAGGAAAACGTCGCCTTGCAGGTTGCGGAGCAGATGTCGGACTACCTGTTGAACGGGGCGATCGCCAACGCCATCAACATGCCTTCGATCAGCGCCGAGGAGGCAGGCGCGATCGGACCGTTCGTCCGGCTCGCGGGCCACCTTGGGTCTTTCGTGGGCCAGATGACCGACGAGCCGATAAAGGGCATCAACATCCTCTACGACGGCGTCGTGGCGGGCATGAACACCAAGGCGCTCAGCAGCGCGCTCGTCTGCGGGATGATCAAGCCGCAGGTTCCGGACGCGAACATGGTCTCGGCGCCGGTCATCGCCCAGGAGCGCGGCATCCGCGTGGCGACGACGACGCAGGACAAGTCCGGGGTTTTCGAGAGCTACATCCGGTTGACGGTGAACACGGCGCAGCGCACGAGATCGATCGCCGGAACCGTGTTTTCGGACGGCAAGCCGCGGTTCATCCAGATCAAGGGCATCAACATCGATGCGGAGGTCGGGAGGCACATGCTGTACTCGACCAACCGGGATGTTCCCGGCGTCGTCGGCACGCTCGGGACGACACTCGGCGAAGCCGGGATGAACATTGCCAACTTCACTCTCGGCCGGAGCGCTGCTGGCGGCGAGGCGATCGCCCTGCTCTACCTCGACGAGCCGCCCGACGAAAGGGTCGTGCGGGCGCTCAAGGCGACCGGGATGTTTCAGCGGGTGCGTCCCCTCGCGTTCGACGTGGAGGCCTGAACGGCGGTTGGCGCAGGCAACGCCGGGACGACCTGGAGAACGTCTCGCGGCTCCCGGGCGATCGCATCCGCTCCGGCGGCCTCGAGTTCTCCGCATGCGCCGAAGCCCCAGAGCGCGCCGATCGAATGGATGCCGCAGTTGCGGGCGCCGATGATGTCGTGGCGCCGGTCGCCGAGCATGGCGGCCCGGCGCGGCGACGCGTCCGCCCGCTCGAGCGCATGGGCAAGCAGTTCCGTCTTGTCGCTCCGCGCTCCGTCAGGCTCGGATCCGAAAACGCCGTCCAGATGCGAATCGAGGCGGAAGTGCCGGAGGATTTCCCGGGCGACGGCGTGCGGCTTGGAGGTGGCGACGAAGAGTCGGCGGCCGTCGCGGCGGAGACCTGCCAGCATGTCCGTCACGCCGTCATAGGGAACCGCCCTGTACATGTCCCCCGCCGCGAAGCACTCGCGGTAGACGGCGATGGCCCGGTCGACATCGCCGCCCGGACCGAGAAGCAGGGGCAGGCTCTCCGCAAGCGGCGGCCCGATGCACCACGCGAGGTCGTCCGGTTCGGGAGGTTCGATGCCGAGCGCGCGAAGCGCCGTGCGGATCGACGTGGTGATGCCGGCCTTCGGGTCGATCAGCGTGCCGTCGAGGTCGAGAAAGACCGTCGAGACTTCCGGGCTGGCCGCGCCGGCCGCGGCGCGGAGGGGTGGAGTTCCGGCGCCCGGAACGTCAGTCGCGGAGCAGCTCATTGATCGATGTCTTTGCCCGGGTTCCGGCGTCGACCTTCTTCACGATGACTGCGCAGTAGAGATTGACGCCGTTGCGCGACGGCATCGAACCCGAGACGACGACCGAGCCGGGCGGCACTTCGCCGTACATGGCTTCGCCGGTCTCCCTGTCGACGATCCTGGTCGACCGGCCGATGAAGACGCCCATGCCGAGGACCGAACCCTTGCGGACGATGCATCCTTCGACAACCTCCGAACGGGCGCCGATGAAGCAGTCGTCCTCGATGATCGTCGGGCTCGCCTGCATCGGTTCGAGGACGCCGCCGATGCCGACGCCTCCCGAGAGGTGAACGTTCCTTCCGATCTGGGCGCAGGATCCGACCGTCGCCCAGGTATCGACCATGGTTCCCGAATCCACATAGGCGCCGAGATTGACGAAGCACGGCATGAGCACCACGTCCGGCGCGATGTAGGCCGACTTCCGGACGATGCAGTTCGGGACGGCGCGAAAACCCGCCGATTTCCACTTTTCCGCGTCCCAGCTCCTGAACTTGCTGTCGACCTTGTCCCACCAGCCGCCGTCCTGAGGGCCGCCGGACTGCTCTTCCATGTCCTGGATGCGGAAGCCGAGGAGCACGGCCTTCTTGGCCCACTCGTTGACGCGCCACGCGCCGTCGTCCCCCGGTTCGGCCACGCGCAACCGGCCGGAGTCGAGAGCAGCCAGCGTTTCCTCGATGGCGCGGCGGATCTCACCGCCGGTTGCCGGCGAAATCTCGTTCCGCCGTGTCCAGGCGTTCTCGATCGCGTTTTCGAGTCGGGCGTTCGACATCGGATTCCCCTGCCGTATTGGATTGTATCGGGACGCCTGATATTTGGAATTCCGCCGCACCGCAATGCCGAGCCCGCCGCGCAGGCCCCCAGACCCCGTTTTGCCGGTTGCAGCAGAACGGTCCTTGGCTTAATCGGTTGCCGTCCTGCCGGCCCGGGGGCCGCGCCTTCGCGCACCGCCAGTGGCGACAGCGGCAGGTCGACCGAAGTGAATACCCAACAGGGAGGCAGACCGGACAATGGACTACATTGCACCGGAATCCATCGAAGACGCGGCGGCCCGGGCCGCCTCCGCGCCCGGCGTCGTCCGCATCCTCGCCGGAGGCACGGATGTGCTGGTTCAGTTGCGTTCAGGATTCGTCGAGCCGGATCTCGTCGTGGACATCAAGCGAATACCTGGCATGAAGGACGTCACTGCGGAGAACGGCGGCTGGCGAATCGGGGCCGCCGTGTCCGGCAGGGAGCTGGGGGCCCATTCCGGTGTCGCAGGCGACTGGCCGGGCGTCGTCGAGGCGCTGGAGCTCATCGGTTCCACCCAGATCCAGGCGCGGGCGACGCTTGTCGGCAATCTCTGCAACGCCTCGCCGGCGGCGGACAGCGTGCCAGCGCTGATCGCGGCGGGCGCCACCGTATCGATCAGGGGTCCGGGCGGCAGCCGCGAGGTGCCGGTGGCGGAAATAGGGACCGGACCGGGCCGGACGTCGCTTGAAAGGGGGGAGATCATCACGTCGGTGTTCCTTCCCGAACGCGGCGCCGGCGGCGGAGACGCCTATCTCCGCTTCATTCCGCGGACGGAAATGGACATCGCGGTCGTTGGCTGCGGCGTGAACCTCCGGATCGCCGACGGCAGGATCGTCGATTCGCGCGTCGTCCTCGGCGCCGTGGCCCCGACAGCGGTGGAAGTGGAGGAGGCCGCCGCGATCCTGAACGGAAGTGCGCTCGAGGAGGATGTCCTCGATGCGCTTGCGCGCGCGAGTTCGGCCATCTGTCGCCCGATCGACGACAAGCGCGGGACCGTCGAGTACCGCACGCGGGTCGCCGGCGTGCTTGCGCGGCGCGCGGCGAGAACGGCATACGAAAGAGCGAGGGGGTCGAGATGAACATGATGCACGTCAGGGCGACGGTCAACGGCGACGCGGTCGAATTCGTTTGCGACCCGCGCGAAACCATGCTCGATGTCCTTCGCGACCGGCTCGCGCTGACAGGCGCAAAAGAAGGCTGCGGCACCGGCGACTGCGGCGCCTGCTCGATCACGGTCGACGGCGCCGTCGTCTGCGGCTGCCTCATGCTGGCGGCCGAGGCCGAAGGCGCCGAGATCGGCACCGTCGAGGGGATCTCGGAAGGCGGCGAACTGCACGCGCTTCAGGAGAACTTCCTCAAGCATGCGGCGCTGCAGTGCGGGATATGCACGCCCGGCATACTGGTTGCGGCCAAGGCGCTGCTCGAGGAGAATCCGGATCCGACGGATACCGAGATTCGCTACTGGCTCGCCGGCAACCTCTGCCGGTGCACGGGATATGACAAGATAGTTCGGGCCGTGTCGGATGCCGCGGCCGAAATGCGGGAGAACGGATGATGGCGCTCGATGAAACAACCGCCAGGGAATTCAAGGTTGTCGGCACGCGGCCGGTCAGGCCCGACGGCGTCGACAAGGTCACGGGCAGGGCGAGGTTCGGCGCCGATGCCTACGCGCCGGGAATGCTGCACGGCGCAGTCCTGCGCTCGCCGCATGCGCATGCGCGGATCGTCCGGATCGATGCTTCCGCCGCGGAGGCGATGCCGGAGGTCAAGGCTATCGTCACGCAGGCGGATTTTGCCGAGGGGCTGAGCGGCGAGAACCGGAACGTCCTCGAGAACATAATGGCGGGCGAACGCGCCCTCTACGACGGGCATGCGGTCGCCGCCGTCGCCGCCACCACCGCCTTCGCCGCACGGGACGCGCTCAAGCGAATCGAGGTGGAATACGAAGTCCTGCCGCACGTCACCGACGTGGACGAGGCGATGAAGGAGGACGCCCCCGTCGTCCGGGACGGTGCTGCGGACGCGAGCGTGCCGGATGGCATGCATCCGAACGTGGTCAGGTATCACGAGAACGGGCACGGGGACGTGGAGGCCGGTTTTGCCACCGCCGACCTCGTCATCGAGGAGCGCTTCCGCACCGAGGCGGCGCACCAGGGATACATCGAACCTCACGCCTGCCTTGCCCAGTTGGGCCCCGACGGCAAGGGCGAACTGTGGTGCTGCACCCAGGGGCACTTCGTCGCCGGAAAGATCTGTGCGAGCCTCCTCGGAATCGATGCCAGCCAGCTGCGCGTAACTGCGTCGGAAATCGGCGGCGGTTTCGGCGGCAAGACCACCGTGTTCATCGAACCGGTCGCGCTTGCGCTTTCGCGCAAGGCGAACCGCCCGGTCAAGATCGTCATGAGCCGCGCCGAGGTGTTCCGGGCAACGGGCCCGACCTCGTCGGCGTCGATGGACGTCCGGATCGGGATGAAGAAGGATGGCACGATCACCGCGGGAGAGGGCGTGTTCCGCCTGCAGGGCGGCGCCTTTCCCGGCGCGCCGATGGAATTCTCCGCGATGTGCGCCTTCGCGCCATACGACCTGGAAAACGTGCGCTGCATCGGTTGGGACGTCATCTGCAACCGGCCGAAGCAGGCGGCATACCGCGCGCCGGGGTCGCCGATGGGCGCTTTCGCCGTGGAAAGCGTGATCGACGAACTCTGCAACCGCCTCGGACTCGATCCCATCGAGGTGCGCCTCAAGAACGCGGCGCGGGAAGGCACCAGGGCGGCATTCGGTCCGCGGTATCCTCGCATCGGCCTCGTCGAAACGCTCGAGGCGGCGCGGGCGCACGCGCACTACAGCGCGCCTCTAGAACCCGGGCAGGGCCGCGGCGTGTCCTGCGGCTTCTGGTTCAACCACGCGGGCGAGACCGCGGTGTCCCTCGCCCTCGCCGAGGACGGGACCGTGTCGCTCTCCGTCGGGACGCCGGACATCGGCGGTTCGCGGGCCTCGATGTGCCAGATGGCGGCGGAGGCGCTCGGGATTTCCTACGACAAGATCCGCACGACCGTCGCGGACACGGCGACCCTCGGCTACAACGACGTCAGCCACGGGAGCCGGGTGACCTACGCCTCCGGCCTCGCGACGATCAAGGCCGCGGAGGACACCGTCGACAAGCTCTGCGCGCGCGCCGCTGCCGAATGGGGCATCGACCGGGACGCGGTTGTCTGGGAGGACGGGCACGCGCGTCCCGCCGGCCCGAACGCCGGGGAGTTCGAGCCCGTGAGCCTCGCCCGGATCGCATCTCGGATGGGGCGCACAGGCGGCCCGATCGTCGGTCATTTCGAGGCGACGCCCGAAGGCGCCGGCGTAAGCTTCGCCACGCATCTCGTGGATGCGGAAGTGGATCCCGAAACTGGAGCGACCAAGGTCGTGCGCTATACCGTCGTTCAGGATGCTGGCAAGGCGATCCATCCCTCCTACGTCGAAGGCCAGTTCCAGGGAGGAGCGGCGCAGGGGATCGGCTGGGCGCTCAACGAGGAGTACATCTACGGCGAGGACGGCCGGCTGCAGAATCCGGGATTCCTCGACTACAGGATCCCGGTCGCTTCCGATCTTCCGATGATCGACACGGTCATTGTCGAGGTGCCCAACCCCGGCCACCCCTACGGCGTGAGGGGCGTCGGCGAGACGTCGATCTGCCCGCCGCTTGCGGCGATCGCGAACGCGGTATCGAATGCCGCGGGCGTCCGGCTGTGCGAACTTCCGATGTCGCCGCCGCGAATCCTGAAGGCGCTCGACGCGGAAGCGGATGGTTGACGTCCTTCTCTGGGGCAGCCTTCGTCCGTTCGCGGACGGCGAGGAGACGGTCTCCGTCGAGGCCGCCACGGTGGGCGAGGTGCTGAACGGGCTCGTTCGCGCCCATCCCGGCCTGAAGCCGCACATCGACGCCGGCGTTTCCGTCGCAGTCGACGGCCGCATCATTTCGAGTTCGCTCGGCGAGCCGGTTGGTCCCGACAGCGAAGTGGTGCTGATGCAGAGGCTGAAAGGCGGATGACGAACGCGCCCGGTATCGGGCCGAAGGCGCTTGACACTGGTGTCTGGCGAGGCCGAGGTTAGGGGGAATCCGCTTGGTGCGCGGCGGTGCAGAAGCCTGGATAAGGTCGTCGGCATGATCGTCTGCCAATGCCAGAACGTGTCCGACCGCGACATCGACGCCGCAATCAACTGGATGCGCGCCGCCGACGCCGGGGCGGTCATTACGCCGGGGCGGATCTACCGCGCCCTCGGCAAGCGAGCCGAGTGCGGCGGGTGCATGCCGCAGCTCGTCGCGGTCATGCGCCGGAACGCGAACCTGGAGGTGCCGGTGACTCCAACCGCGCCGCGAAACAACAACAGACAGGAGCAGCACGATGAAAGGTGACCCGAAAGTCATAGAGTACCTCAACAAGTCCCTCACCCACGAGTTGACGGCCGTCAATCAGTACTGGCTGCACTACAGGCTGCAGGAAGACTGGGGCCTCGGGAAGATGGCGGCGCGGAGCCGGGCGGAAAGCCTGGAGGAGATGCAGCACGCCGACAGGCTGGTCTCGCGGATCATAAATCTCGAAGGCCATCCCAACCTGCAGAGGCTCGATCCTCTCAGGATCGGGCAGACGCCGAAGGAGATGCTTGAATGCGACCTCGCTGCCGAGCGGGATGCCCGGGAGCTCTACAGGGAAGCGCGCGGGTGCTGTCACGACGCGGGCGACTACGTGACCATGGCCCTCTTCGAGGAGCTGCTGCGCGACGAGGAAGACCACATCGACTTCATAGAGACGCAGCTCGACCTCATCGGCCGGATCGGCGAGGAGCGCTATGCGCAGCTCAATGCGTCCGCAATGGATGCGCCGGAAGCGGCCGAATAGCGGCGCGAGCGGGCGCGTTCAGGGGGATTCGAGCACGGCCTGGCACTGGGCGGGCAGTTCCGCCATGACGTAGTCGGCGGGTCCGCGGCGCTTCGGAGGCTTCGGCGCATCAGGGTCGGGGGGCTTGAGCGCGGCGGTCACCCACCACCGGAGTGACTCGTCGCAGCCGTCTCCGCCCTTCGACAACTCGGCGACGGTCGGGATCTGCGTCTTGCATCCAGCGGAGCTTTCCGGGCACTTCAGCCTGACGTGGAAGTGGTAGTGGTGACCCCAGTACGGGCGGATTCTCTGCAGCCAGGCCCGATCCGCGCCGGCGTTCTCGCACATCCAGATCTTGGCCGGAGCGGTTATGAAGATCCGGTCGACCCGAGGATCCTCGGCCGCCGCCTTCAGCACCTCCATGTGCGATTCGCGCCAGTAGTCGTTCACGTCGCGGTGGTCCCGCGATCTCACCGATCGCGCCGAGAGCTCCTCGCGCTCCCGGCGGGACAGGTCGAGGCGCTCAGGGGGCATGAGCCAGATGTCCACGTCGAGACCTATCTGGTGCGACCTGTGATCGGATAAAATGGGGCCCCCGCGCGGCTGGCCGATGTCGCCCACATAAAGCCCCGCCCAGTCGTCGAGCGCCGCAACGGTCCGGCTGAGGTCCTTGACGTATGCGACCGTCACGGGATGGCCCCAGTTCCTGTTCCGCGAGAGCCGCATGGCCTGCCAGGTCGGGCCGGTTTCGGGGAGGAGCTCGCCGCCCGCAAGGCATCCCTTCGAGTACGACCCGTAGGCTGCCGGGGCCTGCAGCGACGCCACCGGGTGTTCGCCGAAGAGCCGTGCGGCCTTCGGACCGTCCAGACCGTCCCCGGGATCGTCCCTATCCGAATACTGGGAGAGGGCCGCGCCTGCCGGGAGGAATGCCAGGGCCAGGGCGGCCGCGAGAAGGTGTGCGCGAGGTTCAGCCATGGTTTTCAGCGGTCCTTACGGGAAACAGGAGGAACAGGCCGACGAGGAAGAGCAGAATGATCGGCACGATGCCGAGGTTCTGACTCCCCGTCAGTTCGGTGAAGAGCGCGATCGAGAACGGCGCGATGAAAGCGGTCGCCTTGCCGGTCAGCGCATAGAGACCGAAGGACTCGGCCATGCCGTCCGCGTCCGACAGATGTACGAGCAGGGTGCGCGATGCCGCCTGGAGAACTCCTCCCGCCGCGCCGATGATTCCGCCGCAAGCCATGAAGATGATGTCCGGAAGCCGGGATCCGTCTTCGATGGCCACGCCGAACAGGCCGGTTCGGGACGTGCCCGTTATCACCACGCAGACGACGATCAGGACCGCCACGCAGGTCATGATGACGGGGCGCGGCCCGTAGCGCCTGTCGGCGAAGCCGCCGATGTAGCAGAACAGGAATCCGGTGACTGTTCCGAGAATTCCGAAGGTCCCGATCTGCACGATGGACCAGTCGAGCACGCCGGCGGCGAAGATGCCGCCGAACGCGTAGACGCCGACCAGCGCGTCGCGGTAGAACATCGACGCGCCCAGGAAGCAGGTGAACCCGAGTTTGCCCGGAAGGCCGCGGAGCGTTGCGGCAAGGCTGGAGAGGCCCCGGCGAACGGCGTCGGCGGGCCGGGCGGATGCGTCGGGTACGAAAAGAAAGAACGGCGCCATGAAGACCAGGTACCAGACCGCGGCAAGCGGTCCGGCGGATCGCGTACCCTCGCGCGCGGCGGCATCCAGTCCGAAGGCGGGCGGATTTCCGAGGAGAGTTACGCCGTCGGCGTTTTCCGCGAGAAGCAGGAGCATGACCAGAAGCGCGAAGAGACCGCCGGCGTAACCGGTTGCCCATCCCCAGCCGGAAACCAGGCCCAGCTGGCGCCGCGGCACGAGGGCAGGCAGCATGGAGTTGGTAAAGATCTGCGTGTATTCGACACCGATCAGCCCGATCGCGAAGGCGGTCAGCACGAAGACCACGCCGTCCATTCCGGGTGTCGCCCACCAGAGAGCGAAGGCGCCCGCCATGTGGAAGGCCGAGAAGATGACGATCCACGGTTTGCGGGGTCCCGAGGCGTCGGCGATGGATCCGAGGACGGGTGCGGAGACGGCGACGACAAGCCCGGCGACCGTCAGCATGTATCCCCACATGGCCTGACCCGCGACCGGGTCGCCAACCACCGCAGACGCGAAATATGGCGCGAAAATGAAGGTCACCAGAAGCGTATGGTACGGCTGCGCGGCCCAGTCGTAGAGCATCCAGCTCCAGACCGCCTTCCAGTCCAGTTTTTCCGTCACGAATTCAACTCCGGGAATCGCGTCGCATGCATTGAATCAGTCAATCCCCGCACGTGCAAGTGCCTTACGCCGTGCAGGTCGGAGGCATGTTCGTTGTAAAGCAACATGTGTTCGATGTCGCGAGGGCTATATTCAGGAAGTAGAGTGATCCCGCGGCGTAGTGGGGCAAGGCCTGGCGCGACAAACTTGACGCCCAGTGCCTCGATCCCGTCATTGCCGCGTAGCGCAAACGCGCAAGCTACTGCGATGAGGCGGCAGCGATAGTCGCGTACTTCAGGTACAACCCAGCGTGCTTGGACGATTCCCGGTTTCAGGAACGAGGTCTATGCGAATCGACCGGGTTGTCAAAGGCGGCCCGAAATCACAAAGTTGTCGTGCACCGTTAGGCAGGCAGGCGGATCAGGAAGCTGAGGAAGGCAACCGCCAAGCCGCCGATGCCGATCATCAGTAGCGCGATGGTCACGGTCATTCGCGTTTCGCGTCTGGCCGCTTCCGTTTCGCGCTGCGCCATGTCTGCCAGGAGCCGGTCGAGGGCTCCCTGAAGACGATCTTCGGTCCGGTCCATGCGCTCCTCCGTCAGAACGGCGAGTTCCTTGTCCAGAGCGACGAGTTGTGTTTTGTCGGAATCCACAATGGTCTCTTGGTTTGTGGTGAAATTACGGTAGGAGTCGAAAACTCTTTGAAAATAGTTCGTCGCCAGGAATGCAGAATTGCTGCTCTGCACTCCTTTCGCTTGATGACACTGGCAAAATATTCGCCGCTTCCAGAACGGTCGAACCCCCATTAAGTGCAGCCCAACTTGGTTGAAGTTTGCGACTCGCGATTTCATCGCCCGCGTAGTCGCGTGTCCGACGATGAACGGGGAAACAGGCGGTTGGCGCGCTATCGGAGGCACCGAGGCCCAGAGCGCGGTTCATGGCGCAGGTCAACGAAAACACGGACATCGGCATCTGGATGCGGTGGCTTGTCTGGAGGGCCTTGCGGAAAACGGGACGGCCAACCATCCGCCGGTGGTCCGCGAGCACGGCGGCTGGTTCACGCGGTCCTGGTTGGTTGGCAGCTAGGTGCGGAACCGCGAATTCGCGGAGAGCGAACTGCTGCTGGCGAGCTCGAGGCCGGATGGCGGGTCGCTTCCGGCACTGCTCGCCGCAGATTTGGCCGCCCACAGCTTTCGAAGCCGGCGCAAGATAGTCCGGCAAGAAACCGGGTCGTCAGGACAAATGACTTTCAGAATTCAACAACCGGAGACCCGGTGCTCGCGCTTATTCGAAAACCTCGCGCTTCGCCTTTGCAAATTCACCAAATCGTTGCCCTTTGGGTAGCGATCAAGAACAATCGCCATGGATATCGCCTTCAGACAAGCAAGTTCGAAAGGGGCTTCAATGGAGCCGTCGTCCTGAAGAAGAAACTTGGAACGAGGATGGCGAAGGTCATCACCATTTGAACGGCTGTGCTCAGGGCAGCACACAATCTTGTGCCAATACTGGCAATGCCACCGGAAAGGCGGAATTGGTTCGTTGGGGACCGGAAAGAGCAGTTCGCCGTCGATCTCGTTCACCTGCACCGGCTTGCCTTCGTGGCCGATCTCGAGCCGGTTCCGCGCAAGCATGATGGCGGGGTCGACATGTAACATGCTAAGCGGAACTTCATTCAGGTTACAGACAGGAATTCTTCGCGTTTCAAGGGGCTTGCGGCCGATTCCGGCGGATCCAGCCTGCCACTTACATGGCAACATCCCTGGCGAGGTCGATCTCCAATAGCTCGAAGGCCCGGCCCTGCAGTTCCGTCGGCTTCGCCAGCAGCGGCAAGGCATGGTCCGGACTTCCCGGCAGCGTCACCTCGTTCAGCGTCAGCGTGCCCAGATCCGCGAGAAGCGTCCGGAAGCTGTGGACCGGCAGCCCGTCGGGGGTCCGCTTCGTCCCGGCCTTCGCCTTCGCGCTGTCCGAGACCCCGGCGGGCCCGACCGGCGAGTTCCGCCGCGCCCTTGCGCCCTCGCGGTCGTCGTCCTCGAACAGCATCGGCGCCAGGCGCCGGCGCATGTGCCACTCCACGTGCAGGGCGAGCATGCACAGGAACACGTGCGCCCGGACGCGGTCCGCCGAATACACGTGGACCGGGCGGATGCGGAGGTCGCCCTTCGCGTTCCGGAACGCGCGCTCCACGCCGGCGAGGGACTTGCATGCCTCCACCGCCGCCTCCGGCCCGACGGCTTCCGAATCCAGGCTGGTGCGGACCACGTATATCCCGTCGAGCCTGGCCTCGGCGTCAATCCGTTCCTGCCGCCGGCTCCAGGTGATGGCGCCGTCGGTGACGGTGATCTCGAAGTGCTTCTCCACCCGGCGCCGGTTCGCCTTCCGCCCCAGGGCCTTCATGGTCCGGTCGCGGTTCGCCGGCCCCGGCCTGCCGCGCGCGGCGGCGGCGGCGATGCCGGCGAGCGTCTCCTCCGTCGCCTGCAGAAGCTCCTCGCGCTTCCGGGCCCGCTCCTCCCGCAGCCGCGGGTTCAGGCAGACCATCAGCCGCTCGCCGGGGAAGTCCGGCCCCGTGATCTCCGCCACCGCGTCGGGAACCAGCGCCTCGGGCACCAGCGGGGCCGGGGCGCCGTCCGCGCCCTCCTTCAGCAGCTTCCTGATGTCGCTCGTCTTCAAGGCCGATATCCAGTCCAGCCCCGCGGGCTCCAGGTCCTCGCGGATGCGCGCCGTGGCGGGCATGCCCCTGTCGCCCGCGAGCGCCACGCGGTCGATGCCGAAGCGGGAGCGGACCTTGTCCGCCCGGCCCGCCACCGTGGACGGGTCGGACGCGTTCCCGGCGAAGACCTCCACCGCCACCGGGCAGCCGTCCGCCGCGCAGAGCAGGCCGCAGGCGATCTGCATCCTGCCCCTCTTGCCGTCCCGGCTGTGGCCGAAGGCCGCCAGCGGGCAGCACCGTCCCTCCAGCCAGCTCGAGGAAACGTCGTGCAGGATCAGCGTGTTCCCGCCCTTCAGGTGCCGGTTGGCCAGGCTCCGCTCGATCCGCGGCTGGCGCTTCAGCAGCCAGTCCAGCATGTCGAGCATCTCGTTGCCGGAGACGGGGCCGAGCCCGAGCAGGGCCCCGAGGCTGCTGGTCGCGGTCTCCGGGTCCAGCGCCCGGGCGGTCGCCAGCTTCGAGGCGGGGTCGAGGATCCGCGCGGCGACCGCCGCCACGGCAAGGTCCCGCATGCGGTCCGCCTTCCGGCCGAGGACGCGGACCATGCCGAGCGAGCGGAGCGTCCCCAGCACCGCCGCCGCGTGGCCGTGGGGGCGCGACCGGCGGATGGCGACGGCCGCGTCGAGCGACGGGAACGTCACGCCGCCGCCGAGGGCGGCGCGGACGGCGTCGACGAGTGCGGGCGGCATCTTCGAGAGGTTGGCGACGGTTCTCCTCCGGATGCGCTTCCCCTCGCGCCATGCCTCGCGCAGGAGGATGGCGGGCGGCGAGGACCGGTTGGGAATGACGTCGACGCTGAGGGCCACGGGCTTTGTCCCTGCATGGCAACACGTTCGAGGTCATGATATGCTTATGTTGCGGCATGTCAACACCAGACATGGACATTTATGATGCATGGCAACATGAATCCCGCATCGGTTCCCGCATCCGCGCGGAAAAGCCCGGCCTTTTCAGGGACTTGCGCAACGCCGTCGGGAAGATTTCAGCTGGAAGTTCCGGCTAAGGCAATCAAAATGCTAGGCGTGGTCGACTGTCACTGACGGAGGGCGCAAATGCGGCGGCATCGACCAGCCAACTCAGCCCGGACCATGCGGTCCTGCCCGGGCAGGTCCTCGAGGAACGACTTGAGGCCGAGGGCGCTTCGCATGCCAAATCCGCACGTCGATGTGGCCGTTCGCCAAGATCGATATGCAAAATCACTTCCGGCAAGGCGCGGCTCGAACCGGAAACTAAACTGCACTGCAGTTCGAGAAGTTGCTTGGCGTCGACGCCAGAATTTGGCTCGGCATCGAATCCGAATATCAGCTTCACCGGACCCGGAATGCCGAGCCGAACAAGCTGCCGCGTCGACGAAGTGAATCAAGGCCTTCCCCGGTCGGGAACTGGTGGGGCGAGGCTGCTTCCTGCGACCGGAATCGGTCGTCGAAACCCTTTCGAAACTGCTGGCATTCCTTCGAGTGGGTTCGGTTGTAGCCTGGACCGCGCGCTACGGCCTTGTCAATGTGGCCTATCTCCACTCTCTGAAATTCAGGAGCAATAAATCCGTGTCGGCTGCCTGGCTCCGGCTCGGCGAGATCGAGGCAGAACGCCAGGATTGCGCGAAATTCAGCGAGAGCCGGTTCAGGCGCGCGGTGCAGAGCATCCAGGGTTCGACGCGTGATCCAGTCGTCGGGGCTTTGCAGCAGACTGAAAGGCCGTTCAATGAAGCTGGTGCAGCGCTGGTGTTGTCGCGGCCATTGCCGGGAACGGCGCTCAGCGGCGCGGTCCTGGCGGCTTTCGCCCAGAAAGGCTGCCAGTCAGCTGACCGCTCGACACAAGTCCCACGACCATCTCTGGTTCAGCATCTTCCGCGAGGCGGCGCGTGTTCTGCCTCACAGCAAGACAGGCATCTTTGTCGGCGAAGCCAACGGAAACGACACCGGGACGGAGGCGAATGAGCGGACGTAGAACATGCTTGTTCCCAAGCCGGCACGGGAGAGGTTTTGTCGCGATGTCACCGCGCAGTCGGCAAGTCGTCAACGCATTCGCTGGCGATCAAGGCATCGCCCCCGGCATCGTCGGCGGCATGCTCCGACGCAACTGAATCCTCCCCGGGACGCACCTGAATCGCCCCAAGATTCGGTCGGCCTGGAATCCATGGCCGGAATGGCACGCGACGCGACATTCCCAAACAATCGGCCCGGCTTGGAAACCGACTCCCAACCGAGATGAGAACATCGGGGACGGGTGGGCAGCTGCCTGCCGAGCAGCCTTGATAAGCCGCTGGCCGGTGTGAACAAGTTTCGGAAGGCGGTTTCTTGAGTTTGGCCTCCCATCGAAATATACCCGTTATTGAGAAAAATGTGCCGGCGAACTGACGTTCAGGCGGTTTCCGCCATCTCAACAGGAGTGGCTCATGGGTTCAATTGCCGACATCCTCCTTTTTGTTCTTGATATCCTGTGGTTCCTCCTGATCGTCCACATCGTCATGAGCTGGCTGATCGGATTCGAGGTGCTGAACCTGCGCCAACCGCTGGTTGCGCAGGTCTGGAACGCACTGGAACGGCTCTGGGAACCGGTGTTCGGTCCGATCCGGCGGCGCCTTCCGGCGACCGGCGGACTGGACTTCACGCCGATCGTGGTGTTCATCGCGATCTACGCGGCCCGCGTCGTAATCATGAACAACGTCAACTGAACTCGGCCCGCCGGGATGCGCGGAGGCTCGTTCCGGCGGCGGAGTCCGGGAACGGGTCAGGCCCCCGTGTCGACGAAAGCGCGCTCTCCCCACAGTTCGCGGACGCGGGCATCCCGTCCGCAAGCCGTGCGGTATTTCTTGTAGGCGTTTTTCTTGGTGACGTAGCCGAAGCGCGTCAGGATCCTTTCACCGCTCTTGTAGTAGTCCTGGTGGTAGTCTTCCGCGGGATAGAACTCGGTCGCCGGAATGACGGGTGTCACGATCGGCGCCGGAAGGCGTCCGCTGGAGTCGATTGCGGCCCGGGAAGAAACGGCAATGCGCCCCTGTTCCTCGTCGAGGGCGAAAACCGCAGTTCGGTAACTTTCGCCCCGGTCGCAGAACTGGCCGCCGCCGTCGGTCGGATCCACGCTGCGCCAGAATATGTCGAGAAGCGCGTCGTAGGACACCTGATCCGCATCATAGGTGATCTCGACCGCTTCGTAGTGGCCGGTGCCGCCCCTGACGACCTGCTTGTACGTTGGGTTCTCGACGTGTCCGCCGGTGAATCCGGATGTCGCGGAGATTACGCCCGGTACGGATTCGAAATCGGCCTCGACGCACCAGAAACATCCCCCCGCGAACAGGGCAATCTCGATCCTGTCGGCATAGACCGTACCTGACAACAGGATCGCTGCGGTGGATGCGGCCGCTCCGGCCATTGCCGCCCGAGCGAGTTTCCGCCCCCATTTTCGCATGTTCGATCTCCCTCCAAACTTCGTGCAACGAATATGGCGCTGCTGCAACCGGAGTTCAACGACGTCGCTTCAAGGAACGATGCGCATTTCGGTTTTCTGGCGTCGCTGCCGGGTCATTCCGGTGCGGCGATCCCGATGCCAGAGGCGCCGACCCCGCTGAAGGCGCGTGCCCTGGCGCTTCCGCGAATCAAGCAGGAGGATATTGCCCCCTGTGCCGTGACAGGTTGAGCGGGCAATCGGGGCGAAAACCCTCTTTCGTTCAACGGTTGGCACGAAGACCTGCGATCAGCGGGGATGAATCCGGCAAATAGCTTTCGCGGACAGTTCGGGAAAGGGACAGGATCGGATGGGCCGCACTACGAAATTGCAGGTAGTGGCCGATGCTCTGCGCGGCTTGATGAATGCCGCGGAATGCAAGCATGCCGTCCCTGGCCCGATCTTCCTGAAAGGAGTCTACGACGCTTTCGAGGAGCGCCAAGCTGCGGCGCTCCCCGAATGTGGATCTAAGGCCGCCGAAGACCGTGACGAAACATGCGGAAACATCCTCCGTCGCGTCCGGCGCTCGAATGGTCCGAAAACGCCTCGGCGCATTCCGGTTCCGGACCGCCTGCGTCGATGAAGTCCAGTACAGAGCCGCCGTCGGCGCAGTGCGGATTCAGCTGGATCAGCGGCACCGGCCAGAAACGCCTGGCCGCGTACAGCCTGTCGACCCGGGCGTCCAGCTCCAGTGAGCGGAAATTCGGTGAACGAGCGCGCGAACGCCTTGTAGCGATCGACGGAGGCTTCACCGAGATCGAATGCGTCCATCACGAGCTCACGGCGCAATCGGCTCACTCAGGCAGCGTCCGCGTGATCGTCAGCCGATCTTCCGACCGTCGTATCGGCGAATCGGCTTCGACGCCTGGGAATTCCGTCTTCCTGTGAGGCACTGCGCTGCGAATTGCGCCCGTCAGGACTCCTTCCGATCGTCCAGTCGCTCAAGCAATTCGCTGAGGTTGGTCAGGGAAACCACCTGTCCGTCCCGCCGAGATTGTCGTTCTCCACCTCCATGGACAACGGCCCTGGCGGCGATTTCCGGCAGCACTTTCGCCACTGGTCGATCGTATCGAACCAGCCGGGAGCGACCGCCGCACCGGACTTGATCTCCATGGCCGCCAAGGCGCGGCCGTTCTCGTACAGCAGGTCGCATTCGAGACCGCGGCTGTCCCGGAAAAAGGACAGATTGGACCGGCGGCCCCGATTGAATCGGTGCTCGAGCGCCTCCGCCACGACGGCATTCTCGAACAGCGGTACGCGAAAGGGGTGGGTGCCGATCTGTCCGGCGTGCTCGATGCCGATGAGGTGGCTCGCCAGTCCGACATCGTTGAAGTGGAGCTTGGGCGACTTGACCGGCCTCTTGCGGACATTGGCGTGAAACGGCGGGAGCCGGAACACGGCATGGCTCGCCTCCAGGGCGGCGAGCCAATGGCTTGCCGCGGTGCGGGATGCCCCGGCATCCATGAATCCGCTCTGGTTCAGGAAGTAGGGAGTTTGACCGAAAACCTGTACGCGTGATAGTGCAATTTCATGGATGACACAGTCGCCCTCGCCAGGATTCGACGCGCCGCGCAAGCGACGCTGGATGCTTGGCCCGAGGCAAGGGCGGCAGTGTTGTTCGGCTCCCGCGCGCGCGGCAATCACCGCCCGAACAGCGACTGGGACGTCGCGTTCATTACCTTTGGCGACGGCGAGCGGCTTGGCGCAGTCCCGGACGGACTGCCGCTCAGGGATGTGCATCTCGACCAGTACGTCAACGAAGTCGCCATCCCGGAGCGTCTCGTCGAGCGGAAGGCGCTATGCATAGGTCATGTCGGACGGGGGATAGTCACCGACGGTATGATCCTTGCCGGCCAATGGTCGAGACCGAAACCGGAAGGAACGCCGTTTATGGAGACGGGGAAATACGACAGATCGATCGGGACTTCGCTCGACATGGTCGACGCCGCCGTCGAGGCATTGGCCAAGCTGGGGCGGCAGGAGGGGTGGGGACAGAGTCTCAGGAAAGCCGACAGGTACGTCGCCTGCACAGCCGACGCGGCCGAGCATCTGGCCAAGGCGGTTATGGGGCGGCACGGCCTTGATGCCCGTCACAGCCATGACCTGCATCGACTTGCAGACCAGGCTCGGAATGCTGGTCATGAGGCTCTCGCGGAGGATCTGATTCGCATGAACGGTGCGACGCAAGCAGACCACAAGGCTAGGTACGACGGCGCCGACGCGAGCAGCCTTGCGCATGCGATCGCCCGGCTGCCGGTTGTTCTGGACCTCATGCGGAAGGAACTGAAGGGGCTTCCGGCAGACTACCTCGGCCTGCAAGAAAGCGCTGCGCTGGCGAGCGACGCCGTGGATGTCTTTCAGGATGGAGCCTCCAGTCTCCGGGATGCGATCAAGCGTGACGGTCCCGACATGCAGCCGCCCCCGCCCTACGACTGGATCGCGCCGCTGATCCGTTCACGGGAGGCATTGGCGTCGGCGCTCCACGAAGTGGCTGATGCGCTTCGCGATGACCGCAGGGGTTCGGGCAAAGATGACCTGCGGCCAACCGTTGCATCGCGTGCCGAAACGGACTCGCAATCCTGACGTCTCTATCGCATCCGCGCCCTGAAATCGCTCGCCGGTCCGGCAGGACCAACGTAAAGAGCAACAGTCTCGCGCTTCGGAACGGAAACGAAGGAACATGAGCCATGAGCTACTACCAGTACCACGAGTTCCGGACGACTGATCGCCTCCTCAGCGAGGCCGACAAGAAAAGACTGAGAGCCGTGTCGTCCAGAGCGGAGATCACGTCCACGAGCTTCGCCGTTCGATACGATTACGGAGATTTCAAGGGTGACGAGAAGGAGTTTCTTACACGCTGGTTCGATATGCATCTTTACACGGCGGCCGGGGGGACGCGCCGGCTGATGATCAGGCTCCCTGCCCGGTTCGCCAAGCGGACGACTTTCGAGAGGATCATCAACTGCTGCGAATTTGCAGAGCTCGTCGACACCGGCGAGGACTGCATCCTCGACATCTACTTCTACGATGACGGCGTGGATTACGGCGACTGGGACGATGGTGAAGGCTGGCTTGACGACTTAGTTCCGCTTCGGTCGGAGTTGCTCTCCGGCGACCTGCGACTGGCATATCTCCTCTGGCTGGCGGCGGCGGAAAGGGACATGCTTCGGGATGACGCGCACGAGCCGCTGACTGGCATAGGCCCGCTGACGGATGGCCTGGAAGCCTTTGGCAGTTTTTTCGGCGTTGATCCTGATCTCGTCCGCGCCGCTGCGGAAGCGACCGCAGGTCCGGATTGCGGCAAGATCCCGTCGGGAACCGCCCTCGCAGCCCTCGGGAAGATGCCGGATGACAGGAAAACCGAGCTGCTGCTTCGGTTCTTTGAACGCGACCCGCTTGCGCACACGGATCTTCAGGCAAGCCTCCGGCCTTCGGAGCCGACGGGCATCCCGGCCGCAAGCGCGAATTTCCGGACGCTGGCAGAACTGCGAACGCGTGCGGCGGCGATTCGCGAGGAGCGCAGGGCGGCCAGGGAGCGGGCAAGGGCGGAAGAGCAACGCAAACGACAGTTGGAGCTGGAAGAGGCGCGCCTCAGGCGTCTGGACAAATTGCGGGTGAAAGGCGACGGCGTTTGGAAAGAGATCGAGACGGAGCTCGCCGAGCGCAGCGGCAAGAGTTATGACCGGGCGCTGGAACTTGTGCTCGACATGCACTCGTTGGCGCAAGAGAGCGGCAACCTGGCCGGGTTCCATGAAAAGCTGGATCGCATCCGGCAGGTGCATGGAACGAAGAGGGCATTCATCCGTCGGCTGGATGACAATTCTTCGGTCTTGCGACGATAGAGCGCGGCTCGTGTTCATCCGCGGCGCCTTGGCTTCGGCGCCGATGGCCCTTGCGATGAACGGGTTCCCGGATCAGGACGATCCAGCGTTCTTTCAGCGTGGCGCCTGGCTTGGGCAACACGCGACGCTCAAACACGCTGATCATTGGATCGGTTCTGGCAGGCTACGCCGCCGCCGTCTATGCTAACCGCGCGATGGGCGACACCAGCACATCTTGCGCTGCCGGCACTGTCGTCTTGGCGACGGGAGCTCATACGTGATAGTGGCAAGACCTTCCCCTGCTGCAGCTGATTCTTCGAATGGCCGCCGAACGGAGGGCGAGTCAGCGAGTTTCGGCCGGATTCCCGGGTTGTGGAGTCAATTGACTGGTTTGCGGGCCTCCGAAGCAGGAACCGGCTGATGGCCAGGCGCACGGCAGACAGGAAGCTGCGTGCGGTCCTGTCGCAGCGCGCTGCAACCCTCCGGAACCCCATAATCCTTCCGACAAGTCTCTCGACGGGACTGCGCTCCCCGTGCGCCTCGCGATCAGGCCCGCGCTGCTCGTTCCGGCTGGACTTCGGCGGAATCACCGCGGTCGCTCCGGCCTCCGCGATCATGTCTAGGATGGCATTGGTGTCATAAGCCCTGTCGCCGATCTCCGTCTCGTCCGGCCCGAGCCCCTCAAGAAGCGCCCCGGCCTGCGTGCAGCCGGCCGCCGCGGGTCGTCCCGGCCCGGGGAGGCTTGCCGTCCCGAGGCGCGCCCGCGCCGTGCATGCGGACGCGGATCAACGAGGAATCCGCCATGCGCAGGCGAAGCGCACCCCCGGAAGGTTTCGCTATGACATTCAGGCAAAATTTGATAGTCTATGAAGTTAAGATGAACCAAGTCGCGAGTCGCTTGGAACTTTGCTGACCGGGAAGACGGTTTCGACTAAGCTTGGTTGGTGTTGCGGTTTGGATGGCGTTGACAATTTCCCGATGTCCTCGGGTGCCTTGACGTTCCATCCATGATGTTCAGGCAGGAACGACGATGTCACAACTATCGACAAACCCGGAAAATCCTAGGGACTCGCGGCGCTGGCTTGGAATTGCGCAGACTGGCCTGATTGTCCTCTTCATTGTGGTTGCACTGTTTTTTGCCCGGGCTCCCGAGCGGGCCGGATTGAGCCCGATCATTGCATCCGGAGACATGGTTCCCGTGGTGTACACCATAGCACCGTCGCCCGTGGAGCATGTGCAGCACGTCGACCTTACCGGAACGGTCACTCTCGACAGGAAACTGACGGTTGTCTCAAGAGTCGTTGGACACGTGGTCTGGGTTTCGCCGGAATTCGTCAACGGCGGTACAATTCTGGCAAATGAAGTGTTTGTGCGGATAGACCCTCGAGACTACGAAATCGAGGTCAGGGCCGCCGAGATGATGGTCGCATCTTCGGAGGCTTTGCTTCAACAGGCACGTCAAGACGCCAGTTCGGATGCCGACCTGGCAATTTCCGTGGCGGATGCCCGGCTCGGGCAAGCGGAAGCTGCACTCGACCTCGCGCGGTTGCGACTGGAGCAAACCGAGATCAGTCTTCCCTTTGACGCCCGGGTGATTTCATCCGAACTGGAGATAGGCAAGCTTGTCGGTCCGCCGGAAGCCGTCGGCAAGCTGTCGATACTTGGCATCGTTTATCGTCCGGATGCGCTGCAGGTCCGGGTTCCGATCACGGCAGAAGATCTTGCTTCTCTGGACCCGGCGATCGGCCGGATTGCGGAAGTCGATACGGTGAACGGCATTTATGATGCCGAGTTGGCAAGGATATCGTCGATAGTTGCCCTTGAGAGCCGCCTCGCTCACGTCTTCCTCAAGTTCTCGAGCGAAATCCCCCTTGAGAAGCTGCCTGTTCCGGGAACATTTGCGGAGGTCCGGATCGTTGGTCAGCGGCTAAGCGATGTCTTCATGTTGCCCGAAGCGGCGGAGCGGGAAAACGGCAGTATATGGATCGTTGCGGACGGCGCGCTGCGCAAGTTCCAGCCGGTTACACTGGGCCGTACGTTTGACGGCTGGATTGTCGAGGCGTTTGATCCAGGCGACGGCGTCGTTGTGAGTGCGCTGGCGGGCGCCAGCGAAGGATTGAAAGTCACGCCGAATTCAGCACCATCATCGCAATAACCCGGCATAGCGAACTTGCGATTTCGGGACGCCAGGGACTGATCGCAGCAGCAGGGGGAAATCGTGAAAAAAGGGCCCATTGCATATTTCGCAGGAAACCTACCTGCTGCCAAGCTGATGATGGTTTTTCTTTTCCTGGGCGGCATCATTGCAGGTTCTCAGCTGGCCGTTCGACCGTTGCCCGAGATCGACCTGCGTAAGATCTTGATTACGGTCAAGTCCCCGGAATCCTCGCTACGCGAGATCGTGGATGACATCAATCGTAGAGTGGAAGAGAGCCTGGTCGGTCTGGACGGCGTTGCTCGGGTGGTTAGCGAGGCAACCGAGGGTCTCGCCCTGATCGAGGTCGAACTCGAGACATTTGCCGACACGAACAAGATGCTTGCCGACGTCAACAACGCTGTAAGCAGCATCGACAACTTCCCGCCAGCCCACGCTGAATTGCCGAAGGTAGAAGTCAAGAAGGTGAGCTACGAACTCTTGACGCTGGCAGTATCTTCGGAAGTGCTTTCCGAAGATGACCTGCGCGTTGCTGCAGAGGACACCTACAACGCTCTTCTGGCACTGCCATCGATCTCGAAGATCATGCTGAGGGGGACCCGCGACCGGGAAATCGCGATCGAGATGAGCGAGGAGGACTTGCTTCGTCACGACCTTTCGGTCGGAGAGGTGGCCAGAAAGGTAAGAAGGGAATCACTCAATCTCTCGTTCGGTGAATTGCAGACCGATGCGGGCGATGTAGTACTGCATGTGATTCGCAAGAAGGAATATGGGCCGGAATTCGAGGACATACCCCTGATAACCCGCAACGACGGGACAATTCTGAGACTCGGAGAAGTTGCGACGATCAGGGACGGCTTCGTCGGGGAACGGATACTGTCCGAAGTTGACGGAATTCCGACAGTGTTCCTCAGGGTGGAGGTGGCGGAAGGTCAGTCCTTCACCAAGGCCGCAGGCACGATCAAGCGTTGGCTGGAGAACTACAAGCCACCGCCGTTCGTGACCGTTTCCATCTGGAATGACAACGCAGCGCCGATTTCCGGCAGGTTCACCGAAATCGTCAAGAATGCTGCCATAGGCATTGTCCTGGTTTTTGCCTGCCTAGTGCTTGTCTTCGACCTCCGGACTGCAGCCTGGGTGTCGGCTGGAATTCCGCTGTCCTTTGCCGGCTCCTTGATGTTGTTCCACGCGTGGAACCTGACGCTCAACATGGGTACGTTGTTGGCGCTGTTCGTGTTGATCGGCATCGTTGTCGATGATGCACTTGTGGTTGGCGAGAGCATTGCGGCGGAACGGGAAAAGGGAAAGCGCGGGATTGACGCGGCGGTCTCGGGAGCGCGTGCCGTCGCCGGTCCGGTAACGGTCGGCGTGATTACCACCCTCCTCGCCTTTGTGCCTTTCCTGTTCGTCACGGTGGAGAACTACCAGATCATCCAGGTCTTCTTCTATGTGGCGTTGTTCGTACTGCTGATTTCACTCGTCGAAGCGTTCTGGATTCTGCCCGCGCACCTTTCGCACGACAAACGATGGAGCCTTTACCCGCTGCACGACGTCAAGGAGCGGGTATGTGCCAGGCTCGATGTGCTCCGGGACCTAATCGTAGTTCCGGCAGTTTCCTGGTCGGTGCGCAACGTTCTATTGACGTTCGTCATTGCCATCGCTTTTGTGGCCGCGGCGATAGCGCTCGTTCGATACGAATATGTGAAGGTCGTCGTGTTCGACAGCACCGCCGCCATCACCAACGCGATTCACGCGGACCTGCGCCTCCCGGCCGGTGCCTCGTTCGACGCTAGCGCGTCCGCGGCTCGGCGCTTCCTCGCGGCAGCGCAGCCGCTCAATGAACAACTGGAAGGCACTTCGATCAGGTCGGTCACCATGAAGGTGGGACAGTTGAGCGATGCCCCTGCATCGAGGACCAAGGAAACGGACCTTAACCGCAACAACCATGCTTCGGTGACGCTCAGGCTTCATGATCGGCCGATTCGGCAAGTATCGCCGAAAGACATTGAATTGGCATGGCGCCGCAACGTCGGGGCCTCGCCCGACCTGAAGGAACTGTCCATCCAGACAACACGAGTCCGGATCAAGCCTTCGGTCGCATATGCGTTGATTCACGATGACCAGGAGATTCTCGGACAGGCAGTGACGGAATTGAAGTCGTACATGGAGACGATTCCAGGTCTCTATGCGTTGACAGACAACCTGTCACCGGGAAAGCGGAATTTCGAGATTGAACTTACGCCGACAGGAAAGGTCGCTGGCGCCACCCCGGCACTGGTAAGCAAGCAGTTGCGGGCGAGGTTCTACGGGCTCGAAGTCCAGAGAATCCAGCGCGGTCGAGATGAGATCAGGGTTGTGGTTCGCTTTCCGCCCGAGCGGCGAGAAAGTCTGCAGGAGCTCTCGAGAGTGCGGATCCGCCTTTCGAAGGGTCAGGAAGTGCCCCTCTCGACCATTGCGCGCGTTAGCGAACGGCATGAGCCTGCCAGCCTGACACGAATTGACGGGCGGCAAGCGGTGCTTGTCAACGCCCATGCGGACCTGACTGCGGTCACGCCCGTCCAGGCGAGGCGAAAGATTGCCGAAGAGTTCCTGCCGGAGCTTCTTGCAACGTATCCCGGGCTTGTCATTTCACAGGATGCCGGCGCCCGGGACGAGCGGAACATGTTGGAGACGATGTCCGTGGTCGTTCCATGGGTGCTGATCTTCATGTACGGGCTTATGGCGTCATTTCTGCGCAGCTACTGGAAACCCTTGGTTGTCGTGGCTGGCGTGCCAATTGCCGCGGCCGGGGCGGTGTTCGGTCATTGGATCCTGGGATGGCATCTGACAGCAGTCTCCATATTCGGAATTATCGGCGTTGCCGGAGTCATCGTGAATGATTCGCTGGTGCTGCTCGATCGATACAACAAGATCCGGCGCGAGAATGAATTGATTCCGGCTATCGCTGCGGCATCCGCTGCGACGCGCGATCGATTCCGCGCCGTGTTCCTGACTTCACTGACGACTGTGCTCGCATTGTCTCCGTTGCTCTACGAACGAAGCGACGACCTTTTGTTCATCGTGCCGTTTGCCGTCAGCATGCTGGGCGGACTCGTCGCATCGACGGTTTTCACCCTGTTTGTACT
Organism: uncultured Amylibacter sp.; assembly: GCA_963662815.2. Lineage (GTDB taxonomy): Bacteria > Pseudomonadota > Alphaproteobacteria > Rhodobacterales > Rhodobacteraceae > JAPPHA01. The sequence continues at coordinate 198,709 of CAXXWA010000004.1, forward strand.
CCCCGCACTTTTCATGTTCGTCGAAGGGCGTAGAGAAGCATGAAGCGGCGATACGGACTGGCTTCGGAACTGGATATCTGTCGGAAAACAACATGTGACCATGCTTCACTCGAACCGGTGCCGCAATTGTTTGCAGTTGCCGGCTCCGACGCTTGGAGCTGATTTCAGCGGCAACCAGGCTGCGGATTTCATGCGCTCGACGACTGGATGCGTTGGATGAAGTCCCGCATGGATGCCGCGACTCCGCCCGGGGGGGACAGTGAAATGGCCAACTCGCGCCAGCCGCAGATACCCGTAGCCGTCGTCGGATACAGTTACCGCCTGCCGGGGGGAATACGGACCGACCGGGAGTTTTGGCGGCTGCTGAGCGAACGCGAGATCATCCAGGAACCCGTCACCGACCGCTACGGAAAGGGCTACAGGCCGGTTGGCGGATACTCCGGTCCCGGCCGATTCGCCAGCCCTTATGAAGGCCTGATCCGTGAGGACGGGGAGAAGTTCTTCGACCGCAGCCTGTTCGGGTTGTCGCAGAACGAAATGATCCTGATGGACCCGCAGATGCGGATGCTGCTTTCCTGTTCCTGGGAATCCTGCGAGCGCTCGGGCTGGGACTTGCACTCATTGCACAACAGTCCAACCGGGGTGTTCATCGGTGCACAGATCCCGTCGATGGCAAGCTGGCGGCCAATGCATGGTGCGTCGCAGTTCGATGTCACGAGCATCAGCCTTGCCATGCTCGCCAACCGCATTTCCTACCATTTCAACTTGATGGGCCCGTCAACCACCTACTGCACGGCTTGTTCGGCAAGCCTTACCGCGCTGCACGCGGCGATGAATGCTTTCCAGTGCGGCGATTGCGAGCAGGCCATCGTCGGTTCCGTCAACTATCTCGGCGCACCAAGACTGAGCGCCTCCTTCAATGCCCTGGGCGTGATCAGCCCTGACGGCAAGTGCCATTCATTTGACGCCGACGCCAATGGTTACATGCGTTCGGAAGGAGCATTCGTCTTTGCAATCAAGCCGCTGGATGCAGCCGAAAGGGACGGAGACCACATTCACGCCGTCATTGAAGCGACTGCCGTGAATGCCGCAGGCGCAGCCGACGGAAGCGAGAGCCTTGCCCAGGGCCGTTACATAACTGCGCCAACCCGCCACGCCCAGGCAAAACTGATGAGGGATGCCCGCAACCGGGCAGGACGATCCGCCCGTGAATTCGACTATGTTGAAGCGCACGCAACCGGAACGGTGGTCGGTGATCGTGTCGAGGGGAACGCAATTATCGATGCGTACGGGGGCGTTGAAAGGAAGGTCCCGCTGCGAATCTCAAGTGTGAAAAGCAATGTTGGCCACATGGAAGCAGCGGCATTCCACTGCGCGTTGCTCAAGGTCATCCTGATGATGCGCAATCGCACATTTGCGCCGACTTCAAAGAATTTCCTCGTGCCGAACCCGGAAATCGATTTCGACAGGTGCCCGATGAGAGTCCAAACCGACAGCGAACCGTTTCCCGAACGCCCTGTTGTCGTTGGTATCAACTCGTTCGGTTTCGGCGGCGCAAACGGGCACTGCGTGGTCCGGGAATACCGTCCGGCGCTGCCGCAGACCTGGTCGTTGCCTCCTGCCCCGAAGGCGGGATTCATGGTTCCGCTGTCTGCCCGCAACTCCCGCGCCCTGGCGCGGAGTGCGCAACAATTGCACGACGTTCTGGAACGGCGTGAGTTCGACCTCTATACGCTGGCAGGCAATTTCGCACGCCGCCGCACCCATTTCGCCGTGCGCACTTCCTTTGCGGTGCGCGACCTGACGGAACTATCCAGGTCTCTCTCCGCATTCGCCGAAGAACCCTCGACCTTTGCCACGATTGAAGAGGGCAGCAAGAGGGTGGCCATGGTGTTTTCGGGCCAGGGAACGCAGTGGCCGGGTTGCGGACGAGCGCTCTACGACGCCGATCCGGTCTTTCGCAGGACTGTCGACGCCATCGAGACGCACTGGCGCGAGCATTCGAGCATCTCGCTGCGCGAGACGTGCTTCTCTGCAACCCAGGAGGAGTTCAACGAGGTCCAGCTGGCGCAGCCCGCAATTTTCATGGTTCAGTGTGCGCTGGTCGAACTTCTCAAGACCTGGGGAGTCTATCCGGATAGCGTAATCGGCCACAGTTCGGGGGAGGTCGCGGCCGCCTATGCCTGCGGGGCGCTTTCACTGGCGGACGCCACCCGCTTGGTATTCCATCGCGCCACCCTGCAGCAGCGCAGGGCCGGCTCCGGTCGCATGCTTGCGGTCGGACTTGACCGCCCGGGCGTCGCGCAATTGCTGGAAGCCGGCACCGGAGCAGGCAATCTCGAGATTGCCTGCGTAAACGCACCGGCAAACACCGTCGTCTGCGGTCCCATGGATGACCTTCAGCCGCTGATCGACGAGCTCGAGAGGCGCCAGCTCCAGAACGTGCTCCTGCCGGGCAATATCGCGTTCCATTCAGCCCACATGGATCAAATCGAGGGCGACGCACGAGAGGCGTTTTCCTTCCTCGACGAACGCGGGTTCGACGCCGACGCCCCCTTCATTTCTTCGGTCACCGGCGGGGTGGCGGATCGTCTGGATAGCGCCTACTGGTGGTCGAACATCCGTCAGCCCGTACTGTTTGCCGAAGCCATGGAAACCACCCTGAGAGAATTCCAGCCCGACATCATTCTGGAAGTCGCCCCTCACTGCGCCTTGCAACCTACAATCAGGCAATGCCTGGAAAGCAGCAGCCGGGCGCCAGTCTGCATACCTACGCTAACGAGGGAAGGCGACTCCTGCCTCGACTTCCAGGAGGCGCTCGGTGCGCTGTTCAGGGAAGGGGCCGAGCTCGATTTTGCTGCCCAATACCCGCGGCCCGAACCCGTATCCTGCCTGCTTCCCGGTCATCCGAGAGATGACCAGGCAACGATGGATGTCCTTGTTGACGACGAGATGTTCGTCCGCCAGGGCGAATACTCGCACGGACCCATCGTGGGGCACAAGGTTCCAGCTGAGCACCTCATGTTCGAGGCACGGCTATCGGAACGAGACTTTCCATGGTTGTCGGACCACCGTGTACACCACGCTGCGATCATGCCGGCGGCAGGGTATATCGAGCTTGTACTGGAGGCCCTCAAGGGCGAACCGGTTTATTTCGAGGTTCTGGAATTCCTGCAACCATGCCCGGTTCCGAAAACGCCCGTGCGATTGCAGACGGCACTGTGGCCAGATGCCTCGGCACCGGGTCAGTATACGTTTTCGATCTCGTCCCGTTCATACGAGGTCGAATCCAAGAGCGAACTTCACTGCCGCGGAAAGGTTCGGCTCGCGGGAGAAAGGGGAGTTGCAGGTGTCCCCGGCCGACTTGAGAACATCGACGCGGACAATTTCGAAGCTTCGTTCCTTGCGGACGATCGCGATTTCTACGAACGGCTCGAGGCGGTTCTCAGCGAAACATTCCAATATGGTCCTTTTTTCAGGACGATCAAGCGAGTCCGTGTGGACACGATTACCAGGGCCTACTTGTTCGACGTGGAGATGGATGAAAGCCTCTGGAGCACGGGACGGGACGAGGGCTATATTGCAATACCGCCGCTGCTTGATGGCGGCCTGCAGATTTTTCTCTATCACTTGCTGACCGCTGCTGACCTGTATGCAATTCCCCAGCGGGCCGAGGGCATGACGTTTCTCCGGGCGCCCACGGGGCCCAGGATCACCTGCCACGTCACCAGGCCCAGGGACGACTGGATGAACGCCAACGAAAGGGGACAGTATTCGGTCCGCCGAGGCGAAAGGTCAGGCGGGAGCATCAGCTTCTACGACAGCGACACGGGAGACCTTGTCGCCCATATCGCCGAGTATACCTACTTCACATCGAATCCGCGTTGGAATGACCTGACCAGAAGCAAGCACGTGATTTCCTGGCAACCGAAATTCCTTCCCAGAGGGAAGGAGCTGGAGGACTGGTTACCGGATAGAGAAATCACTCCAGCCGCAATTGTCGCAGCCCTGGAGCGCGCCGGCCGGGGCGAAAAACCTTTCGCCTGCCGCATCGTCGAGCTCGCGGGCGACCGGGAGTCCTCCCGCACGGTCCTGCGACAGTGCATTGACGACCTCGATCAGGTTGGCGGACCTTCAGAATACTGGCTCGTTGGAGACAGCCAGGATTCCACACGTGAACATTACGATGCCTTCCATCAGCATGCCGCCGCCCTGCGATTTGCAAGCATTGATCCATGCGCCGACCGCGAGCCGGGAAACGGATTGTTGAGGGCCGGCGCGGCCGAAATTCTGTTTCTGCACAGCGATCGTGAATCCGTGGGGCCGGAGCGTTGGCAACTGGCCAATCGGCTGACAGTCGATGGCGGGCTTGTGCTGGTCGTTCACGACGAAGGATGCGATGTCGAACCGGGAATCGGCTGGACAATGGTCCGCACGGGGCGTTCCGGAACCCTCCTGCAGGCGCCGCCGTCCCGGGCGGGCGCAACCGGCTCCAGGGAACTCCCGGGCCCGCGGTGGGTTCTGGGGGAACAGGATAGTCTGGCTGCAGACTGGTTTTCCCGGTTCGGCGAACCCGACTGTGTACATGCAATTTCCAAACCGGATCTCGCCGCCGCGAATTTCCAGTCGCTAAACGAATGGCCGGACGCGGGCAGTGTGCTGGCGATTGACTTCTTTTGCGGCACCAATCCGGAAGACCCGACTGGCGAGAAGTTGACGTTTCGCTTCGTTTCGTTTGCCCAGGCTCTCGTATCCCACAGGATCGAGCACGGGAATGACTTGTGCCGCCTGACAGTGGTAACCTGCGGGGCCGTCCATGATGTGAGGAATCCGCGCGGAAGCGCGATTTGGGGGGCTGTCCGGAGCATGGCGCTCGAAATTGGTGAAGAAGCCGGGATCGACTTTCGCCTCGTTGATCTGGGTGACTCCGGAGACCTGGAAGCCCTCGCGGATCTCGCCCGGTCAGACCTGCGCGAGCGCGAACTCGCAATTCGCAGTGGATGCCTGTGGGCGCCGCGGACTATCAGTATGCGGGAGCGATATCTGCGGGTTCCGGACGATGAAGAATCCGTCTTCCGTCTTGTCCTAGACAACCCGGGCCAGGTTTCCGGCCTCGAGATGAAGACTTGTGAACTTCCCGAACTCGGGCCGGAAGATGTCGAGATCGACATTTCGGCAGCGGCACTCAACTTCCGTGACGTCATGGTGACTCTCGGGTTACTTCCGGCGCTGGCTTATGAGCGATCAGCCCTGGGACACGAAATCGGAATGGAAGCCAGCGGCATTGTTCGGCGCGTCGGAGCGAGAGTGGATCATTGCCAGGCGGGGGAGGAAGTCGCCTTTATCGGGAGCGGATGCATTGGGAATCGACTTGTGATTGACCAAGGGCTTGTGTTTTCCAAGCCTGATTGCCTCGGCATGGAGGAAGCTGCCTCCGTCTTGTCGGTCTACGTCACGTCGTACTATGCCCTGATCCACCTCGCCCGCCTGCGCAAGGGGCAAAGCGTTCTCATCCATTCTGCGCTAGGCGGCGTTGGTCAGGCTTCGATCGCCCTTGCCAAGTACGCAGGGGCCGAGATCTATGCCACGGCTGGCAGCGAATCCAGGCGCGAGCAATTGCTGAAACTCGGCGTGAAGGCTGCGTTCGACTCACATAGCTTCGACTGGTACGACGATTTGATGAAAGCGACGGATGGCAAGGGCGTTGATGTCGTGTTGAACTCACTTGCCGGCCATCACATCGAACTTTGCCTGCGAGCCCTGCGCGCAGGTGGCTGGCATTGCGAAATCGGCAAGGTCGACGTCTATGCGGACAACAAGCTGGGCATGCGCGTATTTCGCAAGAATCTTCGCTTTGCGGCAATTGAAGTGGATCGCCTGATGGCCGATGACCCGCTGCTCGCGCGGGAACTGTCGCAGACCTGTCTCGACCTGCTGGAGCGGGGAACGTTGCCACCGCTGCCTGTTACCGTGTTTCCATACTCGGACTACGGCAAGGCACTGCGCCTCATGACGACAGGGAAGCACCAGGGCAAGATTGTACTCAAGGCTCCAAGTCGTTCCAAGGATCCCGGATTCCCGATCGCCGATGTTCGGCCAATCTTCGATCCGGAAGCGACCTATCTTGTCACTGGGGGCCTGGGCGGGTTCGGCCTGCGATTGCTGCCCTATCTCGTGGCAGCAGGCGCCCGTCACCTTACCCTGATGGATCGCGATCCAGGGCTTCGACGCGACCCGGACTGGATACGCCGTTCGAGCGCCTTGGCATACATGGATGAGAATGTCATGATAGACATTGCCGCTGGCGACGTAACGATGGAAGAGGATGTCGTAGGGTGCATCAGGGGTTTGCCGCGACCGTTGAAGGGGGTCTTCCACCTCGCCGGCGTGCTCGATGACCGTTTGCTGGATGCGCTGTCACCGGAATCGGTTTCCCGGGTCTTCGCGGCCAAGGCACAGGGCGCCCTGAATCTCGATCGGGCCACTCGCCGATGCCGTCTTGATCACTTTGTCCTTCTTTCCTCGACTGCCTCTGTTTTTGGCAATCCCGGGCAGATCAACTACAGCGCAGCCAACGGCTTTCTCGACGGGCTGGCAAGTCACCGCCGCCGCCAGGGACTTCCCGGATTGTCGTACAATATGGCGGCTGTCGCCGATGCCGGAATGGCCGCGCGCAGCCTTCCGGTGCTGCGCATTATGCGGGCGGCCGGTCTGCCGCCGGTCAGCAGCGATTTTGCCATCGCCAATCTCGACTATGCGCTACGCGCCATGCCTGACAGCGACCACCTGGTCACGGCGCTCCTGGAGCGTCCATCGTGGACGGTCGACCATCCGGACTACATGCGAATTGGACGGTTGATGCGCAATGAGGATGCGTTTGAGACAGGCATTTCCAGTGAACTGACGGTAGAAGTTGTTGTTGCCCAGATTGCAGAAAAGGTGGCTGAATTGTGCGGCCATGAGGAAGGTGGTGCGGAAGAGCCATTGTCCAGTTTCGGACTTACATCGATCTCGGTGGCAGAACTTGGAACCTTCATTCAGACGCAGTTCAACTACAGGGTAAACGCGCTTGAACTCATGACTACGGCATCTGCACTGTCGCTCGCGGAAGGAATCGTCCACGGAGGCGACCTCGCCGAAGAAGAGTCCGAGGCCGATCTGGAAGGGCAGAGTGCCCCTGTTTCCGCGGCCATGCCACGTACGCGCCGTGTGCCATCTCCATTCGCAAATGACCCAATAGATCATTTTCCGGAGGAGGGCAGTGCGCCTGTCGTCATTCACGCAAGCCAGCAGTTCGGAATTTCGGAATTCGAGGGAGCATCGTCATGACAAATGCGCTTCTGGTCTACCCCGAGCACCCGCCGACCTATTGGGGCGCAAATTTCGCTCTTGAGATCGTTGGAATAAGGTCAGCCTTCCCGCCGCTGGGCCTGCTCACGGTCGCGGCCATGTTTCCCCAGAACTATGTCCTCCGCGTCATCGACATGAATACCGGCCCACTGGCGGACTCCGATCTGGAATGGGCCGACATCGTGTTCACCTCGACCATGATCGTCCAGCGTGTTTCCCTTCAGGACGTCATAGACAGGTGCAACCGCGCAGGTGTTCCGGTTGTTGCAGGCGGGCCTCACCCGACTACGTTCCACAGCGAAATCCGCGGCGTGGACCACTTTGTTCTGGATGAGGTCGAGGAGACGTTTGCCACGTTTCTCGAAGACCTTGAAAGCGGTGCCGCAAGGGGCATCTACCGGGCGAGGCGAAAGCCGGACGTCTCGAAAACGCCGATTCCTCGCTTCGACCTGATCGATCTGAACGATTACCACTCGATGGGCGTCCAGTTTTCCCGCGGATGCCCGTTCGACTGCGAGTTCTGCGACATCACGAAACTGTACGGCCGCATTCCCCGGACAAAGTCGCCGTCCCAGATGGTTGCTGAATTCGACGCCTTGTATCGGTTGGGTTGGCGCGGCCAGGTCTTCCTTGTCGACGACAACTTCATCGGCAACAAGCGCGACGCCATGAATGTGCTTCCGGCGCTTGCCGAGTGGCAGAAATCCCACGGGTACCCGTTTACTCTTTGTACAGAGGCGACCATCAACCTTGCCCGCATGGACGCGTTGATGGACGCGATGGTCGATGCCGGATTTGACACCGTGTTTGTCGGAATCGAGACCACAAATCCGAAAGCCCTGATCAAGACCAAGAAGCAACAGAACACCAGCAAGAAGGAGGAAAACTTCCTCTTGAATGCCATCCGCAAGATCCAGCGAAAGGGGATGCAGGTTCAGGGGGGGTTCATTCTTGGCTTGGACGAGGACGACGAGAGCGTGTTCGATGCCCAGATCGAATTCATCCAGGAAGCCGGGATTCCTGTGGCACCAATCTACCTGCTGACCGCGCTTAAGGGCACGGACATGTACAAGCGACTCGAGTCAGAGGGCCGTCTGCTGGAGGTTCCGATCGGAACCAGTTCAATGACCCTGAACTTCAGAACCGAAATGGACCCCAGCGTCCTGATCGAGGGATACAAGCGCGTAACCGCAACGCTGTATGATCCGACTCTCGCGAACTACCTCGAGCGCTGCCTGACCTTGCTGGAACACCTCGAGCCCGTTCCGCACCTGTACAAACCGAAGAGCAAGAACGCCAACTTCGCCGAACTGATGGGAGTGCGCTCACGTTTGTCTGCCAAACAAGTTCCGGAATACACGAAGTTCATCACCAGGGTCTCGAGAGACCATCCCCGGATGCTGCCGACCGCAATCCGGCTCGCCGGAATGGGTTACCATTTCGAGAAGGTTACGCGCAGCCAGATTGCGCTGAATGACTTCAAGGAATTCCTGGCGGCTGAATTGCGTTCGCTCGAGGATGGCAAACCGCGGGAAAGCCGTATTGCCGAAAGACATGACAAAAGGAAAAAGACAGTTCTCGCTCGCGCCAAGGCTCGGTATGCAGCGCTTCCCGACGAATTTCGGTATCTCGGCGACGGAGTCGACGAATGCCTGGATTCCTTCCATTCAACCGTGAATGAACGATTCCGGCAACCTTTTCCGGCAACTGTATCCTGACAGCAACCATGTCGCTCGGAATTCCAGAGACCGGGGTTGGCGCCGATGAACTGGACTTCCGTCGGTCAATGCCTGTCCTTTCCGGATCGTTGCCGCCGGAATGCCGCAAGGACGTGGAATCACTGCGAAGATTCATTCGCGAATGCATTGACAGCGGCTCGCCGGCAGGTCCCGTGTTTCCCAATGCCTTCCGTGAGGTCCTGTTGACCGGGGCGACCGGGTTCATAGGCCGTTTCATCCTGTGTGAACTGCTGAGACAGAATCCCGGACTGAGGGTGCATTGCGTAGTCCGAGCCAAGGAAGTTGCCCATGGACTTGAACGCATTTGCTCCGCCCTGCGGCACGCGGAGGTCTGGGACGACTCCTTTGCATCGCGCATCGTTGTCGTGGTTGGTGACGTCTCGAGAGCCCGGTTCGGCCTGCCCGCCGGGCAGTTTGCCGACCTGTGTCGACGCATTGATGCCGTCTATCACCTGGCGGCCGACATCAGTGTTCAAGCATCATACCAGGACATACGCAAGCTCAACACCTTCGGCGTTCGCAACGTGCTCGAACTTTGCCTGAGCAATAGATTCAAGCATCTGTTCTTTGCGTCGACTCTGGGCGTGTTTCCCCAGTATTTCTACGGTTTCGCAAACGAATTCAGGGGTGAACGCATTTTCGACGGAATGCAGCCGGATCTGGCGAAAATGAAGGAGAAGTTTCCGATCGGCGTGCTTGGTTATCCATGGAGCAAGCTGACATCGGAACAAGGGCTTCTCTTCGCGCGACAGGTCGGCATGCCATTGGTGATCTTTCGCCTGCCGCAAACCAATCAATCCAGTTCGGGTTTCAGCCCCCCGGAAGATCTTGCCGTAAGGATATTCGCCGCAGTTGCCGAATGCGAAGTCGTGCCGAAAGGGTTCACGTTCCGAAGCAGCAACGAGGCCGTCGATACGCTGAGCCGGATCTGTGTGGCCATTTCCCTGAACCCGAACAGGCGGTTCGGGATCTATCACTGTTGCAACCCGCGACTGGATCCGTACGACCTGGAACCTGCCGATTTTGGGTTCTATTGGCCAAGAGTGCCTTACGACTCGTTCAAACGCATATGCCAGACTCGGGGCGAAGCTTCTCCATTGCACGGTCGCTGGTCGGTACTTGATCAGTTCGAGCGATATTGGTTCAGTAGTAACAAACCGCGAGACCGTTTGCCGATCGAAGATCGTGCCATTCGCGAAGACTGCCCGTTTCCGGTCAAGTGGCCGGGAACCTTCACAAAACTCAGACGCACTCACGACTGGGTCCAGCGCAACCGTCAGGATTGGCCGTACACGATTCCTCGAAGCCGTCTGGAATTCGACTTTCTGATGGACCGGGCCGCATGCTTTGCCCAAGAGTTTGGCGTTGAGTTCGATTTGGCCTATCCGAACTGGATGCGCCAGTCTCTGCAAAGACTGGTCGGCGAACTGAACAAACCGGGGTCGGGGCTCATCAAGGACAGGCTCGGCAATGTCGTTTTCGAGTTGAGTCGCTTCCTGCGTCAGCACGCCGAAGTAGCTGGCGAACGGAAACGATTCGCGGAGATCGGGAACGAGGAAGTCGTCAGGCCTGTGTTCATCGTCGGGATCAACCGAAGCGGCACGACTTTGCTACACCGCCTGATGGCACAAGACGGCAGGTTCTGGGCACTGCGGTTGTTCGAACTGATCAAACCTGTCCTGTCCTCGGGTCGCTACGACACTGTCGCGGGCACGTCCGAAGATCTCCGGTTGTCACAGGCGGAGGAAGCGTCTAGCGCGATTGAAGTCTTCGATGCGTTGAAAGGCATACACCCTGTCGAATTCCATGAGCCGGAAGAAGATTTTCCGATCTTCAAGTTCTGCTTCAAAAGCTGGACCTATGCTTCGCAGTTCCGCGTACCCCGCTTTGCCCGTTGGCTTGCGGAGAGCGGTCTAGGCGATGCCTATTCCTTCCACCGCCAGATGCTGCAGCAATACACTTGGCAGCGTCGGCAGGCTCAACCCGGGCACGAAGGACAGTGGCTGCTGAAGATGCCGTTTCACCTCAAGGAAATGAAGGCCTTGACGGCGAACTATCCCGACGCGTTGTTCATTCAGACCCACCGGGCTCCCACCGAGGCGCTGGCATCGTGGTGCAGTTTGGTGGACCGGGCGCGCTCTGTCGTCATGGAACCGCTCCCGGCAAATGAGACCGGTGCCGAACAACTGGAATTCATGAGCAAGATGCTGAATGGCGCGGCGAGGTTTCGCCTAGAGAATCCTAACTTGGAAGACCGTTGGTTCGACTTAGCATACGCCGATTTGATCCATGACCCCATGGCAGTCATTCGTAAAGCATATGACCGTTTCGGCTGGGATTTGGGTCCGTCAGCTGCCAATGACATGAACTCATGGCTGCAACAACAGGAGGAGCGCCGCCGCCATGAGCGCCGACACAGCTACGCTCTGGATGATTATGGACTCACTCAAGGCGAGGTCTCCGATGCATTCGCACCTTACTTGGAGTTTGCGGCAGGTCGTGGAATTCGCATGTAGGTGGGGAGTGACTTCCACATGGCGGAAGTGCAATTTTTTGGCGCTTTGTATTTGCGCCATTAATTGGCCGCCTGATTGCGTCGATCTCCGAATTCGCCGGCTGTCGCGAAAAACCACCGGATGACGATGACCGGATGAGCCCCGGTTTTTCGGCATTCCGGCCGTTGAGCACGGCCCTTGCCGCCGACCCGCCTCGGTCGCCGCGAGCGCTACAGGCGGGAGGCCGATCTCGACAAGCAACTGAAGTCGCATTGGAGATTGACTTTTCCGCCCTTTGGACTTAGCTAAGACTTAGTCAAAATGGAGGCCGAGATGCAGGCGTCGGTTCATGAGGCAAAGACAAATCTCTCCAAGCTACTGGAAAGGGTCAGTCGCGGGGAACGCGTGATTATCACTCGCCATGGCATTCCCTCCGCCGAACTGGTTCCTGCGCGCGCCGCATTGGTTAAGCTCGGCAGCCTGAAAGACGTCGTAGCGCCTCCGCCCGATGAGTTCCTTGAGCCTTTGGAAGAAAATGAACTGCAAGCTTGGGAAAGGGAATGACATCATACCTTCTCGACACGAATGCCTTCTCCATGGCGCTGACTGATGACCCCCGGTTGCCAAAGAGAGCCGATGCCCGAATGCGCGGTGCCGACCGTCTGGCAGTTTCCGCCATCTCTTTCTTCGAAATCGGCCAGAAGGTCAGATTGGGCAAGTGGCCCGAAATGACCGCCTATGTCGAGGGCTTGGGACGGCGTGCGGAATCCGATGGCTATGATCTGATTCCGCTAACTGCAATGGTGTGCCTCGATGCATCGTTGCTCGACTGGGATCACCGGGACCCGTTTGACCGCATGATTGCAGCAGTCGCTCGGCAGGAAACCCTGCCGGTGATCTCCTCGGATCAAGCGTTTGACAGGATTGGAATCGAAAGACACTGGACCGCTTGAGAGGGGCCGATGGAGCGCAACCTCCATCTGCTGCGATTGCGCCGAATCGGGAAGATATTCATATGAATTCCGTGAAACGATGTTTTGCACTCCTTGCCGTCCTGCCCTTTGCGGTGGCCAGCGCGGCCGGGCCGTTTGATGGCATATACCGACCGAACCATGATTTTGCCGTCTCCTGGGACTGTACCAGCATCGGCATGGATGGCGGCGCCCTCGCCATTCAGGGTCAGGAGTTGTTCGGAGTGGAAAACCGCTGCGAACTGACAGAACCGGTCCGGATCAAAGGGATGAACGCCATTCTATACAACGGCATTTGTGCTGGAGAGGGAGACGAATATTCCGAGCGCATCATGCTGATGAAAAGCGACCACGGTGTCTATGTCATCCAGGACGGACTCGCGCTCGACCTTATCCGCTGCAACTGAAAAGTACTGCGAAGTCAAAGTGCAGCCATTCCACGCCCTGTCCGCAAAGGAGCGGTCAAGGACGCCTAGCCGCAACTCCGTCCACAAGCAGGCTTCAACCCATTGCGGACAGGGGCCATGATGCATACGGGCAGGACTATGGTTGGCGGAAACGAGTTCGTTGTCGACAGCTCCTGCGTTCAGGAACTCCCGAAGCTGAAGCAAACTGCAGATCATCGAAGACAGCGACTTCGGCAGTGAACAAAGGACAGCGCCATGCCGAAGAACGGAAGCAGGAGCTTCCCGAGTCATTGCGCGAATTCCTGGCATTCCAGCGAACTCCCACGGAAAAACTTGCCGCATCCGGCCTGACGCTCTGTGAGCAGGCGGATGGATATGAGGTTGTGAACATTGTTCCCCTTGAAGACGCGAGCTTGGCGTTTCCGGGTATAACGATGTTCTCAACGACTTCATCAAGCGCGTTGTTAACCCTTCCGCGCAGGAACTGAAATTTGATGTAACTCTCACGCCGCGAAAACAGTCGATCAACGACTGGACATCCGAAGAGGTTGCCTCTGTGCTTCGCACGTTTTCAGGGCGTGCGAGCAAATCGACCGGTGCAGGGCATCCCGAGGACCGGAAACGATGGTTCGACTTTCTTTTCGCGGCTTACGCCGCGAACGCCAAGCTCGATGCCGAGCTTCTGGGCCGGTGGTTGGTGGAGGCAGAACGATGGCCGCCCGACATCGCACACGACCTTGTCGACAGATGCCAGTATTCCATGGATTTGCTGAAATCCCGGGCAACTACTCCGTGGCCGCACCGTCGCCAGACGAGTTCTGTCGGGAATTCGAATCCGCTGGACATACCTGTCTTGTACCTGGACACATGCGTCGTCTTGGACATTCTCCGCGACCCGGCAAGAAGTGATGTCCGTGTTCACGATCACGAGTCGTCCCTGGCGCTTCTTTCGACAGCACAATCCGGAACAGTTCTGGAAGTCCTGGCCGCAGAACAGGCAAGCCTCGAATTTCGGGAAAACGTGGAGCAGGTTCAGCGGGAGGCAAGACGAAGCCTTGTGAGGCGAATGCGGGAAATCCGCAAACTGAACGAGTTGTCGGCACTGTACGGAAGATCGCGGCCAATCGATTTGGCCCACTGGAGCAATCACGACAAACGGGCCCGAAAAGAGGCCGAACGCCGGTTGCAAGTCAGCGCGACACTCCGGGAGACTTCCGATGCCGTTCCCAATTCGTTTCTCCGACTCAACCAGGCACGTTCTCCTGCGAGGAGAGGAAAGCAATTCATGAAGGATTGCGTGATCCTGGAAACCTGTCTCGAACACTTGCGGTCTCTACGGCAAAAAGGGCGAACCGCCACCGCCTTGTTCGTTTCCTCCAACACCAGCGACTGTGCTGCGGATGACAAGGCGACGATCAAGGACGAATTTGAGTCCCTGAGCCTGGAGTACGCCCCAAGTATGGGTGCGGCCAGAGGACTATTCAAATTGTCGTGAAGGAAGTGCTCGACCACACGGAATATCGGAAGCTGGTGGTCCGCGAGATTGCGCGGGATGCCGTGATGGGAAACGGATCTATACTCGCCTGCGTTCAACGGAGAAGGACTTGTCTGCGGGCCGCAGCAGTTGCTCGAGTATGCGTGTTGGCCATAGCTTCGATATATGGGAAACTTCTGCGAGAATGAATTTCATGACCGACCACATCATTCAGCCTCTGTGGAAACATCGCAATTGTTTCGCAGTCTGGAGGAACCGCAAACTGAAACCGATCATGAGCCCGCGCGCGTTCACGCCGTTACAGGTCTGAGACTTCAAACATCACGCTCCACGGTCCCTTAGTTGACCCGAAAGTCGAAAGCGCAACGGAGGGAATGTCACCACGCGAACTGTGCTGGTTGAAGATTGAAGTCACGGACCACCGCGACATGCTTAAGGAGGAATGGAGCAGGATTCGTGGAAACCCCAACCAAACCGATCCAGGCTGATGACGAATTCAGAGATGCGTACACTCGTGGACGGGAGTTGCTTGCCTGTGAGCTGAGAGCCCGCGCGGCACGATGCGATGAAGCAGGTGACGGTCGATCTGAAGAACGGCGCACCTACAAGTTCCCTGCACGTCTCGTGCAGGACATGGCCGGAGCGACCCGCGAAGAGCTCGCCCTTATTGAGGTCCATGGCCATGGTTTCAGTCTTGTTTGGCCGAATCTCGAGGTGGACCTCTATGTGCCTGCTCTGGTGCCAGGCGTCTTTGGCACGCGCGACTGGATGAACAAAGCTCTCGCCAGGCACTCTGGTCGGGCCACTTCACCGGCCAGGGCTGCTGCAGCGTCGGCGAATGGAGCTAAGGGTGGTCGGCCCCGCAGGAAAGCCCCAGAGGCAAACCCGGAACTCAGACCGCCCGAGAAAGGGTCGACTCTGGAAGGGGACGAAACGACGCTCCAGGCGTGAGCGCTTGAGTCGCGGCGCAGGCTTTTGATCCCGAGCATTCTTCTTGCCGGCAAGGCGATCGAGGGACTGCCCTTGGCCGTGTACGGCAATCATGCCTCGAAATTGCATAGGTAGGCGGTCTTCGGCCATCGCCGCGGCCCATTCCTTGACAAGGAGGGTCTCCACACCGTTGCGCGTGAGCTCCTTCATGAGAAGGCATGCTTGCGATTCGGAAAATTTGGTTCATGGACCGGGACCGCGCCGACCCGGCCTTCGGCACGAGGTCGCGCACCCGTTCGAGACCGGACGCATGAGTGTTGCGCCTGTACTTCCGTCATCCTCGAAGACCACGTCCGGCGCAACGCCGCAACCGTGTGCCTCGGCGAAAGCCATCAGGGCCGCCGCCTGGCTGGCAATCGTGTTCTCGTTCGTCTGTTTATCCCCCGAGACCCGGGTGCAGATGGCCGCGATCCGCATCCTCGTCAGCGCATGAACTCGATCCATGCTGCCGGCGCAAGCCGGAACCAGGTCCTGGTTCGCGCCGCCCAGCACTGACAACAGTTGGACGATCGCCACACCGCGCCGTCGATTCATGAGGGGATCGGCAAGTTTCGAGGTCAGGAAACGGGAGGTCGGATTGGTTGCGATGATTCGGATTCAGTGTCCAGTGTCCCTCGACTCCCCGCTAGGAGGAACTTATTGGGGAAGGGAAGCATGGATTCCGCAGGAAAACCATTGATTTTCAGGGGTTTTCCAGCCCGGCGGGCGGCGCTCAGCCTGGCATCCTCATGGGAACATCCTGGTCATGCCCGACACCGAGCAGCCCGAAGGCCCGCTCCTGGACCGGGGTTGCCGCATTTCAGGCGCGGGATGGACTTGCGTAGGCGCTGTTCAGGCTTCGTCGCAGATCGGCGATGAAGCCATCCGTGATCTTCGCGTCGTGGGCGATCGAGTGCCAGAGCCCGACCTGGTTCACGTATCCCCGCATCGCTCGGAGACCGTGCTCAAGCTGGTCCCAGGTCAGCCCCATCGCCTCCGGGCGTATGTCGAGGCCAATGCCGGAGATCGTGTCCAGCATTTCCTCGGTTCCCTGCTCGTGGAGCATCGACCCGACGATGACGCCGAGTCCGACCGGCTGGCCATGGAGGAACTTCTTTCCGGTCAGCGCTTCCAGGGTGTAGAACAGGAAGTGGTCCGTCCCCTCGATGTGGCGGGGGCACCACCCGGCGCCGTGATAGCTCGTGCCCCATTTCAGCCCGTCGACCAGAACCTCGATTCCCCGGTCGTTCATCGCGCGGATGTTGTCCACGTTCTCGACAATGGCCCGCACCTTGGCGAGAGACTGCTTGGCAAGGCGCTCGTCATAGCGCCATTTCTCCTCGATCCTGCCCTCTCGTTCAGCATACCGCCAGTCGAGAACACCGGTGTGGAAGCACAGCACGTCCCCGATCCCGGACCAGTTGAGCGCAGGCGGACAGGCCGCAAGAACGTCGTAGTCGACATAGATCGCCTGCGGCACGGCCCAGCCGGTGTAGACCACTCTGCCGTCGACCCGAACCCCAGCGCGCTGCCCATAGACGGCGTTGACCGAGAGCGCTGTCGGGGCTTGGAACAGCGGAACGTCGAGGCACCAGGCGAAGTACTTGGCGACGTCGAGCGCCTGGCCGCCTCCCAGTCCCACGATGGCCCGCACCTCTCCAAGTGCGGCGACGTCGCGTTCCAGGTCGGCCCGCTCGATCGATCCGCAGAAATACGCGCGGCAGCAGTCGCCCTCGAAGTGGCGCCCGAACAACGGCCAGAGGTCGTTCATCGTGACCACCAGGAAGGGTGGATTGACGAAGTCTCGAAACTCTTTGAGCAGCCCTCTTCCGAAGACGGTGGGAAAGCCGCAGGCCAGATCTTGGCCATGTACGTCAGCGAGATCGTGTTTCATCGGGCAAGTCGCTCAGGTTGTGCGGGCGAAGGCGGGCGCCGACATTGCGCGGCAAGGGGCCGACGGCCCGTCGCCGGACGCGAAGACGCACGCGCCATGCCCTCTCCCAGGCTTGCATCGTCCCTTTCCGCTCCAGTGAGAAGCGGCGTTCCCACCGGCAGGACGAACGGGAGGCGGATGATCGGGGGAAATTCCGATTCGACGGTCGGGGTTGCCCTTCGAGAGGCGGCGCATTCCGCCGCCGCCATCCCCGGTTGCGCGTCTGCCCACGGGCCCGCGACGGAGTGTCGCGCTTCGGAGGCAGCAAGGCGTGTCAGGAACATCGGCCAGTACCTCGTTTTGAGCGATCCATGGCTGCGTGCGAGCAAGATCAGCCACGTCGACTGTTCGCGAAGACAAATCCGCGAGTCGTGGCAGCCTGCCGCGAAGAGGGAAGGCAGAGCCGGTGAACGCCGCAAGGATGCCGTGGCGGCGGGCCGGACATCGCGACAGGCGCCACATGCCCCAGACCGGCCCTTCATCCGCGGTGCCTGGAGGCGCGACGCAAGGAGAGACGCTTGAGGCATGGGTGTCCGCATCATTCGCTTCATCCCCCTCAGGCGGAAGACCGTGGCGAAATGCCGCGTCCTTGGAAGGGAGCCCGCCTTGCGTTCCAACGAGGGGTCGCTGCACCTGCATGCGAGGCCGGCGAGTCGTCCGGAAAACTCCCCTTCGCCGCCGGCCGGATCAAGGCGCCGAGGCCCGACAACATGCAGGCCGACGAAACCGGCGAACGGCGGTCCGCGTCCTGCGTGATGCCGCTGCCGATGACGGTGCGCGCCGCTCCGGTATGACGGACTTCGCGTGCGGGCTCCATCAGTACGTCGCGCTCAACCCGCCGTCGACGCAGAGCGCCTGGCCGGTGATGTAGCGGGCGCTTTCGGAAAGCAGGAAGACGAAAGCTCCGGCGCAGTCCTCCGGCGTTCCCGGGCGGCGGAGCGGAATGCGACCGGCGTCGATGTAGTGGGTCCTGAAGTCGTCCGTTTCGTGCTCGTGCGCGCCGTCTTCGTTTATTGCCATCCGGGTGTCGACAAAGCCCGGGGCGACGGCGTTGACGCGGATCCCCTCGGCTCCGAAATCGACGGCCATGGAACGCGTCAGCATGTAGAGCCCGCCCTTCGCGGCGGCATAGGCGGCGGAACGCGGCACTCCGAAAAAGGCTTGGGTCGACAGAGTGTTGACGATGGCCGGAGCTGTCGACCGCCGAAGCAGCGGCAAGGCTGCGCGGGTGACCCTGAGAGCGCCGGTGAGGTTGATGTCGAGCACCTCGGCGAAGCGGTGATCGGTGACGGTCCCCGATGAGCCGATGTCCAGGATCGCGGCATTGTTGACGAGACCGTCCAGAGCGGGCCAGTCTGGGACGGAGGCGAGCGCCCTGGCCACGCTCCGTGGATGGCCGATGTCGATCGGATGATGCCTCAGACGTCCCGAACGGTTTCCGAGGCTCTCTGCGGCCGCGGCAAGAGCCTCGCCATCCGAATCGGTGGCCAGCACTTCGCCGTCCGCGTCGAGACAGGCGCGGACGACGGCAAGGCCGATTCCGCGTGCCGCTCCCGTGACGATGACGCGCCTGCCCTCAAGTCTCATGGCCGTCGCCCCGCCAAGCCTGCGCAGCCGCTTCCCGCGCAGCCTTTGCGTCACTCCAGCCGATGCGGCAGCCGTCGCCCCGGTCGCGAAAGCGTGCTGCCTCCGCACGGATGGCAGCGGCAACCTTCTTCGCCTCTGAATTGGTGAGATTGCAGGGATCGAGGTATATTTCCTGCCGCTCGATCAGGTCGTCCCGCACCGCGATTCGGGGCGACCGCGTGCCGAGGCGGCTGGCGAGCTCCCAGGCGTTGAACCCGGCAGCGCCGGGATCGACGGCAATTCGGACCCGCGTGATCGGGTTGCCGGTCCAGTCGGCATGGCGCGCAAGCGCAAGCCCGGGGATGTCGGCCAGGTCCTGCATCAGCGAGTCGATTCGCGTCTCCTCGGTCGCCCGCGCGGCGGCGTGGTCACGGGCCTCCCACAGCTCCAGGGCGGCCATCGCGCCGACGACGCTTTCCTTGCCGGCTTTCATGGTTCGTCCGATGCCCCTGTGCTGAAGATAGGTTGCACGGACCAGGTCCGAGGTTCCCGCCACCACTCCGCTTGTGATGCCCCGGAGAAACTTGTGGCCCGAGTAGATCGCCGCGGCGGCACCGAGCGCGACGGGGCCGCGCAGGTCGTGTTCGGACGCCATGTCGACGATCACGGGCACGCCATGCTCGCGGCAAGTCGCGATGAACACGTCAAGCGGCAGTTCGTTCTCGCGCACCGTGTGGTGCGACACGACATACATAGCGGCGGCCGCGCCCTGTTCGAGCGCCGCGCGCAGATGCCAGGTCTCGCAGGCCGCAGCGGTGCCGACCGGCACCACCTCCGCGCCAGCAATGCGAATCGCCTGGTCGACCGGCGCACCGTAGTTCACCATGTGGCCCAAGGACAGGAGCACGCGCCGTTCGCCAGCGACCCGGGGCAGCGCCTCTATCCTGGCGATGTCCGTCCCGGTCAGGCAGGCGGCGACGGTCTGGCTCATGGCCGCCGCTGCGCAGGCGGTGACGCAGCCTGCCGCCGCGCCGGTCGCCCGCCCTATGACCGAGCTCGCCCGCGCCTGCAGTTCGTCCATCCCGACGAACTCCCCGAGGATGCCGTCTACGGAAGCGCGCACTTCGGGCGCCACGCGCGACGCGCCGATGCCGGTCATCGTGCCGGAGGCGTTGATGACAGGCGTGAGGTTCCAGCGCAGGAAGGGATCTTCGGTCACGGCAGGCGCTCTCCGGTGGCGCGGTCGAAGGCATGGAGGTGCTCGGGCCTGAACGCGAGCGGCACAGTCATGCCCGGCGCAATCCCGCCGCAGGTTTCGCTTCCGACCCGCGCCGTGATCGCGCAATTGCGCTCGTTGCGCAGGTGAAGATGCATTTCGTGGCCCAGGTTCTCCATGCGGATCACGCGGGCCTGGCCGATGCCTACGGCGCCAGTTTCGTGGCCGACAAGAACGTGCTCGGGGCGCATTCCGAGCGTTCCGGCCCGTCCGCAGGCGGGATCGACCGTTGAGTCGGCATCACCGAGCAAGTCCGCCGGAGGCATGAGGTTCATCCGGGGACTGCCGATGAAGCCTGCGACGAAGGTGTTCGCGGGCCGTTCGTAAAGCTCTGTCGGCACTCCGACCTGCTTGATCCGGCCCTTGTCCATCACTGCGATCCTGTCGCCCATCGTCATCGCCTCGACCTGGTCGTGCGTGACGTAGACCGTGGTGGCCGCCAGCTTTCGCTGCATTTCGGAAATCTCGCCGCGCATCTGCACCCTGAGTTCAGCGTCGAGGTTTGACAACGGCTCGTCAAATAGAAAGGCGTCCGGCTTGCGGATCATCGCCCGGCCAAGCGCCACCCGCTGGGCCTGGCCGCCGGAAAGCTGGCGCGGCCTCCTGTCCAGCAGATCGCCCAATCCGAGCATCTCAGTCACGCGAGCGACCTCGCCCGCGACCGTTGCGGCATCCGTCCTGCGCAGCTTCAGTCCGAAAGACAGGTTCTCGCGGACCGACATGTTCGGAAACAGGGCATAGGACTGGAACACCATCGAGAAGTTGCGTTCGGCGGGCATGAGGTCGTTCGCGCGGCGCCCGCCGATGAAGAGGTCGCCGGACGAGATGGATTCGAGACCCGCCATCATGCGGAGCGTGGTCGATTTCGCGCAACCTGACGGTCCGACCAGCACCATGAACTCGCCTTCCTCAATGCCGAGGTCCAGTCCACGGATGACCTCGACGTCGCCATAGCGCTTGCCCACCCCGCAGAAGCGTATCTCGCTCATGGCTCGGGGTTCCAACCGGGCAGGATGGAGACGACGGCCTCGATCTCGACGGTGATGTTTCCGGGCAGCGAGCTCATGCCTACCGCCGTGCGCGCGTGGCGCCCCCTCGGCCCGAAGACATTGCAGAACAGGTCCGAGCATCCGTTCAGGACCGCCGGGTGATCCTCGAACCCAGGCGCCGCGTTCACCATGCCGAAGACCCGCCTGACCTGCGCGACATGGTCGAGCGACCCAAGAAGCTCGCGCATGGCGGCGATCAGCACCAGGCCGGCGCGGTGCGCGTGATGGTTTGCGTCCTCGACGCCCACCTCCGCTCCGACCTTGCCCGTCGCCAGTGCGCCGTCCTCCAGGACCGGCCCCTGGCCCGAGAGATAGAGAGTCGTTCCGTCTATGGAGCCGAGATCGAAGTTTCCGACCGGCGCCGGAACCTGCGGCAAGGTCAGCCCCATGCGCGCAAGCCGCAACTCGGGCATCGCATCGGCGACCTCGTCCAGACTGGATGTCATCCGGCAAACGCCTCCTCGATCCTGCTCTTCGCGCCGTTCAGGAACGTGTCCGTCACTTCGAAGTCATGTGCAATGCCGTAGGGCAGGCCCTCACGGTTCACGAAGTCTCTCAGGCCCCGCATGGACGCGAACACGTCCTCCCAGGTCACGTCCATCGCGGAAGGGCGGACGTCGACGCCCAGATGCGCGACCGCCGCCAGAAGCTCCCCGGCGCGCTCGCCATGCATCATCGCGCCGAGCACCAGGCCGAGGCACACCGCCTGCCCATGGATGAACCCCTTTCCCGTGCGGGCTTCGAGAGCGTAGAATATGTAGTGCTCGACTCCCTCGATGTGACGCGGGTTCCAGCCGGCCCCGTGAAACGACGCGCCGCCCCATCTCAGAGCATCCACCAGCAGCTCGATCCCTCGCCGGCTCAACGCCTTGATCTCTTCAAGCTCTCCCAGCGCCGCCTCGGCCTTCGACAGCGAGATCTGCGCGAGGCCGGAATCGTAGGGCCAGCGCGCCTCGCACGCTCCCTGCGCTTCGGCATGGCGCCAGTCCATGACTGCGGTGATGAAGCAGAACACGTCGCCCACGCCGCCGATGTTCAGCGCGCGCGGCGCCGCCTCGATGATGTCGAGATCGATATAGACGGTTTCCGGCACCGCCCAGCCCACATACTTCACGACGCTGTTCTCGCGCACGGCCGATCGGTGACCGAAGACCGCGTCGACCGAAAGCGATGTCGGAAACTGGAAGAGCGGCAGGCCGAGACGCCACGCGACGTATTTTGCGGCGTCGATCGCCTGCCCGCCGCCTAGCCCAACGACCGAGGCTGATTGCGCGAGCGGGACCAGGTCGGCCTCGAGCGCGCTCCGCTCCATCGACCGCACGACGTAAGGTTCGGTTACCGTCGGCAGAGCGTCGCGGAACAGAGGCCAGAGATCCTCCATCGTGACCACCAGCATCTTCTCGCGCACGAAGTTCGGCGCCTCGGCCAGCAGGTTCCGGCCGAACACGGTCGAGAACTGCGCGATGTCGGTTTCCTTGATCGCCATTTCCTACCCCTTCACCGCGCCGAGGGTCAGGCCCTTGACGATGTGCCTTTGCGCGACGATGGCGAACAGCAGCACCGGGATTATGGCGATGATGGAAGCCGCAGTCATGGCACCCCAGTCAAGCGCCGCGTAGCCCCGGAAGCTGGTGACGCCAAGCGTCACGGTCTGAGCCTTCGAGAACGTCAGGCCGAGCGCTATCGCCAGCTCGTTCCAGATCCAGATGGCGTTGAGGATGGCGGTGGCAACCATGCCCGGCATTGTGCAGGGAACGTAGATCCGTGTCAGTATCTGCCAGTTGGACGCGCCCTCGATCCGCGCGGCCTCGTCGATCGCCGGATCGATCTCCCGGAAGAATGAGCTCAGAAGCCAGATCGACAACGGGAGCACATGGACCTGGTACATGAGCGCGAGGCCCGCATGGGTGTCGTAGAGCCCTGTCCACTGGTACAGCGAGAACATCGGCAGGACGAACAGGAATTCGGGAAGCATGTACGCGAGAATGAGCCAGACGCCGACAATGTCCCGCCCCCGCACCTTCATGCGCGCGATTGCATAGGCGGCGGGGACGGCGATCGCGAGCGACAGCGTGACGCCGACCGACGTGACGATCACCGAGTTCAGGAAAGTGTCCCTGAACGTCTCGTGCGTCCACAGCTTCAGGTAGTTTGCGACCGTCGGGTCGAAGATCCAGAGCGGCGGGCTCGCCAGTCCGTCGCGCTTGGACTTGAGCGAGGTGGCCAGCACCCAGTAAACCGGAAACAGGCTCAAAAGCACCATCGCGCCGCTGAAGAGATAGGCCCATCCAAGCGACAGTCGCGCACCGATTCGGCCGCTGCGGGGAAGTGCGGCATCGGCGCTCATCGCCCTGCCTCGCTTCGGCGCTGGAGCGTCTGCAGCGAGAGGGCGACGGCGAGGATCAATAGCGAGAACAGGACCATCGTCGCCATCGCCTTGCCGATCTGCTGATAGCTGTACGCGGTGCGGTACACGAATGTCTGAACGACCTCGGTGGCCAGCCCCGGGCCTCCGACGGTCGTGCCGAAGACGATGTCGAAGACCTTGAGCGTGTCGATGGCGCGTATGATGACGACGGTCACGAGCAGCGAGCGCAGCATCGGGAGCTTGATTCGCCAGAAGATCGTGAATTCGCCCGCGCCCTCGACCCGTGCGGCATCGATCGGGTCAATCGGCAGCCCGCGCAGGCCCGCAAGCATGATGATGAAGACGAAGCCCGTCTGCCACCAGACGTCGACGGCAACGATGGACGGCATCGCGGTCGCGGCCGCTCCGTAAAACGCGGACGGGCCGAGTCCGAGCGCGCCGAGAAGGTGGTTCACGATGCCGAGAAACGGGTCGAACATGACTTTCGACATCAGCGCGACGACGATGCCGGACACCATGAGCGGCAGCATGATGAGCGCGCGAAGAAGATCGGTGCGGATCGCCAGCTTGTCAACCTGCACGGCCAGATAGAATCCGAGCGCGACCTCGACGCCGGTCGCGGCAGTGGCGAAGACAATCGTGTTCCGCATCACCGTCCAGAACTCGGCATCCGCGAGCAGGTCCGCGTAGTTGGCCATGCCCACGTAGTCGAGCTGGCTGCCCCAATTCCAGTTGGTGAACGACACGGCAAGGCCGAAGCCGACCGGATAGAGCGACGTGAACGCGAGCGCGAGAAGGCAGGGGAGAATGAACCAGAAGGCCGAAGCGTCGCCGAATCTCCTGGCTGCAGACGGCATTCTGGCTCCCGCGTTGAAGGATCAGGGAAATGGTGACGGAAGCTGCCCCGGGCCGCAAACCTGTTGCGGCCCGGAGCCCGAGGAGGATCAGTTGGCGACCATCTCCAGGAAGTCCGCCTGTGCCGCGGCGCCCGCCTCGGCGGGCTCCGCACCGCCATAGATGTCCTGGATGACATCCACGATGCGCAACGCGAACTCGCTCCAGCCAGCGCGCTGCACGACCGAGGTTTGCGAATTCGGCATCGCCGCCGCGACGGCGTCTACGTAGGCCTGCGGGAAGCTCGACGCATAGTCAGGGTCGGCCCAAGTGGACAGCCGCGGGGCGCCTCCGTGAAGCTTGCCGATCGCCGTCGCATTGTCGGCGTTCGACATGTACTGGATGAAAAGCCACCCCGCCTCTGCGTTGGCGGCGTTCTGCGGGATGCCGAAGCCCCACTGCCAGTGCGCGGTGAAGGGCTCGCCCTCGTCGTTGTCGACCGGGATCACCGAATAGCCGATCCTGCCCGCGATCGGGCTTTCGTCCGGGTTCTCGAAGCCTGGCGCGAAGAGGCTGGCGTCGATGAAGAACGCCGCGCCGCCCGCCATGAAGAACTGCGACGCGTCCGGCCAGTCCATCGCCTGAATGTTGACGGGCCCGGCCTTCATCAGTTCGGCGTAGTTCGCGAGGCCGCGCACGATGTCGGGGTCGTCCAGCTTCGGCTGTGTCCAGTCGCCCGAGAACCAGACATTGTATGGCGCCGAACGGTCGGCAGACCCGACCGAGTTGTTGACGAACCCGGTGATCGTGTCGATCAGCGTGTCGGAGCGGATCCCTCGCAGGACGGCGCCAGCCACTGCGCCCCCGCTCTCCTCCTTCACTTGCCGCGCCGCGCCGATCAGCTCCTCCATGGTTGTCGGCATCCTGCCGTCGAGATACCGGTCCACGTGATCCATGTTCGCGAAAAGTATGTAGGTCTCGAAAGACGCCGGAATGCCGTGATACTGCCAGCTTCCTCCGACCTCATACTTGGTCGAATCCATGAATCCGGCGGGAATGTCATCGAGGTCGTAGTCCGCCGCGGTCAGGTCGGGATTGTCTATGAAGCCCTGGAGCGAGTGAACGAGACCGTTCGCGTGCTGCGTGTACGCCGTCGAGTCCATCGGCAGGAAGTACACGTCCATCTGGGAATTGCCGCCGGAGCCGCGCAGCGCGACCTCCATCCGGTCAAAATAGAGATCCTCGGCCATGGTCAGCAGGTTCACGTCGATTCCGGTGTCGCCTTCAAACTGATCAAGCACCGTACGCACGCCGTCGGTGACCGGGTGTTCGGGCATCATCACGGTTATCGACCCGCCCGAGAACTGGTCCCACGCAAAGTCGGCAAGAGCTGCCGACGCCGTCATGCCGAATGCCATCGTTGACGTCACGACCAGCATAGTCTCGCGGAACATTGTCCTGTCGCGCTGAATGTTCATCTTGTCCTCCTGTTGAGTAGCGGCGGCCATGTCGCGGCCATTGGTCGACCGAAATCGCAGGATTTCGGGAAAAGATCAACCATGCTTGAAAATTGCTTGACCATTATGTCAATCGCCTGTGCGATAAATTTCTCGTGAATTCCGGAAAGGCAAGCAGTTTTGGGCATTGGCAGCCAGGTTCAGGCATGCAATTGGCTGACCAATCCCGAAATGGATGGCTCGCCATGCCGAACGGCACGTTAGATCGCGTATACCAGGAAATCCGCAACCTGCTCCGGTCGGGCGACATCGCGCCCGGCCAAAGGATACCGAACGAGCGCAGGCTCGCCCAAATGAACCATGCCTCGCGCGCCCAGGTCCGCGACGCCTTGCTGATGCTGCAGAAGGACGGGCTCGTCGAACGCAAAATCGGCAGCGGCACCTACCTGTCGATGCGCGCGCCGCAGATCATCGAGCTGGCGGAAGCCCAAGTGGCGATGTCTCCGGAGCGGTCTCACGACTTTCACGAGACGCTCGAGGCAAGGCTTATGATCGAGCCGCCGGTGGCTGCGCGAGCGGCCGAAGCGCCAACAAGGGAATTCGTGGCGGAGCTGGATGCCGCTCTGGAACGCATTCTTGACGCTCCGACCTGGCTTCAGTTCAAGGAGGAGATCTACGGCTTCTCCAGGCTCTACTACGTCGAGGCGGGAAACGGCTTCCTTTGCTGGACCTTTGACCAGATCGTGTCCACCCGCCGCGCGAACAAGTTCGACGGCGGCACGGAGAAGGCTCCGGTTGCCAACCTGGTCCGCAAGCACTTCCACGAACGGCTGTCGAGAATCGCCGAAGCGATCAAGTCGGAAGACCCGGACAGGGCCCGTCTGGAGGTGGAGGGTTTCCTCGTTGGCATGGCTGCTTCCTCCGCACTGTAGCGGCCGCCGACCTGCCGGACGAAGTCAAGGGGCGCCTGGGTCGGTCCTTGCCTCGCCTCGGGTTTCGATCGCGGCCCGCAATGCCGGTCCCCGATCCGTCCACGGCGGTTCGCTCCTGCGCCCCAGTCGCGGGTGACGGCGCGAGAGTCCCGGGACGTCGGCACGAACCGAGGTTCCCTGGCGCGAAAGGCGATTGCGGAGCTCGGCACGCACGCGGCCTTCGCCTGGCATGCGGGGCCGCTTGCGGAGAGCGAGGCGGAAAGGGCCGAACGGCTGCCCGGGCACCTGTGGCCCGGCATGCTGGCGCTCGCGGATCGCCGTTATACAGGCTTTCCGCTGTGGTCGCGCGCCGCGGCGGCGGGAGCGGACCTGCTGTGGCGGTTCAGGGGGAACATGAAGTTCCCGGTCGCCGAGGCGCTCGACGACGGCTCGTGGCGGAGCGTGATCCGCGGCAGCGGCCGCGACCGCCGCGCAGCCGGGGCGGGCTTCCGGTGCGGATCGTCGCCTGCCGGACCGAGGGCGGCGGCGAGACCGTCATGCTCGCCGCCCCCCTTCTCGACCACCGTGCCCCGCCGGCCGCCGAGCTGCATCACGAGAGGCGGAAGATCTAGACCGCATGCGACGAGGTCAAGACCCGCATACTCGGGCCCGGCGGCGCCCTGCGCAGCAAGGCGCCCGATTCCGTCTTTCAGGAGATCGACGGGCTGATGCTCGCCGCCTACGGCCGTGGCGGGTGCCGAACCGCAAGTCAGCGTCGCTGGTCCCTCGCTGCGAGAAGGCGGAGGCGAAGCCCGTTCAGCCTGATGAATCCGGCGGCGTCGGCCTGGTCATATGCGCCCGCGTCGTCCTCGAACGTTACATGCCGGTCGGAATAGAGCGAATCGTCGGACCAGCGACCTACAGCATTCACGGAACCCTTGAAGAGCTTGAGCCGGACTGTCCCGTTCGCGGACTCCTGCGAACAGTCGACGAGCGACTGCAGCATGCGCCGCTCCGGCGCGTACCAGTACCCGTTGTAGACCAGTTCCGCGTAGCGCGGCATCATCTCGTCCTTGAGATGTCTGGCGCCGCGGTCGAGCGTGATGGATTCGATGGCGCGGTGCGCCTCGAGCATGATCGTTCCGCCGGGCGTCTCGTAGATTCCGCGGGACTTCATTCCCACGTACCTGTCCTCGACAATGTCGAGCCGTCCAATGCCGTGCAGGCCGCCGATCCGGTTGAGTTCCGCTAGCAGGCGGGCGGGAGACATCGCGGTCCCGTTGACGGCGACCGGGTCGCCCGCGCGGTACTCGATCTCGACATACTCCGGCGCATCGGGCGCGTCCTCGGGGCGCGTCGTGCGCTGGTACACGTACTCCGGAGCCTCCTCCGACGGATCCTCGAGGATCTTGCCCTCGGACGAGGTGTGAAGGAGATTGGCGTCAACCGAGAATGGCGCGTCGCCTCGCTTGTCCCTGGCGATGGGTATCTGGTGCTCCTCGGCAAACTGCAGGAGCCTGCTCCGGCTGCCGAGATCCCATTCGCGCCAAGGCGCCACGATCCGGATGTCCGGATCGAGCGCATAGGCGGAAAGTTCGAACCTGACCTGGTCGTTGCCTTTCCCCGTCGCGCCGTGCGCCACCGCGTCCGCGCCCGTTTCTGCAGCGATCTCCACGAGTCGCTTGGCGATGAGAGGCCGCGCGATCGACGTGCCGAGCAGGTACTTTCCTTCGTAGAGCGCATTAGCGCGAAACATGGGAAAGACAAAGTCGCGAACGAATTCCTCGCGCAGGTCCTCGATGCGGACGTTCCCAGGCGCCACGCCGAGAAGCTCCGCCTTGCGCCGCGCCGGCTCAAGCTCCTCCCCCTGGCCGAGATCGGCCGTAAAGGTGACCACCTCGCAGCCGTAGGCGGTCATCAGCCACTTCACGATGATCGATGTGTCGAGGCCGCCCGAATAGGCGAGTACGACTTTTCTGGGTGCCTGCATTTGGTTTGCCGCCTTTCCTGGATGCTGATCGCCGAAGTCTGTCCGGCATGACTCGGAAGGAAAACTGTCTTTGTCGAGCGTTCGTCACGCCGTTTGCGGCGGCGGCAGTCACGGCGGTCGCCCGACTGCGAGCGCGATCCTCAGACCGTCTGCGGACGGCCGGTCTCGAGGGCGCGCGCCGCCGCATCCGCGAGCGCCTGTGCCTTGAGCCCTTCGCCTCCGTCAGGCCGGACCGGTTCGCCGGCGAGGACGGCCGTGACGAAGTGCTCCATTTCGAGGCGGTATGCGGTTTCGTAGCGCTCCAGGAAGAAGTGCTGGGCGACGGCCCTGCTGAACCCCTTGCCGGTTGCCGACTCGACCGTGTTCTCGAGAACGTTGTCAGCGCGCAGCATGCCGAGAGACCCGTGAACCTCTATTCGCTGGTCGTAGCCGTAGGCGGCGCGGCGCGAGTTCGAGATCTGGCAGATGATGCCGCTCTCCGTCCTCATCATGACTGCGGCGGTGTCGATGTCTCCCGCCTCGCCGATTCCCGGGTCGACGAGCGATGACCCGACTGCGTGAACCTCGACAGGTTCCTCGCCGAGGAGAAACCGCGACAGGTCGAAGTCGTGGATCATCATGTCCCGGAACAGCCCCCCGGAGCGCCGGACGTAGTCTAGGGTCGGAGGGCCGGGATCGCGCGAAATAATGGTGACGATCTCGATGTGGCCGATCTCTCCTTCCCTTAGCCGGGCTTCGAGCGCGGAGAAGTTCGGGTCGAAGCGGCGATTGAACCCGACCATCAGGGGGACGCCTGCGCGTCTCGCCGCCTCCACGCATTCGCGCGTGCGCGCAAGGGAGAGGTCGACCGGCTTTTCGCAGAAAATCGCCTTGCCGGCCTCCGCGGCGGCGTGAATCTGCGCGTAGTGCAGGTCGGTCGGCGTTCCGACGACGACCGCATCGATGTCGTCGGCGGCGAGAATCCCGTCCTCGCTCCGAACCTCCGACCCTAGGGTCGCCGCGATGTTCCGGGCCGCGGCTTCGTCGATGTCGGCGACGGCGACGGCCCGCGCGTTCGCCATCCGCCGCAGCGTCCTGGCATGAACCTGGCCGATCCGGCCGCAGCCCAGCAACCCGAACCGAAGCGAACTTCCCTGCGTTGGCGTCATGCGCATTCCTCCTGGCGTTGCTGCGGGCGGGCGCCCCGGCTGATTGTGCGAAGCGCGAACCGCGCTGCATCGCGCACCGGTTCCACGGTTTCGGCAAGGATGTCGACGCGGTCGAACCTTGTCGCGTCACGGTTGACGGCGCGCCGGAGCGCGAGGCCGAATGCCTTTCGCAACTCCGTGCCGATGTTGAACTTGCAGACGGCGGTGGTTGAGGCGAGGTGCGAGCGCATCTCGACTGGGATGCCGGACGCGCCGTGCATGACCAGGGGAACATCGGTCAAGGATTCGATGGCGCGGAGCGCCTCAATGTCGATCTCGGTGCTGCGCGTCGTCTTGAGGTGGACGTTGCCTACCGAGACGGCGAGCGCATCGACGCCCGTTTCGGCCGCGAACCGCTGCGCCTCATCCGGATTGGTGACGGTGGAGGCCTGACCATCGCTGTAGCCAACGAATCCGATTTCGCCCTCCGAGGACACGCCCGCGTCGCGGGCGAGCGCGGCGATCTCCGCGGTCTCGTCAATGTTACGTTCGAGGGGCTTCCGCGACCCGTCGTACATGACGGAGGTGAATCCGGCGTCGATGGCGGCAATGCATTCGTCTCGTTCGCGGCCGTGGTCGAGGTGGGCGACGACCGGGACAGATGCGCTGTCGGCGAGAGTCCTGAGCATGGCGCCGAGAACCGGAAGCGGGGTATGGGCCCGGCAGGACGGCCCCGCCTGGAGGATGACCGGCAGGCCCTCGTTCTCGGCCGCTTCGACATAGGCGCGCGCGTCCTCCCAGCCGAGCACGACGAGGCCTCCGACCGCATAGCCGCGGCGAAGCGCGGGCTGCAGCACCTCGGCAAGGGTCGCAAGCGTCATTTGAACTTTGCGACCATGTCCATGATGCCGGGAATGGTCTTGAGCTGGTCGGCGTGTGTCGGCTGGAAATGCTGCACGAGGCCGCGCCGGCTCAGGCCGCCGAGTATGGTGAAGTAGTACATTTCGTAACCGGGAAGGACGGCGCAGGGGTGGTATCCGCGGTCCAGGCAGATCGTGGATCCGTCCACGATATGGTAGGCGTCGCCCGGCAGATTGTCTTCGCGCTGCAGCATCTGGACGCCGGATCCGTAATTCGGGCGGAATCGGAAATTGTAGATCTCGTCGTGCCTGGTTTCCTCCGGATACCGGTCGGTGTCGTGTTTGTGCGACGGGAATCCGGACCAGCCGCCCTTGCCGACGGTGAACAGTTCGGAAACGAGAAGCCGGCCGACCCTGCCGGACTGCTGCTGGCCGAGGATGTGCTTGATCTTGCGATGCGTCTTGGTCTCGTCCGAACCGTACTGGACAACGTCGAGCTCGTCTTTCCTGACGTCGAAAGGCTCGAACTCTTCGTCGCAGCGCGCTCCGGCGACAAAGACCTCGGCGGCAGGGCTGAGGCACAAGAGCGTCGCATCGGCCGCGGTCGGGACGTAGACACCCTCGGGTTCGCCGTCCCAGACGTCGCCGACCCGGTTTCCGACCGACTCGAAGACGCGTTCCCGGACCGTCACGTTGACGGTGCCGGTCGCGGGCACGATGCAGGTTTCGTAGCCGGGAAGTCCGTAGGTGAATGTTTCGCCCTCGCGGAGCTTGACGATGTTGAAGTAGGTGAGCGGCACGCAGGCATTGCCGGCATCGACGATCGGTTCGTTTCGGTTGTCGTAGGGAGGGATGTGCATGGTGCAGGGCTTTCGTTGTCAAGTTCAGGCGGGTTCCGGCCGGGCCCGGATGAAGGCGTCGAGAGCGTCCCTGTCGGGCATGGCAGGCGCGCAGCCCACACGGGTGACGACGATTGCGGCTGCGGCCGAACCGCGAATGACGGCATCTCTCAGATCCGCGCCGACGGCGAGCGACGACATGAATCCGCCCATGAAGGCATCGCCGGCGCCAGTCGGCTTGAGCGCCTTGACCGGGTAGATTCCGGTCCGGAACTCGCGGTTGCCGGAAATCGTGATCGCACCCTTCTCGCCCAACTTGTAGACGACCGCGCCCTTGGCGTTCCGACCGAGTTCCCGCGCCAGGCCGAGACCCCTTGCATGGTCG
Organism: uncultured Amylibacter sp.; assembly: GCA_963662815.2. Lineage (GTDB taxonomy): Bacteria > Pseudomonadota > Alphaproteobacteria > Rhodobacterales > Rhodobacteraceae > JAPPHA01. The sequence goes on from CAXXWA010000004.1 coordinate 230,730, forward strand.
CCGGCCATGAACCCGAATTCATCGTCGTTGCCGACGATGAATTCGCAGACTCTTCCGACACGCGAATAGACGTCGGATGCCACTTCCGGCGACGGCCATGAATAGGGCCGGTAGTCGATGTCGAAGATGCACGGCAGGCCGGCCGACCTCGCGAGTTCAAGCGCGCGGAAACCGGCTGTCCGCGAGGGTTCCGCCGCGAAGACGGTACCGGTTGTGATCAGCGCGCCGTAGGCGGCGTAGTCGACGGCTTCGACATCCGCAGCCGTCATCTCGAAGTCTGCTGCGCCGTTCCTGTAGATCACCGACTGGTGATCCTCCGTGCGGCTCTCGACGACCGCGAGGGATGTGCGAAGCTGGCCGCCGACCGTGCGGACATGGCGCCGGTCGATGCAGTAGCCGTCCAGCTCGTTCAGCACGTACCTCCCGACGGCGTCGTCCGACACCGAGGTCACCAGTGCGGCATGGCCGCCGAGTTTCGTTATGGCGACGGCGATGTTCGCCGAGGACCCGCCGAGGCAGGCCACGAACCGCGCGGCTTCCTCGGTACGCTCACCCGGCGGGTCGGGATAGATGTCCATGCCGCCCCGGCCGATGACGAGAAAACGGTTCCGAGCAAGGTTCCGGGCGATGTTCATGCAGGCCAGGCCCCGCACTGCAGGAAGAACATGCTAGACTCCCTTCCGCTGCTGCGGCCGAACGGACTCTATCTCCGCATGCGCCTCCCGGACGCGTTCGCTCCCGCTCACCTCGGGGGTTCCGACTTCCCACCAGGCGTGGCCGCCGGTGGTCCAGCCTTCGTAGGGGTCGACCTTCATGACGATCACGTAGGTCCTGTCGGATGCCTTGGCCCGCGCGAAGGCGTCCGCGAGGTCGGCGGCCCTCGCGACGGTTTCGGCTTCCGCGCCCATCGCCCGGGCATGCGCCTCGAAGTCGACCGCGAAGGGCTTAACGGCCAGCCTGCAGTCCTTGATCAGGTTGTTGAAGGACTCGTTGCCGGTATTGTTCTGCAGCTTGTTGATGACCGCGAAGCCGCCGTTGTCGAGCACCAGGACAATCAGTTTCATGCCCGTCAGCACGGTCGAATAGATGTCCGAGTTCATCATCAGATAGGATCCGTCGCCCACGAAGATGATCGTGTCGCATTCGGCCTCCGTTTCGGACTGCGCGATGCGGGCGCCCCACCCGCCCGATATCTCGTATCCCATGCAGGAATATCCGAACTCGATGTCGACGGTCCCGGTGTCGAGCGTTCGCCAGTTCGCGGCGATTTCCGAGGGAAGGCCGCCCGCCGCGCACACGATCCTGTCGCGCTTGCCGCAGATCGCGTTCACGGCCCCGATAGCCTGGGCGTAGGAGTTGGGGCGGTTGCCGGTGCGAACGTTGTCCGCAACGTAACGGTCCCATTCGCGCCGTTCGCGTTCGGCCAGGTCTCTCCACGACCCGTCGGCCCGGTAGTCGCCGAGTGCGCTTCCGAGAGCGCGAATGCCGAGTTTCGCATCGCCGACCACGGGAAGCGAACGGTGCTTCTGCGCGTCGTGCCGGGCCGCGTTCAGCGAGATGAACCGGGCGGCATGGTCGAAGACCGTCCAGGAGCCGGTGGTGAAGTCCTGCAGGCGCGTGCCGATGGCGACCACAACATCGGCCCTGCCGGCGACATTGTTCGCCGAATCCGAGCCGGTGACGCCGATCGGGCCCACGTTCAGCGGGTCGTCGGCGAGCATGTTCGCGCGCCCGGCGATGGTTTCCGTGACGGGTATCCAGTGTTTCCGGGCAAACGCCGCGAGTTCGTCAGTGGCGCCGGAGTACTGGACGCCGCCGCCCGCGATGATCAGCGGGCGCTCCGCGGAACTGAGCAGCTCCGCGGCATCCGCGACCTCGTCCGCGTCCGGCGTCTGCCTGCGGACCCGGTGCGTCGTTTCCTGGAAGAACGCGAGGGGATAGTCGTGCGCCCAACCCTGCACGTCCTGCGGAAGACCGATGAAGGCCGGACCGCAGTCCGCCGGATCCAGCATGGTCGCAAGCGCGGCCGGCAGGGAGGTGATGATCTGCGCCGGATGCACGATCCGGTCCCAGTAGCGGGTCGCTGCCTGGAATGCGTCGTTCACGCCGAACGCAGGGTTTCCGAAGTGCTCCAGCTGCTGCAGCACCGGATCCGGAAAGCGGGTCATGTACGTGTCGCCGCAGAGCATCAGCACCGGCAGGCGGTTGGCGTGCGCTGTCGCGGCCGCCGTGACCAGGTTCGAGGTGCCTGGTCCGGCAGAGGCCGTGCAGAACATGAAACGCCTGCGCAGGTGGAACTTGGAATAGGCCGTCGCGGCGAGGCCCATTCCCTGTTCGTTCTGGCCGCGGTAGAGCGGAAGCTCCTCGCGATGGTTGTAGAGCGCCTCGCCGAGGCAGGTGACGTTGCCGTGACCGAAAATCGCGAACCCTCCGCCGCAGAGGCGAACGCGTCGCCCGTCGATTTCGGTGTACTGGTTCGCAAGATAACGGACGATCGCCTGCGCCGTGGTCAGGCGGATGCTGTCAGAACTGGTCGTCATGGTTCCTCCGGATTCCGGGGCCGCAACCGTCTGCGCGGCATTCCGGCAAGGGTCCCGACCGCGGCGGCTGCGTTCCTGTTCCGTCTCGTGCAGCCATGGACCGGTAGTCCTCGGACTGCGACAGGACCATGAAAATACGTTGATCCCGGCCTGTTGAAAACAGCAATTTGGACCTATCATGCAACCCGGCAGGAAGGAGTTGGAATTGCGAAGGCAAATCGGCATCGGCATCGTCGGCGGCGGGTACATGGGGAAAGCGCATGCGGTCGCCATGTCGGCCGTGGGTGCGGTATTCGACACGACGCTGCGTCCGCGGCTCGAAATGGTGTGCTCGACCTCGCCGGAGTCCGCGGAGGGTTACCGGCAGGGCTACGGTTTCGCCCGGGCGACCTGCGACTACCGCGAACTCGTCGACGACCCTTCGGTCGAGGCGATCGTCATTGCTTCGCCGCAGTCGACCCACCGCGAAATCGCGGTGAGGGCCGCGTCGCGGGGCAAGCCCGTGCTCTGCGAAAAGCCGCTCGGCGCATCGCTTGACGACGGCAGGGAGATGGTGCTGGCCGTCGAGGCGTCCGGCGTGCCGAACCTTGTCGGATTCAACTACATCAAGACCCCCGCGTCGCAGCATGCGCGCCGGCTCGTCGAGACCGGCGCGATCGGAGAGGTCACCTGGTTCCGCGGCGAACACACTGAGGACTGGCTTGCCGACCCCGCGAGCCCGGCGTCCTGGCGCACGTCGGGCGAGAGCAACGGCACCCTGGGAGACCTCGCGCCGCACATGATCAACGCGGCCCTGGCGTTCATGGGGGGAATCCGCGAACTCGTCGGCGACTCGGAAATCGTGCACGCAACGCGGCCAGGCAATGGCGGCGGCCAGGCAGGCGTCACCAACGAGGATCATGCGCAGGCGATCTGCCGGTTCGAATCCGGAGCCATGGGCCATCTGTACTTCAGCCGCATCGCTTCCGGCCGAACGATGGGATACGCCTACGAGATCTTCGGGTCGAAGGGGGCGATCCGTTTCGATCAGGAAGACCAGAACGCAATCTGGTTCTATCGCATGGACGACCCGACGGCGGAGCGCGGGTTCCGGAAGATTTTGACGGGCCCCGCTCACCCGGATTACCTGCAGTTCTGCCAGGGCGCAGGCCACGGCACGGGATATCAGGACCAGATAATCATCGAGGCCCGGGACTTTCTGAAGTGCATAGAGACCGGCGAACCTGTCTGGCCGACGTTTCGCGACGGGCTGGAAGTCAATCGGGTGATCGCGGCCGTTCGCGAGTCCGCGAAACGACGCCGCTGGACCTCGCCTTCGGACTTCTGAAGGGGAGCGACCGCCCGCGTTTGAGGAAGATGAAGCCCGGATTGGTGCGAACCGAAGCGGCGCGAGCTGTCGTCCATTCGGGCGAGCCGGTTCGACCACTGCCGGTTTTCGGTGGATCAGCACCCGACCGAAACACCTGGCCCAGCCGGAAATCACGCCCGCCCGGCAGTTCGGCCGTCCCGGCGTGCAGATGCACGGAAGCAACCGAACGCCGGACCCGGTCTTCTCGCCGCCGCCTCGAGGACGAAACCGCGCAATCCTGCCAGCACCAGCTGCAACGGGGTCCTCGCGACTTGCGCCGCGCCAGGCGTCTCCTCCGCCGACCCGCCACGGAAACCCGAACGCCCCGAAGATCCTGATATCGAAGCCATCAGATTTTTACGCATCTGAAAAGCGTATAATTCTCTTGACACCTTAGCCGTCCTGACAAATTTTGCGCATCTCAGATGCGGGAAACTCCATCATGCTGCACTTGGTCGGCGAAACCATTGACGCCAAGCGCGCGCACTATCGCGCCCGCGCCGGAACTCTCATTCAATTGGTCCGTGGAGTTTATGTTGAGAGCGACAGCGACATGCAAGCCGTGATCCTCGGCCATGCGGTGCGCATAGCCCGCTATCTCTACCCAAGCGCTTACCTGTCGTCGGCAAGCTCGCTTCTTCTGGGCCCGGCACCGGACGGACGGCTGTTCATCAGCGGCCGGCGCAACCAGCGAACGCGCCTTCGCCCGCTCGAGATTGTCCAGATCACGGCACCGCGGAATCCTTCGACGGTTCCTGCCGTGATTGGCGACGACTTGGGCGAGTTTCATGTCGACATCTCGTCGCCGCGCCAGCGCTACCTGGAGGCCTTTCGGGTAAGGAGCGAACACGCAAGCGCGGTGACGCCCGAGTTGCGCGACCGGATGGCTGTGCGTCTGGTCGAGGAATACGGCTCGCCCGAAGCTGCGGCAGATGCCGTCTGGACGTTGGCGCGCGGCAACGGCTGGTGCCGCGAAGGCGAACGCGCCGAACGCTTCCTCTTGCAACAAGTCGCCGCCAAGGTGCCTCCCAACAAGGCCGCTCTCCAATTCCTGGTGGCCTGGCACGGCCAGTTGCTCGGCTGTCTCGACCATGACGGATTCGAGTGGCGCTGGATGCCGCGCAAGCGCCCCGCGCCGGCACTGGTCCGTGAGAGTGCACCTGGAAAGCTTCCACAATTCATCGAATCGCTGCTACCCGAGGGATGGCTCGCCCAGATCCTCCGGGAAGGCGACCAGCGCAAGGTGCTGCGGGGCGGTCGGCGCTACATGTCCAACGTCTCGGTCGTCCCGAGCCGGGCCGAATTGGCAGCCTTGCCGGAGGATATCCTCTCGACGCCTCTTGACGCGCACTCCGAGGGGGGCCGCTTCACCGGTCGCTATCGAGGGCCGGGGCGGGGACTTGTAGAGGAGACATTCGAGCTCAGCCTCGCCAGGCTCTACTCGCAACCCTGGACGCCGCGACTGTCGGGCGTCCAGATCAAGGCGCCGATGAGCCTCCTCGCCGACGGAACCCTGCTGCCGGCCCTCGACCGGGCGTTCACGCATGTCCTGAAATCCGCCGGAACCGCGGGTTTCGAGACGCTGCCCGTCATCGAATGGCTTTGCCTGGAATTCGGACGTGCCTGCGGCTTCGAAGTGCCATCCGCCGCATTGGTCGAGATGCCCGACGGCATGTCCCCGGCATTGCTGGTCGAAAGATTCGACATCCGCCGCGGCCCAAAAGACCGGCGCCATCTTGCGCTGGAGGACTTCTGCTCGATCCTGAACCTGCCTTCCTCGGCAAAATATGACAGCACCATCGAGCGCGTGGCGAGAGGTCTCCGGCCGCTCTCAACCGATCCTGCCGCCGATCTTGGCATCCTGTTCCGCCGCGCCGCCCTTGCCTGGCTCATCGCCGACGGCGACATGCACCTGAAGAATGTCGCACTCCTCAGGACGGCCGACGCCGGGGCGAGAGCCTTCGCGTCGGTTCGGTTTGCACCTCTCTATGACGCCGTCACCACCCGCGTCCTTCCCGGCCTCGCCGGCGACCGCATGGCCCTTGCGCTCAACGGCAAGGATGACCGGCTTCGGGTCCGGGATTTTCTCACCATGGCTCGCACGATCGGACTGCCGGGCGGCGAAGCCGAGGTTGCCCTGGCGGATCTCGTCGCGCGACTCTCCCGACGCGCAGCCACTCCGGAGTTGCCAGCATTTGCACGGAGGTCGGAAGCTGCCACAACAATGTGCGATCAAGTGTCAAGCATCGTTGCAGAACGATCGGCTGCGCTCATGCAAGACCTGGCCTGAGAAGAGATCGCACCGTCAAGCCCTTCGCTCGCCAATTCCGATTCGCCGGTGCTGCCAGGTTGCATGCGGAATCGATGTCGGGCCCTTCCGCTGGCGCGGCTGCCTTGCCCTTGCGATGGTGCTCGGTCATCGGTCACTTGCAGCGCAACGAGTTCGCACCGGCACAGCAGCGTGCCGTGCGCCATCGCGCCTTGACGGTCCAGACCGCATCAGGGGCAGCCATCGTCCCGTACTTTCCGCGAAGCTGATCCAGTCCGAATCTCTCCTTCGGGCCGCGCCCGTTGGCTCTTGTCAACCGGTTCGTTGAGGAGAGGCGTGTCCGGGCGTGAAGACAACCTCTGCCAGGCAGGCCCCGAGAATTCCGGCAACGCCGACCCATTGCAGCGGTGTCATCGTTTCTTCAGGCAAAAGAAGCGATGCGCTCAGTATCGCGACGAGGACTTCGGACATCATCAGGAGGCCGACCCTGCCAGGAAAAAGGCGGCGCGCGATCCAGAGTATGACAAAGGCGGTCGGCACGAGCACGAGGAGCGATGCGGAGGCAGCGATGGGAAGTGCATCTGCAAGCGCGCTCATTGGCGGGAACGGGTCTGTAAAGAGCAGTAGTCCAAGACCGATGCTCGCCAGGGTCGTGAAGAGAAACATGAACGAAGTGGTTCCCGAGACCGGCGTATCTGGCCACTTCTTTATGCAGGCCGCTCCCAAGCCCCAGAAAAGGCCGGAAAGCAGGGCGAGGACATCCCCGACATTGAGCGGCGCCGATGCGCCGTCATTGTTGGACAACAGAAGAACGAGCCCGCCGAAGCCGAGAACGATTGCCAGGATGCGGCCGAAGCCCAGGCGCTCCGAGAGCCACAATGAGCCGATCAGCGTCGACCACACGGGCGTCAGGTAGAAGAGCACCGTTGCCCGGACGACCGTCGAGCTGACCAGCCCGACGGAATAGAAGCTGAGGCCCAGTCCCGTTGCTACCGAAATGAACAGCAGCGGACGGATGTGCGGTCGAAAGCGGCGCCAGTTCAGAAGGATGTAGGGCAGGAACACCAGAAGCGGACAGGCGGTGAACCAGGTGACGCTCCAGGCATCGCTCACGCCACGGGCTTCGATTTCGCGCAACGGAACCCAGTAGAGACCCCAGAACCCGGCTGCCGCGAAGAGGAGCAGACTGAGCCGCGCGTCGGATTGCCGCTCAAGCCATGACAGCATGCATCAGGTCCTCCGCAACGGTCTTCGAACTGATCGGCCGAATGCCGCGGGACTCTCCGGTTCCGGGGCGCACGCAGCCACCGTGAAGCCTGCCAGCGCTTTGCCAGTCATGCAGGAACGTGCGCATGCCTGCATCGCCAACGGCGTCGACCCCGGACGTTTCCGTTTGGCCCTGCAACTCCTCTGGTTTCTCGGGATGCGCCGCCACGGTCCCGCGAGGCATCGAGACCGCAATGGTCGGGAACCCGCAAGCCGCGTCCGGAACCCGGCATTGCGCTCGCGGGCAACCGGTGACGAGGCATTCTTTTCCGCATGGGCATCCTGCTCCAAGGAACCTGTCGCGGACGCCCTGATACCAGTCGCGCACGTAGTGATCTACGGGATTCAGAAGCCGCCAACCTAGACTGCCGGAGGACTGGGGTGCGCGCGCGGGTCGCAAAGTGTCCGGCGCGACGGGCTCGGGAGCGGTCCCGAACGAGTGCTTCAGAATGCCTGTTCCCGACCCGACCGGTTCCTATCGTTGCCGTCTGCCTTCCGGGACCGCCTGCGCTCGAGACCCGGTGCCGGCAAAGGTCAAGTCAGGTTTGGTTGGGACGCCGGCGGGAGCTGCGGCGAGAGGATTGCCGAATCGGCTGGTCCGCGCCTACGCCCGCCGCAACGCGCCATCCTCGAGGCCCTCGACGAGGTTCCGTGGAATGCGACCATCGCCAATTTCTACAAGGTATTCGAAGGGCTGGCATCGCTCCGGTCCGGGCGGCCAGCGGCACCCTAAAGGCGTGCCGCAGCGTGAAGGTGCGACGGCTGTTCTTCGTGTTCGCCGACAAGCACCGGCACACATGGCGCAAGAATCCGGACGCCTCAAGGATCGATTTCGGGTTCGGCCCGCGGGTTTAGGTAGAGGGTGGAAGATTTCGTCCGACCTACCGCGTCTACGTGCCCGAAGCGTTCCTGCACGGAACAACGCAAGCGCCGGACGGCTATGCTTGACCGGTATGTGGCGCAGGTTCGACTGCTCCTGAGCACGCTGCAGGAATTCGCCGGCGATCATGCGTCCGACGTTTCAGAGAGCACCGGCACTGCATGGATGGACGTCGGGAACGAATGCTGGTTGGAAACGCTTCTCGGAACCCGCGGGTTCTCTTTGCGGCAGATGCCGGCACTGATCGAAGCGCCGCAGCCGTCGGGATTCGTCAGGTGCGACCTTCTCGCAGAGTAGGAAATTGGCCATTCGGCAACCGTTGTCGGCGGCGACAACATCGCCGCCGGCTGTATTGGATGCGTCGGTGCCGCCACCGCGGCGACGCATTGAATCGCAGACGGTCAAAGCGCGACGGCCTCTCGGAATTCCATTGGCGTACCAAGTCGCCGGAATTCCGCGCTTTTCTCTATCGGCGATCTGTGTTCGACCTGATGCGGCCTGCCGTGTCGCAGGAGACTCTTCCGTTCCTTTCACCCTGATCGTAAGTTTTTTTGGCGACAGCCGTTGGCCGCTCCACCCGAGTGGCCGCGGCGCGACCGAGCTCCGAACGCGACCGGGGAGCCGAATCGGAATGCGGATTTCTCTGGACGTGACTCCAGGGAGGATGTCTCCTCAGCCGGTGCCGCTTCCGCGAAAGGGTGGATGGCAGGACAAAACCTGCTGCCGGGCTCCTGCCTCGTTCGACCCGTGATGTCGCGGGTTCCGCACTTGTTCGAAAGGACGAGCCGGAAGCGGACCGCGCCCGACTCAAACGGTTTCCGTGATCTTTTTCAGCCCGGGCGGCGCGTCCGGATTCTCGCCGAGATCACGGGCAAGCTTCTCCACGAACCTGTAGAAGGCTACGGACTGCAGCAGCGGGTCGAAGATTTCATGCCTTGAAAAGGGCAACGGAAGAGAGGCCTTCGCCCTGTCAGGATGAGCCAGAAACACGCTTGCGCCCTTGTCCTGCAACCTCTCGAAAGCTTCACCGATCGAATCGTCCGCCCACCCGCGCGATCCGAAGAACAGCGCGGCAAAGCGCTCGTTGGCGATGGCCAACGGCCCATGAAGGACTTCGGCGGCCGAATACGCTTCCGCGTGGATCCGGCAGGTTTCCTTGAATTTCAGGGCGGCTTCGGCGGCAACGGCGAGACCGGTTCCCCGGCTGACGCAGTACAGCGACCCCGAACGGGCCAGGGGAAGCGCTGCGGACGACCAGTCGAAACCCAGCGCCAGACGGGCGAGGTCCGGCAGCTCGCCGAATGCGGCTCTCAAGTCCGTGTCCCGCCTGTACCCCGCAAGGATCGCCATGGAAACGAACAGCATTCCGACGAAGGACTTTGTGGCGGCGACGGCACGTTCGGGTCCGGCCAGCACGGGCAGCACCATGTCCGCGCCGTCGCCAAGCGGGCTGTCGGTAGTGTTCAGGATCGCGATTGCCTGCGCCCCGCCGGCCCTGGCGGACCTTTGCAGGGATGCGAGATCCGGGCTGCCCCCGGACTGCGAGAAGGAAAGGCACGCAAACCCCTCCAGTTGCAGCTTCGAGCCGTAGATGGAAGCGACGGACGGCCCTATAGACGCGACGGGCAATCCGGTCCTGGTTTCCATCAGGTACTTGAAGAACGTGGCGGCATGGTCGGAAGTTCCGCGCGCGCAGGTCACGACGCCGCGAATTCCCTGGCTCCCCAGACGCCGGCCCAGGTTCCAGTAGGTTTCGACGTTGTCGATCTGCCGGGCAAGAACGTCGGGGATCTCGTCGATCTCCGACGCCATGTGCGTGATCTCGCGCGAGTTCACGCATGTACTCCGGTTATCATGGAGACGATTTCGTTCCTGTCCGTTTCCGCGCGCCTTCGAATGCCGACCTGCTTGCCGCATCTCAGCACGCAGATCCGGTCGGAGAGGCGGAAGACCTGGTCGAGGCTGTGGCTGATGATCAGGATCGCCAGATTGCGCTCTTTCAGCAAAGCCACCAGTTCCTCGACCCTGGCGGTTTCGGCCACGCCGAGCGCCGCCGTCGGTTCGTCGAGCAGGATCAACTTGTTAGCCCAATGTGTCGCCCGCGCTATCGCGATCCCCTGACGCTGGCCGCCGCTGAGATCGCGGATGGCGGAGTTGGCGGAGGGAATGCGAACGTCCAGTTCGTCCACCAGCGACTGGCTTTCCCGCCGCATCCTTTCCTTGTCGAGCAGACCGAAGGGTTTCTTCGTCAACTCGCGGCCGAGAAACATGTTCATGTAGACCGTTTGTTCATGGGCAAGGGCGAGATCCTGGTAGACAACCTCTATCCCCCGGCTGCGCGCCGAGCTCGCATCCGGGAAGGCGACGATTTCGCCATCAAGCCGGATTTCGCCGGATGTCGGGCGATGGACCCCTGAGATCAGCTTGATGAGCGTCGATTTGCCGGCGCCGTTGTCGCCGACCAGGGCAACGATTTCGCCGGCAAAGAGCTCGAGCGAGAAGTCCTCGATGGCAATGACTCCCCCGAAGGCCTTGTGGATGCGGGTCAGCGACAGCACGGGCGACGCGGCAGTCATGGCGCGAAACCCCCGGGCCACGCAACGGGATCGCCGAAGCCGTTTTCGATGGTGGTGACCTGCGGGTTTCCGGTCGATATCCCGCGCACGCCGGCGACCATCGCGCGCGTCGTGAATGCCTGACCGCGAAATCCGAACACGACCGAATCTCCGGTTTCCGGCTTCCGGGTGCCGGTGGCGTCGATCATGGCATAGTAGTCGATCGCCGAGTAGTCCGGGATCTCGACATCGAGAAGCGCAGACGGGTCGGAAGCGGGCTCGCGGGAGACGAGTGCCCGGACCTGATATCTCGGGAAGACAGGGTCGATATAGAGTCCGCCGCCGAAGCAATAGGCCTTGCCGCCGTGAAGGTGGGAGACTTCCGTGAGGTAAAGTACCGCCGGATCCTCGGGCAGGTCCTCCACCGCATGGAGCGGAGTCGTGCCATGTAGACCGTTTCCGGGCTCGACCTGCGTGGCCCCGGCCTCTGCCAGGGCCGGAAGGACCACGGAGGAGGTCGTGCCGGGCGCGTTGATCTCGATTCCGGTTCGGCCTGCCGCGGCCAACGCCTCGGCGGCGCGGCTCAGAGTTTTCAGGTTCGGCACCGGCTTGACCCTGCGGCTTTCCGGATCGAACAGGAGGGCGGGGAACGTGGTGATCCCCGAAAACCGTGCGCCGTCCAGTGCGTCGAGACGATCGGCGACGCTGTTGATCGAACCGGCCTCGAAGCCTCCTTCGTGCCCGCGGTAGAAGGTGTCGCCTTCGGTCTGGATGCGCGCCATCAGCTGCTGTTCACGGCCGGCCCGCGCAGAGGCGGCGGCCGCTTCGCTAGCCTTTGCGTCCGAGAAAACGGTCCAGAAATCCGGTCGGAGCTTGGCGGCTGCAAACGCCGCCTCGTGCGCGGGAACCTGCACCAGGTGGCCGAGGTGCCCGGTTTTCAGCCCGGCCCGGTCGCATGCGACCGCGCAGGCCATGTCGACGGCAACCGAGCGTTCGATCCCGCCTTTCATGACCGCTTCGCAGAATCCGGAGTGGCGACCGACCTGTTTGGTCATGGCGAAGGCCGTCAAACCGTGTTTGGCGGTTTCGGCCTTAAAGGCGCGGGCGTTTCGCTCCACGGCGTCGAGATCGAGAACATAGGAATTGGCCGGCAGTTCGCCTATCCGGTGCAGCGCAATGGCCGCTTCGACGAAATCCGGATTGCGTCTGATGAGAGGATCGAGAAACATTTTCTCCCCTGAGTCAGCGGTAGGCGTCGCGGAGCGAGACCGCGACGGCGACGAGGATGATCAGACCCCGGACGATCATCTGGTCGGAAACCTTGAGGCCCATCAGGATGAGGCCGTTGTTGAGCATGCCCATAAGCAGCGAGCCGAGTAGTGCGCCGATGACCGATCCCCTGCCGCCGTTGAGGGCCGTGCCGCCGACGATTACGGCGGCGATCACGGTCATGAGGTCGCTTTCGCCCAGGGTGTACTTGGCAGCCTGCAGGCGTCCGGCGTACAGCAGGCCGGCGAGACCCGCGGTCGCGCCGCAGAGCGTCAGGACGTAGAGGCGGACGCGCGCAACCTTGATCCCCGAAACCTGCGCTGCGCCGGCGTTGTCTCCGACCGCGAGCACATGGGCGCCAAAGCGCGTGTTGCGATAGACCACGTGGCCGACCAGGACGGCGAAAACCGTCCAGAATACCAGCGAGGGGATCGAGAAGAGCTTTCCCGAGCCGAAGAACCCGGTGAAACTGTCGTTGATGACCGGGATGGAACGCAGATCCGTCATCGATCGCGCGATTCCCGCGAATAGTCCCATGGTGGCGAGCGTCACGAGGAACGACGGCAAACGGAGATACGCGACGAGCACGCCGTTGAATGCTCCGATGGCAATGCCTGCGCCAAGCCCGGCAATGACGCCCGCGAACATGGGGTAGCTCTGCATCGCGACCGCGGCGGAAAGCGCCGATACCGCGACTATCGACCCGAAGCTCAGATCGATCTCGCCGGCGGAGAGGGCGAAGACAAGACCTACGGCCATGATCGTGGCCGGAGCCGTCTGCAGCACGATGTTGGTCAGGTTCCGGTACGTCAGAAACCCGTCGTCGTGAAGGGTGACCGCGAAGAAGAGGAAGATGCCGAAGAATCCGAAATAGATGACGCTTCGCTGCAGGTCCGTTTTTCTGAGCCGTGCGAGCACCTGTTCCATCGCCTTCCCCTGACCGTAACAGGCATGCGGCGGGCCGTCGAGGCGGCCCGCCAGGAAAGGATGATCAGTTCGCGGATGCCACGCTCGCGGGCGGATCGATGTTGAGCGACCGCTTCCAGCCCTCGACGACATTGTCGGCCTTCACCGTGATCGCAGGGGCGACAACGAAGGGCGGCACATCCTGGCCGAGCAGGTCGAGAACGGCGGACGCGGCCATTGCGCGTCCGAGTTCGTACGCCTCGTCCGCAATGATTGCAGCGACATTGCCGCCGCGCACCATGTCAAGGGCGATCGGCTCGGAAAGATCCAGCGTGACGACTCTGGTCGTGGAATTGCCATTGGCTCGAAGCGCCGCAAGGACACCTTCCGCCGGTCCGGCCCAGGTCACGTAGACCCCGCCAAGATCGGGGTTTTTCAGAAGCATGGCATTGGCGATTTCCTCCGCGCGCGCGGGATCGCTGATCCCTTGTTCGGCGACGATCGAGATGTTCGGATAGTCGTTTTCGATCGTGGTCTTGAACGCGTTGTCGCGCTGGTTCGTCACGTAGTATGCCGCATCGTGAAAGATCCAGCCGACAGTGCCTTCGTTGCCCATGGCTTCGGCGAGCGCATCGGCCGCCTGCTTGCCCATCTGGAACAGATCGTCGGTCACGATGGCCGCGTAGTCTTCGGGGTGGCTGTAGCCGGACGGCAGATTCGAAAGGAAGGTCAGCGCGACTCCGGCGTCTCTGGCTTCCTCGAAAGCCGCGGCCGATGTCACGGGATCGAGCGGCAGCGAAAGGATGATGCTGGGTTCCTTGGCGAGCGCGGTTTCGATGTCGCTGCGCTGCTTGGCGGCATCGAACCCGGCGCTTGTCACGGCTACGACCTCGATTCCGAGGCGTGCGAATTCGTCGCTGGCGCCGTTGGTTACGGCGTTCACGAAGTCCGACTGGTCGTGCCACAGCAGCGCCGCCGTGTAGTTGGCGCCTTGCACTGCGGCAACGTGGTCATCGCCCACGACCACCGTAGAGGATGGCGTGGCCGTCTCGCCGCCCGGCCCGATCGTCTGGGCGGAAACGGCGGTCGTGGCCAGGCCGAACAGGATGGTCACTGCAAGAATTCTCGAGAGCTGGTTCATGGTATCCTCCTCAGGTTGGTGATGGGTGGTTCGTCTTGAGACCGCAGAAGCGGGCCGCAAAGAGGGCAAAGGACCTGACCGCGGAGAGGTATTCCCCGATCTCGATCCGTTCTTCATAGGTGTGCGCGACGGCGATGTCGCCCGGGGCGCAATAGACTGCGGGACAGCCGATTCCCTTGACCAGGAAAGGCATCTCGGACCAATACGGCGCCCCGCCGATCCTCCCTGCTTCCGGGCGCGTCTGCTTGACGCAGGCCTGCAGGAGAAGCGCGGCGGGCGTGTCCCTGGCGATCTCGACCGGCGACCCGCCCTTGCCGTGGTCGCGCCCTGCCGGGTAGGAGATGGAGACCGAGATTCCCTCGTCCAGATCGGCCGCGGCTGCTGCTGCCTCGAAACGGGCAACGGCCTCGTCGATGTCTTCGCCGGGGCGCAGCTTTCTTATCAGCGTCAGGGTGCATCGACCGGGGACCGCTATGAAGCCCCCGCAACTTATGCTCGTCACGAGGATGGACGAAGCCCCCACCAATTCGTGAACCGGCCCGGCGCCGAGTTCTTCCTCGTGTGCCCAGATCCGCGACAGGATTTCGTGGGCCGCCTTCAGCGCATCGACGCCGCGCTCCGGCGTGCCGAAATAGGCGGTCTTGCCGGTTACGGCAACTTCGGCGATGAAGAACCCGATCTGGGCGGTGTAGACGTCGAGGCCGGTAGGTTCGACATATATTGCGAAGGCGGGCTTGGCGATTTCGCCGGATCCGACCCGCCGGACAAGGTCTTTCGCGCCGGCGCTCACGCCGGTTCCCGGCTCGCCGCTTTCCTCGTCGCCGATGAAGGCGAGAGTGACGCCGCCAGCCAGTTCGAGTCCGGCTTTATTCAGCAGCCGCAGCCCGGCAATGGCGGCGCATATTCCGCCCTTCAGGTCGCTGGCCCCGCGTCCCCAGACATGGCCGTCTTTCTCGATGCCTGCGAACGGGTCGGCGCGGGGGTCGTCTTGCCAATGCTCTTCCCAGCCCCGCGTGTGGACCACGTCTGTATGGCCCACGATCATCAGATTTGGCGCGGCCTTCATGCCGTTGCTTGCGCCCCAGACGCTTTCGCGCCCTTCGAGGAATTCGTCGCGATGCGTGTGTAGGCCGAGTTCCCTCAGCCGGGCTTCAAGGAAACGCGCGAATGGTGTCTCGTTTCCGGTCACGCTCTCCACCGCGAGGGCGTCCCGCAGCAGAGCGATGTCAGCGTTGCAGTCCTGTGCCGACGCGAGGGCGGCGTTCAGTTGGGCGGTGCGCATGTTGCAACCACCTTGTAGCTCTCGATGGCGGGAGGAAGGACGGAGATGTTTGCACCCGTCTGCCCGTCGGCAAAGACGGACACATACAGGTGCTTCAGCGCGACGGATGCGCCGCCGAAAAGCGTCGCGTGTTCGCCGAGACGCGACTTGATGATATCGATCGTTCGCGGATTGCACTCGGATGCGAACCTGATGATTCGTTCGAGCAGCTCATCGCGCAAGCCGATCGAGCCGCCGATGACGATCACGGAGGGGTCGACCACCGCCACGATGGCCGTTGCCGCCCTTGCGATCTGTTTCGCGACCTCGTCCAGCGTCTCGGCCGCGGCGGCGTCGCCCTGGCTTGCGGCGTCGAAAACATCCGGCACGTCTTCCGCGCGACCCGAAAGCGACCGGTACAGATCAATTATCGCGCTCGTCGCCGCCACCCTTTCGAGCGCGCCTTTCCTTAGGCTCTCGGCGTCGAATGGATCAGCACCGAAAGGAAGGTAGCCGATCTCCCCGGCCGCGCCGAAACTGCCGCGCAACAGGGTCCTGCGAACGACGATCCCGGCGCCGATGCCAGTTCCGACCGAGATGAAGACCAGGTTGTCGTCCTCGCCGCGGTTTCCCAGCCAATGCTCTCCGAGAGCCGCCAGGTTCACGTCGTTTTCGACGAACACGTCGACGTTCAAACGTTTCCTGAGCAATCCGGCAAAGTCGATTTGGCCGATCCCGGCAATGTTCGGCGCCAGCTGGATGATTCCGCTCCCGGGGTCCGGAACGCCCAATGGCATTTCCTTAACGTTTCGGCGTCGTTTCCTTAAGGCTGCGCGAGCGGTTCGGGGCTGCCGTGCCCCTTTCCGGTCCGGACGGCGGGTTTCGGGCTACGCGGTCTGCTCTCGCTTGCACTTTCCGATTCGGTTTTCGCGAGCAGCTCATCGCGCAAGCCGATCGAGCCGCCGATGACGATCACGGAGGGGTCGACCACCGCCACGATGGCCGTTGCCGCCCTTGCGATCTGTTTCGCGACCTCGTCCACGCTGTAGCGCTCCGGGTCGTCGAGGGTCGTGGCGAGCACGTATCGCGTAGCGGTCGCAGGACGACCGGAGGGACCGGGGTTCGGCCGCGGCGGCGTCGCCCTGGCTTGCGGCGTCGAAAACATCCGGCACGTCTTCCGCGCGACCCGAAAGCGACCGGTACAGATCAATTATCGCGCTCGTCGCCGCCACCCTTTCGAGCGCGCCTTTCCTTAGGCTCTCGGCGTCGAACAGGTCCTGGATCAGCACCGAAAGGAAGGTAGCCGATCTCCCCGGCCGCGGCCGAAACTGCCGCGCAACAGGGTCCTGCGAACGACGATCCCGGCGCCGATGCCAGTTCCGAACCGAGATGAAGGACCAGCGGTTGTCGTCCTCGCCGCGGTTTCCCAGCCAATGCTCTCCGAGCAGCCGCCAGGTTCACGTCGTTTTCGACGAACAGGGGTCGACGTTCAAACGTTTCCGCATTCCTCCAGGCTGAGCAATCCGGCAAAGTCGATTTGGCCGATCCCGGCAATGTTCGGCGGGCCAGCTGGATGATTCCGCTCCCGGGGTCCGGAACGCCGGGCACGCCGACCACGGCATTCCGCAAACTCCCGAAATGACCCGGCAAGCGCGCTGCCGTTCCGCGTACCATGCGGGCAATCTGGTCTACGAGGCAGGTGCCGCCCCTGCGCTCCGTTGGCTCCACGCGGCTCGCAAGCACGTTGCCGGTCAGATCGCAAACCGCAACCCGGATCCTGGTGCCGCCCAGGTCCACGCTAGCAACAGTCGCGGCGTTGGGACAAATCACGTAATTGACGGCTCGCCGGCCCACGTGACCCGCGGTCTGCCCGACAGTGCGCAACCAGCCCTCGGCTTCGAGGTTGGCCACGATCTCGGAGACCGTCTGCTTGGAGAGCCCGGTGATTTTCGCAACTCTTGCACGGGAGACGGGGCCGAAGTTGGCGAACGCCTCAATGACCGCGCATTGGGAAATGCGTCGCGAGTATATCGAGTGAGTTGCCAAGACGCTTTCTTTAGTTCGTTCGCTTTCGGAACAAATTAGATTTCGAAGCGGCTGTCAACAACTTTCCGCGGCGGGAACGGGCCCTTCCCGCACCAATTCCGGGCGATTTTCCGGACATCGGACATTCCTGCGGCTCGTCTCCCGGTGGCGCGACGTCATTGTGCGCGCAAATTCGGGATCATGCCGTGCCATGGCGCCTTCAAAGGGCATGCGCGCGGCGCGACGTCATGGGACCACGGTCCCGTGATACTCAGCGGCGGAAACGCCGTGTGAAGGCTGTTCGAGCCGTTTTGCCGGTTCAGTTCATCAGGTTGCCGTGCTCGTCGCGGAACTCTTCTCCGGTCTCTCCGTCCGGAAACTCGACGTCGCCAAAGGTCGCCGGCAGCGTCTTCCGGCATTCCGGCTTCGGCACGTCAGGCCTGCCTTGGATGAACTCGACGTCGAAACACCACTTCCACTCCGAAGCGCAACGCTGGCCAATTCCGACATGCCCGTTTGGCGGCGCAAAGGAAAGCCGGCGAACGTCGCAACTCCCCGCAATGCCTGCCAATGCCGGCAACAGGTCATGGCGCGGAGTCGCCCCGGGTTGCAAACGTTCCCCGTGACAGGTTACGGACAATTGTTTAGTGCGGGTCCAATCAGGATCGGGCGGATTTCCTGGGTATTCTGGCCGTGATCTCTGCGCCGCCGCCGGCGTGCGCTGCCGAAAGCATGCGGGGTGGAATGGCGCACGATCAAGGAAAGTGGGACTTCTGGATCGATCGCGGCGGCACGTTCACCGACATCGTCGCAAGGTCTCCACGCGGGAGGCTGACCCCGCACAAGCTGCTATCGGACAATCCCGGAGCATATCGCGACGCGGCGGTCCAGGGCATCAGGGACATCCTCGAACTGCCGCCGGGTTCTCCTGTTCCGGTCGAGCGGATCTCGAGCATCAAGATGGGCACGACCGTCGCAACCAACGCGCTGCTCGAACGGCGCGGAGACCGCACGCTCCTCGTCACGACGCGCGGATTCCGTGACGCGCTTGCAATCGGCAATCAGGCCCGGCCGGGCATATTCGCGCAGGAAATCGTCAAGCCCGAACTGCTCCATGAACGTGTCGTCGAGATAGACGAGAGAGTCCGCGCGGACGGCACGGTCGAACGCTCGCCGGATCCGGAAGAGGTCAGGCGCCTGCTGCAGCCCGCCCGCGACGCCGGCATAGCAAGCGTCGCGATCGTGTTCATGCACTCTTACGCCTTTCCCGCACACGAAGTCCTTGTGGAACGGATCGCGCGCGAGATCGGATTCGTCCAGATCAGCGCCAGCCACGAGGTTTCGCCTCTGATGAAGTTCGTCGGCCGGGGCGACACCACGGTCGTCGACGCCTATCTGTCCCAGCTCATCGCCCGGTACGTGCGGCAGGTCGCGGGCGAACTGGGCATCACCGGCAAGGCAGGCGAGCCCCGCATCATGTTCATGATGTCTTCCGGCGGGCTGACCTCGGCGGACCGGTTCAAGGGGCGGAGCGCGATTCTCTCGGGCCCGGCTGGCGGCGTGGTTGGCGCCATCGAGACCGGAAGGATGGCTGGCCACGGGAAGATTATCGGATTCGACATGGGCGGCACCTCGGCGGACCTGTCGCATTTCAACGGCGTTTACGAGAGGGAATTCGAGACCGAAGTCGCCGGCGTGCGCATGCGCGCGCCAATGATGAGAATCCACACGATCGCCGCTGGCGGCGGCTCCATACTGCACCACGACGGCGTGCGGTTCCGGGTGGGGCCCGACAGCGCCGGCGCGAACCCCGGCCCCGCCTGCTACCGTCGCGGTGGGCCGCTCACTGTCACCGACGCGAACGTGATGGTCGGCAAGATCCGCCCGGAAACATTTCCGGCCATCTTCGGACCTGACCGGAACCTGCCGCTCGACGCGGATCTGGTGCGCCGGGAGTTCGGCGCGCTCGCGGCCCTGACCGGCGACGGGCGGAAGCCCGAGGAGGTGGCAGCCGGATTTCTCGACATCGCTGTGGAGAACATGGTCAACGCGATCCGGAAGATCTCGGTGCAGCGCGGGTACGACGTGACCGAATACGTGCTCGCCGTCTTCGGCGGCGCCGGCGGGCAGCACGCATGCCAGGTCGCCGACCGGCTCGGCATGTCGACGGTCATTGTCCATCCCCTCGCCGGCCTGCTTTCGGCCTACGGCATGGGGCTCGCGGACATCCGCGCGAGCCGGACTCGATCCGTCGCTGCAATCCTGACGCCGGAACTGCTCCGGTCGCTCCTGGATACCGTGTTCGGGATCGAACGGGAGGTGACGGCGGACCTCGTCGGGCAGGGGGTGGATGCGGCCGACATCCGGGTCGCGCGCAGGCTGCACCTCAAGTACGAGGGGACCGACACCTTCCTCGAGGTTCCGCTTGCGCCGCTAGACGAACTGCAGGCCGCATTCGAGGATCTTCACCGGCTGAGGTTCGGGTTCGTCTATCCGGACAAGCCGGTATTCGTCGAAGCCGTCGACGTGGAGGCCGCGGGAGGCGGTGCCGGGATCGACGAGCCGGAGAGCTGCCGTACGGGGGAGGAGGCTTCGCCGAACGGCCACCGACCCGTGTTCATCGGCGGCCGGTGGATGGACTCGGCGCTCTACGCCCGCCGCAGCGCGCTGCAGCCCGGTCAGCGTATCGCAGGCCCTGCGCTGATCGTCGAAGCGCACCAGACGATAACGGTCGATCCAGGGTGGCAGGCTCGGGTGACCCGCCGGAATCACATCGAGATGCGGCGGACCGAAGCGCGGCCTGACCGGCGCGCAGTCGGGACCGCCGCTGATCCGGTCCTTCTGGAGGTCTTCAACAACCTGTTCATGTCGATCGCCGAACAGATGGGCGTCGCGCTGCAGAACACGGCGTATTCGGTCAACATAAAGGAGCGTCTCGACTTCTCCTGCGCCGTCTTCGGCCCGGATGGCGCGCTCGTCGCCAATGCGCCGCACATGCCGGTTCATCTCGGTTCCATGGACCGTTCCGTGGAAACCGTCATCGCGCGGAACCGCGGCCGGATCAGGCCCGGCGACGTCTTCGCGCTCAACGCGCCGTACAACGGCGGGACCCATCTTCCCGACATCACGGTGGTCACGCCGGTCTTCGACGCGGATGGCCGGGAAATACGGTTCTACGTCGCGTCGCGCGGCCACCACGCCGATGTCGGCGGCCGGGCGCCCGGTTCGATGACGCCGAATGCGATGACGGTCGAGGACGAGGGAGTCCTGATCGACAACTTTCGCATCGTCGACCGGGGAAGTTTCCGGGAAGAGGCGCTTCTCGGGCTGCTCTCCGATCATCCTTGGCCCTGCCGGAATCCCTACCAGAACATCGCCGACCTGAAGGCGCAGATCGCCGCCAACGAGATGGGCGTGCGGGAACTCGACAGGATGGTCGCCCACTACGGCCTGGACGTGGTTCACGCCTACATGAACCACGTCCAGGACAATGCCGAGGAATGCGTCAGGCGGGTCATCGGCGCGCTGCACGACTGCGCCTTCGAAACCGTGACCGACCAGGGCTGCGCCATCCGGGTCCGAATCGCTGTGGACCGGGCCCGCCGGGAGGCAACCGTCGACTTCACCGGCACCTCCGGCCAGCAGGACTCGAACTTCAACGCTCCCGAACCGGTTACAAGGGCGGCGGTGCTCTACGTGTTCCGCCTGATGGTCAACCGGGACATCCCGATGAATGCGGGCTGCCTCAGGCCGGTCAGGATCATCATCCCAGAGGGCTGCATGCTGAAACCGGCTTATCCGGCGGCGGTGGTGGCCGGGAACGTGGAGACGTCCCAGCATGTGACGAACACGCTTCTCGCGGCGCTCGGCACCCTGGCGAACTCCCAGGGAACGATGAACAACCTGACCTTCGGTAACGACCGCTACCAGTACTACGAGACGATCTGTTCCGGAGCTCCGGCCGGTCCGGGAATCAGGGGCGCGGACGCGGTGCAGGTCCACATGACGAACTCGCGGATGACGGACCCGGAAGTTCTCGAGTTCCGATTTCCGGTGCTGCTGGAGGAGTTCTCGATTCGGCCCGCGTCCGGCGGCCGAGGCCGCTGGCCCGCCGGCGACGGCACCCGGCGGTCGATCCGGTTTCTGGAGGCCATGGACATGGCAATCCTCTCTTCGCACCGCCGCGTCGCGCCGATGGGGCTCGACGGCGGCTGTGCCGGGGAAACCGGGTCCACGCGGATCCGGCGCCGGGACGGAAGCATCGAGGAGCTTGCCGGCTGCGACCAGCGACAGGTCGAATCGGGCGATGCGGTCATCGTCGAGACGCCGACGGCGGGCGGCTGCGGACGGGCGGAGGGTGCTCCTGCCGCCCGGGGCTGACCCCTTGCCGGCTCCCCGTCACCCTCTGACGAAAACCTGTATGTCGGCGACGTTCGTGCCTGTCGCTCCAGTGAACAGGTGGTCCCCGGAAGCCAGGAGCGCATGATAGCTGTCGTTGCGGGCGAGCATCGCTTCCGGTTCGATGCCGGCCGAGAGCATGCGGCCGAGCGATCCGGAATCCACGATGCCTCCGGCGCTGTCCGTTGGCCCGTCTCGGCCGTCGGTGCCGCCGCTCAGGAATGCCCAGTCTCCGGCCAGCGGCCGTTGCCGCGCTCCGAGCGCGACACGCAGCGCCAGTTCCTGGTTTCGGCCGCCGCGGCCGGGGCCGCGGACGCGGACGTGGGTCTCGCCGCCGAACACCAGCGCGCGCCGCGCGCCGGCCGGCAAGCCGGCGGCCGCGTCGAGGATGCGCCGGGCAGCGGCCGAGACCTCGAGGTTGAGGCCGGCGTCGGCGACGGTCACCGGAAATCCCGGATCCGCCGCCGCGACGGCGTCGAGGCTCAATCGGTTGCTGCCAACGAGCGTGTTGCTGACGGCAGCTCTTTCTGCGGTGCCGTTCGGGCGCGCGTCCTGCGCCGCCAACTCACGGAGCCGCTCCCGCGCTCGCGGCGGCAAGTCCTTGAAGAGGCTGCGCTCCTCGAGGAGCCTGACGGCGTCGCCGCAAGCCATGATTCCGCCCGTCGTGGGGCCGCTCGCCACGACTCGAAGGTCGTCTCCCGGGACATCGGAGAGAATGAAGGCCGATACCGGCGCCGGATGCGCGACCCGCAGCATGCCGCCGCCTTTCAGGCGGGAGAGATGCTGGCGCACGGCGTTGGTCTCGACGATGTCGAAGCCCGCTCGCAGGAGAAGTTCGGTGACGGCGGACTTGTCGGCGAGGCTCAGCCCGCCCGCCGGTGCCGGCAGGAGCGCCGATCCGCCGCCGCTGATCAGGACGATGGCGATATCTTCCTGGCCGGCGCCGGCGAGCAGCGACTCCACCGTTCGCGCAGCCTGGACACCGCGCTCGTCCGGCACAGGGTGCCCGGCCGCAAGGACGCGGGATCCGGGAATTTTCCTGAAGTTCCCGTCGTCGGTGACGGCGATCGATTCCACGGCATTCCCGTCGGCGACCAGCTCCCGCGCCCGCTCAAGCATTGGCACGGCCGCCTTGCCTAAGGCGACGATTAGCGGCCTCCCGCCGGGTTTCGGTCGCGGCGGGGGCGCGTGCCGCCAGGCCGCGGCCAGCGCCGCGGCAGGGTCCGCAGCGCGAACCCCCTTCGTGAAGAGCGCGCGCGCCGCCGCGCGAAGCTCCGCAACGAGGGTGCCTTCACCCGTGTTCAAGCCCGCCATCCGCGAGGTTGGCGCAAGAAATCGTTCGAAGTCACCGCTGCGGGCATCCGCACGTCAGTTCACGAGGCGCGCGCCCTCGCCGAGCGCGGCGAGCTTGGCATAGGCGATGTCCGGATCGACCGCGCCGAAACCGGCAAAGGTGCCAAACCCGCAGTCCGAGCCGGCGATCACCCTGTCGCGGCCGACGATGCCGATGAACCTCTCGATCCTCTGCGCGACGAGGCGGGGATGTTCGACGAAGTTCGTGGTGCTGTCGATGACGCCCGGAACAAGGACCTTGTCGTCTGGAATTTCGTGCTTGCGCGCCTGGAAGATCTCCCACTCGTGTCCGTGACGCGGGTTCGACGTTTCGAAGAGGAGGTAGCGCGAACGGGTCTTCATCAAGGTCGGGAACACCTTGTCCATGCCGATGTCGCAGACGTGCGGGCCCTCGTAGTTCCCCCAGCAGATGTGGACGCGGATTCGGTCTTCCGGGACGCCGAACAACGCGTGATTTAGGGCTTCGACATTCGCCTCGGCGATGCGGACGAACGCGCTGTCGGACAGATCGCTGAAGAGGACATGCCGGGACAGGGCGAGATCCGGGCAGTCGAGCTGGAGGTCGAGCCCGGCCTCGACGATCGCGGCATACTCGTCGCGCATCGCGTCCGCGAGCGCCGCGAGGTAGGCGTCGCGGTCGGGATAGTGATCGTTGGGGAGGAAGAGCGAGATCACGCCGGGCGACGCTGCGTTCATGAAGCCGCGCCGCGCGCCGTGTTCGGACATCCCTGCCTTCAGGTTCGCGATGTCCGCCTTCAGTGCCTCCTGACCGAGCGGCTTCACCTCCCCGGTGCAGCGGGGCCGCGCGTACTTCGGCGTTCCGCCCGCATCGGCGATTCGCCGGAGATAGGTGGGGTAGAGCGCCAGATCGGCCGGAGGGCTCCGCGGCGTATCCCCGGAAAACCCCGAGTACCGGTCCTTCACGTAGGTGGAATAGGATATCTTGGACGTTTCCCCGTCGGACACGATGTCGATGCCCGCCGCCACCTGCCTTCGAACCGTCTCCGACGCGGCGGCGGTCATGCAGGCGTCGAAGTCCGCCTGGTCGACCGCATCGCCGCGCTCGCGCGCGAAAATGAAGTCCACCACCTCTTGCGAGCGCGGCAGCGACCCGACGTGCGTGGTCAGAATCCTGTCCATGTGATCATCCCCTCCATCAGGCCGGGCGATTGCCCGGGGCGTGCGCCGGCCGCAGCCCTGAGGCCGCTGATCAGAACCAGTGGGTCGGTCCGGCCGGGTCGGCGGTGGCGCGGACGCGGAAGAGGCTTGCTTCCCCCGACATGGACGGCGACAGGCCGCGCGAGACCCCGGGCGGGACGGCGCAGGTGTCGCCGGGCGCCAGTACCGTTTCCTCTCCGTTCCATGCAAGTCGCCAGTGCCCGCGCATGATGGTGACGACTTCGTGCCGGTCGCTGACCGAAGGATCTCCGGACTCCGAGTCCCTGGCGAGGAACTCGACCTCGAACCCCGGCCTGTCGCGGAGCATCGCTTCCGGTCCGATCACCTTGACAGGGCCCTGGCCCGCCATCGCCATCATGTCCTGATACCGCGCAACGAACCGCGGGACCACCTCTGACGCTGGAAGCTCGGGAAAGGCCGCGAGTTTGTCTTCCGGGAGAGCCGCCATCGGCGACACGCCTTCCGGCAGCGCTTGTCCGGCGCGCGTGTCGTAGATCCGGCCGGTTTCGGCGAGGACCAGACCGTGACCGGACGCGTCCTCGATGACCTGGGGAGCCCAGACAACGCCGCCGCCCGCGTCGTCGCCGCCCAGGATGGCGATGATCATGCCGAAGTCCGTGCCGACGTTCTCGAACCCCCTGAAGATTCCGGTCGGGATGTTGAAGATGTCGCCTTCCTCCAGCGTGACCTCGCCGGCGGTGCCTCGGCGGCCCCAGAAGAACCGCCAGCGGCCCTTTAGGACGAAGAAAACTTCCGCCGTCCTGTGGGAGTGCAGGGAATTCCGACACTTGGGCGGCTGCCCGGCGGCGCCGATGTTGAATCCCGGCGTGTCGACTATATGGACGTGCTGGTCCGGGTTCTCAGAGACTCCGGCACCGACGATGGCGTAGTTCTCCTTCAGGTCCGACCCCGGAGTGTGGGCGTCGATGAAGGCGGTCCGGCAGGGCCGGAGCTTCCCGTACCGCACGATGCGGGCGTCCATGTCCGTCGCGGTAGTCATTGTCACTCTCCTGCCTTGCGCCTGCTGCGCGGCCGAGCCGGCTGCGCGCCCAGAAGAATCTGCTTCCAGACCGCGGTTTCGTCATAGAGCACGTATTCACGGCGGATGCCCCAGGGGCCGAACTCGGCGTGGCAGGCGCCCATCACGTGGACGCGGGCGCCGGTCGGCGGTCCGAAGGCGCCCGGCCCCGCGTGCTCCCCGGTGAGACTCCACCGGATGGCGGCGCGAGGCGGCATCATCAGGTCCTCGCGGCCGATCCGGTGGTCGATGCTGAACGCCGCTGTCGGAAAGCTGGAGCGGAGGCTCAGCCAGAACCGGTCCGCGTCGGCGTGCGAATGCCCCGAGACCCCGCCGGGGTGCTCGAGCTGGCACGCGCGGTCGTATGCCTCCGGTATGACCGACAGGTCCGCATCCATGATCCGTTCCAGCACGCCGGCGTAGCGCTTGCCCCAGACGTTGTCGTTGCCCCTTCCGGCGTAGGGCCCCGGCAAGTCGTCATCCGGGGTAAAGGGCCTCGCGCAGGCTTCCGGACCGCCCTCCCGTTCGATCCGGTCACGCGCGTACTGCTCGGGCGACGATCCGAGTTGGCGGACGATGGCGCCCTGGTCGCGAATCAGCCACTCGTCGTCGATCCGGTCGAGGCCCGGGTTGACGTGGCAGTCGGCAATGATCCGGTACGCAACGCGCTTGCCTGTCGCAGGTCCGTAGATGCCGTCGCACAGATGCGTTGCAGTCGAGAACAGCCGGTGCGACGACAGGTACCCGTCCTGCTCGCCGCCGGACCATATCACGTCCTCCCCGAGCAGGACGCGGTCGGGAAGTTCGGAAAGGGTGGCGAGCGTCGCCGCGATGACGGCCCTGTTTCCGACGGTCACCGAAGCGGGCGAGCGCAAAATCATCTCCGGCGCATAGTAGTGGTTGAGCGAAGCCACGCTGCGCCCTTCCCAGATTTCCCGGGTAACGCCGATGATGAACTCCGGAACCGTCCGGTACCTGCTCCCAGCCTGGTTCAACGCATGCTCCTTTCCGGTCGGCGCGTAGTTCCGCGCACGACAAGCGACCCCTCGATGACGATGCGGCGCGGCGGCGCATCCGGGTTGTCGATGCTGTCGGTTAGCGTTCTGACGGTTTCCGCGACCATCCGCCGGCACGGCTGGCGAACCGTCGTCAGGTCGTACGCCGGCCAAGCGGCGACGGGGACATCGTCGTAGCCGACGACGGCGACGTCCTCCGGCACCCGCAGCCCCAGTTCGTGGCGCAGGGTGTCGATCACGGCGAATGCCATGAGGTCGTTGGCGACCAGAACCGCGTCCGGCCGTTCCCGGCCCGAAAACATCCTTCGCGCCGCTGCCGCTGCCGCCCCGTGGTTGAAGTTGCCTACTTCGCGGCTCCAGAGGCGGCGGCCGGCGGCCGACAGCCCGGCGACGAATCCGGCCTCGCGGTCGCGCTGGGTCGAGGCGCCTTCCCAGCCGGCAATGTAGGAAATGCGCCGGTGCCCGGATTTCAGGAGCAGTTCGGCGGCCTTGCGGCTGCCTGCGGCATTGTCCGAGGTCACGGCGGACAGGCGCTGGTCGTCCTGGTTCCGGTTGAACATCACCACGGGCACGCCGACCGCGCGGCAGCGCGACGCCAGGTCCGACGAAAGGGCGACGGACGCCGTGATGATGCCGTCGACCTGGTAGTCGAGAACCTGCGCGACGACGGCGTCGATGTCTTCCGTCGTCGGGGAGGTCATGAGCACCAGGATATGGTAGCCCTCCGCCTGCAACTGGCTGGACAGCTCCTCGATCGCCCCCGGGTAGAAGTGATTGTCGAAATGGGCGACGACGAGGCCTATGATCCGGCTGCGGCCCGTGATCAGGGATCGCGCGAGTATGTTGGGCCGGTAGTCGAGTTCGACCGCTGCCTGGCGCACCCTTTCGACGGTCCGCTTCGACGCCGAGGCGCCCGGAGTGAAGACCCGGGAGACGGCAGACTGGCTGACCCCGGCGCGGCGCGCGACGTCGAGCGACGTGGTCCGTTCTCCGGACATCAGTCCGCAGTCCACCCGCCGTCGACCATCATCGCCGTTCCGGTGACGAGCGCGCCGGCGTCGGACGCGAGAAACAGCACCGCGCCCATAATGTCCTCCACCTCGCCGATGCGGCCGAGCTTAATCTTTTCCTCGACCCAGGCGAGGCGCGCGGGATCGGCGAAGGTCTGCTCGGCGAGCGGCGTCCGCACGAACGTCGGGCAGAGCGTGTTCACCCGGATCCGGTGCGGACCCCACTCGATCGCCATCGACTTCGTGAATCCCTCGACCGCGTGCTTCGAGGCGCAGTAGACGGCCCTGTCGAAGCCGCCCACATGGCCCATCTGCGAGGAAACGGTGATGAGCGAGCCGGGCCGGCCTGCGGCGATCAGCCCCCGGGCCACGGCCTGCGCAAGGAAGAAGGCGCCGGCGAGATTGACCGCCATGACCGCGTCGAACTGCGCGGCGGTCACCTCGGCGGCGGGCGCGTGGCGCGCGATGCCGGCGGAGTTCACCAGGATGTCGTACGGCCCGGTGTCGGCAACGCGCGCCGCAGTTGCGCCGCGATCCGTTACGTCGAGTTCAAGCGTCCGGATCTCGAATCCCTCGCCCTCGAACTCTGCGCGTGCGGCTGCCAGCCCCTCGGGCGAGCGCGCGGCGATGGTCACCCGGGCTCCGGCCCCCGCGAGCGCCGCGGCCGCGCCGCGGCCGATGCCCGAGGTGCCGCCGGCCACGAGTGCCGTCCTGCCGTCCAGGCGGAAGGATGGCGCGGCTGGAAACCGCGTCATGACAGGAGATTCTCCGGGTCTCCGGCGACCCAGTTCCGCGCCCGGACGCATTCCCGCATCCTGGCGAGAACGTCGACGCCGATCTGGCTGTAGACGTCGAGCAGGTCGACGAGAACCCAGTTCTCGCGGATCAGCCCGTTCTCGCACCGCCAGAAGTCTAGGCTCCGCATGGTGATCTTCTGGCCGGAGGGCGCAATGCCCAGCCAGCCGTCGCCGGTCACGGTCATGCGCATTCCGGGCCATGCAGTGAAGCCCACGTAGTCGCCCTCCCCGAAGAGGTGGCCCCGGCCGAGGCTGCCGACGCGGTCGGGCATGGCATTCAGGAAGGGAATCTGGTGCCAGTTGCGAAACCCGGAAATCCCCCTGCAGGTCCCGATGCCCGCCGGACCGTACCAGCTGCAGCCGGGATGCCAGCATGCCTCCAGCCGCATCGCGGCGACGCCGCCTTCCGCGAACTTCCCGAGCGCCGCAAGCATGTCGCCGACCAGGCGGACGCTGCCGGCGGCCCGTTCGGCCCCCCCGGCGGGTCCGGCGACGTCCATGACGCCGTCCTGGGTCGCCGGCGCCGGCACCTGCCACTCCCGCCCGAGGCTCGGCGCCATGGGCCAGGCGCCGGCCTGCATCATGACTTCCGGAATGTCCCAGAGAGCCTGCATCTCGGCAACCGCGCCATCCTCGAAGCAAAAGAACTCGTGGAACCGCATCGCGACCTGATGGCCGGTCGGCGGGATTCCGAGCCACGGCCGCCGGAAGACGCCCGTGTAGTATCCGCAGCACCCGACCCAGTCGGCGCCGGCCGAGTCGGCGCCGGCGATCACGATCGTGTCGCGCCGCTCCAGGTCGGGGATTGCCTCCCCGAGCGGCAGAAGCGCAGACTCGAGGAAATGCTCCGGCCCGTCGAGAGTCTCGAAGGGATTCGCCAGGCGGACCGGCGCGTCAGCGCGGAACAGATTGCGGACCGCCGCCCCGAGGTCGCCAGCGCCAGCGCGCCAGTCGTAGAGCGCGCGCCGGAAGGGTGCGAGCATCTTCCGGTTTCCGGCGTGCGCACTCACTCGGCCGCCGTCCCGTAGGGAACGTTGCGCCCGCCGTACCTCCTGACGCGGAGGTTGGCCTGTTCGGCATGTCCGACGAATCCCTCGAGCATGCAGAGGCGCGAGCAGTACTCCCCGATTTCGGCGGCCGCGGTGTCCGTGACGACCCTCTGGTAGCTGTGGGTCTTGAGGAACTTCCCGACCCAGAGCCCGCCTGTGTAGCGCCCTGCCTTCCTTGTCGGCAGCGTGTGGTTTGTCCCGATCACCTTGTCGCCGTTCGAGACGTTGGTGCGCGGTCCGAGGAACAGCGCGCCGTAGCAGGTCAGGTTCTCGAGAAACCAGTCGTCCCTGTCGGTCATGACCTGCACGTGTTCTGACGCGATGTCGTCGGCGACGGCGAGCATCTCCTCGTAGCTGTCGCAGAGTATCACCTGCCCGTAGTCCCGCCAGCTTGCCGAGGCGGTATCGGAAGTCGGGAGAATGTCGAGGATGCGGTCGACTTCCCGGAG
The DNA here is from genome assembly GCA_963662815.2 of uncultured Amylibacter sp. Lineage (GTDB taxonomy): Bacteria > Pseudomonadota > Alphaproteobacteria > Rhodobacterales > Rhodobacteraceae > JAPPHA01. The sequence goes on from CAXXWA010000004.1 coordinate 260,459, forward strand.
CGTCCCCTCGGCGAGTTCCCTGTCGTTTGTGACAAGCGCGGCGGGCGAGTCGTAGCCGTGCTCCGCCTGGCCCAGGAGGTCCGTCGCGCACATTTCGGCGTCGACCGTCCGGTCGGCGATCACCAGGGTCTCTGTCGGGCCCGCGAAGAGGTCGATGCCGACCCTGCCGAAGAGCTGGCGTTTCGCCTCCGCGACGAACGCGTTGCCGGGCCCGACAAGCATGTGAACCGGCTCGATGCTCTCAGTGCCGAGCGCCATCGCGCCGACAGCCTGGATGCCGCCGAGGCAGTAGATCTCGCTGGCGCCGCCGAGGTGCATAGCGGCGACGATTGCGGGATGCGGCGCTCCGTCCCGGGGCGGCGCTGCGGCGGCGATCCGCGGCACGCCGGCGACGCTCGCCGTGACCACGGACATGTGCGCCGACGCGACCATCGGAAACTTTCCTCCGGGCACGTAGCAGCCGACCGACTGCACGGGAATGTTCCGGTGCCCCAGGATGACGCCGGGGAGGGTTTCGACCTCGATGTCGGTCATGGAGGCGCGCTGCGCCTCGGCGAACCGCCTGATCTGCGCCTGCGCGAAGCGGATATCCTCCATGTCGCGGGCGGCGACCCGCTGCATCGCCGCCTCGATCTCGGCGGGCGTCAGGCGGAAGGAGCCCGGCGAGTAGCGGTCGAACTTGGCGCTGAGGTCGCGGACCGCCGCGTCGCCGCGCGACTCGATTTCCGCGAGCGTATCCTCGACAACCGCGCGGACCCTTGCGTCCTCCCGCGCCTGTTCCGACGCGGTTCGCCCTTTCTTGAGATACTCAACCGCCATCGGACTGCTCCTCCTCCCGGGTTGCCCGGCCGCCCCGGTCGAACGCCTCCCAGCCGCCCCCGTCAAACGCGTCGACGCCGAGTTGGGCCATGACGCCCGGGAAGTCGACCATGACCCAGTTCTCGACGATCCTGCCGTCCACGACCTTCCAGAAGTCCATGTAACGGATCTCCACGCGGCGCCCTGTCGGCGCGATTCCCATGAACTCCCCCGCGTGCGTCGCCTCCTGGCGGCCGAAGGCGGCGGCCCACTCTCCCATGAATAGCCGCGCCTCGTCGATGCAGACCTTGTCCGAGAAGGCGGCCTGGAATGGACGCTGCCAGTTGTCCTGGAATTCGCGGAGCCCGTTCTTGGTGCCGCAACCCCGGTTGCCGTTCCAGCGGAAGTCCTCGGCGAAGAACTCGCCGATGTCGTCGATCCGATGGTCGTTCAAACCGTCGACCATCGCCTCAATGACGCGCCGCGTCGCTCCGGTCCGGGACATGTCCGTGCCGCGCGTGAGCCGCGCCTGTTCCGGCCGCGCGCGCGTCACGTCCTGCCCCCCGGTGCGGGATGCGGCATCGCCCCGCCGGCGTTCGCGGGAGTCGGCGGCGCTGAGGACGCCGGTTCGCTGCCCCGGGACGTCTGTCGGAATCGCCGAACGTGCGGCATGTGGGCGGAATGCATGTCGGTTCCTCGCTCTCGCGCAGCCCGGCGCGCGTAGGCACCGGGAGGGCCGGGCCTAGAGGCGCGCGCCGGTCTTCTTGTCGAAAAGGTGGCAGATGCCGGACGGGACGGTTACCGATGCCCGGTCGCCGATGTCAGTGCGGTAGTCCTTGGCCGCCTTGACCGACACCAGCGCGCCGCCGGCGCGCAGCGTGATCATGGTGGCGTCGCCGAGGAGTTCGAGCGTGAAGACCGGCGCCTCGATCTGGCCGCCCGACTCGACGACCGCGGCGTCTTCCGCCCGGAACCCGAGTACCAAGTCGCCGTCCGGCGCCTCGATGCCAGCGATCTCGACGTTTTCGGCGCGGAAAGTCCCGTTCTTCAAGGCGCCCTCGAGCAGGTTCATGGCCGGAGAACCTATGAAACCGGCGACGAAGGTGTTGGCGGGGACGTCGTAGATTTCGGTCGGCGTTCCCACCTGCTGCACGACGCCGGCCCTCATCACCACAACCCGGTCGGCGAGCGTCATCGCCTCGATCTGGTCATGGGTCACGTAGATCGTCGTGACCTGCAGCTCGTGGCTGAGGTTCTTGATCTGCGCACGCGTCGAGACCCGGAGCTTGGCGTCGAGGTTCGACAGCGGCTCGTCCATGAGGAACACGTTCGGTTCGCGGACGATGGCGCGGGCGAGCGCCACCCGCTGCCGCTGCCCGCCGGAGAGTTCGGCCGGTTTCCTGTGCAGGAAGTCGGTCAGTTCGACCATCCGGGCCGCCTGCATCACGCGCTCCTCGTGCGTCGATGAATCGATCTTCCTGACCATGAGCGGGAAGCGGATGTTCTCGTAGACGTTCATGTTCGGGTAGAGCGCGTAGGACTGGAACACCATCGCCACGTCCCGGTCCTTCGGCTCCAGATCGTTGACCACCCGGCCGTCGATGGAGATTTCGCCCTCCGTGGCTTCCTCGAGACCCGCGATCATGCGCATCGTCGTCGTCTTGCCGCACCCCGAGGGGCCGAGCAGGACCAGGAACTCGCGATCCCGGATGGTGAGGTCGAAGTTGTCCACGCCGACGAACGACCCCCAGCGCTTCGACAGGTTGCTGAGGCGGATTTCAGCCATGCCGGTTCCTCCGGACAACATGCATGCATACGATTGCAAAAACCTATCGCCCCCGATAGGGGTTCGGCAAGCGCTTTTTGCGGCGCGGCCTGGCCATCCGCGCGTTCCGGGGATGCACTCCGCGACGATTGCCGCCGAACTGACCGCGGATGCCGCGGACAAGGAACCCGGAGGAGGGAAATGCCGGACCTTGCCGGAATGAAACGCCGGACGCTCGACGCGATGGAGGCGGCGTCCGCCGGCTGCGACATCCGGGACGCCCATCACCCGGACGCCGTTTGGATGGGCAGCCACCCGTTCAACGAAATGCCGTGCGCGGATGCGGCATCGTCGGTCTGGCGACGCCTTCGCATGTCCATCCCCGACATGGAGCGCCGCACGTCCATTCTCGCGGCCGGCAGAAGCGCGGCCGACGCGCGGTCGGACCCGGACCCCGCAGGCGTCGTCGTCGTCGCATGGATGGGCCACTTCCAGGGCACGTTCGCGGAACCCCTGCTCGGCATCCCTGCGACGAAGGGCGCGGTGAATCTCCGCTGCTGCGAGGCTCATGAGGTCGCGGACGGCAGGATCGCGCGGTCCTGCGTGCTGTTCGATTTCCTCGACCTGATGCGGCAGGCGGGCGTCTGGCCGATCAGCCCGGCGCTCGGCGCGGAGGGCATGTGGCCGGGTCCCGCCCGGCCGGGCGCGTTCCCCGACGAGGTGGACGCGAACCGCGGCCGGCGCTCGCTCGAAACCGTCCTCGCGATGCACGCGGCGCTCGGCGAATTCGACGGCCGCGACCTCGCCTCGATGCCGCACGAGGCGTACTGGACCGAAGATTTCATGTGGTACGGTCCATCCGGCATCGGCGCCACGCGCGGCATGGCGGGGTTTCGCGCCCATCACCAGATCCCGTTCCTGACCGGATTTCCGGACCGCAGGGGCTCCGGCCACTACATGCGGATCGGCGACGGTGACTTCGCGGTGACCGGGGGATGGCCGTCGGTGGTCGCCACGCATGCGGGCGAATGGCTCGGACTTCCCGCGACCGGGCGGCGGGTCGGCATGCGCGTGATGGACTTCTACCGGCTCGAGGACGGCAGGATCGCGGAAAACTGGGTGCCGATCGACATCATACACGTGCTCCTGCAGCTCGGCGTCGACGTGTTCGCACGCGTGCGGCACCTCGCCGGCCATCCGGAAACCGCGCTCCCGCCGAGGGGAGAAGCGCCATGAACGCGCGTGCTGCCGCTGTTCGCCGGCACGGCGCGGTCTGACGAAACCGCCTGAACCGCCGGTCCGGCGCATTGGGCGCCGCGGCAGGAAAGGAAACCGCCATGCGCATTGACGCCCACCACCACCTCTGGGACCTCGAGGCCGTTCATTATCCGTGGCTTGAGGCGAGGGGAGTGCCCAGGTTCTTCGGCGATCCTGCGGCCATCCAGAGAAACTACCTCGCGGACGAATTCCGACTCACGGCCGCGGCTCACGGGGTCGCCGCGTCCGTCCACATCCAGGTCGGCGCCGCCGACGGTCTCGCCGAGGCGAGGTGGGTGGACGGGGTGGCGCGCGCGAACCCCGGCTGGCCAGCGGCGCAGGTCGCCTTCGCGGACCTGACCGCAAGCGGGATCGATGCGCGTCTCGAGGCGCTCGGCGCGATTCCGTCCGTGCGGGGCATTCGCCAGATCGTCGGCCGCGCGCCGGGCGAAGATGCGCTGACGGGCACCAACGCGCTGCTCGCGGATCCGGCCTTCCGCGCGGGGCTCGCGCGGGCGGCCGCCTCCGGATTCTCCTTCGACCTGCAGCTTCTGCCGGAACTCATGGAGGCGGCTGCGCGGGTCTTCCGCCAGGTGCCCGAACTCCCCGTGGCGCTCTGCCACGCTGGCTCGCCCCACGACCGGAGCCCCGCGGGCCTGCGATCCTGGTCCCGGGAACTGCGGCGGCTCTCGGCGCTCAGCAACACGACGTGCAAGCTCTCAGGGCTCGGCATGTTCGATCACGGCTGGGACGCGGAATCGATCCGCCCGATCGTCGAGACGTGCCTCGAGCAGTTCGGCCCCTCGCGCTGCATGTTCGGTTCCAACTTTCCGGTGGACAGCCTTAACGCGGAATACGCCGATCTCGTTGCCGCCTACGAGGAACTCGTGCCCGCTGCCGATCACGATGCGGTCTTCGGTGAAACGGCGCGCCGGTTCTATTCGATCTGGTAACTGCTTTGCGCCAGGCGAAGCCTTGGAGAAGAGGCCTTCAAACTCCGCTCCGTTGGACTTCCCTGGCGCTTGACGCAAGCCGAGCCCTGCGCCAGCCGACGCTTGTGTTCGCTTGACGCGCCTTTGCATTCGGTGACTCCCCATGGCCGTGCGAAACCCGCAACCGAAGCTACCTGGCCGCACGCAGTGTCCGTTTTTCGCCGCGTCGGCGAAGTTTCTGGCTTAACCATCCGCGCCCCACGATCTTTCGCCTGCGGCTCTCTCTCAAAGCCGCCCGAACTCTTTCTTCATCGCCGTTTTCGGGCAGCCAGCATGGATGCGGTGGACTGAGCTGTGCGTTCGGGACCGTTGCCAAGGCTGGGCAGTGAGTCTTCACTGCCATGTCCGCCAGGAAGTAACCATGATTCTCAAGAACGGCGGCCTCGGCATCCGAGAATCTGTCCAGGTCAGTCCGGATTTCCGAGATCGCTTCCCTGGCCAAAGACTTGGAATATCCAAGAGAATCCTCGGAATCGTAACGACTGCGGGAGCTGCCTGTGCCCCAATAGGCGCCACCTATCAATCCCTGCTTGAAGCCGCCAATGAGCCAACGCTTTCTGAGCGCGCGAGCCTGGCGTTCCTGAATCGATCGATAGCGCAACACGCGCCAGGGCAACAGGCCCCGGTCTGCATGGAAGTCAAAGATCGCGCCAGCGTCGGACACAAGAACCGACGCGTGACTCTTCCAGACCGGTTCGAGTCCCAAGTTGTCGTACACTCCTCCGTCAGTGAGACGCAGATCCTTGATCGCGGCCGCCCAATTCTCCCGCGACCGATACCTTGCCTTTCCTCCGCGCCATGATTCCGGGTCGCGAGACACCTTCAACGGCTGGAAAACTGGAGGGAAGCAGGAAGAGGCTGCCACCGCCAGCCCGAGCGACCAATCTGGCGGCGGCTTGAAGTATCCGGCCTGATAGTCGCCGACTTTCGCTCGCCTGAATTCCCAGTTCACGCCGAAGGCGAGGTCCGTGGCGCACAAGACGAACGGTTCGGGCAGCATTGAAAGAGGACGCGATCCTCCCAGTGACCGGCCATAGCGCTTCGCGAGTTCCCGCACCGAACTGGTCCCCGGCAACAGGCCCCTGGCGAATGTGCAAGTTCTGTTGTCCTGGCGCGTCAATGCCCTGAGAGGGCGGGCGAACTGCCGGTTCCAATCGTCTTCAGAAGGAAATTCTCCGAGAGGCCAATCGAAGGCACTTGCGAGAAAGGCTCCTGCGATGCTGCCTCCAGATACCGACGATATCGTTCGGAGGTCCGGATTCGAAAGTAAACCCAGTTCAGCAAGCCTTCTGAGCGCCCCAGCATGGAATAGCGTGGCGCGATAGCCCCCTCCAGACAGGCAGATCCCGATTCAGCGACGGTTCTTGCGGGAGTCATCGGGCATCGCATTCTCCGTGCGGCATTTCGGGCATGCCTTGTGCCGATCCGACCAGGACCAGCTCCGACTTCGTTGCCTTCGGCTTGGGACATCCCGTTTCGAGACAGGTTTTGCCTTGATGCGGAACAGGAACGCAAGCGCATGCTCCCATCTTCATTTGCCTGACGGTCGAAGCCTCCAGCATCCTGGACAAACGCTCCGCACAAGCATCCATGTTTCTTCCGTCACCAATGGCATCTCGCTCCTCACGCGACGAAGTCGAGACCCTGTTCCTGCATGAACTCTTGTTCATTTTGCCTCTCGATCGCATTGCTTCCCCTTTCGGCATCGGTGCCGAAACTCCGGTCTAGGGCGAGGACAGGGTGATCGATGACATCCGGCGAATTGCCGCCAGTCGCTTGAATCCATATGCGACGAAACGTCGCTGCCAGTGCCATATCGCCTTGCGCCAAAGCGATCCGAAAATAACGGACCATACGGCACGCGGCGTCAATCGTTCGAAAAGGCGATGCGCGGACGTCAGCCGAAGCGGCCGCGCCGGGCCGCAAGAGTCCGCTCGCTCGCCTCGAAATCCTCGGCGATCAGATTGTCGTGGCCGAGTTCAACAATTTGCACGGATTGTAACTCGCGCAGGCAAGGATCATGAGAAATCGCTCGCTTTGACGCATTCCCGCCGCGGAATTCTCCGAGCGGCGTTGCCAGTTCCGGCCGCGGCTGGTATTCAGCCTTAATCCGTCGGGGTGCTCACACCGGGCTGAGAGATCGAGAGATCGACCCGTCGAACCTGATCCGGATCGTGCCGGCGTAGGAAACGGAATCGTCCCCGAGTTTCACCCGCCGCGCCTGACGCGTTCCGGATCGAAAGCCGGAGAACGGAACGAGGCATGACCCCCGTTGCGCTGACCATTGCCGGATCGGACAGCGGCGCCGGCGCCGGCATTCAGGCCGACCTGAAGGCGATCGCATCCTTCGGCGTCTACGGGACCAGCGTCGTCACCGCAGTGACCGCGCAGAACACGGTGGCCGTCACGGCGGTGGCGGAGATTGAAACGGACGTGATCGCCGCCCAGATCCGGGCCGTTCTGGAAGATTTCGACGTCCGCGCGGTCAAGATCGGCATGCTGTCTTCGCCCGGCATCATCCGCACGGTGGCGCAGGAGCTGTCGGGTTACGGCGGACCTGTGGTGCTCGACCCGGTGATGGTGGCGAAATCTGGCGACCCGCTCCTTCGCGAAGACGCGGTTTCGGCGCTCGTTGCGGACCTCGTGCCGCGCGCCACCGTTCTCACGCCCAACCTTCCCGAAGCCGCACGCCTGCTCGGGGCTTCTCCTGCCGCTGCAGACGCGGACATGCAGGAACAGGGCCGCGCGCTTCTCGGTCTCGGACCGTTCGCCGTCCTGATGAAGGGCGGCCACGCCGCCGGCGCCGAATGCCGCGACATTCTCGTTGCCCGGGATTCCGAGCCGCTGACCCTGGCCTCGCCGAGGGTCCGGACGCGAAACACGCACGGGACCGGGTGCACGCTCTCCGCCGCGATCGCCGCGGGACTCGCGAAGGGCGCGCCGCTTGCGGACGCGGTCGCGGACGCCCACGGCTATCTTCACGCGGCTCTCCGGGCGGCGGACGCGCTGGACCTCGGTTCCGGGCACGGGCCCGTTCACCACTTCTTCTGGACGTCCGGCCATGCCGGTTGACGTCGAGATCGCCGGCGCCGGCGTCGCGGGGCTCTGCGTCGCCACGGCCATTGCGGAGCGCGGCGGACACGTGACGCTTCGGGACCTGGTACCGGCGCCGGGCGCGCACGCCTGTTCCTGGTGGGCCGGCGGCATGCTTGCCCCCTACTGCGAGGGGGAAACGGCGGAGGAACCGGTGGTCAGGCTCGGACGCGAAGCCGCGCCGTGGTGGCGGGCACGGACCGATGTCGTCACGTCCAACGGCACCCTGGTGCTGGCGCCCGCGCGGGACGCCGGGGAGCTGCGCCGGTTTTCCCGCCGGACGCGGCGCCATGAAGACCTGGATGCTGCCGGCATCGGCGAACTCGAACCCGATCTCGCGGGCAGGTTCCGGCGCGGCCTGTTCTTCCCGTCCGAAGCCCATCTCGCGCCGCGCGCCGCGCTCGATGCGCTCGTGCGGCGCCTGTCGGACAGGGGAGTGTCGGTCGAGGCGGCCGGATGCGGGCCGCCTCGACCCGGGGCCGCCGGAGCGGCGGCGATCGACTGCCGCGGACTGGCCGCCCGCGACGTTCTCCGGGAGTTGCGGGGGGTCAAGGGCGAAATGCTTCTGCTTCGCTGCAACGACATTCGCCTGTCACGGCCCGTGCGGCTCCTGCACCCGCGCCATCCCCTCTACGTGGTGCCCCACGGCGACGGCGTCTACATGCTCGGCGCCACCATGATCGAAGCGACGGAGCGGGGGCGCGTCACCGCCCGATCGCTTCTCGAAATGCTGTCCGCCGCCTACGCGCTGCACCCGGCGTTCGGGGAAGCCGAGGTGCTCGAAGTCGGCGTCGATGCGCGCCCGGCGTTTCCCGACAATCTGCCGCGCATCTGCCGCGACGGAGGCGTCATCCGCGTGAACGGGCTCTTCCGGCACGGATTCCTGCTGGCGCCGGCCTTATCGCGCATGGTGGCGGACTACGTGTTAGAAGGACGAATTCCGGAGTTGATGAATGAAACTGTTTCTGAACGGTGAGTGCATCGAGGTGCGCGCGGCGAATCTCGCCGCCCTCCTCGACGAGCGCGACCTGGGCGATTCCCCGGTCGCTACGGCGGTGAACGAATCCTTCGTAGCCGCGGCGGAGAGATCCGCGCAGGAGCTCAGGGACGGCGACAGGGTCGAGGTGGTTGCCCCGATGCAGGGCGGATGATGCCCCGGGACTTCTACGGAACGACGCTGGCGCCGCCGCTCATGCTGGGTACGGCGCAGTACCCTTCGCCGGCCGTGCTCGCGGATGCGTTTCGCGCGTCCGGGGCCGCCGTGGCGACTGTGTCGCTCCGCCGCGAGAATGTCGCCGCCGGGGCCGGCGAGCCGTTTTGGGAGCTGATCCGCGAACTCGGGGTCAGGGTTCTGCCCAACACCGCGGGCTGCCATACGGCCAGGGAGGCGGTGACCACGGCCCGGATGGCGCGGGACGTCTTCGGGACGGCCTGGATCAAGCTCGAGGTGATCGGCCATGCCGACACGCTTCAGCCGGACGTCTTCGGCCTCGTCGAGGCGGCGCGGATTCTCTGCGAGGACGGCTTCGAGGTCTTTCCCTACACGACCGAGGACCTGGTCACGGCCGAACGGCTCGTCGAGGCGGGCTGCAAGGTGCTGATGCCCTGGGCCGCTCCCATCGGCTCCGGCCTGGGACCGGTAAACGAATACGGCCTTCGAAGCCTGCGCGCGCATTTCCCCGAAACTGCGCTCGTGGTGGATGCGGGGATCGGCTTGCCTTCGCATGCCGCAAGGGTCATGGAGCTCGGATACGACGCCGTGCTCGTCAACTCCGCAGTAGCCCGGGCCGGGGATCCGGCGGCCATGGCAGGCGCCTTCGCGCGCGCCGTCCTGGCCGGATCGGCGGCGGCGGATGCCGATCCAATGGAGCCGAGGGACATGGCCGAACCCTCGACGCCGGTGATCGGCAAGGCTTTTCTCGGATGACCATGGACAGGTTCTATCCGATTTTCGAGAGCTCCGGCTGGCTCGCGCGGATGCTGCCGCTCGGCGTGCGGCTGGCCCAAATCCGGATCAAGTTGCGTCCGGCGGAAGAGGTGCGGCGGGAAATTGCCGCATCGAAGCGCCTCTCCGACCGGCACGGCGCGGTCCTCGTCGTCAACGACCATTGGCAGGCCGCCATCGATTCCGGTTGCGACTTCGTTCATCTCGGGCAGGAGGATCTGGACACGGCCGATGTTTCCGCGATTCGCAAGGCTGGAATGCGCCTCGGCGTGAGCACCCACGACCGCGCCGAACTCGACCGGGCGCTGTCGCTGGACCCGGACTACGTCGCGCTCGGACCGGTCTACCCGACGATTCTCAAGAAGATGAAATGGACCGAACAGGGCCTGGAACGGGTCGCGGAGTGGAAGCGGCTGATCGGCGCGCGGCCGCTCGTAGCGATCGGCGGCATGACAGTGGAGCGCGCGGCCGGGGCCTTCGACGCCGGCGCCGACGTGGTTTCGGCCGTGACCGACATCACCCTGGACGCGGAACCCGAGGCACGGGTGAGGAAATGGCTGCTTGCGACGCGCTGAACCGCTACGTGCGGCAGCTTGCTCTCCCCGAACTCGGGGAAGACGGGCAGGCGCGGCTCGCGCGGGCGCATGTCCTCGTCGTCGGCGCGGGAGGACTCGGATCGCCCGTGCTCCAGTACCTTGCCGGCGCTGGCGCCGGGCGGATCACGATCGTCGACCCGGACGCCGTGAGCATCGAAAACCTGCACCGGCAGACGCTCTACTCCATGGCGGACCTCGGTTCGCCGAAGGCCGCGGCGGCGGCCCGGATCCTGACCCGGCTGAATCCGGATGCGGAGATCCGAAGCGTTGCCGAAGCGCTGGCGCCCGACAACGCAGACCGGCTTCTCGGCGATGTCGGCGTCGCCGTCGACTGCGCCGACAGCATCGCCGCCACCTGCGTCCTCTCGGACGCCTGCCTGGAAGCGGGCGTGCCGCTGATCAGCGCCTCGGCGCTCGGTCTCTCCGGTTACGCGGGTGGATTCTGCGGCGGGGCGCCGTCCGTGCGCGCCGTGTTTCCCGGGCCGCCCGGGGCGGCCGGAACATGCGCGACTGAGGGCGTGCTCGGTCCGGTGGTCGGTGCGCTCGGGTCGCTGCAGGCGCAGATGGTGCTCGCGGTCCTCGCCGGCATCGAACCCTCGCCGCTCGGACTCCTGGTCAGATTCGACGCGCGACGATTCAGGTTCGCGGGGTTCAGGTTCGACGATGCGACCGAACCCCTGCCGGTACAGCACAGGTTCGTGTCGCAGGCGCAGCTGTCTGACGAGGACTTCATCGTCGACCTCCGCAGCGAGCGGGAAGCGCCGGTTCCGGTCGCCGCCGCCGCGCTGCGATGCGCCGCGGATGCCTTCGGTCCGGGCGGGCCCGCGCCCGGTCCCGGGCAGCGCGCCGTGTTCTGCTGCCGCACCGGCCTGCGCGCGTGGCGGGCGGCGGATCTTCTGCGGCAGCGCTGGCCGGGCGAGATCTCCCTCCTTGCCGCCGGGGATCCCGGATCCGCAACGAATCCCGAAACTGAAAGGAAAACGTGATGAATTCTGGATGCATGCCGGGCGCCCGCGCCCGCCTGGCCGCGCTCGCCGCCGCCTTCGCGCTCGCCGCGCCGGCCGCCTCCGCCGCGGACCGGCTGACCCTGATACTGGACTGGTTCGTGAACCCGGACCACGGCCCCGTCATCGTCGCCCGGGAAAACGGTTATTTCGCCGACGAGGGTCTCGAGGTCGAGATCATCCCGCCGGCAGACCCGTCGGACCCGCCGAAGCTGGTCGCCGCCGGCAAGGCCGACCTGGCGATCTCCTACCAGCCGCAGCTGCACCTGCAGATCCACGAAGGGCTCCCGCTCGTCCGCGTCGGCACGCTCGTCGCCACCCCGCTCAACTGCCTTCTCGTGCTCGAGGACGGTCCGGTCGGCTCGATTGGCGACCTGCGGGGCGCAAAGGTGGGATTCTCCGTCGCCGGGGTGGAGGAGGTGCTGCTGGCTGCGATCCTGGAGCCGCACGGCCTGGCGCTGGAGGATGTCGAACTCGTGAACGTGAACTGGTCGCTGTCTCCCTCGCTGATGTCGAGGCAGGTCGATGCGGTGATCGGCGCGTTCCGGAACTTCGAACTGAACCAGATGAGGATTGAGGGCGTTGGCGGACGATGCTTCTACCTGGAGGAAGAGGGGCTGCCGCCCTACGACGAACTCATCTACGTCGCCAATCCCGAACGCATGGATGCCGGTTTGATCGCCCGCTTCCTGGCCGCGACCGAAAAGGCGACGCAGTTCATCGTGAACCGCCCGGAGGAGAGCTGGGAGATATTCTCGGCAACCTCCGCGGAGCTCCGCGACGAGCTGAACGCCCGCGCCTGGGTGGATACGCTGCCGCGCTTCGCCCTGCGTCCCGCGGCGCTCGATGCCGGGCGGTACCGGCGTTTCGAGGCGTTCCTGAAGGACGCGGGGCTTGTGCCCTTCGAGAATGCCCCGGATGTCCTTGCCGTCGACGTGACCGCGAAATGACCGCTGCGCCAGACTACGGCCTCGCCTTCGGGCTCTGGCGGGACCGCGCGCCGGAGCCGTGGGCCGCCTATACTTGCCACCGGTTCGTCAAGGGCCTCGCGGACGGATCCCTGCCGCGGCCGGCGTTTCTCGCATACCTGAAGCAGGACTACGTGTTCCTGTTCCATTTCGCCCGCGCCTGGGCGCTTGCGGCGGCCAAGTCACGCAACCTGCGCGAACTGCGGACGGCGGCCGCGACCGTGGATGCGCTGGTGAACCAGGAGATGAAGCTGCACGTCGAGACCTGCGCTGCAGAAGGCATTCCGGAGGACGAGCTGTTCGCGGCGTGCGAGGCGCCCGGAAACCTGGCCTACACGCGATTCGTTCTCGAGGCTGGGTATTCGGGCGATTTCCTCGACCTGATGGCGGCGCTCGCGCCCTGCGTGTTCGGCTACGGGGAGATCGGCCTGCGCCTCGCCGCAGAGGCAACGGACGACGCCTACCGGGACTGGATCGCCGCCTACGCGGGGCAGGACTACCAGGACGTGTGCCGCGACGTCGGAGCGCTGATAGACGAGGCTCTCGAGGCGGGCCTCGGGACCGGTTTCGCCGCGACGCGGCGCTGGGAGGACCTCTGCCGGACGTTCGAGACGGCGACCCGCCTCGAGGCCGCCTTCTGGGAAGCTGGTTGCGGCCAACCGTGAACGATGCGCCGGGCATTTTCGTCAGGGGCCGTGCCGCATGCGGCGATGCCGTCCTCTTCGATTCCCTCGAATTGGACCTCGCGGCCGGCCGGTGGACCTGTCTTCTCGGCGTCTCCGGTGTCGGGAAGTCGACGCTTCTCCGGCTCATTGCCGGCCTCGAGACCCACACAACGTTTAGCGGACAGATCGCCGCCAGCGACGGCCGCCCGGTTGCCGGGCGCGTCGCCTACATGGCGCAGAGCGACCTGCTCCTGCCGTGGAGCAGCGTCCTTGGCAACGTGACGATCGGCGCGCGTCTGCGGGGCGAGCGCCCCGACCTCGAGCGCGCCGGGGAACTGATCGCCCGCGCCGGGCTCTCGGAGCACCGGGACCGGAAGCCGGCGACGCTGTCGGGCGGTCAGCGGCAGCGCGCGGCGCTCGCGCGGACCCTTGCCGAAGACCGGCCTCTGATCCTGCTCGACGAGCCGTTTTCCGCCCTCGACGCGCACACGCGTGCGGAAATGCAGGATCTTGCCGTGTCGCTCCTCGCCGGCCGGACGGTGCTTCTCGTGACCCACGACCCGGGAGAGGCGGCCCGCCTCGGTCACGCGATCCTGGTGATGACTGACACCGGGCTGCGGTGCATGCCTGTGCCACGCGGGTCGCCGCCCCGTTCGGTGGACGATCCGGACATGCTGGCCAGCCAGGGCGCGCTCCACCGCTTCCTAAGGGAATCCGGCGGCGGCGCGGGGCGCGGGTCGGAAACGGTCGGAGCATGATCCGCTGGCGGCATGCGGGGCTCGCGGCCCTTCTCCTGGTGGTTGTCTGGCAGGCCCTGGTCTGGTTCACGGGCCTGCCGCACTTCATCCTCCCGGGCCCGCGCCGCGTCGCGGAGGCCATGTGGTCGAGCCGCGCGCTGATCGCCGAGCATGCGGCGGTGACGCTCGCCGAGGTTCTCATCGGGCTGGCGATCGGATCGGCGCTCGGCGTCGCGACGGCGATTCACCTTGCGGTCTCCGAATCCGCCCGCGCGGTCCTGCGCCCGCTGCTCGTCTTCTCGCAGGCGATCCCGGTCTTCGCGCTGGCGCCGATCCTGACGCTCTGGCTGGGATACGGGCTCTGGTCGAAGATCGCCATGGCGGTTCTCATCATCTACTTCCCGGTGACTTCCGCCTTCTTCGACGGCCTGATGCGGACGCCGCAGGGGTTTCTGGATCTCGCGAAGACCATGGGTGCGACGCCCGCCGCGGTCATGACAAGGATCCGCATCCCCGCCGCCCTGCCGGCGCTCGGTTCCGGTCTGAAGCTCGCCGCGGTCTACGCGCCGATCGGGGCGGTGATCGGGGAATGGGTCGGTGCCTCGCGCGGCCTCGGATACCTAATGCTTCTGGCGAACGGACGCGCGAAGATCGACCTGATGTTCGCGGCGATGCTGGTTCTCGGCGTCCTGTCGGTCGGGCTCTATCTCGCTGCGGACGCGCTTTCCCGCAGGTTCCTGTCGCCGCACCCCGCTTGAACCGCCTGCAGGCGCTTGCCGACGGCGGATAGCCATGACATCAGGGCGGCATCGGGATACTTGCGGTCAAGGACCGGGGAGGATGGACATGCGGTCGAAGTCAGGCGGAAGCGTGCGGGTGGCGCTCGTCACCGGCGCCGGATCCGGCATTGGCAGGGCGGCGGCGATCGCGCTCGGCCGGACGGGCCACTCCCTGGTTCTGGCAGGCCGCCGGAAGCGACCGCTCGAGGAGACGGCGGCCCTGGCGGCGGATGCCGGCGCCGGCCGCGCGCTTTCGGTCACCGCCGATGTCGGTGTCGCGGAGGAAGTGGATGCCCTCTTCGATGCGGCCGAGCGCGCCTTCGGCCGGCTCGATGTGCTCTTCAACAATGCCGGCGTTGGCGCGCCGGCGGTGCACCTGGAGGATCTGGACGTCGCAGACTGGCACCGATGCGTGGCGGTCAACCTGACCGGCGCCTTCCTCTGTTCCCGGCGCGCGATGCGGCTCATGAAGTCCCAGGAACCGCGGGGCGGGCGGATAATCAACAACGGTTCGGTGTCGGCGCATGCGCCGCGTCCGCGCACTGCGGCGTACACCGCCACGAAACACGCGATCACCGGGCTGACGAAGAGCATTTCGCTCGACGGGCGCGCGCACGGCATCGCCTGCAGCCAGATCGACATCGGCAACGCGGCAACGCCGATGACGGAGCGAATGAAGACGGGCACCCTCCAGGCCGACGGATCGACCGCGGCGGAACCGGTGTTCGACGTCGCTCACTGCGGCGACGCCATCGCATTCATGGCCTCGCTTCCGCTCGACGCGAACGTTCAGTTCATGACCATCATGGCGACGAGGATGCCCTATGTGGGCCGCGGATGACGCGCCGCCGCCGGCCGGCGGCGGAACAACCGGCGCACGCCCGGAGTCCGGGGCAGGCGGATGCTCGCCGGGATGCCGGGAGAGATGGAGCGAGACGCGGGGCGATGCCGATTGAGCATGTGGACACGCTGGTTGTCGGAGGAGGGCAGGCGGGGCTTGCGATGAGCGCCCATCTGAGCGCCAACTCCGTCCCGCATCTTGTCCTTGAACGCGACCGGGTTGCGGAGAGCTGGCGGACGGGACGCTGGGACTCTCTCGTCGCCAACGGCCCGGCCTGGCACGACCGTTTCCCGATCCTCGAGTTCGCCGGGGACGATCCGGACGGGTTTCCCGGGAAGGACAGGATCGCCGGCTATTTCGAGGAACTCGCGCGGCTGATCGAGGCGCCGGTCCGCTGCGGCGTCGAGGTCCTGCGCGCCACGCGCAACGGCGGGCGGCCGGGGTTCCGGGTCGAGACGTCCGAAGGCGAGCTTGAAGCCGTCCGGATCGTCGCCGCCACCGGTCCGTTCCAGACGCCTGTGATCCCTCCGGTGGTTCCCGCGGACGCCGGGGTGACCCAGCTGCATTCGGCCGCGTACCGCAGCCCCGGGCAGCTTCCGGACGGCGCGGTCCTCGTGGTCGGCTCCGGCTCCTCGGGCGCGCAGATCGCGGACGAATTGATGGCCGCGGGCCGCAAGGTCTACCTCTCGGTCAGCCCGCACCGCCGCCCGCCCCGCGGCTACAGGGAGCGCGACTACTGCTGGTGGCTCGGCGTTCTCGGCAAGTGGGACGAGGCGACGCCCGAACGCGGCGGCGGGCATGTGACCATCGCCGTGAGCGGCGCCAACGGCGGCAGGACAGTGGATTTTCGGGAAATGGCGGCGCGCGGCGCGATGCTCGTCGGCATGTCGACCCGCTTTGCGGACGGCCGCATGCATTTCGCCGCCGACCTCGCCGAAAACATCGCGGCCGGCGACGCGGACTACCTGCGGCTTCTCGACGAGGCGGACGCCTATGCGGCGCGAAACGGCCTCGACCTGCCGGAGGAGCCGGAGGCCCGCAGGATAGGTCCGGACCCCGGCTGCCTGACCGATCCTCTCCGCTACCTCGACCTTGCCGAGGCCGGCATCGGCGCCATTCTCTGGGCGACGGGCTACGCGCTGGACTTCGGCTGGCTCCAGGTGGACTCATTCGACGGCAACGGCCAGCCCCGCCATCAGCGCGGCGTCTCCTCCGAACCCGGCGTCTATTTCCTCGGCCTGCCCTGGCTCTCGCGGCGCGGGTCGTCTTTCATCTGGGGAGTCTGGCACGACGCCAGATATCTGGCCGACCTTATCTCGATCCAGCGGAACTACCTCGAATACCGCCCGGCATCCGGGCAGGCGGCGTAGCCGGCGGACAGAAGGAGTCCCTCATGGTTCACGAGCGCATACGTCCCTTCAACACCCGCGAGACCTATCCGGAACAGAATCTCGACAACGACCTCTGCCATGCAGTGGTCACGCGCGGCGGCCGCACCGTCTGGATGAGGGGCCAGTGCCCGCAGAGCCTCGACGATGCGGCAAGCATCGACAGCCATGATCCCGCGGAGCAGACCCACAAGGTGATGCGGAACATACGGCAGCTCCTGGCGGAGGCGGGCGGGGAGATGAGTCATGTCGTCAAGCTCGTCGTCTACATCACCGACGTGCGCCACCGGGAGGCGGTCTACCGCACGATGGGCGAGTACATCAGGGACGTGCACCCGGTCTCGACAGGGCTGGTCGTGCAGGCTCTCGCGCGGCCCGAGTGGCTGGTGGAGATCGACGCCACCGCCGTGATCCCGGACTGAACCGGTGACGTTCTCGCTCGTTGCCCGCTGCGCCGCGACCGGCATGTTCGGCGTCGCGATTTCCTCGTCGTCCCCGGCGGTGGCGGCGCGCTGTTCGCACGCGCGCGCCGGCGTGGGAGCGGTCGCTTCCCAGAACGTGACCGATCCGGCGCTCGGGCCGCTGGCGCTCGATCTCATGGAAGGCGGAATGTCGGCGCGGGATGCGGTCGCGGAAGTCCGGGGCCGGGCCAGATTCCCCGAGTACCGCCAGCTGCTGGCGGTCGACGGCGAAGGCCGGGCCGCCATCCATTCCGGCGAGAACAGTCTCGGCACATGGTCCGAAGCAGAGGGCGACAACGTCGCCTCGGGAGGAAATCTCCTTGCGGAAGAATCCGTGCCGCAGGCGATCGTGGACGGTTTTCTCGAATCGGCCGGACATTTGGGAGACCGGCTGATTGCCGCCCTGCGGGCGGGACTCGCGGCCGGCGGCGAGGCCGGGCCCGTGCATTCTGCCGGGCTGAAACTGGTCGACAACGTCAGCTGGCCGGTCGCCGACCTTCGCTGCGACTGGACCGAGGACTGCCCGATCGAGGCCGTCGCCGCCGCGTGGGATGTCTACAGGCCCCAGCTCGACGCCTATGTCCAGCGCGCACTGGACCCGCGCTGGGCGCCGTCCTACGGCGTTCCCGGCGACGAATAGGAGCGGAGGGGAATTCGAAAGTTCGCCTCACGGACAGGGACGCGCCAGCGGACTACTTTCGAGGCAGGATGTACGTGTTTGTGTTTCGGCGGGCAGATTCGATGTCGCTGGTTGGCGATGCGGGTCCGATGAACCTGCCGCTGCAGTGTTCCCGGCTCTCCTGGTTCGCGAAGCTCCCGCAGGCGCCGTGATGCGGGTCGTTTTCGGGAGGCGATGGCATTCCGCAGTCCCGGATGCCCCGGACAGTCCCGGGCGGGAAACGGAAAATCTCGAAACGGCAGGTTGTTGCATGATCGTCGGAAGTGCGGCCCGATCAGGAAATTCCGCGTGAGAGTGTTCGAATAGTGACGCGAAATGCGGACGCGCTCCGACAGAAACCGGCCGGACACGCGGAATTTGCCGGGATGCAAGCGCCGGAAAAACGGTGGCGGAGCCGAGTCGTGGTAGGGGCGGAAACCCGGGCTGGCCATTGCAGGCGGCCGCGGCTCCGGCCACATTGGAAACCGGTACCGGAGTCATTTTCGTGAGAGCCTCATGCCTTCGGGCGAGCGCGGGGGTTGCGATCCGCCCGGTACCGCCTTCGACCAGCGACTCTGTCTTGTCGCGGTGCGCTTCGGCGACGGTCCGCGGACTTTCCCGGTGCGGCGTCTGCACACTTGGTTTCCGGCTGCGCCAGTCACGCCGCGCCGGATGCCCGGGCTGGACAAGCGGGCGCGGAGAGGCCAACTTCCCCCGCGTGCGCTCCGGATGCAGGTTCGGCGAAAGTCGGGCGGGGCCCGGAGACTCGTTGAGTTACAGGGGCGGGGGAAAATGCAGACGACCAGTGAAATCCTGAGACTGGACAATCACATGATCCAGTCATTTGCGGACCTGAACGTGCTCAGGCAGCAGGGTGCGCGGACGGTGATCGCGCGCGCCGAGGGCCCATATGTCTATGACAACGACGGCCAGCGAATGATCGACGGAATCGGCGGGCTCTGGTGCGTCAACATCGGGCACGGCCGCGAGGAGATGGTCGAGGCGGTCGCGCGGCAGTTGCGCACGCTCGACTTCTATTCGACATTCTACAACTTCACCCACCCGGCGGCGGCGGAGCTGGCGGCCAGGATCGCCGAACTTGCTCCGGGGCACTTGAACGCTGTCTATTTCGGCAACTCCGGATCGGTCGCGAATGATTCGGCTATCCGCATCCTGCACCACTACAACATCCGGAAGGGGCGTCCGGACAAGAAACTCGTCCTTTCGCGCCGGGGCGCCTATCACGGCTCGACGCATCTTGCGATGGCCATGACGGAGCCGGTCTATTCGGAAGGATGGCACGCCGCGCGCGACATGGTCCATCACTTGCGTTCGGTCCATTACTGGCGGGAAGGCGGCGGCATGAGCGAAGCCGAGTTCCTCGACATGCTGATCGATGACATGCGGGCCGAGATCGAACGCATCGGAGCCGAGAACATCTGTGCCTTCATCGCCGAACCGATCCAGGGTGCGGGAGGGGTGATCACCGCGCCAGAGGGCTATCATGGGCGCGCCCTGGAGGTTTGCAGGGACTACGACGTCATGTATGTCGCCGACGAGGTGGTGACGGCATTCGGCCGGCTGGGTCACTTCTTCGCATCGGAAGACGTCTACGGCATGGTGCCGGACGTGATCACCACGGCGAAGGGCCTCACCTCCGGTTACCAGCCGCTTTCGGCCACCATTGTCTCGGACGACATCCACGAAGTCATCTCCGGACCCGACGGCATGTTCCTCCACGGCATGACCTATTCCGGCCATCCCGCCGCCGCCGCCGCGGGCCTCGCCAACATCGCGATAATGGAGCGGGAGCGGATTCCCGAACGTGTACGCGTGACGGGGGACCGTTTCGAAAGCCGGCTGCGCGGTCTCGTAGACATCGAAATGGTGGGCGAAGTGCGCGGCAGCCGCTTCATGATGGGAATCGAATTCGTCAAGGACCGCGCCACCAGGGAAAGCCATCCGGCCGACGCGCAGGTCGGGATGAAGGTGGCGCAGGCCTGCCAGAAGCGCGGGTTGATCGCGCGGCCCCTCGGCAACGTGCTGATCCTGTCCCCGACGCTGATCATGGACGAACCCATGATCGACGATATCGCGGGCATCCTTCGCGAGGCCATCAACGAAGTTGCGGCGGGTCTTTGATCCGTCTGCGGCTGGCCCGGCAAGTGCGCATGTTTCGGTCGGCGATACGTTCAAGCAGACGAGGTGCGGCTTACCGGTCCGGAGTTCGCGGGACGTTCCGAAGCCGGATCGCGCGGGGCGCGAAGCGCCGGTTCTTTGCGGCGACTTCGGACGCCGGAGCGGCTGAATTGCGTGGTGCGCCGGGACATTGAGCCGGCCGAGCGCAATGACGGAGACCCTTTCCGTGCTCGAACGGCTTGTGGGCTTCGACACGGTGAGTTCGAACTCCAACCTGGAGCTCGTCGATTTCGTCGAGACATACCTCGAGTCGCGCGGGTTCGATGTTGCGCGCTCGCCTGATCCCACCGGCGAGAAGGCGGGTTTGTTCGCCCGCATCGGGCCGGACGGGGACGGGGTGATGCTGTCGGCGCACAGCGATGTGGTGCCGGTTGCGGGACAGCTGTGGAGCCGCGATCCCTTCCGTCTGTCGATCGAGGACGCGCGGGCATTCGGGCGCGGCACGACCGACATGAAGGGGTTCCTCGCATGCATGCTGGCATGCGCCGACCGGGCTTCCCGGGCGACTCTTCGCGAACCCCTGAAGCTCGCGATGTCCTACGACGAGGAGGTCGGCTGCATCGGCATAGCGCGGATGATCGACGTCCTTGACGCCGCCATCGGACGGCCGCGCGCCTGCATCGTCGGAGAGCCGACGGAAATGAAGGTGGCAGTCGGGCACAAGGGCAAGCTTGCCCTGCGGGCCACCTGCCACGGACAGGCCGGGCATTCGGCCATGGCGCCGAATCATGTCAACGCGCTGTTCCTGGCGACGGATTTCGTCGGCCGGATCCGCGCGTTCCAGGAGGACTTCGCGCGGAACGGCGCGCGCGACGGAGCCTATGCGATTCCCGTGAGCACGCTGCACGTGGGCCGGTTGCAGGGCGGGCGGGCGCTGAACATCGTCCCCGACCGCGCCGAAGTCACGTTCGAACTGCGCCATCTGGTCCGGGATTCGCCGGAAGCCGTGCTGTCGCGCCTGCGGGATGCTGCGGACCAGGTCGCGACGCCCTATCGCGCCGGATTTCCGGAAGCGCGCGTGGAGATCGACACGCTCTTCACCTATCCTGGCCTCGACGTTCCGGAGAGCGCCGAGGTGGTCGGACTCGTTCGTGCATGGGCAGGGAATCCGGCGATCACGAAGGTCTCCTTCGGCACCGAGGCGGGATACTTCGACGGGCTCGGGATTCCGACTGTCGTCTGCGGACCCGGCTCGATGGACGGCCAGGGCCACAAGGCCGACGAGTTCGTCGAGTTGTCCCAGCTTGAGGCCTGCGATGCAATGATGGACCGCCTGCTGGCGGTGCTTTGCTGATCCGGATCGCAGGCCAGCGGCTTTCAGCACCGTCATGCCGGCACGTGCAACCATTTGTGCTTTCGGCGGGACAGCCAATTCGGACCCCGCTGCAAACCGGGTTTGCGGGGCTCCTTCCATTCGCTCTTGAGGCTGAATGGTCAGGTTGAACGCACTCGCTGCGCGGCGCCTGCAGGTACATGGGCGATTCGCGGCAGACGGGCCTGAACCAAGGGCGTTCCGGATCATTCCGGGTGCGGCATTGTCTTCCGCAATCGCACTCACTAGATGTTCGAAACGGGACGTGAGGGTCGGACAGCGCGAAGGCCCGCTGCCTCTTGCGGTCATCAAGAATCCGATTCTGCCTCGCGAACCTCAATCATGCCCAACGGGAGTAGGAGAAAAGACGTGCGGAAACATTCATTTCTGGCAATCGCCGCGGCATTGGCGGCAAGTCCTGCAATGTCAGAGGATCGTACGCTCACGATCTCGGTCTACGGCTTCAATCAGGACAAGTTCGAGGAGCTGCTCTACCAGCCGTTCGAGGAGATCTGCGGCTGCGACATCGTCGTCGAAACCGGAAACAGCGTCGAGCGGCTCGCGAAGATCGAGGCGCACGCGGCGGATCCGGTGATCGACATGGCGGTCATTTCGAGCCACGATGCGCTAGGGGCCGCCAGGAAGGGCCTGCTTCAGCCGATCGACGTGTCGAAGCTGTCGAACTACGACAAGCTTTACGACTTCGCGAAGGACCCGCTCGGCGACAACCTCGCCGTCGGATACACTTTCTACGCGACGTCGATCGTCTATCGTTCCGACAAGGTCGGCATCGAGAGCTGGAGCGATCTCCTGTCGGACGAACTCGCCGACTATGCGGCGTTTCCCGACATTACCACCACGCAGGCCCCGATTTCGCTCTACATGCTCGGAAAGGCGCTCGGCGACGACGGCCACTCGATGGCAACGCCCATTTCCGCCATTGGCGAGAAGGCCGGAAACTTCGTGACGTTCTACACGCGATCTTCCCAACTCGCGCAGTTGTTCCAGCAGGAAGAGGTCTACGCCGCCCCGGTCGGCAGGTTTGCGTGGAGCCGCTTCGCCGGCAGCGAGCTTCCCATAGCCTGGGCCGCACCCGGCGAGGGGCAGACCGGCGGCATCAACGTCATGATCATGACGAAGGACAACGGGAACGAGGACCTGGCCCACGAGTTCATGGACTACTGGCTGTCCACGGAAATCCAGACGAAACTGGCCGAGGCGCTCGTCGACAGCCCGGCGAACAGCGAGGTCGTGGTTGCGGACGACGTCGCCGAAAACCTGAGTTACGGTGCCGATTTCGTCAGTACGATCAACATGCTGTCGCCGGCGGTCATCCTCGACAACCGGGACGGCTGGATTTCGAACTGGAACGAGACGGTTATCCAGTAACAGGCAAACCGGAGCGGCGCACAGGCGCCGCTTCGCTGATCGGCAGCCGAAATGCGCACAAACCGGGCCGAAGCACTTGCGCTCGTGCTTCCCGCGGCTCTCTTCGCAACAGCGATTTTTCTCGTCCCGGTCGGCATCCTCCTGTCAGAAGCGTTCCGGAGCGGAGGTACCTGGTCGGTTGATGCCTATTTCGAATTCTTTTCCCAACCGCTGAACCAGACCGTCTTCTTCCGGACCCTCAAGCTCGGCGTCCTCGTGACAGCCGTCTCGGCAGTGATCGGGTACGTCGCGGCGTTCTGCATCGTCGGCCTCGAGCCCAGGAATCGGGGAAGGATTTTCGGGCTGGTCGTCCTCCCGCTCATGATTTCCCCGGTTGCGCGCACCTACGCATGGATTGTGATCCTCGGCCGCACGGGAATCGTGAATCAGGCCATTCTCGGCCTCGGCATAAGCGATACGCCGGTTCGGATTCTGTTCACCGAGACGGCCGTCTTCATCGGCCTGCTCCAGCTGTTCATGCCGCTGATGATCATTTCTCTGGTGAGCGCAATGGAGAACCTACCGCGGGACGCCATATCCGCGGCAAGGGTTCTCGGCGCCAACTGGCTTCAGGTCTTCCTCAGGGTCATCCTGCCGCTGACCCGGGAGGGGCTGGTGATCGGGGGCACCCTGGTCTTCACGGGATCCCTGACGGCCTACATCACGCCGGCGATTCTCGGGGGCGCAAAGGTCCTGATGCTGGAAACCCTCCTTTACCAGCGCGTGACAGTCGCGAATGACTTCCTTTCGGCAAGCGTCATCGCCATGATCCTCATCGTCATGAGCTTTTCCGCAAATGTCCTGCTCAAGCGCGTCGCCACTTCCCGGCGGGGAGGCACCCCATGAACCGGACCTGGACCTCGCGCCTCGTCATCTTTCTCACCCTCGCGTTCCTCATCGGACCGTTTTTCGTCATCATCGCGGCCGCGCTCTCCGGCGGTAATTCCCTTGCGTTTCCGCCGCAGGGCTTTTCCCTTCGCTGGTTCATTGCCGTGTTCGAGGTCAAGAGCTTCAGGGCGAGCTTCGGCCTGTCGATGTTTCTGGCCGTTTTCGGAACGCTCGCGGCGCTGCTTCTCGGCGTCCCTGCGGCCTACGCGGTGACCCGTTACAGGATCCCGTTCGGCGAAGCCGTGCGCATGGCCGTCGCCGCACCAATAATCGTCCCCGGAATCATCGTCGGACTCGCGCTGCTGCGCTACCTGGTTGTTCCAATCGGAATGACGGTCACGGTCGCGCTGTTTCTGGCCCATACTGCGCTTGTCCTTCCCTATGCCGTCCGGGTCGTGGCAGCGAGCCTGGAGAACCTGCGCCCGGACATCGAGGAAGCCGCCGTTCTTCTCGGCTGCACGCGCTTCGGTGCCTTCCGGCGCACTGTCCTGCCGAACATCCGCGGCGGCATCTTGGCCGCGTTCATCCTGGGGTTCGTAACAAGCTTCAATCAAGTTCCCGTGTCGCTGTTTCTTTCCGGTCCCGGAGTCCGGACGCTGCCCATCGACATGCTGGCGTACATCGAGATGACCTACGATCCGTCGGTTGCGGCCCTCTCGGCCCTGCTTGCTTTCCTGTCGATCGGAATCGTGTTTGCGGCCGAACGGTTTCTGGGGCTGTCGCGTTATGTCTGACGGGTACGTTTCGCTCGAGGCGCTTACACTCGCCTACGGTCGGTCGGTGGCCGTCGACCGGCTCGACCTGTCGATCCGGCGGGGTGAATTGCTCGCACTCCTCGGACCGTCGGGATGCGGGAAGACGACGACAATGCGCGCAGTCGCCGGGTTGCTGGAGCCCAGGTCGGGGCGCATACGAATCGACGGTGCGGATGTTACGCGGACACCTCCGAACCGGCGGAATGTCGGCCTCGTCTTCCAGTCCTACGCGCTCTTCCCGCACCTGTCCGTGTTCGAAAACGCGGCATTCGGACTCCGCCTCCGAAGGGATTCGAAGTCCGGTGTCGAGTCCAGAACGCGCGCGATCCTCGCGACCGTCGGGCTTGAGAACCTTGCCGGACGGAATCCGTCCGAACTGTCGGGTGGACAGCAGCAGCGCCTCGCACTTGCCCGCTCGCTTGTCATGGAACCGAAGCTGCTTCTTCTCGACGAACCCCTCTCCAACCTCGATGCGCGCCTGAGGCTTGAAATGCGCACGGAACTGCAGCGCGTCCAGATCGAAACCGGCGTGACAATGGTCTTCGTGACGCACGATCAGTCAGAGGCCCTCGCCCTTGCCGACAGGATTGTCGTCATGCGGGACGGAGCCGTGGTGCAGACAGGGACGCCGGAGGAGATCTACAACAGGCCCAGGACCGCATTCGTCGCCGACTTCGTGGGCTTCGACAACATCTTTTCGTGCAGGGAAGGGATGCTGGTCTCTGACTCGGGATCGGTGGACCGCACCGGGAATGTCCCGGACTCCGGTGCCCTCGCATGGCGGCCAGCGGATGTTGTCGTGGGGTCCGGTTCCCTGCGCGGGCGCGTCGTCGCATCGTCCTTCGCCGGCCAGCATCGGGAATACGTGCTGGAATCTCCGCTCGGAAGGATCAAGGCGCAGGTGCCGGCCGGCGAGCCGGCGCATCCAATCGGCGGGGAGGTAGCATTCGCGTTGCCGCCCGGGAAGGCCCACCCGTTGCCGGACGACGGCGGGTGAACGTCTGGATCGACAGCGACGCCGGATTTGACGACCTCTGGGCCGTCCTCGTGGCGCGCGCGCTCGGACTGGAAATCGATGGCCTGTCGCTGGTCTTCGGCAACTCGTCCATTTCTCAAGTTGCAAGGAACGCGACCTCCGCATCGGAGGTTTTCGGTTGGGATTTTCCGATTTTCAAGGGCGCCGCCGCAGCCCTTCTCGGAACAGCGGAAACGGCAGAGCGCGTCCTCGGCGCGGGAGGCATGCGAAGCAGGGGCCTGCGGCTTCCCGGGACTACCGGCGAGGACGGCCGGGAACATGCGTTCGAGGCGATGGTCGCGTGGCTTCAGGCGGGCCGGCGGAGGCGGATACTGGCTCTCGGGCCGCTCACCAACCTGGCCGCACTTGCGATCGCGAGGCCCGATCTGGCCGACCGGATCGAGCGCATCGTCTGGATGGGCGGCGGAATCGGCGCCGGCAACCATACGCCCGCGGCGGAATTCAATGCCTGCGCCGACCCGGAAGCGCTCGCCGCGCTCCTCGCGCGGCGCCTGCCGATCACCCTGGTTGAGCTCGACGCCTGCCGCAGGGTGCGCTTCGACGCGTCGGACCTCCGGGCTCTCCTTCGCGTCCGCGGCCGGAACGCGGCCCTGCTCGGGGATCTGGCGGGCGGATATCTCGACATCGCCCTGGAGCGCGGGCGCGAATCGATGGCGATCTACGATCCGGTCGCGGTCGTTGCGCTGGCCCGGCCGGAGTACTTCAGCATCGACGATGCGCGCGTCGAGGTCGTGCTTTCCGGTTCCGAGCGCGGCCGGACGGTGGCGGACTTCCGGGCTCCGGGCGCGGAATGCAATGCGAGCGTCGCGACCGATCCCCGGCCCGCGGCTGTGAAGCGGGCCTGCATGGAGGCGTTGCTGGAGGCGTGCGATAGATGAGTTCCGAGGAACCGAAGGACCTGGATGCAGGCGATTTCCGCGCACGAGCCGTTGACGCGGCACGGGGCGCAAGGCCGTTCGACCTTCTGCTGCGCGGCGGGCGCGTTGCCGACGTGATTACGGGACAGGTCCGGCCGGCGGACGTCGGGGTCGCGGGGCCCTTGATCGCGAGCGTTCATCCGCCCGGCGCGCGAAGCGACTCCCGCGCAACGATCGACGCTGCCGGCAAGGTCGTCGCGCCCGGCCTGATCGATGCCCACCTGCACATCGAGAGTTCCATGGTCACGCCGCGGACCTACTGCGAGGCCGTGCTGGCCCGAGGCGTGACGACCATCGTCTGGGATCCGCACGAATTCGGAAACGTCTGCGGGGTCGAGGGCGTGAGGTGGGCCGTCGAGCAGGCAGGCAGCGCACCGAACAGGGTTCTGGCGCTCGCGCCGTCCTGCGTGCCCTCGGCGCCGGGCCTCGAGACGTCAGGGGCCGACTTCGACGCCGGCACGCTCAGGGACATGCTCGCCTGGCCCGGCATCCACGGCCTCGCGGAGGTCATGGACATGCGCGGCGTCATCACCCGCGACCCCCGCATGTCGGCAATCGTCAGGGAAGGCCTTGCCTCCGGCAAGCCGGTCTTCGGTCACGCGCGCGGCCTGTCGGGCCGGGACCTCAATGCCTACGCGGCGGCCGGGATCTCTTCGGATCACGAGATTACATCCGCGGAGGATCTCGGGAACAAGCTCGAAGCGGGGCTGTTCATCGAACTCCGGGGCTCGCACGACCATCTCCTGCCGGCCTTCGTCGAAGCCCTGGCGGAATATCCCCGGCTGCCCCAGACCCTGAGCCTCTGCACGGACGACGTCTTCCCCGACGACCTGTGGAGCGCCGGCGGCCTCGACGACGTCCTGCGGCGCGTCACGCGCTACGGCATGCCGGCCGTCGAGGCGCTTCGGGCCGCCACGCTGAATGCGGCGATGCGGCTCGGGCGCCATGATCTCGGCGCCGTGGCGCCGGGCCGGCGGGCCGACCTCGCGGTCTTTCCGGACCTGCGCGACTTCCGGGCCGAGGCGGTCATCCTCGACGGGGTCGAGATCGGCGCCCGGGACGGCCGGCCCGACCGGTCCTGCGACCGGCTGGCGCGGGGCCTCGGCCTGCGGTCCTTCGCCCCCGAGGACTTTCTCGTCCGGGCCGGCCCGGGTCCCGTCCGCGTCGCCACCATCGACGAGCCCCGCTTCACCCGGTGGGGAGAGGCCGCGGCCTCGGTGGCGGACGGCCGCGTGCGGCCTCCGGAAGGGTCGATCAGCATGGCGGTCGTCAATCGCCGCGGCGCGGGGAGTGCGCCGAGGATCGCGTTCCTGCGCGGCTGGGGCGCGTGGCGGGGCGCCTTCTGCACCACGGTTTCGCATGACTCCCACAATCTGACGGTCTTCGGGTCCGACGCGGCCGACATGGCGGTTGCCGCCAACGCCGTGCGCGCGGCGGGCGGCGGCCTGGCGGCCGTTGCGGACGGCCGGGTCAGGGCGATGCTGCCGCTGCCCGTCGCGGGCCTGGTTTCCGGGCGGCCGCTGCCGGAGGTGGCCGCCGCGTTCGCGGCCGTCAGGGAAGCCATGGACGGGATCGCGACCTGGAAGCCGCCCCACCGCGTGTTCAAGGCCTGTTTCGGGGCGTCGCTCGCCTGCAATCCCGGGCCCCGCCTGACGGATCTGGGCATCGTCGATGCGGCGACCGGCAATGTCCTGCCGTCGCCGGTTCTCGGCGCCGCGTGAGGCGGCGCATCAAGGAGCAAAGTCACTTCATCGAAACCAAAACCAACGCCGTGAATCAGGCGCTTGCCCGTAGTCCTCGCACTGTTGAAGTATCGCAGGAACCTGTAGGAGATGGGCCCGTCTTCGTTCGCAGCGCCCGGGATTCTTTATCCTCGCAATTCTGGCATATCATGCCATGATTGCGAGGATCATCTCACGCCGGAAATTTCAGCTCATTTGCACCCGTTTGGATCAGTTCCCGGCGTGGCATTGCTCGGCCCCCGCCAAGTGGGCCAAACCACATTGGCCGAGTTCATCGCAGGGGAACGACCGGTTGTCTATCTCGATCTCGAGAACGCATCGGATCGCGCGAAACTGAGCGATGCTGCCCTTTACCTGTCCGCGAACAAGACAAGCTGGTGATCCTTGACGAGGTGCAGCGCGCGCCGGAGCTCTTCCAGACGCTTCGTGGCCCATCGACAAGGGCCGCAGCCGCGGCATCCGGGCCGGGCGATTGCTGCTGCTGGGTTCGGCGTCAATCGATCTGCTCAAGCAATCGGGCGAGTCTCTGGCTGGTCGCGTCGCTTATGTGGAGCTGGAGCCATTCGACGGTCTCGAAGTCGATGATCGGAAACGCGATGACCTCTGGGTTCGAGACGGATTCCCTGACAGTTTTCTCGCTGATAGTGGCGAAGCCAGCGCAGTCTGGCGGGAGAATTTCATCCGCACATGTCTCGAGCGCGACATTGCGCAGCTTGGGCCGCGCGTGCCGGCTGAAACGTTGTGCCGCTTCTGGACCATGCTGGCGCACGTCCAGGGCAGCGTCGTGAATGCCGCGCAGTTGGCGCGTGGCCTTGCGGTCGATGGGAAAACGGTTGCCCGCTATCTCGACCTCCTCGTCGACCTCTTGCTGGTGCGGCGGCTGCAGCCGTTCCACGCCAAAGTCGGCAAGCGCCTGGTAAAGTCCCCAAAGGTCTATGTGCGCGACAGCGGCATCGTCCACGCGCTGCTCCGACTTGATGATCGGGACTCGGTTCTGGGTCATCCGGTTGCTGGTGGAAGTTGGGAAGGATTCGCAATTGAAAACCTCCTTGGCGTGGCGCCGGAAAGGGCAAGGCCGTGGTTCTATCGTACGGCCGCTGGGTCCGGATTCGACCTGGTACTGGAAATGCCCGGAGGAGAATTGTGGGCCGTTGAAATCAAGCTTGGCCTCGCGCCGAAGATCGGCAAGGGATTCCGCCATGCGCGGGAAGATCTCGAACCGGATCGTTGCTTTGTCGTTTATCCGGGTGACGAGCGATATGCCTTTGGCGAAGGTGTCGAGGTGATCGGCGTGCGCGAAATGGCGTTGTTCCTTGCGAAGTCGTGAGAATCATCCGAGCGCCGGGCCATCGCGACGATCGGACGAAGACGAAACAGGCTCGAATGCAGGGAATTCCGGAGCTCCGAAACTGACTTCAGCGGCACGCCGGCTTCGAGGCAGGCCGACATTGATCCGGTATCCATAAGGCGGAGGCGTCGATCAATACGGAAGCGCTCACCACCTTCGCCGTGATTTCATCCTGTTCGCGGGCTCGCCGGGCGCCACGTTCTCGATCCCCGCCAAGCCTGAAGAACGTTGCTCGACATGCACTGCATGCAAATCTCCGACGCCGCCTCGTCGCCTCCGTTCTCGACGCCGTCTGCAGGCTCGCGCGGACTGGGAATTGCGACACCGTGCAGGCGGTGCCGGAATCGGACCGTCTTGAATGTTGTTGACGCTGCCAATGGTCGGGCTCGGCCAGAAGGGCCCTTGGCGAGACGCTGCTCCGAAGGGATGCTGGCGTTCCGAGGCAGTTGGCGAAACGCAAGCGTTGCCGGGAGGGCATTGCCTGCGAAATGCGCCCGCCGCCGAGAAGATGGCGCGGTGCAGCGGAGTGCGGACGGGTATGGTCGAGAGTCCTGAATCCTGTTCATTCTTGACCAATCCGGACGAACCCGTATAGGCTTTCCGAGGTAGGGCTCGCCGCCAAGACGTGGCAATCCAAGGGGCCCGAGCCATGCACGATCCGAAACACTCAACTAGGAGGGCACATGAAAACTCGGAGCATCTGTTTCGCAGCA
The DNA here is from genome assembly GCA_963662815.2 of uncultured Amylibacter sp. GTDB lineage: Bacteria > Pseudomonadota > Alphaproteobacteria > Rhodobacterales > Rhodobacteraceae > JAPPHA01. The sequence goes on from CAXXWA010000004.1 coordinate 290,744, forward strand.
CTTGCGGCGCTGGGCATGTCGATCGCGACAGGGACGACCGCGCAGCAGCAGTTCATCTCGATCGGAACCGGAGGGGTGACGGGCGTTTACTATCCCACCGGCGGCGCGATCTGCCGGATGGTCAACAAGGACAGGAAAGAGCACGGCATCCGCTGCTCGGCGGAGTCCACGGGCGGATCGATCTACAACATCAACACGATTCGGCAGGGCGAACTGGAATTCGGCGTTGCCCAATCCGACTGGCAGTATCACGCGTTTCACGGCACCTCGAAGTTCGAGGACCAGGGCGCGTTCGAAAACCTGCGCGCCGTCTTTTCGGTTCACCCGGAACCCGTGACGGTGATCGCGTCGGATTCGTCCGGTATCGCGACATTGACCGATGCGAAGGGCAAGCGCCTCAACATCGGGAACCCGGGCTCCGGAACGCGCGGCACCTGGGAAGTCATCGAGGAAGCGTTGGGCTGGGAACGCTCGGACCTCAAGCTCGCCGCCGAAATGAAGTCTGCCGAGACCGGCCAGGCCGTGTGCGACGGCAAGATCGACGCATATTTCTGGCTGGTGGGCCATCCGTCCGCCTTGACCCAGGAGTCGCTGGCTTCCTGCGACGCGCATCTGGTGCATGTGGAAGGCGAGGCAATTGATCAGCTCGTGGCCGACAACTCTTTCTACCGCTACGCAGCGATCCCGGCGGGCATGTACAACAATGAAGAAGACATCCGCACCTTCGGCGTCGGCGCGACCTTCGTGACCAGCGCGGATGTGCCGGAGGACGTTGTTTATGTCGTGGTCAAGGCCGTCTTCGAGAACTTCGACCAGTTTCGGAAGCTTCACCCGGCGTTCGCCAACCTGAAGCCCGAAGAAATGATCAAGGACAGCCTCTCCGCTCCGCTCCATGACGGCGCGGCCAAATACTACAAGGAGGCGGGCTGGATGTAGTCCAGGCGCTTTGCCGAAATACCCGGGGGCGGTTTCCGACCGCCTCCGGGAGCTTTGCTGACATTACATAGTTTGGGGGCGGGGACCGGTGTCGGATAGGTCGGACAAGCTGGACGATTTCACTGCAACGGATACAGGCGGACGCAACGCCGTCGGCTGGCAGGGCGGCCTGATCTGGTGGATCGCGCTGGTCTGGGCAGTCTTTCAGCTCTACATCGCCTCGAACCTGCCCTTCACGATTCAGGAATATCTCGGATTCGGCGTTGTCACGAATTCGAACGCGCGGTTGATCCACCTGGCGTTTGGCCTTCTGCTCGCCGCCTTTGCCTTTCCGCTCTTCAAGAACAGTCCGAAAGACACGATTCCCTGGTATGACTGGGTTCTGGCTGCTTTGGGGATCATTTCCTGCCTCTACATTGTCGTCCTGCGCAACGAGATTGCGCTGCGCGCAGGGCTCCCGACCAGCGGCGATCTGATCATTTCGACCATAGGGATGATCATGCTCTTCCTGACGGTCTACCGCGTTCTCGGCCTGCCTTTGGCGATCGTTGCCGGGTTTTTCGTGCTTTACGTCTTTTTTGGCGACGGCCGGTGGCTTCCCGAAGCGATGCAGTGGAAAGGCGCCTCTTACGGGAAGGCCATGTGGCATTTCTGGATGCAGAACGAGGGCGTGTTCGGGGTGGCCCTCGGAGTTTCGGCATCGCTCATCTTCCTCTTTGTGCTCTTCGGCGCGATACTGGAAAAGGCTGGCGCCGGGAATTACTTCATCAAGATCAGTTTCGCGCTGCTGGGCCACTTGCGCGGCGGGCCGGCGAAGGCGGCCGTCGTGGCCAGCGCAATGAGCGGACTGTATTCCGGCTCGTCCATCGCAAATACGGTGACGACCGGCACCTTCACCATACCTCTCATGAAACGAACCGGGTTTTCGCCGGAGAAAGCCGGAGCGGTCGAGGTGGCGTCGTCCACGAACGGACAGCTGACGCCGCCCGTCATGGGGGCGGCTGCCTTCCTGATCTCGGAATTCACAGGCGTGAGCTACACGGAGATCATCAAGCATGCGCTGGTGCCCGCGCTCGTGAGCTATATCGCGCTCGTCTACATCGTGCACCTTGAGGCAATGAAACTGGGCCTCAAGGGCCTGAAAAAGCCGCCGTCTTCGCTGACGTTCGCAACCAAGCTGATCGGCTTTCTGGGCGGCTTCATCGGCATCGCGGTGCTCGGCATCGCGGTATACTACGGGCTTGGGTGGATCAAGATTGCCGCAGCCGATGCGGCCTTTCCGATCGTGATCGTCCTCTGTTCCGCGGCTTACCTGGTCCTTCTCTGGTTCGCATCGCGTCAACCGGACCTGGTGGTCGATGCGCCGGATGCGCCGATCACCGAATTGCCGCCTGCCGGCAGGACGGCGATTACCGGGCTCTACTACGTACTGCCCATCGTGATTCTGATCTGGTGCATCACGATCGAGCGTCTTTCTCCGGCTTTTTCGGCCTACTGGGCCACGTTGGCGATGATTGCGGTCGCGCTTACCCAGCATCCGATCAAGGCGGTGATGCGGGGCGAAGGCGACCTCGTCTCCGCGTGGTGGCGGGGCTGGAGTGAGTGGCTCGACGGCATGATTTCCGGGTCGCGCAACATGATCGGCATCTCGGTCGCCACTGGGGCCGCGGGGATCATCGTCGGCACGATCTCTCTCACCGGTGCGCATCAGGTCGTCGGCGAACTGGTCGAATTCCTTTCGGGCGGAAACCTGATGATCATGCTGGTGCTGATCGCGATCATGAGCCTGATCCTGGGGATGGGACTGCCGACGACTGCAAACTACATTGTCGTTTCGTCGCTGATGGCGCCGGTGATCCTGGCTCTGGCGGCAAAGTCCGGGCTGATCGTGCCTCTGATCGCGGTGCATCTTTTCGTGTTCTATTTCGGAATCCTGGCGGATGACACGCCGCCCGTGGGTCTCGCTGCCTTTGCCGCAGCCGCTATCTCCAAGGGCGATCCGATCAAGACAGGGATTCAGGGCTTTGCCTATGACATTCGCACGGCCCTCCTGCCGTTCCTGTTCATCTTCAATACGGAACTCCTGCTGATCGACGTGTCGCTGGCAAAGGCAGTGTTCGTGTTCGTCGTTGCGGTCATAGCCATGCTTCTGTTCGCTTCGGCGACGCAGGGCTTCTGGCTGGTTCGAAACAGGATTTGGGAAAGCGTGATCCTGCTGCTTGTTGCCTTCACGCTCTTCCGGCCGGGCTTCTGGCTGGACCAGGTGCAGCCGCCCTACGACGACAGCAATCCGAGCTTGGTTTACGATGTCGTCGGCGCCGCGCCGGACAACGGTGTCTTGACATTCGTGATTTCCGGGCCGGACTTCGATTCTGGCGAGAGCACGTCCACCACGATCCTCGTGCCGATGGGTCGTCGGGCGGAAGCCATCCAGCGATTGGAAGCCGCAGGCCTCACGATCAACGTGGAAGACGGGCTGGCCCGGGTCGAAGAACCATTCCCGCAGACTCCGTTCTTCGAGAAGATCGGCACCCTATTCGACTACTACGGCGATGATCCAGTCGTGGTGAGCAACATTCGGGCCGAGGCCGAGCGGTTGCCGAAAGAGGTGTTCTACCTGCCGGCGTTGCTGCTCCTCGGTTTCGTGTACCTGATGCAACGCCGTCGGATGGAGCCGTCGGAAACAGCTTGACGGAACATGCGGCGTCGAAGCGTCTTTTGCTCGCTGCCCTGCGGAACAATGGCATTCGGACGAGTTTTTAGGTGTTCGAATTAGGAAACCCCAGTGTTTCGGGCGTCTGCCGGAAACCGAGGGTCTTTTCCTGTGACCTTCCCCGATGTCAGGGGTTGGGTCGGGTCTGCCACTTGTTCCTTGGCCACATGGACGGGTGCGTCGGCGGCCTTCATTTCGCGAACGCTGCCTGTCGGCTTGGGGCAGCTTGAGGATGCCGTGACTCTCCAGCATCCCGCGGCAGGCCCCGACCACGCACCCCCTCGTCGCAGTCTTCCAGCCGAGATGCTCGAGGATCATCTTCGCGAGCTCGTTGTCGCCGTCATCGGGGAAAACTCCACAGTCTCCTGAACGTCAGCGATCTGCTGCTGGTTCAGGCGGCGGCACGAGAAGATGGTCGGCAGCATGTCGATGATTCGCCGGTCGATGGGTGGCTCCCGGCCTTGCCTGACGACAGCATGCGAATTTTGGGCCGCTTGCCAGGCGCCTCACGGCAAAAAACGGGATTATATACGATAGTGCCAAAACTACTTGACGCAGAGCCGGGCCGAAGCCCGGTAACGCGCGTAAATCAGGCGGCAATGTTCTCGTGCCACTCGTTATCTTCGCAGTACGAAAACTCTACGAGCCGATTGATTTGATCCTCCAGATTGGCAATTCGTTCCAGCGCCTCAGACACACTTGACCTGCCAAGCGCTTTTTCGATGTAAAGCAAGCGCAGGGTCCGATCAGCCGCCGCATTGCCAGCATTCCTGCCGTTTCTGTCATTCTCCCAACGAATGACGGTTCTTTCTGTCACGCCCAGAAGAGCCGAAAGCGCGACCTGCGACAATTCCAGCTCATGCCGGAGAAACCGGATCTCGCCACCTGACAGTTCTTTCCTGGTTGATACCAGCCATCGCCCAATTGCGCGATGAAGACCATCAATGTCATGGATTTTCAAGCGTCCGCCGTCCATCTCGAAACCGTTGACGAGATAGATGACGTCAAGTCCGCTCTCGGTGTAATGGTAAGTCTCAGTCATCGTATCTCCCTTTCAGATGACGGTAACAACCGTGCATTTCCCGACGTTCAGCGCAACGACCACTTGGATCTTCCTGCCGGCGACATAGCGCTTCATCTTGACCCTGAAGTCGTTATGGACGTCCCGCTTTGGCCCGTCCACGATTTCTCCCTTTTGCAACGTTGACAGAACCTGCCTCATGGTGATGTCCCTTTCCCGCAACCGTTCGCGGAAGTGTGGTTGCTCAAAGTCAACATCGCTTCTGCCAAGACACTCCTTGATGTGACGTGTACAACGGTCAGGATCGGAAAACGGGTTGTCAAAGGGAATCACCTTGCCCATGCACATGACATAATGTCACGTTTTTCTTTGTCAACGCGAGATTTTCCGATTTGTTCCGCTTGAAGTTCCGGCTGACCGATTCCGGCAACATTGTTGCCGGTTTAGGAGAGTTCGGACTCTCGGTTGTTCGACAAGTTTCCTTGTCTGTCCGGTTCTCTTGATCGTTCGCTTGCGTAACGCGACGACGCGCGATGTCCGGCATGGCATGGACGGCCCGGTCAGGCCTTCGCATCAGCGGTGGTTGCCAGCAACTCCGCTTGGCGGCGCTCAACAGTTCAGTCGGGATCGAACCTGAAGTCGGGCAGCGAATCAAATGCCAGCTTGATCGCCTTGGCCCATCCTTGCGAGATCGTGACATAAAACGGATCGTCCGCATCGATTCGGCGGCGATGGCCCAGCCTTGACGTGTCTGCGTCTATGACCTGCAAGTCGAGAGGGAGGCCGACGGACAGGTTTGACTTGATGGTCGAATCGAACGAGACGAGGAGCAGCTTTACCGCGTCTTCGAAACTCAGAGAGGGACTGTACGCGCGGCTCAGAATCGGTTTTCCGTACTTGGTTTCGCCGAGCTGGAAGAACGGCGTGTCCTCGCTCGCTTCGACGAAGTTTCCTTCCGGGTAGACCATGAAAATGCTCGGCCGCTCCCCGGCGATCTGTCCTCCGACAATCATGCTCGCCTCGAATGCGGACACGCCTTCGGCGCCGGACGCCTCGTTCTTGCCGATGATGTCGCGGAGCGTTGCGCCGACAAGCGCAGCCGCCCGGAACATCGACGGCGCGTTCATGATTGACGGCTGCCCTTCGCCGGAACGGACCTGTTCATCCAGGATGCTGATCACCGACTGGGTTGTGGCAAGGTTGCCGGCCGTCGTGATCACGATTGCCCGTTCCCCGGGAATCTCCCACGAGAACAGCTTTCGAAACACCGAGACATTGTCGACCCCTGCATTCGTGCGCGTGTCGGCCATGAACAGCAGCCCGCGTTCCAGGTGCATTCCGACGCAGTAGGTCATCGTCTTTCCCTTGTCCGGCGCGGGCCGAATTCCCCGGCGGGAGTCACTGCTGCACCTGCAGCGAAACGTGGAGTTCCTCGCTGCCAGACCCCAGCCGCATTCCGGTGACCGGCGCCGCATCGAGGTAGTCGAGCCCCGTCGCCACCCTGACGTAGTTCTTGTCGGGAGAAATGCCGTTCGAGACATCGAATCCGACCCAGCCGAGTCCGTCGACATGCGCCTCGGCCCATGCGTGCGCCGCGCTCTGTTCGCGGCCTTCCGCCGTGAAGAGGTGTCCGCTCACGTAGCGGGAGGGAAATCCGAGTTCCCGGGCGGCCGAGACGAAAACATGGGTGTGGTCCTGGCAAACCCCTGAACCCGCGCTGACGGCTTCTTCCGCACTGGTCGTGACGTCCGTGTCGCCCACCCTGTAGGCGATGGCGTCGCGTATCTGCTCCGACAGCGCGTGCAACCGCGCAATGTCGTCATCGCCGCGGGCTTCGCGGACGAGTCTTCGGATTCGCGGGCCCGGAGACGTGAGCTCCGTCTTGCGGAGGAACAGCCACAGCGGCGCAAAGCCGGTGTGCGGCCCTGAGATGCCGGAGGTATCCTCGGTCGTCACGCATCCGCCGCTCGTGATCGTGATGCTTTCGGTGCCGGAATCGAGACTCACGAGATCCACGCTGTTCTGAAAATGGTCGCGGAAAGTCACTTCCCGCCGGCCGCCGGCGATCGCTACGTTCCACGCCTGGACTTCCTGTCCGCGACCGCTCGACGGCGCCAGCCGGAGCTGCAGGAGCGCATATGAAACGGGCGTTTCGTACCGGTAGGTTGTCTTGTGCGAAATTAGGAGCTTCATGACGCGTTCCGGATCACTCGTAGAACCGGTAGTCCACTTCGATCTGCCCTCCGAGTTCGTTCGACTTCCGGGTGAACTCGTGGATGAACTGGTGCAGACCCTCTTCGAAGATGGTCTCGATCCCGCGGCCGGCGAGGCGCGCGGCCATGGCTTCGGCCATGTCCAGGCTCGGTGAGCGCCAGTCGTAGTCAGAGGCGAGATACCGGAGATTGTCCTGAATCTTGGCGTAGCAGAACGCCATCGATCTCGGCATGCGCGTGTCGAGAATCAGGAATTCGGCAATGCCGGACGCGCTCGCCTCGCCTTCGTTCAGCCAGTTGTAGGCGTGCTCCGCCGATACGGATCGCAGGATCGTTTCCCATTGCACGTTTTCGACGGGCGCGCCGACATGCATTACCGACGGGAGCAGCGCGTAGAACTTGACGTCCAGGACGCGTGCCGTTCCGTCCGCGCGTTCCAGGAATGTACCGATGCGCGCGAAGTCGAAGATGTCGTTCCTGAGCATCGTCCCGTGCAGGGCGCCCCTCACGAACGCACTCTGTCGGCGGACGGAGGAAAGAATGTCGGGAAGGTCTCTCGGCCGGACGGGCCGGGCGAGCGACTTCTGCAGCGACATCCACGACTCGTTGATCGCCTCCCAGACTTCCCGCGTGATGGCCGTCCTGACGATCCGGGCATTGTTGCGCGCCGCCGCCACGAGCGAGATGACGCTTGAAGGATTGGACTTGTCGCGCAGCATGAAGTCGACTGCGCTGGCAGCATCGCACCGGTCGTGGCGGGAACGAAACGCGTCTTCGGCTCCGATGATCCTGATCACCGACGACCACTCCTCGGAGTCGGAATGCGCGTGCGTGAGCGCCATCCTGAGACTCGCCTCGATCAGCCGCGCGGTGTTCTCGCTGCGTTCGAGATAGCGGAACATCCAATAAAGGCCGCCCGCGGTTTTCCCGAGAAGGGGCATGCGCGCTAGTCCTCCAGCACCCAGGTGTCTTTCGTCCCCCCGCCTTGGCTGGAGTTCACCACCAGCGAACCCTTCCTGAGAGCAACCCGTGTCAGGCCGCCGGGAGTGGTGTGGACGCGGTCGGGAGAAACGAGGGAGAAGGGACGCAGGTCAACGTGGCGCGGCGCCAGTCCCTTGCTCGTGAAGACCGGCACCGTCGAAAGCGAGATCGTCGGTTGCGCGATGTAGTTGTCCGGGCGGGCAACGAGCCGGCGGCGGAACGCCGCCAGCTCCCGCTTGCTCGCGGCGGGACCGACCAGCATGCCGTAACCGCCGGAACCGTGTATCTCCTTCACCACGAGGTCGGCGAGGTTTTCCAGAACGTACGCGAGCGAGTCCGGATCGGCGCAGCGCCAGGTCGGCACGTTGCGAAGGATTGGCGTCTCTCCGGTATAGAACCGCACGATCTCCGGCATGTAGGAATAGACCGCCTTGTCGTCCGCAATTCCGGTCCCGGGAGCGTTGGCGATGGTTATGCCGCCGGCGCGGTAAATGTCCATGATCCCCGGCACGCCGAGAACCGAATCCGGCCGGAAGTTGAGCGGGTCGAGGAATTCGTCGTCGACGCGCCGGTAGAGGACGTCGATCGGAACGTAACCGCGGGTCGTGCGCATGGAGACCCGGCCGTCGACCACGCGGAGGTCGTGGCCCTCGACGAGTTCGACCCCCATCTGGTCGGCAAGAAAGGCGTGCTCGAAGAATGCGGAATTGTGTATCCCCGGCGTCAGGACGGCCGCGACGGGCCGGCCGGCGCACTTCTCCGGCGGGCAGTCGCGCAGGCACCGGCGGAGATGCTTCGGATAGTCGCTGACGGGCCGGACCCGGACCTTGGAGAACAGTTCGGGAAACATGTGCAACATGGTTTCCCGGTTCTGCACCATGTAGGAGACGCCGGAAGGCGTCCGGGCATTGTCCTCGAGCACGTAGAACTCGTTTCTTCCGGTGCGGATGATGTCTATGCCGACGACATGGGTATAGACGTTGCCCGGAGGCGACACGCCGAGCATCTGGGGCAGGAAAGCAGCATTCCCGGCGATGAGCGAGGTCGGAACGCACCCTGCGCGAAGAATTTCTTGGCGATGGTAGATGTCGTACAGGAAGGCGTTGATCGCCCGTATCCGCTGTTCGATGCCGCGCGTCAGGCGCGACCATTCCAGGGAGGAGATGATCCTCGGAATGATGTCGAAGGGAATCAGTCTTTCCGACGCTTCGTCCTCGCCGTAGACGTTGAAGGTCACGCCTATTCTGCGGAAGAGCGCTTCGGCGTCGGATGACTTTTTCCGGAGGCTTCGCGTCTCTTCGCCTTCCAGCCAGTCGCCGTAGGAAAGGTAAGCCGGTCGAATCTCTCCGGATTTGCCATGCATCTCGTCGAACGGCATCTCGTCGCCAGTCATGGCGGAAGATTAGCAGCCGCTTCCATGCAAACAAGGCCGGAAATGGAAACCTGCAGCCGAGTCTCTCTCAGCGCGGTCGCGATGACGGGAATCGTTCCTGCAACAAAACCGTTCACTGGTGCGGCTTCACCGCGCCGCATTCGGTCGAGGGTTTTTCGGGGCCCGCCCGGGGACGGGCGGCATGCGAGCCGGCCCGGAAGAAGGAGGCGGATCAGACTTCGCCCCAAATGGCCTCGGCGGTCCTCACGACGAGGTCGAGTTTCCTACGCTGGTCGTCGGCCGTTATCTCGTTTCCCTCTTCGGTCGAGGCGAACCCGCACTGCGGCGCGATGCCCAGCTGATCCGCATCCGCGTAGTTCGACGCCTCGTCGACCTTGCGCCTGAGATCGTCCAGAGACTCCAGATCGCCGGACTTCGTGGTGATGAATCCGAGCATGACCCTCTGCTTGCCGCGCTGGAGATGGCGCAGAGGCGCCAGACCCCCGGCGCGCGTCGTGTCGTACTCCATGAAGAAAATGTCGACGCCCGTCTTGTTGAAGACGACGTCGGCGACCGGATCGTACGCACCCTCCGCCGCATGGGTCGAACGGAAGTTCCCGCGGCACATGTGCATGCCGATGCGCAAGTCTTCCGGACGGTCCCGAGTCGCTTCCCGCATCATCCAGGCGTAGCGCTCCACGAGCCGATCAGGATCCTGCCCCTCGGCGCGCTTTGCTTCCCTGTGCTTCGGGTCGCACAGATAAGCGAAGAAAATGTCGTCGAGCTGAAGATACCGGCATCCCGCTTCGTAGAACGCCCGGACTGCCTTGCGATAGACTGCGGCGATGTCCGCAAAGAGCGCGTCGGCATCGCGGTATCTTTCGGGCGCGATGTCGTTCTGCGCCGTACGGAAGTGGCAGCAACTCGGTCCCGGAATGCTGATCTTCGGCATGACGCCTGCGTGTCGGGCGACAAAGCGGAAGTGATCGAGCATCGGGTGGTTGTCCGGAAAGTCGAGATGGCCGGTGATGGTCGGAAACACGGGCCTCAGCCGGACGCCAGCGAACTGAACGCCCTCGTCGCGTTCGACGAGTTCGAATCCGTCGAGCAAGCCCATGAAGTCGTAATGCCAGAACGACCGACGCGCCTCGCCGTCCGTCACCGCGCGGAGACCGGCCTGCTCCTGCATCGAAATCAGCGCGGGTATCTCCGCATCCTCTACCGCGGCGAGTTCACCTGCTGTAATGTGGCCCTCCTCGCGTCGCCGTCTCGCCTCCGCGACCCGCGGCGGCCGAAGCAGGCTTCCCACGTGATCGGCCCTGAATGGCGGCTGATGTTGCGTCATGGGCTTGCAGTCTCCTCGTTCCCGAGAACGCCATCGCAAGTCGAATCCGGAAAAGTCCGGCGGATGTCAAGCTGCGAGCAGCCGCCCCGCCCGGCCGAAAGGTCCGGACGCCGCCGCCGCACTTGCGGCAAGGCGCGGAAACGCTTCGAGGGACCTTGACAGGCCGGCACGCGCGGGGAAGGTCGGGAAGGCGAGAAAATGCGGAGCACGGCCATGACGGATGCTGTCTGCGAATACTTCCTTTCCGTGCGCGAAGGCAATCGGGTCAGCGACCGGATTCCGGCTTCGATCCGTCCGGCTTCGCTCGATGACGGCTATGCCGCTCAGGCCGATCTCGCAGCCCGCCTTCTCGAACGGCGCGGGGGATCGGCTTTGGGCTACAAGGCCGCCTGCACCAATACTCACGCGCAGGAACTCCTCGGCACCGACGGCCCGGTTTTCGGGCGCCTGTTCTCGCACTCCACCTGGACCGACGGCGCGGAGATTTCGGCGGCCTCGCTGCCGATGCTCGTGGTCGAGGCGGAATTCGCCTTCGAGATGGCTGAAGACGTGCCGGCAGACCGGGACGGCTGGACAGGCGATTCGATCTCGGAGTTCGTCGGGAACATGCTTCCCGCAATCGAACTCGTTGGTCACCGCTTCGCAGACTGGTCCACGTACGACGCCCCGTCGCTTGCCGCGGACAATGCGGTTCATCTCGGCTGGGTCCACGGCGAGCCGGCTTCCGGCTGGCGGAACCTGAACCTGGCGGACTGTCCGGTGGAGCTTTGCGCGAACGGAAGGATCTGCCGTACGGGCAGCGGTGCGCTGGTGCTCGGACATCCGATGAACGTGATCGCCTGGCTCGCTAACGCGCTGCCCGGCCACGGCCTCAGCCTTCGCGCAGGAGACCTGATCACGACCGGCGTCAGCACGGACATTTATCCTGCAAGCCGCGGGGAGCGCGTCTGCGCGGAGTTCGGCCCGTTGGGCCGGGTCTGCCTGACGTTCGTGGACTGACACGCATCCGCGCGGCATTGCCCGAACCGGCCTGCCGGAGAGGCCGCAGTCAGGGATTCGAAATCCCGTGCGCCGCGGTCTTCCGGTCGCGGCGCAGATGCCTCAGCGCTTCGCGTCGCGAGAGCGGCGACAGGCGATCCCCGTTGGCCTGGACATATTCGGCGACCGCCTTCGGTTCGGTCTTGGAATACTCGCGGAGCGCCCAGCCGATGGCCTTGCGAAGAAAGAACTCGCCGCAGGCGATCGACGGCTCGATCACTTCGAAAAGCAGGTCGCGGTCGGTAGCGGACCTGTGCCGCAGCTGCGAGAGAATGGCGGTTCGGCGCTTCCAGATGTCCCGGTCCTTTGACCAGTCCCGGAGCACTTGCGCGGTTCCTGTTGGATGCGCCTTGAGCATGGCGCCGACGCCCCCGATGGCGACGGGGTCGACGAGGTCCCACCACGCGCCGGTCACGACCAGCTCCTCCGCAAGTCCGATGCGGTCCGGCGATAGCCACTTGGCATGTCGGGGAAGCACCAGCAGCTCGACAGCGCCGTAGCGCTCCTCGCGCCGCTCGGCACGGCGCCAGACGGAGAGGATTGTCTCCCGCCACATGTCCGGTCCGTCGAACGGACAGGCGCGCGCAAGCGTGCGGACGATCCGCCTTACCCGGGGTACGGTCACGCCGAAGAAGGGAAGGTTGGACTTCATGTAGGCCTGTTGCCCTTCGGCGCGGATGGGGTCCGCCTCTTGACCGAGCGCGTGGAGAAGCTCCCGGCGGAAACTCGGATGAGCGTTGTCGAAACCGGAGAAGTTCAACTCTTCGGGCATTGTCGCCTCGCGCGCGTTGCCGGTTGCCGGCCGCGCCCGGAACGCCGGGGCGCCGGTCGCGCCAGCTGTCTCAGCTCTTCACAAACCGCCAGTAGTCTTCCGCAACCGCGGAGACCGCGGCGGCGGCCAGTTCGCGGCCGTGCTCTGGACGCGCGAGCGCCGAGTGCGAGCCGACCCTTCCGTCTGGGTACCGGGCGCGGTGTTCCTCGGGCGGCCCGTGCCTGTCTCCGGCGTGCGCCCGGATGAACGCGGGAGAGAGCACTTCCGGCGGTTCATCCGCTTCGGCCGAGACCACCCGCCGGTCGAACGCCTGCGTGATCGCGATCTCGGAGGGCGTCGCGTGCATGCCCTCGTGGTCGCCGTAAAGGCTTTCCCGAAGCGAAGCGACGGACGGAAAGTCCCACCAGGACCTGATTCGAAGGCGCGCATCCTCAAACTCCCTTTCGACGGCCACGAGCGGTTCGACGTTCGCGCCATGGCCGTTCAGGAAGTAGAAGCGGCGAAATCCCTGCGACCGGAGGCTCTCCACGATGCTCCGCGCCACGTCGGCGAACAGATCGGCGGGAATCGAAACCGAGCCCGGAAAGCACAGGTTGAATGGCGCCGGGCTGTAGGCGAGGGTCGGCGCGACCAAGGCGCCGGCCAGGTCGCCCGCTTCCTCGCCGATCTTCTCTGCGCATATGGCATCGGTCCCGATGAGCCCCACCGGTCCGTGCTGCTCGGTCGATCCGGCGGGGATGATTATCCCGTCGCTTCGCGCGAGATACGCCTCGACCTCGCGCCACGTCGAGCGGTCAAGCCGCATGGCGCCGGGCGTTCCGCCGCAGGCGGCTCGATTCTGCTTGGGCGACGACTCCCCGAAAGACGAAACGGGGCGCATCGGCGCCCCGCCGCCGGGTGGTTCGCGCGACCCTTCCCGCGAGGGACGTCAGTTCTTCAGCTTCCACTTCTTCCCGAGTTCGTCGAAGAAGCCGCGTTCGGTCTTCAGCGCGATCCAGGTGTTCACGTAGTTGATCCAGACCTGGTCGTCCTGGGGCAGGAGCATGGCGATCGGAGTTGGCTCCCGCGGTGCGGATACCGGCACCACGGCCATCTGCGGATACTTGTCGACAAGCTTGAACGCTTCGACGTTCGAGGTGATGTGGCCGTCCGCGCGACCGGCGAGGACTTCCTGGAAGTCGCGCGCAGGCGCTTCCACGATCTGGTGCTGCGAATCCGGGAAGAACCGCGCGACCATTTTCTCCTGGACGGTTCCGAGCGTCGCCGCGACGGTCACGTCGGGGGAATTGAGGTCGTCCCAGTCCTGGAACCTGTCCAGGTTTTCCGCAAGCACGAGCGGAACCGTCGCGAGGGAAAAGTAGCTGACGGAGTAGCCTGCGGCCTTTGCCCGCGCCGGGGAGACGGAAGCGGATCCGGTCATGTGGTACTTTCCGGAGGTGACGCCGCTCACCAGCGTTTTCCAGTCTGTGGGCACGAATTCCACTTCCACGCCGAGATCCGTCGCGAGTTCGGTCATGACGTCGATGTCGTATCCCTGGTAGGCGTTCGTGGCGGGATCCTTCATTGTCATCGGATTCCAGTCGCCGGTCGTGCCGACCTTGAGAACGCCGGAATTGAGGATTTCGTGAAGCGCGGATTGCGCATGCGCGCCGGTTGAAGCGACGAGCAGCATTGCCGCGGCCGCGATCATGACTATCTTCATTTTGCACTCCTGGAGAAAAAGACGGGGCACCATTGCCTAAGTTTCCGCGAGTTGCAACAAGCGAAGCATGGCGCGGAAAGACCTGCGGCGACGGGGGTGGAGACAGGGAATGTCCGGTGAGGGCCAAATGATCGAGGTCAGCGGCGTGTCGAAGAACTTCGGCGATTTCCGAGCCCTGAACGACGTGTCCCTCGACGTCGCGCAGGGGGAACGCGTCGTGGTCTGCGGCCCGTCGGGTTCCGGCAAGTCCACCCTGATTCGCTGCGTCATCGGCCTCGAGCACCATGAGAGCGGCACGATCCGCGTCGACGGGGAGTTGCTCGCGAACAGCAAGGCGAGTCTCGACAGGATCCGGCCGAAGATCGGCATGGTTTTCCAGCAGTTCAACCTGTTTCCGCACCTGACAGTCCTGCAGAACCTGACGCTTGGCCCGGTTCGCGCTCGAAGGATGCCGCGCGCCGAGGCGCGCGAACTGGCGATGAGCTACCTGGAGCGCGTTCACATCCCGGAGCAGGCCGACAAGTTTCCGCGTCATCTCTCGGGCGGGCAGCAGCAGCGCGTCGCCATCGCGCGCGCGCTCTGCATGGAACCGAGGATCATGCTCTTCGACGAACCGACGTCGGCTCTCGACCCGGAAATGATCACCGAGGTTCTCGACGTCATGGTCGAGCTTGCCGGCAGCGGCATGACGATGATCTGCGTGACCCATGAAATGGGCTTCGCCCGGCGCGTTGCCGACAAGATGGTATTCATGGACCGCGGCGAAATCGTCGAGATGGCTCCGACCGACATCTTCTTCGACAGGCCGGGGAGCCGCCGCTGCCAGGATTTCCTGCAGAAGATCTTGAACCACTAGGATGGAAGGCATGACGAACGCAACGCCGGCCCGGGTCATGACGGCCGCGGTCCTCTCCGTCTCCCTGGTCCTGCTCCCCGGCTGTTCGAGCAACTGGGGCTGGTACGTCGTGAACCCGGGCACGGAATCGGGCCTCGCGAACCTGAGGTTCCTGCTCGGGGGTCTCTACTACACCGTGGTCCTCAGCCTGACCGCAATCGTGATCTCGGTTGCGGCCGGGCTCCTGATCGCGCTGCCGGGCCTCTCGTCCCGTCGCGGCCTTCGCGGGCTCAACCGCGCGTATGTCGAACTGGTGCGCGCGGTGCCGATCCTTGTCCTGATCCTGTGGGTCTACTACGGCATGCCGCAGCTGGTCGGGATCTCGATCAGCGTGTTCTGGGCCGGCGCCATCGCGCTGGCGCTGTCCGACAGCGCCTTCGAGGCGGAAATCTTCCGGGCCGGAATCCAGTCCATCGACAAGGGCCAGTACGAGGCTGCACATTCGGTCTCGCTGACCTACGCGGACACCATGCGGTTTGTCATCCTGCCCCAGGCGATCAGGCGCATCCTGCCGGCGCTCGGCAACCAGCTGGTCTACATGCTCAAGATGTCGTCGCTCGTTTCGGTGATCGGCATGCAGGAACTCACGAGAAAGGCGAACGAACTGGTCGTGACCGAATACCGCCCGCTCGAAATCTACACGATCCTCGTGCTGGAATACCTGGTCCTCATCCTTGCCGTTTCGGCGGGCGTCCGATGGCTCGAACGCAGGTTGCAGACCGACATGAGCCGCTGACGCCGAAAACGCCGCCGGCGCGTTGACCGAACCGCGCGTGCTTTCCCGGAGCGGCGAATTCCTCGTGGCAGCAAGCCCGGCGGGCGGCTTCGCGAATCCTTCAGGGAGATGGTCGAAGGCGCTCTCGGCCCACGCGGCCTTACTCGGTTCCGAGGCAGTCGGTGAATGACTTCGCGAGGTCGTCCATGAGCTCGAACCACGCATCCGGTCCGGGTTCAATGTCGATTCCGAGCGCATCGAGACTGCCGGTTCGAATGTCGGCACCCCTGATGACCGTCTCGATGAGGCCGGGATCGTATTGCGCTTCCGCAAACGCGCATTCGACATTCCTGTCGTGCATCGCCTCGCGCATTTCGAGGAGTCTCCTCGCGCCGGGCGGCCTTCCCGGATCGATGACGACTGCGCCCACGCCGTTGAGGCCGTAGGCGTCCTCGAAGTACCGGTACCCGTCGTGGAACACGATGAATGCCTTCTCGTGAACCGGCCGCAACCGGTCCTGTACATCGATCGCCTTCGCGAGAATGCGGCCCTGAATCTCTTGCGCGTTCTGCATGTAGTAGTCCGCATTTTGCGGATCCAGCCGGACGAACGCATCGGCGACGACGTCGACAATGACGCCCGCAAGTTCGGGATCGATCCAGATATGCGTATCGAATTCGCCGTGGTCGTGAGCTTCGTCGCCATGCGCAGGTTCGTCTTCGTGCTGGTCCTCGTGCGCATGGTCATGCTCGTGCTCGCCCTCGTCCTCCCATATTCCGGCTTCGCGAAACGGAAGCAGATCCATGCCTTCCGCGTGACTGAGGGTCACGACCGTGGTGCCGGATCCAAGGTTCGCGATGGGGCGGATGAGAAAGGTCTCCATGGTCTCGCCGACCCAGACCACGACGTCGGCTTCGCTCAGCATCCGAGCTTCCGACGGGCGCATCCTGAAGGTGTGCGGGTCGCCGGAACCGGTTATGAGCAATTTCGGCGTTCCGAGATCGCCAATCACCCCGGCGACGAGCGAATGGACGGGCTTGAGACTGACCACCACATTGAGCTCTGCTGAACTGTCCGCCCTCTCGGGAAAGCCGGCGCTCAGCAGCAAGGTCGCCGGCAGAACTCCGGCGAGGCAGGTTCTTTTCATGGAAAGGATCCCTTTCTTCCAAGGTCCCGGTCGAGTCTTCCCGGGAGAAACGCGAATTGGTTGCGGCAGACCATGCCTGTCCGGCAGACGGTTGGGTTTGCCGGCCGGACGCGGCGACAGCCTGAAGCAATGCCGGACCCGGCCGGGCGCGTCCGCGTCCGGTTGGACATCAAGGCACCCGAAGTCCGGCATGCTCGCCCGTTCGCGCGGCCCCGGGCCGGGCCGGTCTTCCGCGCTACCCTGCATGGACGCCCGGGCTGCGGAGTCGCGTCGCCACGAATATCAGGAGGGCTGCGACGACGATTGACGGACCGGCCGGGGTATCGAATCTTGCCGAGGCGTACATTCCCGCCACGGTGGACGCGACACCGACGAGGACTGCGCCGGCGGCCATCAGTTCGGGGTTCCGTGCAAACCGCCTCGCAGCAGCCGCCGGAATGATCAGCATCGCGACGATCAGCAGTATGCCGACGATCTTTATTGCAATGGCGATGATTGCGGCGACGAGCAGTCCGAACAGCAATCGCGCCCGCTCGGGTTTCATCCCCGCGACCACGGCCAGTTCCTCGTTGACCGTTGCCGCGAGCAGGGGGCGCCAGAGCTTCGCCATTATCAGCAGTCCGAACAGCCCGCCGATCCAGACTACCGCCAAGTCGATCCGGGAAATTGCGAGTATGTCGCCGAACAGCAATGCTTCCAGGTTGATTCGAATGTTCGGCAGAAAGGACAGGAAGACGAGCCCCAGAGCCATGCCTCCGTGCGCCATCAGGCCGAGCAGCGTATCCGTTGGCAGGAGGCCGCGCCTTTCCAGGTAGAACATGATCGTCGCGACAAGGAAGGCGCCGGCAAGGATGCAGATCACCAGGTTCAGGTCGAATGCGATCGCGAGCGCGATTCCGAGAAGGGAAGTGTGCGCAATTGTTTCCCCGAAATACGAAAGCCTTCTCCAGACGACGAAGCAGCCCGCCGGTCCGGTGATGACGGCAAGGCCGATGCCGGCGAGCATCGCACGCACGAGGAAATCCGTCGTCCACAGACTCATGGCGCACTCTCCCCGGACCGAGCCGCCCTGGCTTTCGCCAGCTTCGCAAGGTGCTGCGCTTCGATTTCCGCTTCATTGGGATAGAGCACCAGGAAGTCGTCGCCGGTCTTCAGCGCCTGCTCCAGGTCGTGCGTCACGGTCAGGACTCCGCAATCCAGTTCGTCGCGCACGTCCTGGACAAGCTTGTGGATGTCGTCGGCGCCTTTGGTGTCCAGGCCCTGCTCGGGCTCGTCAAGCACCAGCAGTTCCGGTCGCTCGATGAGCGACCTGGCCAGGAGGAGGCGCTGAAGTTCCCCGCCCGAGAGCGTCGCAACCTGCGGGTTGCCGAGCTTGTCGAGACCGACCGACTCGAGGGCGCGGTCTATTGCCTCGTCCGGATAGTTCGCCGTCAGCGTGATCATCCGGCGGATCGTTATCGGCAGCGTGTAGTTGATCTGGAACCGTTGCGGTACGTATCCGATCTTGCGGGTTCTTCGCACGATATGTCCCTCGGTGATCGGAATGAGCCCGAGGATCGCCTTGACGCTCGTCGACTTGCCGGCGCCGTTCGCCCCGACGACATAGACCAGCTGACCGGGCCGCACGGTGACCGAGGCATTACGAATCAGCCAGTGGCCGCACCTCCTGACGCCGATGTTGACGGCTTCGATTAGAGGCGGTCGATTCTCTGGTTCGGTCGGGATGCTTCCCCCTCCATTCGATGATCCAGGAATCCTTTCAGTCATGGAGGACCGTGCTCGTCGCCAGGTGTTCAAGTCAATTTGCTGTCCGTATCTGTAGCGGATCGAGACTATCCCGCATTCGTCGCGAAGTCGACAATGTTGTCCGTCTGTCACGTGATCGGCGGCAATTGGCGATGGCGCGGTGATTTCAGACGCTGCCGGCGGGCGCAGGTCTTCGGCAGCGCAAGGGACGGCGCTTTGCGAAAGCCGGGCTGTACGGGCCGGACGGGGTGTCAGGGCGAACGTCGTGCTCCGGAATCCGCGCCGCCCGAAGGCTGGCCGGTACCTGCAGGAACACCGCCTGCAGGGGAAACAGCAATGCGAAGGGAAGCCGGACCCGGCTTAACGTCGCCCGGACCCGGCCGGCCAGTTTGAGACGCCGCAAACTGGTGGCGTCGATGCGGGCTCCTGCGGTATCGGTGACCCGCAGGCTCCGCCCGGCGCAAGGTGATCATCAGAATGCCGGCAATGGCCGATACATGCAGGCACAGTCGGCTGGCCCGCATGTTCGGCGAACAACCGGAGCCGATGATCCCCGATCCGGCTTGGTCACGACCCGGCCGGCCCGGCTCGGGGGAGTCCGCGTCCGGTGGCGGACCACTGGAGCCGCGGCTTGCGGAGCGACCTGGCAATTCGCCGACCCGGCCAGGATTGCTGGCCGGATCGAGTATGATGTCGACGCCTTCCGTCTCGTGCCGGGCAATTTGTCTCCTTGCGGCACGAGTTGACGCTGCCGCGCAGCAAGATTCGCGTGAGGATGCATCAATGTCATCGGACAGCGGACAAACCGGCCCGGGTGCGCTGAAACTCGGCCATGCGAGCCGGTCGCGACGCGGAATCAAGGTCGGGTCGGACGCCTGTTTTGGGCGCGGCCGCCGGCGGGTCGCCGCGACTGCCTCGCGAAACCGCCGTCTGCGCCAGAAGGTCGGACCGGCCGTTGCCGAGACGCCGGCCGGTCCGTTTCCGGTCTCACAAGCACTCCGCCAGCGTAGTGGCCATGTTGCGGATCACCTGCGGATAGAGCGCTGGCCCCGGTTCGAGATCCGCCCCCAGCGGGTCGATCACGCCGGTGCCTGCATCGGTTCCATCAAGGACGGTGGCGACGAGACCCGGGTTGTATTGGGGCTCGGAGAGGACGCAATCAATGCCTTCCTCCCGAATCCTGTCCTGGATCTCGGCGATCCGCGCCGGGCTGGGATCTGACGCGTCGCCGAGCGAAATCGCACCCGAGGCGGGGAAGTCGAACGCGGTCTCGAAATACTGATAGGCATCGTGGAAGACGATGAAGTCGCGGCCGCGGACAGGATCGAGAATCTCGCTCACCTCAGCGGAAAGGGCCTCCATTTCCGCCCGGCCGCCCGCAGCGTTGGCGAAGTAGGCGCCCGCATTGTCAGGGTCTGCAGCCGAAAGCCTTGCGGCGATCAGGTTCAGCCAGATGCCAGCGTTCTCAGGCGAGAGCCAGGCATGTGGATCGTGTTCGCCATGGGCGTGACCATGGTCGTCATGGGCATGCTCCTCGTGCCCGTGCTCCTCGTGCCCGTGCTCCTTGTGCCCGTGCTCCTCGTGCCCGTGCTCCTCGTCGCCTGCGTGTTCCTCATGGCCATGTCCCTCGTCGTCGGCGTGGCCATGTCCTTCGTCGTGCGCATGCTCTTCATGCTCCTCGTCTTCATGCGCGTGAGCCTCGAACAACGCGCCTTCCCGGAATTCGAGCAGGGTCGTGCCCTCAGCCTCCAGCAAAGCCGTGACTTCCGCATTCACTGCAAGCGTTTTCAATGCATCCGCGAGCCAGGGAGTCAGGTCTTCGCCCATCCAAAACACAAGGTCTGCATCCTGCAGCGCGGCCGCTTCGGAAGGGCGCAGGCTGTACTCATGGGGCGAGGCGCCCGGCTGCACGATCAGGGCTGGCCCGCCGACCCCCTCCATAACGCGCGCCACGAGCGAATGCACCGGCGCGATGTCGACCGCAACGCTTGGCACGTCCGACGTGGCGGTGCCTCCCATCAACGCGACTGCGGCCGAGAGCGGAAGTAGCTTTCTGGACATTGGATTCTCCATGTGATATTATAACATAGCAAATCTGCATACCTGATGTGGAATGACATGACAAGCGATGCGCGGCCCGCACCCCACAAGAACCCGACCCCGTTTGTATTCCGGAAGCATGACCACGACGCCTGCGTCGGCCAGGCGCTGGCCGTCGCCGAGGCCCGCTGTGCAGCGGAAAGTCTGCGCCTGACGCCAGTGCGGCGGAAGGTGCTTGAACTGCTGCTTCAGGAGCACCGGGCGCTTGGGGCCTATGCAATCCTGGACATGCTGCGGGAGGCGGGATTCGCATCGCAGCCGCCGGTGGCCTATCGCGCACTCGACTTCCTGGCGGAGCATGGATTCGTGCACAGGATCGAGCGCCTCAATGCCTTTGTTGCATGTGCGCATCCCGAGGAGAACCATTCGCCCGCGTTCATGATATGCCGCCTTTGCGATGCCGTGGCCGAAACGCATTCGGCACCCGCAAGAGTTGCGCTCGCCGCCGCGGCGCGCGAGGCCGGGTTCAGGATCGAAAGAACCGTTGTTGAAGTCGAGGGGGTTTGCCCGGTTTGCGCGGACCCGAATGCGCCGTGCCCTTGATCAGCGTTGAAAACCTGAGCGTCCGCTATGGCGCCAACACCGTGCTGCGCCATGTCGGCCTGACTGTGGAGCGAGGCGAGATCGTCACCATCGTTGGCCCGAACGGATCGGGCAAGACAAGCCTCCTGCGGGCCATAATCGGCGCGGCTGAACCTGCCGCGGGCCGGATCAAGCTCAAGCCCGGCCTCCGGATCGGCTATGTGCCGCAACGCCTGCATATCGACCCGACCCTTCCGATCACCGTGGAACGCTTCATGCGCCTTTCAATCCGCGCGCGACGAAAAGACTGCGCGGCGGCGCTGGATGCGGCCGGCGTACCGGACCTGTCGGAACGGCAGATGTCCCAACTGTCCAGCGGCCAGTTTCAACGCGTGTTGCTGGCACGAGCCTTGATCACGCGGCCCGAGATCCTGATTCTCGATGAAGCGACCCAGGGTCTGGATCAGCCCGGCTCCGCCGCCCTTTACCGGCAGATCGAATCAGTTCGCGCCGAAACCGGCTGCGCCGTGCTGATGATCAGCCACGAGCTGCATGTTGTCATGAGCGCTTCGGATCGGGTGGTTTGCCTCAACGGCCACGTTTGCTGCGAGGGAACGCCGGCGGTCGTCGCCTCCGCCCCGGAGTACCGGGCGTTGTTCGGGACCGGCACCGGAGGTGCGCTGGCGCTTTACCGGCACGATCACGATCACAATCACGATCACATGCATGACCGCGAGGCAGCGGAATTATGCTCGACGACTTCATGACGCGGGCAACGCTTGCCGGCGTCGGGGTGGCCATTGCGGCAGCCCCGCTCGGCTGCTTCGTGGTTTGGCGTCGGATGGCGTATTTCGGCGACGCCACGGCCCATGCGGCAATGCTCGGCGTCGCGCTGTCACTGGCGATGCAAGTATCGATCTTCATGGGAACAGTGGTGGTGGCGCTGGCCATGGCCGCAACCGTGAATTCGCTGACCGGTCGGGTCTATGCGATGGACACGCTCCTTGGCGTGCTGGCCCATTCCGCACTCGCCTTCGGACTTGTTGCGGCTTCCTTTCTGTCCGGCGTCCGCATCGACTTGATGGCCTACCTCTTCGGGGACGTTCTCGCCGTATCGCGCGTTGACCTCCTGGTGATCTGGGGCGGGGCGGGACTCGTGGTCGCGCTGATCGCCTCGCGCTGGACGGCGTTGCTGACCACCACACTTAACGAGGAACTTGCCTATGCCAGCGGGATTGATCCAAAGCGTGAAAGGCTGATCCTTTCGCTCTCTCTGGCGATCACGGTAGCTGTCGCGATCAAGGTCGTGGGCGTGCTGCTCATCGCCGCCATGCTTGTCATTCCAGCCGCCGCTGCCCGCAGCCTTGCCAGGACGCCTGAAGCGATGGCGATGATCGCCGCCTGTATCGGCGGAGTCTCGGCGCTGGTCGGCTTGCGCGCCGCTTATGTCCTTGACACGCCGGCAGGCCCTTCAATCGTATGCGTTGCTGCCTTGCTGTTTGCCGGACTCGGCCTCATGGGCTGGCGCAGCCGACGCGGAGCGTAGGCACTTGCAGCCGCCGGGCGCATTCCAGTCAGGTCTTTGCCGCCGCCGCTGCGCGCGCCATAATGTGGCGCACCTCAATGGCCCCGATCCGTACGGCGCCGATCTTTCGTGGCGCTTGCGCTTGGGCGCTTGAGCGGCAAGTACGAATCCTCTCGACGTCGGACACGCCGCGTCCCGCAAAAGACCGCAAATCTCACGCTCCGTCATCTTCCTTTGCAGTGCCAGCTGTTGCCTCGGGCCAGAGGGCGCCGAGAGGGAAGGTGACGGCGTCGAATGGCGGAAGCGAGACCGGCGCGTCATCGACGAGAGTGGCCCGCAGCAGCCAGCGCCCCTCGCGCAGCGCGAAGGCCTCGAGCGTCCGCGCATCGGGATCGACGAGCCAGAGATGGCCGACGCCCTCGCGGGCATAGAGCGCCCGCTTCCCGCCCAGGTCCAGCCGCCGCGTCCGGATACTCGGGCATCGTCCCCCGCCGCCAGCCGGCGAGGTCCGGCACCACGATGTCCTCGCCCAGGTGCAGCTCGGGCTCGAAAACGATCCGCCAGCCGCCGGGGCCGTCGTCGCCGTGGTTGAATGGCGGATAGATCTTGGCGCCCAGGCCGGAACTCGCCCAGGCATGCCGCATGGCCGGCTTCGGGTGGGTGTGGAGCGTCCCGGCGACAACCTTGGCGACCATGCGGGGCGGCGCGTCGAGCACGTTCTGGCAGGTCGCCCGATGGGTTTCCCGTTGTCTGGCCCGTGCCGTCACGGTCTTTGCTGCTCCCGTTTGCTCCGTAAAGCCCGATTCTCTCGATACCGTCCAGCGAGATCGTCTCGGCGCGGCGGCCAAAGAACCAAGTCGTCTCCGTTTTTGCGAACTGGCAAGATGCCGGGCAACCCCGAGGCGAGCATCAGGGTGTTCCACATACGTGGTGATGCAAAGGGCGCGGACAAGGAATTGGCGCAGGGCGACCGGATGCTGATCCCGCTCGTCTTGCGTGCCGGTTCGGCCCGCCGCGAGACGGATCCCGGCACCTGCCTGCGGTCCAGCCGCTGTTCCGGCGAACGGGTCCCTGGTGCCGTTGACGGCCCGGAATGGTATCGCGACATCCGTCGGGTGCGACGCCGCCGGGGAACGCGGCACGTTTCGCCGGGTTGTCGAGGCCGGCGGAGACGCCACTGTTCCGCGGCAGCCGGATGCAGCCTGGAGCGGCGTTCGGCGCGATGCGCAAGCACCATGTTTCCTGCGATCGGTCCCGGGGCGCCCGAAAGGGCGCGTTGTCGCCGGGCGAACCGGGCACGCCGACCGCCTCGATTTCACGATGTGTCCGCGTGAAGCCGGATCGCTGTGCAAGACATGCGCAGTGCGGCGGTCTGCGAACCGAATGCGCTTAACCGCTGTCGTCGGCGAGCCGGGCAGGCTCGAGGACGACTATGGTCGGCCGGCTCGGAAGGTCGCGGAGACTGAGCTCGATCGCCGGCCCGCCCGGCCTGCGGATGGCGAACTCGTCCGACATTCCGGCGAGAAACGCGGCAAGGGATCCTGTCGAAAACCAGTGCATCGGGATCACGGCAGACGACCTGAGCCGCTTGAGCAGCCGGATCATCTCGGGCAGCGAAAGGGTCAGCCCGCCGTCAACCGGGGCCATGACCACGTCGAGACGTCCGAGCGCGGCGAAGTGGCGATCGGTCGGATAGTGGTGAAGATGGCCGAGATGCCCGATGCAAAGGCCCGCCACTTCGAAGACGAAGATGGAATTGCCCCGCGGCTCGATGCCGCCGAAGGAAGACCGGATGTCGGTGGAGACATTGCGCACGAGCAGGTCTTCGATGACGAGGCGATGATCGATGCCCGCCCCGAATTCCTCGCCCCAGCCCCTCAGGACATGGGGAATCGCCGGATCCGGATACGGCGTCCAGTGGGTAGAATGCGCATGGTTCATCGTCACCACGTCGGGAATCAGTTCGGTCGACCCGATGTGTCCGGTGAAGTCCGTGACCACGTTCAAACCGCTTTCCGTCCGGATCAGGAAGCTGGAGTGCTCGATGTAGTGAATTCTCACCGTGTGCGGGGCAAGCGGCGCCGACCAGCTCGCACGCTGGACGAATTCGATGCCCGGCGCGGCGTCGGCGATCGCGATGCAATGACTCGCACGCCGCTCCTGCGCGCCAGCTTGCGATGCGGCGAACGCCGCGAGAAGGAAACAGGCGACCATTCGCATGGCGGGCATTATAGCATAGCCTCCCGGGAACGGGCAGCCGAATTCGCGCTCCGGCAGGCGCGAACCGCTCCCGGGTCAGTCTTCCATTTTCAGCAGCCCGGTCTCGCGGTAGGCATCCGCGGCCTCGCGGATGTAGGCGCCGGTGTGCTCGGCGCCGTAGCGGCTTGCCACCTGCTGGCTGAGGGAGAGAAGCTGGTAGTAGGTCGATCGTCCCGGGCGAAGCGACTCGTAGATTTCGAGGAGATCCTCGTCTGGAATGCGCGTCATTTCCGCCGCGCGCGTCAGGTTGGCGGCTACCTCGGAATAGCCGGCCTCGCGTGCAAAGCGCGCCTGAAGAAGCAGGGTTTCCGCGCTCGCCGTCACGTCGTCGGGACTTGCGCCGCCGCCGGCGACGCTGTCGAGCGTCATCTCGCCCAGGAGACGGCCCGACTTCGCCGCGATTCCGTCCCGTCCGTCGCCTCCGAGCGGGAATCGCTTCCCGGCGTCCGCGCTCACGAGAACGTCACCCGCATTTCCTCGATGCCCCGGCTCTCGTCAATCTGCCCGACCTCGCGGTGGTGCAGGAGCGTCGTGTGCACGATGAGGCGCAGCCGCGCAGTGTTGTCGATCTTCATCGGCACCGGATTGGGCGCGCGATCCGTCGCATAGCAGGCGGCGTTGCTGCCGAGCGCCCGGTAGCTCTCGAGCGTCAGGTTCGGCGCCATGCTCAGAAGTTCGAGATTGTTCAGCGGCGCAAGCCCCTTCCGGTGGATGAGCGCGGTGCCCTTCGACTGCAGGCCGATCCCGATGCCCGAGCCGCCAAGGCAGGCTCCCGACAGGCCGATGTCGGCCAGGTCCGCCCCGTGCCAGACCTTGACCACGCGCCAGGGCACGCCCTCTGCCTCGATCCCGTCGAGGATCGCGCGCAGCACCTCCGCATGGGAGAGGTCGGCGAGTGTCCGGTTCATGACCGTGGCGAAGGCGGGGCCGAGCGCGACGATCACTTCCGGGCGCGCGCCTTCCTCGGCCTGCCCCGTCGCTTCGAGCGTCAGGCGCGGGTCCGGCGCCTCGCCCGAAACGAGCGCCGCCGGATCGAGCGCCTGAGGCAGCGCGCGAATCTCGTCCCAGACACGGCCTTCAACCCGGTAGCCGGTTCCGGGTCCCGCGTAGTCGTTCGGCGTGTTGACGGCGCTCGCGACCCTGAAGTCCTCGTCGAACACCGCGGAGGTCTGCAGGTAGTCGCCGAGAACCCGCTGGCGCTGCATCTCGAGGACGGCTTCGGCGACATCCCCGAAACCGGTGCGCGCGAGCGCCTGCACCACGTCGAGCGCCGTCCTGTCGCTCTCGAGGAAGGCGTCCGCCGCCGCAAGGTCCGCGACCGAGTCGCGATCAGGCATGTCGTCGGAGGAGAACGCGGTGACGGCCGCATCGACCTCGGAGTCGGTGATGGCCGGAAACTCCAGCTCGCTGAACACCGCCTGGACGGCCCGCGCCGCCTTTTCGCGGACGGCCAGGACATCCGCCTCGCGAACCGGCCGCAGGCCGCCGTCGACCTGCATGTCGCGCTGAATGACCAGCCAGTCGTCCATGTCCTCCGCGTCGAAGTTGCCGCCGCCGAAAAGGTTGTCCTTGCGCGGCATCACGGAATGGCCCGAAGTGATGAAGTCCGTGCCCGGCAGCATCTGCAGCATGAGCTTCGCGGTCTTCCGCATCTGGCTGTGCGAGGCGAGCGCGTCGTTGCCCGCCGCGACCTCGAGCCCCAGCGCGGCCGCCGCCAGGTTCTCGGCCAGGACCCCGCGCACGCCGCCCGGAAGGCTCTCCGGAAGGGCTATGCACGAGATCGAGCCGTTCTGGACGCCCTGGCTGCCCGCTCCCCTGACCATCAGGAGGCAGCGGATCTCGAGATAGAGCATGGACCAGCCCATCCCGTAGCCCATGAGCGCCTCGGAACCCGAGCCTGACGTGAAGCGCGACTTCACGCCGCGCGAGGCGTAGGCGGAGGCGAGAATTCCCTTCGACCACGGCGTGTCGTCGCCGTCGAGGAAGCTCGGTATCGTGCCGTACACGCTGAGCGTCTCCGCGTAGGTGGCGAGACCCTTCATCGCCAGGCGCAGGTTCAGCGCTTCCTCGCAGGAGATCTGCGTCATCACGCCGGGCCGGCCAGCCTGGCTGCCGACGAGCAGCGCGAGTGCGCTGAAGGGCGCCATGCGGGCCACCCGCACGGTGGTTTCCTCCTCGGCGAAGCCGCGCAGCCCGGCTTCCGCCGCATCCGCCGCAAGGAGCGCCGGGTTCTCCTTCCAGTTGGTCACATGGGCCTGGTCGAAGGGCCGCTTGCGCTGGCGCATCTTCTGCATGGCCATCATCATCTCGACCACGTTGAGGTGGTTCATCACCTCCGCGATCATGGCCGGGGTGAGGCCCGAGAACACATCCATCACTTCCCGTCGCGGGACATTGATGTCGGCCAGCATCCGCGCGATTTCGAGCGATCCCCGGGCCATTGCGGCCTCTGCGCGTTCGAGGCTAATCGCATGGCGGACGATGAAGCGGTCGATCGCATCGAATTCCTCGATGATGCGGCCGTCCATTTCAACGATCCGGCCGTTCCGGACCTCGAGCGACGGAGAAGGATCGGTCGGGCTGTTCATCACGACGAGGCCGAGTTCCGGCAACTCGTGGACATAGACCTCGCGGTTGACGTCGCGCGCCGCGAGTCTTTCGAACCGCCGGGAACGCGGCGTACGGGTGGTTTCCAAGCCGGGTCCTCCCATTCCGTTGCCCGGGCTCTCGCCGCCCGTACGCCAAAACCGCGTCGGCGCGCACGCCGCCGGGCTTGCCCGAAAGTAACGTCCGGACGATCTGCGTGGCCACCGCGCCGACCCGAAAAAACAGACTTCCGGGTACGCGCTCAGCACCCGCCGCGCTACGGAACGCCGTGTTCTGTGCCATGCTGAACGGGTTCGGCGCCGCGAGGGCGCCACCCTGATCAACGCTAGGGAGGAAACAAATGAGGATCAAGCTAATCACCACTGCGGCCTTCGCCGTCGGCATGTCGGCAAGCGCCGCGCTGGCGCAGGAACCGCTGAAGCTCGGCTTCGTCGCGATTTTCGAGGGCACCTACACCCTGATGGGCGAGGACAGCCTTCGCGGATTCAAGATGGCTCTGGACGAAATCGAAGGCGCTGCCGGCGGGCGCCCGATCGAGTATGTCGTGGCATCGTCCGACGCCAGCCCGGACAGCGCGGTGCGCGCCGTTCGCAAGCTCGTGGAACAGGATGGAGTCGACATCGTGATCGGCCCGGTCTCGGGTTCCGAGGGCATCGCGATCCGCGACTACTCCAAGACCCAGCCGGGCGTGACCTTCATCAACGGCATCTCGGGCGCCCAGTCGACGACCTACGTCAACCCGTCGGAGAACTTCTTCCGCTTCAACACCGACGGTGCGCAGTGGTCGGCGGGGCTCGGCGACTACGTTTTCAACGAGAAGGGCTACAAGACCGTGGCCACGATCGGCGAGGACTACTCGTTCATCTACACCCAGGTCTTCGGCTTCGCGCTGGAATTCTGCCAGGCCGGCGGCGAGATCACCGAACGGTTCTGGGTGCCGCTCGGCACGAAGGACTTCGGCTCCATCATCGCGGCGCTTCCGGACGACGTCGACGCGATCTATCTCGGACTCGGCGGCGGCGACGCGGTCAACTTCCTGAACCAGTATCAGCAGGCCGGCGGCGACGCCAACCTGATCGGCGGAACGATCATGGTCGACCCGACCGTCCTGAGCGCCACGGGTTCGGCGAAGCGGGCGCTGATCGGCGTTCCGTCTTCGGCACCGCAGGCGGACAACTGGGACAACCCGGGCTGGCAGGCGTTCGTCGAAAAGTACCAGACGATGTTCCCGCCCGAGGAACGGTTCCCGTTCCCGGCGCTGATGTCGGTCGGCTACTACAACGCAACCACGGCGATGGCGCAGTGCATGGACGAAATCGGCGGCGACCTGTCGGACGGCCACGCGGCGCTGCGCGCCTGTTTGTCGGGCATCGAGCTTGACGCGCCGAACGGCAGGATCACTCTCGATGAGAACCGCCAGGCGATCGGAACCAACTTCCTGACCGAAGTTGCGGAACTCGACGACGGCACGTTGACGAACCGGGTGGTCAAGATCATCGAGAACGTCAACCAGACCCTCGGCATGGATCCCGACGTCTTTGCCTCCATCGGCACGCCGGGGCGCGATGTGCCCGAGTGCAAGACGAGCTACTGACGCCCGAACTCCGGGCGGCCCGGGCCGGTGACCCCGGCCCGGGCCGAAAACAGCCGCGGCCTCGAGCCTTCGACGACGACTGGCCATGACGCTGATCAACTACGTGACACGCATTCACTTTGCCGACGGCGTCCTGGAAGAGGCGCTCCGGTCCGAGATGGAGCGCATGGAGCGGCGCCGGCCGCTCGTCGTCGCCGAGGAAGCGCATGTCGCGGGCGGCATCGGCGAACGGCTCTTTTCGAGCTTTCCGCTTCGTGCCAGGATCACCGCGTTTTCGGACGTGCCGCCGTTCGTGACCGAGGCAGCCGCCGACTCCGTCGCCGCGCTCTACAGGCGCGAAGGCTGCGATCTGGTTGTCGCATTCGGCGGCAACAGCGCGATCGGGCTCGCGAAGGCGGCGCGAATCGCGGTCGCGCGAAATGTCCCGGTCTCGCGGCTTCTCGGCGGGACGGGAGGTATGCAGGGATCTGAATGCGGGCAGCCCGAGCTGATCGCGATACCCAATGTTTCGGGGTTTTCCTCCGCGGTCAGCGACCATGCGCGGCTCCGGCTCGCCTGCGGCGAACTGATGCTCCTGAGCGCGCGGCGGATGATCCCCACCGTGGCGATCTGCGACCCGACCGTGACGCTCGGAAGCCCCGAGACTGCAGGGGCCAGCGCCGCGGTGTGCGCCATATCGCGCGGCGCCGACACCTATCTGGCGAGGGGCTTCAATCCGCCCGCGGACGGGCTCGCGCTCGACGGTCTCACCAGGGTCGTCGACAATGCGGACGCTGCGCTGAAACGCGACGAATTGCCCGCGCGTCGGGAAATGATGGCCGGAAGCCTCAGCAGCGCGCTGTCCCTTCAGAAGGGGCTCTGCGCAGTGCATGCGATCGTCAGCGCACTGGCGAGCGTGACCGAAAGCAGGATCGACCTCGGCGCCGCCAGCAGACTGATTCTGCCCGAACTGGTGCGCAGCTACGGCGATGCCGTCGACGGCAGGTCCGAAGCGCTGAAGCGGAGCCTCGGGATTCGCGGCGACATCGACCTGTCCGCGGGGCTTGCCGACATCCTGCGGCCGCTGCCGCTTCCGGATTCGCTGTCGAGGATGGGGGTCGCGCGGCATCGGCTCGGAGAGGCCGCCGCGCGGGCGAGTTCCGACCGCGCCATCCGCTACGGCGCGCGCCAGGTCAGCAGGCCCGAAATCCTCTCGATTCTCGAATCAGTCTACTGAACTGCCGGCCGTGACCACCCTGCGGCCCGCCATACCCAAGAGTCTCGAAGCCGCCGGATGACACTGTTCGAAATGGCGCGGACTCATGATACTGTCGGGCATGGCGCGGTCGTCCGCAGGGAGGAGAATCGGAATGGCCAAGGCAATCTCCATTCACCACGGCTCCTTCGGCCGGGCCAAGCTCTACGAGATCGACAATCCGCTCATCACGCACGCGCACCGCGAAGGGCACCTGATCTTCCGCCTCGGCGGCGGGCGGGGACGCTTCACCGTGGGCGATTCCCGGTTCGCCCTCGATGCGGACAACGCTGTCGCCGTAAGTCCCTGGGAGCCGCACAGCTTCAGCCCGCTGCCGGACGAGCGGTTCAGCTACGTGCTGACGCTCTACATCAAGCCGATGTGGTTCCTGGAGAACAGCCGGTCGGCCGAGTACGCCCTGAATTTCGGCACGCCCCGCATCCACATGACTCCCGAGGTCGAACAGTGGGTCGACCGGCTGAGCTCGCTTCTTCTCGACGACCGGCCCTCGGAGCGTTTCGACAGGTTCCTCTTCGAAACCTGCATGCACTGCTTCGAGCAGTCCTGGGAAGGGGCGCGGGCGCGCGCGCCGCAGCCGGATCGCCGCCGCGAGTTCAACGACTACCGGGTGAGACGGTCGCTGCGCCTCATGCAGGCATGCTACGCCGGGGAGACCTCGATCGACCGGCTGGCGCGCGAGGTGGGCCTGTCGCGTCCGCACTTCTTCAAGCTCTTCAAGATGCAGATGGGAATCACGCCCAACCTCTACCTCAACATGCTGCGCGCGGAGCAGGCGATCGACGACCTGATGAGCACGCGGAAATCGGTCACCGAAATCGGGCTGGACCTGGGATTCGCCTCGCAGGGAGGCTTCACGCGGTTCTTCACGTCGAACGTCGGCATTCCGCCGTCCGACTACAGGAGGGTTGCGCATTTCGTCTGAGTTCGGTCTTTACCGCGCCGTCCGGCCCGACCACACTGGACGGAATTCCGTTCCGGCCGCGACGGCCGGATTCCGGGCGATGAGCCGATGAAACGAGTGAACGCGCGAGAGAAGGGCAGGAGACTGCGGCCGGAAGGGCGGGGCGCATGAGGGGGTTCGCGCGCCGGCATCCGGTCTGGACAGTCATTCTCGTCGTGCTGGCCGCAGTCCTCCTCTGGCTGGCCTTCGCGGTCTGGCCGAAATGGCTGATCGCGCTCATCGGCAAGAAGAAGGTTTTCCTGAACGCGGTGTTCAACGGCATCACGCTCGGCGGACTCTACTTCCTCGTCGCGAGCGGGTTCACCCTGATCTTCGGGCTCATGCGGAACGTCAACCTGGCGCACGGGTCGCTCTATCTCCTCGGCGGCTACGTCGGCTTCGAGGTCGCCGCCCTGACCGGCCAGTGGATCCTGGCCTTTCCGGTGGCCTTCGTCGTGGTCGGCCTTCTCGGCATGCTCCTCCAGTACTTCGTCTTCCGGCGGATGGAAGGGGAGGACCTGCGCCAGACCCTGGTGACGATAGGGATCTCCATCGTCCTCGCCGACCTGATGCTCTGGGTCTGGGGCGGCGACTTCTACAACGTCGGCGCCCCGGAGTGGCTGAACGGGCCGTTGACGACGTTCTTCGTGACCGCGGTCAAGAGTTCCGGCGACCCCGTCTACATGAAGTACCCGCTCGTCCGGATCGTCATCTTTCTCGCTTCGGTGGTCGTCGGCGTCGGCATCTGGCTGCTGCTCAACCGCACGCGGATCGGCATGCTGATCCGCGCCGGAGTCGACGACCGGGACATGCTCTCGGCGACCGGCGTGCGGATTCAGACGGTGTTTCTCGGGGTCTTCGCGTTCGGCGCCGGGCTGGCGGGCGTGGCGGGCGTCGTCGGCGGCACCTTCCAGTCGATCGCGCCGGGCGAGGACATACGGTTCCTTCTCGCGTCGCTCGTCGTGGTGATCGTCGGCGGGATGGGATCCATACCGGGCGCAGCCGTCGGCGCGCTCCTCATCGGCCTCGCCGAACAGCTCGGCTCCGTCTATGCGCCGACCTACTCGGTGGTGCTGACGTTCCTGATCATGGTGCTCGTGCTGGCCTTCCGGCCGCAGGGCCTCATGGGAAGGGCGTGACGTGGCCGTCGTCGAACAGGCGCCGTCCCACGCGGAGCGCAGCTGGCTCGAGCGCGTTCCGCCGGTCTACTGGATCCTCGGCATAATGCTCCTGATCATGCCCGCCATCGCCGGCGACTTCATCCTCTACCAGATTTTCGGCTGGGGATTCATCCTCGGCATCATATCGCTGAGCCTCATGTTCCTCGCCGGCTACGGCGGCATGGTCAGCCTCGTGCAGATGACGGTCGCGGGGTGCGCCGGCTACATGGTGGCCATCTTCGGAACGTCGGCGATCGACCACATTTCGCTCGGCTGGCCCTGGTATCTCGCGATCCCGCTCGCGATCGCGGTCGCGGTACTGTTCGGCACGCTGGCCGGGTGGCTTGCGGTGCGGACCGAGGGCATCTACACGATCATGATCACCCTCGCGATCGCCTCCGCCTTCTTCTACTTCACCCGGCAGAACTACGTGATCTTCAACGGCTTCTCCGGGTTCAACGGCGTGCTGCCGCCGCAGCTGTTCGGGGTCGACTGGCGGCAACCGGCGGCATTCTACTACCTGGTCCTCTTCTGGTCGGTTCTCGCCTACTGCAGCGTTCTCTATCTCTCCCGCGCGCCGTTCGGCCTGGCGCTGCAGGGCACGCGGGACAATGCGCGCCGGATGGCCGCGCTCGGGTACAACGTGGTCGCCCACCGGGTGGCCGCCTATGCATTCGCCGCGCTGCTGGCAGCAGTCGGCGGCATCCTCCTGACTTGGCAGTCGGCGCAGATCTCGCCCGGCTCGGCAGGAATCGGGCCGGTGATCGACATCCTGGTGATTGCCGTCATCGGCGGGACGCGACATCCCGTCGGCCCGTTCATCGGCGCACTCGTCTACGTGGTGCTGAAGACCTTCGCGCTCGACGCGCTGGTGGCGATCGGCATGTCGGGAGAGCGGTTCCAGCTGCTGATAGGGATAGGATTCCTGGTCATCGTCTTCTGGTCGCCCGACGGCATCCTCGGCCTGTGGGACCGCTGGCAGCGGGCTCGCGCGCGCGACCCGCTTCTCGACCGGGGAGGGGGTTCGCCGTGAACGCGACCAGCTCGATTTCCGACCGGCTGAGCGCCACCGGCACCGCGAACGCGCTGGAACTGCGCGGCGTGACCAAGTACTTCGGAGCGCTCGCCGCGCTCGAGGACATCGACCTGACCGTGCGTCCGGGGGAACGCCGGGCGGTCCTCGGTTCGAACGGGGCGGGCAAGACGACGCTCTACAATTGCGTGACCGGCGACTTTCCCGCGACCGCCGGCACGATCCGCTTCTTCGGCGAGGACATCACCGGCTTCCCGCCGCACGAGCGGATCCGGAGGGGACTGCGACGAACCTACCAGATATCGCTGCTCTTCGCCGGGCTGAGCGTGCATGACAACATCTATCTCGCCTGCACGGGCGTGTCGCGCAGCCGATTTTCGTTCCTGCGCCCGCGGCGCGACGACGCGCTGATGTCGAGCGCCGAGAACCTCGTGCGCCTCGTGCACCTCGACGACGCCCGCGACCAGCTGGTCGCAAACCTCTCGTACGGCCAGCAGCGCCAGCTGGAGATCGCCATGGCGCTCGCCGGGGCGCCGCGCTTCATCCTGTTCGACGAACCGGCTGCGGGTCTGTCGCCTGCGGAACGTTCCGAACTGATCGAGATCCTGACCGGCCTGCCAGGGCACATGGGATTCATCGTCATCGAACACGATATGGACGTGGCACTCCGCGTCGCCGAGACGGTGACCATGATGCACAACGGCCGCGTGTTCAAGGAGGGCAGCCCGGCCGAGATCGAGGACGACCCGGAGGTGCAGGCCCTCTACCTCGGAGGCGACGGTGGTTGACGGCGCCTCGATCCTCGAGGTTCGCGACCTCAACGTATTCTACGGCCACAGCCATGCGCTGCAGGGCGTGAACCTGGCGCTGGAGAAAGGCGTGATGTCGGTTGTCGGCCGGAACGGCATGGGCAAGACAACGCTCTGCCAGACCATCATGGGACTGGTTCCGGCGGCTTCCGGCGGCATCAGCCTCGCCGGGCAGTCTCTCGTTGGGCGCCCGCCAGCCGAAATCGCGCGGATGGGGGTCGGATACGTGCCGCAGGGGCGCCGGCTCTGGCCGACGCTGAGCGTGGAAGAGCACCTGCGGCTTGTCGAACGGCGCCGCGGGGCCTGGACCATCGAGCGGATCTACGCCGCGTTCCCGCGCCTCGCCGAGCGGCGCGGCAACAGCGGCGGGCAGCTATCCGGCGGCGAGCAGCAGATGCTCGCGATCGCCAGGGCGCTCCTCCTGAACCCGCGCCTCCTCGTGATGGACGAGCCGACGGAGGGCCTCGCGCCCGTGATCGTCCAGCAGGTGGAGGACATGCTGGTCCGGCTCGGGCGGGACGGAGACATCGACGTCCTGGTCATCGAGCAGAACATCGGCGTGGCCTGCGCCGTGGCGCGCGAGGTCGCGATCATGGTCAACGGGCGGATCAACCGGGTGATGGACTCCGCCCGCCTCGCCGGCGACCGCGAACTGCAGCAGACGCTTCTAGGCGTCGGGCGGCATGCGCACGACGCGACGCCCGCTCCCGCCGCGGGCGTGCCCGCGGCGCCGGCCGCCGCCGCGGGTCCGAACCGGATCTACCTGTCAAACCCGACGGTGCCGACCAGATGGTCGCGCCCGGCGCCGGTTCGCGAAATCGAGGGCTCGGCGCGCACGACCACCGCGGCTCCCGAGCCCGCGGCTGCGGAAGTGCCGCGCCTCCGGGCCGCGCGCGACCGCGGCACGACCGCGTTCGTGGCGGGCACGTTCGACACCAAGGGCGCCGAGCTCGCGTTCATCCGCGACATCCTGAAGGCGCGCGGGCTCGCGGTGCGGACGATCGACCTCTCGACCAGCGGCAGGCCGTCGGGCGCGGACGTGCCGCCGCATGCGGTGGCCATGTTCCACCCGCGCGGCCACCGGGGCGTCTTTACCGGCGACCGCGGCAGCGCCGTGGCGGGAATGACCGAGGCGTTCGTCCGCTGGATGCAGGCCCGGGACGATGTCGCGGGAGTCATCTCGGCGGGAGGTTCGGGCGGAACGGCGATGGTCAGCCCGGCGTTTCGCAGCCTGCCCGTCGGCATTCCGAAGTTCATCGTCTCGACGGTCGCGTCGGGCAGCGTCGGGCAGTACGTCGGGGCGTCGGACATTACGATGATGAACGCGGTCGCGGACGTGCAGGGACTGAACTCGATCACCCGCGAGATCCTGGCGAACGCCTCCAACGCGCTTGCGGGCATGGTTTCGGCGCGGCAGGTCGCGCGGCCGGCGCCTGCCGCGCGGCCGGCGGTCGGCGTCACCATGTTCGGTGTCACCACGCCGCTCGTCCGGCAGGTCGCGGCGGCGCTCGAGGGGGACTACGACGTGCTCGTCTTCCATGCCACCGGCACCGGCGGACGGGCGATGGAGGCGCTTGTCGAAAGCGGCCGGCTGAGCGGCGTCCTCGACCTGACGACGACGGAGGTCTGCGACATGGTCGCGGGCGGCGTGTTCGCGGCCGACGAGACCCGGTTCGATGCGGCGGTCCGCAGCGGCCTGCCCTACGTTGGCGCCTGCGGCGCCCTCGACATGGTCAATTTCCACGCGCGGGATTCGGTCCCAGAACGCTACCTGGGCCGCACGCTCTACCAGCACAACCCGCAGGTCACCCTGATGCGGACGAGCGCCGAGGAGAACGCGGAGATCGGGCGCTGGATCGGCGAGAAGCTGAACCGGATGGCGGGGCCGGTGCGGTTCCTGCTGCCCGAGGGCGGGGTTTCGGCGCTGAGCGCTCAGGGCGGACCCTTCCACGACCCGGCCGCCGACGCCGCGCTCTTCGATGCGCTCGAGGCGACCGTCCGGCAGACTTCGGCGCGCCAGCTCATCCGCGCGCCGCACAATGTCAACGACCCGGAATTTGCCGCGCTGGTGCTCGAGAGCTTCCGGCAGGTGCATGCGCATCCGGTCCGGGCGATGGGCGGAGGCTGAGTTGTTCGACCGCGGGTCACTCGTCGAAAGGTTCCGCGCCATGCGCGACCGGGGCGAACCGATCATCGGCGGTGGCGCGGGAACCGGGCTGTCGGCGAAGTGCGAGGAGGCGGGCGGCGTCGACCTGATCGTGATCTACAATTCCGGCCGCTACCGCATGGCGGGGCGGGGCAGCCTCGCCGGGCTGATGCCCTACGGCGACGCCAACGGCGTGGTCCTGGAAATGGCGGGCGAAGTGCTGCCGGTGGTGCGGCGGACGCCGGTTCTCGCCGGCGTCTGCGCCACCGACCCCTTCCGCCTGATGGGTCCGTTCCTGGACGAGCTTCGCCGGATCGGGTTCTCGGGCGTGCAGAACTTTCCGACTGTCGGCCTCATCGACGGCGCCTTCCGCGCCAACCTGGAGGAGACCGGCATGGGCTACGGCCACGAGGTGGAGATGATCCGCCTCGCTGCGGGGCGCGGCATGCTGACCACCCCGTACGTCTTTTCCGAGAACGACGCGCGCGCCATGGCCGAAGCCGGCGCCGACATCATCGTCGCGCACCTCGGCCTCACGACTGGCGGCGCGATCGGCGCGGAGACCGCGCTGGCGCTCGAAGACGCACCGGCGGTCACCGACCGCCTTGCCGCCGCCGCCCTCGAGGTCAACCCGGAGGCGCTGGTCCTCGTGCACGGCGGCCCGGTCGCCGAGCCGCCGGATGCGGACTTCGTTCTACGGAACACCCGGCACTGCCACGGGTTCTACGGCGCGTCCTCGATGGAGCGCCTGCCGGCGGAAACCGCGCTCACCGAACAGACCAGGAGATTCAAGGAGATCGGCCGCGAGGCCGGAAGGGAGAAAGAGACATGACCGGCCAACTCATCGGGCAATTGATCCTCTGGCTGATCGCAGCCGCAATCTGCGTCTTCATTCTCTACTGGGTGATGCACTGGCTCTACCGGCGGTCGACCAAGGAGGTGGCCTTCGTGCGGACCGGCTTCCTCGGCGAAAAGGTGGTGATCGACGGCGGCGCCTTCGTCTGGCCGATCATCCACGACATCACGCCGGTTTCGATGAACTCGCTTCAGCTCGCGGTCACCCGCGAGAAGGAGGAGGCGCTGATCACCAAGGACAGGATGCGCGTCGACGTCGACGCGGAATTCTACGTCCGCGTCAAGCAGAGCCGCGAGGCGGTGTCTCTCGCCGCGTCGACGCTGGGCCGGCGGACGCTGGAGCCCGAGCGCATCCACACGCTGCTCTCCGGCAAGTTCATCTCCGCGCTCCGGACCGTCGCCTCGGAAATGTCGCTGGAAGAGATCCACGAGAACCGGAACGTCTATGTGGCGCGCGTCCTCGAGATGGCCCAGGACGGCCTCGACAAGAACGGGCTCGAACTCGAAAGCGTCGCGATCACCGACATCGACCAGGCCGACATCCAGTATTTCAATCCTTCCAACAAGTTCGACGCCGAGGGCCTGACCACGGTGATCGAGGCCGTCGAGGCGCGCCGCAAGCTGCGCAACGACATCGAGCAGGATTCGATGGTCAGGATCCGTGCCCGCAACCTCGAGGCCGAGAAGCGCGTCCTGGACATCGAGAAGCAGACCGAGGAGGCGCGCCTCGAACAGGAACGCGAGATCGAGTTCCGCAGGGCGCAGCAGCGCGCCGAACTGGCCCGGGAACGTTCGGAGCGGGAAAAGGACGCCGAGCAGGCGACGCTCCTCTCGCGCGAGGCGATCGAGACGTCCCGCATCGCCAACGAACGCCAGATCGCGGAGGCCCGCATCGCCTCCGAACGCGAGATCCGCCAGCGCGAGATCGACCGCCAGCGCGTCGTGGACGAGGCCGAGATCTCGGCCCGGGAAGCGGTCGAGAAGGCGCGCGTCCAGCAGGAGCGCGCCGTGGCCGAGGAAACAATCCGCAACCGGCAGGACACCGACTCCGCCGAGATCGCGGCGCGCGAATCGGTCGAGACCGCGCGAATCGCCCAGGAGAAGGCGCTCGACGAGGCCCGAATCGCCAAGGAGCGCGAAACCCGGATTCACGAGATCGCTCGCCAGCGGACGGTCGACGAGGAGGAAATCTCGGCCCGCGAGGCGGTCGAGACCGCCCGGATCGAGCAGGAGCGCGCCGTGAGCGATGCGCGCATCGGCATCGAACAGCAGATCCGCGAACGGGAGGTGGCCCGCGACCTTGCCATCCGCGAAGCCGAGATCGCGAGCAATGAAGCCACGGAGAAGCTCACGATCATGCAGCAGAAAGTCGTTGCCGCGGCCCGGATCTCCTCGGACAAGGAGACTCGCGGCCTCGAGATCGCGCGCAACCGGGACGTGGACGAGGCCGAGATCGCCGCCCGCGAGGCGGTCGAGAAGGCGCGCATTGCCCAGGACAGGCTGCTCGCATTCGAGCGCATCGGAGCGCAGCAGGACACCGAGGAGCGGGACGAGTTGCGCGCCGAGGCCGTCGAGGCGGCGCGGATCGCGCGGGAGAAGAAGGTGGCCGCCGATCGGATCGCCTACGAGCAGGACCTTCGCGAGCGCGAGATCGCGCGCAACCGCGCGGTCGACGCGGCCAACATCAGTGCGCAGGAGATGATCAACGCGGCGCGGATCGCGGAGGAGCGGAAAACGCGGGCTGCCGAGATCGAGAAGGAACGCGCAATCGACGAGGCGGGGATCGCGCGCAGAAAGGCGATCGAGCATCTCGAGGTGGAGCGCACGAAGGCGCTCCGCGAAGCGGAGATCGCTGCGAAGGACATGGTGGAGCGCATCGAGATAGAGATCGAGAAGGGCCTCGACGATGTGCGCATCGACCACCAGCGCACGCGCCGGCAGCTCGAAATCGAACGCGAGAAGGCGGTCGAGGAAGCGGCGATGGAAAAGGCAATCGCGCTCTACCGGAAGTCGCTCGACGAGAGCGCCGCCGCCATCGAGGCGGATGCCGCCCGCGCGCGCGCCGCCGAAGCGGCCGCCAAGGTGGACACCGCAACCGCGATGGAGGAGGCCGAACGCGAGAAGGCGGTCGACGTCACGCGCGCCGAGAAGGCGGCCGAGGAAAGCCGCCTCGCGGCCGAGGCGGAACGCGTCATCGCCGCGGTCAGGGCCGAGGCGCAGCGGCTTCTGAACGAGGCCGAGAACATTCTCACCGGAGAGGCGCGGAAATCGCTCTTCCGCCGCAACCTCCTCGAACGGCTCGAGGGCATCGTCGCGGCGCAGGTCAAGCCGCTCGAGAAGATCAACGAAATCAAGATCATGGAGCTTGGCGGCGCGGGTGCGGGGACGCTTGGCGCCGGCGGATCGGAGTCGGGCGGCGGCGCCCCGCGCAGCGGCAGCCCGACCGACGAGGTGATAAACTCCGCGCTCCGCTACAGGGTGCAGGCGCCGATGATCGACTCGCTTCTCGGCGACATCGGAATCGAGGGCGGCAACCTCGCCCGGCAGCCGGGACTCATCCGCGAGGCCTCCGACATGCAGCGGATCGCTGCGGCGGTCGAGAAGGCGGGCGCCGCCCCGGAGAACGCCGGCGACCCCGACAAGGGGAGTACTTCCTGAATGGCACGGGTCTACGTCTCTTCGGTCATCGACGCCCCGCCCTCCCGGGTCTGGGACAGGGTGCGCGACTTCAACGGCCTGCCGCGCTGGCACCCGCTCGTCCGCGACAGCCGCATCGAGGACGCGCTTCCCGCCGACAAGGTGGGCTGCATCCGGAACTTCCACCTGCAGAACGGCGACCTGATCCGCGAGCAGCTCCTCGGCCTCTCGGACTACGACATGTTCTGCACCTATTCGATCCTCGAAAGCCCGATGCCGCTCGAGGACTACCTGGCCACGCTGCGGCTGACCCCGGTGACCGAGGGCGATCGCACCTTCATCGAATGGTCGGCGGAGTTCTCCTGCGCGCCGGATGACGAGGACGGGCTGGTGGACGGAATCGGCGCGGACGTGTTCCAGACCGGCTTCGACGCGCTCAAGCGCCATTTCGGAAGCCGGTGATGCCTAGAGTCAGGCGCAGCATCGTGATCGAGGCGCCCGTCGAGGCCGTCTGGGGCGTGATCCGCGACTTCAACGGGCACGACCGCTGGCATCCGGCCGTGCGCGCGAGCCAGATCGAGCGGGGCAGCCCGTCCGATATGGTGGGCTGCGTGCGCAGCTTCCGCCTCGAGGACGGCTCGGTCCTGCGGGAGAAGCTGCTGGCGCTGTCGGATCTCGAACAGACCTTCACCTACTGCCTCCTCGACACGCCGGTTCCGCTCTTCAACTACGTGGCCCATGTCCGGCTCTTCCCGGTGACCGACGGCGACCGCACCTTCTGGGAATGGGAGAGCAGGTTCGACACGCCCGCCGGGAGGTCCGGTGAACTGGCGGAACTGGTGGGCGACGGCATCTACGCCGCGGGCTTCGAGGCCGTGCGGCTGCAGCTGGAGGAGGCGCATGCCTAGGGTCGAGACCTACGCGACGGCCGCCGAGGCGGTCCGGGCGCTCGGCCCGGGCGCCCGGTTCCTGGGCGGCGGCTCGCTCGTCATGATCGATGTCAACCACGGCGCCCTCGGGGTCGAGCGCATCGTCCGCACGACCGACCCTGCGCTCCGCGGAATCCGCGTCGAATCGGACAGGATCACTCTCGGCGCGCACGCCACCATGGCCGAGGTCGCGGGCGCGCGCGACCTCGCGTTCCTGGCGCCGGCGGCGCTGGCGGTGGGCGGCCCCGCGGTGCGCAACGCGGCCACCGTAGGCGGCAACCTGTTCGCCCCGCACCCCTACGGCGACTTCGCGGTGGCGCTCCTCGCGCTGGGTGCGACGGTGCACGTCGCCGACGGTCAGGAGCGCCCCCTCGACGAGTTCCTCGACGAGCGCTCGGGGCTTGTCACATCAGTCTCTTTCCGGCGCCCGGACGGCGGCGCCTTCCGCTTCCGCAAGGTGCGCCGCGTGCGTCCGGCGGGGGCTTCGGTGATGTGCATGGCGGCGCTTCTCAACCGGTCGGCCGGGCGGCTTTCGAACGTGTGCGTGGCCTACGGCGGAATGGCCGCGCGGCCGGTGCGTGCAAGGGCGGCGGAAACGGCGCTCGAGGGGGTTCCGCTCGATCGGGGCGGCGTCCGGCCGGCGCTGGAACGGGCGGTCGAGGGTCTCGACCCGCCCACCGACGCGCTGGCCTCGTCGTGGTATCGCCGGGAAACGGCGCCGGTCCAACTGCGCCGACTGCTCCTCGGGGAGGATCGCGGATGAGCGGGACGCCCGTGACATTCACGCTTAACGGTGCCGCGGCGGGGGGCTTCGCCGATCCGGGCGGCAACCTTCTCGACCTCCTGCGCCGCGGCGTCGGCGACCGGACCCCGAAGTACGGCTGCGGGCAGGGGAGCTGCGGCGCCTGCACAGTGCTCGTCGACGGCGCCCCGCGACTTGCCTGCATCACGCTCGCGGAGAGCGTCGCGGGGCGCGACGTCCGGACTGCGGCCGGGCTCGGCGACGGGGCCGGGCTCGGCGCGCTGCAGCAGGCGTTCGTCGATCACTTCGCGGCGCAGTGCGGCTACTGCACGCCGGGAATGCTGATGGCCGCGACGGCGCTTCTCGAACGCGATCCGAACCCGTCCCGGGACGCGGTCGTCGACGCCATCGGCGGCAACATCTGCCGCTGCACGGGGTACGAGCCGATCGTCGAGGCGATACTTGCGGCGGCGCGCGGCGCGAGGGAGGCGCGGTAATGGCTGTCAAGTTCCGC
Source organism: uncultured Amylibacter sp. (assembly GCA_963662815.2). Lineage (GTDB taxonomy): Bacteria > Pseudomonadota > Alphaproteobacteria > Rhodobacterales > Rhodobacteraceae > JAPPHA01. The sequence goes on from CAXXWA010000004.1 coordinate 332,967, forward strand.
AAGGACCTGTTCGCCGACGAGAGGGACGACTCGCTCGCCGAAATCGGCCGGCCGACGATCCGGCAGGACATCCAGGGCCACGTCACCGGGCGCTCGCCCTTCTACGACGACCGCCATTTCGACGGGCTGCTGCATGTCCGCTGCGTCCGGTCGCCGCACCATCACGCACGGATCCGTTCGATCGACTCGTCCCGGGCCGAGGCCATGCCGGGCGTCGTCCGCCTGATCCGGCCGCGCGACGTTCCGCGCAATCTCAACACGCTCCTCTCGCTCATCGGCTTCGGCAGGGACGACGAGCCGCTGCTCGCCGAGCGGAAGGTCGCGTACGTGGGCGAACCGGTCCTGGCCGTGATCGCCACCTCGGCGGCCGCGGCGGAGACTGCGGCGGCGGCAGTGACGGTGGACTGGGAGGTGCTGCCCCACGTGCTCGACGTCGAGGAGGCGCTCGGGCCCGGCGCGCCGGTGGTCAACGACGAGTACCCGAACAACAGCTTCGACTATCACGACCGCTACGACCATCAGAAGCTGCGGTTCGGCGACGCGGAATCGGCTTTCGCCGCCGCCGACCGCATTGTCGAGGGCGAGTACCAGATGTCGCCCATCGAACAGGCGCCGCTGGAGACCTGCGGCGCGATCGCGGCGCCGGAGACCGGCGGGCGGATCGCCTGCTACACGGCCACGCAGGCGCTCTTCTTCTCCATCGGGGTCACCGGCAAGCTTCTCGAGATCCCGTCGTCGCGGCTGCATTTCATCGGCGGCACCGTGGGTGGCGGCTTCGGGGGCAAGGTCGACAGCCACCACGAACCGGTCGCCGTCCTCGGCGCCATGCTCACCGGCCGGCCCGTCAAGTACATGTGGGACCGGGCCGAGGAGATGCAGGTGGGCGGCCCGCGCGGCGGCGAGCGCTGGCGGATAAGGGACGGCGTGATGCGCGACGGCCGGATCACGGCGCGCGCCTTCACCGGGTTCTTCGACGCCGGCGCCTACACGCGGCTGTCGTCCTACGCCGTGCAGAAGGCCACCGGGCACCTGCCTGGCCCCTACACGATCCCCAATGTCGCCTCCAACGTCTACTGCGTCTACACCAACCGCACGCCGTCGACCGCGATGCGCGGCTTCGGCATCACGGCCGTCGACTTCGCCATCGAGTGCCAGATGGACCGGGTCGCCGAGGCCGTCGGGATGGACCCGATCGAACTGCGCATCCTCAATGCCTACCGCGACGGCGACATGAAGGCGCACCGGCGCAGCGCCAAGAACTGCGCGCTCATCGAAAGCTGCCAGGTCGCCGCGGAGAAAGCCGGCTGGCGGCTCTCGGCCGAGGCGATGGCGCAGTCGAGCCGGATCGGCGGCGGCACCGGCTGGCGCGGGGAGATTCCTGAAACCGTCACCGACGACGAGGGCCGGATCGGGGAGCGCAGGCGGTCCGGTCTCGCGCCGGAACCCTTCTCCGGCGCGGGCGCGCGCGGGCGCGTGGCTGCCGGGGCCGCGAGCGATCACCCGGCGACAGGCAACGCGCCGCAGCGCGAGGACATGGTGGCCGAGGCCGCGCGGCTCGGATTCAGGATCGATTCCGGCGCGCCGCAGCCGGCCGCTCGCCCCGCTGCGCCTGCACTGGCCGCATCCGGCGACGAACCGCGGGCGCCCGCCGCCGCTGCCGCGCCGGCGCTGCCGCCGGGGCATGCGCTCCCCGCGCCCCCGCCAGCGCAGCCCCGCCGCGAGCCGGATGCCGACGGGCCCGCGGCACAGGTCCGGCCCGGCGTCAGGCGGCCCGGCGTGTCGCCCTTCATCTCCGGTTCGAGGAGGCGGTAATGGCAAGACTAAGGGGCCGCGGCTTCGCCTGCATCAACTACCCGATCGGGATGAACCTCGGCGGCGATCCGAGCCAGGCGCTGGTGCACTCCACGCCTGACGGGAAGTTCAAGGTGACGCTGTCGTCGATCGACCTCGGCCAGGGCATCAAGTCCGTGGGCCGCCAGATCGCCGCCGAGACCCTCGGCGTGCCGGTCGAGGACGTCTACGTCGACACCGCCGACAGCGATACCGGTCCGCACGACATGGGGAGCTTCGCTTCGCGCGGGACGCATCGTATGGGCAACGCGATCATCCGCGCGGCGACGGAGGC
>CAXXWA010000005.1:0-391101 GCA_963662815.2 uncultured Amylibacter sp.
GTTATTTGTCACGCTGCGATGGCCAGATTCGCCCGCCAGTCGAGGAAGTCGGTCACCCTGAGGTTCATGGCGCAGCTCTTGAGCGCGAGCATCGCGTTGGCGCCTCTCTCCGACCAGCGCGTTCCGGAGCGCTTGAGCCGCAGCCCGAACTGGCGACATCCGCCCTCCACGACGCCGCTTCCGACCTGCATGCCCCTGTCACGGCACCTGTCGTGCCGCATCCGCTCGATGTTGTTCCGGAGGTAGCGGCAGCAGTCCTCCACGGCCTTGTGCCGGCCGCTGAACGGCTCCAGCTCCCGGACGACCTTGCCGGCCCGGCCCGCCTCGATGTCCGCCTTCACCTCCGCGAAGCGCCGGTCCCGCTCCGGCCCCTCCGGGAGGATCGCCTTCACGGCGTCGGAGGCGTATTCCAGCACGTGGAACTGGTCGAGCACGAAGGTGACCCTCCCGCCCCCGAGGACCTCGTCGCACGTGTTCCTGATCCATTCGGCCCCGTCGGAGATGACGACGACCTCCCCGGCGTCCTGCAGCCCGCGCCGCCGCGCCTCGCGGCCAAGGCGCCTGGCGAAGTCCGAGGGGTCCCTGCTGCCGGACGCCGCGGCCGCGCTGTCGATGAGGCAGCTGAAGCTCTCGCTGCCCCGGTCCTTCAGCGCCGCGCCGGTCTTCGGGTCCCGGCCCTCGGCGGTGTACATGACGGCCAGCTTCGCCTCGCGCGTCTTCGCGCTCCCGTCCTCCTGCTTGCCGGCGACGCCCTCGGTCTCCTCCTTCCGCATCGGGATCCCGGTCCCGTCGATCGAGAGATGCATGCGCGATTCCAGCGGCTTGCCGTCCACCACCTCCCCGCGCTCGAACCGCAGCGCCTCCTCGCCGAGCGCCAGCGACCAGCGCTGCAGCGAGCTCGACGAGGCGCTCACCCCGGCGAGGTTGGCGATGTGGCGGCTCGCCGCGTCGAAGCTCGTCATCGGCGCCGTCTCCGCCATGACGCTCGCCATCCCCGGCGTGAAGGCGCTCCCGTCCAGGCCCAGCGCCCGGTCCAGCGGGAAGCGTCCATTGCCGCACGACCGGCAATGGAAATGCGTGCGTTCCACCTCGACCCGGCCAAGCCGGGTCAGGAACGACTTCGCCGCCGTCTGGTGCCGGACCATCGGCCTGCCGCAGCCCTCGCATTCCGGCGCCGGCAGCGCCCCGTCAAGCTGCTCGAAGAGCAGCTCGGCGCCGCCGCGCCGCCGCCGAGGGAGCTGTCCCGAAGCGCCCGCTCCACGCCGTCGAGATCCGGGACGCCCGACGCGAGGTCCGACGCCGGCTTCGGAAGCTGCGGGCCGAACTCCGCCGAAACCGCGGCGAGCAGCGCCGGAAGCGGCCCGCCGTCCGGCCTGAAGCCCGCCAGCGGCAGCTCGTCCTCCGTGATGTCACGGCTCCGGACCGCGCCGCCCTCCAGCCAGTACCGGGCGAACCCGCCGCCATGCTCGCGGATCACCGGCGGATGCACGGCCGCCTCGCTTTCCGTCAGAGCCTCCAGACAGGCCACCGTGTCCGGATGGCGATGCTTCCGGTTCCCGTCGTCCTGCGTCATGGTGCGCGCTCCCTGCCCAATGCCCCTGAAAGCGCGCCGTCGGCCGATTCGCCCGGCACTCGCCCGACACGCCTCCCATGACTATGGACCAGAAAACGCCGGAGTCAAAAAAGTTGGGCTACACCCTCTCCGAGTGTAACCCAATTTGGTTGATGATTGCGATTCGTATTTGCTACGCTGGCTTTGCTGCGTGTCCGAAAACGGCTGGGGAAACCGGCGGGTGGCGCGCTTGCAGAGGCAGGGAGGCAGGGAGCGCAGATCATGGCGGAGGTCAAAGGGTTCGCGGGCACAGAAATCCGGACACGGTGGCGTATCTGGAAGGCTTGGGGGAGGAAGGCGCGGCGGTGCTGCGCGAGCACGAGGGCGGGTATACCCGTTACTGGCTGGAAAGCGGCGAGGTGCGGAGCTGCGATATTACGGCGGTCGAGTTGCCGCTGGCGGGCTTCCGGCATTGCTCGGGGCTGTGTCGGCGGAGTTCGGCCCGCAGCTTCCGAAGCTGGCGACGGAGCTTGCGTCGGGTGCTCCGGACCTGGACAGCGTGGAGCGGGTGCTCCGCGATAGTTCTCTCGGCGGCGGGGCGACGGTGCTGAGGATGCAGTTCGAACAGCTTGCCGAGGTTCTGCCACTGCCGGACTGCACAAACTGTGGCAAGCCCATGTGCCGGCGCCAGGCGAGAAGGAAAAAAGCATGGCTCACCCGGCTTGGCCGGGTCGAGGTTGAGCGCAGCTACTATTATGGCCCCCGTGCCACTCTGAAGTGCAACACCAGAGGTGGCGGCGGCCTGCGTCCTTCGACGCAGGGATGTTGCAAGTCGGCCAGATGGCGGCGACAGTCCCTGTATAGAAGCAAGGAGACTGTCATGCCGAGCGGCTGCCACCACCTGACCCATGGCGAACGATGCCGGACATGCGCGCTGAGGAAAAGCGGACTGTCCGATCCGGCCATTGCCCGGCAGCTGGGCCGGGACCGGACGACGGTCCGGCGCGAGATCCGGCGCAACGGCGGCGGCCGCGGATACAGGCACGGGCAGGCGCATGGCAAGGCCTCGGCGCGGCGCGGCGCGGCCTCGTCCGTTGCCGGGAAGATGACCCGGGAGCAGTGGCGCGCGGTGGAGGACAGGCTTGCGGAGGGCTGGAGCCCGGACCAGATCGCCGGCCGCTTCCGCAAGGAAGGCATCCCGATGGCGGGCCGGGAGTGGATATGCCAGCACGTCCGCCGCCGACCGGAAGGCCGGGGGCCGGCTCTTCCTTTTCCTGCGGCGGTGGGGCAGGAAGCCGGACCGGAAGGGCGGTCGCCATTCGGGCCGGGGCCGCATCCCGGACCGCGCGGACATCTCCGAGCGTCCGGAGATCGTGGAGGCGAAGGAGCGGGTCGGCGGCCGGGAGGCGGACACGATCGTCGGCAAGGGCCACAGCGGCGCGCTGGCGTGCTGGCGGGCCGTGCGTCGAACTGCACGCTTCTTCAGAGGGTTGGGCGGAGGACCGCGGCCGCGGCAGGCGCCGCGCTGCTCGAGATGCTGCTGCCGCTCGCCGCCCTGGTCCGCACGATCACCGCGGACAACGGCAAGGAGTTCGCGGGGCACGCCTGGGTGGCGCGGGCGCTCGGGGCCGGGTTCCTCTTCGCGACGCCGTGCCATTCCTGGGAGCGGGGCCTGAACGGGCACGCGAACGGCCTGGTGCGGGGATGCTTTTCCAAGGACACGGACTCGGGAAGGTCACAGACACGCAGGCGGGGCCGTCCAGGACCGGACGGACGCGCGTCCGAGGAAGCATCCATGTTTCGGGTCAAGGCCGGATTCGGCGTTTTTCGGCGGTTTCCGGGGATCCCTGTCCGGGTTTTCCACACCCTGTCCACAGTCCTGTCCGCATCCGGGCGACCGTCCGGGCAGGCGGGAACCCGCCGGTCGCAGGGACGCGACCGGTCCATTGATTCGTTCCGGGCCCGGCGGACCGCCGCGGGACGCGGCCCGCGCGGGCGTCAGCCGGCGGCCGCGGCCGTCCGGTCCTCCCACATGCGCCGGTCGCGCAGCAGGGCGTTCGCGGTCACGATCAGCCTCCGCATCACCGCGGTCACGGCGACCTTGTGGTGCTTGTCTCTTTCGACGAGCCGGACGTACGTCTCCTTCATGTCGGGGGGGGGGATTGAACTGGCAGGCCGCCATCGCCGCCATGTACAGGACGTCCCTCGGCCGCCTCCGTCCGCCGGCGACGCGGCGCGCGCCCTTCAGGGTTCCGCTGTCGCGGGCGAAGGGCGCGACGCCGATCAGGGCCGCGGCCTGGCGGCTGCCGATCGCGCCGAGCTCGCCCATCCAGGCGATCAGGGCCGCCGCCGTGACGGGGCCGATGCCCGGGATCGACATCAGGATGTCGCGGCTCCCGGCAAGCTCCTCCGCGCCTGCGACCGTCTCCGCGATCCGCCGGTCGTACTGGCGGACGCCGGCCTCGATCTCCGAGAGGACCTTCGGGACGGGCCCGTCCGGGTCGGGATCGCCGACCTCGTCGAAGACCGCCTTCAGCTGCGTGCGCTGGTCGACGAGCCTCTCCCGCAGCACCAGCATGTCGGCGGAGCCGGTCGATCGCCGCCTCGGCCGGCGCCGTCGGCGGCCTGGCCGGGAACGCGGCGCCGAAGGCGGCCAGCACCCTGGCGTCGACCCTGTCGGTCTTCGCCATGTCGCCGGCGGCCTTCGCGAAGTCCCGGGACTGGCGGGGATTGACCACCAGGACCGCGAAGCCCCGGTCGTGCAGCGACTGATGGAGCGCCCGGTGCATCCGCCCCGTGGCCTCCATGACGACCCTCTCCGCCCCGCCGTCCCTCAGGATGCCGGCGACCTTGCGGAAGCCGTCCGTGTCGTTGGCGGCGGCGTGATCCCTGCCGTTCAGGTGGGATGTTCAGCGTCTTCTTGCTCACGTCAATGCCGGCGGCTACGATGGTCATGCTCTCCCGCTCCTATCCTCGCGATGATCCGGTTCTCGAACCCAGGCATCCATCCAGGACCCGGGAGGCTGAAGGGAGGGCGGGCCGGACCACGCTTCCGCACGGATCCGCTTGCGCGATCCATGGTGCTTCCGGTCCGACCCCGTCCTGCGGGGCCAGGCCCCGCTCCGCCGCCGCCAGGCCTGGCGGCGGCGGTCCCGACACAGGAATGAACCGTGGAGGCGGCGGGAGGCAAGAGGCGGGTTTTCCACAGGAACCCGCGCCAAAATTTTCCACAGCCACCCCTTGGTTCGTTTCCGGTTCTCGGAACATACGAGGCGCTCGGCTGCACGGCCCCGGCCGAGGCGTTCCGGAAGGCGCGGCCTCCCTGACAGGAGCCGTCCCGGATCGCGTTCCGGAGGGACCGGTCCGGGGAGAGACAAGGGGCGTCTGCGGCCCGCCGACCCTCGGTCGGGCTCCGCCCTCCCTTCGCCCGGCGGGCCGCCGCCGCCCCCTGGGCGCGGCTTTGCACCGTCCGGAGAGCGCGGCTACGCTGCGTTTCGACGGGACTTCAGCCGCCTCGTGCCCGGATCTCGGGCGTCCCGGGGCCTGGATTCGCCATCACAGGGCCATCTTCGGCACCCGGGCCGCGCGCTCGCTGCGGAAATGGCCGGTGTTGCACTTCGGAGTGGAAGTGGGGTGGGGATTATGTAGAGTCGGGGAGAGGCGCGCCCAGCCGCAGGTTGAGGGAGTCGCGGTTTGCCGGCGGCTTTCGCTCTGTGCCGGTGCCTCGGTCCTCACCATGGCCACGTTTCCTCGTCCCCGCTCATCAAACCGGGCGTGCGGATTTCCCGCACCCGGCTTTCCGACGAGATCATGCCTTCGCCCACGGAAGGCCCTTGGTCTTCAGCACAAGGCGTTTCAGGCCGTAAGCAGTCCACAGCCGTTGGTTGGAGAACCGCGCGCATTCTCCGGTTTTCACCTTGTGCTTCCGGCAGAGCCACCGTCGCAGCCGCCGGGTCGCGTGCTCGTCCACGGCCTTGCAGGCGGGGCCGGCCTGTCCGAGGCGGTAGTGGTTCGCCCAGCCGGACAGCATCCAGTTCAGGCGTTCCGCCATCTCCCCCGCCGGCATCGGCCCGCACTTCGCAGCCGTCTGCTCGCTGATCCTGCGGCAGATGCTCCGGACGCTCGCCTTGCTCGGGCGGGTGCCAATGCAGCTCCCATTGCCGTTCCGGCGGCAGGTGCGTCCGATGCGGCATCCGAGGAACTCCAACGGTTCCTCCGGGCACCGCAGGCACCGGGTCTTCCGCTCGTTGACCGGCAGCTTCGGCCTGTCCATGATCCGCTCGACGCCCGCCAGCATCTCCGCCGCCGAGGCCTTGCCGGGAACACGGAAGTCATCCGCGCAGGTCACGATCTCCGAACGGAAGCGCCGGGCATGGCCCAGCGCCTTCCAGCCCGGCATGAAACGGCGCATGCAGACGTTCGACATCAAGGGTTATGGGAACTTTATGATTATGGGAACCTGAGGTGCCTGTGTCGTTGACAGCCAGTGGTTTGGTCACGGATCAGGTTCCCATAAGAATGGCCGGGGTCAGGGATTTTCGAGCATCGCGAGCAGTTCGTCCTGCACGCCGTTGAACCTGCCCTTTCGGAGGCTTGGAGGGCGCCAGGTGTCGAGAGTGTCAAGCTTGTCGGCTGGGTCCGCTCTCAGATGCATCTCCGTGGTTTGAAGGCTTGAGTGTCCGAGCCGGAGCGAGACCTTCCTGATGTCACCGGTCGCCTCGACAGCGTGAAGCGCGCAGGCGTGACGCAACAGGTGGGGAGAGACGGTCTTGCCGGCGATGGACGGCGCGCTGCGGGCGGCGGTTTGCGCATGCAGGGCAAGACGTTTGGCGAAGCCGCGCCGGGTCATGCCGGCACCCATGGCATTGAGGAAGAGATGCCTGTCGGTCCCATGGGGTCGGATGGCCAGCCAGTCGCGCAGGACCCTGCGGGTCTCCTTCCACAGCGGCAGGATGCGATGCCGCCGGCCCTTGCCAAGGATGTGCACCTCGTCGAGGGGCGGCATCCCGAGATCGTCAAGCGCAAGCCCGACCGGTTCCGAGACCCGCAGGCCCGCGTTGCAGGCGAGACACGGCATCGCACGGTCCCGGACACCGGCCACCGCACCCGGATCCGGCGCGTCGAGCAGAGCCCGCATTTCCGCCCTGTCGAGGGAGCCGATGAGGGGCACGTCGCCCTTCCTTGCCGGGATGGCATGCACCTGCGCGGCCAGGTCGAGGTGTCCCGGGTGCCGGAACTCGAGGAACCGGAAGAAGGCCTTGATGGCGGCAAGCCGGACGTTGCGTGTCCGCACCCCGTTGCTCCGATCCCGTTCGAGGTGTTCGAGGAACTCGAGGATGGTTGCGACGTCGAGATGGCCGATCTCGAGCTGACAGGGCCGGATGCGGTGCTTGTCCGCCGCGAAGACGACAAGCAGCTTGAAGCACAGGGCATGGCTTTCAACGGCATGCCGGCTCGTGCCCCTGTCGCGTGGAGGATATCCCTGCGGGAACATGGCCAGTGGAGGCGCGAGTTCAGCCATCGGCTGTCCTCCCCTCATGCAGGCTTTCGGTCGCCTTCGACACCTGTTGCAGCAACACCGGTGTCGCTTCGAGATGCGAGTACGCATCGGCGGTGCTGGAATGGCCGGGACAGGTTGACAGCGCCAGCATGTGGCGGCCGACATTGCGCCGGTCGGCCGGGAGCGTGCTTTCGAGCGCGCGAACCGCGAAGGCGTGGCGAAGGTCATGGAGGCGTGGTCCCGGCTCGCCCGGTCCGGCCCGCAACCCGATCTGCCGGGCCGGCTTGACGAAGATTCTCGAGAGATGGACCGGATGCATGGGCCGGCCTGTCTTGAGCACGAACAGGTGTTCGTCGGATCCGCCGCGGCGTTTTCTCTCTCGGAGATGCGTCTCCATGGCACGATGGACGCTGTCATCCAGCGGGACGAGGCGGCGCTTGCCGAACTTCGCGTGCCTGACCAGCAGGCCATCCGCCGTCAGGTCCGTCAGCAGAAGGTTGATCGCTTCCGAGCACCGCAAGCCGGTCGCGGCGATCAGTCCCGGGATGCAATGGAACGTCAGCGGCGTGATCGAACCGACCGGCGGCAGTTCCAGCGCCGCGTCCATGATCTGCCTGATCTCGCTGACCGACAGCAGATGAGGCGTTGGCCGCCGTGACACGACAGTCTTGCCCGGAGCATCGCGATTCGGCACGTCATGACGCTCGTCGTCGGCGTGCAGGACGCCGGCAAGATCGCACACCCAGCGCAGTTTGGCTTGCGCCTGTCGGGGAGACGTGCCGGTCGTGGCCCACTCGAGGACCGTGCTGGTGCGCACGAAGCTGTCACCACAGGCCTCGGCATGGGCCGCGCAGTCCCGCAGACACCGCGTCTGCGCCTCATGGGAATGACCCAGGGCCCGGCGGAATGCCACGTAGTGCTCCACATGTTCGGCCAGGGTCGTCGTTCTTCTCCGGCGGCCGGCCAGGGCTGGGCCACGTGCCGGAGCATGCGGACATCGACCCGTGCATACAGCTGCGTTGTCTGTGTCGACTGATGCCGCAGCAGGGTGCTGATGACTTCCAGCGGCGTGTTGTCGCGCAACAGATTGGTTGCCGCGGAATGCCGGAAGACATGTGCCGCTGGAAGTCCTGTTGCCTCGACGCCGGACCGCTTGATCGCAGCGAGCGCCACCGCCGAGACGCCGCCGCTGGCCAAGGGCTCATGGCGCGGGGGCATCGTGCGCAAGAACACCGCTCCGGTCTCGACGACAGGCCGTACATGGAGGATGCAGTCCCTGACCGCATCGCCGACATCCTGCGGCAGCGGCAGAACAGCGGCCCGCCGCGACTTGCCGCTGACCCGAACGACTGCATGATCCCAGTCGATGTCGTTCAGCCGAAGATTGGCCACATCGCCTGCACGCAGGGCAAGCCGGGCGAGGAGCAGAAGGATGGCGCGGTCCCGCACGCCCTTCGGCGTCGTCGGGTCGCAGGATTCGACGACCTGTTCGATAGCCTCCTGCGGCAGGTGACGGGGCAGTGTCGAGAATCTCTGCCGGGGAACCGTCGGCACGGCACCGACAAGCCCCGGCCGGCAAAGGCCTTCGAGGACGAGGAAGCGCAGATACGACCGAAGTGCTGTCGTCTCGCGTCTGACAAGTTCACGCGATGCCGTCTCGAGGCGGCGCTGCACCGTCCTCCTGATCAGGGCCGCATTGTATCGATCAGGGTCGTCGCCAAGATGGGGGAGAAGCACCCGCATGGCCTTGTGGCAGCTCTGCATCGTCCGCTCCCCGATGCCGCGATAGCGCCGCAGCCAGACCGGGAACCGCGCCACATGGCGGCCCGGATCCTCGCACGCCGGTGCTGGTCGTGACGGAGCGATGCCCGCATCGATCAGGCAATCGATGAACACCCCGATTCTGGTCCTGCTGCTCTGACGACCAGCGAATCTGCTGCCCCTGGCGAGGAAGTGGGGATGCACACAGGCGCAGTCATGGTTGAGGAAGCGGGACACGACATCGTCATCGACCCCGCCGAGCGCGATGTCTTGCAGGTGGAGCCAGACGATGAAGTGCCGACAGCGCTTGCGGCAGGCGGCAATCGAGTCCGGCACATGCCCCTGTGCCGCTCGTGATTGGAGGAACGCCTCCACCACGCGGCCGCCAGCCTCGATCTCCGCAGGCATGCGCACACGCCCCGTGTCCATGAGGAAGCCGAGGAAGCGATGCAGATGCCAGGCACCGCGTTTGAGGTTCCTGCGGCAGCCCTGGGGGCCGGGACAGGCGCAGTCATGGTTCGGAAAGCGATGCAGGACGCGAATGTCGAGCGTTTCGATCCTGATCCCGCTCAACGACAGCCACGTGACGAGATGCAGGATTGTCCTGATGCACTTGCCCGCCATGCCCGGGGAGCATCCCAAGGCCTGCACATGCGTCTTGCAGTGCTGAACAATGTCCCGATCCGGTTCACCGCCTGCTTCGCGCGGCACCATGCTCGTGATCGTGGAAGACATGCTGATTCTCCTGTTCAATGTCAAAACCGACAGGAGACAAGCACATTCTTATGGGAACCTGATCCGTGACCAAACCACTGGCTGTCAACGACACAGGCACCTCAGGTTCCCATAATCATAAAGTTCCCATAACCCTTGTTGAACTGAGCCGCGTTCCGCGGCGGGTGGCGCTTGCAGGTGTTGTGTGCCCTGAACAACCGCCATCGCGCGTTTCACCGTCGTCTTTCGACGCATTGAGGCGTTTCCATCTCTCTCTCGCTTGGTGACACTCAGTCGTGGATGCACCGGTGTCGGCACCGGCACCGATGATGTCCACGACTGGCGACACTACAAGGGAGAAGACCCATGACACCTTTGCGCAAACGAATGGTGGACGACATGACCGTCCGCGGCCTGGCCGAGAACACGAAGCGTTTGTATCTCAACTCGGTCTCCGGGCTCGCGTGCTACTACAGGCGCAGCCCGGAGGAGATCTCCGCACAGGAGGTTCAGAACTACCTGCTCCACCTTCACGAGGAGCGCGGACTGACCTGGCAGAGTTGCAACTGTGCGCGGCACGGGATCCGCTTCCTGTACCGCATCACGCTCGGTCTGCCCGACCCCCATTTCTACGTACCAGGAGCCAAGACGCCTTCGAAGCTGCCCGAGATCCTCAACCACGACGAGTTGGTGCGGCTGTTTTCGGTCACCACCAACATCAGGCATCGTTCCGTGTTGATGACGGCCTATGCCGCGGGGCTCCGGGCCAGCGAGATCTGCCATCTACAGGTCTCTGACATTGATTCCGGTCGGATGTGCCTGCGCATCGACCAGGGCAAGGGAAACAAGGACCGTTACGTCCCGCTATCGGAGCGGCTTCTCACGCAACTGCGTGACTACTGGCGTCACCAGCGTCCGCCGACCTGGCTGTTCCCCGGCCGGTACAGTGACCGGCCGATAACCCGGCGCGGTGTGGGACACATCTTTCGTCGCGCCAAGGAGAAGGCCGGGATCACCAAGTCCGGAGGCATTCACACGCTGAGGCATTGCTATGCCACCGGGCTGCTGGAGGCTGGGGTCGACCTCCCGGTCATTCAGCGGCGTCTTGGTCATGGCTCGATCCGTTCGACCATGCGTTACCTGCATCTCGCCCGCGAGAAGACGAGCGCCACGCCGTCCCCGCTGGACCTGCTGGAGTTCCCGCACGCCGTTCCGGCCTGATCGGTGGCTCATGCAGACCACGCAGCGCCGGCCGCGCGGCCGGCGCTGGAGGTGGCCGACATCCTGCGCGCCCGCGCCGATACCTACGGTGCGGAGCATCCGCTCTCGTCCCGGCACCAACGGGTCGTGGATGACCTGACGCGCTGCCGCACGGCCGCGCTCGGCGGCTTCTCGACCCTCTGCGACCAATGCGGTGCGGTATCGATCCAGTATGCGTCGTGCCGCAACCGGCACTGCCCCAAGTGCCAGTCGCTCGCACAGACCCAGTGGGTCGAGAAGCAGTGCGCCAACCTGCTTGACATCGGCTACTGGCACGTGGTGTTCACGCTGCCGCACGAACTCAATCCTCTCGCGCAGGCCCAGCCCGCGCCCATCTACAAGCTGCTCTTCAAGGCCGCGTCCCGCACCCTGCTCGAATTCGGCCGCAATCCACGCTGGCTCGGCGGCGAACTCGGCATCACCATGGTGCTGCATACCTGGGGACAGAACCTCGGACAGCACATCCATGTCCATTGCATCGTCACCGATGGCGGCCTGAGCCCGGACAAGGAACGCTGGCTCTCCCCGGCCCGGAAGGGCTTCCTCTTCCCCACCCGGGCACTGTCGAAGGTCTTCCGCGGAAAGCACCTCGACTTTCTCGACACGGCACGCCGCAAGGGCGAGCTCCGCACCGATCCCGACAATGACGACGATCACGCTTTCGCGCGCCTGAAAGCCGCGCTGAGATCCAGGGATTGGGTGGTCTATGCCAAGGCACCATTCGCGGACACGGGCCAGGTGCTCGGCCATCTCGGACGCTACACACACAAGACGGCGATCTCCAATCACCGTCTCGTCGGTTTCGACGGCGAGAACGTCCGCTTCCGCTGGCGCGACTACGCGCACGGCAACACGGTCAAGGTCATGCAGCTCGATGCCGACGAGTTCATCCGCCGGTTTCTCCTGCATGTGCTGCCGCACGGATTCACCCGGCTGCGCCACTACGGGTTGCTGGCCAATCGCTTCCGCGCCAGCAAGCTTGCCCGCTGCCGGGAGCTGCTCGGCCAGCCGGAACCCGAACCGTTCGTGCCGGAGAACACCGAGGCGATGATGCTGCGCCTGACCGGGAAGGACATCACCGTCTGCGAACACTGCGGTCACGGCCCGCTGCGACAGATCCCGATTTCCAAGGTGCCGCCCGAGACCGCGTGGCAAGTCCCCAGGCCACGGCCGCCGCCATGACGATGCAGTCTCACCAGATGATCCGGACCCGATCCCGGTTCGATGCTCGACCCGGGCGGGCTGCTGTTGTGCGCATCGTTCCCGAAGTGGCAAAAAATGCCTTGGCGGGTGGCAATTTCGACGAATTATCCCTCTTGGGCCGTGCCAGGACCACCGCGGCAGCATCGATGCCAGGAGCGAAGCGCATCAAACCGGCGCGATAAAGCTCGCCTCAGCGGATAGAAATCCCATAGAAACTCACCGTCAGCGAGCGCGGCTCAGCTCAACGCTTTTATCGAACGTGCTACGCACGATCCATAAAAGCCTATTCATAATGGGAACGTTCCCATTACAAGGGCGGGACCGGGGGCCCCTTGCGGGGTCCCTTTCCGTTCCCTGCGCGCCCGGTTCGTGCGGCGCTTGCCGCCCTCCCCGTCGTCCTCCTCCACACGGCATCTCCAGCCACGCCTTGACGAGGCCGGGCATCCGTCCGTCGCTCACGCGCCGGGCGATGCTCGTCACCGGTTCGGCATGCGGAATTTCGCCGAAGCAGTTGGACAGGTCGCAGTCGACCACCTCGTTGTGCCCCGTGTTCAGGAGGCTGTGGACGCGTTTCACCGCGTCGTTCGCGCTCCGCTCCGGCCGGCAGGCATGCCGCTCCGGTTGCAGGTCGGCCTCGAATGTCGGCTCAAGCACGAGCATGGCCGATGTCTGCGCCACCCGGTCCCGAATGCAGGGAATGCCCAAAGGCCGGAACTTGCCGGGCTGCTTCTTCGGGATCAGCACCTGACGCACCGGTTTCGGCCTGCAGGTCCCTTCCCCGGATCCCGCGACAGTTCCCCGAGCCACTCGTCCACCCCCTGTGCCGCCATGGTCGTGAACCGTTCCCCGTCGACCCCTGCAGAGCCGCCGTTGCGGCAGACCCTGTCCCGGGCTTCGTTCAGGAAATCCATTCGGCGGACCTTGTCGGCGAGGGCGTGAAAGCGGCGGTCGGGTTCTTCCTTCGCTTTCGCATGGAGCATGGTCCGGAATTTCCGAACCCTCCTTGACCCTGTCAGGTTCTGGCCAGTGGTCACGCCTTGCTTCCTTTCCATGCCGTTCTCGAAGTCGGGGCCCCTTCCCTCGACCGGCACTGCCCGGCGTCGTCGGCACTGCGGGCCTGTCCGCCACCCTGCCGGCCCGGACTGGTCCTCGCGGATTTCCGGTTGGTGCGTGCACGCCGCCGACAGGGCTTCCCGTGTTGCCTCTTCCCTCATTTTCCATGCATGCCGGCGCCACTGCCCCGGCGGGTCCGGTCGGTGCGTCCGTCGCTCGCTTCCCGGCCGATGCCAGGCTTCCCCTGCCATTGGGAAGGTCGCCACCCGCATTGGGATTTTCGAGGCCTGCCCGGCATTCACTCGCGTTCCGGCCTGCATGGTCGCCGAGCCGCCCAAGGCGGCCCTTCTGCCCCGAGTGCTTCAGTCCATTTCGCTGCCTCCATGAACCGCCCTGGCTGCTGCTAGCCGAAGCGACAACTTGCTGGGGTGGGATTCGCCACCCACCAGGAAAACGCGCCTTTCACGGCGCACACCAAAACCGGAAATTAATGACTCATGAACAAAACATGAACATCATGCGGGGTGCGGCCGGTGCCGGCGTCCTGCATCTTGTGGTTGTCGTGCAAACAGTCACAGGAGGAAGCCGTGCCGGCTGGCATCGAGATCACGAACACCGGCCACACGGCGGCCGAGATTAGGGCATTGGCCCGAAAGCGCAGGAACCGGGCGGAGGCTCGACGCCTGGAGGCGATTGCGCGGGTGATGGACGGCGGGGGAGCCGTGGGGAGATTGCGCGGCGGGCGAGGGTCGACAGGCAGACGCTGTGCGACCGGGTCAGCCGGTGCAATGCCGAGGGGCCGGCCGGCCTGAAGAACAGGCCGGGCCGCGGGCAGTCAAGTCCAGCCTAGAATGTTGAGCTCAACATTCTGGACGCGATTCCACAGCGGGTGCCGGGAACCGTCGGAAGCGGCGCCGGTGGTGGTGCGTCGGATGAACATGGCCCG
The DNA here is from genome assembly GCA_963662815.2 of uncultured Amylibacter sp. Taxonomy (GTDB): domain Bacteria; phylum Pseudomonadota; class Alphaproteobacteria; order Rhodobacterales; family Rhodobacteraceae; genus JAPPHA01. The sequence continues at coordinate 13,990 of CAXXWA010000005.1, forward strand.
GTTCTGGCACTTCTGCGCAGCGGCGCGCAAGCGGACCAGCGAAGAACTTGGCACTACACGCGCCTCTCACGCTCTCCCAAGGATCGATATGGTGTCTATTCCCGCCACAATAACCATATATGGTAGATCAAAGGGCGAGATTCCTGCAGATCCGGGGTTCCGCAAGGCCGAAAATGCGCTAAAGTGATAAAGATGGGTTAAGATTGGCGACGTGAGGCTGGCTGAACCCAATGACAACAATTTAATCTGAAGTTCTAGCTTTATTCGGCGCAGGTTTTCCAATTTATTCCTTTTTTACAGGGGGTTGTGAACCCGGGATGCGTCGCGAAACGGATTCCTGTAGGCACGACTTGTCCCATCAAGCCATAGACCTCACCGGCAGCCCTCCCACGGAATATGGAACAAATTGCCCGACATGCCCGATTTCCTCTTGACACTATAGCAATCATGCCCCATGGTCGGCCCGAAACTGTAGGCACGTCAGGGTCCCGCCATGCCCAAATCCGCAGGAATGCATGTCTCCGTCCTCAAGAAACACCAGAACGGAAAGACATACACTTCCGTCCTCCTCCGACAGAGCTGCCGCGACCACGACAACCGGGTGCAGAAGCGGACCCTCGCCAATCTCTCGCACCTGCCGCCGCACGTGATCCCGCTGCTGCGCGGCGCGCTGGCGGGAAAGCGGCATGCGGAGGCCGGCGACGCGCTCGGGGACCCGGTCCGATCCCGCCACCACGGGGCGGTGCAGACGGCCATGAACGCCATCGGCCTTCCCCGTCTCGTCGCCCGCGAGCGGTGCCCGGAACGCGACCTTGTCCTCGCCATGGTCGCCGGCCGCATCCTCAGGCCGAACTCGAAGCTCGCCACCAGCCGATGGTGGCGGAACGCCACCCTGCCCGAGGAGTTCGCCATCGCCGACGACGTCGCGCCCGAGGACCTCTGCGCGGCGATGGACTGGCTCGACGAGCGGCAGGAGGGCATCCAGGGACGCCTGGCGCGGCGATGGATCGCGGAAGGCGATCTCGTTCTCCGGGACCTGTCCTCGACCTGGCATGAGGGAAGCCACTGTCCGCTCGCGCGCTTCGGCTGCAGCCGCGACCGCAAGCGGGGCCTCCCGCAGATCAACTTCGGCCTCCTCTGCGACCGCGACGGGCGCCCGGTCGCGGTCTCGGTCCATCCGGGAAACATCACCGACAAGGAGACCCTCCTGCCCGAGCTCGACCGCCTGCAGCGCCGCTTCGGGCTCTCCCGGGTGGTGATGGTCGGGGACCGCGGCATGATCGTCAAGGCCGCCATCGCGGCCCTGCGTGAACGCGGCGGCGCCGACTGGATCACCGCCCTCAAGAGCCGGACCATCCGCAAGCTCGCCCGCCAGGGCCGTCCCGACCGTTTCCAGGACCCCGAACACGAGCAGACGCTGTTCGAGATCCGCGACCATCCGGACTTCCCCGGCGAACGCCTCGTCGCCTGCCGCAATCCCCGCCTCGCCGGGCACCGCGCCCGCGTCCGGCAGGAGCTGCTCGAGGCCACCGAAAAGGCGCTCGCGAGGATCGCCGCACGCGTCGAGGGCGGAACCCTCGAGGGCGAGGCCGACATCGGCCTCGCCGCGGGCGAGGTCATCAACACGAAGAAGATGAAGAAGCACTTCGACGTCGACATCGCCGCGACCAGCTTCAGCTTCCGACGCAAGCAGGAGTCTATCGACGCCGAGGCCGCCCTCGACGGCATATACGTCATCCGCACATCGCTCGGCGACGACGACATGGACGCCGAGGAATGCGTCAGGGGATACAAGGCCCTGACCCGCGTGGAGCGGGCATTCCGCTGCCTCAAGCTCAGCGACCTCCAGGTCCGGCCGATATTCCACCGCCTCGCGCACCGGGTCCGCGCCCACTTCTTCATCTGCATGCTCGCCTACCTCGTCGAATGGCACATGCGGAAGGCATGGGCCCCCCTGTGCTATACCGACACCGAACCCGACGAGACCGGGGATCCGGTCCTGCCCGCCCGGCGCTCGGAGCCGGCACTGACCAAGGTTCATGCCCACACCCTGCCGGACGGCAGCGGCGCTCACAGCTTCCGGACGCTTCTCGACAGCCTGTCGACCATCGTGCGCTCGACGCACCGGATTCCGGGCGCAGGCGACGGGCCGGAGGCCACGGTCGAGGTGACGACCCGGCCCGATGCCGGCCAGGAGAGGGCGCTGAAACTGCTGAAGGACATCGCAGCCATGTGACGGCGGATCCGGTCGGATTCGCCGTTTGCAGGCAGACCGTGACAGTCCCGATCGTAATAGGGGCAACTTTCCGGGAATTGCGGCAGGATTCAGGGGATTCCCCCGCGAATCGTTTTGTGATTCCAAGGGGGCATGGATGATTCGGAAACAGGTCGCCAGGCGGTTGCCGGCCTTGCAGCGCTCAGGTCGGAGCTCTCGGCCATCCGGGCCCTGCTCGCCGAGAGGGACGCGCAACTCGACGACCTTGCCGGCCAGCTTGCCGATAGGGACGCGCAGCTTGCCGAGCAGGACAGGCGGCTCGCCGGGCAGGCCGAGCGGATCCGGGAGCTCGAGGACGAGATCAGGCGGCTGAAGAAGCTCCCGCGCCGTCCGAACCTGAAGCCGAACAGCCCCGGCGCGTCGGACGGGGACGGGGACGGCCCGCCGCCGGGCTCCTCCGGGTCCGGCCGGTCGGAGAAGGAAAAGAGGAAGAGGAAGGGCCGCGGCCCGCGGCGCCGGAACCCGAACCTGCGCCGCCGCGAGGAGACCGTGAGCCTCGGGAACGTGCCCGAGGGCGCGGTGCGCAGGGGCTACCAGGACCACACGGTCCGCGACATCGTGCTCCATGCCGAGGAGGTCACGTACCGCTGCGAGGTGTGGGAGTTTCCCGACGGCTCCCGGCATGTGGCGCCGCTGCCGCCGGGGGCGGCGGCGGGACGCGAGCAGTTCGGCCCCTGCGTCAAGGCCCTGGCGATCATGCTGTACCACCAGTGCCAGTCGACGGCGGGACGGATCGCGGAAATGCTCAACGTGATCGGCCTGGACATCTCCGAGCGCCAGGTCGGGCGCTTCCTGAACGCGGACGCCGGGGGCATCGCCGGGGAGCAGGAGGAGGTGCTGCGGGCCGGCCTGGAGACCGCGGCGTGGATCAACGTCGACGACACCGGCGCCCGCCACAAGGCCGAGAACGGCTATTGCACGGCGATCGGCAACGATCTCTTCGTGCACTTCCGGTCGACCGGCTCGAAGAGCCGCCTCGACTTCCTCGAGCATCTCTGCGCAGGAGAGGAAGCGTACACCTTAAACAGCGCCGCGCTCGACTACATGCGGAAGCGGAACCTGTCGGGGAAGGTGATCGACCTTCTGGCCGGCCACGAGCGGCGGCGCTTCGGCGACGGCGACGGCTGGCGGGCCCATCTCGAGGCGCTGGGCATTGCCGGGATGACGGTGTCGCCGGACCCGGCGAAGATCGCCACGGAGGGCGCCCTCTGGGGAACGATCTGCGATGCGGGACGCATTGCCGGAACCGTGATCCTGAGCGACGACGCCGGGCAGTTCAACGTCGGCGACCTCCACGCGCTCTGCTGGCTCCACGCCGAGCGGAACATCGCCAAGCTGAACGGAAGCGCCCCGTACCAGCATGAACGGGTCGACAAGGTGCTTGACAGGGTATGGAGGCTCTACCGCAGCCTCTGCCGCTACCGGAAGCGTCCCACTCCGCTTCGCAAGCTCGTCATGCAGCGGCGGTTCGACCGGATCTTCGGCACGGTCACCGGCTACGCCAGCCTCGACCGGCTGCTCGAAAGGCTGAAGGCGAACCGGGACGAGCTCCTGCGCGTGCTCGACCGTCCGGAGACGCCGCTCCACACCAACAGGGTCGAGAACGACATCCGGGACTACGTCACCCGGCGCAAGGTCTCGTTCGGGACGCGGAGCGATGCCGGGCGGGCGGCGCGCGATGCCTATATCGGAGCGAAGAAGACCTGCGGGAAGCTCGGCGTGCCGTACTGGGACTACCTGAGGAGCCGCCTCGGCGTTGCCGGCGCTCCCGAAGTGCCGAGGCTCGCCGACCTCGTCAGGCAGCGCGCCGCAGCCTGACACGCCCCCTCGGGCCCGGCGGCAATTCCCGGAAAGTTGCCCCTATTACTCCCGATCCACGTATCCTATTGATACGATTCAATAAATCTCTTACCCGCTTCAGAACTTCAGTTTAATCGTATCCCGGACATACCGCTGGGATGCCACCGACTTGCAGTGCACCAGTTGGAACCAGGTGCCAATCCGCAGGAAGTGAGCGAATTGATGCTGCATGCAACATTTGTGGGCCCAGCCGGGCGGCTAGACATGCGAAAGCTGGTCCAGCGGCGTATCGAGACCCGCGATTTCGCGTTCCTTGATCGCGTGTGTCCGAGCTTTCCTCGCTTGCATGCTCGCATGTCAGTGACAAATAGAACTGTCCGGTTTTAAAGCACAAGGGTTGTCCGGTTTTCCTCTTAACCAATTTCAAGAAAAAACTGGTTGTTGTTGGTCCTGTGGAACTCGTGGGCGAGAGGCGTGAGAGTGTGGGCAGGCGGTGGTCAACGCCCTGCGTTGTCCACGGGCTGTCCACACGGCCCGAAGGGCTCACGCCGGCCCGAAGGGCTCGTCCACATTTCCACGGGACTGCGTTCATCACGTTCAGCCCGCCCGCGCCCACACGGCATCCGCGGCCGGATCGGCGACGGCCGAGCCGTCGGAATCATGGTCGGCGAGTTTTCGCGGGCCGTGGAATACGGCCAGGCGCCCGTCCGGATAACGATGGACACGCACCCGGACCTTGATGAAGTGGCGGCGGTGGGCCTGGGCCGGGACCTGGAGCTTCAGGTTTTCGAAGCTCACGCAGTTGTCCCGCCCGACTGTGCGTGGGTACTGCTCGCACAGGATGTCGGCGAGCCCCGGGCCGATGAACGGCACGAACGCCGTGCCCGCCTCGGCCGCCGGCACCGCGAACTCGGCGTTGAACGCCGGGCGGCAGCGCGTGGCGAGACAGCGGTTCGCACCGGAGATCGTGTCGATGCCCTGAGCAGCGAGCTCCTTCGGGAGACGTTCCTGACGAGTGCCGAACATGCGTTCGCATCGCCCCCGGGCTTCGGGCGGGCAGGCGGGGATCATGTCCACCCCGAGCTGGCGCATCGCGCGACCGAACTGTGCCGGATTGCGGCGATCGACTTTGCCGCCAGCCTCGGGCGTGTGCCAATAATGCGAACCGCGGTCGGCATGCAGGCTCGAGGGCAGTCCCCACTCCGCGATGACCTCGGCCATCGCCCGGAAACCCGACGCCGTTCCTTCCTCCTCGACAAGGAACATCGAGTCATGCTCCGATGTCGCATCATCAAGCGTGATGATGAGATCCCGGCACTTCCCGGGAACCCACTCGTGGGTCGAACCATCCTGGTGCAGCATCATCCCCCGAAGCGGCGATCGCTCACGGCGGCGGCGATGCTTGCCGCGTCCCGGGGCCGGCGCCACCAGGCCCGCTCGCTGGAGGACGGTCTTGACCCAGGTGCAGCTCCGCTTCCCCGCATGTTCGCGGCGGTAGTGGCTGTAGAAATGCTTGACGTTCCATCCGTCATAACGCTCGCGGTACAGCATCCCGGTCTTCAGAACCTCGTCGGTCGGGGCCCGACGGGCCGAGACCTCGCTCATGCGTTTGTCGAGCAGGCCGTCCAGACCATCCTCCTCGTACCGGTCCACATAGCGCCGGAACGTGCGGGCACACACGCCCAAAAGACACGCGGCCTCCTCCTGGGTCAGGCGGCGTTCTTCCCAGCCGCCGTAGGCTTCTTCGAATCTCATCCGTCGCAACTCCTGCAGCAATTTTGTTCGTGTCATCGGGCACCTCCTCGGTGCCCAGAAAACCGGACAGATCATTTGCTACAACTGCGGACAGATCATTAGCTCCTAACACGCTTGCATGCTCGCATTGCGAGTTTGACGAACCTGCGGTAATCTAGTGGCTTCCGCCCTTCGCTAATGCCCAGGTAACTGCCGAAATGAAGAAACCGCGCCGACGGCCGAACGCCAAGCATCGAGAGGTTCAAGCACCACCTCCAAACGTGAATCTGCAGCGGGTGGCGAGATCTTCCCGTTACGTGGGGAGCGTGTATCATAAGGACACTCCGAGTTTTGCTGGGCCGGTGACGAGTCCTCGCCCGGACGCCAGTCTCTGTGACCAGACGCTGGCCAACCGCCAAAGACTGGTCCAGACTTGGCTTCGTACAGGCATCAGTAATGGCCATACCGGTGCCTGGCGGTGTGGATTTCCGCAATACGTTTGGTATCGTCACGATGGAACGGTTTATGAGGCCCGACAGGGATCGCCTGGCTCCGGCGAGTATCTTGGATATCCTCTGCAACCCCAAGAGGTAGTGAGGGGATTGCCTTGAGTTTTCGCCTAGGCACTGTACCCAAAACATTCGGCATTTCCGCGCCTCGGTGATTCCTGCCGGAAACAGTCCGGACAAGGAGTTCGAGGCATGAGCGGCGACCGACACGACATGACGGATGCGGAGTGGAAAATCCTCCGCTCCGTGCTTCCCGGAAGCATCAGGGCCCGAGACGGGTGCATGACAGGCGGGTGATGGACGGCATCTTCTTCGTGCTGCGCACCGGCACGCCGTGGCGCGACCTGCCGGAGCGCTACGGTCCCTGCACGACCTGCTTCAACCGCTACAACCGGTGGAGCAGGAACGGCCTCCGGGAGAAGATCATGTCGAAACTTCAGGAACTTGCGGAAGGCGACGACAACGACGGCGACGGCGGCGGCGGGGAGCTTCGACTGCGCATGGCGGGTTCCTCGTCGATCCGCGTTCACAGGCACGGCGCGGGCGCCCCACGGGACGGCGAGCCTCCCGAGGTCGGGACGGGCCGCGGCGGCAGGACCACTAAGGTCCACATCGGCATCGACGGCAACGCGCTGGTGAAGGCCGTGCTCCCGACCCCCGGCCAGGCGGCCGACTGCACGCAGGCGGGGGCGCTCCTCGAGGGGCTCGGGCCGGACGAGACGGTGATCGGCGACAGGGCTTATGACAGCAACGCCATCCTCGACATGATTTCGGCGGCCGGAGCGACCGCGGTGATTCCGCCGAAGTCCAGCCGGAACGAGCAGCGCGGGCTTGACCGCGAGGCATGCCGGGAGCGCAGTCCGGTCGAAAGATTCATCGGGAAGATCAAGGAGTTCCGGAGGGTTGCAACGCGGTACGACAAGACCGCGCGCAACTTCCTGTCCACCGTGCGCCTGGCCATCAGCCGGTTCCTGCTCCGGCGGGTCGCAAGCCGGTTAATTGAGTCCACAGCTTAAATTTCAACTGGGTTGATGCTGGCCCCTCGACGGATGCCTTTATGCGCCGGACGATGGCGAAATTCTCCATTGAGGCTGGCGGCAAGACGCTGACTGCTGTGCAAGATCGTCAGAGTCGACGCTACAGAAAGCAGATTGTTGTGCCTCTCTTCGTGGTAGTTAACTGGCTTGTCGACAACTGGTGGCACCTTTGGCACGAACCGGCAGATATGCAGAAGCAAAGGTCCGGATTCGATGAGCGACACAATTTGGCGTATGCTGGAAACGGCTTTCTGCTGCCCAAGCTGACGATTGCACCGTCATCCGAACGAATCCACCTGGTTGCCAACCGCTGGGAGCCTGCGCATGCCTCGATTTCGTTTGTCGAGGAAGTGGACACCTATGTCGAAGCATCGGAACTTCGGACGGAATTCCAGCGACTCATCGACAAGGTGCTCATGCGGCTGAAATTTCTCAATGACTGCGAAGAAGGCATTCAATTGTCTGAAGCGTGGGCCGCAATCAACAATCTGGATCCCGAAGAGCAAGAGTTCAGCCGGGCAGCAGCCATGTGCGGAGTCGACCCGTTCGATGTAGAGGACGACATCGGTGAAGCGATTGTGGCGTTCTGGGGGCGTATCGAGCCTTCCATACGAGAAGAGGCGTTGGCGGCTGCGGATGCACACATGCTTCCTCAATTGGGCGATTGGCTTGTGGATGCTGTGGAAGATCTGGCTTCCGCAGGCAAAGAAAACGATTGGAATGAAATCAGGGATCAGGTTCCAGTTTCCCGCACGAAGGAACCATGGAAACAAGGATATGAATTGGCGCAACTGGTACGCGACTTGCTCCAGCTGGGCCAGGAACCGTTCGAATTTCACTCCGAGGGGCCACTTGCAGTCTTTCACCAGGAACAGACTTCGCCCAGCCGTCGGATTGAAGGAATTGTTGCAGCGGGAACCCCAGCGTGTGTGACTGTATCCCGAAGTCACAGCAGCGGTCGGCGCTTTCTCGTGGCTCGTGCGCTGGGTGAGTTTGTCGGCGGCAAGGATGCGCGTCCGGGGATTCTGGGTTCCCTGCACAGTGATCGGCAAGCGCGCTCGAGGGCGTTTGCGGCCGAATTTCTGGCACCGGCCGAGGTCCTGTACAGTCGATGGAACTCTTCGGAGGTGCCCGACGAAGAGGTCGATGAGCTTGGCCGTGAATTCGACGTGTCAACCAGAGTGATTTGGCACCAGATCGAGAATTACAAGCGAGAAATGTCCTCTTCCTGGTGACTCCCTCACGGCAACCAGCTCATCGCCGAAGCGGTGTGCGTGGGTGGTTGGGTCCATTCCAACAAATACATAAGGCGACATTCCTCAGAGCCGATCCTTGACAGGCGTCATCGCATGATTTGTACGCTGGATTACCCTAACCCGGCATAGCCGGAACCAAATCTCTCCGAGATGATATGCTGGATCCTGCGTCCTTGCGAGGGAGTTGGATCATGGCATGCCCATTCGTCGAGCGTCACCAGGCTGATGCCGCCGGGATGGTTTCGTGTATTGACCGGGTTGTTCTGTCAGGCTTGCTGCCGGACATCGGCCATGCCCGGGCGATGGAGAGCTGGCTGCGCATCCATCAGGTTCGGTTGGCGGACTACCTGCGCTGGGCCGAGCCGATGCGCGAGGAGACCCGTGACAACGCCATGAAGGTTGCTGCAGAGGCCGGTGTCCAGATCGAGTTCATCCGCAGGCTCAAGGCCTTTCGCAAGGAGGATCGGGTCAAGAGGGTCCTCGAGGAGCGCAGTGACGCGCCGGGCCTCGTGCACATCTTTTCGGCGATGGAGAGCTGCACGTCGTTCCGCCACTGGCGGGATCCGAAGTCCGGCACCACGACGCTGCGCCCGACTTCGGGAAAGTGCCTGCACTACTGCTTCCACTTCATAGATGAGCGCTTCGGGCTGTGCTAAGTGCGCGTGCCGACCTGGGCGCCGTTCCGCCTCCAGGTCTACTTCAACGGGCACAACTGGCTGGCGCGACGTCTGCACGATGCCGGGATCGGCTGTCAGCTCGCCGACAACGCCTTTCTTGCGATCGACGACTTCGAGCAGGCCCAGGCCCTCGCCAGGGACTTCGATGTCCGGGTCCTGCATCGCCGCCTCGATGAATGGGCCCGACGCTTCTGTCCGGCCGTGCGGCATTTCCCGTCCGGGCATCACTGGAGCATCATGCAGGCGGAGTACGCCACGGACATCCTGTTCCATCGTCAGGACCGCTTCCAGCCGCTCCACGACGCCATGACCCGCACCGCCGTGCACAGCGTCAAGGCCGACCAGGTGGCCACCTTCGGGTCTATCCCAACAAAGGTACGTGAAGCGACATTCCTCAGAGCCGATCCCTGACGCGCAAAATGGTCTGTCTGCTTGTCCCGAACTGTCGAGCGATCGAAGAGATCGTCTCGCCGTTCCGGATCTTCTTCTTCACCAGATCCTGCTGATCGGCGGACAGGGCCGAGGGCCGGCCCAGAGACTTGCCAGCCGCCTTGGCTCTTGCGAGGCCGGACCGGGTGCGTTCCACGAGAAGATCGCGCTCGAACCGGGCGACGGCGTTGATGACGTTCATGGTCATCTTTCCGGCGGAACTGGTCAGGTCCACGCCTCCCAAGGCAAGGCAGTGGACGCGCATGCCCATTTCCTCCAGGTCCGCGACGGTACCGCTGACATCGATGGCGTCGCGCCCCAGCCGGTCGAGCTTGGTGACGACGAGAACATCGCCCTTCTCCATCCTGTCGAGCTGGCGGGAAAAGCCCTTGCGTTGCGCGACCGCCGTTGATCCGGACACGGTCTCCGAGACGATCCGGTGCGGCTCGACGCTGAAGCCTGCCGCCTCGATCTCCATGATCCGGTTTCCGGGCTCCTGGCCGACGGTCGAAACGCGGGCGCAGGCGAAGGTTCCGGACATGTGCCGCCCTGTCACAAAATGGCTGTCCGAAACCGTGCCCGTGTCCTGCAGCGCTTCAAGCCGGCTTGCGGACGGCCTTTCGGGGCCTGTCCGAAACCGTCCGTTTCCGGCCATTCAGGAAATGCAGTGATCATGCCGCGCATGCGCATCCTCTCCGCCAGCGAACAGGAGTCGTTCGACAAGCCGCCGCTGTTCGACTTTCGGGAACGGAAGAAGTTCCTCGAACCCTCCAGGGCGTTGCTTGATGCAGCTCGCGGCATGCGCGACCCGCACCGCCAGATCGGCTTTGCGTTGAGCTGCGGGCACTTCCGCGCGACGCGGCGGTACTTCGCGTCGGCTGACTTCAGGGACCGGGACTTGGCCTATGTTGCCACGCAGCTTGGCCTGGAGGTCGGGTTTCCGCTCGCGTACCCGGATCGGACCCGACAGAGGCATCAGAGACGCATCCTCGACCTGTACGGTTTCTCCCCCTTCGATTCCAAGTCGGAAAGGGCCATGGCGGTGGAGATTGCGACGATGGCGCGCGCGCATCTGAAGCCGCGCCTGACATTCGACCGCTGCGTTGACTTTCTCGTCCAGCGCCGGGTGCAGGTTCCCGGGTCGGGCGTGATTCTCGAACAGATCCGTTCCGGACTGCATGTCCGAAAGGCGGAACCGATCGCGCTCATGGATGCGCGGCTCGCCAATGACGCCCGCGAGCTGCTGGATGGCCTCTTCACGACGGCAGAGGACCGGAACCTTTGCCGACTGACCCTGCTCAAGCGGCTCTCGCAGTCGGCAAGGCCGACGAAGATCGAGGAGGCCATCGCCGATTTCGAGACGCTGGCCGGGCTGCATGACCGGCTTCGCGGCGTCCTCGCAGCGCTTGAGCCTGGTGTCGCCGGCATCCGCTGCCATGCGGGCAGCGTGCTCAGGTCCGAAATGTTCCGGATCCAGAGGCGCGAGGACAACGACCGCCACATTCACGCCGCCGCCTTCGTCGCCCATCAGTTCCATCGCAGCCAGGACAACCTGATCGATCTGTGGCTGAGCGTCATGGCGGCATTTCAGGCGACGGTGACGCGCGGGCACAACGAACACTTGCTGCAAAGCCGAAAGAAGCAGCAGGAACATCTCAAGGCCGTCTTCGACGACCTCGACACGTCTGTCTTCGGCCTGATCCGCGACATTCGCGACGTGACCGAAGCCGACGGCCTGTCGGACGCGCAGAAGGTCGCCGACATCCGCGCGCCGCTGGATCGGGGACAGAGCAGCGCGTTCGAGCTGCTGAAGGACGATCCGGCCGCAACCGGACAGGATCGAAGCTGGTTCGACATGCTGGAGGCCCAGTCCCTGCGGTCGCAGAACCGCCTCAGCCCGATCCTGCACGGGTCGATTCCGGTAGGGGGCAGGATCGTACGTCAAGCACGTGAAGCCGCCATTGTTCGCCACAGGTATTCGCCCGTGAGCAGGATGCGAGCCCACCCGAGCGGTGAGATGTGTCTGAGCAGATCCAATGGCGTGACAAGGCCAGCCAGTTCGCGTTCCTGCGCCGCGCGTCCGAGTTGCTCGGTGTTCCAGTAGATTATGATCGCTGCGAGAAGGTTGAGCCCCGCGATCCGGAAGTGCCGGGCCTCGGATGTCCGGTCACGGATCTCTCCCTGGCGTCCGATCCGCAGCGCGCTCTTCAGCGCATGGTGCGCCCCACCCTTGTTCAGGCCGGGACTGGCGCGTCTCTGCATGTCGATATCGAGCACCCAATCGATCATGAACAGTGTCCGTTCGACCCGTCCGATTTCCCGGAACGCGACGGCCAGGTCATGCTGACGCGGGAATGACGAGAGTTTCCGCAGGAGCTCGCTCGGCGGCATCGTCCCGGACGCCATCGTGGCCGCGCTGCGCAGGACATCGGGCCAGTTGGCGGCAATCGTGTTCTCCCTGATCCTGTCACCGATCAGCCCCCTCAATTCGGTTGGGACACCTTTCGGGTCGAAGACATGAAGACGCTTGGACGGCAGATCGCGAATGCGAGGAATGAAACGGCAGGCGAGAAGCGCCGCGGCGGCGAAGACGAGATCCGTGAAGCCGCCGGCATCGGCATATTGCTCCCGGATCCGTCGACCGGCCCTGGTCATGACCAGCCCGTCCAGCAAGCATGGGGCCTCGTTCACCGTGGACGGGATGAGTTGCGAGGCGAAAGGACCGAATTGATCGGAGACATGGGTGCAGGATTTCAGCCCGGGTTCAGATTGGTATCTGGCGTTGATGAGGTTCATGGCCTCGCCCTGGCGTGTGGTCGGGAAGAACTGCCCGTCGCTTGACGCGGTCAGTCCCTGTCCCCGGAACTGTGCCATGGGCAGTCTGGCATGCGCCTCGATCACCATTGCCAGGGCCTGGTTGATTGCATCGCTTTCAACATGCCAGCGAGACAGGCGCGAGAGCTGGAAGAAGTCGTGGGTGCTGGACGCTGCGGCCATCTTGCTCAGGCCGAGATCGAGACCCTCCGCAAGGATCACGTTCAGCAGGCCGATGATGTCGTTGCATGGTGCCCCGGTGCGCAGGTGCGTGAAGGCGTCCGTGAATCCCGTGGCCTTGTCGACGCCCAGCAGAAGATCCGTGATCCGGATCTCGGGCAGCCGTTTGCAGAGATCCAGCACGAGTTCTCCGGCTTCGTCCGGCATGTCCGACTTGAGCCGCTCGACCCGCAGCTCTCCATTCTCGATGATGCCGTTCGGGAGGGTTCCGTCCCTGACCGCTTTCGCGAGCCTGTCCAGCCCGTCATCCATGCGCTGCCGGCGATCGGCAATCCATATCTCCGGTTCAAACGGAACCACGAACTGCGGCATGGCCCTTGCCGCCTCGATCGGGACGAGCGCCCGCTTCATGTCGGACTGGCGCCGGGAATGGTTCAGCCAGATATCCCCGGACCGGAACGCATCGCGCAGATGGAACATGACCGCGACGATCCAGAGACGTTCCTTGTCGCCATTTTCGTTCCGCATTTGCCTGCGCCGGCTTGACCGCGGCCGCAGGAACGCGACCTCGTCGGCAACGATGTCCAGCCCATCCCGGATCACTGCGGAGGCATCGAGCAGCGGTGCGGTTACTGAAGCGCCGGATATCTCCAGCGCGTTCAGCATGCGCGGCGCATGCAACCGGAACCGGTGCCAGCCTTTCGCGACATGATCCAGGGGATCGGCCTTGACGGTTTCGGTCAGCTGCCCGGCCTTGACAGCGAGCGTCTCCGGAACGCCCCATCCGCAGGAAGCTTCGACTGCGTCCTCGAGTGAAGACTCATTGCTTTTCGCTTCCATCAGGGCATCAGCGAGATTCCGAAACGAACCGAGGGTGTCCTGGATGTCGGCATGCGCCTCTTCGACACGAAGGTCGGCAAGCTTCCTTGCCTCCCGGAAAATCGTGCCGACGATCCGGTCATGGGTCTCCACGATGGTGTCCGCAATGGCGGCGCCCCACTCGACGGCACAGACCGCCAGGATGGCCAGGCGGCGGTCACCGGAGATATCGAGGAGCCCGTCGGTAAATTACCGCTCGCCCTGACGGCGCAGACGCGTGATCCTGTGGGGTGGAATGCCATCGAGAACAGTCACCGGCAGATCTGTCTCCTGCGGGAATTCGAGCCGGTCGAGAAGGCGGTTGATGTCGGCCGAGTTGTTCCCGACCTCGAACTGGCGCAGCCATATGAACCGGCTCACATGCCCGTCGGTGTCTTCACTCAGCAGGTTGTCGAGACGCGTGCGCATCCTGCTGTCGATTCGTGATGCAATCCGGGCATCGATCCGTCGCTCCGCCGCGACCAGGGCATCGGCGCAGAGCCTCTCGATGACCGACATGCCGGGCAGGATGATCTGCCTGCGTCGGCACTCCTCCACGAAGCTGCGCACCAGTTCTTCGTCGGATCCTGCCGCTTCGGCCTGCTCCGTGAGCCAGGACTTCATCTGGCGGGCCCGCTTGCCTGTGAACATCCCGTAGCCGCAGATCCCGCGCAAGGCACCAAGATGCTCGCGGCGGGTTTCTTCGCGAACCGCATGCGGCAACAGGTCATCCGGCGTCAGGCCCAGTTGGGCCGCGATGAAACGCGACACTTCCTCCGGGATCACCTCGCCCGGTTTCAGCAGGCGCCCCGGACAACGAAAGGCGCAGAGTTGAAGCGCGGAACCGAACTGGTTCTCGGGGCGCCTTCGCTCCCGGATGTGTTCGATATCGTCATCCGCCAGGGTGTAGCGCTGCAGCAGGGATGCCTCGTCGGTCGGCAGATCGATAAGCGCGGGCACGCTGCCGTTCCGTCAAGAGAATGCGTCTGGGCAATTTGGGTGTCTCCGTGTGTTGCGATGTTTGGGTGTCCGTAAGACCAATGACGCCCGGACAGGCCGCAAGGCAGTTGAACATAGGCAGGGCAACGGCTTGCAGGATCGCGCAGTCGCTCCGTTGATCCCGGATGTGCCCGATCTGTTCTTCCTTAGGGTAATCCAGCGTACAAATCATGCGATGACGCCACGAGGGGACTGAAACCCGGTCGTTAGCGTGTATTTCAACACGAATCTGGCCATTACCCTGACCAGCAGATCGCTACGATTTTGCTCCGACAGCCGCGCGAACCCCTCGCGATCCACAATCATCGCGCGATGCCGGCGCGCCGTTCTGCTGCCAAGCCCGCAGGCCTTGGCGTGCCTGGCGTCCGCTTCCGTCTGTTCAGCGACATGGCGCAGGACTTCGGACCCGATTTCGGCCCAGTCATCGAAGAATCGGGCGTGGAGCCGAAAGTGCGGCAACTGTACGGCACACCCCAGTCGGGAAGCGGTGGGTAGGCTGCGAACAAACAGCAGATCGTCAAATGACAGGCTCCAGGCCGCAGTGACAGACGGTGTGGAATTTTCCATTGCATCCTCCCATGCAGAGGAAAGCTTCCTTGAACCCGCACACGGGCAGGTCAAGCACCCATTTGAGCCTCTTGCAAAACCATTGGGTTGAGCGCCCGATGAACGGGGCCGGTTTCCCGGCGCGGCCGGAATCGCGAATCAAGCTGCCCGAATCCACGGACTTTCGCCACTGCCGCCGAACGGTTCGGAACAAAGAGCGAACATGCCGCGGCGCCCATGCTTCGCCGCTCGCCGGCCCCGCGGCGGCGGTTCGCAGGGGAGTGCCGTCCCGAAGGACGGGGAGAGCGTCAGGAAGGGGCGGCGAGGCGCATGAACTGGTCGACCGTCAGCGCCAGAACCCCGAACATCAGGTGGCAAAGAACCTTCGCGTGTCCCCGGACGCGCACGTGGCGGGCCCCGAACTCGTCCTTCAGCCGGGCGTTGCTCCGCTCGACCCCCGAACGGATCCGGTAGCGGACGCTCTCGGGCATGGCGAGGCCGCACGCGCGCAGCGCCCGGGCCTCGCGCTTCAGGTCCTCCATCCCTGTCGCGGCGCGGGTTGACGTCGATGATCGGGACGTGGCAGGCGTTCGCTCGTCTCGCGGATCTCTGTCGCGTCATAGGCCGCGTCCATGAGGTCGTAGAGGTTGGTCACGCGTCCGGCGGTCATCGTCGCGAGGGGGATCGCCGCCGCTGTCGTGGACCGATGCCGAGGTCAGGATGGCGCTCACCGGCACGCCGCAGTCGGCCGTGTCGAGGTGCAGCTTGTAGCCTCTCCAGCTCGTCAAAGCCTTTGGCGTTCCTCTTCGCGCCGTGTCGCAGCCGCGCGGCACAGCATCTCCGGGAATGCCGCCCGACTGGCGCTCGAGGCGGCCGGGCTCCCTCTCCGCCTCCTCGCCCTTGCGGGGACGCCCGCGACTGCGCTTCGGCTTCTTCGCGGCCGCCGGCTTCGGCGCCGGCTTCTCCCGCCCCTCGATCGCCGTCGAGTCCCGCGAGACGTGGCCGATCACAGGGCATCCTTCACCTCGGGCCTCGGAGAACTCGGCGAAGGCGCGCGAGAAGGTCGCCTCGCTCGGGATCGCGCCGACGCGCGGCCAGCCGCAGAGCCTGCGCAGCGTCGCGTGACCATGAGCCTGTCGATCAGGTCGCGGGTCGTCGGAAGATCCCAAATCGCCTTGGCGACGAAGGCCCGCGCCAGGGCCTGCCGGCTCCGCTGCGGCCGCCCGGGGCCGCTCCATTGACGAAGCGCTCGACCCCGGCTCGAGAGCCCGGACGAGTTTCCTGTGGTTTTGCCGACCTCCTCGGAGCGCGGGGAAAAGTTCCTTCCTTGACGGGCAGGTCAAGCACCCATTTGTTCACCTTGGGTTCGAGTGGCCCCACTTCCACTCCGAAGTGCAACACCGGCCATTTCCGGATGGCGATGCAAGTGTCATGATTCGCGCTTCTACCCATTGCCCTTGGCAGCGCGTCTCTGGCCGGTTCATCCGGTCCTCCGACGCGCTTCCTCCGGAAAGCGCGGGCGGAAAATCTGTCAACAAATTCGGCTACACTCCGTGTCAATGGCGAATTGACTCTGGATCAACTTTTGACTATGTTGAAGAGGCAAGGTGATGATTCGCGCTTGGCCGCTCCGTGAAATCTAGGGCCATTGAAACTTAACTACTCCGAAGTGCAACACCGGCCATTTCCGGATGGCGATGCTCGTGTTTTTCGTCGTCCCGTGTCATGATTCGCGCTTCTACCCATTGCCCTTGGCAGCGCGTCTCTGGCCGGTTCATCCGGTCCTTGTCCGACGCGCTTCCTCCGGAAAGCGCGGGCGGAAAATGTCGCTGTCAACAAATTCGGCTACACTCCGTGTCAATGCGCGAATTGACTCTGGATCAACTTTTGACTATGTTGAGTGTGAGAGGCAAGGTGATGATTCGCGCTTGGCCGCTCCGTGAAATCTAGGGCCATTGAAACTTAACTTTGGGAGAAGAACTATGTGGAAAAAGCTAAAGAACCGCCGGAGAAAACAGAATGGCAAGGAAACTTCCTACTAATCGCAACAAGAGATTTTTAGAATTTGTCAGGAACAAGCCAGATTTCAGCGTCCATATCACGGAACATGCGAAAGAACGAATGGCAGAACGCCGCATCGAATTGCCTGCGATTCGGTATGTTCTGCGGCACGGAAAGCCCGTTCGCGTGGAAACCGACATTCGCTCCGGGCTTGAGAAGCACCGGATTACCGGCCGAGATCCGGACGGCCGCTTGCTTGAGGTCGTCGTCAATCTGGAGGAAACGGATCAAGGCCGTGTCACCGTCATCACGGCGTTCCCTTCCGAAAGTGCTTAGGCTGGATACAAGCGGGGACGGAGCGACAACCAATGAAAATGAAATGGAGGACAGGGCTCCGGGACCCCCCGATCGGCCTTGGCGCAATGGAGATGCATCTAAAACGAAAACATGACGCGACGATCGAGCTGGGAATCCCCTTGACCTTGATCGATACCGTCATCGAGCACGATGACGGCAGCGTCGAATTTCCCGCCCTTGACATGCTGCTGGCGACCGCTGCGGTGGCCCGCGTCCTTGATCCAATCAAACTCGTTGGCGCGGAACTTCGCTTCCTGCGCCATGTTTTGGGCTACACGGGAACCGCGTTTGCGGAAGCAATCGGACTCAGCGAAAAGACCGTGGTTTCCCGATGGGAGAACGACAAAACACGAATTGGAAACTACACGGAAAAGGTGATCCGTCAGCTTATCTTGAACCTGCTTGGCGACCGCGCCCCTGGGATCGACATTGGGAAGAATGCCATCCCTAGTATGCGGATCCTGATGCGCGAAGCCTCAGAAGAACCGATTCCTTTGGTCTTTCGCTTTGAGAAATGCGCATATCGGGATTGCCGCCATCAAGTCCGGGATGCCATGCCGGAACAACTGTTTGTCAAGGAAATTGCATGAAACCCAGATTAGCAGAACTTGGAATCTAGCGCTACCGAGTATACACAAGTCTGCAAGGCAACGTGTCATTCGTGGGACCGCAGCGCGTGCCTCCGGCCGGCCCGGAACCCGGATTCATGGCCGATTTCGTGGCCCAGCGCGGCGCTCATCAGCTGCGTCTGGCCGTGCCACATGATCTGGCTTCCCGGGTCCGAACGCCCTTCCTGTCCCGATATACGCCGAGACGCGCGACCAGGCGCATCACGGCGCCGAGCCGCTTCGGGGCCGTCAGGCCGTATTTCTCCGCGCAGTCGCGCAGGAAGCCCGGTTCGCCGTCGGCGAACATCAGCTGCGGCTCGCAGCCGGGCACCTGGCGCCCGAGCAGAGTCATGACCATGATGCGTCAGGTGATGACGACGTTGATTGCGATGGCCTGCTGCAGCCGGTCGGTGGTGAGGAACAGCAGGAACTGGGTTTCAGGGCTGAGCGGAACGGCAGACCGTCACAAGGGCTGATTTTTTTTTCAAAATTCCCACGCGGAAGCAGGGGTCTTGAGAGGTCTCAGCCTTCCCAACGTCACGCTTTCCGGCAGGATGATTTCGTAACGGCCCAGGAAGTTTACATGCTGCCAGAGAACGGGAGACAATCGGGCGACGTCCTTTGGGTCGACGTCGAGGCCCTGCTCGCCCAGCCGTGCAAGCGCTTCCTGCATGTAGACGGCGTTCCAGTGCGTGACGGCATTGAGGCCTAAACGGCCCGAAGATACCATGAGCCTGCCTGGATTAGCGCTTGCGGGCTGATTCGGCTGGAGGCAATAGATCAGGCATCAAGATATGGTGGCAAGGGGTCGTTCACCGGCAACCCCTTGCCGAATGAAAGGAGATCGATGATGTCGAAAGACTTGAACGACGTGGCTCCCTCCAAGGGTGAAGTTAGCACGCTGTATGTGGCGGTGGAAGTCAGCGGGAAATCCTGGGTTGTTGGGATCGGTGATCCGGAGGACCCCGGCAGGGTTGGCCTGCACAAACTGGATCCGGCCGACACGAAGGGTCTTGTTGCAAAGATCGGGAGGTCTTGTGCCCGTGCCGGTGATTTGTCTCGGGTGCTGCTGACTTGCGAGGCCGGATACGAAGGCTTCTGGCTGGCCCGCTGGTTGGCTGAGCATGCGCCGCAAATCGATGTTGTCATGTGTGATCCGGCGAGCCTCGAGGTGGTTCGCAAAAAGAAGAAAGCAAAGACGGACAAGATTGATGCCAGGCGGATGGTGCGGGCCCTGAGGGCATGGGATCAGGGCGAGGCCGAAGCGCTATCGGTCGTGCGGATCCCGACGGTTGAGGAGGAGGATGCCAAGCGCCTGCTTCGGCACCGGGAGCGTCTTGTGAAGGAGCGCACCAGTCTGGGCAACACGATTCATGGTTTGCTTAAACTGCACGGGATCCGGGAGCTGGATCCGAGAAGCCCGAAATTTGCGGCCGAGCTGGCCGGGGTGCGCACGGCTTTCGGCACGCCTTTACCTCCGGGTCTACGGGATGAGGTCGAGTCGACGCACGAAAGGCTCGTCAAGGTCATGGAGCAACTGGCGGATGTCGAGGAGAAGAAGGCCGCGCTGATCGCGGAGGCGGCAGTAGTGGTGCCATCACAGGATCCGTCTCATGAGGAGAGAGATCAGCCTGGCACAGAGGATGAGCGTGTTGGTTCGGCTGCCGCTTCCGGGCCGGATTTGCCGGGCGGTTCTGCGTTGCTGGTGAAATTGAAGGGGATCGGAGCGAACGATGCTCTGCTTCTGCAGAACGAGGTGTTCTACCGGGACTTCAGGAACCGGCGGGAGCTCGCCGCCTGGGCGGGTCTCGTGCCGGTCCCGTGGGCGAGCGGTGATGTCGAGAATGACCAGGGCATCAGCAAGGCCGGCAATTCGATGGTACGCAAGCATCTGGTGCAGTTGGCGTGGCGTTGGCTGCGGTGGCAGCCCGACAGCGAGATCTCGAAATGGTACCATAATTACTGTGCGCGCCGGCGTAACAAGCTCTTGCGCAAGCGGGCAATCGTTGCCGTGGCGCGCAAGCTGCTGATCGCGCTGTGGAGATATGTCCTGATCGGCTTGGTGCCGACAGGTGCAGTGTTCGTCAAGGCGACGGTGTCGTAACGTCATCTTTCGGAGACAGGGACACAGGCTGAGAAAAAAGGAGCTTTGAATCCGAGGCGGCTCGACGGGGCCGCGGAGGAACCGGGTGGACGTGTGATCGATATGCAGCAGGGTTTGCCATCAAGATGGCACCGCCTCGAAGAAGGATCCCGTCCCCCGGAACGTCGCAACCACAGGATGTGGAATTAGGGTCACGCGACCGGCACGGGCTGGTCAACCGAACCGGATAAGAGTTGAGCACGCCGTTGAGCTTGCTGCCGAAATGACGTTCCACCCGGATTGCCTTCGCTTGCTCCTGATGACCGCTGAGAAGCTCTTTGAAAAGCTCCTTGTCCGCAAGCGGACGACCCTACGCCGGGTTTCCTGGCCAAACGTCGGCGAGACGGGCCAGTCTCATCAACCGCTCCACTAAATCGGGAGATGCGAATGCTTCAGGAAATGTGAGGCCAGATTCAGGGCTTGCAGAGAAAGCTCATAAGAGCTGCATATTTGGACATCTTGCAGAACAGAACGCGTACAAACGAGGCGTTGACGCTGGCCTGCCGCTGATCTGTGATCCGGCATTCTTGCCTTGGGGAGACGCGCATGCCTGATCGATCCTTTATGGAATTCTGGAGCCTCGATTTCGACGACGCAGGGTTCGTTGAGGGCTTCAATCTCGACAGCCGGATCCGGGTTGCCTTCCAGCTCCGGTTTTTCCGGACCCATGGGCGTTTCCCTTCCCGTGGAGACGATCCCTGCCGCGAAGGCGTGCAATATTTGGGCCAGCAACTGGACGTGACCGTTCCGCCTTGCGCACGTGGATCCTCGAAAGCTGCCGGGGTTCGTGTCCGACCGTGGAGGAACAGGTTGCATCCGGACATGCATGGTGCCTCGCCAATTCCGTCCATGTCCCTAGACCCGGAGGTAAAGGCGGACAAGATCATGGAGCGGCTGGTCCGTGGCGCACGGCACGACTTACTTGAAGGGTTCCTGACGTCCATTGTCCGGTGTCTCCCGACAGGAACGCGAACGAAACTGGACGAAAGCCTCTCGGAGCCGAGAGGTCCTGTATGCAGCTTCGGTCCGTTTATGCCTGTTTCGCAACGAGCCCTTATTTTGGCCAAACGCTTTCAGCGGCCGCAACAGGCGGTGCAGCGACCACTCTCGGCATTCACCCCAATCCGGACCGGGTCGCCCATCAGTGAGCTCTCCCGGCACAGCAAATCGAAGACAACGCTCGACCAGCACGGAGGGCGAGCCCCTTGCTTGCTTCCTTGTTGGGGTATTGCCCACCGCGCAGTCCTCGTCCAAAAGATCGACGGCACGAAGCAAAGGGCAATCACCTGTTGAGCAAGAGCGAATTCAAATGCATCGCGAACTGGATCCGGGGCATCGCCGAAGACATGCCGCGATATATCCATGTTCGCGGCAAGAACCGTGACGTGGTCCCGCCGATGACCGTGCCGCACCGAAATGGCGTGGTGCTGGAGGACGGCCGGCAGACCGAGATGGCGGGCTGAACATGGCACCGCCTGCCAAGCCGAAAATCTACCACATCGTCCATGTGGACAGACTGAGCTCGATCATCGCGGACGGTTGCCTCTGGTCCGATGCGACGATGCAGAGTCGCGCACGCCCAGGAACGGTCATCGGAATGAGCAAGATCAAGCAGCGGCGGCTGACCATTCCGATCAAGTGCAGGCCTGGCCTCAAGGTAGGCGACTGCGTGCCCTTCTATTTCTGTGCGCGCTCCGTCATGCTCTACATGATCCACATGGCCAATCATCCCGATCTCGATTACCGCGGTGGTCAGAACCCCATCGTGCATTTTGAGGCCGACCTCCGCGAGACGGTGGAATGGGCAGACCAGAACGATCGGCGATGGGCCTTCACCCTGTCCAATGCCGGTTCCGGCTATTTCGGGGACAGGTGCGATCTGGCGCAGCTGAATGAGATTGAATGGGACGCCGTTCACGCAGCGGATTGGCGCGGCTGCAAGGAAGGCAAGCAGGCAGAGTTCCTCGTCGAGAAATCGTTCCCGTGGACTCTGATCCGCCACGTCGGTGTGCGGAACGTCGAGACTCGGGACAGAGCCGCGGATGCAATTCGGACGGCTGATCATCGTCCTGCTGTCACGATTCAACCGAAATGGTATTATTGATGACAGGGAGACGGCACCGATGATTCGCTTCAAGACCGGCGACATCCTTGCTGAGGACGTCGAGGCCTTGGTCAACACGGTCAACTGCGTCGGCATTATGGGACGCGGCATCGCGCTTCAATTCAAGAAGGCGTTCCCTGAGAACTTCCGTGCTTACGCCGAGGCCTGCGCGCGGGGCGAGGTGCGGCCCGGCCGCATGTTCGTGTTCGAGACGCGCCAGCTCACGAATCCCCGCTACATCATCAACTTCCCGACCAAGCGACACTGGCGCGGCAACAGCCGGATCGAGGATGTTCAGGATGGACTGCAGGACCTTGTGGCGGCAGTTCGCGAGCGCGAGATCCGCTCGATCGCCGTGCCGCCGCTGGGCAGCGGCCTGGGTGGCCTCGAATGGAACGACGTGCGTCCACTCATCGGGGAGGCGCTGCGCGGATGCAACAACCTGGATGTCGTTGTCTTCGAGCCCAAGGGTGCGCCGGAGCCGGATCGAATGGTGCGCAGCCGCCAAGTGCCGAAAATGACCCCGGGCAGGGCGACGTTGGTCGGGCTGATGGATCGGTATCTGAGGGGCCTGCTCGACCCCTTCGTCACTCTTCTGGAAGTCCACAAGCTGATGTACTTCATGCAGGTCGCCGGCCAGCCGCTGAAGTTGAGGTTCGCCAAGGCGCCCTACGGTCCTTACGCGGAAAACCTTAGGCACGTCCTGTCAGAGGTCGAGGGACACTACATATCAGGCTACGCCGACGGTGGCGACAGGCCGGACAAGCTGCTGGAGCTCGTGCCCGGCGCTGTCGAGGATGCTGCCAAGGTCCTGCGCCGCTCCCCCAGGGTTCGGGAGCGTTTCGAGAGGGTAACCGATCTCGTCGAGGGCTTCGAATCGGCCTTCGGTCTTGAGCTGCTCTCGACGGTGCATTGGGTCCTGGAACACGACAAGCCCAATTCGCAGGACGACCTCGTCGCGTCGACCTATGCATGGAACGATCGCAAAAAACGCTTCTCGCCTCGCCAGATCAGACTGGCCGCCGATGTGCTGACCGAGAAGGGCTGGATCGACCACGTCGACGTGACAGCCCGGCAATGACTGCTTATGCCAGCGGTAGGGGCATTGAGCGCCTGGTTGGTATGGCGCTCGCAGCCCATCCCTGCGGATTTCTGGAAGGGAGCGGTACACAGTAGGTTCATGGGAACCACCAAAATCCGTGGGGTCAGGCCGCCACCGGTTCAATCTCCCGATCCGTGTTTGCCGCGTTGAATAGCCCGGGATGCCAAGACTGGAACTTGGTCCTGAGCGT
Organism: uncultured Amylibacter sp.; assembly: GCA_963662815.2. Classification (GTDB taxonomy): domain Bacteria; phylum Pseudomonadota; class Alphaproteobacteria; order Rhodobacterales; family Rhodobacteraceae; genus JAPPHA01. The sequence continues at coordinate 37,609 of CAXXWA010000005.1, forward strand.
GCCGTCGAGCACGCGGGTCCTGATCTGAAGCAGGAGATGCGCCCCCGACTTCGACCAGCGCATCTGTTGCTTCTTCGAGAAGCACTTTCCCACGACCGTGTTGACCGTGGATTCGACGAACGCGGTCGAGACCCGCTCCCCGTATCGATGGCGCTCGGCGTAGTTTGGAACTGTATCGGAACTTCAAACGGGGTTTTCGCGCATAACCCCTTGACATCAAACGGAAATTCGGCGATCCAAGGGGCCGGAAGCGGGACTCGTGTTCCCATGAGACGCGCAGGGGCGGCTGCCGGCGCTCCCGGCGGGCGGTTCCGGAAACGGCGCTGCATGAAAGCGTTTCTTTTCGAATTTCCCCTTGACATCATAGCGGAAGCCGGCAGAATGTCGGCAAGTCACGTTCCCATGAGGCGGTCCGCCATGGCTCCCGACATCGAACGCATCTCCGGCAGGCACGGAAGGCCCGCGGTCCTCCTCCGCGAGGCGTGGCGGGAGGGGAAGCGCATCCGCAAGCGGACCGTCGCCAACCCGGCGAGGCTCCCGCCCGAGGCCGTCGAGGGGTTCCGGGCCGTGCTGAAGGGCGCCGTCGCCGTCAGCGACGTCCGCGAGCTGCTGCAGGTCGAGCGCTCCCTGCTGCACGGCCACGCGGCGGCGGTGCCGGGGACGATGAAGCGGCTCGGCTTCGGGCGCATCCTCGGGCGCAGGAAGGAGCGGAGCCGGGACCTCGCGCTCGCCGCCGTCGCCGCGCGGATCCTCGACCCGGCCTCGAAGCTGGCGACCGCCCGGGCGCTGGACCCGGAGACCGCGACCAGCAGCCTCGGAACCCTGCTCAAGCTCGGCCCCGTCTCCGGCAACGAGATGCTCGACATGCTCGACTGGCTGCTGAAGCGCCAGCCGCGGATCGAGCGGAGCCTGGCCAACCGGCACCTGAAGGGCGGGAACACGCTGATCCTGCACGACGTTTCCAGCTCGCATCTGGAGGGACGGTGCTGCCCGCTGGCGGCCTTCGGCCACAGCCGCGACGGGAAGAGGGGAAAGATGCAGATCGCCTGCGGCCTGCTCTGCGCGGCGGACGGCTGCCCGGTGGCGGTGGAGGTCTTCGCCGGGAACGCGTCCGACCCGTCCACTGTGGCGGGCCAGGCGGAGAAGATCCGCACCCGCTTCGGCATCGACCGCGTGGCGCTCGCGGGCGACAGGGGCATGCCCGCGACGGCGCGCATCCGCGAGGACCTGGAGCCCGCGGGGCTGGACTGGATATCGGCCTTGAAGACGAGCGACATCCGCAGGCTGCTGAAGGAGGGCGCGGACGGCGAGCCGGCCCCGCTGGTGCCCGAGGCGCTGGTGCCCGACGCGGTGGCGGAGATCACCGGGCCGGACTTCCCCGGCGAGCGGCTGATGGTCTGCCTGAACCCGCGGCTGCGGGAGGAGCGGGCCCGGAAGCGCGAGGACCTTCTGCAGGCGACGGAGGAGACGCTCGCCGGCATCGCCGCCGCCGCCGCGCGCGGCAGGCCGGGCCCGGCGAACCGCGACCGGACCGTGAAGGCCCTGGGGCGGAAGGCGAACCGGCGCCGGGTGGAGAAGCACTTCGACGTCGCCGTGCGCGACGACGGGATGGACTGGGCGCGGAGCCCGGACAGGATCGAGGCGGAGGCGCGGCTCGACGGGATATGCGTGGTCCGCACCAGCCTGGACGCCGGGGCCATCGGGCCGGAGGCGGCGGTGGAGGCATGCAAGTCCCTCGCCGGCGTGGAGCGCGCGTTCCGGAACGCGAAGGGCGACCTCCGCATCCGCCCGGTCCACGTGTATTCGGCGGACCGCGTCCGGGCGCACGTGTTCCTGTGCATGCTGGCGCTGCACGTGGAGTGGCACATGCGCCGGCGCCTGGCGCCGATGCTGTTCGAGGACGACGACCGCGAGGGCGCAAGGGCGCGGCGGAGCTCGCCGGTGGAACCGGCAAGGGTCTCGGAGCGCGCGAAGGCGAAGGCGTCGGACAAGAGGACCCCCGACGGGCTTCCGGTCCACAGCTTCCGGACGCTTCTCGCGGATCTCTCGGGCGTGGTGCTGAACCGCGTGCGCCTGCCGGGCCGCGGCGACAGCCTGCTGTCGGTGGCCGCCAGGCCGACCCCGGTCCAGGAGCGGGCCTTCGAGCTGCTCGGGGTCGGGCACGACCAGGATGTTCCCATGAGGATGCCAGGCTGAGCGACGCCCGCCGGGCCGGAAAACCCCTGAAAAACAACGGTTTTCCTGCGGAATCCTTGCTTCCCTTCCCCGTGAAGTTCCGCCTAGGTCCCGCGGTCGCTGCAGGAGCGCGCTTCCCCTTGCATGGACGACAAATCCGCCCGCCCGCCGCCTCGGGCACCTGACGGCGACGTGCTGTTATTTGCCATGAGCTTGAATCACTTTCAGCGCTTACCAACAAATATGTTCTTGAGCCGATATCAGTTACAAGGTATATTTCTGTCATGACGTGGGCCGTGCTTGAACATCCGGACTTCGCCGAAGAGCGTGAAGCACTGCCAGATGAGGTGCGTGACAAGCTTGATGCGGTGGTTCTCTTGCTTGAGCAATACGGGCCCCAGTTAGGGCGACCATATGTAGACACACTGTCCGGCGCCGATCACGCCAAAATGAAGGAAATCCGCGTGAGCGAGCAGGGCGTCTGGCGATTTGCTTTCGCGTTCGATGAAGAGAGAAACGCTGTCATCCTGGCTGGTGGCAACAAGCAAGGCAAGAACCAGAAGCGGTTCTACAAGGGCCTCATAGCAACAGCTGATCAGCGCTTTGATGAATGGCTTGACGCGGAATGAAAGGAGGATCGATGGCAAAGCTCAAGAAAACGGCCTTTGTGAATGCCGGTGACCGCATTCGTGCTCTGCCCCAGGACCGTCGCGAGCGTATCGAAGCGCTTGCGGGTGATATGGCGTCAGAGCTGCATCTCGCTGAAATCCGCAAAGCACTCTCAATCACCCAGAAGGACCTTGCCGAAAATACCGGACTGGCCCAGGGCGAAGTTTCGCGATTCGAGAATGCCGAACTTACCGGTGCCAAGATCGGAACGCTGGAACGCTACGTCGCCGGCATGGGCGGTCGTCTGCGGCTTCTGGCAGAAATGCCCGATGGCACAACGGCTGAAATCCCTATGAGGAAGGGAAAGCCGGTCAAATCACGCGTGAGCGCTACCTGATCCAACGATCAAATCAAGTTGCCACCGTCGAAGCGCCGACCCCCGCGATCACGGCCGAAAGCTCGGAAACGCCGCCCCGATTGAACTGGCCCCGCTGCCTTCTTTGACTTGGTGAGCTATCCGGGCCAGGCCTACCGTGTCATGACAAGTCTGCATCGGGTCGATTCCGGCTCGGTGCGAAATGACACTCTGAGCTTTTCGGGGCACAGTTCTGCGCCACCGGCATTCGCCGGTGAACAGGATGTGAGCCCAGCCTGGCGGCGAGACATGCGCAAGCAAGTCGGCCGGCGCATCGAGGTCCGCGAGTTCGCGTTCCCGGACTGCGCGTCCGGGCTCTTCCGTGTTCCAGCAGATGATGATCGCCGTCAGCAGGTTGAGCCCCGCGATCCGGAAGTGCCGGGCTCCGGACGTCCGTTCCCGGATCTCTCCCTGGCGCCCGATCCGCAGCGCGTTCTTCAGCGCGTGGCGCGCCTCGCCCTTGTTCGGGCCGAGACCGGCGCGTCGCTGCATGTCGACATCGAGCAGCCATTCGATCATGAACAGCGTCCGTTCGACCCGTCCGATTTCGCGGAACGCGACGTCCGGGAGAAGGTCTGTGATCCGGATCTCGGGCATGCGCTGGCAGAGGTCCGGCCCGAGATCGCCGGCCTCGCCCGGCACTTCCGACCTGGGCCGCTCGACGCGCAGCTCTCCGTTCCCGATGACGCCGTTCGGCAGGGTTCCGTTCCGGACCGCTTTCGCGAGCCTTTAGATGCCGCCGTCCATGCGCCGCCGGCGGTCGGCCGCCCATGCTGCCGGCTCGAGCGGCACCGCGAACCGCGGCATGGCTCTTGCCGCCTCGATCGGGACGAGCGCCCGCTTCATGTCGGACCGGCGCTTCGAGTGGGCCAGCCGGATGACTCCGAACCGGAACGCGTCGCGCAGGCGGAACGGCACGGCAACGATCCAGAGGCCTTCCCTGTCGGTCCGTTCGTCCCGCAGCTGCCTGTGCCAGCCTGACCGGGGCCGCAGGAGCGCAACGGCATCGGCCGCGATGTCCCGTCCGTCCCGGATGACGGCGGTGGCCTCGATCAACGCGTCTGCCACGGAGCCGCCGGAGATGTCCAGCGCCTTCAGCATGCGCGGCGCATGCAGCCGGAACCGGCGACGGCCTTTCGCGGCATGTTCGAGGTGATCGGCCCTGACCGTGTCGGTCAGCTGCCAGGCCATGACGGCGAGCTTCTCAAGGCGGCCCCATCCGCAAGAGGCCACGACCGCGTCCTCAAGCGAGGAGCCGTCGCTCTTCGCTTCCACCAGGGCGTCGGCAAGCCCCCGAAAGGAGCCGAGGGTGTCCCGAATGTCCGCGTGCGCCTCCTCGACCCGAAGGTCGGCGAGCCTCTTCGCCTCGCGGAGGATCCTGCCGGCGATCCGGTAATGGGTCTCGACAGCGGCGTCCGCGACGGCGGCGCGCCATCCCGCGTCGCAGACCGCCGGCATGGCTAGGCGCCGGTCGCCGGAGATGTCGAGAAGGCCGTCGGCGAAGCGCCGCCCGCCCTGCCGGCGCAGGCGCGTGATCCCGCGGGGCGGAACGCCGTCGAGAGCCGCGGCGGGCAGGTCCGGTTCCTGCAGGAGTCCGAGCCGGTCGAGCAGGCGGCTGGCATCGGCCGAATTGTTCCCGGCCTCGAACCGGCGCAGCCGTATGAACCTGCTCGTGTGCCCGTCCGCGCTTTCGCTCAGCAGGCTGTCGAGGCGCATGCGCATCCTGCCGTCGAGGCGTGCGGCGATCCGGGCGTCGATCCGGCGATCCGCCGCGACCAGGGCATCCGCGCAGAGCCTCTCGATGGTCGACATGGCTGGCAGGATGACAAACCTGCGGCGGCACTCCTCGACGAAGCCTCGCACAAGGTCCTCTCCGGAACCTGCCGCTTCGGCATGCCCTGCCGGCCGGGACTTCATCCGGCGCGCGCTTGCCCGCGAACATCCTGTAGCCATGGAACTCGCGCAACGCGACAAGGTGCTCCTGCCGGGCCTGGCGCCGTGCGGCGCACTTGAGCAGGGCATCCCCCGTGATTCCGAGCTGGGCGCCGATGAGCTTCGGGACTTCCTCCGAAATGATCTGTCCGGGCTTCGGAAGGCGCCCCGGCCAGCGGAAAGCGCAGAGCTGGAGTGCGGATCCAAGCCGGTTTTCCGGGCGCCTCCGGGCGCGAGCGTGTTCGATGCCGTCATCCGCCAGCGTGCAGTGCTGCGGCAGGGATGCCTCGTCTGCGGGCAGGTCGAAAACGGCAGCGCGCCGGCGCGCCGAGAGGACGCTTCCGCGAGCCATGCATTGTCTCCGTTCTCGGAAGGCGCGGGCAGCATGCCGGAGCCTTCCCGTTCATGATCGCGACCGTCCGATGGACGATCGGCCAGCGGACAGGTTCAATCCGAAAGTCCGCACCCGCGAAACAAGGGAGAAAATCGTCTCGAATGACTGATGCGATGAATGTTGCAATCGAGGGGCCCTTTTCGTGCAGTTCGGCCATGGCAATCAGGATCGGATACGCCCGCTGCCCGACCCTCGGCCAGGATCTGGAGGCGCAGCGCAAGGCCCTGCTCGAACCGGGCGCGGCCGAGGACCGGATCCACACCGACCATGGATCGACCGGCGCCAACCGGGAGCGTCCCGGTCTCGACAGGGCGCTTGCCGCACGTCGCGAGGGCGACACGCTGGCTGTGCCGAAGCCGGACCGCCTGGCCCGCTCGGTGCCGGATGCACGCGCCATTGCCAAGGAGCTGGAGAGGAAGGGCGTGAAACCCGCACTCGGCGCGACAATCCATGATCCAGCCGATCCGATGGGCCGGATGTTCTTCAAATCGTCGCCGCCTTCGCCGAGTTCGAGGCGGACCTCGTCAGGATGCGCACCCGCGAGGGCATGGCGATCGCCGAGGCAAGGGGAAAGCTGCGGGGGAAGAAGCCGAAACCGTCGGAAAGGCAGCAGAGGGAGCTCCGGCGGATGCACGGCACCGGGGAATGCTCGATGAGCGATCCGGCAGAGGTCTTCCCCGTGTCGCGGCCGACCGCCTGTCGGACGCTCGGCAGGCGGAAAATCCCTTGGGGTGTCATTCTGCACTCAGCCAGAGCCGACCCCCAGTTGGCCACCTTCGCACCGGTCGATGTGCCACAGCGGCAGGTGCGCAACCCGGCGACGGGGGAGATGCAGACCGCCGCGCCCACCCGGCAGGTCAGGATTTCCGCAACCGGGCCGCTCAAGGCTGCCGTGAAGACCGGATCCTGACAGGGACCGCGGCGGCAGTCCCGACCGCCAGCCACAGAGAACCGCCGGCCGGGCAGGTTACTACGGCCGGGGCGGCTTGGACGGATCCGGAATGGCGAACGGGTCGTCGTGGTCCTTTCCGGAGGTTCAGTTTTCCCCGGGGTGATCTGCTCGCCTCGGTTCGGCAAGGGAATTTCCCGACTTCGGCAGGATCTCGCGAAGATTCCCGGGAAGCGCCTGTTTCCCCGTTCCGCCATTTGCCTCCAGGCAGGCCCCCGGCCCAGAAGTTCCTGCCAGGCGGCTTCCAGCTCGCATGGCCTGTCTTCTGCAAGAGCCCGCAGGAGAAATCCGGCCTGCGCAAGATCCTTTCGCGCCTTGGCCTGGCTGGCCGGTAAAGCCGCAATCAGCATGAAACACCGGGTTCAGGTATGCTCAACAGCACGAGAGAGGCCGGCAGGACCCGGCCAGTCAGGACGCCGCTTCATCATTTCCAGGCCTGCGGACCAGGAGTGTCGGATCGATCTGAAGCGCAAGGGCGAGCGATTCAACCGTCGAGACCCGGGGGGTGGATTGCGCGCTCGATTTCCGAGATCGTGCCCATTCGCAACCGAATCAGCTGGGCGAACTGAGCCTGTGACAGCTTTTGCCGGGCCCGGTGAAACCGCACATTTCCTCCGAAAACCTGCACCAGGTTGCAGCCGGGATCGGCGCCCTCCCATCTCTCGCTGATGAAGATTTCCTCCTCGCGGGCAAGGGTCCTGCCCTTTGCTGTCAGGCGGTTCAGGAGTTCGGCCGGATCTGCGGTGCAACGCACATGTGTCCGTCCAGGGGTCAATCACGTCGATGCCCGCGTCCGCGAAGCCGCGCGCATTGCGCATCACCACCGTCATGTCGCGCGAGCGGGCGACGGGCGCAATCTGGCCCGAGGCGATGGCCGTCAAGACAGATGACAGCGTGTGAAACATGATGAGAATCGCTGCCTGTTCGGGCTATGACTTGACGGAGGCAAGGGCATCTGCCCTGTTCGGAAAGATCGAGACAATACTGGCAAAACCACAGATCTCAAAAACGTCCATGATCTGCTCGGACAGGGAACACAGGGCAAATCCCAATACTGTTGCTTTAAGGAAATTCTTGTGCCGCAATGTCGGGGATGGCACAACCTGTGGAGGTTTCCGCGATGGCGCGGACGGCGGCCGGGTTCGCCGGAGGGACGCGTCTTTCGGACTGTCTCAGCGTGAGCGTGATCGCGCGCGCGTACCCGCGCGAGGCGGTGCGCGCGGCCCTGCGGTCCCTGTGCCGCGACAGCCGTCGGCGGCGCGACCTTCCCGCCGAGGTCATGGTCCGCCACGTGATCGCGGTGGCGGTGTTCCGGACGGTCTCGGCGCGCGAGGTCCTGCGCTGCCTGGCCGAAGGCCTGCGGCGGATATCTCCGGACCTTCCGGTGCGGGTGTCGGGCAAGTCCTCGATCTCGCGGGCGCGGACGCAGCTGGGCGCGGCGCCTTTCCTGGCGCTTCGCGACAGCTGCGTGGCCCCGCTTGCGCGTCCCGGGACGCCCGGCGCGTGGTGCCGGGGGCTGCGTCTCGCGGCCTTCGATGGCTCGTCGCTGGACCTGCCCGGCGAGGCGCGCAACCGCGAGGCGTTCCGCAGGCGCGGGTGACTGCGATGGCGGAGCTCGGCACGCACGCGGCCTTCGCCTGGCATGCGGGGCCGCTCGCGGAGAGCGGGGCGGAGCAGGCCGAACGCCTGCTCGGTCACCTGTCGTCCGGCATGCTCGTGCTCGCGGATCGCCATTATGCGGGCTTTCCGCCGTGGTTGCGCGCCGCGGCGACGGGAGCGGACCCGCTGTGGCGGTTCAAGGGGAACGTGAAGTTCCCGGTCGCCGAGGCGCTCGACCACGGCTCGTGGCGGAGCGTGATCCGCGGCAGCGGCCGCGACCGCCGGCGCAGCCGGGGCGGGCTTCCCGTGCGGATCGTCGCCTGCCGGATCGAGGGCGGCGACGAGGCCGTCATGCTCGCCGCCACCCTTCTCGACCATCGCGCCGCGCCCGCCGCCGCGCTCGCGGCGCTGCATCACGAGAGGCGGGAGATCGAGACCGCGCATGACGAGGTCGAGACCCGCATCCTCGGGCCCGGCGCCGCCCTGCGCAGCAAGACGCCCGATCTGGTCTGCCAGGAGATCGACGGGCTGATGCTCGCCCGCTACGCCGTGCGACGCCTGATCCACGAGGCCGCCGAGAAGGCCGGGGAGGACCCCGACCGGCTGTCCTTCGCGCACGCCGTCCGCGTCATGCGCCGCCGGATCGTCAATCCCGGCGCCTTCCCCCCCAGAGGACCGGCCGGCCGGCGTGATTGACGAGATCCTCGAGGAGCGCGTCGTCTCCAGCCGCGGCCAGGCCGGGCCGCGGGGCGTCAGGCAGAAGATGAGCGGCCATCCCCTCCGCAAGCGCGGTCCGGTGTCGCGCCGGCAGCACGACTGGACGCCCGAAATCATCCCGAATTGCGCTTAAAGCAACAGTACTTGGGCAAATCCGGAGTTCCCGGCTGCGCATCTTTTCGCCGTTACGACGATTGCCTGGAGGCCCTCACTGTTAATGTAATCCCCCGTGCCACTCTGAAGTGCAACACCAGAGGTGGCGGCGGCCTGCGTCCTTCGGCGCAGGATGTTGCGAATCGGCCAGATGGCGGCGACAGTCCCTGTGTAGATGCATGGAGACTGTCATGCCGAGCGGCTACCACCACCTGACCTATGGCGAACGATGCCAGACATGCGCGCTGAGGAAAAGCGGGCTGTCCGATCCGGCCATTGCCCGGCAGATCGGCCGGGACCGGACGACTGTCCGGCGCGAGATCCGGCGCAACGGCGGCGGGCGCGGATACAGGCACTTGCAAGCGCAGGCAAAGGCCTCGGCGCGGCGCAGCGCCGCCTCGTCCGTTGCCGGGAAGATGACCCGGGAGCGGTGGTGGACGGTGGAGGACAGGCTTGCGGAGGGCTGGAGCCCGGACCGGACCGCCGGCCGCTTCCGCAAGGAGGGCATCCCGATGGCGGGCCGGGAGTGGATATGTCAATACGTCCGCGCCGACAGGAAGGCCGGGGGCCGGCTCTTCATGTTCCTGCGGCGGCGGGGCAGGAAGCCGGACCGGAAGGGCGGGCGCCACTCGGGCCGGGGCCGCATCCCGGACCGCACGGACATCTCCGAGCGTCCGGAGATCGTGGAGGCGAAGGAGCGGATCGGCGGCCGGGAGGCGGACACGATCGTCGGCAAGGGCCACAGCGGCGCGCTGGCGTGCTGGCGGGCCGGGCGTCGAACTGCACGCTTCTTCAGAGGGTTGGCAGGAGGACCGCGGCCGCGGTGGGCGCCGCGCTGCTCGAGATGCTGCTGCCGCTCGCCGCCCTGGTCCACACGATCACTGCGGACAACGGCAAGGAGTTCGCGGGCCACGCCTGGGTGGCGCAGGCGCTCGGGGCCGGGTTCCTCTTCGCGACGCCGTGCCATTCCCGGGAACGGGGCCTGAACGGGCACGCGAACGGCCTGGTGCGAGGGTACTTTTCCAAGGACACGGACTTCCAGCAGATCACCGACGCGGAGGCGAGGCCGTCCAGGACCGGCTGAACGCGCGTCCGAAGAAGGCGCTCGGCTGCACGGCCCCGGCCGAGGCGTTCCGGAAGGCGCGGCCTCCCTGACAGGAGCCGTCCCGGATCGCGTTCCGGAGGGACCGGTCCGGGGAGAGACAAGGGGCGTCTGCGGCCCGCCGGGCGAAGGGAGGGCGGAGCCCGACCGAGGTCGGCGGGCCGCAGACGCCCCCTGGGCGCGGCTTGCACCGTCCGGAGAGCGCGGCTACGCTGCGTTTCGACGGGACTTCAGCCGCCTCGGGCCCCGATCTCCGGTGCCCCGGGGCCTGGATTCGCCATCACAGGGCCATCTTCGGCACCCGGGCTGCGCGCTCGCTGCGGAAATGGCCGGTGTTGCACTTCGGAGTGGAAGTGGGGAGTACTTTGGCCAGATGCAGGGCGTCAGCGCCTACACCTTCATCGACGAACGGAGCTTCCTGTGGTACTCGCTGGTGTTCAGCGCGGCCGAGCGCGAGAGCGCCTATGTTATCGACGGGCTGATGCACAACGATGTCGTCCGGAGCGACATCCACTCCACCGACGAGCATCGAGAGCACCGCCTATCTCGTGCAAGAGATAGGCGGTGCTCTCCACGATGTCCTGTGACGTGGCCATGACCCAAACGTGCCATCACAGACCAAATTCAGCAACTGCCCCACGCTTTGCGGTGCTCTCCTGTATCTCGGCGAGATCAACGACAGCCAGCGCGCGGCGTGATGCCGCGCGACCGAGGTGCTGGAAGGAGAGCACCGCAGCACGCTGCGTCGGTCAATTCCACGCGCGAACGCACGGAGCGCCCCACGCTGGCGCCCCCGGCACCGGATCGGAAGCCGGAGGTGAAGCGTCCTGTCGAAACGTTCGGGTGCCACGACCGCCGGCGCGCGCCAGGGATCACGAGCTGGACATCGGGCTCCGAACTCAGGCCCTTCGATCGACGGACGGCCCTGCATCGCTGCCGTTGACTGAACTTTCGCCTCGAAAGACGAGGCGGTCGATGACGGATTCGGGGTCCGACTACGGCCCAATGCGATCCTGCAGGGTCTCCAGGCACTTGAGCCAGGCATTGAACCGCGGACATTCCGCGCGGATCCTCTCCATGCCGGCCTCTTCGGCGATCAGGGGTCCATGAACCCGCTTCTGGAATCGCGGGACCGCACGGACAATGCGCTTGCTCGGAGCCGTTTGAGCGCTGTCGTTGATGTCTTCGGGCGTTGCGAACGCGGACCGAATGGCCCCGAGCGACCGGACGGCCTGTCGTGGGATGTCGGGCAGGACCTCGAAGGCGCTCACGTCAGAGAACAGCAGGCCTTCGAACTCGTGCCGCTGAACGTACGGCACCAGCCTGTCTCTCTGCTCGCCTGCCGCCTCCTCGACGCCCGCGCGAATCGCCTGTTCCAGATCGTCTGCGGAGAGCTCCCCCTTTCCCCTGAAGCCGTAGAAGTCGACAAGAGTCGTGATGGCACCGGACGAGTGGCTCAAGCGCACCAGTTCGGAGACGATCCCCGGCACGGTGACGTCCCCGCCTCCTGCACGCTGGTTTCGCGCATGGCCAAGCAGGGTCGGCGTGGCCTCGACGCCGAATTGCCGGAGATGCGGGTCCAGAAACCGCTTGACGAATTCCTCTTCCGTCTGGCCCTCCACCGAGACTGCGAGACGGATCACGGACGGCCCCCGATCAGGTTCTTCTGCCAGAGTTCCCCCGATGCAAAGTCCTCGTCGAGCCAGTGGCGGTAGTCGTCGGCCGCGAGCCGCCGGCAGCTCGTGCGTCCATCCTTCGCCTCGAGAACCACGATTTCCTCCAGGTCGAACACGTCCACGAGAAGCGGCGACTGGGTGGCCGCAATGACCTGCACGTCTGCGGAAAGCGCCCTGATCATGTCGCCCATCAGCGCGATGGCCGCCGGGTGCAGGCCGAGCTCGGGCTCGTCGAGCAGGACGACATCGGGAAGCATCTTCCGAGGAAGGTTCAGCAGCGTGACGAGGGCGAAGAAGCGGAGGGACCCGTCGGATGTGAGATGCGCCCCGAACGTCTTGTCGGTCCCTTTCGCCTTCCACCTGAGCCGGACCTTGCCGTAGCTGTCCTCGATGTCGAACCGGTCGAAGACGGGAAGCACGCGACCGATGTGGCGGCAGATCAGCTCGAATCGCTGGTGATCCTCCTGCTCGAGCCTGTACAGCACCGCGGCTAGGTTCCCTCCGTTCGAGCGCAGGGAGATGTTGTCGTCCGTTTCCCAGGGCGTCTTGAAGCTCGAGCTGTCGGAGGTGTCGTGAAACTGGTAGACGGCGCAGTTCCGGAGCAGGTTCACGATGGTGCGCGCCGTCGTCGGGTTGACATGCGACGGTTGCGGAGACTTCGCAGCGTCCACGATCTGCGCCTCGCGAGAAACGTGGTCGGCAAGCTCCGTCCAGGGCGCTTTCGACGGCAGGTCCTTGCGGCTGAACCGAAAGGCTTCATCGGTGAAGACTAGGCGACCGGGATGAGCGTGTGTCAGCGTGAAACGGTAGTCGTTGCGACCGCGCGCGGTTTCCAGGCAGATTTCGGCCCGAATGGCCCGGGTGGTCCGGCGTCCGCCGAACAGCTGGTCGTCGGCGCCTCCGTGAAGCTCGACGAACTCCTCGAAGCGACGGGACCGGAGCATCCAGCTCAGCATTTCGAAGAAGCGCACGAAGTTGGACTTACCCGAGCCGTTGGCCCCAATCAGCACGGTCGCCCGGCCCAGATCCGACAGTTCGACGCTTTCGAGGGACCTGAAACCGCTGATGCGGATCGACTTGAGTCTTGTCGCTTCCGGCATGAAATGTCGCTCCGGGATTCTCGCGGCACACTTAGATGCAGGCAGTCTTCATGGCAACGGGGACGTTTGCAAGCGCGTGGGGCAACGAGAGTCCGGGCGAAATTGCGCAGCGGCGCGGCAATCTCGATTGGATTCGGCCGGCCTTGCCGTTCCGTCTTCAGGCCGGTCAGTGGTCCGGTCCGATGACAAGGCCGGAGGCCGCGGTAGAGCCAGGGTCACACTTCGTTGCCGTCGCGGTCGGTGCGCGTCGCCACGATCCTGTCCGACAGGTTCCCGTCAACGGCGTGCGTATCAATGAACCACGGAATTCGTTCGGCGAGATCTCGCAACTTGTCCACGTAGCGCCACTGGCCGACCCGACCGGATTCGCGCCCATCGAGAAAGCGGTCGAGCTCCCCAGTACATGTCTCGCAGTCGGGAGGACAGCGAAAGCGGGCAGTGCCTTCATGGAACTCGAGGCGTGTCTTCATGTTCCCCTCTGGTGGCGCTACCGACCGTTGCAGCGACCCTTTCGGATTTCGCAACCTTCTGCAACGACGAACGGGTTGAGCATTTCGCGATTCCAAGAGTGAACGTGTTCGCCTCCGCGTTACCTGAACAGCACGCGCCCGCCTCGCACAAGCCATTTCTGCGTGGCAACCGGGCAAACCTTGATCGATGTCTCCAATCGGTTTGCCGGTTGCAGCCAGGGATCCGGTCTCCGGGTCGAGATACTTGCGGAATGCGGAAGCCAAGGCGCAGGCAAGGCCGCGATTGGCATTGGGACGCGCGAATCGTAGCGCGACATTCGATGGGCGCAACATGCGAACTGCTTCAAGAAAAGAAAACTGAAGTTGCCCTCTGCATTCATTCCCAGAGCTAGACGGTCCAAATCGTCAGCATTGGCAGTTTGAACATGAATCCAATTCGGCCAAGTCCAGGATCATGGCCCTGTCGTCTTGCAACGATGACCTGTCAATGGATTCCGCGAATTCCTTGGCATTGCCGCCATCAATGCGCCCCGAAACAGCCGCTATGAGCATGTCGTCCTCTCTTTCGAATTGAATGTCCACTGCCTTGTTCTTCCTTGCGACACACGTGCGTATGGTTTTCGTAGCCAGTGAGCATGAGGCAGCCGTTATGTCCGGACCCCTGGCATTCGATGACGCTTTACCGCCGCACCTTCGCGGGCGCGTGTTTGATCGCGAGGGTCGGTTGCTCGGCCATGGCAGTGGCCCCGCGACGGAGATGGGCCGCCGTCTGGGCGCTGCGCTCCGCGAGGCGGCCAGATCGCTCCTCGCCGAGTATGAGGACGAGATCGACTGTCATGTTGCGTTCCTCGCGGAGATCGGCATGGAATTCGCTAGGGAGCCGCCGGGGCCTGACGGCGGACTGCCGGGTGGGGAACGCATGAGCCGCCAACGCCGGAACTGGACAGACGCCGAGGACGAACTCCTCGGGCGCCTGGCCGATTCCGGCGCCAGCCCCCGCGAGATCGGGGAGCGGATCGGGCGTTCGGAATCTGCCGTCCGCAGCCGCATGAAGTTGCTGAGGATCTCCCGGCGCGACGGCCACGTCCGGAAATATGAGAGCTGGGGAGAGGAGGAGTTAGCGGCGCCCCGGGAACTGCACGGCGAGGGCATGCTGCTCACGGAGATCGCTGAGCGCCTCGGGTGCGCCCGCTCCAGCGTTGTGGTCAAGGCCCGCGCGCCCGGGCTCTGGCACAAGAACCCGCCGCCGGACGCCGACATCCCGGCGGAGCCGGCGATCCCGGGCCGAAGCGTCCGGCGCGTGCGTCCGGCGAAATCGAAATGAGGCGCATCGGGCGGTTCCTCGCGCGCGGCGACACGCTTGCCGACATCGCGCGGCAGATGCGCTGCGAGGTCGCGGATGTCAGGCGGATCGGGAGACTGGCCAAGGGGCTGCTGCACAAACCGGACTGACCGCTGCCGCTTGCAGGAACAGAAAGTCATCCGTTCGGCATTGACAGGCGTCCGCGCCGACAGGTCCAAAATTATTGCGGAGAGCAAGTGTGGAATGGCGGAAAAGTCGACAGGCACCGCCGGGGACGGCGCTGGACAACCCGGCGATCGGACATAACGCATGCCGGCGGTCGCGGACCGTCACCGCCGCGGCATGAGGTCAGGGCGTCGCAGAGAGATGTCTCACACCGTTTTCGATGTTTGAAATCGCGCCCGGGATTTCGCGGGTGATGAGTTCTATCGCGCGCAGCATTTCAACCCGCGGGCGGAACTCCTCCATGTCCCGGTCCGGGAAGATTCCCCCGAGGATGCCGCAGGCATCCACAAGACCGATCAGGGCCGCATCGCGAGGCGCGGGAATGTCATCGGAGAACAGCGCGCCGCCGAGGCGTAGCCTGACATCCCGCCTGACCGCGCGATCAACGACGGGATTTCGACTGGCAACGAAAGCCCAGTGGAATCTCTCGTCCGGGAGACTCACGATGCCACGTCGGACGAGGTCCAGCGTTGTCAATTCGCGTGCGACATGTGCCTCCTTTTCCGACAAGGCACCGATCCAGCTGCGGGCGTCCATCGTCTCTTCCGTCCTCTCGATCTTCGCCAGAACGCGATCGAGCACGGGATTGCCGGTCGGGGTCCGGTCGACAACAAACAGGGTCGCGGGGTCGGTGTCGATCCGGTTGGCGAAAGCGAGATCCATCAACACCGCACCGGCGAACGCGCAGGCAAGAGCAGGCTTGCGAACCTGGACGGCAGTTCCGCCTTCGTCGCTCAGCAGAAGAAGCAAAATGTCTTCGGTGAAACTCAACATTGCAGATCGGTTCCAGTGGTATTGCGGCGCCAATGTAAAGTCCTCCTTGGCCGGATAGCGGGTTGGCATTGCACCGTCAACTTGGCACCACCGGACAGCGAGCATAAAGCAGCAATTCCCGCTAGAAATTCTTTTTGTTTATTATCAATTGGTTGCATGACGGTCACGGATTTTCTTTCGCAGGCTTTTCGCGCGGAACCGGGCATCCTGCGGACAGACAGGCAAGGCCGAGCAGCAAGTGTCCGGAAATTCCTTCCGCAGGCATCTGTCGATGCCCGGAATGCTTGCCGCCGTGCGCGCATGCTTCGACCGCGTTCCCGACCCGCTCCGCACCCGCGGCATCAGCCTTTCCGACTGCCTGATGTCGGGGCTCGCGGCGTTCTCGTTCAAGATGCCGTCCCTGCTGCAGTTCGATGCGCGGGTGCGCGGCGGCGAGGATCCGGTCCAGGCGCGCAACCTGCGCACGCTTTCCGGCGTGGCGCGGGCGCCATCGGACACCCGGATGCGGGAGCGGCTCGACGGGGCCGACCCCCGCGACCTGCGCCGCTGCTTCACGCGGATCCATTCCGCCCTGCAGCGCGGAAAGGTTCTGGAGGGCTGGAGCGTGCTCGACGGCCATCTCCCGGTCTCCGTCGACGGCACCGGCCGCCATTCCTCCCGCAAGGCCGGCTGCAGGAACCGCTGCGCGAGGAACCGCCGCGACGGGTCGAGGACCTGCCGCCATCAGGCCCTCGGCGCGGCGGCGGTCCACCCCGACCACGCCGAGGCGCTGCCGCTGGCGCCGGAGCCGGTCCGCAAGGAGGACGGCGCGCGGAAGAACGACTGCGAGAGGAACGCGGCGAAGCGGCTCCTGAACGACCTGCGCCGGGAGCATCCGCACATGAAGGCGATCAGTAATAGGGGCAACTTTCCGGGAATTGCCGCCGGGTTTGGGGTCGCGTTCCGGCTTTGCCGGGCCGGGGCGTGTCAGGCCGCGGCGCGCTGCCTGACGAGGTCGGCGAGCCTCGGCACGTCGGGAGCGCCGGCAACGCCGAGGCGGCTCCTCAGGCAGTCCCGGCACGGCACGCCGAGCTTCCCGCAGGTCTTCTTCGCTCCGATGCAGGCATCGCGCGCCGCCCGCCCGGCATCGCTCCGCGTCCCGAACGAGACCTTGCGCCGGGCGGCGTGGTCCCGGATGTCGTTCTCGACCCTGTTGGCGTTGAGCGGCGTCTCCGGACGGCCGGGCACGCGCAGGAGCTCGTCCCGGTTCGCCGCCAGCCTTTCGAGCAGCCGGTCGAGGCTGGCGCAGCCGGCGGCCGTGCCGAAGATCCGGTCGAACCGCCGCTGCATGACGAGCTTGCGAAGCGGAGTGGGACGCTTCCGGCAGCGGCAGAGGCTGCGGTAGAGCCTCCATACCCTGTCGAGCACCTTGTCGACCCGTTCATGCCGGCACGGGGCGCTTCCGGTCGGCCTGGCGATGTTCCGCTCGGCGTGGAACCAGCAGAGCGCGTGGAGGTCGCCGACGTTGAACTGCCCGGCGTCGTCGACCGGGATCACGGTTCCGGCAATGCGTCCCGCATCGCGGATCGTTCCCCAGAGGGCGTCCTCCGTGGCGATCTTCGCCGGATCGGGCGACACCGTCATCCCGGCAATGCCCAGGGCCTCGAGATGGGCCCGCCAGCCGTCGCCGTCGCCGAAGCGCCGCCGCTCGTGGCCGGCGGGAAGGTCGATCACCCTCGCATGTTCCGAGAATCGGAAACGAACCAAGGTGTGGCTGTGGAAAAGCTTGGCGCGGGTTCCTGTGGACTTCCCACCTGTTGTAAAGTTGTTTCAGCGGGTTTTGTGCCCGCTCCATCGCTCATGCCGGGCTGGCATTCCGTGGACGGCCCGGATCGAATTCCGTCTGGTTCGTCAACATGGCACAAGCGACAGCGATCAGCCTGTCGGCCACGCTCCGGAGAGCACGGGCGTGACCGTGGCCCCTGGCCCGTAGCGCGGCGTATTTCGCCTGGCAAACGGGATCCCTCTGTACGGCTTTGCCGGCCCAGTGATAGACTGCATGCTGCAGGCGCTTGTGCGCGGCGAGCCGACGTTTGACGATCAGGCTCTTTCCTGAGCGTCGTGTCACCGGTGCGACACCGCACAGGCATCGCAATGCGTGATAGTCCCTGCGCATCAGAGGTTCATGAGCCTCGGTCAGCAGCGTGGCGGGGACAGTTCTGCCGACACCGGGAAGTGATGCCAGGATTGCCACGTCACGCTGCGGGACCACCCCCGGGTTTGATTCCGGATTTTCCTGGGCCTCTGCCACGGCCGCCGTCAACCGCTCCATCTGGCGATGTGCGTTCGACAGTTCGTCGTTGACGAGCTGGAGCCTCTTGATGATGACCTCGATGTGGGCGACAGCGGCCTCTGTGGTTCCGGGCGCCACGGCGATGGCCGGCTCACGCAGGCGGTCAAGGACATCCTGGGCGCTGACGGTGCGCACACGCCGGCGCTTGAGAAGCTTCTCAACCGTAGCGAGACGGAGGCGCCGGGCCTTGGCGGGCGTTGGTGCCAGCGTCCACAGTTCGGGCACCCAGGCCTTGGTCAGGTCGCTCTCGACCTTGAAGAACTGTGGAAAACAGCGCCAGATCTGCTGTCTCTGACGGTTGACGAGGCGGGTTCGTTCACCGGTCAGTTCGTTGGCGATGCGGGTCCATTCACGAAGCTGGACCACTTCCGGCGTGTCCGGCGCGAGCCTGCGAAAGAAGCGGCTGTCCGTGCGCAGTGCATCCGCCAGGGTGAGGGCGTCACGGCTGTCGTCCTTGGCACCGGCCGGAGAGTGGCGGTCCCGGAAACGGTCGAGTTGTTTCGGGTTGAGCGAATGGACGGCGAAGCCGCGCTCCATCATCGCCTCGACCACGGGTCCGTGTGGAACCTCGATGGCAACACCAATGGTGTCAGCCTTGGCGCCGGTCCGGGTCAAGATCCAGTTGGCCAACGCACTCAGGCCGGTGCCGCCATGCTTGAAGCTCCGGTTGCCCAGAAGCGTGCCGTTGATGTCGACAATGGCTGCCTGGTGATCGCAGGACCCCCAGTCGATGCCGACGAGGAATTTGATATCTGGCATGTGTTCTGCTCCCTGTATGAACTGCGCTCCCCTTTCTGTCGGACCGCCACGATGCGAACCGTTTCCTGTACTGGCGCTCGAGGCGCGAACTTCCCACTGGGTCTCCATCGCGGCCAACGATCGGGGCACGGGTCCACAGGAGGTGCTCAAGGCACGGGAAAACCAAGGTTGCTCCCGATCGATTGGCCCAACTCGTCCTTGCGGACGAAACCCTGAAATTGAAAGGGTGTCGGGGATTTTTTCTGCCCCGGTTTCCCCTCCGCGCTCCGCGCTCCGGGGAAACCGGGGCAGCTGCGGGGCGGTGATCATCAGGCCTCGACACAGGTACAGGAAAACCCGCCTCTTGCCTCCCGCCGCCTCCACGGTTCATTCCCGGTTCGGGACCGCCGCCGCCAGGCCTGGCGGCGGCGGAGCGGGGCCTGGCCCCGCAGGACGGGTCGGACCGGAAGCACCATGGATCGCGCAAGCGGATCCGTGCGGAAGCGTGGTCGGCCCGCCCTCCCTTCAGCCTCCCGGGTCCTGGATGGATGCCCGGGTTCGAGAACCGGATCATCGCGAGGATGGGAGCGGGAGAGCATGACCATCGCAGCCGCCGGCATTGACGTGAGCAAGAAGACGCTGAACATCCACCAGGGGCATCCCACGCTGATTTCGGCTGGTTTTCCTTGACATCGGGCTTGTCTGCGTTGCATGCGCGCGCGACCGCGGAGCCGGAATTTTCCTCTGGCGTTCCCGTCCCGGACGTGCGATGCTCCGGCCATGTCGATTCGCAAGCGCCTCGAGTTCCATGCCCCGTTTCGCGGGATGCCGGCGGGGTTTTCCCTGTCGGACGTCGAGATCCGGCTGGCCAGGCCGCAGGAGCGCCCGCTCTGGGACGCGCTGATGGACGAGCACCGCCATCTCGGCTTCCAGCGGCTGGCGGGCCGCGGCCTGCGCTGCGTGGCGGCACTCGGGGACCGGTGGCTGGGCCTGGCGGCGTGGCAGAACGGCGCCTTCAAGTGCGCTCCGCGCGACAGGTGGTGCGGCTGGAGGCCGGAGCAGCAGTTCCGGCGGCTGGAGATGGTGGCGAACAACACCCGGTTCCTGATCCTGTCCGAGCCCGGGGTGTTCCCGAACCTCGCCTCCTTCTTCCTTGCGGGGATGACCCGCCGGCTCGGCGACGACTGGCTGGCGGCGCACGGGCACCGGGTGCTCCTGGCGGAGACGTTCTGCGACCCGGCCAGGTTTTCCGGCACGATGTACAGTGCGGCACGATGTACAGTGCGGCGGGCTGGCGGATGCTGGGCCGGACGAAGGGCTTCGCCCGCGCCAACGGGCGCTGCACCGATCCCCACGGCAGGCCGAAGGAGATCTTCGCGGCGCCGCTGAGGCCCGACGCCCGGGCGCTGCTCTCGAGCCCGCAGCCGCTGCCGCCGGACGTGGCGCCTCCCGCCGGTCCCGGTCTGGCGCCGCGGGACCCCGGGACGATGCGCTCCCTGCACGCCGAGCTGATGAGCGATCCCCGACTTCCGCCGGGCGCAGGGCAGGAAGCACGCGGTGGCCTGCGTGCTCGCCGTGCACATCCTCGCCGAGCTCGCGAACATGAAGGGCTGCCTCGCCGCCGCGCAGTTCGCGCGCGCGCTGTCGCAGGAGGAGCTTGCCGCCGTCGGCGCCTGGCGGAACCCGAAGACGGGGCTTCGCGAGCCGGTCTCGAAGTCCACCCTCCACAGGGTCGTGCAGTCGGTCGACCCCGAGGCGCTGGAGGACGTGGTCGGCCGCTGGTCCCGGCCCCGGCTTCCCCTCGCCCGGGCGCTCGCCGCCGACGGCAAGCGCATCCGCGGCGCCAACCGCAACGGCGACGGCCATCACGAGACCGTGGCCCTCGTCGACCACGCGACCGGCGCGCCCTTCGCGCTTCCGACTTCGGCGACGACGGGGGCGGGCCGGCGGCCACGCACGACCTCCTGGAGCGCAGCGACGTCCGCGGCAAGGCCGTCACCCTCGACGCGCTGACCGCGGTCCGCAACACCGCGAAGACGGTCACCGGGCGCTGCGGAGCCGACTATGTCTTCCCGGTCAAGGGCAACGCGCCGGAGACCTTCGGCATCCTCGACGGCATCGACTGGGAGAGGGACGCCACCGGCCGCTTCGCGGAGGATCTCGAAAAGGCCCGCGGCCGCCTGGAGCAGCGCTCCATCAGCGTCCTGACGCCGCTCAAGCGCCTGATCAACTACCCCGGCGTCAGCCAGATCGCCCGGATCACCCGCTACCGGGAGCCGCTGAAGAAGGACGGCGACGATGGGGGAAACGACTGCACCGAGATCGCGTATGTCATCACCTCGCTGGATGCCGAAGCCGCGTCGCCGGAGGAGCTGCTGAAGCTGAATCGCGGACACTGGAGTGTGGAGAACCTGAACCACCGCCAGAGGGACTGCGTCTTCGGCGAGGACGCCTGCCTGACCCGCACCGGCAACGGCCCGGCGAACCGGGCCAGCCTGAACAGCATCGCGCTCGCGGTGGTCTTCGCCAGCCGCCGCGAGGCGGAGAGCCTCGCCGAAACCCGGCGACGCCTGCAGCTGAACCGCAGCGAGGCCATCGCCGCCCTGACCCGGCCCTGAGAGCCGGGCCGCGTCCGGGCCGGCTCCCGGACGCCGCCGGCAGGCCGCCAAGCCCCGAAAACGAATCACCACGGGACCGGAACCGGCGCCCGCGACGGCGCGCGGACGGCTCCGCAAACCCGGAATCCGGCCGGAACGTGCCGGTTCGCCCCCAGTTCGGCGGCAAATCGGAAAATCGCCAACAGCGTGGGAAAGTCCTGGAACATCCGCCTGAACGGGCGGGACCATGCCGCCACGAACGGCGCGGACGGCTTCCGCAAGGTCGCCGGCGTCCCGAGGGACGGCGGAGCGGAGAGGGTCGTCATGGAGGCCGCGGGGCGGATGCGCCGGGCGCTCCGCCAGTCGCCGCGCGACCGGGGCTTCGCGGTCCTGGCGGGCAGTCCCCGCCAGTCCCGGGACTTCGCGAAGGCCGCCGGCGACATGGCGGCGACCGACAGGGCCGGCGCCAGGGTGCTGGCCGCCTTCGGCGCCGCGTTCCCGGCCAGGCCGCCGACGGCGCCGGCCGAGGCGGCGATCGACCGGCTCCGCGACATGCCGGTGCTGCGGGAGAGGCTCGTCGACCAGCGCACGCAGCTGAAGGCGGTCTTCGACGAGGTCGGCGATCCCGACCCGGACGGGCCCGTCCCGAAGGTCCTCTCGGAGATCGAGGCCGGCGTCCGCCAGTACGACCGGCGGATCGCGGAGACGGTCGCAGGCGCGGAGGAGCTTGCCGGGAGCCGCGACATCCTGATGTCGATCCCGGGCATCGGCCCCGCCGCGGCGGCGGCCCTGATCGCCTGGATGGGCGAGCTCGGCGCGATCGGCGGCCGCCAGGCCGCGGCCCTGATCGGCGTCGCGCCCTTCGCCCGCGACAGCGGAACCCTGAAGGGCGCGCGCCGCGTCGCCGGCGGACGGAGGCGGCCGAGGGACGTCCCGTGCATGGCGGCGATGGCGGCCTGCCAGTTCAATCCCGAGATGGCGGAACTCCACGCCCGGCTCGTGGCGCGCGGAAAGCGCCACAAGGTCGCCGTGACCGCGGTGATGCGGAGGACGGTCGCGGCCGCGAACGCCCTGCTGCGCGACCGGCGCGTGCGGGAGGACCGGACGGCCGCGGCCGCCGGCTGACGCCCGCGCGGGCCGCGTCCCGCGGCGGTCCGCCGGGCCCGGAACGAATCAATGGACCGGTCGCGTCCCTGCGACCGGCGGGTTCCCGCCTGCCCGGACGGTCGCCCGGATGCGGACAGGACTGTGGACAGGACTGTGGACAGGGTGTGGAAAACCCGGACAGGGATCCCCGGAAACCGCCGAAAAACGCCGAATCCGGCCTTGACCCGAAACATGGATGCTTCCCTGACAGGTTCCGCTTCCGCATGTAGTCGAGCGCAGCGCTGTTTAAGGTGCAATCTTCCTCTCCCGCGCAGAGATGCTCGAGGAAGTCGAGGCGGCTCTTCGAGCCGGTCGACCGGAAATGCACGAAGAAATCGTTGCCGATCGCCGTGCAATAGCCGTTCCCGGCCTTGTGGCGGGCGCCGGTGTCGCCGGCGCTGATCCACGCCGCAGTCTCCAGGCCGGCCCGCAGCACCTCCTCCTGCTCCCCGGCGATGCCCCCGGCGTCCGCGGTCGGGAAGCGCCCCACCTGGCGCTCGGAGACGTCCAGGCCGATCGCGGCCGGCATCCCCGCGATCCGTCCCGCCGTCGACTGGCACTGGTGATGCAGCATGATGGCCAGGGCCTTGACGCAGGGGCCGTACTGCTCGCGTCCGGCCGCCGCCCCCGGCGGCAGCGGCGCCACATGCCGGGAGCCGTCGGGAAACTCCCAGACCTCGCGGCGATAGACAACCTCTTCGGCGCAAGACACGATGTCGCGGACCGTGTGGTCCTGATAGCCCTTGTGCACCGCGCCCTCGGGCACGTTCCCGAGGCTCACGGTCTCCTCGCGGCGGCGCAGGTTCGGGTTCCGGCGCCGCGGGCCGCGGCCTCTCTTCCTCTTTTCCTTCTCCGACCGGCCGGACCCGGAGGAGCCCGGCGGCGGGCCGTCCCCGTCCCCGTCCGATGCGCCGGGGCTGTTCGGCTTCAGGTCCGGACGGCGCGGGAGCTTCTTCAGCCGCCTGATCTCGTCCTCGAGCTCCCGGACCCTTTCGGCCTGCCCGGCGAGCCGCCTGTCCTGCTCGGCAAGCTGCGCGTCCCTATCGGCAAGCTGCGCGTCCCTCTCGGCAAGCCGGCCGGCAAGGTCGGCGAGCTGCGCGTCCCTCTCGGCGAGAAGGGCCCGGATGGCCGAAAGCTCCGCCCTGAGCGCTGCAAGGCCGGCAGCCGCCTGGCGACCTGTTTCCGAATCATCCATGCCCCCTTGGAACCGGAAAACGATTCGGGAGGGAATCCCCTGAATCCTGCCGCAATTCCCGGAAAGTTGCCCCAATTACGGCGATCATCGTCGAGGATGCGCTGGCATCCAGCGGCCCGCACGCCAGGCTTCCGAAAGAGAGGGATTTCCGCTTCGTCCCCGGGGCGCAGCCGGGCGACCGCGAACTGCCGTCCGTCCGGTTCGGGGCCGGCGGCGCGAAACAGGCATGGGAGAGGCGCGACAGGAAGACCGGCACCGTGCACCGCTTCGAATGGGACCACGGGTTGCCGACCGACGACGCGAACCTCGACCTGAGGATCAGCATGCTGCACTGCGAGGAGGCCGACACGAACGGAAACGGGAAAAGGTTCTCGCGGGCCGCCGACCTCCCGCTCGACCGGGACACGGCGATGCCCGTCACGCGCGCCGCCCGCCGCGGACGGGCCATCGAGAACGGGACGTTCCAGACACTGAAGGCGCGGGACGCTTGCAGGTTCGAGCACAGCTTCGGGCACGGCAACAACCGGCTGGCGGACGTCTTCGCGACGCTTGCCATGCCCGCCTTCCCGGCCGGCCAGGTGCAGCAGCACTGCTGCCAGCTGTTCCGGAAGGCACGCGAACACCAGGGGCGCAACCCTGCCTCTGGAACAGGCTTCGGGAACTGGTCGGGACATTCGCCTTCCCGGACTGGAAGATCCCCTGCCGCGCGATCGCGGGGGAACTGGGCAGGGAAGACTGCGTTGCCCTGATCCGCGCCGGGCCGCAGCCGCTCCGGCCACGCTCGACCGACCCCGATCCCGCCCTTCGCCGAAACTCCGGAACTCCGGGCAGCCGCCCGGCCGATTGCCGTGCGCGCTCGAAACCGTCGGTCCATGCCGAACGCCCGAACCAGTCACAGACGAGCCGGCGACGAACTTGCCGGGAATTGCTGCCTGGTTCCGGATTCGGCTTGCGCGATCGGCGGCTGGCTGATACTTCCCGACCGCTGCAGGGGTGTAGCTCAGTGGTAGAGCATCGGTCTCCAAAACCGACGGCCGGGGGTTCGAGTCCCTCCGCCCCTGCCAGTGATTCTTCGGGTGGCCGCTAAAGCCTTGCAAGCATCGCTTCGCGCCGTCCGCCGGAACCAGGCGTCGAGTCGGCAAGCATCGACTGGCGAACCGCGGATCGGTTGAACTCGGACGGAAGACCCGCTATCTGCCGTCCGGCCCGTCCGGGTTGGCGGTATGCAGGAGGCAGAGATGAATCCACTCGTGTTCATGCAGCAGGTGCGTGCGGAGGTATCCAAGGTCGTCTGGCCAACCCGCAGGGAAACCCTGGTCACGACTGCAATGGTCTTTCTGATGGCGACGATCGCTGCGCTGTTCTTCTTCCTGATCGATCAGGTCATTCGCCTCGGACTGACAGGAATTCTGGATTTCGCAGCTTGAACATCCCGGAATGACCGGTTAAACGGAGCCGAGGACGGTTCGCTGTGGCGCTCGCAGATTCGGCGTGCGCCCGCTTTTGTTGGCTTTTCGGGAGCCAAATTCCCTTGGAAATGGAAATCCGGCTGCTAGGCGCCGGCTGCTGGCAGGACATCGATCAACATGGCTAAGCGTTGGTATTCGGTCAGCGTTCTATCGAATTTCGAGAAGCGCGTCGCGGAAGCCATACGGGAGGCGGTCCGCAAGGAGCGCATGGAAGAGGAGATCGAGGAGGTCCTCGTGCCGACCGAGGAAGTCATCGAGGTGCGGCGGGGAAAGAAGGTGACCACCGAGCGCAGGTTCATGCCCGGTTACGTCCTCATTCACATGGAGATGTCCGAAAAGGGCTACCACCTCGTGAACAACACGCACCGAGTCACCGGCTTTCTCGGCCCCCGCGGCAAGCCGTCGCCCCTCGGCGAGGACGAGATCGCGATTGTCCTGAACCGGGCCGAGGAAGGCAGCGAACGGCCGCGGGCGCTCATCAGGTTCGATGTCGGCGAGCTTGTCAGCGTCATCGACGGCCCCTTCGAGGGCTTTTCCGGGATGGTCGAGGATGTCGACGAGGAAAATGCGCGCCTGAAGGTGACCGTGTCGATTTTCGGCAGGGCCACGCCGGTGGAACTGGAATACACGCAGGTCTCGAAACAGGCCTGAAGCGAGCAACGGCGCAGGGCGGCCGCGGCCGGTCCGCCCGGAACGGAAGGGAGGCCTGAATGGCCAAGAGAGTAGTCGGAAAGATGAAGCTGCAGGTGCCGGCGGGACAGGCGAATCCGTCGCCGCCCGTCGGTCCGGCGCTGGGCCAGCGCGGGATAAACATCATGGAGTTCTGCAAGGCGTTCAACGCCAGGACTCAGGGCATGGAACAGGGCGCGCCCTGTCCGACGGTCATCACCTACTATGCGGACAAGTCGTTCACCATGGAGATCAGGACGCCGCCGGCCTCGTATTTCCTGAAGAAGGCCGCCGGTCTCGCCTCGGCGGCGCAGACACCGGGTCGAAGCGTCGTCGGATACGTCACCGCGGCCCAGGTCAGGGAAATCGCGGAGGCAAAGATGCAGGATCTCAACGCATATGATGTCGAAGCGGCGATGCAGATCATTCTCGGATCCGCGCGTTCCATGGGCATCGAGGTCAGGGGGTAGTCACGTGGCCAAGTCAGGAAAGAGAATCAGGGCCGCGCGCGTGTCGGTTCGCGGACAGGAACGCATTCCGGTCGCCCGGGCGGTTTCGCTCGTCAAGGAGCACGCCACGGCGGGTTTCGACGAAACCGTCGAGATCGCCGTCAGCCTCGGCGTCGATCCGCGTCACGCGGACCAGATGGTCCGGGGCGTCGTCACGTTGCCCAACGGTACGGGAAAGCCGATTCGCGTCGCCGTCTTCGCGCGCGGCGAGAAGGCCGAGGAGGCCGCGGCCGCGGGAGCCGACATCGTCGGGGCCGAAGACCTCATGCAGACGATTCAAGGCGGTACCATCGAATTCGACCGCTGCATCGCGACCCCGGACATGATGCCGGTCGTGGGCCGGCTCGGAAAGATCCTGGGACCGCGCAACCTCATGCCGAATCCGAAGGTCGGCACGGTGACCCAGGACGTCGCCAAGGCCGTCGAGGCGGCCAAGGGCGGCGAAGTGCAGTTCAGGGTGGAACGTGCGGGCGTGGTTCATGCGGGCATCGGGAGGGCTTCGTTCGAGGACGTGAAGCTCGTCGAGAACGTCCGCGCATTCGTCGGCGCGCTGAGCCGGGCGAAGCCGTCGGCGGCGAAGGGAACCTATCTCAAGAAGATCGCGCTGAGTTCAACCATGGGTCCAGGGGTGTCCGTCGACATTTCGGACGCTACCGGACCCTGAAGAGTTCGCCCGGCCCGTGCGGGCCGGGCGATCCGGGGGGACATGCGTCCGCCCGAAACTGTCCGAGACGGCGGGTGCCCGGCAGGGCTTAATCTCCTGCCCGAGACGGGAAACGTTCGAATTTACCCCGCGTTTCGGCCGGGGCGATTTTGAAGGGAACCCGTGCAAGGACTCCCATGTCGGTTCATCGGGACGCGTCCCGGCGGCCGACGAAACCGAGCCGGGGGGCCCGTCCTCCCATTAACTGGAGCAAGACTGTGGATAGAGCCCAGAAAGAAAAGGTGGTCGAGGAACTCGGCCAGATCTTTACGGACTCTGGTGTGGTGGTGGTTGCGCGCTATCAAGGTCTGACGGTCGCCGACATGCAGGACTACCGGGGTCGAATGCGCGACGCCGGCGGAGTCGTGCGCGTTGCCAAGAACAGGCTCGCCAAGATCGCCCTTGAAGGCACTCCATGCGAAGGTGTTTCGGACCTGTTGTCAGGAATGGTCGTCTTTGCCTACTCGAAGGATCCGGTAACTGCGGCGAAAGTCACGGAAGCCTACGCGAAGGACAACGAGAATCTCGTCGTCCTCGGCGGGTCCATGGGTGGATCGATCCTCGATCCCGCGGGAGTGAAGTCCGTGGCCTCGATGCCGTCGCGCGAGGAGCTCATCGCTTCCATCGCGGGCTGCATCGTGGCGCCGGCATCCGGCATTGCCGGGGCGATCGGCGCGCCTGCCTCGAACATCGCGGGTATCGTTTCCGCGGTGTCGGACATGGCGGAGGCTGCATAGGCGAATGCCGGCGGGCTGGCCCGCCGCAATTCAAGTCGGACTGCGGCACCGCTTTGCACAGCCGCACCGGGACACATGATCTGAAACACGGAAAGAAGAAATGGCTGATCTCAAGAAACTGGCTGAGGAAATCGTCGGACTCACGCTTCTCGAGGCGCAGGAGCTGAAGAACATCCTGAAGGACGAATACGGAATCGAACCGGCAACTGGCGGCGCCGTCATGGTTGCCCCGGGCGCTGGCGGCGGCGACGGCGAGGAAGCGGCGGAGGAGAAGGATTCCTTCGACGTGATCCTCAAGTCCTTTGGCGAAAAGAAGATAAACGTGATCAAGGAAGTCCGCGCGATCACGGGACTTGGCCTCAAGGAAGCCAAGGAACTGGTCGAGGCTGGCGGCAAGACCGTAAAGGAAGGCGCCACCAAGGACGAGGCGGAGGAAATCAAGTCCAAGCTCGAGGCGGCGGGAGCCGAAGTCGAACTTGCTTGAGACGGGCGGCGTCTGCCGTTCATGAAGAAGTGGGGCCGGGTCCGCGCCGCGTCGTGGACCCGGCCCGCCAATCGATCCGGATTGCCCGACACGGAATCCGGTGGGAATTCTCCCGGTTCGGGATGGGGACATGGGATGTCTCCGGGGAATTGAACCGGCGGACCCCTGGCAGCCAGCCGCAGCCGACGCCCAGCGGTGCGGTTTGGCGATCGAGTTGAAGGTAGCCAGAAAATGCCCCACATACAGTCCGGCCAGAAACGGATTCGCAGGAACTACGGCAAGATCCGCGAAGTCCTGAAGATGCCGAATCTCATCGAGGTCCAGAAGAGCAGCTACGATCTGTTCCTCAACTCCGGCGACAAGGCGAAGCCTTCGGACGGCGAAGGCATCCAGGGCGTGTTCCAGTCGGTGTTCCCGATCAAGGACTTCAACGAGACCGCGAGGCTCGAGTTCACCCGCTACAAGCTCGAACCGCCGAAATACGATGTGGAGGAATGCCAGCAGCGGGACATGACCTATTCCGCGCCCCTCAAGGTGACGCTCAGGCTTATCGTCTTCGATGTGGAAAACGACAAGGAGTCCCGCTCGGTCAAGGACATCAAGGAACAGGATGTCTACATGGGCGAGATTCCGTTGATGACGAAGAACGGCACCTTCGTGGTCAACGGCACCGAGCGCGTGATCGTGTCCCAGATGCACAGGTCGCCCGGCGTTTTCTTCGATCACGACAAGGGCAAGTCGCATGCCTCGGGCAAGCTGCTGTTCGCGTCCCGGGTCATTCCCTACCGCGGGTCGTGGCTGGATTTCGAATTCGATGCCAAGGACCTTGTCCATGCCCGAATCGACCGCCGCAGGAAGCTGCCGGTGACAACCCTCCTCTACGCCCTCGGCCTCGATCAGGACGGAATTTGCGAGGCCTACTACAACACCTTCAACGTCCGCTACGTCGAGGAAACGAACGAGTGGGCCGCGCCGTTCTTCCCCGAACGCATCCGCGGAACCAAGCCCGACTACGACCTTCGCGACGCGGAGACCGGCAAGGTTCTGGCGGAGGCGGGCAAGAAGGTGACGCCCCTCATGGTGAAGCGGCTCATGGCCAACGGCAAGGCCAGGGAAGTGCTCCACCCCTTCGAGTACATCTTCGGCCGCTACGCGGCCCGCGACATGATCGACGAGGAAACCGGCGAGATCTGGGTCGAGGCCGGGGACGAGTTGACCGGCATCGAGGACAAGGAAGTTCCGGGCGGCACCGTGGCACGGCTCATGGAAAGCGGCGTGCTGGAGATCCCGACGCTCGACATCGACAACGTGACTGTCGGGCCGTACATCCGCAATACCATGGCGGCGGACAAGAACCTGAACCGGGAAACCGCTCTCATGGACATCTACCGCGTGCTGCGCCCGGGCGAGCCGCCGACGCCGGAAGCGGCGTCGGCCCTGTTCGATTCCCTCTTCTTCGATCCGGAACGATACGACCTGTCCGCAGTCGGCCGTGTCAAGATGAACATGCGGCTCAATTTCGATACCGACGACACGGTGCGGACCCTCAGGAAGGAAGACATCATCGGCGTGGTCAAGGCGCTCGTCGAACTCAGGGACGGCACCGGCGAGTTCGACGACATCGACCACCTCGGAAACCGGCGCGTGCGCTCCGTCGGCGAATTGATGGAGAACCAGTACCGCATCGGGCTTCTGCGCATGGAAAGGGCGATTCGCGAACGCATGAGCACCGTCGACATCGACACGGTCATGCCGCAGGACCTGATCAACTCGAAGCCCGCGGCGGCCGCGGTGCGCGAATTCTTCGGTTCGTCGCAGCTTTCGCAGTTCATGGACCAGACCAATCCGCTTTCGGAGGTGACGCACAAGCGGCGCCTCTCCGCGCTCGGCCCGGGCGGCCTGACGCGCGAACGCGCCGGCTTCGAGGTGCGCGACGTGCATCCGACGCACTACGGCCGCATGTGCCCGATCGAGACTCCCGAAGGCCCCAATATCGGGCTCATCAACTCGCTGGCGTCCTACGCGCGTGTCAACAAGTACGGATTCATCGAGACGCCCTACCGCCACGTTCGCGACGGACAGGTAACTGACGACGTCAGGTACATGTCGGCGACCGAGGAAATGCGATACACCGTCGCGCAGGCGAACGCGCAACTCGATTCCGATGGCCGGTTCATCAATGACCTCGCGTCGACGCGGAAGGGCGGCGAGTTCATGCTGAACGCGCCCGACAACATCGACTTCATCGACGTGTCGCCGAAGCAGCTGGTGTCCGTCGCTGCCTCGCTGATTCCCTTCCTGGAGAACGATGACGCGAACCGCGCGCTCATGGGGTCGAACATGCAGCGTCAGGCCGTGCCGCTCCTCCGCGCCGAAGCGCCGTTCATCGGCACCGGCATCGAGGATGTCGTGGCGCGGGATTCCGGGGCTGCGATCACCGCCAAGCGGGCCGGCGTCATCGATCAGGTCGATGCCATGCGCATCGTCGTCAGGGTGACCGACTCGCTCGAACCCGGCGATCCCGGCGTCGACATCTACCGGCTGCGGAAGTTCCAGCGCTCGAATCAGAACACCTGCATCAACCAGCGGCCGCTGGTCAAGGTGGGCGACCGGGTCGTCGTCGGCGAGGTCATCGCCGACGGGCCTTCGACCGACCTCGGCGAACTGGCGCTCGGCAAGAACGTGCTCGTCGCGTTCATGCCGTGGAACGGATACAACTACGAGGACTCCATCCTGATATCCGAACGCATCGTCAGGGACGACGTCTTCACCTCGGTCCACATCCAGGAGTTCGAGATCGCGGCCCGCGACACGAAGCTCGGGCCGGAGGAAATAACCCGGGACATCCCGAACGTCGGGGAAGAGGCGCTCCGCAATCTCGACGAGGCCGGCATGGTCTACATCGGCGCCGAAGTCGGCCCGGGCGACATCCTGGTCGGAAAGATCACGCCGAAGGGCGAGAGCCCGATGACGCCCGAGGAAAAGCTCCTGCGCGCGATCTTCGGCGAGAAGGCGTCGGATGTGCGCGACACGTCGCTGCGCCTTCCGCCCGGCGACAACGGCACGGTCGTGGAGGTTCGCGTATTCAACCGCTACGGCGTGGAGAAGGACGAGCGCGCGCTGCAGATCGAGCGCGAGGAAATCGAGCGCCTCTCGCGGGACCGGGACGACGAACTCGCGATCCTCGAGAGAAACATCTACGCCCGCCTTCGCGGCATGATCGAGGGCAAGACCGCGGTCAAGGGCCCGAAGGGCGTGAAGACGGGTACGCTTATCGACTCGGCGCTGCTCAAGTCGCTGAGTTTTGGCCAGTATTGGCAACTTGCTCTCGGAGACGAGACAGACGCCGCGATGGTCGAGGCGCTGCACAAGCAGTTCCGGAACGAGAAGGCCGCGCTGCAGGCGCGCTTCGACGACAAGGTGGAAAAGGTTCGCCGCGGCGACGACCTTCCGCCCGGCGTGATGAAGATGGTCAAGGTCTTCGTGGCGGTGAAGCGCAAGCTGCAGCCCGGCGACAAGGTTGCGGGGGCGGCATGGCAACAAGGGCGTCATTTCCAAGGTCGTGCCGGAAGAGGACATGCCGTTTCTCGAGGACGGCACGCCGGTCGAGGTCGTGCTGAACCCGCTCGGCGTTCCCAGCAGGATGAATGTCGGCCAGATTCTCGAAACCCACATGGGGTGGGCCGCGCACGGGCTCGGCAAGTCCATCGACGCGGCGCTCGAAGCCCTCGGGCACGACGGCGACATCGACGGCGTGCGCGAATGCATGCGCAGCGCCTACGGAGACGAAACCTACGAGAGCGTGGTCAGCGGTCTCGACGATGCATCGCTCCTGGAGGCGGCGAATCACGTCCGGTCCGGCGTGCCCATCGCAACGCCGGTCTTTGACGGCGCGAAGGAGAGCGATGTCGAGGACGCGCTGCGCCGGGCCGGCTTCGACTCATCGGGCCAGTCGACTCTCTTTGACGGCCGGACGGGCGAGGCGTTCGCGCGTCCGGTCACGGTCGGAATGAAGTACCTGCTGAAACTGCACCATCTGGTGGACGACAAGATCCATGCCCGCTCGACCGGGCCCTACTCGCTCGTGACGCAGCAGCCGCTGGGCGGAAAGGCCCAGTTCGGCGGACAGAGATTCGGCGAGATGGAGGTTTGGGCGCTGGAGGCCTACGGCGCCGCCTATACCCTTCAGGAAATGCTGACCGTCAAGTCGGACGACGTCGCCGGCCGGACCAAGGTCTACGAGTCGATCGTGAAGGGCGAGGACAACTTCAATGCCGGCGTGCCCGAGTCGTTCAACGTGCTGGTGAAGGAAATTCGCTCGCTCGGACTGAACGTGCAGCTGATGGAAGCCGAGGCGAACTAGCTTCCGGGACGCGACAGACGCTCCGCCCGGAACCGATACCAGGACACGACATGAACCAGGAACTCACAAAGAACCCGTTCAATACCCCGCAAGTGCAGACGTTCGACGAAATCCGGATATCGCTGGCGTCGCCCGAGCGTATCCTCAGCTGGTCGTTCGGGGAGATCAAGAAGCCCGAAACGATCAACTACCGGACGTTCAAGCCGGAGCGCGACGGCCTGTTCTGCGCCCGCATCTTCGGCCCGATCAAGGACTACGAGTGCCTGTGCGGCAAGTACAAGCGCATGAAGTACCGCGGCGTCACCTGCGAGAAGTGCGGGGTCGAGGTTACGTTGCAGAAGGTTCGCCGCGAGCGAATGGGGCACATCGAGCTGGCGGCGCCCGTGGCGCACATCTGGTTCCTGAAGTCGCTGCCGTCGCGCATCGGCCTGATGCTGGACATGACCCTGCGCGAACTCGAGCGCATCCTCTACTTCGAACAGTACGTGGTGATCGAACCGGGGCTGACCGACCTGCGGCAGGGGCAGCTCCTCTCCGAGGCGGACTACCAGAATGCGCAGGACACCTACGGCGGCGAGGCATTCAACGCCGGCATCGGCGCCGAGGCGATCCGGGAGATGCTGTCGAACATCGACCTCGAGTCCGAGGCCGAGCAGCTGCGCGCAGAGCTTGCCGAGGCCACGGGCGAAATGCGGCCGAAGAAGATCATCAAGCGCCTCAAGGTCGTCGAGAGCTTCATCGAGTCGGGCAACCGGCCGGAATGGATGGTGTTGACTGTGCTGCCGGTCATTCCGCCCGAGCTTCGACCGCTGGTGCCGCTCGACGGCGGCAGGTTCGCGACCTCGGACCTGAACGACCTCTACCGCCGCGTGATCAACCGCAACAACCGGCTCAAGCGTCTCATTGAACTGCGCGCGCCGGACATCATCATTCGCAACGAGAAGCGCATGCTGCAGGAGTCGGTCGACGCCTTGTTCGACAACGGCCGGCGCGGCCGCGTCATAACCGGCACCAACAAGCGCCCGCTCAAGTCGCTTGCCGACATGCTGAAGGGCAAGCAGGGGCGGTTTCGCCAGAACCTGCTCGGCAAGCGAGTCGACTTTTCCGGCCGGTCGGTGATCGTCACCGGTCCGGAACTGAAACTGCACCAGTGCGGGCTTCCGAAAAAGATGGCGCTCGAGCTGTTCAAGCCCTTCATCTACTCGAAACTGGACGCGGCGGGTCAGACCACGACCGTCAAGCAGGCGAAGAAGTACGTGGAAACGGAGCGGTCGGAGGTCTGGGACATCCTCGACGAGGTCATTCGGGAGCATCCGGTCCTGCTCAACAGGGCGCCGACGCTCCACCGCCTCGGCATACAGGCTTTCGAACCCATCCTGATCGAAGGCAAGGCCATCCAGCTGCACCCGCTGGTCTGTTCCGCATTCAACGCCGACTTCGACGGAGACCAGATGGCGGTGCATGTGCCGCTAAGCCTCGAGGCGCAGCTCGAGGCCCGCGTCCTCATGATGTCGACCAACAACGTGCTGTCTCCCGCGAACGGAAAGCCGATCATCGTGCCGTCGCAGGACATGATTCTCGGCCTCTACTACATTTCGATGGACCGTTCCGGCATGCCGGGCGAGGGCATGGTGTTCTCGTCCCCGGAAGAGGTCAACCATGCGCTCGATGCGGGCCTCGTGCATATGCACTCGCGGATTACCTGCCGCATGGAGCAGGTCGACGACCTCGGTGGCGCGTTCTGGAAGCGCTTCGAGACCACGCCGGGCCGCGTGCGCCTCGGCACGATTCTGCCGCTCAACAACAAGACCCCGTTCGACATCGTCAACAGGCTCCTGCGCAAGAAGGAAGTCGGCGAGGTGATCGACACGGTCTACCGCTACTGCGGGCAGAAGGAATCGGTGATCTTCTGCGACCAGATCATGGGCCTCGGCTTCCGCGAGGCGTTTCTCGCCGGAATCTCGTTCGGCAAGGACGACATCGTCGTCCCGGAATCCAAGCGCTCCATCGTCAGCGAAACCCGCGATCAGGTCAAGGAGTTCGAGCAGCAGTACATGGACGGGCTGATCACGCAGGGGGAAAAGTACAACAAGGTCGTCGATGCCTGGTCCAATTGCTCGGACACCGTCGCCGACGCGATGATGGATCAGATTTCCGCGCTCAGGAAGGACGCCGTCGGAGCCGAAGGCGAACCGAATTCGGTCTACATGATGGCCCATTCGGGCGCCCGCGGTTCGCCGGCGCAGATGAAGCAGCTCGGCGGCATGCGGGGACTCATGGCCAAGCCGAGCGGCGAGATCATCGAGACGCCGATCATTTCGAACTTCAAGGAGGGGTTGACGGTTCTCGAGTACTTCAATTCCACGCACGGTGCGCGGAAGGGCCTTGCCGACACGGCGCTGAAGACGGCGAACTCGGGCTACCTGACCCGGCGGCTCGTCGATGTGGCGCAGGACTGCATCGTGCGAACGCACGACTGCGGCACAGAGCGCAGCATCACCGCGAAGGCGGCCGTCAACGACGGCGAAGTCGTCTCTTCGCTCGCCGAACGCATCCTCGGCAGGGTGATTGCCGAGGACGTCGTGCATCCCGTGACCGGCGAGATCCTGTGCCGGCGCAACGAACTCGTCGACGAGAGAAAGTCGGAGTCCCTCGAAAGCGAAGGCGTCGCGGAGGTCCAGATTCGCTCGCCGCTGACCTGCGAAGCGGAAGACGGGATCTGCGCCATGTGCTACGGCCGGGACCTGGCGCGCGGAACGACCGTCAATCCCGGCGAGGCCGTCGGCATCATCGCCGCGCAGTCGATCGGCGAGCCCGGCACGCAGCTGACCATGCGGACATTCCACATCGGCGGCATCGCCGAAGCGGCGCAGCAGTCGTTCGTGGAAGCAAGCCAGAAGGGAACGGTGGCGTTCGAGTCCAGCAGCGTCCTGAAAACCCGGACCGGCGATCAGGTCGTCATGAACCGCAGCATGGTCCTGACGATTTCCGACGAGAACGGCATCGAACGGTCGCGCCACAAGCTTTCCTACGGTTCGCGGCTCCTGGTCCGCGACGGCGAGACCGTCGAGCGCGGCACGAGGCTCTACGAGTGGGATCCGTATACCCAGCCGATCATCGTCGAGAAGTCGGGAGTCGTGAAGTTCGTCGATCTCGTGTCCGGGATTTCCGTGCGCGACGAAACCGACGACGAAACCGGGATCACGCAGAAGATCGTGACCGACTGGCGGACGGAGCTCAAGGGTCGCGAACTCAAGCCGGAGATCGCCGTCATCGATCCGGAGACCGGCGAGCCTGTGCCGCTCGATTCCGGCCGTCCCGAAACCCGGGCCATGTCGGTGGGCGCGATTCTCTCGGTGGAGGACGGGCAGAAAGTCCTGGCCGGCGACGTTCTGGCGAGAATCCCGCGCGAAGGCGCCAAGACAAAGGACATTACCGGCGGTCTGCCGCGCGTCGCGGAGCTCTTCGAGGCGCGGCGCCCGAAGGATCATGCGATCCTTTCGGAAATCGACGGCTACGTTTCGTTCGGGAAGGACTACAAGAACAAGCGCAGGATCAGGATCCAGCCCGTCGACGAAGACCAGTCCCCCGTCGAGTACCTCGTTCCGAAGGGCAAGCACATCCCGGTCCAGGAAGGCGACTTCGTCCAGCAGGGCGAGTACATCATGGACGGCAATCCGGCACCGCACGACATCCTGCAGATTCTCGGGGTCGAAGCGCTTGCGGAATACCTCATCAACGAGGTGCAGGACGTCTACAGGCTGCAGGGCGTGAAGATCAACGACAAGCACATCGAGGTCATCGTTCGCCAGATGCTCCAGAAGTGGGAGGTTTCCGAATCGGGGGGGACGACCCTCCTGAAGGGCGAACAGGTCGACAGGTCCGAATTCGAGGAGATCAACGCCAGGGCGGAGAGCGAAGGCCGCGAACCGGCGGTCGGCGGACCGGTGCTCCTCGGCATCACGAAGGCATCGCTTCAGACGCGGTCTTTCGTCTCGGCGGCGTCCTTCCAGGAGACGACCCGCGTCCTGACCGAAGCCTCGGTGCGCGGCAAGCGCGACAAGCTGATCGGCTTGAAGGAGAACGTGATCGTGGGCCGCCTGATCCCTGCCGGAACCGGACGCGCGACGCAGCACATCAAGCGCATCGCGCACGAGCGGGACACCGCCGTCATCGAGGAGCGCCGCGCCGCAGAGGAAGCCGCGGCTGCGCTGATGTCGCCGGATTCGGTTTTCGATTCCACGATCGGGGAGATGGAGGCATTCGACGGCGGCGATGTCATGGGCGAAAACCTGGTTGTCGACTTCTCGACCGGCGACGGCGAGCGGCAGCCCGCGTGAGCCGCTTGCAGGCGGTCGCGGCGCGGCGGCAATTTTCGCCGCGCCGGCGTTGACAAGGATTTCAACCCGCCATATACGCGCGAAACCCGAAGGCCGGAACGTCCGGCTTTCTGAACAATAGTTGACATCTGGCGGGCACGATCCGGACGTTTTGTCCCGATCCTCTGGCTTTGTTCCGCTGAGGTCTGGAACAGACAACCGGGCCGTGGCGGCGAGGTCTTGCAGTTGCAGGTGCCGGATTCGAGACGAGGACTGTGGAATGCCGACGATCCAGCAGCTTATCAGGAAGCCGCGCCAGGCGCCCGTCAAGCGACAGAAGTCGGTGCATCTGCGGGCCTGTCCCCAGCGCCGGGGCGTGTGCACGCGCGTCTACACGACGACTCCCAAGAAGCCGAATTCGGCGATGCGGAAAGTGGCGAAGGTGCGCCTCACGAGCGGCTACGAGGTGATCTCCTACATTCCCGGCGAAGGGCACAACCTGCAGGAGCACTCCGTCGTTCTGATAAGGGGCGGCCGGGTCAAGGATCTCCCCGGCGTGCGCTACCACGTCCTGCGCGGCGTGCACGATACGCAGGGCGTCAGGGAGCGGAGGCAGCGGCGGTCCAAGTACGGGGCCAAGAAGCCGAAGTAGGCGCCGGCGCCTGGGTGTCCGGCGCTGCTGCGTCCGGACGGGGCTAGTTGAAACGGGAGGGACAGGTTCATGTCACGCCGTCACCGCGCAGAGAAGCGGGAAATCCTTCCGGACGCCAAGTTCGGCGATCGGGTTCTGAGCAAATTCATGAACAACCTGATGCTGGACGGCAAGAAGTCGGTCGCAGAGCGCATCGTCTACGGCGCGCTCGACCGGGTGGAGGCGCGCACGAAGCGGGCGCCGGTGGAAGTATTTAGGGAAGCGCTGGAGAACGTGAAGCCGACTGTCGAGGTTCGCTCGAGACGCGTAGGCGGGGCCACCTACCAGGTTCCGGTCGAGGTTCGTCCCGAACGCCGCGATGCGCTCGCCATCCGCTGGCTGATCGGCGCGGCGCGCAAGCGCAACGAAAACACCATGGAAGAGCGCCTTGCCGGCGAACTCGTCGACGCGGTGAACTCGCGCGGCACCGCCGTCAAGAAGCGCGAAGACACGCACAAGATGGCGGAAGCGAACCGGGCTTTCAGCCATTACCGGTGGTAGTTCCGAGGATACGGTACGATGGCCCGAAATTATCCGCTCGAGCGATACCGCAACTTCGG
This sequence comes from uncultured Amylibacter sp., assembly GCA_963662815.2. Classification (GTDB taxonomy): domain Bacteria; phylum Pseudomonadota; class Alphaproteobacteria; order Rhodobacterales; family Rhodobacteraceae; genus JAPPHA01. Next base: position 75,714 of record CAXXWA010000005.1, read on the forward strand.
GATCATGGCGCACATCGATGCGGGCAAGACGACCTGCACCGAACGCATTCTCTACTACACGGGAAAGTCGCACAACATCGGCGAGGTCCATGACGGCGCGGCCACCATGGACTGGATGGAGCAGGAACAGGAACGCGGCATCACCATTACGTCCGCGGCGACGACCACGTTCTGGGACCGAACCGAGGACGGCAGCACGTTCGAGAATTCGCGCCACCGGTTGAACATCATCGACACTCCCGGTCATGTCGACTTCACCATCGAGGTGGAGCGGTCCCTGGCGGTGCTCGACGGCGCGGTGTGCGTCCTCGACGCCAACGCCGGCGTGGAGCCGCAGACCGAAACCGTCTGGCGCCAGGCCGACCGCTACCGGGTGCCGCGCATTGTCTTCGTCAACAAGATGGACAAGATCGGCGCCGATTTCTTCAATTGCGTGAACATGATCTCTGAACGGACGGGCGCGCGTCCGATGCCGGTGCAGCTGCCGATCGGCTCCGAGGGCGACTTTGCCGGAATCATTGATCTGGTCACGATGAAGGAATGGGTCTGGACCGGGGAGGATCTCGGCGCAACCTGGGAGCTGCGCGAGATTCGCGCGGATCTCCGCGAGCAGGCCGAGGTGATGCGCGCCGAAATGATCGAGATCGCGGTCGAGCAGGACGAGTCCGCAATGGAACTCTACCTGGAAGGCGAGGAGATCGGCGTCGACTTGCTGCGCGGCCTGATTCGGCGCGGCACCCTCGCGCTCGAATTCATTCCCGTTCTCGCCGGCTCGGCTTTCAAGAACAAGGGCGTGCAGCCGCTTCTGAACGCGGTGATCGACTACCTTCCCGGGCCGCTCGATGTCGTCGACTACATGGGCTTCCGGCCGGGCGACGCGGACGAGGAGAGGAACGTAGCCCGCCGCGCCGACGACGACATGGCCTTCTCGGGTCTTGCGTTCAAGATCATGAACGATCCGTTCGTCGGCTCGCTGACGTTCACGCGCATCTACTCCGGAACCCTGCGCAAGGGCGACGTGATGCTGAATTCCACGAAGGGAAAGCGGGAGCGCGTCGGCCGGATGATGATGATGCACTCCAACAACCGGGAGGACATCGATGTGGCCTTCGCCGGTGACATCATCGCGCTTGCCGGTCTCAAGGACACGACAACCGGAGACACGCTGTGCGCCCAGAACGACCCGGTCGTTCTCGAGACCATGACGTTCCCCGACCCGGTCATCGAGATCGCGGTGGAGCCGAGGACCAAGATCGACCAGGAACGGATGTCCCAGGGGCTGCAGCGCCTGGCGGCGGAAGATCCGTCGTTCCGCATCGAAACGGACAGGGAATCCGGCCAGACGATCATGAAGGGCATGGGCGAACTCCATCTCGACATTCTCGTCGACAGGCTGAAGCGCGAGTTCAGGGTCGAGGCGAACATCGGCGCGCCCCAGGTCGCCTACCGGGAAACCGTCTCCCACGAGGCCGAAATCGACTACATTCACAAGAAGCAGACCGGCGGCGCCGGCCAGTTCGCCCGGGTGAAGCTGATCATCTCGCCGGCGGAGGCGGGCGAGGGGTTCAGCTTTGAGTCCCTGATCGTCGGCGGCGTCGTGCCCAGGGAGTACATCCCCGGGGTCCGGAAGGGAGTCGAGTCGGTGATGGACAGCGGGCCGCTCGCCGGATTCCCGGTGATCGATCTGCGGGTCCAGCTCGTCGACGGCGCCTACCATGACGTCGATTCGAGCGTCATGGCATTCGAAATCGCTTCCCGCATGGCGATGCGGGACGGGCTGCGGAAGGCCGGCGCAAGGCTTCTGGAGCCGATCATGAGGGTGGAGGTCCTGACCCCCGAACAGTACACGGGCGGCATCATCGGCGACCTCACGTCCCGCCGCGGCCAGGTTCGCGGCCAGGAGCCCCGCGGCAACGCCGTCGCGATCGATTCGCTGGTGCCGCTCGCCAACATGTTCGGATACATCAACAATCTTCGGTCCGCATCGTCGGGGCGCGCGAACTTCACCATGCAGTTCAGCCACTACGATACGGTTCCGAACAACATATCCGAGGAAATCCAGGCGAAGTACGCCTGATGTGACAACCTGAACTACGGGCGATTCTCGCCTGCCGCACTGGAGGTACTAGCGATGGCGAAGGAGAAGTTTGAGCGTACGAAGCCGCATGTGAACATTGGCACGATTGGTCATGTTGACCACGGCAAGACGACGCTGACGGCTGCGATAACGAGGGAGTACGGCGACTTCATGCCGTACGACGAGATTGACGCGGCGCCTGAGGAGAAGGCGCGCGGGATCACGATTTCGACGGCGCACGTGGAGTACGAGACGGCTGCGCGGCACTACGCGCACGTGGACTGTCCGGGTCACGCGGACTACGTGAAGAACATGATCACGGGTGCTGCGCAGATGGACGGCGCGGTTCTTGTGGTGAGCGCGGCGGACGGCCCGATGCCGCAGACGCGGGAGCACATTCTTCTCGGGCGCCAGGTCGGCATTCCGCACATGGTGGTTTTCCTGAACAAGGTCGACCAGGTTGACGACGAGGAGCTTCTGGAGCTTGTGGAGATGGAGGTTCGGGAGCTTTTGTCGGACTACGAGTATCCGGGCGACGACATTCCGATTGTTTCGGGCTCGGCGCTGGCGGCCCTCGAGAGCCGCGACGACGCGATCGGCCGCGACAAGGTTGCGGAGCTGATGTCGGCGATTGACGACTACATTCCGACGCCGGACCGTCCGCGGGACCAGCCGTTCCTGATGCCGATCGAGGACGTGTTCTCGATTTCCGGCCGCGGCACGGTCGTGACCGGGCGCGTCGAGCGGGGGGTGATCAACGTCGGCGACGAGGTCGAGATCGTGGGCATCCGGGAGACGTCGAAGACGACGTGCACGGGGGTGGAGATGTTCCGCAAGCTGCTGGACACGGGCGAGGCGGGCGACAACATCGGCGCGCTCCTGCGCGGGGTTGCGCGCGACAGCGTGGAGCGGGGGCAGGTGCTGTGCAAGCCGGGCTCGGTGACGCCGCACACGAGGTTCGAGGCGGAGGTCTACATCCTGACCAAGGAGGAGGGCGGCCGGCACACGCCGTTTTTCGGCAACTACCGGCCGCAGTTCTACTTCCGGACCACGGACGTGACGGGGACGGTGACGCTTCCGGAGGACAAGGAGATGGTGATACCGGGGGACAACCTCAAGTTCGTGGTGGACCTGATCAGCCCGATCGCGATGGAGGAGAAGCTCCGCTTCGCCATCCGCGAGGGCGGCAAGACCGTCGGCGCGGGCGTCGTCTCCAGGATCATCGAATAGGCCGGAACGCCGAAGAAGTCCCGCCGAAACCGCGCGGGAAACAGGCGCAGAATCGGGAGGCAAGACAGTGCAGAGCCAGAACATACGCATCCGGCTGAAGGCGTTCGACTACCGGGTCCTGGATGTCTCCACGAGCGAGATCGTGAATACCGCCAAACGGACCGGGGCGCAGGTTCGCGGTCCGATACCGCTTCCGAACAAGATCGAGAAGTTCACCGTCTTGCGCGGGCCGCATGTCAACAAGAAGTCCCGCGAACAGTTCGAGATCAGGACGCACAAGCGACTGCTCGACATCGTTGATCCGACGCCGCAGACGGTCGACGCGCTGATGAAACTGGACCTCGCCGCCGGGGTCGACGTCGAGATCAAGCTCTAGAGGGCAGGGAAGATGCGCTCGGGAATAATCGCCAAGAAGCTGGGCATGACCCGGCTGTTCATGGAGGATGGGAAACAGGTCCCCGTCACCGTGCTGCAGCTCGAAAACCTTCAGGTCGTCGCGCAGCGCACGGCCGACAAGGATGGCTACACGGCTGTGCAGCTGGGCGCCGGGAGCGCAAGGGCCAAGCGCACGCCGCAGGCCATGCGCGGGCACTTTGCCGTCGCACGCGTCGAGCCGAAGCGGAAGATCGCCGAGTTTCGCGTCTCCGAGGAAAACCTCATCGGCGTCGGCGAGGAAATCACCGCCGATCACTTCCTTGAAGGTCAGAAGGTGGACGTGGCGGGCACCTCCATCGGAAAAGGGTTCGCCGGATCGATGAAGCGCCACAATTTTCGCGGGCTTCGCGCCTCGCACGGGGTTTCGGTTTCGCACCGGTCGCACGGGTCCACCGGCCAGTGCCAGGAACCCGGCCGCGTTTTCAAGGGAAAGAAGATGGCCGGGCACATGGGCGCGGTCCGCGTGACCACCCAGAACCTCGAGGTCGTTCGCACCGACGCCTCGCGCGGACTGATCATGATCAAGGGAGCGGTGCCGGGATCCAGGGGCGGTTGGGTCACGATCCGGGACGCGGCAAAGTTTCCGGCGCCCGACGGCCTGCCGCTTCCGGCGGCCCTGAGGCAGCAACCGGTCGCCGAAGCTACGGATGCGCAGGACGCGGTGTCCGAGGCGGCGCCCGCCGGGATTCCGGACGACGAGGGAGCAGGCAAGTGAAGGCCGACGTGATCAGGATCGAGGATGCCGGTGTCGGCGGCTCGATCGACCTGCCGAGCGACATTTTCGGCCTCGACCCGAGGGCCGACATTCTCCACCGGGTCGTGCGTTACCAGCTGGCCCGCCGCCAGCAGGGTACGCACAAGGCCAGGACCAGATCCGAAACCAACTACTCCCGCCGGAAGATTTTCCGCCAGAAGGGCACCGGAAACGCGCGCCACGGCGACAGGAACGCTCCGATATTCCGGAAGGGCGGCGTCTACAAGGGTCCGCGGCCTCGCAGCCACGCGCACGACCTCACGAAGAAGTTCCGCAAGCTCGGTCTGCGTCACGCGCTTTCGGCGAAGGCGAGGACGGGCGACATCGTCATCCTGGAAAGCGCCAGGCTGGACAGCCCGAAGACCGGCGAGTTGGCTAAGGCGGTGAGGAATCTCGGATGGGGGAAACGGGCGCTCGTCGTTGACGGCAAGGGATCGGTGGACAGCAATTTTGCGCTCGCGGCCCGGAATATCGAGGGCGTCGACATTCTTCCCGGCCAGGGCGCAAACGTCTACGACATCCTGCGCAGCGATACGCTCGTGATTACCCTGGCCGGAGTAGAGGCGCTTAAGGAGCGGCTGACATGAACGTCAGGACGGAGCTTTACGACGTGATCCGCAGGCCGCTGGTCACGGAAAAGTCGACCCTCGCGTCACAGCACAACGCCGTGGTTTTCGAGGTCGCGATGAGCGCCGACAAGCCCCTGATTCGGCGCGCGGTCGAAACGCTGTTCTCGGTCAAGGTCAAGGCGGTGAACACGTCGATCACGAGGGGCAAGACGAAGCGCTTCCGCGGACGGCCGGGGCGGAAGAGGGATGTCAAGAAGGCGTATGTGACACTGGAGGAAGGACACTCGATCGACGTATCGACCGGCCTTTGAGGCACGGGCCTGCCCGGGCCGCCGCCGCAGGCGGCAGCGGGCGGACGTCGGAGGGCGAAGAGACGGAAGACGAAGGGCATGGCACTCAAATCGTACAAGCCAACCACGCCTGGACAGAGGGGGCTGGTTCTGATTGACAGATCCGCTCTCTGGAAGGACGGTCCCGTGAAGGCGCTCACCACGGGGCTGGGCGCGCGCGGAGGGCGCAACAACACCGGGCGGATTACAATGCGCCGCAGGGGCGGCGGCGCGAAGCGCCGGTACCGGATCATTGACTTCAAGCGGTCGAAACGCGACGTCGAAGCGACCGTCGAACGAATCGAGTACGATCCGAACCGGACGGGATTCATCGCTCTCCTCCGCTATCGCGACGGCGAGCTGGCCTACATCCTTGCACCGCAGCGCCTTGCGGTCGGAGACAGGGTGATCTCCGCTGCGAAGGCGGATGTGAAACCCGGAAATGCGATGCCGTTCACCGGGTTGCCGATCGGCACCATCGTCCACAATATCGAACTCAAGCCCGGCAGGGGCGGGCAGCTTGCCCGCGCCGCCGGAACCTACGGACAGTTCGTCGGACGCGACGGGGGATATGCCCAGATTCGGTTGTCCTCGGGCGAGTTGCGGCTGGTGCGGCAGGAGTGCATGGCGACTGTCGGAGCGGTGTCGAACCCCGACAATTCGAACCAGAACTTCGGCAAGGCCGGGCGCAGCCGGCACCGCGGCATTCGGCCATCGGTTCGAGGAGTCGTCATGAATCCCGTTGATCACCCGCACGGCGGCGGCGAAGGCCGGTCGTCCGGCGGCCGCCACCCGGTCACGCCATGGGGCAAGCCGACCAAGGGTGCACGGACCCGGTCGAACAAGTCGACCGACAAATTCATCATCAGGTCGCGGCACGCGAGGAAGAAGAGGCGCTAGGACATGCCACGTTCAGTCTGGAAGGGGCCTTTCGTCGACGCACATGTGCTTCGCAAGGCGGAAAGGTCGAAGGCCTCCGGCCGCAAGGAAGTCATCAGGATATGGTCGCGGCGCTCGACGATCCTGCCGCAGTTCGTCGGCTTGACGTTTGGCGTGCACAACGGACGCAAGCACATCCCGGTTCTGGTGAGCGAAGACATGATCGGCCAGAAATTCGGCGAGTTCGCGCCGACGCGAACCTACTACGGCCATGCGGCCGACAAGAAAGCGAGGCGACGTTAAGCCATGGGAAAGAGCAAGAATCCCCGGCGCGCGGACAGCGATGAGGCGGTCGCCGTGTCCCGCATGCTGCGAACCAGTCCGCAGAAGCTAAACCGCGTCGCGAGAATGATTCGCAACAAGCCGGTGGAGAAGGCGCTCGCGGACCTGATGTTTTCGAAGGTCCGGATTGCGGCAGACGTTCGCAAGACCCTGCTATCCGCAGTGGCGAACGCCGAGAACAATCACGACCTCGATGTGGACGAACTGGTCGTGGCGGAAGCCTATGTCGGCAAGAACCTCGTGCTGAAGCGCGGCCGTCCGCGCGCGAGGGGACGCTTCGGGCGCATTCTCAAGCCGTTTTCTCAGGTCACGATCAAGGTTCGCCAAGTCGAGGGGCAAGCATAATGGGACAGAAGATCAACGCCGTCGGACTGCGCCTGCAGGTCAACCGGACATGGGACAGCCGCTGGTACGCAGGCCGGCGCGAGTACGGCGATCTTCTCCTGGAAGACCTGAAAATCCGCGACTTCATCAAGAGTCATTGCGTACAGGCCGGCGTCTCGCGCGTGATCATCGAGCGGCCCCACAAGAAGTGCCGGGTCACGATCCATTCGGCGCGCCCGGGCGTCATTATCGGGAAGAAGGGCGGCGACATAGACAAGTTGCGGAAGCTCCTCACGGGGATGACGTCGTCGGAGCTGCACCTGAACATCGTCGAGGTCCGGAAGCCGGAACTGGACGCTCAGCTCGTGGCGGAATCGGTGGCGCAGCAGCTCGAGCGGCGCGTGTCCTTCCGCCGCGCCATGAAGCGCGCCGTTCAGAACTCGATGCGCATGGGCGCTCAGGGAATCCGGATCAACTGCTCCGGCCGCCTCGGCGGCGTTGAAATCGCGCGTACCGAATGGTATCGGGAAGGCCGCGTGCCGCTGCACACCCTGCGCGCGGACATCGACTACGCGAGGGCGGAGGCCAAGACGGCCTACGGAGTCATCGGCGTCAAGGTGTGGATTTTCAAGGGCGAGATCATGGAGCACGATCCGCAGGCGCATGATCGCCGCAACCAGGATTTCCAGGACAGGGGTCCGATTCGCCCGCCGCGCCGATAGGCCGGCCACCCGGAGGTACAGACAATGCTCGCACCGAAGCGAACGAGATACAGAAAGCAGCACAAGGGGCGGATTCACGGAAACGCCAAGGGCGGCACGACCCTGAACTTCGGGTCCTACGGTCTCAAGGCCGTGCAGCCGGAACGGGTGACCGCGCGTCAGATCGAGGCCGCACGCCGCGCCATGACGCGGCAGATGAAGCGTCAGGGACGCGTCTGGGTGCGAATCTTTCCCGATCTGCCGGTCTCCAAGAAACCGACCGAGGTGCGGATGGGCAAGGGCAAGGGCGCCGTGGAATACTGGGCGGTCAGGGTCAAGCCGGGCCGGGTCATGTTTGAGATTGACGGCGTGTCCGATTCAGTGGCAAGGGAGGCGCTCCGGCTCGCCGCGATGAAACTGCCGTTGAAGTCTCGCGTGGTTCAGCGCGACGACTGGTAGCGGCAAGGGCTGGGCATGCGAGGCGTTCGAGCGGATTCGCTCGGGACGGGCGGACGGATGAAGGGGTGACGGCCGGTGGCGAACAGTGCTGCGGACTTGAGGCAAAGTACGGTTGACCAGCTCAACGACGAGTTGGAGAAACTGAAGAAGGAGTCGTTCAACCTGCGGTTTCAGCAGGCGAACGGAGCGCTCGAAAGCACCGCGCGCATGCGCGAGGTTCGCCGCGACGCGGCGCGCGTCAAGACGGTGCTGAACGAGAAGAAGCGGACGGCCGGATAGGGAGACGGCGGATGCCGAGACGCATTTTGCAGGGGACGGTGACGAGCGACCGGAGCAGGCAGACGGTGACGGTGTCCGTCGAGCGCCGCTTCACGCATCCGATCCTGAAGAAAACCGTCCGCAAGACGAAGAAGTACCATGCGCATGACGCGGGAGACAGTTGCCGGGTCGGCGACCTCGTCAGAATTCGCGAGTGCGCGCCGATTTCCAAGACAAAGCGCTGGGAGGTCATGACAAGCGAGCAGTGACCGCGTCATGACGCCCGGTTTCGGCGAAACCATGGGGAATACGCCCAAAGGTCGGGAGAAACCGCATGATCCAGATGCAGACGGATTTGGATGTCGCTGACAACTCCGGCGCGCGCCGGGTGCAGTGCATCAAGGTGCTTGGCGGCTCCAGGCGCAAGTACGCGTCGGTCGGCGACATCATCGTGGTCACCGTCAAGGAGGCGATCCCTCGCGGCCGCGTCCGCAAGGGGGACATCCGGCGGGCGGTCGTGGTGCGCACCGCCAAGGAAGTCCACCGCGACGACGGCACGGCGATCCGCTTCGACAGGAATGCGGCAGTCATTCTCGGCAACAACAACGAGCCCGTCGGCACCAGGATCTTCGGTCCGGTCGTTCGCGAGCTGCGCAACAAGCGGTTCATGAAGATCATTTCCCTGGCCCCGGAGGTCCTCTGACATGGCTGCGAAACTCAAGAGGGGCGACCGGGTCGTCGTGCTTTCCGGGAACGACCGCGGAAAGGAGGGCGAGATCCAGTCCGTTGATCCGAAAGCGGGCAAGGCGCGCGTGTCCGGCATCAACGTTGCCGTTCGCCACGTCCGGCAGACGCAGACCGAAGCGGGCGGGCGGCAGGCGCGGGAAATGCCCGTTCACCTGAGCAACCTTGCCCTCGTCGACCCCCGCGACGGCGGAGCGACGCGGGTCGGATTCCGTTTCGAGGACGGCGTCAAGGTCCGGTACGCCAAGAAGTCCGGAGAGAAGGTCGATGGCTGACTACGAACCGCGCCTGCGCGCGCACTACCGGCAGACGGTGAGCGGTGCGCTCAAGGAGGAATTCGGGTACCGCAACGACATGCAGATCCCGAAGCTCGACAAGATCGTGCTGAACATGGGCGTGGGCGAGGCCGTCCAGGACACCAAGAAGGTCCGCGCGGCGGCGGCGGAACTCGCGGCGGTCGCCGGCCAGCGGCCCGTGATCACCAGGGCGCGCAAGTCGGTCGCCAGCTTTCGCGTGCGGGAAGGGATGACGGTCGGCGTCAAGGTTACGCTGCGCCGGAACCGCATGTTCGAGTTCCTGGACCGCCTGATCACCGTGGCGCTGCCTCGGGTCAGGGATTTCAGGGGGCTCTCGCCGTCGAGCTTCGATGGCCGCGGCAACTACAACATGGGGCTCAGGGAGCACATCGTCTTTCCGGAAATCGACTACGACAAGGTCGAGGACATTCGCGGCATGGACATCGCGATCTGCACCACGGCCAAGTCCGATGCGGAAGCGAAGAGCCTGCTCCGGCAGTTCAACCTGCCCTTCAGCAGCTGACGTTCAAGGAGAATTACGCATGGCAAAGGTGGCAATGGTGCAACGCGAACTCAAGCGCCAGAGACTGGTGGAGAAGTACCGCGCGCGCCGCGCCGCGCTCAAGGCGGTCGCGGGCAATCAGGAACTTCCCATGGAGGAACGGTTCAAGGCGCGTCTCAAGCTGGCCAAGCTTCCGCGCAATTCCGCCGCATCTCGTCTGCACAACCGTTGCCAGGTCACGGGCCGTCCGAAGTCATATTACCGGAAACTCAAGATATCCCGAATTGCGCTTCGCGATCTCGCCGGGGAGGGGCAGATTCCCGGCATGGTGAAGTCGAGCTGGTAGGAGAGGCGACCGATGCCTGTAAACGACCCGATCGGTGACATGCTCACGCGAATCAGAAATGCGCAGATGCGCGGCAAGTCCTCGGTGGCTACGCCTGCGTCCAAACTGCGCGGCTGGGTTCTCGATGTGCTCAGGGATGAAGGCTACATTCGCGGCTACGAGGCAACGAAGAATGCTTCCGGGCATGCGGAGCTCATGATTTCGCTCAAGTACTTCGAAGGGGCGCCGGTGATCAGGGAGCTCAGGCGCGTATCGAAACCGGGCCGCAGGGTCTACTCGGCCGCCAGGGATCTGCCGCTCGTTCGACGGGGGCTCGGCGTCGCGATCGTTTCGACATCGCGCGGCGTGATGTCCGACGCGCGCGCCCGGAACGAGAACGTCGGCGGCGAAGTCCTGTGTACGGTGTTCTGAGGAAGCGGGGATGTCGAGGATCGGAAAAAAGGCGGTTGAGCTTCCGGACGGCGTGACGGCGTCGGTTTCCGGACAGACCGTGGAGGTAAGGGGGCCGCGGGGCGTGCGTTCGTATACGGCGACCGACGACGTCACGCTGACGCTGGAAAACGGTTCGCTCAGCGTGATGCCGCGCGGCACGTCGAAGCGCGCGCGCCAGCAATGGGGCATGTCGCGGTCGCTGGTCGCGAACCTCGTCACCGGCGTGGTCTCGGGTTTCCGCAAGGAACTCGCCATCACCGGGGTCGGGTTTCGCGCCCGGATGCAGGATGACGTGCTGATGCTGTCTCTCGGATACTCGCATGACGTGCGGATCAGCGTTCCCGAAGGCGTGACGATCACCGTCCCGAGGCCCACGGAAATCGTCATCGAGGGGATCGACCAGCAACTTGTGGGACAGGTAGCCGCGAATATCCGCGCATGGCGGAAACCCGAGCCGTTCAAGGGCAAGGGGATCAGCTATCGGGGGGAGCGCGTCTTCCGCAAGGAAGGCAAGAAGAAGTAGGAGCACGCGGGGCTATGGCGAACTCCAAGCGGGAACAGTTTCTCAGGCGGCGCAGGCGCGTCCGGAACCGGCTCAGGAAGGCGGCGGGCGACCGGCCGCGGTTGAGCGTGCACCGGTCCTCGAAGAACATATCGGCCCAGGTCATCGACGATTCGACGGGACGGACGCTTGCATCTGCGTCGAGCCTCGAACGGGATTTGGGGATTTCGGGAAAGAACAACGTCGATGCGGCGGCCAGGGTCGGCGCAGCGGTGGCGGACCGTGCGCTCAGGGCCGGGGTCGAGGAGTGCTACCTTGATCGCGGCGGTTTCCTTTATCACGGCAGGGTCAAGGCGCTCGCCGAGGCGGCGCGCGAAGGTGGATTGAAGTTCTAGGAGGACCATTGAATGGCTAGGGAAGACATCCATCGGGTGCGCGACCGCGACGACACGCCGGAGTTCGCGGATCGCCTGGTGGCGATCAACCGGGTTTCGAAGACAGTCAAGGGCGGAAAGCGATTCGGGTTCGCGGCGCTCGTGGTCGTTGGCGACCAGAAGGGCCGCGTCGGATACGGCAAGGGCAAGGCCAAGGAGGTTTCGGAGGCAATCCGCAAGGCGACCGAGCAGGCGAGGCACAAGCTCATCCGGGTGCCGCTGCGCGAGGGACGGACCCTGCATCACGACATCGAGGGCCGGCACGGCGCCGGCAAGGTGCTGATACGCACTGCGCCTCAGGGAACGGGAATCATCGCTGGCGGACCGATGCGCGCCGTATTCGAGATGCTTGGCGTTCAGGATGTGGTGGCAAAGTCGCTCGGGTCGCAGAATCCGTACAACATGATCCGCGCGACAGTTGACGGGCTGACCCGCCAGGCCAGCCCGCGCATGGTGGCGCAGCGGCGGGGCAAGCGCGTGGCCGACATTCTCGCCCGGTCGGATTCCCGGCGCCGGGCAGATGATTCCGCTGCGGGCGCCGAGGCCGGATCGGGCGATGCTGAAACAGCGGCAGCCGTGGAGGCGTGATCAAATGGCCAGGACGATCGTCATCAAGCAGATCGGGTCGCCAATCCGGCGCCCGGCCAAGCAGCGCCGGACTCTCGTGGGGCTCGGCCTGAATCGCATGCACAGGGTCAGGGAACTCGAGGACACGCCCTCCGTCCGGGGAATGATCAACAAGGTCCCGCATCTGGTGAAGATCCTTGAGGAAAAGGGCTAGGCGCGCCGTGCGAGCTGCGCGGACAGTCGCCGGCCGCCCGCCAGGGGCGCGGCCGGTTGCGTGCAGGAACGGGGAGCCGCTCCCCGCGCGAGGGAGACACTGACGTGAAACTCAACGAACTGCGGGACAATCCCGGCGCCAGCAAGAAAAGGAAGCGCGTGGGCCGCGGTCCCGGTTCCGGCACGGGCAAGACCGCCGGCCGCGGCGCAAAGGGCCAGAAGTCCCGATCGGGCGTGGCCCTGGCCGGTTTCGAGGGCGGGCAGATGCCTCTCTACCAGAGGCTCCCCAAGCGCGGCTTCAACAACTTTTCCGGGAAGCGGCACGCGGTCGTGAATCTCGGAATACTTCAGAAGTTCATCGATTCCGGCAAGATCGACGCAAGCAGGCCGATAACCGAAGAGACGCTCGTTCAGAGCGGGCTCGTGCGCCGACTTCGGGACGGTGTTCGCGTTCTTGCGAAGGGAACGATTTCGGCGCGGGTCGATCTCACGGTCACCGGGGCGTCCCGGAGGGCGATCGAGATGGTCGAAGCCGCGAGCGGAACGCTCACGACAAAGTCAGGCGCGGACCAGCGGACCGCAGTTGACTGAGACTGCGCAGGCGATGATGTACTGCGCTGCGCGAACTCCGGGGAATTCGGCCGACGGCCGTTTCCCGGGCACGCTTTAGGGGCTCCGCCGGAAAGGTAGGAACGAATGGCATCCGCTGCCGAACAGATGGCCGCCAACATCAGCTGGAGCACCTTTGGCAAGGCGAAGGAGCTCCAGCAGCGAATCCTTTTCGCGCTTGGCCTCCTGATTGTCTACCGGATTGGCACGTTCATCCCGGTTCCGGGCATCGACGCCGTTGCCCTTCAGCAGTTCGTTGAACAGGCGCAAGGCGGCATAGGCGGCATCCTGAACATGTTCTCGGGCGGCGCGATCGGCCGCATGGCGATCTTCGCTCTCGGCATCATGCCCTACATTTCGTCCTCGATCATCGTCCAGTTGCTTGCCGCAATGGTTCCGCAGCTGGAGCAACTGAAGAAAGAGGGCGAACAAGGGCGGAAGAGGCTCAACCAGTACACGCGTTACGGCACCGTATTTCTCGCCACGTTCCAGGCCTTTGGTCTCGCGAAGGGGCTCGAGGCGAGCGAACTGGTCACCAATCCCGGTTTCGTCAGTTTTCAGTTGCCCTGCGTGATCACGCTGGTCGGCGGGACGATGTTCCTGATGTGGCTCGGCGAACAGATCACCGCACGCGGCATCGGAAACGGCATCTCCTTGATAATTTTCGTCGGAATCATCGCCGAATTGCCGGCGGCGCTTGCGCAGTTCTTCAGCCAGGGCCGGTCCGGAGCGTTGTCGCCGGCGGTGATCATCGGGGTGATGGTCATGGTCGTGGCGGTGATCGCATTCGTCGTCTTCATGGAGCGAGCGCTTCGAAAGGTGCACATACAGTACCCGAAGCGGCAGGTCGGGTCGAAGATCTACGGCGGAGAGAGTTCTCATCTGCCGATCAAGCTCAACCCCTCGGGCGTCATTCCGCCGATCTTCGCCTCGGCGCTCCTGTTGCTGCCGACGACGGTGAGCACCTTCTCGGGCACGCAGACGTCTCCGCTGATGAATGCGATTCTCGCCTATTTCGGACCCGGGCAACCGCTGTACCTTCTGTTCTTTGTCGCAATGATTGTCTTCTTTGCGTACTTCTATACGGCCAACGTCGCGTTCAAGACCGAGGATGTCGCGGACAACCTGAAGAAGCAGAACGGATTCGTTCCGGGAATCCGTCCGGGGCAGCGCACAGCCGAATACCTCGATTATGTCGTTACGCGTCTGCTCGTGCTCGGTTCGGCCTATCTTTCCGCGGTCTGCTTGCTGCCTGAAATCCTGCGCGCGCAACTCGCGATACCCTTTTATTTTGGCGGGACGTCTCTCCTGATCGTCGTTTCCGTGACGATGGACACCATCACGCAGGTCCAGTCGCATCTCCTCGCGCACCAGTACGAGAGCCTGATCGAGAGATCGCGTTTGCGCGGGCGCAGCCGTTCCAGGTCGCGCGGCCCGGCCCGGCGATAACGTTCGATCGGAGTATCCAGCAAGATGGGTTTGACATGAACATCATGCTCCTCGGACCGCCAGGGAGCGGAAAGGGCACGCAGGCGCATCGCCTCGTGCGCGACTTCGGCATGATCCAGCTGTCGACCGGCGACATGCTGCGTGCGGCAAGATCGTCCGGAACGGACCTTGGAAACCGGGTCGCGGCGGTCATGGACCGGGGCGATCTCGTTACCGACGACATCGTCATCGGCCTGATCGAGGAACGGCTGAAGGACGAGGTCTCAGGGGGCGGATTCATCTTCGACGGCTTCCCCCGCACGCTCGCGCAGGCTGATGCGCTCGGCGAACTCCTGCAACGCGTCGGCCAGGGACTGGATACGGTGGTCGAAGTGCGCGTCGACGATGATGCGCTCGTGCGCCGCATCACCGGCCGGTTTACCTGCAGCGAATGCGGTGAGGTCTATCACGACGAAACCAGACGCCCGGCGGTCGAGGGTGTCTGCGACGCCTGCGGCTCCTCGAAGTTCACGCGCCGCGCCGACGACAACGAGGCGTCGCTCAGAACCAGGCTTCTCGCGTACTATCGCGAGACCTCGCCGCTCATCGGCTACTACCATGCCCTCGGTACGCTGAAGACTGTGAACGGGCTCGGGGGAATCGACGACGTCTACGCCGACATCCGCCGCGCGGTGGCCACGGACGGCTAGCCTTGGGCGGGAAGCAGTTCGGGTCAGGTATTGCGTGGCTGGCGCCGCAGGGAGGCCGGCATCGAAGGTCCATGGCGAAGTCAGGTCCGCTTACAATGCGCAGGGCGCGCGGACGCGCCCACTTGACGGAGAATGCCGCTGCCGATAATCACGGGTTCCTGCCGGTTCCGGGGCACCACGCCATGGTCGCTCCGGTCCCTTCGGCAAACTGCAATGCCCCGGACAGCAGGGGTTTTCGGCTCGTGGCTTCGCCGCGAGCATTCGTTTTGAAGAACGGTTCCCGCATCGCGGAACCGCCAGAGGGGGAGTGTGCATGGCCCGCATTGCCGGCGTAAATATTCCGACCCAGAAACGGGTACCGATTGCACTGACATATATTCACGGCATTGGCATGACAGCCGCTTCCGGAATTTGTCAGTCAACGGGCATCGACGAGTCGCGGCGCGTGAACGAGTTGTCAGACTCCGAAGTCATGAAGATCCGCGAACACATCGACTCGAAACTGCTGGTGGAAGGGGATCTCCGCCGGGAAGTTGCGATGAACGTGAAGCGGCTGATGGATCTCGGGTGCTACCGCGGACTTCGCCATCGGCGCGGCCTTCCGGTTCGGGGGCAGCGGACCCATACCAATGCAAGAACCCGCAAGGGCCCGGCGAAACCGATCGCCGGCAAGAAGAAATAGGACGCACCGGCCATGGCAAGAGACAGGACCCGCATCAGGCGCAGGGAGCGCAAGAACATCACGACCGGAATCGCGCATGTGAACTCCAGCTTCAACAATACGAAAATTCTCATCGCCGATTTGCAGGGCAACGCGATTGCGTGGTCGTCCGCCGGCGCGATGGGATTCAAGGGGTCGCGGAAGTCCACTCCCTACGCCGCGCAGATGGCAGCGGAGGATGTCGGGCGAAAGGCGCAGGAGCACGGCGTCAGGACGCTCGAGGTGCATGTCCAGGGGCCCGGGTCGGGAAGGGAGTCGGCCCTGCGCGCGCTCGCTGCGAGCGGTTTCAACATCACGGCGATCCGCGACGTGACCCCGATCGCCCATAACGGGTGCAGGCCCCCCAAGCGCCGCCGCGTCTGAACCGGGCGCCGCGCTAAAAACATTGTTGTCAAAGATTGAAACCTCGGGCGTTCCCGAACGCAAGGATCCGTTCGGAGAACAGGAATGGAGGCAAGCATGATCCAGGACAATTGGCAGGAACTCATACGGCCCACCCAGCTGGACATTCGGCCGGGCGCCGACCCCTTGCGCCAGGCGACAGTTGTCGCCGAACCGCTCGAACGGGGATTCGGACTGACCCTTGGAAATGCGCTCCGCAGGATTCTCCTGTCGTCGCTCCAGGGCGCCGCAATCACGTCAGTGCAGATCGAGAACGTGCTGCACGAGTTCTCGTCGGTGCCGGGCGTCCGCGAGGATGTCACGGATATCGTCCTGAACCTCAAGGGGGTCGCGGTGGCGATGGATGTCGCCGGGCCGAAGCGGCTGTCGATTTCCGAGACGGGGCCGAGAGCGGTGACCGCTGGCGACATCCGGGAAACGGCGGGGATCAGGATCCTGAACAAGGATCACGTCATCTGCCACCTTGACGACGGCGCTTCCGTTGCCTTCGAGATGACCGTCGAGACCGGAAAGGGATATGTTGCCGCCGACAAGAACACCCCGGACGATGCGCCGATCGGCCTGATTCCGATCGACGCCCTCTATTCTCCGATCAAGAAGGTGTCGTACGACGTACAGCCGACGCGGGAAGGCAAGGTCCTCGATTACGACAAGCTCAGCCTGAAGATCGAGACGGACGGCTCGGTCACGCCGGAGGACGCTGTCGCCTTCGCCGCCCGAATTCTGCAGGATCAACTGACGACCTTCGTGAACTTCGAAGAACCGGTAGCCGTTGGCCGGCAGGAAGAGGATGAATCGCTCGACTTCAACCCGCTCCTGCTCAAGAAGGTCGACGAGCTCGAGTTGTCGGTCAGGTCCGCGAACTGCCTCAAGAACGACAATATCGTCTACATCGGCGATCTCATCCAGAAGACCGAGGCCGAAATGCTGCGGACTCCCAACTTCGGGAGAAAGTCCCTGAACGAAATCAAGGAGGTTCTGACCAGCATGGGCATGCACCTCGGCCAAGAGGTTCCCGACTGGCCGCCGGAGACGATCGAGGAACTCGCAAAGCGGTATGAGGACCAGTTCTGACGGCCGGGGGCTGTACAGAAGGAAAGGACGACTCCGATGAAGCACGCGCATGGATATCGCCGCCTGAACCGGACGGCGGAGCACAGAAAGGCGATGTTTGCCAACATGGCGGGATCCCTCATCGAGCACGAGCAGATCAGGACCACGCTGCCGAAGGCGAAGGAACTCCGGCCGATCGTCGAGAAACTCGTTACCCTCGCCAAGAGAGGAGACCTGCACTCCCGTCGGCTCGCGGCTGCGCGGCTGAAGCAGGACATTCATGTGGCCAAGCTGTTCGATGAACTTGGGCCGAGGTATGCGAGTCGGAACGGCGGATATGTCAGAGTCATGAAGTGCGGTTTCAGATACGGTGATGCGGCACCGATGGCGTACATCGAATTCGTTGACCGCGACGAAGACGCGAAGGGCGCCGCGGATCTCGAAATGATTTCGGAGGAAGAAGCCGAGGCATAGCGGGCTTCGCCTCGCCGCCCGCACGGCGCGAGGAAACGGGCATCGGATTCCGGATGCGGCAGAGACCCTGAAAGCCCCGAACCGAGGGCTTCAAGGGGGGACCATGCCCTGCGCCGCAGGGCCGATCGGACGAATCGTGATGGCGGACATGTTTGAAATCCTGCCCGGGACGGCCGCCGCGGGCAGGGTGCCGCGCCCGCTCGCGGATCGCATTCGACCGCTCAGGATTTCGGATGTTGTCGGGCAGGAGAATCTTCTGGCTCCCGGCGCCCCGCTCGCGTCCATGCTGGACAGCGGCGTCCTGCCCTCGATCGTTTTCTGGGGACCGCCCGGCGTCGGCAAGACCACCCTTGCCCGGCTGCTCGCGGAGGAAACGGATCTTCACTTCACCCAGGTGAGCGCGGTCTTCTCCGGCGTTGCCGAGCTCAGGAAAGTCTTCGAGTCCGCGCGGTTTCGCCGCGGAAACGGACAGGGCACGATGCTGTTCGTCGACGAGATCCACCGGTTCAACAAGGCGCAGCAGGACAGTTTTCTGCCGCTCATGGAAGACGGCACGATCACGCTCATCGGCGCGACCACAGAAAACCCGTCGTTCGAGCTGAACGCCGCGCTCCTTTCGCGCGCGCAGGTGCTCGTTCTCGAAAGGCTCTCCGTCGAGGACCTGGAAGTTCTCGCGCGGCGCGCGGAAAACGAGGCCGGAAAGCCGCTGCCGCTGCAACCGTCCGCCCGCAACGTCCTCCTCGCAATGGCGGACGGCGACGGGCGAGCACTGCTCAATCTCGTCGAACAGTGCCTGTACTGGACCGTCGAACATCCGCTCGACGCGGAGGACGCGAAATCGCGCCTTGCGAACCGCGCTTCGCAATACGACAAGTCGGGCGACGCGCACTACAACCTGATTTCGGCTCTGCACAAGTCGGTTCGGGGGTCCGATCCCGACGCGGCCCTCTACTGGCTCGCGCGAATGCTGGCGGGCGGCGAGGACCCTCGATACATTTGCCGTCGCGCGACTCGAATGGCGGTCGAGGATGTCGGTCTCGCTGACCCGGGAGCACTGACCGTTTGCCTGGGAGCCTGGGAGACGTTCGAGAGGCTGGGCACTCCCGAGGGTGAACTGGCTTTGGCAGAGGCCGTCATATATCTCGCTCTCGCACCCAAGTCCAATGCCGCCTACGCCGCTTTCGGTGACGCAGTTGCCGCCGCAGCGAAGACCGGTTCGCTCGCGCCGCCGAAGCACATACTGAACGCGCCGACGCGCCTCATGAAGGACTTGGGCTACGGCCGCGGTTATGCGTACGACCACGACGTGGACGAGGCGTTTTCCGGCCAGAACTACTTTCCGGAAGGCATGAAGCGCAGGCAGTTCTACCGTCCGGTAGAACGGGGCATGGAGCGGGACTTCTCGAAGCGCGTTGCCTACTTCGCGAAGCTGCGGCAAAGGAAGGGCAGGGAAACCGACGCCAACGGGTGAACCGAATGCAGGTGATCCAGAACATCATTCTCATCGGATGCGGAGGCGCCGCCGGAGCGGTGGTCCGCGCCCTTGTCGGCGAAGCCGTTTTGCGGGCGTTCGGCCAGGGATTTCCGGCCGGGACGCTCGTCGTGAATGCAATGGGCTCCTTCGCCATGGGAGTTCTGGCGGTCCTGCTGCTCGAGCGCACCGCAGACCCGCGCATTTTCGCCTTCCTCGCCACCGGGCTGCTCGGCGGGTTCACCACGTTTTCGGCGTTTTCCCTCGACGCGGCCGTGCTGATCCAGAACGAGCGGCATGCCGCCGCCGCCATCTACATCGCGGGTTCCGTCGGCCTCTCGATACTGCTCTTCTTCGCCGGAAGCCTGGCGGTGCGGTCATGGACCGGTTGAACGAGGTTCGCCACGTCGTGGTTGCTCCGGACCTGGCGAACCAGCGCGTCGACAGGTGGCTGCGGCGACTTCATCCGCGCCTGCACCAGGGCGTGATCGAGCGCATGTGCAGAAAGGGCGAACTGCGGGTCGACGGCTGCCGCGTGAAGCCGTCGACCCGGGTTGCGGCGGGACAGTCCGTAAGGATTCCCCCGCTGATGTCCGGCCCCGACGCCCCGTCACGTCCTTCGGGACCCGTTTCCCGGCGCGACGAGAAACTCGTTCGATCGTGGGTGGTCTACAGCGACAGGCATGTCGTCGCCATCAACAAGCCCTTCGGGCTGCCGTCGCAGGGCGGGACGAAACAGGTCCGTCATGTCGACGGCTTGAGCGCGCTCCTCGCGCCTGACGGCGAGGACAAGCCCCGGCTCGTGCACAGGCTCGACAAGGACACCTCCGGGGTGATGCTTCTTGCGCGTTCCGTCCCGGCGGCGTCAGGTCTCGCCGAGGCATTCCGGACGCGGAAGGTGCGCAAGATCTACTGGGCCGTCGTGGAGGGCGCCCCTCGTCCTGAACGCGGCGTCATTCGCTTCGCACTGGCGCGGAACCGGGATGCCGGCCGGTCCTTCGGAGAGGGGAACGGAGACAGGATGGTGTGCGTCCATCCCGATCGGGCCGGATCCGTCCCCAGCGCACAGCACGCGGAGAGCGAGTATCTGGTTCACGAAAAGGCCGGCGACAGCATTTCCTGGGTGATCCTCCGCCCGTTGACCGGACGCATGCATCAGCTGCGCGCGCACATGTCGGGAATCGGACATCCGATTCTGGGCGACTCCAGGTATGGCCGCATGGCGGCTGGCCCCGGGTCCGCGCACGAGGAGAAAATCGGGCGGGAAGCCCCCCGCGAGCGGCTGCATCTCCACGCACGCGCGGTTCGGCTCGCGCATCCGGTGACAGGCGACTTGCTGGAAATCACTGCCGATCTGCCGCGACACATGCGCGATACATGGTCCTGCCTCGAATGGCGAACGCAGGATGCGCCGTTTGACCCGTTCCCGGAAGACCGCTGAAGCGCCGGTTGCTGCGGCGACGTACCGGAACGCGATGAACCGGTTCCGGAATCGCGTTGTCGTCATGCCGTCCGAAGGCGGCTTCGCGGTCCTGCTCGACGACAGGCCGCTTCGGACGCCGGCAGGAGCCCGCCTGATCCTGCCCGGGCAGCGTCTCGCCCGAATCGTGGCGCGTGAATGGTCGCGTCGCGAGAGCACCGCGCAGCCGGAACTCATGCCCGCGACCCGCCTCTGCAACTTCGCCATCGATCGGGCGGACGAGTTCAGGCGCGAACTCGTGGACGGCCTGCTGCGCTACGGGAGCAGCGATCTCCTGTGCTACAGGGCGGAGAATCCTCCGGCGCTTCGGACCAGGCAGGCGCGGAGGTGGAATCCTGTTCTTGCATGGTCCGAGCGCGAACTTGGGGCGCCCCTCGCCGCGACCGCGGGCGTGGTTCCGGTGAACCAGCCGGCAACCAGCCTTGCGGCTCTCCGGCGGCGGCTGGAAGGAATGGACGGTTTCCGTTTGTCGGCGATGCGCGAGCTCGTCACGCTGTCGGGATCGCTCCTGCTCGGGTTGGCAGTGGAGGCGAGGTTCAGATCGCCCGAGTCCGCCTGGCGAAGCGCGCGGCTGGACGAGGACTGGCAAAGGGAGCAATGGGGCGAAGACGCGGAAGCCTCGGAACTGGATGCCCTCAGGCGGCGCGACTTTCTGCTCGCCGCGAGGATTCTCCGGTCTCTCGACCAAGTACAGCACCACTCTTGAATTGACGGTGGCCTTGGGGCGGCACCCGCCTGTTTTCCCGCGCATCAAGATGCTGCAGGTCATCCGCAACGACAATCAACAACAACACGCTTTCCGGGTCCGGCGGAGACAGCTGGCGTTGTTCTGGCGACCGGTTCCGTTTCCGGAAGGCTTCATGAGGCGACAGGCAATGAACGCGGCGGGCAGGACGATCTGTCACGTGCATCCGGATGACGGCGAACGGACGCGGCTGCGGGTGAACGTGGACGGCGGACGCAGCGACGCGGACATCGCCGGCGTTCTCGATGTCGGGACGGCGACGGTCGAGAGGGGGTGTGCAGGCAGTGCGTGCTCGATGGTCCGGAGACGGCGCTCGGGCGCAAGGCCCAGGCGAACCGCAGTACGCCTTCTCGACGGCGAGGGCGAAGCGAAGCTCAGACGTCCTGACCTCGGGATTGCGATCTGACGGCGCGGGCTGCGCTTTTTTCAGGAAAATCAACGGTTTTCCCGCACATTTCGCTTGACGGCATGGCCGAAGGGATTACAAGATGTCCTGATGCCTTTTTTCGGGATTCCGCTCGCATGAACACCCTTGCCATGAACCCCGCAGACGCCGTCCGAATCGGCGCCTCCTGCTTCTCCTTCGCGTCCGGCGACGGACGGACCGCCTGCTTCTCCAACCTCGAGCCCTTCGACTGCCACGACGAGAGCGACCGCCCGGCGATGCTGCTGCGGATCGCAAGGTTCGCAAGGCACGGCATCCCCCGGAAGGACCTGCAGGACGCGTTCGGCGTCGGACGCGCGACGGTCCAGCGGGCGGCCAGGAAGCTCCGGGACAGGGGCGAGGCGGCGTTCCACGAGCCGCGGAAGGGGCGCGGCACGAGCGCCATCGCCGGCGAGACGGCGGCGGAGGCGGAGCGTCTCCTGGCCTCGGGAATGCGGATTGCCGCGGTTGCGCGGGAACTCGGGATCGCGCCCGCGACGCTCTGCCACAACTGCCGGAAGGGCTTCATCGCCTGTCCGGACGCCGGGACGGAAGCGCCGGAGGCCGGCGAGACGGAGGAGGCTTCGGCGGAGACGGAGGCCGGGACGGAGGAGGCGGAAGGTGCCGGGACGGCGGACCCGCTCGGCCGCAGCGCCCGCGACCGGCGCGACCGGGAGGCGCCGATGGGCCGGGCCGCCCGCGACAGCGCGGGCCGCGTCGCGGCCTCGGCGGGGGCGATGGAGGAGGCGCGGCCGCGCTTCGACGAGCCGCTGTCGGCGGTGGCCTGCGGCGGCGTCCTGGCCGCGCTGCCGGCGCTGCTGGAGGAGGGGCTCCTGCAGCACGCGGACAGGTTCCTGGCGCTGCCGAAGGGATGCTGCGGGCTGACGAGCACGCTTCTCCTGCTCGCGTTCCTGTTCATGGCGAGGGTCCGCAACCCCGAGGCGCTGCGCCACGAGGCGCCGGGGGAATGGGGCGCGGTCCCGGGGCTGGACCGCTGCCCGGAGGCCAGGACGCTGCGGCGCAAGATCCGGGCGCTCGCGGCGGACGAGCGGCGCGTGAAGGGCTGGCAGGACGCGCTGGCGCGGGACTGGATGGCCGACGGGGGCGACACGGTCGCCACGCTCTCGGTGGACGGGCACGTGAAGGTCTGCGCCGGCCGGAAGGGCCGCCTTCCGAAGCACTTCGTGTCGCGGCAGAAGCTCTGCCTGCCGGCCTCGACGAGCTGCCGGGTCAACGCGCTCGGCGGCAGGCCGCTCTTGTGCCTGCACAAGGACCTCGACCCCGGCATGGCGAAGGCGCTGGAGCGCGACGTGCTTCCGGCGCTGGAGCGGCTGGGCCTGCCGGGGCCGGACGCCCCCGATCTGGCGGCCGATGCATCCGCGCGACCGGCGCTGACGCTGGTCTTCGACCGGGAGGGATGGAGCCCGGCGCTGTTCAGGCGCCTCGCCCGCCGCGGCATCGCGGTGATCGCCCGGCACAAGGGCTTCAAGGGCGAGGACTGGCCGGAGGAGGAGTTCCGCGCCGTCGAGACGCCGATCCGCGGCCCCGGCGGCGTCCGGGCCGCCGGAGCGCGCCTCGCCGAGAGGCGGATCCGCCTGAAGGACGGGCCGGAGGTGCGCCAGATCCGCCGCCTTCCTGACACCGGCCGGCAGGTTCCGCTCGCGGCCACGGACTTCGGCGTGCCGATGGAGCGGGCCGCGGGCGCGCTGTTCTCGCGCTGGGCGCAGGAGAGCTTCTTCAAGCACATGCGCGGGGAGTTCAACCTGGACGGGCTTCCGGTCCACGGCCTGGCCGACCCGGATCCCGACGCGCGCGTCGTCAACCCGGCCCGGCGCGAGCTGGAACGCCGGATCGGCCGCCTGCGGAACAGGCTCGGCACGCTGCGCAACCGCGCCGCGGACCTGCTCCGGGGCGCGCCCTCGGCCGCGGCCGCCAGGTCCGCCGAAAGGCTCAAGGCGGAGATCGGGACGCTCGACGCCGAGCGCGAGGCGCTCAAGCTGCAGCGCAGGGAGGTGCCCGGGCACGTCAGGGTCGCGGAACTCGGAGAGGGCGAGATGCTCGACGCGCTGCCCTCCCGCGAAAGGCTGCTCCTCGACCTGATCCGGATGATCGCCTGCCGGGCGGAGACCAGGATGATGCCCCCCGTCGCGCAGGCCCAGGGCGTCAGGCAGCGTCCGCGGCGTCCCCTCGCGGAGCTGTTCAGGTCGGAGGCGGACATCATCCCCGAACCGGAGAGCGGCATCCTGCGGGTGCGCATCCTCGGGACCGCCGGCAACGCCGGCGACGCGGCCATCGCCGGGCTGCTCGACGAGCTCAGCCGGACCGGCACGATCTTCCCGGGAACCGGCCTGCGCATGGTCTGCGAACTGCCCGAAGCCGCACGGACCACCGGGAAAGAGGCATCATTTTCATTGTAGGAAATCCCATCCGAGGTCAGGACGTCTGAAGCTGGCGATGCCGGCCCGTTCGACGCCGCCGCCGGGGCAGGCCCGCTGGACCCTCCGGCCGCTCTGCGAGACGTCGCAAGGGCGTTCGATCCAGAGAGCGCGCGCCCTTCGGAGGCGCCGGCCGTTTGCAGCATGGAAGTGCAGGACCGGAAAGAGTTGCTCAAAGCGGCGATGTCGGCACCGGGCAAAGCCTGGAAAAATGCCAGAGAGGCACTTGATGGTCTGGGGTCCCTGGAGATCGGAAGCGGCCTGGCTCTGGAAATCTCGGACATTCCGCGGGACGCCCTCGAAACGCAAGTTGCGGTCATGTGAAAGAACAGGCGGCGGCGAATGCCCAGTCCGGACGGACATCGATCCCTGTCCCGTTTGGGCTACAGGCTGTTTGGTACACATATGAAGCAATGACTTGTCACGGGCGCCCATTCGGCACCGTGCAAGCGGACCGTCTCCGCTTGCCTGCGCATCACCGGGCGGGCAACGATCGAAATCTTCCGAGGTTCTTCGACTTGCGGGACATTTCAACCCCGGAGTTTGGCGCACCTCAGTGGGGACAGCCCGCTGCGTTTGCATCTCGATTCAGATATTGGCAAATGACCGACTCAATGCCGTCGCGGTAAATCAGAGTTAGCCATCGCTCGAAGGCTGACGAAAATCGCCGCGCTTCGGAGAGGTCCCCGTAAATGTCGCGCATCTCAAGCCAAGCATGCGGGATCTCTCGGGCGCGGGCCGCACAAGAGGTAAGGTCATCCCAGAAAGGATCATTCGATTCAATGCGGCTGCCGTCCTCACGCGTCCCTTCACACATCCGCGCCCACAGAGCCTCGACCAGGCTCAGCCCGTCAACCGAACCGCCCGCGGCCAGAGCCTCTCGCAGAATGGGCAGGACAAAGCGGGCGTGCCGCGATGAGCCGTCGAAGGCGACGCGTCGGGTGGTGTCTAGAATCTCGGGGTTGGAGAAGCGACGCTCGATCAGATTCTTGTATTTCGCCGGAGTCATGCCTCGCACGGGGTGCACGTAGGGCGCGATCTCCTCGGTCTGGACTTTGCGGAACAGTGCCGAGATCAGCGGGTGTTCCATGCAATCGGCGATCGTTTCAACCGACAGGAGTTCGCCCGCGTTGGAAAGCACCTGGTGCCCGGCGTTCAGAATGCGGATCTTCATCGTCTCGTAGTCGTGCACGGCGTCGGTGAAGGTGGCGCCGACCTTGTCCCAGTCTGGCCGCCCGGCGCAGAAATCGTCCTCGATTACCCACTGGTGGTAGTTCTCGTGGGTGACGGGCGCGGCGTCGTCGATCCCGAACGATCGCGCAAGGTCGATTTCTTTCGGGCCGGTCGCCGGCACGATGCGATCCACCATCGAATTGGGAAAGCTGCAACTTCCATCGATCCAGTCGGCAAGGTCCGGGTCGCTCAGACGGGCGAGCGACACGACCGTCTGTCGCAGGATGGCGCCGTTGCCCTGCAGATTGTCGCAGCTTTGCCCGGTGAAGGGTCCGTGCCCGGCTGCGCGACGCAGCTTCAGTGCTGCTATCATGGCGCCGAAGGCGGTGAGTGGAGTGTCGGGGTTTCGGGCGTCGTGGGCGATGTCGGCGTGTGCGGCGTCGAACCCGCCGCCTGCATCGGTGTAGTAGCCGCCCTCAGTCACGGTCAGCGAGACGATGCGGATTTGCGGATCGGCCATGGCGCGGATCAAAGAGCGATTGCCGCCCTCGACCGGCAGGTAGTCGATCATGGGTCCGACAACCACGGCGCTGGCGCCGGAGGGGTCAAGTTCGATCAGTGTTGTCAGGCAGTCCTGCGCCAGAAGCTTTTCGCGCATCGCCGCATCATAGGGCCGTACCCCAGCGCCGACGATGGCCCAGTCCTGCGCACGGCCGTCTTGCATCAGACGGTGTAGATACCATGCCTGATGCGCACGGTGGAAATTGCCAAGTCCGATGTGCACGATTCCAGGCGTCAGGTTGCCTCGGTCGTAGCGGGGTCGTTCGATGCTCTCGGGAAGGCTCGACAAGGCGTCATTGCCAAGTTTCTTGATGGCATCTCCCGAATTCATCGTCCAACTCATCCGCTGTCCGCCATCGACGCTGCAGGTCTGGGCGACGATGTCGTCGGCCTCGCCGGAGGCGAGGAAGATCGCCATGCCTGAGCGGACTTCGGCCAGACCCATGCGCCCGCAAGGCACGCATGCGCCGACTTCATTCCTTGCCGGAGTGGTTTGGTTCCATGCTTGGCGAAGACGGATTCGACGCCGTTCCGACGCTTGCCGTCCGCCACGCTGCGGGCGACGGCATTGACGTTGATGCAGTGCTGAATGCGGTTCTTCGGCACAGCCGATTGGGTCCGGCTGATCACAGCCGCTATCGATGCGTAGCAGACCGTGGAAAGAGACTTGCCGCGACGGTCCGTCCGGCTCGCGACATTGCTGATCCTGCCGCGCTTGCCGCGCTCGATCATGTCTTGTCGGGCGATGTCGATCTCCATTGCGATGGCGGCCGGGCCGATCTCCTTTTCCGATTGGCGCGCCTGCGCGACGTCGATACCCGCAAGGGTGCCGCGCGCCCCTTCCGCGGCACAAGCCTCGGCAAGGACACGCCCGGTGCCGCGCGCGGCGCTGGTGATCATTGCGGTCTTGCCGTCGAGCCGTTTCATTGCATCCGAAGCCCCCTTGCATCGAACTTGTGAAGGTGCTCGGTGCGTGGCGTCACGTGGACATCGGCACCGTATTCGAGGGCCATTTCGCCTGTGGCCCGCACCGTGAGCGGCTCGTGCGAGGCGTTGCACTGGATGTGGAAGAAGGTGTCGGAGCCGAGATGCTCCGACACACCCACTGTGCCCCGCCAAAGCCCCTCGTTCTCGTTGATGTCGATGTGCTCGGGGCGGATGCCGATCGTCGCGGCGCCGTGCTTGTCGGCTTCTGCCCCTTGGATCAGGTTCATCTTCGGACTTCCGATGAAGCCCGCCACGAAGGTATTGCGCGGGCGCTGGTAGAGTTCGAGCGGTGAGCCGACCTGCTCGATCACGCCCGCCTGCAGCACCACGATCTTGTCGGCCATGGTCATGGCTTCGACCTGGTCGTGGGTGACGTAGATCATCGTCGTCTTGAGGCGCTTGTGCAGTTCGGAGATCTCCAGCCGCATGCCTACGCGAAGTGCGGCGTCGAGGTTGGAGAGCGGTTCATCGAACAGGAAGGCGGCCGGTTCGCGTACGATTGCGCGGCCTATGGCGACGCGCTGGCGCTGGCCGCCCGAAAGCTGGCCGGGGCGCCGATCGAGGTAGTCGGTGAGGTTGAGAACCTCGGCCGCCTGCGCCACGCACTTGTCCTGCTCGGCCTTGTCGAGCCCGGCCATGCGCAGCGGGAAGGCGATGTTCTTCCGCACCGACATGTGCGGATAGAGCGCATAGCTCTGGAACACCATCGCAAGGCCGCGTTTTGCCGGCGCGATTTCGGTTGCATCCTTGCCGTCGATCATGACGCGGCCTTCCGTGACGTCCTCGAGACCGGCAATCAGGCGCAGGAGAGTGGACTTCCCGCAGCCCGACGGGCCGACGAACACCACGAACTCGCCATCCTCGATGGCAAGGTCGAGCGGCGGAATGACCTCGATGCTGCCGAAACTCTTGGAAACCTGGTTGAGTTGAATCTGTCCCATGTCCGTTCCCTCTATTTCACCGCGCCGAAGGTCAGGCCGCGAACAAGTTGTTTCTGGCTGAACCAGCCCATGATCAGGATCGGTGCGATGGCCATGGTCGATGCCGCCGAGAGCTTGGCGTAAAACAACCCCTCTGGACTCGAGTAGCTGGCGATGAAGGCCGTAAGCGGGGCCGCTTTGGCCGCGGTAAGGTTGAGCGTCCAGAACGCCTCGTTCCAGGCGAGGATGACGTTCAGGAGCACCGTCGAGGCCATGCCCGGGATCGCCATCGGCGTGAGCACGTAGAGGATCTCTTCGTGCAATGTGGCGCCATCCATCCGCGCCGCCTCCAGGATCTCGCCGGGAATCTCCTTGAAGTAGGTGTAGAGCATCCAGACGATGATCGGCAGGTTTATCAGCATGAGCACGACCACGAGGCCGGCGCGGCTGTCGAGAAGCCCAAGCTGGATGAACAGGAGGTAGATCGGGTAGAGCACGCCGACGGCGGGCAGCATCTTCGTCGAGAGCATCCAGAGAAGGATGTCCTTGGTGCGTTTGGAGGGCACGAAGGCCATCGCCCAAGCCGCGGGCACGGCAACGAGAAGGCCCAGAAGAGTCGAACCGAAGGCGAGGATGACCGAGTTGACGAAATGCCGCGAATAGTCCGAGCGCTCCTGCACGACGCCATAGTTTTCCAGAGTCCAGGGCGCATTGAGCACTTCAAGCGGAGCCTTGATCGCATCGCCCTCGGCCTTGAACGACATGATGATGATCCAAAGGATCGGGAAGAAGATCAGCAGGCCGACCATCCATGCGACAAGGGAGTTGATCGTCTTTTGGCGGGTGGTGACAGCGCGGGCCATGGTTGTCCCTCCTCACGCGTCCAGGTTCTTGCCGACGATGCGCATCAGGAAGATCGCAACGATGTTGGCGAGAATGATGGCGTAAACACCGCCTGCGGAGCCGAGGCCCACGTTCTGGCTTTCCAGCACGCGCTGGTAGATTAGGTAGGTCAGCGTCTTGGTGCCGAACGAGCCCTGGGTGGTGACGAAAATCTCTGCGAAGATCGACAGCAGGAAGATCGTCTGGATCAGGATCACGACGGTGATCGCGCGGCTCAGGTGCGGCAGAACGATGAAGGCGAAGCGCTGCGGCCAGCGGGCGCCGTCCATCTCGGCGGCTTCGAGCTGCTCCTGGTCGAGCGACTGAAACGCCGTGAGAAGAATCAGCGTCGCGAAGGGCAGCCATTGCCACGACACGATGAGAATGAGCGAGGGAAGCGAAGCCTGAGAGAGCCATTCGATCGGCTCGGCCCCGACACTCCGCCAGACATGGGCAAAAAAGCCGTTCACCGGGTCCATGAACATGTTCTTCCACACCAGGCCCGACACTGTCGGCATGACGAAGAAGGGCGCGATGACCAGGATGCGGACAACACCCTGACCCCACATCGGCTGATCAAGCAGGAGAGCGAGGAAAATTCCCAGGATAACCGTGATCACCAGCACACCGCCGACGATGACGAGGGTCGCGTAGACGCTCGGCCAGAACGAACTCGACGTCACAAAGCGCGCGTAGTTGGCGAACCCCACCCAATCCAGGCCGTTTGCCAGCGAATCGCCGCGCATCGGCAGGTATTTCTTGAACGAGAAGTAAAGCGTCATCGTCAGCGGAACGAGCATCCAGCCGAGAAGAAAAACCACCGCCGGGGCCATCATCAACCGGGCTGCGGATCGGGAGTGCTGGGTTGCCATGGACGTGCCTCCTCTGATGGCTGCCTGACGCGGCTTCCCAGATGATAGCGCAACGGGATCGTTTGGTGGTGGGTCTCAGGGGGCAACCATAGCCGCCCCCTGACAGGAAGGGTGGCCTTAGTAGCCGGCCGCTTCCATTGCATCGGTGGTCAGGGCTTGAGCCTTGGCCAGCGCCTCTTCCACGGTTTGCTGGCCTGCATAGACAGCCGAGAATTCCTGGCTGACCTCCGTTGCAATGCCGGCGAACTCGGGGATGGCGACAAACTGGATGCCGACATAGGGTACCGGTTTGACGGTCGGGTTGGTCGGATCCGCCGCGTTGATGGAATCGAGGGTCATCTGCGCAAACGGCACCGCCTGGTATTCCGGGTTCTCGTAAAGCGAGGTACGGGCGCCCGGCGGGACGTTGGCCCAGCCTTCGTTCGCCGCGACGAGCTCGATGTAGTCTTTCGAGGTGGACCATTCGATGAACTGCTTGGCGGCCGCTTCCTTCTGGGTGCCGGCGGGGATCGCCAGGGCCCAGGCCCAGAGCCAGTTCGAGCGTTTGCCGAGTCCGGTGTCAGGCGCCAGCGCAAAACCGACGCTGTCCGCGACGGTCGAGTCGTTGGGGTTGGTTACGAAGGACGCCGCAACGGTCGCGTCGATCCACATGCCGCACTTGCCCTGCTGGAACAGCGACAGGTTCTCGTTGAAGCCGTTGGTGGCATAGCCCTGCGGGCCGTAGTCGTTCATCAGGCCGACGAAGAAGGTCAGCGCTTCGTTCCACTCCGGCTGATCGAACTGGGCCCGCCAGTCTTCGTCGAACCAGCGCGCGCCGAACGAGTTGGCTGTAACGGTAATGAATGCACCGCCTTCGCCCCAGCCGGCCTTGCCGCGCAGGCAGACACCGTTGATGTCGCTATCGGGGTCATCCATCGCCGCAGCGGCTTCCCGGATGAATTCCCAGGTCGGCGCAGCAGGCATCTCCAGCCCGGCCTTTTCCATGAGGTCGGTGCGGTACATGACCATGGAACTCTCGCCATAGAACGGCGCAGCGTAAAGCGTGCCGTCATGCGAAAGACCGCCGCGCATGGCGGGCAGGATGTCGTCTACATCGTATTCGGCCGACAGGTCGTTCAGCGGCACCAGCCAGCCATTGGCGCCCCAGATCGGGGTCTCGTACATGCCGATGGTCATGATGTCGAACTGACCGCCCTTGGTCGAAATGTCGGTGGTCACGCGCTGACGCAGCACGTTCTCCTCGAGGGTCACCCACTCGACTTCATGGCCGGTCTTGGCGGTGAAGTCGTCGGTATATCCTTGCATGCGGATCATGTCGCCGTTGTTGACGGTGGCGATGGTTATGGTTTCCGCATAGGCGCTGCCGGCCGCGATTAGCGACAGGGCAGTGGCCGCGCGGAGTGCGTTTTTGAGAAACATTCGAATCCTCCATAGGGTTAACTCGCAACGCAACACTAGTGAAAATCAAGCGCGAGTCAATAACAATTTTACGCGTGACAAGTATTCTCAAGCTGATGCTCGAAGCACGAGACGCGCGGAAAACAGGGTTTCCGTCCGATCGTCGAATCGGCCGCCCGCCTCGATCAACTTCAACAGCGTTTCGGCGCCGCAGTCCGAAACCAGGTCGTATTCGTGGGCCACGGTGGTCAGGGGCGGGCAGGTGAAGCGCGAATACGGATGGTCATCGTGGCCTGCCACGCGCAGCGCGCAGCCGCTTCCGCGTCCGATGCGCAGCCCTTTTTCGTAGCAGGCGGCCAAAAGGCCGATGGCAAGACGGTCGTTGCTGCAAAGAACCGTGTCGGTCGGAAACGAATGCCCCTGAAGCGCGCGCATGCCCCCCTGGTAACCGATTTCTTCAAGGTTCCAGCCCTCGCCCTCCACCCGGACAAGCATCGGCTCCAACCCGTGACTTTCCATTGCCTCGATATAGCACCGGTGGCGCGCGAGCGAGTTCGGGTTGCCCGGGTTCCTCATCTCGAAGAAACACGGCGGCTCCCCGGTTCGAGTAAGGTAGTCCACGCTTTGCGACACGAAGCTCCTATTGTCCGAACCGACAAAGGCTTCTCCTATTCCCGCAATGTTTCTGTCCAACAGGACTGTCGGAACCTCTTCGCAGAACCGGGCGATGTGATCCCGGTCGGAACTCCGGCCGAGCGGGGCCAGCAGCACGCCGGACGGACGCAGCGACCTAAGGTCGTCGAGTGCCTCGCTTTCAAGTTTCCGCTCGCCGTGCGAACTGAACAGCGTCGCGTGGAAACCGGCTTCGATGCAGCGGCGTTCCAGAGTCCTTGCGATCTCGGCAAAAACGGGGTCTGCAAGGTAGGGAACCATGATGCCGACGCTCTTTGTATGCTGGCGGTTCTGGTTCATCGCGTAAATGTTCGGGCGATAGTCGTACTGTTCCAGGGCGGCCTCGATCCGCTCGCGGGTCGATTTGCGGACACTTCCCGGGTCGTGAAAGTACTTCGAAACAGTCGGACGCGAGACGCCGCTCGCCGTCGCGAAGTCTTCCATGGTTCTGATAGTCGGCTCTCCCAACCTCGAATCTCCTATGTGCGCCGACCCCGGCGAGTTTGCGGCGGATGCGCGAATATTCGAAACCGGAGGTGCTGGCCCTCGCAACAAACACTACGCGCGCAAAGTTATATTTTACATTACTTGGGCCCTTTGGCAATCAAGTTGCGACTCGGGCGGGCTGATGCCACCTGCGCCGCAACGCGCGCCGAAAGGGCGGCGCAGGCAGGACGAGCGGGTGGAGAGATGAATGCAGGCAGGACGGTGCCGGCCGACGCCATGAGGGCGCGGGTCGAGCCCGTGCTGCCCGGCAAGGCGACGACCCCGGCGGCGGCGCAGCGGACAACCGGCGGTTCCTCGAGGCGGCGCTTCGGCAAGCGGAGCAGCGTGTTGAAGCGCTTCCGCCGCCGGGCGCGTTTTCCATGCCCAGTCGGAGGAGTCCGACTTCGTGACCGTGTTCTTTGGCGGCGCGGTCGTCCAGTCCCGCCAGAGGGCGTCCGGCGCAAACGGGGGACCTGAATCCAGGGGATCGGACGCTCTCGGGGCGGCCTGACCCGCAAGATCGCGGCCGTTGCGGACGCGCTCGGCCGTCTGGTCCGCTTCGCGATTCCTTCCGGTCTTGCGCATGGTCTTGCAGGAGTGCCGGACGTTATTGAGGATCTCCCGTTCCGAGTCCTGGCCGGGGACAGGGCGTTCGACGCCGAGTGGCTGATGGAGGATTCGAAGCTGCGCGGTACGGAGGCGGCAATTCCTCCTGCAACGAACCGCGCGGGTTCCGGGACCGCGACCGGGAGTTGCACGGTCAGCGGCGTCAGACCGAAAACGTCTTTGCGGGGATCACGGAGTTCCAGGCGGCGGCGGTGCGCTGCGACAGGAAAGACGAAAGATTCGCGGCAGGGATATTATGTCCCGTCGCCGGCGCGACCGCGGCAACGTGATTGTCAAAAGTCCCCGCAGTTTCATGTCGGCGGCTCTTCGGGAAGGATCGAGGCGGCCGCACGCTACCGGCAGGGGCACGTCCCGCGGAGCCGGGGAGGCAAGGCGAGGCGCGCGGTCTGAAGGGCTTCTCAGTCCGGGCAGGATCCCGGTAAGTCCGGACATGCCGCGACCCGGCGGAATGTCTCGCGACGATGCTCCGCCCTGCATGATCTGTGCACCGAGACGGGATCGCACGTTACTTGACCAACAGCGGCGACAATGGGATATTGGGTCAGCCGGGGAGAACTTCGGCGGTATGGTGAATTCCGGCTGAGCGGTCGGGCCAAGGTCTGCCGCAGGTCGATTTCGAAGAATAGAGAGGTGAGAGATGAAGAGAACAAGACTTGTCGGCGCGGTCACGGCGGCGATAATTGCTGCCGGCAGCGCTGCCGCCGGTACGCTTGAGGATGTGCAGGCCAAAGGCCACCTTCAATGCGGCGTAACCACTGGTCTCGCGGGCTTCGCGGCCGCCGATGCGAACGGAAACTGGGACGGATTCGATGTTGCCGTCTGCCGCGCGGTCGCTGCCGCGGTTCTGGGCGACCCCCAGGCCGTGCAGTTCACGCCGACCACGGGCAAGACGCGGTTTACCGCGCTTGCGTCCGGGGAAATCGACATGCTCGCGCGGAACACGACGTGGACGTTCAGCCGTGACGTGGACCTCAAGTTCACGTTCGTCGGCGTCAACTACTACGACGGTCAGGGCTTCATGGTGCCTGCCGCGCTTGGAGTTTCCTCCGCCAAGGACCTGGACGGCGCCACCGTGTGCATCCAGACGGGGACCACGACGGAACTGAACCTCGCGGACTTCTTCCGGTCCAACAACATTTCGTACGAACCTGTTCCGATCGAAACCAACGCCGAAGCCCAGCAGCAGTATCTTGCGGGTGCCTGCGACGTCTATACGACTGATGCCTCCGGGCTTGCCGCGACTCGCGCGACTTTCGAAAATCCCGCGGATCACATGGTTCTGCCGGAGATCATCTCCAAGGAACCGCTCGGCCCGCTCGTGCGTCACGGTGACGACCATTGGGGCGATGTCGTTCGCTGGGTCCTGAATGCCCTCATTTCCGCCGAGGAACTGGGCATCACGTCCGCGAATCTTGCGGAACTGGCGAAGGGCACCAACAACCCCGAGATCAACCGGATCATGGGAACCGAAGGCGACTTGGGAGGCATGCTCGGACTGGATTCGGAGTGGGCGCAGCGGGCGATCGCAGCCGGAGGCAACTACGGCGAGATCTTCGAACGCAACATTGGCGAGAACACGCCAATCCGCCTCGCACGGGGGCTTAACGCCCAATGGACCGACGGCGGACTCATCTACTCTCCGCCATTCCGCTGAGGATGCGGAAAGGGTGCGCTCCGGCGCACCCTTTTCTTCCTGACGCGCCGGCATAGGCCGCGTGCCAGTCAGGGCGCACGAGGGGTGCGTCCGGTCGTCGCGCGATCCGGAAGAGGAACGAAACGGCATGTCGACGGACGCCAGCCCTCACGTGGAGACATTCCATCCGCGCATGCTCATCTACGACCGGCGCTACCGGTCGTCGACGATCCAGGTTCTGGCCATGATCGGCTTCATGGCCCTGGTCGGCTGGCTGATCTCAAACACTGCGCAGAATCTCGCGGCGCTGGGCAAGCCCATCGACTTCGGCTTCCTGTTTGAACCGGCGAGCTACGACATCAACCAGAGACTGCTAGAGTACACGTCCAGGAACACCCATCTGCGCGCATCGGTTCTCGGACTCCTGAACACTCTCGTGGTCGCCGTGCTGGGGTGCATCACGGCGACGTTTGTCGGCGCCATGGTCGGCATCCTCAGGCTGTCGAACAACTGGCTCGTTTCGCGCCTCATGACGGTCTACGTGGAGGGATTCCGCAACGTTCCGGTGCTGCTGTGGATCGTGCTCGTCATGGCGGTCATGATCGAGTCGATGCCCGCGCCCAGGGAATTCCGAGGTGAGGACGCAACGGCCTCGCTGCATCTCTTCGAGTCCGTCGCGATAACCAACCGCGGAGTCTACATACCCGAACCCCTTTTCCACAACAGTCTCGGCGTGATCGGCAATCCCGAAGTGGTTGCGGTGAGCCTGGACCTGCTTGCCTTCCTGGCGGTGCTCGGCTTGAGCATCTGGGCTGCGGCCCGCGTACGCCGGCGCGCGGACAGGATCCAGGAAGAGACCGGAATTCGCCCGGTGACCTGGTGGCAGCGCCTCGGGCTGATTGTTCTGCCGTCGGTCATTCTGCTGTACTTTCTCGGGTTTCATCTGGGCTATCCGGAATTGAAGGGTTTCAATTTTCGCGGCGGAATTCACATGCGGAATTCGCTGATAGCCCTTTGGCTGGCATTGTCGCTCTATACGGCCGCATTCATCGGGGAGACTGTTCGGGGCGGCATCCTGGCCATTTCCAGGGGGCAGACGGAAGCCGCCGCTTCTCTCGGCCTGCGCCCCCGCCGCATCATGGGCCTCGTCATCCTGCCGCAGGCGCTCCGCGTCATCATCCCGCCGCTCATTTCGCAGTATCTCAACCTGACAAAGAATTCTTCCCTCGCCATCGCGGTCGGATACATGGACGTAACCGGAACCCTAGGGGGCATCACGCTCAACCAGACGGGCAGGGAACTCGAGTGCATCCTGCTCCTGATGCTCTGCTACCTTGCCATTTCGCTCGGCATTTCCGCCGTCCTGAACTGGTACAATGCGCGCGTGAAGCTGAAGGAGCGCTGAAATGGCCGATGTCTCCTTCGTCAGATCGGACATTCTCGGGCAGTCCGAGCCGCCGCCCTCGTCGGTCGGTTTCAGGGGCTGGCTCGTGCGAAACCTTTTCGGGACCTGGCTCAACAGCCTGTTGACGATTGTTTCCCTGGTGCTGATCTATGTCGTTCTCGAGGACGTGCTGCCCTGGATGATCCTCTCGTCCTGGACGGCGGGTTCCCTGAAGGAATGCCGGGAAGCGATCGATCTGGCCTGGGGGGCGTCCGCGGACGGGGCCTGCTGGGCGGTGATCCGGGAGCGCTACCTCCAGCTCATCTACGGATTCTACCCTTCCGAACTCTACTGGCGGGTCAATCTCGCCTTCATTTGCCTGCTCGTCGCGCTTGCGCCGATCCTGTTTCCCGCGCTTCCGCGGAAGATGCTGTACTTTTCCGCAGGCTTTCCGTTCCTCTGTTTCTGGCTTCTCTGGGGCGGGTCGATCTGGACGCCGGTCGTCGCAGCGGCAGGCTTCGCGATCGGGTTCGCCGCCTTTGCCGCCGTGACGCGCTTAGGCGAGCAGCTCGTCGGCACGGTTGCGGGATTCCTTGCACCTGTAATCTGGTGGATCTGGCTCGCGGGTCCGGTTGCCGGATTCCTCGACGGGATTCTCGGCATCGGCATTGCACCCGTGGAATCGTCCAGGTTCGGCGGGTTCATGCTGTCGGTCATTATCGGGGTCACGGGCATCGTGCTCTCGCTTCCGATCGGCATCCTGCTGGCGCTCGGACGGCAGTCGAATCTCCTCATCCTGCGATCAATCTGCATCGGATTCATCGAATTCATCCGCGGCGTGCCACTGATCACCCTCCTGTTCGTGGCTTCCACGCTGCTCAACATTTTCATGCCGCCCGGCACGAACTTCGACATCATCCTCAGGGTCGTGATCATGGTGACCCTGTTCGCCTCCGCCTACATGGCGGAAGTCGTCAGGGGCGGCCTCGCCGCGCTGCCGCGCGGCCAGTACGAGGCGGCGGATGCGCTCGGCCTCGACTACTGGAAGGCGCAGCGCCTGATCATCATGCCGCAGGCGCTCAAGATTTCCATTCCTGCAATCGTCGGGAACTTCATCGGCCTCTTCAAGGACACGACGCTGGTGTCGATCATCGGCCTTCTCGATCCCGTCGGACTCACCAACAACATTCGCGCCGACGTCAACTGGAACGGGATCGTGTGGGAGCTGTACGGGTTCATCGCCTTGCTGTTTTTCATATTCTGCTTCTCCATGTCCCGCTACTCGATGTACCTGGAACGCAAGCTGGAAACGGGCCACCGATGACCGCGGCGGGTGCGCAGAGCGAGACCGGGAGGAGACCGATGCAGGGGCAACGCACGGGAGGACGAGAATGTCTGAACTGATGACAGATCGCGCGATCGACCGGTCGCATATGGAAGTGTCGGACGAGGTCGTCATTGAAATCTCCGGCATGAACAAGTGGTTCGGCACGTTCCATGTCCTTCGCGACATCAACCTGACGGTCTACCGCGGAGAGCGGATCGTGATCTGCGGCCCTTCGGGAGCGGGAAAGTCGATGCTCATCCGTTGCATCAACGCGCTCGAGGACCATCAGAAGGGCAAAATCGTCGTCGAGGGCACGGTCCTCTCGTCCGACTTGAAGAACATCGACAGGATCCGTTCCGAAGTCGGCATGTGCTTCCAGCACTTCAATCTCTTCCCGCACCTGACAATTCTCGAGAACTGCACGCTTGCGCCGATCTGGGTCCGCAAGGTTCCGCGCAAGGAGGCGGAGGAAACGGCGATGCACTTCCTGGAGAAGGTCAAGATTCCGGACCAGGCGCAAAAGTACCCCGGGCAGTTGTCCGGCGGTCAGCAGCAGCGCGTCGCCATCGCGCGGTCGCTCTGCATGCGTCCGAGGATCATGCTGTTCGATGAACCTACGTCGGCGCTCGACCCCGAAATGATCAAGGAGGTGCTCGACACCATGATCGAGCTGGCGGAAGACGGAATGACGATGCTCTGCGTCACGCACGAGATGGGATTCGCGCGCCAGGTGGCCAACCGGGTGATATTCATGGCCGAGGGCCAGGTCATCGAACAGAACGAACCCGAGGAGTTCTTCCAGAACCCGCAGTCCGACCGCACGCAGCTGTTCCTGAGCCAGATTCTCGGGCATTGAACCGAACGGGGCTCCGGTGGGGCCTTCGACTTTGGCACAGAACGGCGCGGCCGATGTCCGCCGCGACGATCAGTCGCGCAATTCCCTCGGAATCCGGAAGATGACGAAGGTGCCGGTTCCCGCATCGACCTGCCGCCAGGAGTCGATGTCAAAATCGAGGACCGTCGTCGCCGATGTCGGATAGCGCCGAAAGTCGGCGTGAATCGATCCGGCTTCCGCGACAAGGCCTGACGCCAGTCCCGCCATCCCCGGATTGTGGCCGATCAGGAGCACCAAGTCGCCGGTCGCCGTCCTGAGCGTGTCAAGCATGCCGATTGCGCCCGCGTGGTACAGGCTGCCCTCGATGCGGGCGCTGACGTCCAGTTCCGCTGCTTCCCGAATTCCGTCCCATGTTTCGACGCACCGCCGCGCGGTCGACAGCAGGACCTCGTCTGGAAGCAGCTGACTGTCCCTAAGGAACGCGCCGATCCGGCGGCAATCGCGGTAGCCGCGCCGGTTCAACGGCCTGTCGTGGTCACGTAGAGCAGGCGTGTCCCAACTCGATTTTGCGTGACGGACGAGTATGAGCCGGTGTCTCGGCATGTCGCCATTCTACAGGAAAGCGCGCATGTGAAAAGCCGACTGCTCCTTGCTCCGTCCGGCGCCTCGGCTGACGGGACATGCGCGGCGGACGCCGCAGCCGCGAGTCATGCAGTCGCTTCCCCTGTCCGAGCGCAGGAATTGCTTGCAGCCCGCGACATCGTATCCCGCGCTGGTCAACGCTGCGACAGGGCAGGCTGTGGTGCAGGGCCGTCCTGGGCAGCTGGCGCAGGGGCTCTCCCCGGCCTGTGCGCCAGGTTCTCCCGGCGGGTCGCGCCCTTCGACGACGTGCGCGAATCCGAGTGCGCCGCGAAACGACACCATGAGCCCGGTCCGTTCGTGAACGAGCAGGCCCACGGGCGACATCCAGCACCGGCCGGTCGCAAGCGCCCATTCCGTGAACGGCAGAAAGGGCGGTCCCCCGAAGGGAAACAGCGGGCTGGCGCCATGCAGTTCGGCGAGCCCCGAGACGACGCGGCTGGACCATCGGTCCATCGGGTCCGGATCGTGATCGCGGATCTCGGGCGAGGCCCGGAAGATTGTCCAGAAGAAAGGCGACGGGCCGAGAAGGACGACCGTCCGGTAGCGACCGAGAGCAGGTTCGCCGGGTCGCAGCACGCCGGCGACTTCGAGTCCGCTCTCGCCGGAACTCGCGCGGATGTCAGCGAGCATTGTCGCGCCGGAAGGGCAGCAACAGGCTCCAGCCCAGTCTTGCCGGCGCGTCGTCCTGCCAGCGGAGCCCGATGGTCATGTCGCGGTGCCCTGCCGAGGGCTGGTCGGTATAGGTGCC
This sequence comes from uncultured Amylibacter sp., assembly GCA_963662815.2. GTDB lineage: Bacteria > Pseudomonadota > Alphaproteobacteria > Rhodobacterales > Rhodobacteraceae > JAPPHA01. Next base: position 115,206 of record CAXXWA010000005.1, read on the forward strand.
GAAGAGCCGGTCCCATGCCGAGAACGAAAATCCGAAATTCGTGTCATGTTCCGCCCTCAGGATCGAATGGTGGACGCGGTGCATGTCCGGCGTCACCACGATCCACCTGAGCACCCGGTCCAGGCGGGACGGGACATTCAGGTTGGCGTGGTTGAACATCGCCATGCCATTCAGGATGATCTCGAACAGCACCACCGCGAAAACCGCCGGGCCGAGCAGGTATACAACGCCGACCTTGACGATCATCGACAGGGCGATCTCGATCGGGTGAAACCGGATCGCGGTCGTGACGTCCATGTCGCGATCCGCATGATGCACCCTGTGCAGGCGCCAGAGCGGCGGCCAGGCGTGCATCAGGACATGCTGGCCCCAGATCACGAAGTCGAGGATGGCGACCGCCAGCAGTGCCTCGAGCCAGAGCGGCCAGGAAAGGTGGTTCAGCAGGCCCCACCCCCGGCCGGCCGCGTCGGCGGCCGCTCCGACCGCGAGCAGCGGCAGCGCGACCGCCATGAGCCGCAGGGTCAGGCTGTCGATGACGACGATCGCGATGTTTGTTGTCCAGCGTCCGGTGCGCGGCAGCGTCCGAGTGCGCCGCGGCAGCAGGGACTCTGCCGCCGCGAGCAGCAGAAACAGGGCGAGAAAGACGCCGAGCCTTACGAGTACTTCATTTTCCACTTGATGCTCCGGCGGCCGATCAGGGTTCCGTATCCCTTGTCCGTGAACAGCTCGAGCAGGCAGGCGTTCGGCACCTGCCCGTCCATAATGATCACCGCCCGCACACCCTCGCTGACCGCGTCGAGCGCGGTCCGGGTCTTCGGAATCATGCCGCCCTCGATCACGCCGTCGGCGATGAGCTCGCGCGCGCTCTCCGGCGAGAGGAAGGGAAGGATCTTGCCGTCCCTCCCCCTGACGCCGGGCACGTCCGTGAGCAGAAGCAGGCGGTCCGCCTGCAGCCCTGCGGCGATGGCGCCGGCCGCGGTGTCGCCGTTGACGTTGTATGTCTCGCCGCCCATTCCGGTTCCGATCGGCGCGATGACCGGCACGTGGCCGCCTGCCTGAAGCGTCGTCACGAGATCGGGGTTGATGCCCACCGGCTCGCCGACGAGCCCGAGCTCGGGATCGGCCGCCTTGCAGACGATCAGGTCGGCGTCCTTTCCGGACACGCCGACGGCGCTGCCTCCCTGGATGTTTATCGCCTGCACGATTCGCTTGTTGACGCTTCCGGAGAGCACCATTTCGACGACTTCGACCGTCTCGCGATCCGATATCCTGCGTCCGTCGAGGAACTTCGACTGCACGCCGAGGCGGCTCAGCGTTTCGTTGATCATGGGTCCGCCGCCGTGCACGACCACAGGCTTTAGATTGCACTGGCGCATGAGCACTACGTCACGCGCGAATGCCTGAAGGACCTCCTCGTTCCGGACGGTGTATCCGCCGAGCTTGATGACGATCGTGGCGCCGTCGTACCGGCGGATGTGCGGAAGCGCTTCGCTGAGAAGCTTGGCGGTTGCGTGTGAGTCGCCTTGCATCGTTTCGGATTTCCGCGTTCGGCAGCACCAATGTGTCCGGGGAGACTTAGCCGCAATCGCCGGTGCCGCCAAGGGTCAGGCAGTCCTGCGGCTACGGAAGTGCGCTTCGGTGCGCGCGTTGCCCGAACCGGCGCCCCCGGCGCATCCACGTCGGCGGATCCGCCTGCAACGGCGCACACCGCAGGACCGGCATCCGAGCCGCGTCAAGCCAGGCGTCGTCGCCTTCCGCCGCCGGCTTCACCAACACGGCAAGGAGACGGCATCGCGAGCGCAGCGACCGCGCTCCCCGGCAACCCGCCTTCCTCGCGCAATTCTTCGGACCCGGCCCGGCTTCCGGCCGCCAAGTGGCCCGGCGGTTCCGGCTGCTCGCGGACGGACACATTGCAGCTCCCCCGGTACCGAGTTGCAGGGCTCGGCTTCCGGGCAGGTTCGATGGAGCCGGATTCAAGACGCCTTGCCAATCCGCCGCAGAACCGACGTCCCGGCATTGCGGTCGCAATTGCGCCATAGCACCAGGCGGCCGGTTCTGCCGGCTGCCTAGTGCCGGTTCCTGGCGCTTGACGTCCTTTCCGTCGGACGGAGGCCGATTATGTCATTCGGCCAGCTTGAGGTTTTCGGCGGACATCTTGCCTTTCCGTCCGGGCACGAGATCGAATGTCACCGTCTGTCCTTCGTTCAACGTCGTCAGGCCGGACCTCTCGACAGCGCTTATGTGGACAAACGCGTCCCCGGAGTTGTCCTCGGGCTCAATGAACCCGTATCCCTTGGTCTGGTTGAACCACTTCACTGTTCCTTTGGGCATGATCGCTTCCTTTCAAGGCAATTGGGGAGCACCGCCCCTTGCGGCAATCCCCGAGAACGTCTGCAATGTCGGGAATTCTCCTGCCCGTCCGGCCATGCAGGCACTTATGACAGATTCAACGACTTGATAACGTGGCCGCTCAAATACACGAAAATCCCGAACCTGCAACAGGCATTACGGCTTGAGGCATTTTCGCTGCGCCGCATTTTCGTCGGCGGTCGCCGGAAAGCCGTCCTGTCCCGGGACCGGTCTCCGGAACGCCTGCCCCGCCGCCGTCCTGCATCCGTTTCCGTCCGTTCGCCGTTCGCCGGCGGGAGGGAAGGCTGGCCGCGAACGGGACGCCGGCAGGGATTCCCGGGGAGGGCGTCCGGCCAATGGCATTTCATTTGGCCGGCAGGATCGCGATGCCGTTCCGCGCGCGGTGCCAGCCGGCTGATTCCGCGCCCTTTTTCCGCCTGCTCCGCCTTTCCGCCCCGGGGGTTGACACGTCCTCCCTTTTGTGGCATGCCACGCTCGCATCAATCCGTCCCGCCGGGAGCTTTCAGCCATGGACCCGCGAATCGCAGCCCTCAAGTCCACCACCTTCCTCGGCCGGCGCTTCACGCGGCGCCAGATCGCCGACATCCGGGAAACGGTCGAGCTGTTCCCGAACGACAGCCGCAACGAGCTGTCGAAGACCATCTGCGAGAACCTGAACTGGACCACGCCGAGAGGCGAATACCGGGTTGCCGCCGGCCTGCGGCTTCTCGAGCACCTGGAGGAATGCGGGATCCTGACCCTTCCGGAGAAGCGCAACACGGCGGCGAAGTCGGCGCGCGGGCCGATCGTCCGCGTGCGGGCCTCCGATCCGCAGCCCGAGATCGCCTGCGGTCTCGAGGCCCTGGAGCCCCTGTCGCTGGAGGAGGCGGCGTCTCCGGAGGACGTGGCGCTGTGGAAGGCGCTCGTCGACCGCTACCACTATCTCGGATGCCCGCGGCCCTTCGGGCCGTCCGTCCGCTGGTTCGTCCGCGACCGCCGCGGGCGGCACCTCGCGGTGCTGCTGTTCGAGGCGGCGGCGCGGACGCTGCCGGCCCGGGACGAGTGGATCGGGTGGAGCGCGGCCGACCGCGACCGCCGGCTGCACCTCGCGGTGTCGAACAGCCGCTTTCTGGTGATGCCATGGGTCCGCGTCGACAACCTGGCGTCGAAGGCGCTGTCGATGGCGCTGCGCCAACTGTCCGGCAGATGGGAGGAGCGGCACGCCTGCCGCCCGGTCCTGTGCGAGACCTTCGTCGACCCGACCCGCTTCGACGGCGCCTGCTGCAGGGCCGCCGGCTGGCAGCGGATCGGCATGACCGCCGGCAAGCGCAGCGGGCGCGGCGCCAAGCCGGCCAAGGAGATCCTGGTCAGGGCGCTGGACCCGGAGTTCCGCAGGATCCTGAAGGGAGAGAGCAAACCCCGGCCACGGCCGAAGCGCCGCGACAGGCCTCCCGCCTCCGACGGCCGCTTCGTCGCGATGTGGTCCCGGGTCGCCGACGCGGCCGCCGACATCGCCGCCCGCCACGACCGGGAACGGCTGCAGAGACGCAGGGTGACGGACAGCCTCGTCGTCATGCTGTTCGTGTTCCGACTGGTGCTGGCGCGCGGACGGAAGGGCTGCGCCACCGTGACGGCCGAGCTGTGGGAGCAGTGCCGGAAGTCCGGCATCGCGCTGCCGCAGCCGCAGCCGGTCGCCGCCTCCTCGATCTGCAAGGCGCGCGCCCGCGTGCACGAGGACCTGTTCCGGGACCTGCACCGCGAGATCCTCGCGCACGGCATCCACGACCCGAACTGGAACGGACACCGGACCTTCGCCGTCGACGGCTCCAAGCCGACCCTGCCGCGCCCGCTCGTCGATGCCGGATATCCGCTCCCGAACGACGGCGCCCGCCACCCGCAGGGCCTGCTGTCCTGCCTGTACAGGCTCGACAACCGCATGCCCGTCGACTTCCTCCTCGCGTCCGATGCCGACGAACGCGCCGCCGCGCTCACCCATCTCGACGCGCTCTCCCCCGGCGACGTCGTGGCCTTCGACCGGGGATATTTCTCCTTCGTCATGCTGCACGCCATGACCGTGCGCGGCCTGCATCCGGTGTTCCGCATCCAGCGCAGCTCCGCCGCCGCCTTCAACAGCTTCCGCGACGGCGACCGCGACGACGCCCGCATCAGGATCACCCCGGGAAAGGAGGCCCTGCGCAAGCTGCGGGCCGCAGGCTTCGCAACCCCGGCCCCTCCGGTCGTCCTGCGCCTGGTCCGCTGCGACATCGCGGGCGGGCGATGCGCGCTCGCCGCGACCCTCGACGACCCGGAGCGCTACAGCGTGGCGGACCTCTCGGACCTCTATCACGGACGCTGGTCGATCGAGGAACTGTACAAGACTTCCAAACATGTCATCGCGGTGGACGAATTCCACGGCAGGACCGAACGCGGCGTCCGCCAGGAACCCTGCGCCCATTTCAACCTCATCGCCATGGCACGCCTGTTCTCCAGCCAGGGCGACAGCCTCCTCGACGACATGCACGAAGGCGACCTGCCGAAGAGGCGGACGAACTTCTCCAACGCGCTGGCCATGCTCGCAATCAACCTCGAGGAGATGATCCTGGCCCAGACCGCGGCCCTGGCCGACGCCGTCGGGCGCATGGCGGACTCGATCCTCGCGGTCAGGGCGCGGCTGCGGCCGGGACGGTCGTTCCCGCGCCGCTCGCGAAAACCGGTCGGAAAGTGGAGCCGCAAGCGAGAGCAGACCGCGTAGCCCGAAACCCGCCGTCCGGACCGGAAAGGGGCACGGCAGCCCCGAACCGCTCGCGCAGCCTTAAGGAAACGACGCCGAAACGTTAAGGAAATGCCATTGGGCGTCCGGCCGCCGGCTTCGCCAACGCGGAATGCAGGCGGCATCACGAGTGGTTCCGGCGACCGTGACGAATCAGTCAATTGCGGAAACCGGATGCACGGCGGCGGCGGCCGCATCCGGCAAGCCGCGCGCTCGCAAGCGGATGCAGTCCTGATTGGCTGTTCAGGCAACGACTGCCCGCCTCTGTTGCCGGTTCGGGAACTCGGGCTGGCTGAGGCTCGTGATTCAGTTCTTGAGCGCCGGCACGGCGTTGGCTCGCCTCCAGGACCAGCGCGCGCCGGAACGCTTCAGCTGGAGCCGCCTGCATGCCGTCACCGGCCTTCGCTCCGAGAACGCGAAGCGGTTCCGCATGAAGCGGGGCCGAAGTCGCGGGCCTTCAAGGGTTGTGCGCCGGTCAAACCTCACCTTGTTGCGATGGCACGGTGCGGATAAGCTTCGAACGGACATGAACATGCCTCGATCCGACGCCAAGACTCTGCTTCTCACCGGTGCGAGCCGGGGGATCGGCCACGCCACGGTGAAGCGATTCTCGTCCGCGGGCTGGCGAATCTTTACCTGTTCGCGCCATCCGTTCTCGACGCGGTGCCCCTGGCCGGGCGGCGAGGAGAATCATGTCGTCATCGACCTGTCCGACCCGCAGGGAACGGCGAGGGTGGCCGAGGAGATGAGATCCCGGCTCCCGGACGGGCGGCTGCATGCGCTTGTCAACAACGCCGGCATCTCCCCGAAGGGCAGTGACGGCCGTCGCATGACGACTCTCGATACGGACCTGGAGACCTGGCAACACGTCTATCACGTCAATTTCCTCGCCTCGGTCATCCTTGCGCGCGGTCTCAGCCGGGAACTCGCCCGCGCGCGCGGGTCGGTCGTGAACGTGACGTCGATCGCCGGCTCGAGGGTGCATCCCTTCGCGGGTCCCGCCTATGCCACGTCGAAGGCGGCGCTTGCCGCGCTGACGCGGGAAATGGCGCATGACTTCGGCCCTCTGGGTGTCAGGGTCAATGCGATCGCGCCAGGCGAGGTCGATACCAGCATGCTCAGCCCCGGCACGGAGCAGATCGTGGGCGGCCTTCCCCTCAGGCGTCTCGGGAAGCCCGAGGAAGTTGCGGATGTGATCTTTTTTCTCTGCTCCGGCGAGAGCAGCTACGTTTCCGGCACGGAAATAGAGGTGAATGGTGCGCAGCATGTCTGAAACGGGCGCGCATCGACTGAAGCTGTCCCGGCGTGACCGGCGATCCTGCCAACCCCGGTCATGGACGGTCTGTTTTTCGACAAGGTGATGGAATGAGCACTCGGAAACTGGTCATAGACACGGACCCCGGCATCGACGACGCAATGGCGATCGTCTTCGCCTGCCTTCATCCCGACCTCGATCTGATCGGCCTGACGACGGTGTTCGGAAACGTCTCGACCGACGTGGCTACGCGAAACGCGCTCTGGCTCGCGGAATTGTCGCGTCAGGACATCCCGGTCGCTCGAGGCGAAGCCGCCCCGATCGTGCAGGAGACGAGGCCGTTCGCACGCGAGTTCCACGGGGATGACGGATTCGGCCATCTTCCGCCGCGAGCGCCGCGGGGCCGGCCCGCGTCCGGTTCCGCAGCCGAGTTCCTTGCCGAAGCCGCACGCGCCCATCCGGGCGAACTGGAAATCTGCGCCGTGGGTCCTCTCACCAACGTTGCGGCTGCCCTTGGCAGTTCTCCCGAGTTCCAGGAACTCGTGAAGTCGGTCACGATCATGGGCGGAAGCCTCGATGCCGGCGGCAATGTCACGGAATTCGCGGAGGCGAACATCTGGCAGGATCCGCATGCGGCGGAAATCGTGTTTTCCGCCAACCTGGACGTGACGATAGTCGGTCTAGACGTGACCGGGAAGGTGATCTGCACGCGGGAGGACTTCGCGGAACTCGGCCGGAGCGCTCCGGTTCTCGGCGGGTTCCTGAATGACGCCGCGCAGTACTATTTTGAAAGCACTCTGAAGCGGAACGGAATCCGCGGGTGCCACATGCACGATCCGACGGCGGTGATTCGTATCCTGCGGCCGGATCTGTTCACCACGCAGAGTTCCCGCGTCGGCGTTGTTTGCAGCGGACCGCGGGCAGGCGAGACTGTCTGGATGGATGGCCCGCCCGAACGGCCTCCGGTCTGCGTCTGCACCGGAGTCAGTGCGGAAGACGTTCGCCAACTCTTCCTGGAGACCGTCCGATCCGGATTCTGAGGCGATTCGCATGTTCCGGCTGGGACCATGCCGGCAACAGCGGATCGGGATATGGCAGCGTTGGACGCCGGCAATTTCTTGCGGTCCGCGATCAGTTGCGGCGATCCCCACCGCCCTGCATACTCTCGCGACCGGATGCACGAGGAAGACCCGCCGCCTCGCGGACAGCATGACGACTTCCTTTCCGCGCGGGCGGGACTCGACGGGTGCCTGAATGGATCGATTGCGATGATCGCGCGCAGTGACGTTTTCGTGCAGAAACCGCTCAGGAAGTTCGCGCCGGGTTGCGGGGTCCGCCCGCATTGCTTCGGTTCCCGATCGCGCCGCCTGCGCGATGCGGGAATTTTCCGGTTTCAGACGCCGGCGTCCGATTTCCTCCGCGGATTCCCTTGCCTCGCCGCGCCGCCTGAACGGCGCAGGAACGCGCCGGTGGCGCGGTACACGCGCCCTTGCGCAACCGGGGAACGCTGCTGACCCGATGCCGGACGTCGACACAGCGTGGACCGTGCAAGCGGTGGAATCGATCGGCTCCGTGCCGTCCGACGCGTGGGACCGCTGCGCGGGATCGGGGAATCCGTTCCTCTCCCATGCCTTCCTCGCGGCGCTGGAAGAGTCCGGATCAGTTGCTCCGGAAGAGGGGTGGTCGCCGTGTCACCTCGTCGCAAGGAATGCGGACGGGAAGGTCGCCGGCTGCGCGCCATTCTACCTGAAGGGCCACAGCCAGGGCGAGTACGTGTTCGATCACGGTTGGGCGGACGCATTCGAACGCGCCGGCGGGCGATACTATCCGAAGCTCCTTTCGGCAGTTCCCTTCACGCCGGTCACGGGGCCGCGCCTGCTGGTTCGCCCCGGCGAGGACGTGCGCCGCATCCGGACCCAACTGGTGGGCGGCATGTACCGGCTGGCCGAGAGATTCGGCGTCTCGTCCTTTCACATAAACTTTCCGACCGAAGCGGAATGGCGCGACCTCGGGTCGCTCGGGCTGCTTCTGCGCGAGGGTCAGCAGTTCCACTGGACCAACCCGGGATACAAGAGTTTCGACAGTTTTCTGGCGGCTCTCTCGTCGCGCAAGCGCAAGAACATCCGGAAGGAGCGCCGCGCTGTCACGGACGCGGGCGTCACCCTTCACCGGCTGACCGGCGCGAAACTCCGTCCCGAACACTGGCACGCGTTTTATGGGTTCTACCGTCACACGACCGACAGGAAATGGGGTTGGGACTACCTGAAGCGGGAACATTTCGACATCCTGCATGCCCGCATGGCGGACCGGGTGTTGCTCGTCATGGCCGAACTGAACGGGAAATGGGTTGCAGGGGCACTGAATTTCGTGGGAAGCGATGCCCTCTACGGTCGCAACTGGGGCGGAATCGTCGGTCTCAGGCATCTTCACTTCGAGGTGTGCTACTATCAGGCGATTGAACACGCCATCGAGACCGGCCTTGCGCGCGTCGAGGCCGGCGCGCAGGGACCGCACAAGATCCAGCGCGGTTATCTTCCCGTCCGGACATACAGCGCGCACTGGTTCGCGCATGACGGGCTGCGCCGGGCGGTCGAGCGGTTTCTCGACCATGAGCGCCGGGCGGTCGACGAGGACATGGCGGTCCTGGAGGGGCATTCGCCATTCCGGAAGTCATGAGTGCCGGCCGGTGGTTCGGATGCCCGCGCCCCATTGTCCGGGCGGTGAGTCGCGACCGAATTCGGGCGTCCGGTCCGAGAGGGATCGGGTTCCCGGCGTTCGCCGGGCGTTCGAAAACAGGTCAGGATCCGTGCCCCGGGAGTCGGCCCGGCACGGGGGCTGGCGCCGCCCTGCGGCGTTCCGCGGGCGAGAAGTCAGGGCGCGGAAATGGAGGACCGATGCGTGAGGGGTTCGAATCCGGCACGCCGTCAACATGCGATGGAAACCGGAAGACCGGAAGGCAGGGGGACGGTTTCGGTTGAAAATGGCGAGACATCCCTATCTCGACAGTTCCGGGCCGCCCATGCCGCTTGCGATCGCGCATCGCGGCTACTCCGCGCGCCACCCGGAAAACACCATGGCCGCCTTCGCCGCCGCTGTCGACCTCGGCTACCGGTATGTCGAAACCGACGTCCACACGACGGCGGACGGCGTGCTTGTCGCATTCCACGACGAACGGCTCGAGCGTGTCACCGACAAGCGCGGGCTCGTGTCGAGCATGGACTGGTCGGACGTTCGCGAGGCGCGCGTAGGCGGAAGCGAGCGCATTCCTCTCCTGGAAGAGCTCGTCAAAACCTGGGAAGACCTGCGGATCAACATCGATCCCAAGTCCGACGGCGCGGTCGGACCGCTCCTCGACGTGTTGCGCCGAACTGCCGCCTGGGACCGCGTCTGCGTCGGCTCCTTTTCCGGCCGCCGCCTGAAGCGAATGAGGGACGAAGCCGGGGACAGGCTCTGCACGTCAATGGGGCCGGGCGAAGTCATGCGCCTGCGGCTGGCGAGCTATCGCCTTCCCTCGGGCGGGTTTTCCGCCGACTGCGTGCAGGTGGCGCCACGCCACTACGGCATCCGGGTCATCGACGGCGCGTTCCTGCGGGCTGCGCACGCGCGCGGACTTCCGGTCCATGTCTGGACGATCAATGCGGAGACGGAAATGGAACGGCTCCTCGACGCAGGCGTCGACGCGATCATGACGGACGAGGCGGAACTTCTGAAGGAAGTGCTAGAAGCGCGCGGATTCTGGCCGGACTGATCCCAGGGCGGCGGATGTCCGGCGAGCGCGTCGGCATCGGGCGGCGCCTGCCAAGGTGCCCCGACTGTCATGCTTCCGCTTCGGGCGGAGCCGTGGCGTCACTCCAGACGGCAGAAGCAGGAGGCGCGAATCGGCACGTCGGCGCGGGCGAGCGCGAAGTCGAGCCGCTGATCAAGCAACGGGACAAGGTCCCTGCGGCCAAGTCGGTCCAGGCATTCCCGGTATCCGCGAAGGCTCCAGACGTTGTCGGGATGCTGGCACGCGCGGCTCAGCGTGTCGTCGAAGCCGAGGTCCGCCCTGTAGACGGCCGCCGCCTCATCGACGCGTCCCTGCTCCAGGAGGAGCGCGCCCAGCGCATGCCGGACCGGCTGCATCCAGCCCCAAGGCTCGTCATAGGGAAGGCTGTCGTCGAGTTCGACTGCCTTCCGCAGATGGGCGAACCCCGCCTCGAGTTCTCCCTTCCGGTACTTGATCTCGCCCTGCATCATCTCGCGGGCCACGGTCAGGATGTCGCGACAGGAGTTGTTGAACAGATAGCGCGACTCCGGCACCTGGCCGTATGCGGCCTCGAACGCCTCGGCTTCCCTCTCCGCAGCTTCCGCATTGCCGAGCGAGGCGAGGGCGACGGCCCGCGCGTAGCGCATCGTCGCTATTGTCACCGCATGGAGTTCCGGATCCCCGGGCAGATCCTGGTCGAGAATCTCGCGCCACTTTCCGAAGCGAATCAGCACGTGCTGCCGGATCGGCACGAACCCTTCGAGCCAGTCGGCCATAGGCGGAGATTCGATCCGGAGGAGGTCTTCGGGGAGGGTTTCGATCATTTCGTCGGCTGCGGCGAGGGCCGGGCCGTACTGACCGAGAAACATCGCGCCATAGACCCTGAAGTGATAGTTGTGGCAGCGATAGAGGGTGTAGAAGTTGACCGGTCCCCGCCGCTCGACGAAACGCCGGTCGGCGCGGATGGCTGCGGCATTCGATTCGACGACGCTGAGATAGTCGCCGCAAAGCACGTCGATGTGGGTCGGCATGTGCTGCAGGTGTCCGGCATCCGGGATCAGGTCGCGCAGAAGGTCGCAGGCCGGCAGGGCCTTTTCCGGGAACGGCGACATCTCCATCAGATGTATGTACATGTGCAGGATGCCGGGATGCGGCGTTGCGCCGTTTCCGTTCAGCCGTTTCATCGCCGCTTCGAGAACCTCCCGGGCCTCGGCCGTGTCGGCGCCTTCGGCGACTGCGCCGGTGCGGAGGTCCCAGAGCGCCCAGGGCGTCCGGTTCATGAGAGCCTCGGCGAACAGCGCCTCGACGTCCGCGTCGGCGGGACAATTCTCGTGGACCCGGCGCATTGCGGCTGCATAGTCGTCGTTCCAGGAGTCGATTTCCTCGACAGGCTCGCGTTTCTGATAGCGCTGCTGGATGGCTTCGATCAGACCGCGCTCGGCGGGAGTGCCGGTTGCGGAGAGCGGCTTCGCCTGCCTCGCCGAATCGAAGGCTGTCCCCAGGCACTCCGCCAGTTCCCCGCCGTCGAACGCTTCCCACGGCTTGTTGTAGTTCGGACCGACTGCATAGGCGAGGCCCCAATGGGCCATGGCGCATCCCGGATCCGCCTCGAGGGCATTGCGGAAGCAGTGGATCGCCTCCTCGTGATTGAAGCCGTATGTCCAGGCAAGTCCCCGGTCGAACCATTTCTGCGCCTCGGCGGAGGTAGTGGTTATCCGGCGTCCGAAGCTGCCAAGATCGAAGTCGTAGGTCATTGCCACTCCCCTTCAGTTGTCGCTTCCCGTGCCGCCTCCAGTGAAACCTCACGCGCGGATTCCCTCCGGACTCGGGCAACCGGTGGTCGCGCGCCGGGAGCCCGCGGCCGCCGCGCGTCAATGTCGCCGTCCCCGGATGCGTCCGGAGGATTCCAAAATCCTGCCCGAACCGGCAGGCGATCACGGCGCGCCACGGGAATCATATCCTCAAGGCGCGGATTCGCCGAGACGAATTTGCCGAAGGGACGGGACACGGCATCGGAATTCATGGTTTCACAGTATTTGAGGTTTCGGAAGCCTGATGCTACTGTCGGTTGTCAAGTTCTGTCGGACGATATTTGAATGTGCGGAATCGTCGGTCTGTTCCTGAAGGACAATTCACTTTCTCCACGTCTCGGCGAACTTCTCGCCGCGATGCTGGTTACCATGAGCGACCGCGGGCCCGACAGCGCAGGCGTCGCGGTTTATGGGCCAGCTGCGGACGGCAATGCGAAGCTGACCGTGCAGTCCGGCACCCCCGGGGCGGACTTCGAAACTCTATCCGAAGACCTGGGCGAACAGATCGGCGCCCGGGTCGGCATGCGGAGAAACGACACGCATGCGGTATTGTCGGTGCCGTCCGCAAAGGCGTCGGACGCGCGGGACTCGCTTCCTGCGCTGCGCCCGGGGATCCGGATCATGAGCGACGGTGAAGCAATCGAGATTTACAAGGAGGTCGGATCGCCGGGAGACGTGGCGTCGCGGTTCGGATTGGGCGAAATGTCCGGAAGCCACGGCATCGGACACACCCGCATGGCGACCGAATCCGCCGTCACGACCGAAGGCGCCCATCCGTACTCCACGGGGGCGGACCAGTGCCTCGTGCACAACGGATCGCTGTCCAACCACAACAACCTGCGCCGCATGCTCCGGCGCGAAGGCATGCGAATCGAGAGCGAGAACGACACGGAGGTCGGCGCAGCGTATCTCACCTGGAAGATGCTGCGCGGGCGAACCCTCGGTGAAGCTCTTGAGGACAGCCTCGACGATCTGGACGGCTTCTACACCTTCGTCGTCGGAACGCGCGACGGATTCGGCGTGCTTCGCGACCCGATCGCCTGCAAGCCGGCCGTGCTGGCGGAATGCGGCGAGTATGTGGCATTCGGTTCCGAATACCGGGCGCTCGCAGGTCTGCCCGGGATCGAGGGCGCCCGCGTCTGGGAGCCGGAACCAGCCACCGTTTACTTCTGGAGGCACTGACTTGCGGTCCTACGATCTCGCGGCATCCGGCCTTCGCGGTCTCAACCGCGAACTCCAGTCATTGAACGGCAGCACCAACCAGACGGTTTGGGAGATCACGAATCCCCGAGGCAGCCATGCCGTGGCGGTCGGTCTCGACGCTCCCGTCGAAGTCGTTGTCCGCGGATCGACCGGATACTACTGCGCCGGCATGAACAAGCAGGCGACAGTCCGAGTCGAGGGCTCGGTCGGCCCGGGCGTCGCCGAAAACATGATGTCGGGAACGGTCATCGTTGACGGCGACGCGAGCCAGTACGCCGGCGCGTCCGGGCAGGGCGGGCTGCTCGTCATCAGGGGAAATGCGTCTTCGCGCTGCGGGATCTCGATGAAGGGCATCGACATCGTGGTGTGCGGAAACGTGGGACACATGTCGGCCTTCATGGCGCAGGCGGGCAACCTCGTCGTCTGCGGCGATGTCGGCGATGCGTTCGGGGATTCGATCTACGAGGCGCGCCTCTTCGTGCGCGGTGCGGTTCGAAGCCTCGGTGCGGACTGCATCGAGAAGGAGACTGGGCCGGAACATGCCGAAGCCCTCGCGGGGCTGCTCGCGCGCGCGGGCGTCGATGCCGGTCCGGAAGAATTCCGCCGCTTCGGATCCGCCCGGAAACTCTACAACTTCGATATCGACAACGTCGCCGCATACTGAACGAGGGCGTATTCATGGATGCTTCCGTGCCGCGGACACTGCCGATCCAGTCGGCCACATTTACGCGAGAGGTCAATGCGGAAATCCGCCGCGCGGCGGCCACGGGAATCTACGACATTCGCGGCGGCGGCGCGAAACGCAGGGTTCCGCATTTCGACGATCTCCTGTTCCTGGGCGCGTCGGTGTCGCGATATCCCCTGGAGGGATACCGGGAAACATGCGCGACGAACGTGACGCTTGGCGCGCGCCACGCGCTGAAGCCGATCGAACTCGAAATTCCCGTCACCATCGCCGGCATGAGTTTCGGCGCGCTCTCGGGACAGGCGAAGGAGGCGCTCGGGCGCGGGGCTTCGGCCGCGGGCACCTCGACGACGACAGGCGACGGCGGCATGACGCCCGAGGAACGCGGCCACTCGACGAAACTCGTGTACCAGTACCTTCCGTCGCGCTACGGGATGAACCCGGATGATCTTCGCAAGGCGGATGCGATCGAAATCGTCGTTGGCCAGGGTGCGAAACCCGGCGGCGGCGGGATGCTGCTCGGCCAGAAGATCTCGGATCGCGTCGCGGAAATGCGGACGCTTCCCACCGGAATCGATCAGCGCTCCGCCTGCCGTCACCCGGACTGGACGGGCCCGGACGACATGGAAATCAAGATTCTCGAACTCCGGGAAATCACGAGTTGGGAGAAGCCAATCTACGTGAAGGTAGGCGCCACGCGACCCTACTACGACGTTGCGCTCGCCGTTAAGGCCGGCGCCGATGTCGTGGTCATCGACGGCATGCAGGGTGGAACCGCCGCCACGCAGGACGTGTTCATCGAGCATGTCGGAATTCCCACCCTTGCGTGCATCCGGCCCGCCGTGGCGGCCCTCCAGGAACTCGGCGTGCACCGGGAAGTGCAGCTCGTGGTGTCCGGCGGCATCCGCAACGGCGCCGACGTCGCCAAGGCGATGGCGCTCGGCGCGGACGCGGTCGCGATCGGTACGGCCGCGCTCGTGGCGCTCGGCGACAATGACCCGAAGCTGGAGGCCGAGTACCGCGAACTCGGAACGACCGCCGGCGCCTACGACGACTGGCACGAGGGACGCGATCCGGCCGGAATCACGACCCAGGATCCGGAGCTCTCCGCGCGCCTTGATCCGGTCGCGGCGGGGCGGCGGCTGCGCAACTATCTCCGGGTGATGACGCTCGAGGCCCAAACCATCGCCCGCGCCTGCGGTCACAACCATCTCCTCAATCTCGAGCCCGAAGATCTCTGTGCGCTCACGGTAGAGGCGGCCGCAATGGCGCGGGTGCCGCTCGCCGGCACCGACTGGATACCGGGCCGGAGCGGTTCCTGAGGAAGCGGAAAATGCGCCCGGTCTTGAAAGAGGCAGTGCCGGGAGGCTCCGCGTCGTCTGGCTTCCTCCAGGGAAGGGCGGGGTTGGCGCGCCGGAAGCGCGCTGCGGGAAACTACAGCCGGGTTCGGTTTCGCGGAAGGAGCCGACGGGAAACGAATCTGGCAGCCGAGAGTGAGGTAGACCGCAATGGATGAGTTCCGTTCACTGGAGGACTGGGCAGAATACCGTTCCACGCCAGCCGCCGGCCTTCCGGGCTGGGCCTATACGAATGCCGGTTTCTGGGACGAAGAGTGCGCGACCGTCTTCGCGTCAAACTGGATTTTCGTGGCGTTCGCCCACGAGATGCCGAATCCCGGCGACGCGATTCCGGTCACCGTGGGTTCGCGCCCTGTGCTTCTCGTCCGGAATGCGGACGGCGACATTTCGGCGTTCCACAACGTCTGCCGGCACCGTTGCCTCAAGCTCGTCGATGCGCCCGCCAACGTCGGGAAGCTGATACGCTGCCCGTATCACTCCTGGGCGTACGATCTGGACGGAGCGCTCAGGGCGTCGCCGCACTTCGGAGGTACGGGCAGGCATGTGACGGACGGATTCGATCCGGCGAATCACGGACTCGTTCCGGTCCGCGTCCACGTCTGGCACGACTGGATTTTCGTGAACCTCGATTCCTCGGCAGCCGAATTCGAGGACTATGCGGCGCCGCTGATCTCGCGGCTCGAGGGAATTCGATTCTCCGACATGCAGCCGGTCGCGGTGCTCGATTTCGGAGAGATCGCGACCAACTGGAAGTTTGTCATGGAGAACTTCATCGAACCCTACCACGTACCTTTCGTCCACCGGTCGACGACCGACCAGCCGCTGGCAGATCACCACACGATCATTGACGGCCCTTGCCTCGGAAGCGCGGTGGACCTGCATGAGGAGCATGGAACCCAAGGCAGCCTTGCCGTCAGTTCGCGCTACCTTGCGCTCTATCCGAATTTCATTTCGGGCCGCTATTTTCCCGACCAGATGGGGGTTTACCTCAACGTCCCGCTCGGCCCCGGCCGCATGGCGCAGCGGCGGGCGATCTACAAGACGGACGGCAGCAGGCCTTCGAAAGACGAGACGGACGCTCTCAAGTCGCTTTGGTGGAGCGTTCACAAGGAAGACCACGAGATGTGCGAACGGCTGCAGGCCGGGCGCGCATCGCCGGTGGCGGAAGTCGGCGGCGTGCTGTCGCCGCACTGGGAGGACAGCGTTCGGGCCTTCCAGGAACTGGTTGCGGAAGACATTCGGAAGGGAAGGAGCGGCAATGGATGACACGACACGCGGATACCGGCTGGCGCACACGATGATTCGCGTGCGCGACCTAGAGGCATCGCTGGACTTCTACTGCGGAATTCTCGGGATGAAGGTGTTGCGGCGGACGGATTATCCCGATGGCCGTTTCACGAACACCTTCATCGGCTACGGTCCGGAAGCGGAGTTTCCGACCCTCGAGCTCACGTTCAACTGGGATGCGCCTGACGAGTACGACAAGGGGAACGGCTGGGGCCATGTCTGCATCGAGACGCCGGATGTCTACAAGGCATGCGAGGATCTTGCTGCGAAGGGCGTCACGATCACGCGGCCTCCCGGCCCCATGAAACACGGAACCCGAGTCATTGCCTTTTGCCGGGATCCCGACGGGTACACCGTCGAACTCAACGAATCCATCCTGAAGGCGGGTTCCGAATGAGCCCAACGCGTTAGCCGCGACCTGACCCGCAGGGAACGTGAAAAACATGGGTGCCGGGGGAGCCACGGCGCGGGCGACCGGTTTTCCCTTTCGGAAGTCCAATCGTCGTCTCACTTTTCTCCATCATGGAACAAGTCTCGCCGCCTGCAGTGAAAATGTCGTGGGATCTCGAATGCCTTGAAGGCTGAATTCAGGGACTCCGCTTGCTCAAATCCAGCACAGTACCGGCTTGGATCGTTGTCGGTGGCAAATTCGAATCCATCCAGGCACGTGTCGCCACCGTTCTCGTCACGCAAGCTGCCCGCGCCAAGACCGGTCGCGTCAGGACTGCGAAGTCAAAAACCGCCGGAAAGCCGGATAGACCCGCAGTGAATTCCCGTCCGCGAACTCCGAATTCGCGCAGAATGCTCAAGCGTTGTGCTGGCCTCGCATCAACAGGGTCAACCAGGTCGACGGGGAATCTCCCGTCGCTTTCGCTCCGTTGTCCCGGCCTCCGGCCGGGTTGTGCACAGACCAGCGAAAGGAGTTATCCACAGGGGACGCCGACTGGACCCGCTGGTCAAGTAATCCCGGAATTCCGGTCATGTTGGTCGGAATCCGCAGGCGTTGGCCGGGACGAATTCCTCGAAGCAGGAAAATTGGCTGGGGTGGTAGGATTCGAACCTACGGTACACGATACCAAAAACCGTTGCCTTACCACTTGGCTACACCCCAACACGCACCTTCGGTGCTAACGACTTGTTATAGCGTCCATTGTCCTTCCTCAACCCACAGATGCATTAGATTCAGATACTCATTCCACCGCATCTGAACTGATTACGGGAGGAAAACGTGCCGTCCGTACGACTAAATTACTCAAGAATCAAGGTCTTATGCCAGCAAAGTTGACACGGGACGTTCGCGACACGGTCTTGAGGGATTTTGGCGTCAGGGTTGTGTACTCGGGCCGGACACGACATTTCATCCACAGGAAACTCGATAGCACATCAGGAAGCTCGTCGGTGACACAGGTTTGATGAGCCTGGCGGATGCACGCGATGCGGCGAGGTCGGCTCTCGTTGCCGTTCGAAGGGGCCGACCGACCGTTGCTGAGGTGGTCGGGTTTGTCTGAACAGTTCGAGGGCGAAGCCAAGTTTGCCTTCGAATGAGACAATGCCCCCGTCGATGTTGAATTCACCCTGTGTTCCAGAGAATGGTCTATCCCCTTCCATGTCTCGCCGCGCCGCGGTTCGCACGCAGGGAGCGTGGCGACCGCCGACCGGTTCCTCCGGGCAGACCCGCCTCGCGCTTCGGCGACCGCCGCAGACGCTCGATGAGCCGGTTGTCGATCCGCCGCCCCTGGCCGTCCATGCCGATCCGCACGCCCGCCGCGAGCAGAAGGCGCATGCACGAGGCCCTGGTGAAGGAGGCCCCGGGAACGGAACCGGTCGGCCATGTCTCGCGGGACTCGACGGCGATCGAGGGGCGGGGGAAGCCGGCGCCGAAGCCGGCGGCCGGGAAGAAGCCGAAGCGCAGGCGCGGGCGTCCCCGCAAGGGCAAGGCGGAGAGGAAGGAGCCCGGCCGCCTCGAGCGCCGGCCGGGCGGCATGAGCCTCGAGGAGATGCCCGCCGACCTGCCGGGCGAATGCGACCACGGCGCGAAGAGGAACGCCAAGGGCTTCCTGACGAGCTGGATCGGCTGCAGGCCGCTCCTCGACGCGGCCGACTGCGGCGTGCCGGCGGGCGCCATCCCGGCCTCGGCGTCGGTCCGCGTCGTGACAGGAAGCTCAAGCAGGACCTGAAGCGCGAGGCCCGGGCACTGCGCGCATGCGGCCTCGCCATGCCCGGGAGCTTTCGCTGCCGGATCCGTTCGGGGGTCGAGCGGACCAACGCCCGCCTCAAGGACGAGTACGGAGCCCGCCACGTGCGCGTCCGGGGACACGCGAAAGTGCTCTGCCGCCCGATGTTCGGCGTGCTTGCGCTGACGGCCGGCCGGCCGATGCGCCTCGCCGCCCCTTCCCGACGCTCTCCCCGTCCTTCGGGACGGCCCGGTCCCCTCCGAAACGCCGCCGCGGGGCCGGCGAGCGGCGAAGCATGGCCGGCGCCGCGGCATGTTCGCCCCTTGTTCCGGACTGTTCGGCGGCAGCGGCGAAAGTCCGAGGATTAGGGCGGCCTGATTCGCGAATCCGGCCGCGCCGGGAAGATTTACTTCGTCGTTGTGCCCGGCGGTTCCACCAGCGAACGGCAATTGTCCTGGCTGTTCGACCTGCGCCCCGGGGGCCAAAGATTTGTGTCGCGGGAACTTGCGGACGACGGGCCGGAACTGGGTTTTGCGGCGCATTACATTCTGGACGAGCTTGGCGTCGAAATCGAGGAACCGGATGCCGACAGGCTGGATTGGATCATCGAAAGGTTCGGAACGGACTTTCCTTCGACAGCCGAGTTCTCGGCCACCGCCCGTGCAACGCTTGTCGGGGTGTGCGCCGGCGATGATCCCGACGCAGCTCTGGTCGCCTGGTTGAACCACGAGGAAGCGCTGTTTCGCCGGCTCGAGAGACGGATCATTTCAACCCGGCTGGAAGAGGGATTCACGGACGGGAACGAGTTGCACGTGGAGGGCTTTGTTCGGTTTTCGCTTAGCGTGCACAACCGGTGGAAGGCGAGGATGGGATACGCGCTCGAAAACCACCTGGAGGCCGTATTCCGGGAGTTTGGCGTCGATTACGTTCGGGGCGCGGTAACCGAGAACAATCACAGGCCTGACTTCCTCTTTCCCAGCATCGAGGCCTACCGGGCGGCGCCACGGAAGGGGTCGCGCGGTCTCGCGATGCTGGGCGCCAAGTCGACATGCAAGGACCGGTGGCGACAGGTTCTGGTGGAGGCGTCGAAAATCCGGAGGAAACACCTCCTTACGCTCGAGCCGGGAATATCAGAATCCCAGACGTTGCAGATGGAAGAATCGAACCTGCAGCTTGTGGTGCCGCGGCCAATTCACGAGAGCTACACGGACGAGCAACGGGACTGGCTTTGGAGCTTGCTGGATTTCATCCGCGACGTGAATCGTCGTTCCAAAGTCGGATTTTTCTGAACCGGATCAAGTCAATCGTGTTTAGGACACTTGACGTAAATCGGGCTGAGTAGGTAGCCGCGGGAACAAATCGCGACAAGCAGTTGTCATCGGAGGAGTCTCCTAGCTTGAAACTCCCTGTCCAATCTCTCGCGGCAACTCTCGACACATTGTCCGATCTTGGACGGACTTCCATAGCATCCATCAGGTTCCCTTCCACGGGTCGATGACTTCGGCACCCGTGTTTTCGAAGTCGGCCACGTTCCTTGTCACCACCGCCATCCCGTGAACCAGGGCTGTCGCGGCGATCAGTGCGTCACGTTCCGCCCGGGGATTGGGCACGTGCAATCGGGCGCATTTCAGGGCGACGGCGGAATCCACCGGCAACGTGCGCTCCCGGAACTCCGGTAGAACATGCCCCTCCATCCAGGTTCGCAGCAGCTCTCCCTGACTGGCGTCGCGCCGTTCGATTCGAAGGATGCCGATCTCCAGCTCCATGAGTGCGAGCGCGGATATGTAAAAGCTTGCAGCGTCCCTCTCCGAAATCCAACCGACGACTCGGGAATCGGCTTTCCCGTCGCCGAGCTTGCGCAGTTCGGAGACCACGTTCGTATCAAGAAGGAACATCAGGACAGATCCGGTGCGGCGGCCTGGATGCTGGCATGGGGAGGATCGAAGTCGATGTCAGCCAGGCCCCGCATGGACAATGCCTCGGCCAGACTGCGGCGCTGTCCCGCCAGTCTCCGGTAGTCCTCGATGCTGAGCAACACGTGGGCCGGCTTGCCTCGGTCGGTGATGAACACCGGCCCCGACTTCGCCGACCTCTTGGCCCGCCCGACATCCTGGTTGAATTCGCGGCTCGTCACCGTCGAAATTGTCATGGCGGACTCCCGATGCGAACATTTGTAGTCATGTAACTACATTAAGTTTCCGACTGCAAGTCAACCGGGCTTTCAGTTCAGTGCGTCCTTCACCCGGTCGCCGGCCCTGAACGACTCAACGGATCAACATGCCAATGGCGATGAAGTCCTGGCTGGACGCAAGCTCCTTCCTCCACCGGCGGGAAAGCAGACGACACCAACCCGGCCAAGCCGCCGCTGCAGTGTTTGAAGGCGGTGCGTGTGAGACATTCCACCGAGCACTGCTTCAGACTACGGACCTTCACGCAATTCCGCGTCTGCCAGCAGGATTGCCTGCGTTTCCGGGCGCAGCAATCGAATGCTCTTGGCAGGAGATTTCGGAATTCGCTGGCGTGACACGCAAGCGGGATGATTGCGCGGACTCTGGATTCACAGCCAGTCACCGGGCAGTTTGTTTTGTTTCGAACATGGACGGATCGCGGGGATCCAGAATCAAGACATGGGGCAACAACGGAGGACAGGTGTGCACTCGCCAGGACCAACGCTTTCTGCCTGTCTTTGCCGGTATCCCGAAAGTGGATCAGACAGCTCTGCCAAAATCCGGAACCTTTCCAGCAACCCGGCAAGAGGAGTTTTCCGAACCGTTTGACATCCGGTTCGCAATTGCCGATCCACGAAATCCGTCATGGATTCCGCCCCATATTGGTGAACCCGCATCGTGCAAGGCGTGCTTAAACGACTTGAACAGTTCTGCCGCTTCGCCAAGCCATAAACCAACACAGGATGTCATGCCCGAATTCGCAAATCCCGTCTCGCCGACCGACCCCGTGCTCGAGACAAGACGAACCGGACTGACCGCCTTTCTGTTCGCGGTCCTGCGGCCGAACCAAGCCAGGGCAGCATCCGTTACCGCGGAAGGCCTGAAACTGACGTTCGCAACCAGAACCGGTGCGATCGCATTCCGGGATCTCGAAGAAGTCAAGGTGGTGACCGGGCGGCGCCGATCCCGCATCCACGTTCGTCACGCCTCGGGTGAAACGACGATTTCCGGACTCGTCAAGAACAGGGCCGAGGCTTTCGCCGCCACCCTGGAGACTTGGCGAGAGAACTGGTGGCGCGAGACGCTTGCGCCGCGCGTCGACGCGATCCGCTCCGCCCATGGTCGTCTCGCGCTTCTGAGGGATCCGCCTGAATACGTGGCGCGGAGCGCCGTTCCGGAACTTGAGCGCGTGGCGCAAGAAGCCGCAGGCGAATTGAACGGCTGCCTGCCGGACACGCTCTCGCGCGATGCGGACTTCCGGATGCTGAGGGCGATTCAGGCATTCTTGGAAGCGCCGGAGCGCTTCAGGGCAAGAGCCAACGAAACGTTTGTCGAAAACGAGCTCGTACGGTCGAAGGATTTCCTGGACCGGATCGAGGCGCGGCCGTTTACCGCCGAGCAGCGGAGGGCTGTCGTGACCGACGAGGACCGAAACCTGGTCGTCGCTGCGGCCGGCAGCGGCAAGACTTCGGTGATCGTCGCCAAGACGGGGTGGCTCGTCCGGAGAGGCTCCCGGCGTCCGTCGGAACTGCTGTTGCTGGCCTTCGCAAGAGACGCTCGCAAGGAAATGGAGGACCGGGTTCGCAAGCGCCTCGGCAAGAATGCGGGGCAGGACGTCACCGTCAGGACATTTCACAGTCTCGGCATGGCGATCATCGGGGAAGTCGAAGGCCGGAAGCCGGCGCTGGCCAAATCCGCGGAAAGCGACAGGTCTCTGTTCAACCTGCTGAAGGACATCATCGCCGAGCTACTCCGGGACAGGGAACTTGCCGAGACCCTGCTTCCGTGGTTCGGGGAACACTTCGCACCGTACAGGAGCGAACACGACTTCCGGAGCTGGGGGGAGTACTGGGACTACATCAGGAAGCACGACATCCGTTCACTGAAGGGAGAAATGGTCAGAAGCTTCGAGGAATGCGAGATCGCCAACTTCCTATACCTTCATGGCGTGCCCTACGAATACGAAGCCCAGTACGAACATGACACCGCGACCTCCAGGCACAGGCAGTACCGGCCCGATTTCCATCTTGCGGAAGCCGGGATCTACATCGAGCATTTTGGGCTCGACGAAGAGGGGAACACCGCACCGTTCGTCGATCAGGCCGAGTATCTGCGGAGCATGAAGTGGAAACGGCAGCAACACGAGGAACATGGCACGACCCTCATTCAGACCTTCAGCCATGAGCATGCATCCGGCAATCTGATCAGGAAACTGGAAGACAAGCTGGCGGAACACGGCGTGACCTTCTCGCCGATTCCGTCCGAGAAGACATTCGCTATCCTCAAGGAACAGGGCCGGATCGATCCGTTCACGCGGCTGGTGGCTACCTTCCTTCAGCACTTCAAGGGCGCTCAGTTGTCCTTCGAGTATGTCGGACAGCGAGCCGGCAACCTCGGTGACCCCGGCCGCACCTCAGCCTTCCTCGCGGTATTCAGGCCGATCTACGAGCGTTACCAGGAAACGCTGGCAAACGCCGGGGAGATCGACTTCCACGACATGATCGGCAAGGCCACGGAACACGTGGAGTCTGGGCGGTACGAGAGCCCGTTCGGCCATATCCTCGTGGACGAGTTCCAGGACATCTCGCCGGGAAGGGCTCGACTGCTTAAGGCCCTGCTGGACCAGTCTTCGAACAACAAGCTGTTTGCCGTCGGAGATGACTGGCAGACGATCTACCGCTTCGGTGGATCCGACATCGCCATCATGCGCGAATTCGGGGAACGCTTCGGCAACAGCGAGCGCGTCGATCTGGAAACGACCTTCCGGTGCGCCAACCGTATCGCGGCACTCGCCGCCGCGTTCGTGCTGAAGAACCCCGCCCAGATCAGCAAGACGGTCCGCGCGTTCCGCCAGGCGGACGGGCCAGCTGTTCATGTTGGCCTTCCCGGCGAGGAAAACCGGTCCCTGCTGCGGGAAGCGCTCGACCGAATCGCGAAGGACGCTGCCCGGCACGACGGGAAATCGAGCGTCCTGCTGCTTGGCCGGTATCGGCATGCGCGGCCGCAGAACATGGCGGGCATTTCGAGGCGATATCCCGGTCTGCGGGTTTCGTTCAAGACCGTGCACGGCTCGAAAGGGCGCGAGGCCGACTACGTGGTGGTGTCCGGTCTCTGTTCCGGGAAGTACGGATTTCCAGCAGAGATCGTCGACGACCCGCTGCTTGACCTGGTGCTCGCCGCACCCGAACATCATCCGAATGCCGAGGAACGGCGCCTGTTCTACGTGGCGGTCACCCGCGCGCGGCGCTAGGTGTTCCTGCTCGCGGACGGCGGAGCGCCGTCGCCCTTCGTCCTGGAACTGATTGAAGGAAGCCATGATGTCGCCGTTTTCGGCCGATTGCCGGAAACTGCGGTGCCTTGCCCGGTATGCGAGAAAGGACATCTGAAACGCCGCGAGAACACGCGGGGCGGGGGAGTTTTCCACGGCTGCTCGAACTGGCCCCTGTGCGAACACAGGCAGCGTCCATGCCCGGCATGCGGAGAAGGCTTGCCGGCGAGGACGGGGGCCGGATTCCGGTGCCGCGACTGCGGCCAGTTCATTCGGGGCTGTCCGCGCTGCGACGGCTGGCTCGAGACCAGGATGGGCAGATACGGCCGCTTTCTTGGCTGCTCGAACTATCCCGCGTGCGAATTCACGAAGAAAGTCAGGAAACGAGGTACACGGCGAGTGAAGTGAGAATGGGTTTAGTATAGAGAACCCCAGAACATGTGGCGCGGAAATCCCCGCAATTGGATTGCGCTTGGCTTGGCTGTGGACTCAATTAACCGGCCTGCGACCCGCCGGAGCAGGAACCGGCTGATGGCCAGGCGCACTGTGGACAGGAAGTTGCGCGCGGTCTTGTCGCAGCGCGTTGCAACTCTCCGGAACTCCCTGGTCCTGCCGATGAATCTCTCGACCGGACTGCGCTCCCGGCATGCCTCGCGGTCAAGCCCGCGCTGCTCGTTCCGGCTGGACTTCGGCGGAATGACCGCGGTCGCTCCGGCCGCCGAAATCATGTCGAGGATGGCGTTGCTGTCATAAGCCCTGTCGCCGATCACCGTCTCGTCCGGCCCGAGCCCCTCGAGAAGCGCCCCGGCCTGCGTGCAGTCGGCCGCCTGTCCGGGGGCCGGGAGCACGGCCTTCACAAGTTCGTTTCCGTCGATGCCGATGTGGACCTTCGTGGTCCTGCCGCCGCGGCTCAACCCGACCTCGGGAGGCTCGCCGTCCCGTGGGGCGCCCGCGCCGTGCCTGCGGACGCGGATCGACGAGGAGTCCAGCATGCGCAGTCGAAGCTCCCCGCTGCCGCCGTCGCCGCCGTTGTCGTCGCCTTCCGCAAGTTCCTGAAGCTTCGACATGATCTTCTCCCGGAGGCCGTTCCTGCTCCACCGGTTGCAGCGGTTGAAGCAGGTCGTGCAGGGACCGCAGCGCTCCGGCAGGTCGCGCCACGGCGTGCCGGTGCGCAGCACGAAGAAGATGCCGTCCATCACCCGCCTGTCATGCACCCGTCTCGGGCCCTGATGCTTCCGGGAAGCACGGAGCGGAGGGTTTCCCATTCCGCGTCCGTCATGTCGTGTCGGTCGCCGCTCATGCCTCGAACTCCTTGTCTGGACGGTTTCCGGCAGGAATCACGCAGGCGCGGGAATGCCGAATGTTTTGGGTACAGTGCCTAAATCATCAGGTTCCGGGCCAGCCAGAGGCATGCATCGCAGCATGTAGTACAAAACGTTGATCCCCAGATTCATTTTGACGCGATAGAGTTGGACTAAAGGTTCGTCACGACATAGCCGCTGCATTGTCGGGAGCTGGAAGCAAGGTGCAGTTCCAGTCGTCGCGGAAGCCGGTGCGCCGGACGTCGAGCGCCGCCATCTCCGAGTAACCGACCTTCACGCCGGTCGGGCAGTCGTTCGCGTCCCGGTTGCAACAGGCATTCAGCCCCGCGCCGGTCCTGGCGGAGCCGATCAGGCTGACTATGATGGGGGGCTGTACAGGCAATGGCATTTCCTTTGACCGCAGGGTTTCGCCGGACTTTCTTTTGAACTCGCGCGACCCTGTCCTGATGGCACGATGAGCCTGCGCGGTTTTTTTTGTTGAAGAGGGTTGACACCGGCCCCGTTCCATGTGATGCATGATTCGGGACATTGCATCTTCCGGAGGGGGCACGATGGATCCGCGCATCGAGAACCTCGAGTCCACCACATTCTTCGGCCGCCGCCTGACCCGCCGCCAGATCGCCGACATCCAGGAGACGGTGGCGCTCTTCCCCAACGACAGCCGCAGCGAGCTCGCGAAGACGATCTGCGAGCACCTGAACTGGCACACGCCGAAGGGCGACTGCCGCGTGTCGGCCTGCCTCCGCATGCTGGAGCGCCTGGAGGGGTTCGGGATCCTGACGCTTCCGGAGAAGCGGGACAACGGATCCGGCGCGCTGCCGCCGATCAGGCACACGGCGGCATCGGACCCGCAGCCGGAGATCGCCTGCGGCCTGTCCGCCCTCGAGCCCCTGTCGCTGCGCGCGGCGGACGGTCCCGGGGAGAGGGCGGAGTGGAACGAGCTGGTCGACCGCCACCACTGCCTGGGCTGTCCCCGGCCGTTCGGCCCGCACCTGCGCTGGTTCGTCCTGGACCGGGACGGCCGGCGCCTCGGCTGCCTGCTGTTCGAGGCGGCGTCCCGGACGCTGCCGGCCCGCGACGAATGGATCGGATGGAGCGAACGGGACCGCGAGCGCCGGCTGCACCTCGCGCTGGGCAATTCCCGCTTCGTCGTGTTCCCGTGGGTCGCCGTGCCGAACCTTGCGTCTCGGGTCCTCGGCATGGCGGCGGCCCGCCTTCCGGGGGAGTGGGAGCGCCGCCACGGATGCCGCCCGGTGCTGTGCGAGACGTTCGTCGACCCGACCCGCTTCGACGGCGCGTGCTGCCGCGCCGCCAACCGGGAGCGCATCGGCATGACCGCCGGGCGGAAGTCGGGCCGGCGGGCGAAGCCGGCCAAGGAGATCCTCGTCCTGCCCCTCGACCGGAACTTCCGCGACGTCCTCCGGGGGCGCGAATCTCCGGCGCGCTCCCCGCGTCCGCCGCGTCCCGACCGGGACGACCCGCTGGTCGCGGCGTGGCTGCGGATCATCGACTCGGCCACGGCGCTGGCCGACGCGCACGACCGCCGCTGGATGAAGCGGCGGCGGGTCCTGAACAGCCTGATCGTGACGCTGTTCGTGTTCCGGCTGGTCCTGTCGCGGGGGAAGAAGGGCTGCGCGACCGTGACCGGGGAGCTCTGGGAGCAGTGCCGCAAGCTCGGCATCGCGATGCCGCAGCGCGAGCCGGTGACGGCCTCGTCGATCTGCAAGGCCCGGCAGCGGGTGCACGAGGAACTCTTCCTCGACCTTCACCGCGAGATCCTGCGCCACGGCGGCGATGGTGCGCGCTGGAAGGGCCGCCGCCTGTTCGCGGTTGACGGCACGAAGATGAACCTGCCCCGGAAGCTTGTCGATGCCGGCTACCCGCTCCCGAACGCCGGCGCCCACTATCCGCAGGGCCTGGTGTCCTGCCTGTACCGGCTCGACACCAAGGTTCCGGTCGACTTCTCGCTCTCCGCCCGCGCCTGCGAACGGACCGCCGCGCTGGGCCACCTGCACGCCCTGGAGGCCGGAGACGTCGTCGTGCTCGACCGGGGATACTTCTCGTTCGAGCTCCTCCACGCCGTCATCCGCACGGGCGCCCACCCGGTGTTCCGGCTCCAGGCCAACAGCGCGGCCGCCTTCAGGGACTTCATGGCGGGCGACGGAACCGAGGCCGTCGTCGCGGCGTCGCCGGGGCCGGACACGAGGCGCGAGCTTGCCAGGCGACGGCCCGGCGAGCGGTTCGATCCGGTCGGCGTCCGGCTGGTGCGCTGCAAGACCGATGGCGACGACTTCAATCTCGCCACGACGCTGCTGGACGCGGACGACGTCTCCGCCGGCGACCTCGGCGACCTCTGCCACGGGCGCTGGTCGATCGAGGAACTGTACAAGGTCTCGAAGCACACCATGAAAGTGGACGAGTTCCACGGCCAGACCGAGCGCGGCGTGCGTCAGGAACTCTACGCCCATTTCAACCTGATCGCCATGACGCGGCTCCTGTCCGGGCATGGCGACGACCTGCTCGCGGACATGCGCGAGCACGGGAAGGAACGCCAGACAGTGAACTTCAAGAACGCGGTCGCGGTCGTGGCCGCCAACCTCGAGGAGACGCTGCTCGCGCAGGTCGACGCCGTCGCCCGGGCCGTGACAAGGATGGCGGAGGGAATCCTCAAGGTGCGCAGCCGGCTCCGGCCAGGACGGAGGTATCCACGGAAATCGATGAAGCCGGTCGGCAAGTGGAGCCGAAGAAGCAAGGCCGCAGCCTGAAGCCGGAAGATCCCGAAACGGCAGGGGCCGCCCGCGACGGATCAGGTGCGAGTCCTTGAGGAAATGACGCAGAATCCTTAAAGAAATGCCATTGGCTGTACAGGGGCCTGCCGCGCCGGTTCCGGCTGACGAAGAAAACGGCCAGTGTTCGATCCTGTTCTGCTTGCTTGTGCCGGGCGGCAGGCGGCACGCGCCGATCCCGATGCCGGGTTCGCGCGCGAGTTTATGCTGCTCCACCTTCAGAGCCGGACGCGGATTCCGCCGGAGCCGCCGCAGTCGGCGACGGAGGGCGGCCTGCGGGCCCCGGGGCAGCGCTCCTTCCCCGGGTGCCGCCGCAAGATGCTCTCTACCGCGAACTCGGCCGTGTCGGAACCGGCCCCGGCACCGACCCGGCTGGCATTGCCGATCACGTCGGGGACTCCGCCGGGGATCGCCTTGCCGGGTTCCCTGTACGCGAGGTCATGGACGCGGACCTCCCCGGGGGAGCCTTTCGGACGCCGCCCGCGGCCCGGATTCCCGAAGTCCCCCGCTGGTTCCTTCTTCCAAGCGTCCACAGAGACCGCCGGCTGTCCGGCCTCGGCGAACGTCGCGACCTGCTCGCCGACGTGACGGAACCGCGCAACCCGATCCGGATGGTCTGTACCCTACCGGGGCCTCGCATTGCCCTAAAGCGTGCAGCCCTGCCCCTTCAGGAACTGGCCCGCAAGGGTGCGGGACGCGGAGAAGACCTTACCGGAAAGTGCATCGGCGAAATGGCGAAGGCTCCTCGACACCTGCCGCAGCGGACGCTAGGGGTCTCCCCGAGCCACCGGCTCCGCAAGCGCACTGCCGAAAAGGGAAGAACATACGAGGGGTGAGTCGGTCTTGACGCCAATTGGCAGGTGTTGTTCCACTCCTCGGACTTCCTCTTCGGAGGTCCAATGCACTTCGGTTCCTTGGGACGGGTTCGTCCCACACTGGGTCAATAATGCATGCCGCACCACGATCTTGGCAGCACTGAGAAAAAAATCATTACGCCTGAAGAATGGCGGAAATGAAGTTTGCCAGTTCATCGAAGGCTGCGGAGTCCAGATTCCACACGCCCATTTTCGCGCCCTCTCCCACCCTGGCGACTGGATCGCTGTTTGCCGCCAGATAGGCGTGCGTGAAACTCTTGTCACCACTGTTCGACTCCAGGGCCCCGTTTGCCTCAAGACAGTCTAGGTAATTGTCGACACAGCGTGCAGTGTCGGATCCTTCCACGGATCGACGGCACAAGGTTTCTATCGCACCGGGGTTGATGCCATCGGGCACGATGAACACGCCAACCGATGGCACGCCGTCCGAATGGCTTGCATGCTGTTTAGGCGGTCGGAATTCGGTGTTGCGAAGATGGTGGCAGACGCTCTGAAAGGCACCATCAGGATTTTCGTCCGCATCCCTGACGACGCCTATTGACCGAATTGTCGGGCGGGCCTGTGCTGCGACCTGAATCGCTTGCATGTTTTCAGGGAACTTGACCTTTCCTCCGGCATCGATGACCTGGATCCCTGATTCACCCATGGCGAAGCGATGCTTGATCAAGGCACGGAACAGGTTGACCTCGTCCTTTCCCTCGACCAGCAGGAGCCGATCCGATTCCAGCCTCAACCTTGGCTCTCGACCGTCAACTCCCTCGTGACAAGCCACTAGCGAATCTCCAGGTCAAGGTTGCGTGCTCCTGCAAGCGCGTCTCCAGTGAATGTGGCGGCTTCCGGCCGTTTGGTGTCCGGGTTGCGATAGAGCCTGTGGATCGACAAGTCCTCCGGGCGGTCGGAAAACGCGTCAATCGCCGCTTCCAGGAATTCCGCACTGTGGGTCGTCGCTACAAGCTGCACGTCCCAAAGGTTGATCCATTGAAGTGCCTTGTCCCAGACTTCTCGCTGCGCGGAATGATGAATGCCGTTTTCCAGTTCATCCGATAGCAGGATTGCACCTTGGGAAGCGAAAATCCCGATCAGCAGCCGAGCCAGCCTGACAGCTCCGCCTCCAAGATCGTGAAGGGGTCGCGGGCGTCCACCCGCTACCGTCACGGACAGATAGGATTCCCCGCTCGCGTCCGTCAGGATCTCCACTTCCTCAGTGCCCGGCGCGACCAGGTCTATCGTCTTCACCAGCTCTTCCTTGTGGCCTTCCCTGACAAGGACCGAATATCTTCTCAGGTCTTCGTCCGATGTATCGTGCTGAAATCTTGTGCTCTCGATTATGCAGCCAGGGCGTCCGGCTGGCATGTCTGGAGAATCAAACAGGACTGACCCTGAAGACGTCGGTTTCACGCCTCCTGACCCGCCCTTCACAAGCTTTCCGTCAAGATGGGTCCGAATGAATCCTACTGCTTGAGGCAACCTCCTCAAGTCGTCTTGCATTGCGCCTGTAATTCGACCGTTCGGGTACGTGCCGTCTATCTTCTCATAACCGAATTTCAATTCGTGGACCGTTCCGTTCTCTGTCCCACGAAGCTCCAGCTCGCCTTCGGTCAGCCGGGAGAGCGGATTGGCCGGCGAACTGTGCGTGCGCTGCAAGTTGGTGTTCCACAGCAGGCCCGGATTGTGCCGACCTGTGAACAGCCACATTGCCTCGATTAAGGCTGTCTTTCCCACCCCGTTGGCGCCCGTGATTAGGTTGGCCCTAGACAAATGACGTATTGAGAGACCATCGATGCCGCGATAGCGCACAACATCGAAGTTGTTCAATTGAACCATGGCTCTTCTCCGTAAGCGGCCTTCGCCGGGATTATGTCCGTTGGATCGGTCAATGGTTCAGACATGAGCAAAGTGCAAAAGGCCGAAGGATCTCTCTAACTCGCATTGTGTCCAAGGAAGTGCCGACGGACAGAATGAGTTCCTAGCCCAAGTGCAGCCTCGGCCACAAGCCGCTCCACCTCTTGTGCCTGTCTACGATTCCAGTCATGAGAAGCCATTTGACAGTCGGCACGTCAGGGAGCTCCTTGACGCGAGGACATCGCTGGATCCGGACTGGGCGCCTGTTAGGGTTCGTCAGGACATAACCGCTGCATAGTCGGGAGCTGGAAGCAAGGTGCAGTTCCAGTCGCCGTGGAAGCCGGCGCGCCTGATGTCCAGGGCCGCCAACTCCGAGTTGCCGACATTCACGCCGGTCGGGCAGCCGTTCGTGTCCCGGTCGCAACAGGCCTTCAATCCCGTGCCGGTCGTGGCGGAGTCGATCAGGCTGTTTATGGTCGCGTGGCCGAACAGGGCGAACAGGGGCTTGCCGAACCGGTTCCGGCTGATGAAGGAGAAGAGTTTGTGCTCGATCCTGTTTCGCTTGCTGGTCCCGGGCGGCAGTCGGCACACGCCAGTCTCGATGCCGGGCTCGCACGCGAGCTTCTGCAACTCCACCTTTCGCAGCCGCACCCGGTTCCTGTTGGAGCCGCCGCAGTCGGCGGCGGCGAGCAGCTTGCGGGCCCCGGGGTAGCGTTCCTTCCCCAGGCGCTGCCGCTAGCGCCGGATGCTCCCGGCCGCGAACGCGGCCTTGTCGGAACTGACCCCGACACTGACCCAACCAACGTTGCCGGTTACGTCGCAGACTCCGCAGAGGATTGCCTTGCCCAGTTCCTTGTCGGCGAAGTCGTGGACGCGGACTTCCTCGGGGGACCCTTTCGGACGCCACTCGCGGCCTGAATTCCCGAATCCCCCGCAGGTTCCCTCTTCCCGGCGTCCACGGAGATCACCGGCTGTCCGGCTTCGGCGAATGCCGCGACCTGATCGTTGACGTGACTGAACTGCGCATCCCGGTCCGGATGGTCCGTGCCCTCCCGGGTCTTCGCATTGCCACAGGTGCAGCCCTGCCGCGTCAGGAGCCGTCCCGCGAGAGTGCGGGACGCGGAGAAGCCCTGACCGGAATGCGCATCGGCGAGATGGCGAAGGCTCTTCGAAACCCGCCGCAGCGGACGCTCGGGATCTCCGCGCACCGCCGGCTCCGCAAGCGCATCGGGCGCCTCATCGAGGTCCTCCCGGAGCGCGACCGCAGTCTTGCGTCCCCCGCCGGGAAGGCGGACGCGCCCCGATGGGTCCCGCTCCTCCCCGAGTTCCGCAAGGCTTCGGCAAGTGGTCGACCGCGCAACCCCCTTCGCCGTCGAGACCAGAGTCAAGACGCAATGGCAGAGGGGCCGGGTCTCGGAGGCGACGAACAGGCGGAGGCACTTCTCGTCCAGATACGGCGACAGGGCCTCGAACCTGCGCCGGATGTTCTCGACAACATCCATGCCGGGGTGAATCACGTTTCGATTCCAGGGGGAATCTCTCGGCGGCAGAACGATTCGCCTGTTTCAAAGCGAACCCCAACTCAAACTTGTCCACCTTCCACCGAGTGGGCGCCAAAGGGCCATGCATCGGCATGCGTAGCAAGTCGCAATGAATTTGGTCGATACCGAAATTCGCGCAGCCCTTGACGAACTGCCGACCCTCTCCACCAAAGTTTCCGACGGGCTCATTCAAACCGGCATGGACTCTGCAGACGAGCCCTCCGTTTGGATTTGGTCGAAGATAGTGTCCGGTTTTCGACAACGCGTTGGCCCGGCCTACAGCGGCAACGATCTTGGCGGCAACTCTGCGAATTGCCTGGAGGACCGGATGATCGACTCCTCGGCTGAGCGTTTGCGCAAGCACGGTTACGACTCGCGCATCGAACCACGCTGAGCAGTTCGAACTCGACTCGACCAGGGGAAGCGAAAGGCTCGCAGGCGAATTTCGCCAGATCCCGAAGGGCGGGCCGGTACTCGCTTACGGCCTCGCGCCCCGGAAGATCCGGACCTCCGCTTGCATTGATCGGCCGCGCCCAAGGGCGCGAACGCGCAGGCGCACCTTCACCCCATTTTCGAGATCAGCCGGCGATGCTTGCGGCCAATCACCCGATCCGAAAAGTACATTCCCAGACAACTGCGCGATTGCTGCGCAAGCAACCGCGCGTGTGTCCAGCCGACCGTGGTCAGGCCATTCGATTGAACGCCGGTGCAGGACGTCTTCCCGGCGATCATTCCCGAAACGGGTCGTCAGCGACAGAACGGCGATCGCCCCCGCGACCGACCGATTTTCCGCCGGTCCGCCTGATGCCCATGCGAACAAGGCACCGGGAAGCTCCGAAAAAGGTGAACTGCTGAAGTGAATGACGCCCAACCAGTGCCGGGAAAAGAGGAATTCCGAAGGTGCGAGGCCGACATTCCGGCTTCAGTGGCGTTTGCCTCAATCGGAAGCCGACCACGCGGCGGTTTCCGAGTTGCGCGTGTGCGGGGGTCAAGACGCGAAGGGGGCAATCGGTCTGATCCTGCCGGGTTCGGCGTTTCCGTTCCGGCTTGCAATGCGACCGGCAGGCTATAAAACACTTCGCGCGAAAGGAGGGTTGCATGAGGCTGCTGGGACTGGTGATCGTGCTGTCCGCTCTCTGGCTGCTGATGTCGGGGGTCTACAAGCCGCTGATCATCGCCCTCGGCGCGGCGTCAGTCGCGGCCACCGTCCTGATCATGCGCCGGATGGACAGGATCGACGGCGATCGCCCTGCGGTCGCGCTTCGCCCCATTGGCATGGCGCTGTATCTCTCCTGGCTCATGAAGGAGATCGCAAAGGCGAACTGGACCGTTTCGAGGATCATTCTTTCGCGGAAAATGCCGATCAGGCAACGAATCTTCGAGGTTCCGAACAGCCAGTCTACGGACGTCGGCCGCACCATATTCGCGAACTCGATCACCCTTACTCCCGGCACGATTTCGGTCGAGACGGAGACGCGCGGATTTCTGGTTCACGCCGTCGCCTATAGCGAGGAAGACAATGCGGCCTTGGCGGAAATGGACCGCAGGGTGTCCGCGGTCGAGACAGCCGGGGCAGAGTGATGTTCCTGTTGGCTGCATGCGCGCTCGCGGTAGCAATGGTGCTGACGTTCCTGCGGCTGTGCAGGGGGCCGACCCTCTATGATCGGGTCGCGGCCGTGAACGCGTTCGGGACCGAAACCGTCCTCTTCATCGGCGTGCTCGGATTTCTCTCCGGCCGGCCGGACTTCCTCGACATCGCGCTGCTCTATGCGCTGATCAACTTCGTGGGAACCATCGCCGTGCTCAAGTTCTTCCGCTACCGTGCGCTCGGCGATCCTGCGCGGCCGGAAGCGGCGAGTCGGGACGCGGCATGACCGGAACGGCGGCCTTTGTGGACGTGCTGAGCTGGGTCTCGATCACGGCCGGATCGATTTTCCTCCTCATCGGCGCCTTCGGACTCGTCCGATTTCCGGACTTCTGGTCGCGGCTTCACGCGGCGTCGGTGGTCGATTCCGCGGGAATGATCCTGCTGCTTCTTGGCATGTGCCTCCAGGGGGGCTGGTCCCTCGTTACCGTCAAGCTCGTAATTCTCGGTATCTTCCTGTTCATCACCGGACCGACCGCCACGCACGCGGTCGCAAACGCCGCATATGTCACCGGTCTCCGGCCGCTCGACCAAGAACCCGGGGAAGATGATTCGTCCGAACCCCGACAGGACGACCGGCAGGACCAGGCGGTTTGATGGCCGAGACCTGGATCAACATATTTCTGTTCGCAATGCTCGTCTCGACGGCGCTCGCCATCGTCGGCGTGCATCATCTCTTCGGCGTGGTCATGCTCGCCGGAGTATTCAGCCTGCTGGCCGCCCTGCTGTTCGTAACCCTGGATGCGGTCGATGTCGCGTTCACCGAAGCGGCGGTCGGTGCGGGCATTTCGACAGTGCTCATGCTCGGCACCATCGCACTCACGAGCCGGAGGGAACGCCCGGTTGCCAGGGCCAAGTACGTCTGGTCGCTTCCGGTTGTCCTGATAACGGCCGCGACTCTGGTCTACGGCACGCTCGACATGCCCGGGTTCGGCAGGCCCGACAACCCGGCGCAGGTGCACGTCGCGCCCCACTACCTGCAAAACTCGCCCACCGAGATCGGCGTCCCGAATGTGGTGACGGCTGTGCTCGCGAGCTACAGGGGATACGACACCCTCGGCGAAACCGCGGTGATCTTCGCTGCTGGCGTGGGCGTCCTCCTGGTCATCAGCGGGCTCGGGCGACGCCGGCGCGAGGATGACGAGGACGTCTGATGCGGCACCACCTCATTCTCAGGACGGTTTCCAAGCTGCTCATCGGCGCGATCATGCTGTTCGCGTTCTACGTGCAGTTTCACGGGGACTACTCGCCGGGTGGCGGGTTCCAGGCCGGCGTCATCTTTGCCGCGGCATTCATCCTGCACGGAATCGTCTTCGGGCTCGATACCGTGCAGAGGGTTTTCCCGCCCTGGCTGGTTCACAAGCTCGCGGCGCTGGGCGTGCTGGTCTACGCCGGAACCGGAATCTACAGCCTGTTCGCGGGATACAACTACCTGGACTACGACGCCCTCTATCCGCATCATCCTTCGCATGGCCAGCACTACGGCATCCTTGCCGTGGAACTCGGCGTCGGGATAACGGTCGCCGGAGTCATGGTGACGGTCTACTACGCATTCGCCGGGCGTCCGCCCGGAATTCGGGACGAGGACTGGTGATGGACTGGGAGTTCATCGTCGGCCACGCAAACTACTGGCTGTTCATCTTCCTGATGATGACCGGGCTTTTCGTCGTCGTTTCGCGCGGCAACCTCGTGAAGAAGATCGTTGGCCTGAACATCTTCCAGATGTCGGTTTTCATGTTCTACATCTCGATCGGCAAGGTGACCG
Organism: uncultured Amylibacter sp.; assembly: GCA_963662815.2. GTDB lineage: Bacteria > Pseudomonadota > Alphaproteobacteria > Rhodobacterales > Rhodobacteraceae > JAPPHA01. The sequence goes on from CAXXWA010000005.1 coordinate 151,055, forward strand.
GCGGAACCGCGCCCATTCTGCCCGTTGACCTCGAAACAGATCCTTCCGTGGTGTACTCGAACCCGCTCCCGCACGTCCTGATCCTGACCGCGATCGTGGTCGGCATCGCCACCACCGCGCTTGCCCTTTCCCTGATCGTTCGTATCCGGGAAGAATACGGCACCATCGAGGAAGACGACATTTTCGCGATCGAGCGGGTCGCGGAACGCGCGGAGGACCGCGAGCACGGCGATGCAATGGGCGGGCGCGCCTGATGGCAGCGGAGGGCGCAACCGAAGTCGCGCGGACGTTTTCGGATCACGTTCCGATTCTCGTCGTGCTCTTCCCGTTCATGGCCGCGCCGCTGGCGGTGTTTCTGGGACGGCGCAACGTCGCGAAGTCGCTCGCCTTCCTGGCAACGGCGGCGAGCTTTCTGCTATCGTGCTACCTGCTCGCGAAAGTCGGCGGCGGCGGGTACTTGTCCTATCACATCGGAGGCTGGGCGCCCCCGATCGGTATCGAATACCGCATTGATGCCGCGAATGCCCTAGTCCTGATGCTGATCTCCGGGATCGGGACTGTCGTGCTCCCGTACGCGTTTCGAAGCATCGACGACGAGATTCCCCGCCGCGACCAGACGCTATTCTACAGCTGCTTCCTGCTTTGCCTCTCCGGGCTTCTCGGAATCGTCGCGACCGGAGACGCGTTCAACGTCTTCGTGTTTCTCGAGGTCTCGTCGCTCTCCACCTACGCGCTCGTCGCGCAGGGCTGCCACAGGGACAGGCGCGCACTGACCGCGGCCTTCGACTACCTCATCATGGGCAGCATCGGTGCGGTGTTCTTCGTGATCGGCATCGGCATGCTGTACATGATGACCGGCACCCTCAACATGGCGGATCTCGCGGACCGGATTGCCGCGCAGGGGCCGAACCGGACGATTCTCGCCGCCTTCGCGTTCATCGTTGTTGGCATGGGCCTGAAAGTCGCCATCTTTCCCCTGCACCTCTGGTTGCCGGGCGCATATGCTTTCGCACCTTCGGCCGTCACCGCGTTTCTGGCCGCGACGGCGACCAAGGCGGCCGTCTACGTGCTTCTGCGCTTCCTCTTCTCCGTCTTTCAGCCGGAAATCATCGATGTGACGCTGACGCCGCAGCTGGTGCTCCTGCCGCTCGCAGTGGCCGCCATGTTCGTCATGTCCGTCGTCGCGGTCTTCCAGCGCGATCTCAAGCGCATGCTGGCCTATTCGAGCATCGCACAGATCGGCTACATGCTGCTCGGCATCGCGCTCCTGAACGTCCACGGCCTGACGGCGGCAACGGTTCACCTTTTCAACCACGGGATCACGAAGGGGGCGCTGTTCATGGGAACCGGGGCGCTCGTCCTGCGCGCGGGAAGTTCGTTCTACGACGCCGTGGCAGGGCTCGGCCGGAGAATGCCGTTGACGGGAGCCGCAATGGTCATCGGCGGGCTGAGCCTGATCGGCGTGCCCGGAACCGCGGGGTTCATCAGCAAGTGGGTGCTCGTGCAGGCGGCGTTCGAGCGCGGATCATGGATGGTCGCGGCCCTTGTCGTCCTCTCGTCGCTTCTCGCCGTGATCTACGTCTGGAAGGCATTCGAAGTGCTCTACCTCGAACAGCCGGCGACCGGTACCGCGGGCGACGTTCGCGAGGCGCCGCCGGCCATGCTCGTCCCGATGTGGATCCTCGCGCTCGCCTGCGTCTGGTTCGGCCTTGACACCGGCGTGACGCTTGGCTCCGCGAGGACCGCGGCCGAGAGTCTGCTTTCCGGCAGCATGGGCATGGCTGGGTAGGGAGGCGAGAGTGGAGCAGCTCCCGGCGGCATACCACTGGGTCTACCTCTCGATGCTGGTTCCCGGCGCCGCGGCGGCCGGAAACGTTCTGCTCGGAAGGTGGCCGGACCTGCGCGACGCGATGACCTTCATCGCCGCACTCGTCACCTTCGCGTGCGTCTGCGCGGTTCTCTCCCTCGCGGGAAACGGCATGCTCGAAGAGGCAAGGGTGCTCGAGGTCCTGCCGGGGCTTTCGATCGCCTTCCACGTCGAGCCGCTCGGCCTCCTGTTCGCTCTGATCGCATCCGGGCTCTGGGTCGTCACCCACGTCTACGGCGTCGGCTACATGCGCGGCAACGACGAGAAGAACCACACGCAGTTCTTCGCGTGCTTCTCGGTCGCGATCATGAGCACGATGGGCGTCGCCTTCGCGTCGAACATGTTCACGCTGTTCCTCTTCTACGAGATCCTGACGATTTCGACCTATCCCCTTGTCGCCCACAAGGGCACGGAGGAATCGGTGCGCGGAGCGCGGACCTACCTTGGAGTCCTTCTCGCCACCTCGATCGCCATCCAGCTTCCGGCGATCATCTGGACCTACGCCACCGCGGGAACGCTCGACTTTCGCGCCGGCGGCATTCTCGACGGCCATGTGTCCGGCTGGGCGGTGCCGCTGCTGCTCGGGCTCTACGCATTCGGGATCGGCAAGGCGGCATTGATGCCGTTTCACAGGTGGCTGCCGGCTGCAATGGTCGCCCCCACGCCGGTTTCCGCGCTCCTCCATGCGGTCGCGGTCGTCAAGGCGGGCGTCTTCACGATGCTGAAGGTCGGCGTCTATGTCTTCGGGGTCGACTTCCTGTTCCGCACAGGCGCCTCCGAGTGGCTCATGTGGCTGGCGGCGTACTCGATCCTTGCGGCTTCCGTGGTCGCCATGATGCAGGACAACCTGAAGCGTCGGCTCGCCTACTCGACGGTCAGCCAGCTCTCGTACATAACGCTCGGAATGGCGCTCGCCGCCTCTCTCGGCGTCATCGGCGGCGGACTGCACATCGCCACGCACGCGCTTGGCAAGATCACGCTCTTCATGTGCGCCGGCTCGATTTACGTGGCGACCCACAAGACCGAGATCGGCGAGATGACCGGTCTCGGCCGCCGCATGCCGATCACCTTTGCCGCCTTCCTGATCGGCGCCCTTTCGATCATCGGGCTGCCGCCTCTCGGCGGTTCCTGGTCGAAATGGCTTCTGATCGTCGGCGCCGCTGACAAGGGTCAACTGGTCATCATCGGCGTCCTGATGGTGAGCTCGATCCTCAACGTCGCTTACCTTCTGCCGCTCGTGGGCCGCGGATTCTTCCTCGCGGCGCCGGAGACGGCTGCGGGCGGCGACAGCGGAAGCCGGCATGCAGCGGCGAAAGGGTTCAGCGAGGCGCCGCTGTTCTGCTGGCTTCCTCCCGCGGTCACGGCCGCCGGGTGCGTCGTCCTTTTCTTTTTCGCAGGGCACGTGCGGGAGTTTCTCATGCCGCTGGTTTCGGGCAACTAGGCGGGAGGAGCGGACATGACGACGGAGAATCCCGGAATGCAGGATGGACGGACGAACGACGCCGGTGCGGGCGGCGCAGGCGCGCGCCTTCCACTTCTCGGCCGGGCATTTCTCTGGGTGGACGTGAAGGGAAATCCCTTCCGGATCGTCCTGGCGATCGCAGCGTTTTGCGCCGTGCTAGTGGCCATGAACTTCGTGAAGAGCCCCTACGGCCACTTCGACATGGAATCGGTGCCCGGGTTCTACGGCGTGGCGGGATTCATCATGTTCACGACGATCATTGTAGCCGCGCGCGGACTTCGCAGCCTCATCGGCCGGTCGGAAGACTACTACGGGGACCGCGCGATCGACCGGGAGGACTACCCGGAGGCCGAACTGGACAGGGCAGACCACGATGCCTGATGCGCTGCCCGTCGCCTTCCTGTTCTTCGTCGCGGGCGGCATCCTGCCCGTGCTGCCGCACCGCCACTTGCGCGCGGTCGTGCTGCTGGGCGTTCCGCTCCTGGCTGCCTTGCAGGTCTACCTTGCCGCGCCCGGAAACCACAACTCGCTGGAGCTTTTCGGATTCACGCTGGAACTCGTGCGCGTCGACAGGCTTTCGCGCGTTTTCGCGCTCATATTCTGTCTCGCGGCGTTCCTTGGCAATCTCTATGCCCTTCACGTCCGCGATACCGTGCAGCAGGTCGCGGCGCTCCTTTACGCCGGCTCGGCGATCGGGGCCGTGTTCGCCGGGGACCTGATCACGCTCTTCATCTACTGGGAAGCTACGGCAATCTCGTCCGTGTTTCTGATCTGGGCGCGCCGCACGACCGGTTCCTACCATACCGGCATGCGATATCTCGTCATCCAGATAGGTTCCGGCGTGCTTCTTCTCGCAGGCGTGGCGCTGCTGCACATTGACGGCCAGCCGCTGACCTTCGAGCGGATGACGCTCGGATCGCTTGCCACATGGCTGATTTTTCTCGCGTTCGGAATCAAGTGCGCCTTCCCCCTCCTGCACAACTGGCTGCAGGACAGCTACCCGGCCGCGACGGTGACGGGTACGGTCATCCTGTCCGCCTTTACGACGAAGCTCGCGGTCTATGCGCTCGCGCGCGGCTTCGCCGGGACCGAGATACTGATCTACATCGGCACCATCATGACGATCTTTCCGATCTTCTTCGCTGAAATCGAGAACGACCTCCGCCGCGTCCTTTCCTATTCACTCAACAACCAGCTGGGTTTCATGGTCGTCGGCGTCGGGATCGGCACCGAAATGGCGCTGAACGGCACCGTGTCGCACGCTTTCGCGCACATCCTGTACAAGGCGCTGCTCTTCATGTCCGTCGGCGCCGTGCTCTTCAGGACCGGAACTTCAAAGGCGTCGGAACTCGGCGGCCTCTACAGGACCATGCCCCTGACGGCGCTCTTCTGCGTTATCGGCGCGGCATCGATTTCCGCCTTCCCGCTGTTTTCGGGCTTCGTGACCAAGTCCCTGATTCTCGACGAGGCCGCCAGCGCGCACATGACAGTTATCTGGCTGGGGCTCGTATTCGCTTCAGCGGGCGTGCTGTCGCACTCCGGGATCAAGATTCCCTACTTCACTTTCTTCGCGCACGACAGCGGCAAACGCCCCATGGAAGCGCCGGTCCACATGCTGCTTGCGATGGGCGCAACCGCGTTCCTCTGCATTTTCATCGGCGTCAATCCGGGTCCGCTCTACGCGCTGTTGCCGTATCCGGTGGAATATGAGCCCTACACGACCAGCCATGTGGTCGGGCAGTTGCAGCTTCTCATGTTCGCCATGCTCGCCTTCTGCATTCTCATGAGAACCGGCATCCATCCTCCGGAGGTCAGGGCGGTCAATCTGGACTTCGACTGGACTTATCGCCGCTTCCTGCCTTGTGCGGTTTCGTTCGCGCGCGCGCGCGCGAAGGGCATTTCGCTCCGGCTCGACCGCGCCCTGTGGGGAAGGGGCCGCAGCGCAGTGGAAAGACTCTATCACGTCAGGGGACCGGAAAACCTGCTCGGACGGACGTGGCCGACCGGCACCATGGCGCTTTTCATTGCCGGCGTTCTCGCCTGGACCCTGATCGTGAATTTCCTTGCAGGACTCTGGAACTAGACGCCAGATCACGGGGCGGGCAGTTGCCTTGGGACAGCAAAAACGTGCCCACATGGAGATTGCGATGGGGATGCAGCCATTGATGCCTGGCCATGGAACGAGATATGGATAGCACTATCCGGGCTGCGCGAAAATTTCGGAGGAAGGCATAGTGTACCCAATTTACGGCGGACAGGACGCGAGGGTTCACTCGCGGCCTCTCCGCTTCGAGCCGTTATCTCAAGGCCCAGAGGGACAGTGAGGTATCATTAGGACCGGTATTCGAGCGCTTTCGGATATTTTGGTCGTGGAACCACGCCAAGGAGAAACAAGGATCATGACGGCACAGGCCAGACGCCGGGCCACCTATCAGGACGTGCTCGACGCGCCGCCCCACCGGGTCGCCGAGGTGATCGCCGGAACCCTCCATACCCATCCAAGGCCTTCGGCACGGCATGCGCGGGCAAGTTCGGGGATCGGGGCCAAGATCGCACCGCCATTTGACTTTGGTGATGACGGCCCCGGCGGCTGGTGGATCATCGACGAACCTGAACTGCATCTCGGCAGCGAAGGTGCAGACATCATTGTTCCCGATCTCGCGGGTTGGCGGCGAGAGACGATGCCCGAGTATCCCGACGCGGCGTACTTCACGATCGCGCCCGACTGGGTTTGCGAAGTGCTCTCGCCCTCGACGCGCCAACTGGACCTGGGCAGAAAGCGCAGCGTCTACGCGCGCGAAGGGGTTGGCCATCTCTGGTTTGTTGACCCAGGAGCAGAGATGCTCGAAGCGTTCGAACTCCGGGAAGGATTGCGGGCGCTGATCGACCAATGGCATTTCATTTGGCCGGCAGGATCGCGAATCCGTTCCGCGCGCAGCGCCAGCCGGCTGATTCCGCGCCCTTTTTCCGCCTGCTCCGCCTTTCCGCCTTGGGGGTTGACGCGGCCTCCCTTCCGTGGCATGCCACGCTCGCATCAATCCGTCCCGCCGGGAGCTTTCAGCCATGGACCCGCGAATCGCTGCCCTCAAGTCCACCACCTTCCTCGGCCGGCGCTTCACGCGGCGCCAGATCGCCGACATCCGGGAAACGGTTGAACTGTTCCCGAACGACAGCCGCAACGAGCTGTCGAAGACCATCTGCGAGCACCTGAACTGGACCACGCCGAAGGGCGACTACCGCGTCGCGGCGGGCCTGCGGCTTCTCGAGCACCTGGAGGAATGCGGGATCCTGACCCTTCCGGAGAAGCGCGACACCGCGGCGAAGTCGGCGCGCGGGCCGATCGTCCGCGTGCGGGCGTCCGACCCGCAGCCGGAGATCGCCTGCGGTCTCGAGGCCCTGGAGCCCCTGTCGCTGGAGGAGGCGGCGTCTCCGGAGGACGTGGCGCTGTGGAAGGCGCTCGTCGACCGCTACCACTATCTCGGATGCCCGCGGCCCTTCGGGCCGTGCATCCGCTGGTTCGTCCGCGACCGCCGCGGGCGGCCTCTCGCGGTGCTGCTGTTCGAGGCGGCGGCGCGGACGCTGCCGGCCCGGGACGAGTGGATCGGGTGGAGCGCGGCCGACCGCGACCGCCGGCTGCACCTCGCGGTGTCGAACAGCCGCTTCCTGGTGGTGCCATGGGTCCGCGTCGACAACCTTGCGTCGAAGGCGCTGGCGATGGCGCTGCGCCAACTGCCCGGCAGTTGGGAGGAGCGGCACGCCTGCCGCCCGGTCCTGTGCGAGACCTTCGTCGACCCGACCCGCTTCGACGGCGCCTGCTGCAGGGCCGCCGGCTGGCAGCGGATCGGCATGACCGCCGGCAAGCGCAGCGGGCGCGGCGCCAAGCCGGCCAAGGAGATCCTGGTCAGGGCGCTGGACCCGGCGTTCCGCGAGATCCTGAAGGGAGAGGCGAAACCGAAGCCGAAGCGCCGCGACAGGCCTCCCGCCTCCGACGGCCGCTTCGTCGCGATGTGGTCCCGGATCGCCGACGCGGCCGCCGGCATCGCCGCCCGCCACGACCGGGAACGGCTGCAGAGACGCAGGGTGACGGACAGCCTCGTCGTCATGCTGTTCGTGTTCCGACTGGTGCTGGCGCGCGGACGGAAAGGCTGCGCCACCGTGACGGCCGAGCTGTGGGAGCAGTGCCGGAAGTCCGGCATCGCGCTGCCGCAGCCGCAGCCGGTCGCCGCCTCCTCGATCTGCAAGGCGCGCGCCCGCGTGCACGAGGACCTGTTCCGGGACCTGCACCGCGAGATCCTCGCGCACGGCATCCACGACCCGAACTGGAACGGACACCGGACCTTCGCCGTCGACGGCCCCAAGCCGACCCTGCCGCGCCCGCTCGTCGATGCCGGATATCCGCTCCCGAACGACGGCGCCCGCCACCCGCAGGGCCTGCTGTCCTGCCTGTACAGGCTCGACAACCGCATGCCCGTCGACTTCCTCCTCGCGTCCGATGCCGACGAACGCGCCGCCGCGCTCGCCCGTCCCGCCGCGCTCTCCCCCGGCGACGTCGTGGCCTTCGACCGGGGATATTTCTCCTTCGTCATGCTGCACGCCATGACCGTGCGCGGCCTGCATCCGGTGTTCCGCATCCAGCGCAGCTCCGCCGCCGCCTTCAACAGCTTCCGCGACGGCGACCGCGACGACGCCCGCATCAGGATCACCCCGGGAAAGGAGGCCCTGCGCAAGCTGCGGGCCGCAGGCTTCGCAACCCCGGTCCCTCCGGTCGTCCTGCGCCTGGTCCGCTACGACATCGCCGATGAACGATACGTGCTCGCCACGACCCTCGACGACCCGGACCGGTACAGCGTGGCGGACCTCTCGGACCTCCATCACGGCCGCTGGTCGATCGAGGAACCGTGCAAGACTTCCAAACATGTCATCGCGGTGGACGAATTCCACGGCAGGACCGAACGCGGCGTCCGCCAGGAACCCTGCGCCCATTTCAACCTCATCGCCATGGCACGCCTGTTCTCCAGCCAGGGCGACAGCCTCCTCGACGACATGCACGAAGGCGACAGGGCGAAGATGCGGACGAACTTCTCCAACGCACTGGCCATGCTCGCAATCAACCTCGAGGAGATGATCCTGGCCCAGACCGCGGCCCTGGCCGACGCCGTCGGGCGCATGGCGGACTCGATCCTCGCGGTCAGGGCGCGGCTGCGGCCGGGACGGTCGTTCCCGCGCCGCTCGCGAAAACCGGTCGGAAAGTGGAGCCGCAAGCGAGAGCAGACCGCGTAGCCCGAAACCCGCCGTCCGGACCGGAAAGGGGCACGGCAGCCCCGAACCGCTCGCGCAGCCTTAAGGAAACGACGCCGAAACGTTAAGGAAATGCCATTGGCTGATCGACACCCTCTTCGGTGACTCGCCAGTCTCGCTGCCTCCCTTCGACGCCATTTCCTTCCATCTCGGCGCCCTCTGGCCCGAGGCGACCGTAGGCGCGGGAAGTGGAGAGAAGTCATGAACGCGCACTCAATGACGGAAAAGTGGCGATAGTTGCTCAATGGCCGGTTTTGGACGGCCGGACATTGCTGGAAGAAGAATATTTCCTGCAGACATCTCGCGTGAGGAAATTCAGGCACAGGTGGAGATTCCGGCCAACTTGACCGCGATTCCGGAAGTGCTCGGCCGGCTGGCCCAATCGGCATCCCCTGTGAATAACTCCATTCTCTGGTCTGTGGACGACCCGGCCGATGGCCGGTCCGGATTTCGGTTTGCGCGGTTCAGAGGCCAGGATTCTCGTCTTCAGCGAGCGGCGGCGGAGTGTTGAGCCAGCGCATGGACCCGTCTTGCAACTCGATTTCTTGAACATGGCCTGTTTGCCAGACTTTCATTGCTGATGCCCGACAACCAGTCGGGCAAACAGCACTTCGGCCAGTGTTGTGCATTCAGTCCGTTCCGCGTGGCAGGCCAAGTCTGCCATGGGCGTCTGCGGTCAGGATGCCCGGAAATGCGGAAGAGCGGCCGCGCGCCGGCCGACCCCTGGATCGCTCGTACTTCCCCGGGGCATTGTCGCGCCGGCCGGTTCGATTCCTGAGGGACTGCCGTGAGCCATGAACCCGGCAGCCGGGCGCGCGGGCGGCAAGGCAAGTTTGCCCCGTCCGGCCGCCCCGCGCGATCATGCGTAACCGGCCCAGAGAAGACCGCCCGCCAGGGAGAGCGCGATGCCGAATCCGGCGTAGATCAGGAAGACCTTGGGCTTGACGAGCGCCCACACCGCAATTGCCGCAGGTATGCAGGTCACGCTTCCGGCGAGCACGAAGGACATTGCGGCACCCGGCGACATGCCCTGTTCGAGCATGCCGGCGACAATCGGCACGGCCGCGTAACCGTTCAGATAGGCGGGACCGCCGATCATCGCGCCGGTCAGGATCGGCCAGAAGCCGTCTCCTCCCAGCACCGAGACTATGAATTGCGCCGGAACGAATCTGAGCATGACCGCTTCGAGCAGATACGCGAGCGTCAACCACTTGAGCAGAAACGTCCCGTTCCAGATGGCTGTTTTGAAAAAGGCAGCCCGTCGGTTCGCTTCGCGCCAGAAAGACCAGACCGGCCTGCCGGAAGACCGGTCCGTTCCGCAGCAGGATACTTGCGAATGGACTCGCAGCGGGTGGGCGATCAGGCCCTGCCTCATCACCAGCATCGTCAGGAATCCGCCAGCCAGCCCGAATGCGACGGCGGCAGCGGTCTTCGCCAACGCGAAATCGACGCCGAGCGCGCCGGCGGTGATGACGAACATCGGCGGATCCATGATCGGCGACGATAGCCAGAATGCCATGACGGCGGACAAGGGCGTTCCCGCAGCGAGAAGGGCGGCGATGAACGGCACGACCTCGCAAGAGCAAAATGGCGCCAGTCCTCCGACAAGGGATGCGAGCACGATCATGCGGATCTCGTTTCCCCGGAACGCACGCGCGGCAACGGCCTCCGCGCCCGTGGCCTTCAGGCACGCAATCAGAAGCACTGCGATCAAGATGTACGGTCCCGTACCCACGAGGGAGCTGGCTGCGGATGCGGCGACAGGAAGGAGATCGGACGGTGCCAAGGCTGCAAGCAGGAGCAGCGTCCAGACCGAGGCTGCCGCAGCCTTGTCGACTCTCTGCCAGAGCGGCTGCTTGCCGACGCGGCCGACGATTTCGGACATGGTCAGCCCCTTCCCGCGCGATGCCGGCACCCGGAAGGCCCGAGTTCGGAGCAGCAGTTTCGGACCAGGAACTCCCTGAGACCGTCAATCATGTCGTATGCGACGGCGGCGCAGATGACCGAACGCCCCGCTCGCTGCTGGGAAACCAGGCCGGCGTGCGAAAGAAACTTCAGGTGGTGGGTCAGGGTCGATCCCGTTATGCCGGTCTGGTTCCCGAGTTCGCCGATCGTCAGCCCGTCGGGACCGGCCCGGACAAGCACCTGAAGCACGCTGATCCTCTGCTCCGAGCCGAGCGCGGAAAACGCGAGGGCCGCGTCCTCCACCGAAATGAGCTTGCGCGATTCGCTTTCCATGACCTGATCATTACCATATTTTTATAAAACTAGAAATATAGAAATAACTTGCGCCTGAACCAGGTTGCCGAGACCATCCCGGCGGAAGCAGGTCCGCGTTGACGCAACCCGGACAATGTCCATGATGGCGCTGCGACGCCGGCAGGCGAACCGGAACGATCCGCTGCAGTGCGTCGGATCACGGCGGTTGCGGGTCGAACCGGACGGTCTCCGCGTTGCCTGGAAGGGGATGCGGCGAACTCGATGGACGGCGGCACTGACAGACTCGAACGCGAGATCCGGCGGTGCAGGATCTGCGCCCCCGAATTCCTGGCGACCGCGACGGCTCATGTCCCCCGACCGGTGCCCTGGCTCTCGTCCGCCGCGCCGATTCTCGTCGCCGGGCAGGCTCCCGGCGCCAGGGTGCACGAGTCGGGCCGCCCGTTCACGGATCCTTCGGGCGACCGCCTGCGCATGTGGCTCGGGGTGGACAACGCCGCCTTCTACGACAGGTCGCGCTTTGCGATTCTGCCGATGGCCTTCTGCTTTCCGGGATATGACGCGCGCGGGTCCGACCTTCCCCCACCGGCGATTTGCGCGAGAACCTGGCGCCGTCGTGCGCTCGATTCGATGCCGCAGGTCCGATTGACGGTCCTGGTGGGCGCCGCGGCACTCCGGTGGCACCTCGGAAGCCGGTTCGGCAGCGTAAGGGATGCCGTGCTCAACTGGCGTCGCTTCGCGCCGGAGGTCTTCCCGCTGCCGCATCCGAGCTGGCGCAACAACGCCTGGATCTCAAGCAATCCGTGGTTCGAGCGCGACGTTCTGCCTGAACTCCGGAGGACGGTCGCCTGCGTTTTCGAGCTTCCGGAGAAGCCGCGGGCAGGAGGTCTTGCAGGGAACTCGATCGGGGATGCGGATTCGGTCGACTGCCGCACCGGACTGCGCAGCAGTCGGCAACGTCGCTGAAGGCGGAACGGTTGGCAGGCAGACCCCCGGCCCGCGACCCGCTTCTTGTTGCCGCTCTCCGGGCTTCCTTGCCAGGCCAAGGAAGCGCCTCGCCGGGTCGCGACCGGCGGGGAGGCCCCGACACGGCGCGCGCAACTCTTTCCGGTTCGCCCCAGGCGGGCTCGCGGCGACCCCGCCGTTCAGCTTCCCCGGCTCAATTCGCGCCATTGGGCCAGTCGCCCTAATACCCCTTTTCGCGATCCACGAGGTGGAGGAAGTCCTCTCCGGTTTCGCCCCTGCGGATGTTCTCCACGACAACGGTCGCTGCAGTTTCGGGATGCGTGGTCGCGGCGACGTGGGGAGTGATCAGGACCCTCGGGTGTGTCCAGTAGCGGTGGCTGGCGGGCAGGGGCTCCTTGCGGAACACGTCGAGCGTCGCGCCGGACAGATGCCCGGAGTCCAGTGCGTCGAGCAGGGCTTCGTCGTCGATCAGGTGGCCGCGGCTCGGGTTGATGACCGCGGCTCCCTCGGAAAGCGTTGCGAACTCGGCCGGGCCGAGCAGATTCTCCGTCTCGGGCGTGCGCGGCAGCATCAGCACGAGAATGCTGCTTCGCGACAGCACCCTCTCGAGTCCGTCGGCTTCCCTTTCGAAGGCGACTCCCTCGATTGCCTTTCGGGAACGGCCCCAGCACGTGACGTCGAAGCCCAGGCCCGCCAACGCGGTCGCGCACGCGGACCCGAGCACGCCTGCCCCGAGAATCCCGACAGTCCTTTCGTGGACCGGCGGCGGGAGCAGTTCACTCAACCACACGCCCGGAGACGCGCGCTGGAAGGCATCCACTGCAAGATGATGTCGAAGAACATGGCAGGTCACATAGGAGACCATGTCCCGGATCATGCCGGGGTCGACCATTCGGGCGAGGGGCGGCCGCAGCCGGGAATCTCTCACGATCGTTTCGACGCCCGCCCAGAGCGATTGAACGAGTTTCAGCCTCGTGAACCGCGTCAGGTCCGTGTCGGCGCCGTCCGGGGCGTAGATCAGGTAGTCGATGCTTTCCGGTTCGTCGGTTGAATCGAGGAGTTCCGCATCGATTCCCGCGCGCCGGAATCCGGTCTCGAGATGCGGCCGGAAGCGCGGCCACGCTTTCCGACCGCCAGCGAAGAGAACACGTGCGGCAGCCATCTTCCTATTGTGTCTCCTGCGTCTGCGGCCAGGCCCGCTGCACGCCCTTCGCCTGTTCGGCGGGGTCGGGAATGTCAGCACGCAACTGCACGTCAGCGGAGCTTGTGGATGTGCGCGCTCTGCACCATGCCGAACGCCGCCAGCAGCACCATCATGGCCGACCCGCCGTAGGACACGAGCGGCAGGGGCACGCCGACGACAGGCGCGAGGCCCATGACCATGGTCATGTTGATCGCGAAATAGAGGAAAAACGTGGTCGCGATGCCTAGCGTCAGGAGCGAGGCGAACCTGTCCTGGTTGGTCACGGCCGATATCACGCACAGCACGACGATCAGGCTGTAGGCACCCGCCAGAACGCCGCCGCCGGTGATGCCGAACTCCTCGACCAGAGTCGTGAAAATGAAGTCCGTGTGCTTCTCGGGAAGGTAGTTGAGCCTGCTTTGCGTTCCCTCCATGAATCCGCGACCGGAAATCCCGCCCGACCCGATCGCGATCTTCGACTGCGTAATGTGATAACCGGCTCCCAGCGGATCGGATGCGGGATTGATGAAGGTCTCGATGCGGCGATACTGGTATTCCGCGAGAAGCTGGTAGCTCGTGCCCCGCGACAGGAACACGGTCGCGACGCCCGCAGTCGCCAGGAGCGCGCCGGCTGCGAAGTACTGCCAGGCGACGCCTGCGATGAACATCATGACGGCGCCTCCGGCAAGGATCAGAATCGCGGTGCCGAGGTCCGGCTGCCGCAACACCAGAAAGACGGGAATCAGCGTCAGGATGATCGGCACGAGAACCCAGTGCGGCCGCGAAACGCTCTCAACCGGCAGTTCGGAGTAGTACCACGCCAGCATCATTACCAGCGCGATCTTCATCATTTCCGACGGCTGAAGTCGCAGGGGTCCGATCGAGATCCAGCGTTGCGCACCCATCCCGGTTTCGCCGTAGTAGGCAACCGCGATCAGGAGGGCGATCGATGCGAGGTATGCGAGCACCGACAGTCTCCGGAATACCGTAATCGGCAGGAACGCCGCGATCGACATGAAACTCAGGCCGGCCGCGAGGCGGATCAGGTGCGGCCGGGCCCACGGATCGAGCTGGCCGCCGGATACGGAGATCAGCATCATGACCCCGATGCCGCCGACGGCTGCGAGCAGGAATGCGAGCGCCCAGTGGAAATGCAGGACCTTGGAAAATCCCCTCGGGATCGACTTCTGTTGATTGACGAGATAGGCCATGTCTACAGCAGCCCTTCATCGAACCGCATGCGGAGACCCGGGCGCGTTCCGCCCGCGGCCCGCAGTTCGGAAGAGTCGCAGCGCGCCGCGCCTCCGGCCGCGCCAGTCGGGAAACGGCTCGCCGCCGACATCAGAGGAGCGTGGCACCGGCCGGACCCTGACCGCCCGGCCGGTTCGGCGAGGTGTTGAAGACTTCCTTGTAGCTGCCCATTCCAAGGTCGAACGCTGTTTCGAGAATGCCGCGCGCAATCGGCGCCGCAACTGCCGAGCCGCTGCCTCCGTGTTCGACGACGACCGCTGCGGCGTATCTGGGTTCATCGAACGGAGTGTATGCGACGAAGAGCGCGTGGTCCCTGTGTTCCCAGGGCAGGTCCTCGTTCTTGAGGATGCCATCCTCCCGTTCGCTCTTGGTGATCAGCCTTACCTGGCTGGTTCCGGTCTTTCCGGCCAGCTGGCGGGATTCCTCGCGCACACGCGACGCGTAGGCCGTGCCTCGCCGGTGATTGACGGCGTCCTTCATGCCCAGCCTTACCAGCTTGAGATGTTGCTGGTCGATTTCGAGTGGCGCGGCGCTGGCGGTCGAGCGGGCAATGTCTTTCGGGAAGTTCACGAGATTGGGCGCGATTGCCCGTCCGCTCGCGAGCCGTGCGATCATGACCGCGAGCTGAAGCGGCGACGCAAGGACGAATCCCTGGCCGATTCCCGCGTTCAGAGTGTCGCCGACAAGCCAAGGGCTGTTCCTGTACTGCTGCTTCCAGTCGCGCGTCGGCATCAGCCCGCCCTGAACGGCCGGCAACGGAAGATCATGGCGAACGCCCAGGCCGAGGCGTCTGGCCATGTCCGAGATCCTGTCGATTCCGACGCGCCGCGCAATCTCGTAGAAGAAGACATCGCAGGACTGGCTGATGCTGGTGCGGAGGTCGACGCGTCCGTGCCCGCCCGGCTTCCAGCAGTGGAAGATCCTGTCCGGGAGCTCGAACTGGCCGCGGCAGCGGATGTCTTCGTGCTGGCCGATCTCGCCGGCTTCTAGAGCCGCGAGCGCCACGACCAGCTTGAACGTCGAACCCGGAGGATATGTTCCCGCGACCGCCTTGTTCAGGAGAGGGCGGAACCGGTTCTCGTTGAGCTGTTCCCAATCGTCTACGGATATCCCGGTCACGAACTTTTCCGGCTCGAAGGAAGGCGACGAAACCAGCGCCAGAACATCGCCGGACCAGGAGTCGAGTACAACGGCCGAGCCGCTGTGCGCTCCGAGGAGCTCAAGACAGCGTTGCTGAAGCCCGGCATCGATCGTGAGCTGCAGAGTTCTGCCGGCTTCGCTGGGCGTGCGGCTGAGTTCCCGGACCTCCTGGCCGACCGAGTTGACCTCCATGCGCCGAATTCCGGCGACGCCGCGCAGATTCCTCTCGAGCTTGTTCTCGACGCCGTTCTTTCCGATCTGGTAGCGCGGAATGAGCAGCAAAGGGTCCTTGTCGTCAATTCTCTCGAGGTCGTATTCGCTGACCGGTCCCACGTAACCGACCACGTGGGCGGCGGCGGCGCCTTCCGGATAGCTCCTTTGCCACCCGACGCCGGGAGTGACGCCCGGCAGCACCGGCGAGTTCGCCGCGACGCGCGCAATCTCGCTCCACGAGAGACCGCTCGCGATCGTGATGGGGACGAACGCGCGGCGGCGCGCCATCTCGTCACGTGCGCGCTCGATGTCCGCATCGTCGATCGGAATCAGGGCCGCCAGGTGTCTGAAGACCGTGTCGAGGTCGCCGACCTGCTCCCGGACAATGTCGACCTTGTACTTGACGTCGTTCAGGGCGAGCGCCGCGCCCGTCCGGTCGTAGATCAGCCCACGGGCGGGCGGAATCAGCCGGATGCTGATGCGGTTTTCTTCGGCGAGCGCCGCGTAGTCGCTGGACTTGCGGACGCCGAGGTCGTGCATGCGCCATCCAAGCGCGCCGAGAACAAGGACCTTTGCGCCGAGGAGCACGGCAGCCCTGCGAGACAGCATGCGCGATGCTATCTTCTGCCTCTCGGTCGAGAGCGAC
Organism: uncultured Amylibacter sp.; assembly: GCA_963662815.2. GTDB lineage: Bacteria > Pseudomonadota > Alphaproteobacteria > Rhodobacterales > Rhodobacteraceae > JAPPHA01. The sequence goes on from CAXXWA010000005.1 coordinate 167,298, forward strand.
CTCACGCTTCCGCTCCCGTAAAATCGCTCGTCGCGCGCCGCCGCCTGTATCCAAGGAGCCCCGACCACAGCATGACTGCAACTGGATACGCGATGCCGGTCGTCAGGAGCAGCCACAGCAGCTGCCGGAACGTCGGTGCGGGAACCAGCAGCAGAAACATCGCGACCTGTTGCGCGACAAGCGCGCAAAGGAATCCGAGAACCGCGGCAAGCCATTCGAACGCAAAAACCTGGCCCATGAAGACCAGCCGGCTGTTCCTGAACACCTCTGCGACGCAGACCACGATGAGCGTCCAGAGTCCGAGCGGCCGCATGTGGAAAGTGTCGCCCGCCAGAAGAACCAGAGCAATCAGCCAGTACGGCACCGACTCCGGTTGGCGAATGACGACGCAGATGACGCTGCAGTAGATGAATGCAGGCAGAGGCAGCGGTTGGCGAAACATGCCGACCGGAAGCATGTAGACGAGTATGATCGCGAACGCGACCAGCAGGAACGCGGCCCGCCGGAACCAGATGATCTGTGCCGCGGCGACAATCATTCCGCGCTGCTCCCGCCCGGCGCTTCCCGCGGCTCCTCCACGCCGGCGACGAGGCTGCCCGTATCGGCAATGGGCGGCGCCGGGAAATGGCGGATGATCCGGAGGAAGTCCAGGCGCTGGAAGTCCGCTGCCGGCTTGACCCGCAGGACGCCGGCGGCATCGACTATGACCTGGCCGACCGGCAGTCCCGGCGGGAACACCTTGCCGTCGCCGGAGGTGACGACCCGGTCACCGGCCTTGATGTTGCGAGAGTCCTCGAGAAAGGTGAGAGGGGGCAGCCTCGTGTTGTCCCCGTTCAGAATCGACCGCCTCTCCGCCGGGAGGATAGTGACCGGAATCCGGCTGTTGCGGTCGGTTAGCAGAATGATTCGCGATGAATTGCGGCCAACGCCCGAGATGCGGCCGACGAGTCCGAATCCGTCCATTGCCGCCCAGCCGTCGCGCACGTTGTCGTTGCTGCCGATGTTGATGAGCAGGGACCGATGGAAGGGGCTGCCCGAATCCGTCAGGACCTCTGCCGTAATGATGCTGTGCTTGGGATTCAACCGCACGTTGTTGAGATCCAGAAGCCGCGCATTCCTCTGGTCGAGCTGTATCGCGGTCTCGCGCCAGGCCTTCATCTGCTGGAGTTCGCGCCGAAGCTCCTGATTCTGTTCGTAGAGTTGCGCGTATGACTGGAAGTCCTCGACCATCTGCGAGAGGCGCGCGACCGGCAGCAACAGCCAGTCCATTCCCGGAACGACGTAGTCGACCACTCGAATTCGCAGGTGCTCGGCCCGGGGACCGTCCATTCGCCAGAACACGACAAGGGCGACCAGCAGGGCGAGAACGAGCCCGAAGAGGAGCCGGCGGACTGACCGGCCGAAGTTGGGGCTGGAGTCTTCGGTTCTTGCCATCCGGCATACTCCGGCGCTCTGGGCCGAACTAGCTGTCGTAGTCGATCACATGGATCAGTTGTTTTTCGTGCTCGAGCGACTTGCCTGTTCCGAGGGCGACGCAACTGAGACAGTCTTCAGCAACCGCGAACGAAAGTCCCGTCTGCTCGCGGAGCGCAAGGTCGAGTTCGCCGAGCATGGCGCCGCCGCCGGTGAGCACGACTCCCCGGTCGACAATGTCGGCGGCGAGATCGGGAGGTGTCGATTCGAGGGCTCGCAGGACGGCGTTGCAGATTTGCTGCACAGCTTCCGACAATGCGGCGGCGACATGCGCCTGCGTGATCTCGATTTCCTTGGGCACTCCGTTCAACAGGTCCCGCCCGCGGATCTTGAGCGTGGTTCCACGACCGTCCACCGGCGTTCGGGCAGTTCCGATCTGGGTCTTGATGCGTTCCGCCGTCGGCTGCCCCACGAGGAGGTTCATTTGCCGCCGCAGGTACGATACCAGATACTCGTCCATGCGGTTGCCGCCGACGCGGACCGACTGCGCGTAAACGATGTCGCAGAGTGAAAGGACCGCGACCTCGGTCGTGCCGCCTCCGATGTCGACGACCATCGAACCGGCCGGGCTGGCAATCGGCAGGCCGACGCCGAGAGCTGCGGCGATCGGCTCCGCGATCAGGCCGGCCTTCCGCCCGCCCGCCGCGAGCACGGACTGACGGATGGCGCGGCGCTCGACGGATGTCGCGCCGTGCGGGACGCAGACGATGATCCGCGGCTTCGCGAGGGTTGTCCGGCGATAGACCTTGCGGATGAAATACTTGATCATTTCTTCCGCGACATCGAAGTCGGCGATCACGCCGTCCCGCATCGGCTGGATGGCCTGGATGGATTCGGGCGTCCTGCCGAGCATGAGCTTGGCGTCTTCGCCGACCGCGAGGATCTTCTTGCGGCCGTCCTTGACGTGATATGCGACGACCGACGGCTCGTTCAGGACAATGCCCTTGCCCTTGACGTATACCAGAGTGTTGGCGGTGCCGAGGTCGATCGCAATGTCGGAAGAGAATAGCCCTCCGAAAACCCCAAACATGATGTTTTTTCCTTTTCAAGGCGGAGTTTGTCGCGTCAGGAAGTGCGGCCCGGCGGCGCCAGTAGCTTATATGGTCAGCCGCATTGACTCGTAAAGGGGCAGTCGGCAATTTCAGGGGACGGTCCGGCGGCGGGATCGCGTCCGGCGCCGCGCCGGCGGCGGGGCGCACGCACGCGGCGGCCTATACCTGAGCGCTTGCCGCCCGGCCCCCGGAATGCCTTCGTTCGAGGAGGCCGGCGCCCTGCCTCTTCCTGACATGAAGCCGGTTCAGCGCGTGCACATACGCCTTCGCGGATGCGACGACCGTGTCCGTGTCGGATGATTGACCGGTCGCAAAGGCGCCGTTTTCCTCCATGCGGACGCTCACCGTCGCCTGCGCGTCGGTTCCTTCGGTCACCGCATGAACCTGATAGAGCTGCAGGTGGGCGCCGTGTCCGTAGATGGCCTTCACGGCGTTGAAGGTGGCGTCGACCGGACCGTCGCCCTCGGCCGTGAAACTGTGCGCGACGCCGTCGACGGAAAGGGTCAGTTCGGCTGACGACCGGGGTTCGGTGGTCCCGCAGACAACGCGCAGCCGCTCGATCGCCAGGTGCTCGCTCTCGGCTCCGGTCGAGATGTCCTGCATGAGAGCGACCAGATCGTCGTCGTAGACTTCCTTCTTCCTGTCGGCGAGCTGCTTGAACCGGACAAACACGTCATTCAGCTGGTTCTGGCCCAGTTCGTACCCGAGCTCCCCGAGCTTGCTGCGCAGCGCGGCGCGTCCCGAGTGCTTGCCGAGGACGAGATTCGATTCCACGAGACCGACGTCGCCGGGGGACATGATCTCGAATGTTCCGGCGTGCTTGAGCATGCCGTCCTGATGGATGCCGCTTTCGTGAGCGAACGCGTTCTTGCCGACGATGGCCTTGTTGTACTGGACCGGGAATCCGGAAACGGCTGACACCCGGCGCGAGATCTGCATGATCTTGGTCGAGTCGATGGCGGTGTCGAAATGCAGGATGTCGTTGCGGACCCGAAGCGCCATCACCACTTCCTCGAGCGCCGTGTTGCCGGCGCGCTCCCCGAGGCCGTTGATGGTGCACTCGATCTGCCGCGCGCCCGCCTCCACGGCGAGCAGTGCGTTCGCGGTCGCCATCCCGAGGTCGTTGTGGCAATGGGTGGAAAGGGTGATCCCGTCCATCCCGGGGACTCGCTCGAGCAGCATCCTGATGATCTCGGCGCTTTCGAAGGGAACGGTGTAGCCGACGGTGTCGGGGATGTTGATCGTGGTCGCGCCGGCGTTGATCGCGATCTCGCAAACCCTGCAGAGAAAGTCGGTTTCCGTCCGCGTCGCGTCCATCGGCGACCACTGGACATCGTCGCAGAGACTCCGTGCAAGGCTGACGGTTTCGTGAACCCGCTCCGCCATCTGCTCCCTGTCGAGCTGGACCTGGAAGCGCCGGTGCAGCGGCGAAGTGCCGATAAACGTGTGGATTCGCGGTCGCCGGGCTTCCCTCACCGCCTCCCAGCAGCGCCGGATGTCCGCCTCGTTGGCGCGCGCGAGCCCGCAGACGACAGCGCGCTTCGTACTTTCGGCAATTCTGCTGACGGCCTTGAAGTCCCCTTCGGAGGCGATCGGGAAGCCGGCCTCGATAATGTCGACGCCCATGTCGTCGAGGAGGCCTGCAATCTCGATCTTCTCCTGGAGAGTCATCGTCGCGCCCGGAGACTGTTCTCCGTCGCGCAGGGTGGTGTCGAAGATCAGGACACGGTCACGCCGTTCGGACTGTTCGGACATGTTGGGAGCTCGCTTTGGATGCCTGGCTGATTGAAGTCCGGCGCCGGTGCCGATGTCCCCTGAGCGTTGGCGCGCGGTGCTTCAGGCGCTCAGGGGCTGCCAAGCAGACGTAGCAGCGGCGCGCGCAGGCGAGACGCCTCCTGCGCTCCCGGAATAGCCTGTACGCCCGTTTCCATTCGCGACCTATAGCCCGGACGGCAGGAAAGATAAAGCGCATTGCGCGTGCGCGGGCACGGCCCGGTTGCCGCGTTTCCAGACCGTAGTCGGCAGCAGGACTGGAGGGTGAAGGCCCAGTCCGGGCGCGTTCGCGCGGACGCTGCCTGCGGATGCCGGCCCTTGTCCGATCCCGGATGCGTTGAGGCAGGGTGCGGGGAACGGTGCCCGGAGAGCCCGTGCGGTTCCGGCTGCCCGGGAGGCGCCAACAGGGATTGCCGGCAATGCGACCCCGTCCGGCTGCCGGGGTTACTGGCCGCCGCCGCTTCCTGACTGGACTGCGGGCTGGCCGTCGCCGGCCGAGGCGTCGACCTCGGGCAGGAGCTTTCCGTCGTGCCAGGTTCCCTCGCGTTCCTGCTGGTTGGCGAAGACGATCCTGCCCGAACCCTGCCGCTTTCCGTCAACGAACTGACCGATGTACATGTGACCGCCCGCATATGTCGCAACGCCGAAGCCGTGCATCTTGCCGGCGCGCCATGAACCCTCATACTTGGAGCCGTCAGGATTCCTGAGGATGCCTTCACCGTGGCGAAGGCCCGAGAAGAACGATCCGCTGTAGGTGCGACCGTCGGCGAACCTGGTGGTTCCCTGACCGTGCCGCCGGCCATCCTGGAATACGCCCTCGTAGACGGTGCCGTCTGGGTATCTGGCGATGCCCCGCCCCTGCGGTTTCCCGTCAACCCAGTCGCCGTCGTAAACGTATCCGTCCGGCATGGTGATCTTGCCCTTGCCGTGATTGCGCCCGTTGACGAATTCGCCTTCATAGACCGTGCCGGTGGCGAAACGGGCGATGCCGGTTCCCTGGATTACGCCCTTTTCCCACATGCCTTCATACGATCCGCCGTCGGCATAGGTCACCTTGCCCCGGCCCTGCGGACGGCTATCCAGGAGAGCGCCGGAATAGACTGATCCGTCGGCATAGCGCATCTCGCCCGCGCCCGTGATCTTTCCGTCGTTCCATTCGCCCTCGTAGACCAGCCCGGCGCCTGTTGTCAGGCGGCCGATTCCCTGCCGGACGCCCTCGACGAATTCCCCCTCGTAGATGCTGCCGTCAGGATAGTGAATCCTGCCCGTGCCGTGGCGTTGTCCGTCCGCGACCTCCCCTTCGTACCGTGTTCCGTCGGGAAAGGTCTGGACGGCCGCGCTTCGCAGGACGCCGCGTTCGAATTCGCCCTCGTCGACTCGTCCGTCCGGGTATTTCACCTTGCCGGAACCGTGCAGCAGGCCGTCCTCGAATTCGCCCTCGAAGACCGCGCCGTCCGGATGGTGCATCACGCCGGTTCCGCTGATCTTGCCGGCGCGCCACTCCCCTTCGAAGGAACTGCCGTTCGGAAACGTGATCGTGCCGCGTCCGTCGGGATTGCCGGCGCTGAAGTCACCCCGGTAGACTGCGCCGTTCGCGAACCGTGCGGTGCCCTTGCCCTGGATTTGACCGTCGACCCATTCACCGGTGTATTCGTAACCGTTGGGCAAGGTATAGGTGCCGAATCCGTGCTGGCGTCCGTTCTGGAACGTGCCTTCGTAAACTCCCCCGGTGTCGTACTGCTTGATGATCACGTCCTGCCCGGATTGCGCCATGGCGAAAGGAGGCCAGGCGGTCAGGACGACACCGGCGGCAAGTGCCGAAAGCCCTGCGACTGTCAGCGTCTTCGTCTTCACGGTGGTAACCTCGCTTTGAAACGCCTGCAGGCCGCTTGACCGGACAATGCTAAAGCCTTGCCCGATTCATGACAATTGGTATTGTGACTGCCAATGGAATGACAGGGAGTCCGGATCCGGGACGCCGACCACCAGCCTAGGCGCCCCGGGGGCGTCAGTGCCTTGCGGACGTGAAACCGTCAGCGATTCATGCGAACAGGCGCAATCGGAGGCGGGCCGGCGCGAATCGGGCCCGCCGGAACAGCACGCGCGGAAAGCTGCGCCGTGGAGCGGCACCGTTCCGCCCGCAGGTTTCCCGGAACCGTCTGGAGTTGTACACATGGCCGCGGTCGAACGCTTCAGGGTGATGCTGGCGCAGCTGAATCCGTGGGTCGGGGATTTCGACCGCAACCTGTCCCTTGCAACCGAAGCCTCCATGGCCGCGGAGGACGAGGGCGCCGACATGCTCGTCCTCCCGGAGATGTTCATGACCGGCTATCAGGTCCAGGACCTCGTGCTGAAGCCCTCGTTCACCCGCGACGCCATGCGCGCCGTAGAGGAACTCGCCCGGACGTGCCGCGACGGGCCCGCAATCGGCGTCGGCGCGCCTGTGCGCCAGGACGGGCGTCTCTACAATTGCTACTATGTTCTCAAGGGGGGCCGGGTCCATTGCCGCATAAGGAAGCACCATCTTCCGAATGCTGACGTGTTCGACGAACAGCGGCACTACTCGAGCGGCCCGATCAGCGGTCCGTATGACGTCGCCGGCGTCCGCCTCGGCACGCCGATTTGCGAGGACGCTTGGCATCCGGATGTCTGCGAGACCCTGGCGGAAACCGGCGCCGAAATCCTCCTGGTGCCCAATGGCTCCCCCTATCGGCGCGGAAAATACGACGAGCGCATGGGCCGCATGGTCTCGAGGGTCGTGGAAACCGGACTGCCGCTGGTTTACCTGAACATGGTCGGCGGGCAGGACGATCAGGTGTTCGACGGCGGATCCTTCATACTCAACCCGGCCGGTCGGCTCGCGGTGCAGCTTCCGTTCTTCGACGAGGTTCTGGCACCGGCGGACTTCCGGCGGACGGCTGGTGGCTGGAGCGCAGAGGGCGGCGAGCTTGCAACCCTTCCGGGAGGCATGGAACTCGACTACCGCGTCATGGTCGAGGCGCTTCGGAACTATGTCCTGAAGAGCGGTTTCGAGCGCGTCGTCATAGGCCTCTCCGGCGGCGTGGATTCGTCGCTCGTCGCGGCGATTGCGGCCGATGCGCTCGGATCAGGCCAGGTCCGGTGCGTGCTGCTGCCCTCCGAGTACACTTCGGATGAATCGCGGCGCGATGCCGAGGAGGTGGCCCGTCGCCTCGGCTGCCGGTTCGACGTCATCCCGATCAACGACGGCGTCCGGGTCATCAACGGTGCGCTTGCCGGGCTCTTTGCGGGACGCGCACCCGACGCCGCCGAGGAGAACATCCAGTCGCGCCTGCGCGGACTCATCCTGATGGCGCTTTCCAACAAGTTCGGAGACATGCTGCTGTCGACCGGCAACAAGTCCGAGGTGGCGGTCGGATACGCGACGATCTACGGCGACATGGCGGGCGGCTACAATCCGATCAAGGATCTCTACAAGACCGGGGTCTTCGCCGCCTGCCGGTGGCGCAACGGGAACCACAGGTCGTGGATGCGGGGCCCCGGGGGATCCGTCATCCCGGACAGCGTGCTCGAAAAGCCGCCGTCTGCCGAGCTGCGTCCGGACCAGAAGGACGAAGACAGCCTGCCGCCGTACGACGTTCTCGACGGCATTCTCGAATTGCTCGTCGAGAACGACGCATCGATAAGCGAGTGCGTCGATGCCGGCTACGACCGGGACATGGTTCGCCGGGTCGAGGGCCTCGTATACGGCGCGGAGTACAAGCGATTCCAGGCGGCCCCCGGGGCCAGGCTTTCGCGCCGCGCATTCTGGCTGGACCGGCGCTACCCGATCCAGAACAGATGGCGCGACAGGTCGTGATGCTTGCCGGAATCCGTCCCCGCGCCGCATGTCGGGCCGGTGGCCCGGCGTTTGATCGCGGCCGATGCCCAACGGGAGCTCGAATCACATGACAGTCTGCCGATTCGCGCCTTCTCCGACCGGACACCTGCACGTCGGAAACCTGCGCACAGCGCTGCTCAACTTCCTGATTGCCCGGCGGGCGGGCGGAACCTTCATCCTTCGCCTGGACGATACCGACCGTGAGCGGTCGAGCGAAACCTACGCAGACGCGATCCGAACTGACCTGGAATGGCTCGGACTGGCGTGGGACCGCGAGGAGCGGCAATCTGCGCGCCTCGAGCGCTACCACGGCGCGAAGGACGAGCTGATACGATCAGGCCGGCTCTACGAATGTTTCGAAACGCCTGCCGAACTCGAACTCAAGCGGAAGATGCAGCGCCGGCGCGGCCAGCCGCCCGTGTACGACAGGACCGGGCTGCATCTGCCGCAGTCGGAGAAGGCGGCGCTGCGTGCGGAACGTGCGGGCCACTGGCGATTTCTTCTCGACAGGGAACGGGTCGACTGGACGGACCGGATCCTCGGCGAGGTCTCTGTCGATGCGGCGAGCGTTTCCGACCCGATCCTGATCCGCGGCGACGGCCAGTTTCTCTATACGCTCGCCTCCGTGTGCGACGACATCGACTTCCACGTCACCGACGTCGTCCGGGGATCGGATCATGTCACCAACACTGCGACGCAGGTCCAGATCTTCCGTTCTCTTTCTTGCGGCGCGCCGGACTTCGCGCACCATTCCCTCCTGACCGGACCGGATGGCGAGGCGCTCGGCAAGCGCATTGGCGCCATGTCCCTGCGCGACCTCCGCGATGCGGGAATCGAACCCATGGCGCTGCTGTCCCACCTGGCCCGGCTCGGCACGTCGGCGCCGGTCCAGTTGCGCGCGTCGCTTGACGAGCTCGCGCAGGACCTCGACCTGTCGCGGTTCGGCGCCGCTCCGGCCAAGTTCGATGCGCGCGACGCCCGGGCCCTGACCTCGCGTTACCTTTCGAGTCTGCCTGTTGCGGAGGTGATGCCGGATCTCGTGTCCGCCGGGGTTCCGGTCGGCGACGCGCAGCCGTTCTGGGAAGCGATTCGGGAGAACCTCGATGTCCGTGCGGACATCGGTTTCTGGTGGCGGCTCTGCACGGACGGCGCCGATTCCCGGATCGAACCCGCCGACCGCGACTACGTCGCCGCCGCCTGTTCGCTGCTGCCGCCGCAGCCCTGGGACGGGGGCACCTGGCAGTCATGGACGGCGCGCGTCGGTCAGGCGACCGGTAGGAAGGGCCGCAGCCTCTACCTGCCGCTTCGCATGGCTCTGACCGGGCGCAGCCGGGGGCCGGACATGTCCAGGCTCATGCCGTTCATGAAGGGCGCCGTGCGCTACCGGCAGGCGGAGTAGCGTGGAGCCGGAGATGCCTGTGCGAATCCGGATGCGGGCGCCGGGCCCAGCGGATTCCGCTTACAGGTTTTCCTCCTGCGCCATGCCGAGGATGTGGTAGCCGCCGTCGACGCGGACGACTTCGCCAGTCGTGCAGGCACCGAGTTCCGATGCGAGATACACAGCAGTACCGCCTATCGCTTCGAGGGTTGCGTTGGACCGGAGCGGCGCATTGGCCTCGGTCGTCCTGTACGTCTTTCTCGCGCCTCCTATCGCCGCGCCGGAGAGCGTGCGCATCGGCCCGGGACTGATCGCGTTGACGCGGATTCCGTCCGGCCCGAGGTCGTTCGCGAGATAACGAACCGTACTTTCCAGCGCCGCCTTGGCGACGCCCATGATGTTGTAGTTCGGAAAGACGGAATTCGATCCCTGGAACGTGAGGGTCAGGATCGCGCCGCCTTCGGTCATTAGTCCGGCGGCACGCCGCGCGAGGCCGATCAGGCTGTAGCAGGAAATGTCGAGGCAGTTCGCGAAGTTGCCGCGGGTAGTATCGACGAACCGCCCCGTCAGTTCATCCTTTTCGGCGAAGGCGACCGCGTGGACCAGGATGTCGAGCCGGCCCCAGTTCTCGGCAAGCGCGGCGAACACGTCGTCGAGTTCGCCGTCGTTCCGGACATCTGCCGGCATGACCATGGCCGAACCCGTGCTCTCGGCGAGCGGCCGGACGCGCCTTTCGATCTGCTGCCCCTGGTAGGTGAAGGCAAGCTCGGCGCCATGCTCGTTAAGCGCCCTGGCGATTCCCCAGGCGATCGACCGGTCATTCGCGACGCCGACGACGAGGCCGCGCATGCCTGCGAGCAGCAGGGGCGGCTGGTCAGGCATCGTATCGGCTGAGCGCAAGCGTCGCGTTGGTGCCGCCGAAGCCGAAGCTGTTCGACAGCACGGTATCCAGATCCGCATCCTCGACCAGTTCCGTCGCGACTTCGCCGGGCTGGATGCCCGGGTCGAGTTCGGAGACATTTGCCGAGGCGCTGATGAATCTTTGCGAGAGCATGAGCAGCGAATAGATCGCTTCCTGAACCCCGGCGCCGCCAAGGCTGTGCCCCGTAAGCGACTTCGTGGAGGAAACCGGGGGCGTCGCACCGGCGCCGAAAATGCGGCGAATGGCCTCGATCTCGACGACGTCGCCTGCCGGCGTAGATGTTCCGTGTGCGTTGACGTAATCGACGCGGCGGTCGCCGATCGTCGACATCGCGAGTTTCATGGACCGCTCGCCGCCCTCTCCCGAGGGCGCGACCATGTCGCTGCCGTCGGACGTTGCACCGTATCCCGTGACCTCGGCATAGATCTTCGCGCCGCGCGCGAGCGCGTGCCCGAGTTCCTCGAGGACGACGACGCCGCCTCCGCCGGCAATGACGAAACCGTCCCGGTGCGCATCGAACGGGCGAGACGCGGTTTCCGGCGCATGGTTGTACTTGGATGACATCGCGCCCATGGCGTCGAAGAGGCAGGAAAGCGTCCAGTCGAGTTCTTCGCCCCCTCCCGCGAACACGATGTCCTGCTTGCCCATCTGGATCTGCTCGACGCCGTTGCCGATGCAATGCGCGGACGTGGAGCACGCAGAGGTGATCGAGTAGTTGATGCCCTTGATCCTGAAGGGCGTGGCCAGGCAGGCGGAATTTGTCGACGACATGCAGCGGGTGACCATGAAGGGTCCCATGCGTTTCGGAGACCCGCGCTCGATCACGGTCCGGTGCGCCAGGAACATGTTTGCCGTGGACGGGCCGCCGGAGCCGACGATGAGGCCGGTTCGCTCGTTCGAGACGTCCCCGTCTTCGAGGCCGCTGTCGGCGATTGCCTGTTCCATCGCGATGTAGTTGTACGCCGCGCCTTCTCCCATGAAGCGCATCTGCCTTCGGTCGATGTGTTCCGCGAAATCGATGTCCGGTTTCCCGTGCACCTGGCTGCGAAATCCGTGTTCCCGATATTCCTCGGAGAAGCTGATTCCGGATCGGCCCGCCTTCAGCGAGGCGGCGACCTCTGCGGCGTTGTTGCCGATCGAGGAGACGATGCCGAGGCCTGTGATGACAATGCGACGCCGTTGCAATTCCATGGTTACCTCGAGTCCGGGCGCTTCAGTCTTCCTTGAACAGGCCGACCTTCAGGTCGGTCGCCGCGAAGATCCTTTCTCCGTCGGCGAGCACGTGTCCATCGGCAATGCCGAGCTTCAGCCGGCGGTCGAGAACACGCTTGAAATCAACGCGGTAGCTCACGCGAACTGTTTCGGGGGTGACCATTCCCGAAAACTTCACCTCGCCGACGCCCAGCGCCCGCCCCCGACCTTCCAGCTCGCGCCATCCGAGGTTGAACCCGGTAAGCTGCCAGAGCGCGTCCAGCCCAAGGCAGCCCGGCATCACCGGGTCTCCCGGGAAATGGCATGCGAAGAACCAGAGATCAGGCGCCACGTCGAGCTCTGCGGCCACATGGCCCTTGCCGTGCGCGCCACCGTCGGCGGACACCTCGGTCACCCGGTCGAACATCAGCATCGGGGGCGCGGGAAGCTGCGCGTTTCCCGGGCCGAAGAGCTCGCCCCTCGAACACTTCAGGAGGCCTTCGTAATCAATGAAACTCGGAAATCTGGACATGTCCCGCGCCAATCCCAGTGTCTTCGACTTCGATCCGAACTATCCCAGCGCACTGTCAGTGGCAATAGGACACTGCCGCGCCGGAGCGCGTCCGCCGAACCAGGCGGCGCCGGTTTTTTGTTTGAAATGCCAAGGAAACTTCGCCATACAGATCGAGAAAACGACACAGAGAAGCGCCTGAAATGGACAAGGACGCGCGGACCAGGGGATTGAACTGGCTGAGGAGGGCGAAAGTCCGGCCGACGCGGCAGCGGTCGGCGCTTGCCGCGTTGCTCGTGGGCGACGGCCGGAACCGGCACGTTTCCGCCGAAGGGCTGCATGCGCTGGCCGTCAAGGCGGGCGTGACGGTCTCGCTGGCCACGGTCTACAACACCTTGCGGACGTTTTGCGAAGCCGGACTCGTGAACGAGATCACCGTAGACGGGCACAAGTCGTATTTCGACACATGCACCGATGATCATGCGCACTATTTCATCGAGAGATCTGGAGTTCTGACCGACGCGCCTTCGGGATCGGTGGACGTGAAGGTGCTGAACCCGCCGCCGGAGGGCACCGAGGTTGCGCGCATCGACGTTGTCGTCCGCCTGCGCGAGCTATAGGTCGCTGCTCCCGGCGCGTCCGCTTTCGCGCAGCGGACGGAAAAGCCTGTGCGGGAAGACACTTACCGGACCATGAAGACCACCAGGAAACTCTTCGTCAGCACGCACGGCTGCCAGATGAACGTCTACGACTCCGGCAGGATGGCGGCGGCGCTTGCCGCCGACGGCTATGTCGAGACGGGAGCGCCCGGTGACGCGGACCTCATTCTGCTGAATACCTGCCACATACGCGAAAAGGCGGGGGAGAAGGTCTATTCGGAACTCGGGCGCTACAAGCCGTTCAAGGATGCGAATCCTGACCTGAAGATCGGTGTCGCAGGCTGCGTGGCGCAGGCCGAGGGCGAGGAGATCATTCGCAGGCAACCGCTTGTCGACATCGTGGTCGGCCCCCAGGCCTATCATCGCCTTCCCGGAATGGCGGCGCGCGCCGGCGGGGGCAGGAAAGTCGTGGACACGGAGTTCCCCGCCGAAGACAAGTTCGAACGACTGCCGTCTGCCGCAGCGGCGCGCCGCTGCTCGCCCTGCGCCTTCCTCACCGTGCAGGAGGGTTGCGACAAGTTCTGCTCCTTCTGCGTCGTTCCCTACACGCGAGGCGCGGAGGCGTCGCGGCCGGTTGCCGGGGTGGTCGCAGAGGCGAACGAACTCGTTGCGGCTGGCGTCGTCGAAATCACGCTTCTCGGGCAGAACGTGAACGCCTATCACGGCGCCGGACCGGACGGCGCGGAATGGTCGCTTGCGCGGCTCATCCGCGAACTCGCGCGCATCGACGGCATGAAGCGAATCCGCTTCACCACATCCCATCCGAACGACATGTCGGACGATCTCGTGGCCGCTTTCGGCGACACCGGAAAACTCATGCCGTACCTCCACCTTCCGGTGCAGTCGGGATCCGACCGGGTCCTGAAGGCGATGAACCGCAGGCACACGGCGGGCAGCTACCTGCGGAGTGTCGAGAAGCTGCGCCGCGTGCGCCCGGACATCGCGCTGTCCGGAGACTTCATCGTCGGGTTTCCGGGCGAGTCGGAGGAGGACTTCCGAGCGACGATCGACCTTTGCCGCGAGGTCGGGTACGCGCAAGCATTCTCCTTCAAGTATTCGCCGCGGCCGGGAACGCCGGCCGCGGAACGCGACCAGGTCGGGGAATCGACGAAGTCGGATCGCCTTTCGCGCCTTCAGGACGTGATTTCGGCGCAGCAGCGCGACTTCCTGCGCTCCAAGGTCGGTTCCGAACTTCCCGTGCTACTCGAGAAGCGAGGGCGCCTCGACGGCCAGCTTGCCGGCAAGTCGCCGCACATGAACGCGGTTCACCTTCAGGCGCCCGAATCGCGCCTCGGGACGATCGTTACCGCGAGAATCCTGCGCGCCGAAGCGAATTCGCTTGCGGGCGAGGCCATGGCCTGACCGCCCGGCGCCTGGCGTGCGCCGACGTGCGCTTTCTGGCGGCCGAACCCGGGACGGGACAGCCCGTTTGACCTGCCATGCTGCGGCGGCCTGTCGCTCGCCTGTCGCGGAAATCTGGCAGTTCATTGTTCATGACGCACATCTTGAGGGAGAGCGTTGCGTTGGCGCTCCTCTCCGACCTGCGGGTGCCTGAGCAATTCATCCGCTCGATGTTCTTTCTGAAATGGCGGCGGCAGGCCTCCATGTCCTTGCGCCGTCCGCAGTATGGCTCCAGTTCCCTGGCGGCATTTTCGGCTCGGCCCGATGCCCGCCTCGACCCCCTTGAAACGTGAATCGCCGTTCCCGCGATGGCCCTTCAGGCAGGGAGGAATGCCCGCGTTCCTGCCGCCTCGCGGCAAACGCACTCCTCGATGGTCAGTTCTGCCTGCAAGCGCAGCTGTACTGGTGTTTCCCTTGGCCCGGCGAGAGGCGATCGCGCGGGCCGCCCTTTTCTGTCTCGGGCGTTGGCGGAAGGCCCTTCAGCCAGTCAAGCCGGATCGCGCCGGCCAACGCCAAAATCTGCTCAATGTGGTTTTGACCCGGCAGGGTCGCCGTAGCGAAGAGAGCCGCCCCTTGAAGAACGGCTCCCTTGAATTCGTCGCGGCTGGCAACCGGTCCAAGGTTATGGTCCGGGTCGCCGCAGCTCCCAACCAGCACACGGCTTGAAGGGTCGCAGGTCAAGTCATATGCACTCCGAGGTCAAAAACCAAGCCCGATGTTTGTTCGTCCGGGATGACCGGCTTGCAATGCGGACCATGATTGGGCACGATTGCGGCAGACAAAGCTCCAGCAAACGGAGTCGTACTTGGCGATTTCCGCCGAAACAGAACCCGGCAACCACCAGACTTCAGAGTTCGGGAAACTCGAGTTTCCGGACAATCGGCTGCTGGTCGCCGTCTGCGGCGAATTCGACCGCAATCTCGGCCAGATCGAGGCCGAACTCGGGGTTCAGATCACGCGCCGGGGAAACCAGCTGGACATCGCCGGGCCGGAGGATGCGGCTTCATCTGCCGTCCGGGTGCTGAAGACGCTTTACGAGCGAGTCGAGAACGACCGTCCGGTGGGTCCTCAGGACATCGACATGGCGATCCGTTTCGATGACGGATTCTGGATGCGACGGACGGGATCGGGTTCGGGTACCCGGAAACCTGCCGCTCCCGCGGACGGGGCAAGAATGGAGTTGCGGACCCGCAAGAAAATCGTGGAACCGCGCACGCCGGCGCAGGCGGCGTTCACGCAGCGCCTCCTCAATGACGACATGGTCTTCGGTCTCGGCCCGGCCGGCACCGGCAAGACCTACCTCGCGGTTGCGGTCGCAGTATCCATGTATCTTGCTGGCGACGTAGACAGGATCATTCTCTCGCGCCCCGCGGTGGAAGCTGGCGAACGGCTCGGTTTTCTCCCCGGCGACATGAAGGAAAAGGTCGACCCCTACATGCAGCCCCTGCACGCGGCGTTGAACGACTTCCTTCCGGGCAAGCAGCTCGCGCGGCTGATCGAGGAAAACAGGATCGAGATTGCGCCGCTTGCCTTCATGCGCGGCAGGACGCTCGAGAACGCGTTTGCGGTTCTCGACGAGGCGCAGAACGCGACGTCGATGCAGATGAAGATGTTCCTGACCCGGATGGGCCAGGGTTCCCGCATGGCGATTACCGGTGACGGCAGCCAGATCGACCTTCCGCGCGGGCAGGCGTCGGGACTTCTGGAGGCGGAGCGGCTTCTGCGCGGAATCGACGGAATCAGTTTCGTGCACTTCCGGTCGGAGGACGTCGTCAGGCACGGCCTGGTCCGCAAGATCATTGATGCATACGGTCGCGGCGAGGCGCCGGATGCCGGGCAGGGTTGACGTCATTCAGGTTGACCGGCGCTGGGAAGAGGTCGATCTGGAGCTGCTGGCCGAAACCGCCTTCCGCACCCTCTGCGGCGAACCGGACATCGCGCTCGAGACGGGCGAGTGCTCACTGCTGGCCTGCGACGACCGTAAAATCGCGGAACTGAACGAAAGGTATCGCGGCAAGCCGGCCTCCACCAATGTCCTGGCGTGGCCCGCGGTCGAGCCGCCGCCGCGGGAGCCCGGTCGCCCGCCGGTGCCGCGGCCCGTCCACTGGTCGGGCAGCATAGGCGACATCGCTCTCGCATACGAAACCTGTTCCCGGGAAGCGGCGGAACGCGGAATCGGGCTCGATGATCACGTGACGCATCTGGTCGTGCATGCGTTGCTGCACCTCCTGGGATACCGGCATGGAAACGCGGCGGATGAGGAATTAATGCGCAACATCGAGATTTCCGCACTTGCCAAACTGGGTATCGGCAACCCATATTGACGTCATCAAGCAGATGAGGTGCCGCTGTCCTGCGGTCGCCTGTGGAACATGAACGAATCGAGCGACGGTTCCCCTAGTGCAGCGCGTGGCGCGCAACCCGGAACCGGCTACAGTATCCTGAACCTGTTTTCCGGTTTTCTGAAAACCGGCAATCGGGTCAGCGAAGGCAGGACCGCGCCCGACGGCATGCTGGCGGGCGCCGGGGTCGGGAACCTGAACAGCCTGCGCGTGCGGGATGTCGCGGTGCCGAAGGCCGACATCGTCGCGGTTCCGCATGACATGAACCGGGAATCGCTTGTCGGAGTGTTTCGGGAGAGCGGCTATTCGCGCCTTCCGGTCTACAGGGATTCGCTCGACAACCCGCTCGGAATGATCCATCTCAAGGATCTCGCCCTGGCATATGGATTCAACGGCAAGTCGGGCCGCTTCAATCTCAAGAAGCTGATCCGGCCGCTGCTCTTTGCTCCGCCGTCGATGCCGGTCAGCGTGCTGTTCCAGAAGATGCAGAGCGAACGCAGGCACATGGCGCTCGTCATCGACGAGTACGGAGGAGTCGACGGACTCGTCACGACCGAGGATCTCGTCGAACAGGTGGTCGGCGAGATCGTGGACGAACACGATGCCGAGGCAAACCCGTCCTGCGTTGAGGAGGCACCGGGGATTTTCCTGTGTCAGGCGCGCATGTCCCTCGAAGCGTTCCAGGACACGGTCGGAGAGGTCTTCCTGGACGGCGATTCGGACGAGGACATTGGTACGCTCGGCGGTCTGGTTTTCATGGCTTGCGGACGCGTGCCGGTTCGCGGCGAGGTCATTCCGCTCGGCAGGGGTTACGAGGTCGAGATCGTGGAGGCGGATCCGCGACGAATCCGCCGGTTGCGCGTGCGCAGGACCGGCGGCCAGGCTTGAGCAGCGGAAGGAACAGGCCGCAATTCCGGACTCGAATCCTTGATCCGGTCGTTCGGTCGGGACGCTCGGTGCCCGGCCGCCTCGCCGCGGCCGCGCTGGCCGGGGCGGCCATGTCCGCCGGACAGGCCCCCGTCTCCTTCCCCTACCTGATGATCCTCGCGCTCCCCGTCCTCGGCCTGCTCTGGCTCGGGGCGAGAAACGCGCTGCAGGCCCTTGCGGTCGGCGCCGCAGCCGGCTTCGCGTATTTCGGCTTGACGATGTCCTGGATCGTCGAGCCGTTTCTGGTCCGGCCCGACATCCACGGCTGGATGGCGCTTCCGGCACTGGCGGCGACGGCTCTAGGCATGGCCATCTTCTGGGCGGCGCCGTTCTGGGCGGCGCACCGCGCGTTCCTTTCCGGGCCCATGGCGCTTCCTGCGCTGGCGTGCGTCTGGTCGCTCTCCGAACTGGTGCGTTCGACGGCGTTCACCGGGTTTCCGTGGGGGCTTCTCGCCTATTCGTGGTCGGAGACCGCGGTCATCCAGCTCGCCGCGTTCGCAGGCCCGCACGGGCTCGGCCTGTTGACGCTGCTTGTACTCTTTCTTCCGGCCATGCACAGGATTCCGCCGATCCGGCGCCTCGCCGCCGCCTCGGCGGCGATCGCGCTCGCATTCGGCATCGGAACGCTGCGTCTTTCCGGCGACGGCGCTGCGGGCGCGCCGGAGTTCACCGTCCGCGTCGTGCAGCCGAACGCGGCGCAGCGCTTGAAATGGCTGCCGGAGATGACCGGGGTCTTCTTCGAACGGCAGCTTGGGTTCACCGGCGCGCCGGCAAACCCCGCGCCGGATCTCGTCGTCTGGCCGGAAACCGCGCTGCCCTTCGTCCTCGGAGACGACAGTGAGGCGCTTGCCCGCGCGGGCGCCGCCGCGGGAGCAGACGCCCGCGTCATCGCCGGCATCCGCCGGCGCGAAGAAGGCAGGCCGTACAACAGCCTCGTCTTCCTCGACGAATCCGGCACCGTCCTGGACATCTACGACAAGCACCATCTCGTCCCCTTCGGCGAGTACATTCCACTGTCCGGCCTCTTCGGCCGGCTCGGGCTGACGGGGATGGCCGGCGGCGGCCGCAGCGGTTTCGCCGCCGGACCCGGACCGCGGATCATCCGGTTGCCGGGCGTTCCCGGCGTTCTTCCGCTCATCTGCTACGAGGCAATCTTTCCCGCATACGCGATGGTGCGCGGGGACCGGGCCGAATGGCTTCTCCACGCGACCAACGATGCCTGGTTCGGCGAGGTGTCGGGTCCTTATCAGCATCTGGCGCAGGCGCGCGTCCGCGCGATCGAGCAGGGCCTGCCGCTCGTGCGTGCGGCGAATACCGGGATATCGGCCGTCATCGATCCCTACGGAAGAGTTCTTGGCAGCATTCCGCTCGGCGAGGCAGGATTCCTCGACGAACGCCTTCCGGCACCCCTGCGACCGCCGCCCTACGCCGTTCTCGGGGAGTGGCCCTGGCTCGGCGCCGCGATGGTCCTCCTCTTTCTCGCGCGCCGCCGCGGAACGGCGTCCGGGGACCGGGGCGGACCACAGGCGGAGCGGGGGTCCGGCTCGCGTCGCGGGAATTGCGGTTGACCGGAGACCCTGCCAATATTACGCGAATACGGGCGCCGGGAGACGTTGCCCGGTCCTGAACCCCGCGAAAGGAATGCCGAATGACGCGCAGAAGCTACGTGTTCACGTCGGAATCGGTGTCCGAAGGGCACCCCGACAAGGTCTGCGACCGAATTTCAGACACGATTCTCGACGAGTTCCTGCGCGAGGAAGCCCACGCCCGCGTCGCCTGCGAGACGTTCGCGACCACGAACAGGGTGGTTGTCGGCGGGGAGGTCGGCCTGTCCGCACCCGACAGGCTCGCCGAATTCCTTCGGCGCATCGACGGGATCGTCCGGGATTGCGTGCGGGACATCGGATACGAACAGGACGGTTTCCACTGGCAGCGGCTTGAAGTCCACAACTACCTCCACGGTCAGTCGTCGAACATCGCGCAGGGCCTCGAGAACAGCGGCGCGGGCGATCAGGGGATAATGTTCGGCTATGCCGTCGACGAGACGCCGGAACTGATGCCGGCGCCCATTCAATACGCCCACGAAATACTTCGAAGCCTCGCCGAGGCGCGCAAGGCGGGCGCGCCCGGCGGCGTCGAAAGGCTCGGCCCTGATGCGAAGTCGCAGTTGAGCTTGCGGTACGAGGACGGCCGGCCGGTCGCCGTGACGTCTGTCGTGGTGTCCGCGCAGCATCTCGACCCCGACATGTCGTCGGAAAACGTGCGCGAGGTCGTCGAGCCCTACGTGCGCGAGGTTCTTCCGGACGATTGGCTGGACGCCGGCACCGTCTGGCACGTGAACCCGACCGGAAAGTTCGAAATCGGCGGTCCCGACGGCGATGCCGGACTGACCGGACGCAAGATCATCGTCGATACCTACGGCGGCGCCGCGGCACACGGGGGCGGCGCCTTTTCCGGCAAGGACCCGTCCAAGGTCGACCGGTCGGCCGCATACGCCGCGCGCTACCTTGCCAAGAACGTCGTCGCCGCCGGCCTGGCGCGGCGCTGCACGATCCAGTTGTCATACGCGATCGGAGTCGCACGGCCTCTCTCGATATACTGCGATACGCACGGGACGGGCGAAGTGCCGGATGACGCGATCGAGAAAATGGTCGAGCGGTCGATGGACCTGACGCCCGACGGCATTCGCCGTCACCTCGGGCTGAATGCGCCAATCTACGCGCGGACGGCGGCATACGGCCACTTCGGACGCCGGCCCGAAGGCGACGGCGGGTTTTCTTGGGAGAGGACGGATCTCTCCGACGCGCTCAAGGGCGCGGCCTGACGACGGGAACTCGCGGGGCATGCGCACCACGCAGCGGGTGTCCGGGCGCTCGTCGTGATCTGGCCTGAAGTCCTTCCGGAATCCTCGGGAACTGCACGTGCGATCGACATGCCGGACGGGAACAGGCAACGGAGAAAGTTCTACGGCCGCCGTCAAGGACGGCGCCTCAGGCCCGGCCAGCAGCGCGCGCTCGCGTTGCATCTCGACGCCTTCGCCATACCGGGAGTGGACATCGACGCGAATCCCGCGCGGACGCCGCTAGACCTCCCGGGACTTTTCGGAAGTCCCCGTCCGGTCTGGCTGGAGATCGGGTTCGGAAGCGGCGAGCATCTTGTTCATCTGGCGGCCGAGAACGAGTCCGCTGGCATGCTCGGTTGCGACCCCTACGTGAACGGCGTCGCGCGGTTGGTCGGGAAGCTCGTCGGTTCCGGAATCGGAAACGTGCGCGTCCATCCCGGCGACGTCCGCGACCTCCTTGATGTTCTTCCCGACGGGTCGATCGAACGGGCATTCCTTCTGTATCCGGATCCCTGGCCGAAACGCCGCCACCACGGCCGGAGGTTCGTGAACCCGGAGTTTCTGGAGCCGCTCCGGCGCGCACTGGCGGCTGGCGCGGAGTTCAGGATCGCGACGGACATTGGCGACTACGCGAGGCAGTCCCTCGAGCAGGTCGCCTCCCTGGGCGGATTCACCTGGCTGGCAGAAGGTCCCGAAGACTGGCGGCAGCCGTGGCCGGGCTGGCCGTCGACCCGCTACGAGCAGAAGGCGCTGCGGGCGGGGCGAACTCCGCACTATCTGGTTTTCCGCAAGGATCCCGCCGGAACCGGGGACCGGGGCTGGGCGGCCGGGAAATGCTCCCGGGAGGAGCTGATGCGACAGCGAGGCCGTACATGACCGGAGACGAAACACCGATCGGGCTCAGGGCCCGGAGAACCGGCGGCCTCCGGGGAACCGCGCGCGTCCCCGGGGACAAGTCCGTGTCGCACAGGGCGCTCATCATCGGCTCGCTGGCTGTGGGAGAGACCGTCGTCACAGGGTTGCTCGAGAGCCGCGACGTTCTTGATACCGCGCGCGCCATGCGCGCCTTCGGCGCTCAGGTCGACAGGTGCGCGGACGACACGTGGCGCGTGCACGGGGTCGGGGTCGGCGGGTTCGCCGAACCGGACGATGTCATCGACTTCGGCAATTCCGGCACGGGGGCGCGTCTCGTGATCGGCGCTGCGGCCACGCAGCCGGTGACTGCGACCTATACGGGCGACCGGTCGCTGCGCGCGAGGCCGATGGGCCGCGTCATCGAGCCCATGACCGTATTCGGTGCGCGCTGCATCGCGCGGTCCGGAGGACGGTTGCCGCTGACCATGTCCGGTGCCGAGAGCCCGGTCCCGGCGGATTACCGGTCGCCCCACGCGTCGGCGCAGGTCAAGTCCGCCGTCCTCTTGGCCGGGCTGAACGCGCCGGGCATCACGCGCTGTTCCGAAGCGATCGCGACGCGCGACCATACGGAGCGCATGCTTGCCGACTTCGGCGCTGAAGTCGGCGTCGACACGGATGACGGCCGCCGGACGGTTTTCGTACGGGGCCAGCCTGAACTGCGCGCGCGGCCGGTGAACGTGCCGAGCGATCCGTCGTCCGCCGCCTTTCCGGTCTGTGCGGCGCTCATTGCCGAAGGGTCCGACGTAACCGTGCCTGGCGTCAGCCGGAACCCGACACGGGACGGCCTCTACAGGACGCTTCTGGAAATGGGCGCCGACATCACGTTCTCGAACGGTTCCGTTGCCGGCGGAGAGCCCGTCGCCGATGTCCGGGCGCGTTTCGGCGCGCTGCAGGGCGTCGTGGTCCCGCCGGAGCGCGCGCCTTCGATGATCGACGAGTATCCGGTCCTTGCCGCCGTGGCCGCATGCGCCGAGGGTGCCACGGTCATGCACGGTATCGGCGAGCTCCGCGTAAAGGAGAGCGACAGGATCGATGCCGTTGCGCGCGGACTCGAGGCGAATGGCGTTCGGATCGAGGAAGAAGCGAATTCCCTTGTGGTGCACGGCTGCGGAGCGGGCGGCGTGCCGGGCGGCGGTCTGGCCGAGTCCCGCCTAGACCACAGAATCGCGATGTCGTTCCTGTGCCTGGGGCTCGCGGCAAGGAACGCCGTTGCCGTGGACGACTGCACGATGATCGGCACGAGCTTTCCCGGGTTCGTTTCCCTCATGCGCGAACTCGGCGCGGAAATAGCGGAAGCCGGAACCGGCGCTTGAGATTCACGGTTGCCATCGACGGGCCGGCAGCTGCGGGCAAGGGAACGATAGCGCGGGCCGTCGCGGAAAGATTCGGATTCCGTCATCTCGATACCGGCCTCCTGTACCGTGCGGTCGGGAAGAGAGTCCTGGACGCGGATGCGCTCGGTGACATCGACGCGGCAGGTCCTGCGGTCGCCCGGAACGTGAAGGAATCCGATCTGCTGCGGGACGGGCTTCGCGACAACGCGGTCACGGATGCCGCCGCACGGGTCGCAGCAGTGCCGGGCGTGCGCGATGCGCTCCTTGACTTCCAGCGGCGCTTCGCATCGCGCAGCGGCGGCGCGGTGCTCGACGGGCGCGACATCGCGACCGTCGTCTGCCCCGAGGCTGATGCGAAGATCTTCGTGACGGCGCCGGTGGGGGTCCGCGCCGAGAGGCGGTATCTGGAACTGGCGCGTCAGGGAAGCGAATTCACGCGCGCCGAGGTTCTCGAGGCGATCCGGGACAGGGATGCGCTTGACACCAGCCGGGGCATCGCGCCCCTGCGCAGGGCTCCGGACGCGGTCTTGCTCGACACCGGCGAATTGTCTATAGAATCTTCCGTCGCTAGGGCAGTGGCGGTAGTTGGGCGCAAACTTGAGCAGGGTCGGGGTTAATCCGACCCTCTTGTTGTTTGTCCGGACTGTCGCGCGCTGACAGCGACCTTGCGCAATCGAAAGACCCGCGGAACCAACCGCGCGGCCCGAGAAAACATGCAGAAGGGATGCATTCATGTCCGCAACGGCTTCCATGAAGGAGTTCGAGGAACTTCTCGACGAGAGCTTCAAGTTCGACACCCCGACCGAAGGATCGGTCGTAAAGGGTACCATCCTGGCCATCGAGGCCGGGCAGGCAATCATTGACATCGGCTACAAGATGGAGGGCCGGGTCGATCTGAAGGAATTCGCGAAACCCGGGCAGAATCCGGAAGTGGAGCCCGGGGACAGCGTCGAGGTATTTCTCGAAAGGGTCGAGAATGCGCGCGGCGAAGCCGTCGTCAGCCGAGACAAGGCGCGTCGCGAGGAAGCCTGGGACAAGCTCGAAAAGGCCTTTGCCGCGGAGGAAAACGTCGAGGGCGCGATTTTCGGAAGGGTCAAGGGCGGGTTCACCGTGGACCTCGGCGGGGCGGTTGCATTCCTGCCCGGGTCGCAGGTCGACGTCCGGCCGGTGCGCGACGTCTCGCCGCTGATGAACATCCCCCAGCCGTTCCAGATCCTGAAGCTCGACCGGCGGCGCGGCAACATCGTCGTGTCGCGGCGCGTGATCCTCGATGCCGCGCGCGCCGAACAGCGAGCGGAGGTGGTCGGGCGCCTGAACGAGGGCGATGCGATCGAGGGGGTCGTGAAGAACATCACGGACTACGGCGCCTTCGTCGACCTCGGCGGCGTCGACGGACTTCTGCATGTGACGGACATGGCCTGGCGCAGGGTCAACCACCCGACCGACATATTGAGCGTCGGGGAGACGGTGACCGTCCAGGTGATCAAGGTCAACCGGGAGACCCACCGCATCAGCCTCGGGATCAAGCAGCTGCAAGAGGACCCGTGGCTCACCGTCGCGAACCGGTATCCCCTTGAGTCGGTTTGCACGGGCCGGGTGACGAACATCACGGACTACGGTGCCTTCGTCGAACTCGAGGCGGGCATCGAAGGCCTCGTGCATGTTTCGGAAATGTCCTGGACCAAGAAGAACGTCCACCCGGGTAAGATCGTGTCCACTTCCCAGGAAGTCCAGGTGATGGTTCTCGACATCGATACCACGAAACGCAGGGTCTCCCTCGGATTGAAGCAGGTCAACGGCAATCCCTGGGATTCCTTCGCCGAAAAGTATCCGCCGGGAAGCGTGGTTGAGGGCGAGATCAGGAACATCACCGAATTCGGACTGTTCGTGGGGCTCGATGGCGAAATCGACGGCATGGTCCATCTCTCCGACCTGGACTGGGACAAGCCCGGCGACGAAGCGATCAAGGACTATCGCAAGGGCGAGGTCGTGCGCGTGCGCGTTCTCGACGTCAACCCCGAGAAGGAGCGGATTTCCCTGTCCATCAAGGCGCTCGACGATGCGTTCGCGACGGCGCTTACCGGCGTCAAGCGCGGCAATGTCATAACCGTCAAGGTCGCCTCCGTCGAGGATGGCGGGATCAGCGTCGAATACGACGGCGTCAAGTCGTTCATTCGCCGCTCCGACCTGAGCCGCGACCGTTCCGAGCAGCGGCCGGAGCGGTTTTCGGTCGGCGACATGGTTGATGTCCGCGTGACCAACATCGACCGGGCCGGCCGCAAGCTGAAGCTGTCGATCAAGGCTCGCGAAATCGCCGAGGAGCAGGAGGCTGTCGAGCAGTACGGTTCGACGGACTCCGGGGCGTCTCTCGGCGACATTCTCGGCGCCGCGCTGAAGGGCCGGGACGGGGGGTGACCCGGCATGGCGGGGTGCTGCGGCCTGTATCGGGGCGGGGGATTGCGGTATACGGTTGTCTGAGGGGGAATCGGTCTCCCCGGGGGGGTGTCGGATGGTTCGCTCGGACCTCGTTCGGATTATTGCCGAGGAGTACGGTCTTTCGCGGGAGGATGCGGAGCTTGTGGTGTCGACGGTGTTCGGGGAGATCGCGTCGGCGCTGTCCGACGGCAACCGGGTGGAGCTTCGCGGGTTCGGGGCGTTTTCGGTCCGGTACCGCGGCTCGCGGCGGGCGCACAACCCGCGCACGGGCCGCCCGGTTGCGGTGGAGCGGAAGCATGTGCCGTTCTTCAAGCCGGGCAAGCGTCTCCGGAGCCGGCTGAACGGCCGGGGCTGATGGGGTTTCTGCGCCTCCTGCTTCTGGGCGTCCTGGGCGGCGGCTTGGTGTTCCTGTCGGTTGCGAACCGCGAGGTTGTGACGGTGCGTCTGTATCCCGAGGGGTTCGGCCATGTGGTCGGGCATCCGGGCGCGTTCCTGGTTCCGCAGTTCGCGGTGCTGTTCGCCGGCGTCCTGGCGGGTCTGGTGGTGGGGTTCGCGTGGGAGTACGTCCGCGAGCACCGCCACCGGCGGGAGGCGGGGCTTCGCGGCCGGGCGCTGCGGCGCCTGGAGCGCGAGGTGGCGTCGCTGCGCGCGCGGGCCGGAGAGGGCGGCGACGAGATCCTGACGCTCGTGGACCGGCGCTGATGCAGGTCAAGATATGCGGTCTCCGCGATGCGGCGTCGCTGGCGGCGAGCGTCTCGGCGGGCGCCGACTACGTGGGCTTCGTTTTCTTCCCGCGCTCCTCTCGGTACGTGGAGGCGGAACATGCCCGCGTTCTGGCGGAGACGGTGCCTTCCGGGGTGAACCGGGTGGCGCTCTTCGTGGATCCGGATGACGCGTCTCTTTCCGATGTACTCGACCGGGTCCCGGTCGACATGGTGCAGTTGCACGGTTCGGAATCGCCTTCGCGCGTTGCCGAGGTGCGCGGTCGGTTCGGCCTGCCGGTCATGAAGGCGGTGGCGGTTTCCGCGGCAGCGGACCTCCTGCATCTCGAAGCCTACGGCGAGGTCGCAGACCAGTTGCTCTGCGATGCTGCGCCGGCGCCGGGTGCCCGCGCGCCGGGCGGCGGCGGGCACGCATTCGACTGGCGGCTCGTTGCCGGTTTCCGCTGGCCGGTTCCCTGGATGCTTGCCGGCGGGCTGACCGCGTCGAACGTGGCAGCGGCGGTCGCGCAGACGGGAGCTCGGCAGCTCGATGTCTCCTCAGGCGTGGAGCGCGCACCGGGCATCAAGGATTCCGGCCGGATTGCCGCCTTTGTGGCCGAGGCGAAACGGCTCGCGGAGTGAGGAGTAAGGCGATGGTGCAGGTGAATTCGTACCGCGGAGGGCCCGACGGGCGCGGCAGATTCGGCGATTACGGCGGACGCTTCGTGTCGGAGACATTGATGCCGCTCATTCTCGATCTCGAAGCGGAATACGCCCGCGCCCAGACTGCGCCGGAATTCGACGCGGAAATGACGGCCCTCAGGCGGCACTACGTCGGGCGGCCGTCGCCGCTCTACTTCGCCGAGCGCCTCACGGAACATTTCGGCGGCGCGCGAATTTACCTGAAGCGGGACGAACTCAACCACACCGGCGCGCACAAGATCAACAACGTGCTCGGCCAGATTCTTCTTGCGCGCCGCATGGGCAAGACCAGAATCATCGCCGAGACCGGTGCCGGGCAGCACGGGGTGGCGACAGCGACCGCATGCGCGCGCTTCGGGCTCGACTGCGTCGTGTACATGGGCGCGCACGACGTCGAGCGGCAGGCGCCGAACGTATTCAGGATGAAGCTTCTCGGCGCCGAAGTAGTGCCGGTGACATCCGGCCGGAGCACCCTGAAGGACGCCATGAACGAGGCGCTCAGGGACTGGGTGACGAATGTCGCAACCACCTTCTACTGCATCGGCACGGTGGCCGGCCCGCATCCCTATCCGATGATGGTCCGCGACTTCCAGGCGGTCATTGGCGAGGAAACGCGTGCGCAGCTTCTGGAAGCCGAGGGGCGCGGCCCCGACACGCTTGTGGCCTGCATCGGCGGCGGTTCGAACGCCATGGGGTTGTTCCACCCGTTTCTCGACGACGGGGAGGTGAAGATCATCGGAGTCGAGGCCGGCGGCCGGGGCGTCGACGAGCGCATGCAGCATTGCGCGTCGTTGACTGGCGGCCGCCCCGGCGTGCTGCACGGCAACCGGACCTATCTGCTTCAGGACAGCGACGGCCAGATCCTCGACGGCCACTCGATTTCCGCAGGCCTCGACTACCCGGGCATCGGCCCGGAACACGCGTGGCTCCGCGAGGCCGGCCGGATCGACTACGTTGCGATCACCGACGACGAGGCGCTGGATGCCTTTCAGCTCTGCTGCCGCCTGGAGGGCATCATCCCGGCGCTTGAGCCGGCACACGCGCTGGCGCACGTAGCGAAGATCGCCGGCGAACTGCCCCGCGACCACCTCCTCGTCATGAACATGTGCGGCCGCGGCGACAAGGATGTCTTTACCGTCGCGCGGCTTCTCGGAGAAGACGTCGGCGACGGCTGAACCGGCCACGGGGACTGGCAAGTGGTTCGACCGCTGGCGAGCGCCGCCGGTCGCAACAGGCGCCGCGTTCCGGAAAATTCGCCCGGTGCCTCAGGTCGGGGAGGTTCGGGAGAGTTTGGAGGACCCGGAGCGATTCGAACGCCCGACCTTTTGATTCGTAGTCAAATGCTCTATCCAGCTGAGCTACGGGTCCAAAACTCCAGTTCGGGGTGCGCCATGCTCCGGATCGCAACGGAATGACGCAGGCTGCAGCGGCCGAATCCGGCCCCGAACTGTCGACAGGCGTTTAGAATCCGGCCGCCGGATTTGCAAGTGGCAATCGAAGACCCAAGACCGGCGGCACCGGTTTGCGCCTGCGATCCGGCATGGCGGAAACCTGGCAGCCGGCTTCCACTCCGACTTTCCGATCCGGACGGAGAGGGCAACGCTCCGAAAGGGCCGCGCCGGAAAGACGGCGTTGTCATGATGCGCCGCTGCGGATATGCACCCCTGTCACCGGTATGCTTGCGGAACTGCCTGCAATGAGATTGCCCGAAATTCCTGACCCGGTCGGTCTGCTCGAGAAACTCGTGGCATTTCCCACGATATCGAACCGCTCCAACCTCGACCTGATCGAGTTCGTTCGGGCGTACCTCGCCGATTTCGGCATAGAAAGCTTCCTGTGCCACAACGACGACGGAACTAAGGCGAATCTCTACGCGCAGGTCGGGCCGGATGCGGAGGGCGGCGTCGTCCTGTCCGGTCACACGGACGTGGTGCCGGTCGACGGGCAGGCATGGACAAGCGACCCGTTCCGGCTGACGGAGCTTGACGGCAAGCTCTACGGGCGCGGAACCGCGGACATGAAGGGGTTCCTCGCCGCGGTGCTGGCGCATGCGCCGGCAATGTCTCGGGCCGGCCTCCGGCAGCCTGTGCAGATTGCGTTCTCCTACGACGAGGAAGTCGGCTGCCTCGGAGCGCCCTCAATGATCGCGAAAATGGCGCGCCGGCTTCCGAAGGCGTCGGCGGTCGTAGTCGGCGAGCCGTCGATGATGGGCATCGTGAACGCGCACAAGGCCTGCGTCGGCTTCGAGACGCATGTCAGCGGATACTCGGTCCACTCCTGCCGAATGCACGCCGGCGTTTCGGCGACCATGACTGCCGCCCGCCTCGTGAACTGGCTTCACGAAAGGACGGAAGAGAATCGCGTCGCCGGCGCGGCGGACAGCGGCTTCGACCCGCCGTATACGACGCTGCATGTGGGCACGCTGGCAGGCGGCACGGCCAGCAACATCACCGCAAAGGACTGCCGGTTCATGACCGACATCCGCTGCATGCCGTCGGAATCGCCCGAGGGCTGGCTGTCGCGCTACGAGGCGCGCGCCGCGGCCATGGAGGAGGAAATCAGGGCGACAAGCCCCGAAGCCGGCATCCGCATTTCCGGAATCAACATCGTTCCCGGACTCCGCCCTGAACCGGAGGGCGCTGCGGAGTCGCTGGTGCGCGGACTCACCGGCCGGAACCGGGCCGGAGTCGTGTCATACGGCACGGAGGCCGGACAGTTCCAGGGAGCCGGCTACTCGGCCGTGATCTGTGGCCCCGGCTCAATCGTCCAGGCGCACCAGCCGGACGAATACATTACGCGCGCGCAGCTGCGGGAGTGCACCGGCTTCCTGCACCGCCTTACCAGTCACCTATCGGCCTGAGGGATTTCTCACGATGCCAATCAAGAACCGAATCGCAGATCTCCACGACGAGGTCGCCGCCTGGCGGCAGGACATTCACCGGCACCCGGAACTTCTGTTCGAAACCCACCGCACATCGGCGCTGGTTGCGGAACGGCTCGCCGAATTCGGATGCGACGAGGTCGTGACGGGCATCGGGAGGACTGGGGTCGTCGGGGTGATCCGGGGCAGGAAGGAAGGCGAAGGGTTCGCCGTCGGGTTGCGGGCCGACATGGACGCCTTGCCGATTCAGGAAGCGACCGGCCTCGACTATGCGTCCCGAAACGACGGAGTCATGCATGCATGCGGGCACGACGGCCATACCGCCATGCTTCTCGGAGCGGCGAAGTATCTGGCGGAGACGCGGAACTTCAGCGGCACTGCGGTTGTCATCTTCCAGCCGGCGGAGGAAGGCGGCGGAGGCGGGAAGGAAATGGTCGACGAAGGGCTGATGGACCGCTTCGGGATACGGGAAGTCTATGGCATGCACAACATGCCCGGCATTCCCGGCGGGCAGTTTGCGATCCGGAGCGGCGCGTTCTTTGCGTCGGCGGACCAGTTCACGATCGTGGTGCGCGGGAGAGGAGGGCATGCGGCCAAGCCGCATGTAACGGTCGACCCGGCCGTTGCGGCGTCGCATGTCGTCGTCGCGCTGCAGACTGTCGCGTCGCGGGGCGTTGATCCCATGAAGGCGGTCGTGGTGTCCGTATGCGGAATCCGTACCGAGAGTGACACGCACAACGTCATTCCGCAGTCGGTCAGACTTCAGGGCACCATTCGGGCGCTTGACGCCGACGTGCGCGATTTCGCGGAGCGGCGAGTGCGGGAAATCGCGGACGCAACGGCGCGCGCGCATCTCGCAGAGGCAGACGTCCGGCAAACGCGCGGTTACCCCGTCATGGTGAATTCGGATGCGGAAACGAACTTCGCGCGACGCGTCGCCGAGAGCGTCACCGGCCGCGAAACGATGTCGGTTCCGCCGATCATGGGCGCGGAGGATTTCTCGTACATGCTCGAGGCGCGCCCCGGTTCCTACATACTGCTCGGCAACGGCGATACGGCGCCGGTTCACAACGCCGGGTACGACTTCAACGACGCGGTGATACCGGCCGGCGTCTCCTACTGGGCTGATCTGGTCGAGACGCGCATGCCGGCGTCGTGAACTGCGCACCGGCAACGTCTTCCGGGCTCCGGAGGTTTCTTCATCCCATCCGGTTTGGAAGGAACAACGCCACTTCCGGGAACAGGACCAGGATGGCGAGGCAGACGGCCATCGCGAACCAGAATGGAAGCACGCCCCGGAAAATCGTTCCCATCGGAACGCCGTCCGCAACGCCCTTGACGACGAACACGTTGATGCCGACGGGAGGCGTGATCAGCCCCATCTCGATCACGATGACCGCGATCACGCCGAACCAGATCGGGTCGAAACCCGCTCCGGTCACGATCGGGTAGACGACCGGAAGGGTCACCACCAGCATCGCCAGCCCGTCAAGGAACATCCCCATGACGACGTACGCGACCAGGATGAGCAGTAGCGTGCCGTACGGGCCGAATCCCAGCTCCTTCAGTTCGATAGAGAGCGTTTCGGGAATATGCGTCAGCGCCAGGAATGGCCCGAAGACATGTGCGCCGATCACGATCAGGTACAGCATAGCCGTCATGGTGACGGTATCGAGGAAGATTTCCGGCATCTCCCGCACCCTGACCGCTCCTGTCGAGAGCGCCAGCGCCGACACGAGCGTGGCGCCCACTCCGGCGGCTTCGACCGGCGTGAACACGCCGATGTAGATGCCTCCGATGGAGACCAGAATTACGCCCACGAGCGGCAGGGACCGAAGCGTCGCCAGAGCAATTCCTGCCGCGTCGACTGAAGGGCCGACCGGCCCTTCCGAAGGCCTGAGCACGGTAACCGCGACGATGACGGCCACGAAGAGCAGCGCGAGAATGATTCCGGGCAGTATCCCGGCGATGAAAAGACGGCCGATGCTCTCCTCGGTCAGCACCGCGTAGAGAACGAACCCGGTAGACGGCGGAATCAGGATGCCGAGCGTGCCGCCTGCGGCCACCGAGCCCGTCGCGAGCCCGTCGGCGTATCCGAACCGCTTCATTTGCGGCAACGCTACCTTGCCTATGGTGACGGCGGTCGCCACCGAAGACCCCGAGACGGCTGCGAATGCCGCGCATCCGAGAACTGTCGCAGACGCCAGTCCGCCGCGGAACCGGCCGATCCAGGCATTGGCGGCCTCGTAGAGCCGCCGGGAGTATCCAGCCGCCCCGGCCATGTTGCCCATCAGGACGAACAGCGGAATTATCGAAAGGCTGTACGCGGTGACTGACGTGTATGTCTCGGACGACATGGTCGCGATGGCCGCGCGCCCGCCGTCAATCACCCAGATGCCTCCGGCGCCGACGATCAGGAGGGCCATGCCGACAGGCAGCCGGGCGACAAGGCAGAAGAAGAGCGCAACTATGCCGACGACGCCGACAACCGTCTCATTCATGGCCCGCAGGTCCCTGCAGCAGCTGCCCGGCGAACTGCCCGGCGAGAACCAGCGCGAACAGTCCCATGCCGACCGTTATCGATCCGTATGCGATCCACACCGGAATCTCGATCATATTGGTCACGTCGCCGAATTCATGGGCATCGAGTGTCTTTTCCCAGGTCTTGCGAACCAGAAGCAACAGTACGACGCAGGATGCGGCGCGCGCGAACGCATCGCCCAGATACCGGCCGAACGGACCGATGTGCGGGTCGAGCATGTCGACCCTGATGTGCGCGCCGGACAGTCCTGCAAAAGGCATGGCCATCATCACGACGAGAGAGAGCCCGATCTCCACAAGTTCCTTGTCACCAAGTATGGGCTGGTTCAGGGCGTACCGGCAGAAGACGGAGGCGCTGACGAGTAGCGTGATCCCGAACAGGATCACGCCGCCCAGCGTCGCGAATGCCCTGAGAAGGCGTTCGGATCGGGCCCGAACGCCCGCAAGCAAGTCCTGCAGGTTTTCGGTCAATTCCGCAGCGCGGCCGCCCAACCGGATGCGTCGATGCCTTCCGCGTCCAGTTCGGCTATGACTTCAGAAGCCAGGCTGGCGCTTGCTGCATCGAATTCCGCAGCTGCTTCAGCGGACAGCACGACGTGTTCGCCGCCCGCTTCCAGCCAGGCCTGGAACGCCTTGTCCGATGCTGATGTCATGATTTGACGCCCGTTTTCGGACAGTTCGGCGCCGGTCAGCGATGTGAGCTTGTCCTGGGTCGCCGCGTCGAGGTCGTCCCAGCTGTCGCGGTTCATCAGCAGCATGAACAGGGAATTGGTCGCCTTCATGCCCGACGTGATGTATTTCGTGACCTCGCCCAGCTTGAAACTCGTCAGAACCGACGTGTCGACCAGCGTGCCTTCCACAACGCCCGTTTCCATCGAGGTGTAGACCTCGGTGATCGGCATCGACACCGCCGTGGCGCCCCAGGCTTCGATCAAGCGGCCGGTGTTCTTCGACGGTACGCGTATCTTCAGCCCTTCCAGGTCCGCAAGGCTTTCGATCTTCTTTTCCGCCGTGAGAAGCACGGCATTGCCGGCCGTCCAGAGGCCGAGCAGCTTCACCCTGCGGAACTCGCTTTCGATGTGTTCGATGTCTTCCCAGATTTCCGCGGTCTTGTTCGCGCCGGGATTCACCACGGCGGGCAGTTCCAGGAGCAGCGTCTTCTTGAACTGAGATGCCGTGTATCCGGGAAGGGCGTAAACCATGTCCGCGACGCCGTCGATGACCCTGTCATACTGTCGCGCCGGTCCTGCTCCGAGTTCGCCCCCCGGATATATGCGCACTGTTGTCTCGCCTCCGGTCGCCTCGCTGAGCGCGTCGGCCAGGGGCACGAACATGTGCACGTGCAAGTGGTACTTGGTTGACGAGAAATGCGCGAGCTTGAGCTCGTCGGCATTGACTGTCGCGGCTGCGGTCAGCATTGCGGCAGTGGCGAGAATCGTCTTGCAGTTGAACCGGGCCATCATGTTTCTCCTCTCATCCGGTCGTGTTCGATTTCCGGACAATTTGCGCAGCGTTTCCCCGGATTGCAACACGCAGGAAGACTGCCGCGCCGGTTCCCTGACCGGACGGAAGCGATGCGGGATGCGAACCCCGCCGGGCAGCCTGGCCGAGCCAAGACGCGCCCTTGCAACGCTACCCAGGTTCTGGCCAGAATCGAGGATGCGCCTTTGCGTGCGTTGGAGCGACGGCAGGGACGCGGGGATCACGTGGCCGCCTCGGCCCCTGACCGCTTGCCGGATGTGAGGCGCTCGATGAAGCCGCATACGAGGAGGGCGTGTTGCCTGAAACTGATGTATTCATTGTTGGCGGCGGCCCTGTCGGACTGGGGCTTGCGATCGACCTCGCCCTGCGCGGCGTCCGGGTGAGGGTCATCGAAAGGACCGTCGAACAGCACAGGATCCCGAAGGGCCAGAACCTGACGCAGCGGACCGGCGAGCACTTCCGCGCCTGGAATGTCGGCGATCGGGTCAGGCGAGCCAGTCCGATTCCGCGCGAATTCGGAAATGCCGGCCTTGTGACCTACCGGCATCTTCTGAGCGAATATTCCCACGACTGGTTTCAGCGTTCGCAGGTGGGTGCCTACTACTTCGCGGAAAACGAGCGCCTCCCGCAATACTTCCTCGAGGGCGTTCTCCGCGAACGCCTCGAGGAGCTGCCTCTTGCATCGTTCGAAGCCGGATGCACCGCGGTCGGCATCGATCAGCGTGACCACTGCGTGGAGATCCGGTTCCGGCGCAGGAACTCGTCGCAGTCCGATGCCGCGGCGGCCCGCTATGCGGTGGGCTGCGACGGCGCGCGATCGCTTGTGCGAGAATGGTCGGGCATTCGGCAGGCGACGGATCACGATGGCCCTCGGATGGCGCTGCTTGTCTTCCGGTCTACGGAACTCGACGATCTCATGTCGGTGCACCCCGGAAAGTCCATCTTCAACGTGATGAATCCGGACATGAACGGTTACTGGCAGTTTCTTGGCAGGGTAGACCTGAACGGCGGCTGGTTCTACCATTCTCCCGTTCCCGCCGATGCGACCGAATCGAACTACGATTTCAGGCAGCATCTGCATGACATGGCTGGTGCGAAGTTTGCCCTGGAATTCGAACACATCGGGTTTTGGGATCTTCGAATCTCCCATGCCGTTTCCTATCGGAACAAGCGCGTGTTCGTGGCCGGCGATGCTGGCCATAGTCATCCGCCATACGGCGGATACGGCATCAACCTTGGCCTTGAGGATGCGCGCAACCTCGGCTGGAAGCTTGCGGCGGCGCTCGAGGGATGGGCCGGAGAGGGACTCCTCGACAGCTATACCGCGGAACGGCATCCGGTCTTCAGGTCGACGTCCCGCGACTTCATCGAACGCATGATACTCGACTACAGATCCTTTCTGACAACATACTCTCCCCAGAGGGACAGGTCCTCGTTCGAGCGCGCCTGGGCGGCCCGCGCGGCCGGCGAAGACCGGGAAGTCACCGAGTTCCTGCCGCATTATTCCGGTTCGCCGATCGTGTTCGGCCCGCCTGGCGCAACATCGGGTGCGCTTGGAAAACACGGATTCCAGGCGAGACCGGGCCTCCACCTCGCGCCGCAACCACTTCCTGACGGCAGGGATCTCTGGGAGGAACTCGGCCCCGGATTCACTCTCATGGATCTTGCGGGAACCGGTTGCCGGCGCACTGCGTGGGAGGGCGCCGCGCGGGCGCTCGGCGTCCCGTTGAAAGTCCTGTCCCTTGCGTCCTCCGCGCTTCGGAGCGCCTACGGCACGGAAGCGATTCTGGTCAGGCCCGACCAGTTCATCGCATGGTCGGGCGGCATCGCGTCCGCGGAACCGTCGAAGGTGCTGTCGCGAGCTTCCGGGCACGAAGCCGGCTGAGCTGCGGTCGACAAGTCCTTTACGGAATCCTTCGGGATGCTCTTCGAGTGGTCGGAATCCGTTGCGGATGGGCTTGCCGCGATCATTGCCGTGTCCTGGAATGCAGGCCGAAACAGCCCGGCGCGAAAACTGGGAAGTTCGCCGGCCCTCGGATTGAGCCGTGGATTCGGGCAAGCAGATCCGGATCGGACATGCGTTCCTGGCATCGCCTCCGTCTCCGCCTGATTCCGTCTCTTCCTGAGACTGGCCGGTTCGCCTTACCGTCGAAAGCCCGACGCCGCACGGAGAGGATTGCGTGCTCATGCGCCGCCCGACCGGCGATCCGGAGCCGCCGGAATCGACATGCCGGCAAGCGGTGCGCCTGACCCCGGCTGGAGACCTGCCTCTCTGCCGGAATGCGGCAATCCGATCGCCGGGGATTCGAGCGGCCGATGCAGGACAGGGACGTACCGGAGCGGATACGGTTGCGGGAATCCCCAGGATTGTCGGGTCGAGGACGATATCCGCGAGCAGGCCCGCGCATGCGGGCAAAGCGCAGGTTCGCTGCGGACATGCGAAACTTCGATGCGATTTGCGTGTCCGGACGACGCTCGGCGGTCTCTCCGCATCTCGGCGGAAAGCGGCGCAGCCGGTCCTACATGTTGAATATACGGCATAATTGTTGCACCCGCAGCAAGATGATGACATCGTGAAGCTTGTTGTCGCCGGAGCGCAGGTTTCCGGAGGACGGCCCGCATTGGAGGATCGGCTCGCGAATGTCCTGTTCATCATGGCCGATGAACATCAGGCGTCGGCGATTTCGTGCCTCGGGCATAGCGTTGTCCGGACCCCGAACCTGGATCGCCTTGCAGCCGGCGGGACACTGTTCCGGTTCGCATATACGCCCAGTCCGATCTGCGTGCCGGCCCATGCAGCCCTTGTGACCGGCCGCTATCCCGGGTGGGGACATGCGTTGCGCGATGCCGGCATTCCGGTCACCAGCGTCGGCAAGCTGCACTATCGCCGCCGGGAGGATCCGACCGGCTGCGATCAGCAGATTCTCCCGATGCACATCCATGCCGGCGTCGGTCAGGTTTGGGGTTCGGTTCGCAATCCGCTGCCGCAGGTCAGGCGGGTCACCGGCATGCTTGGGGAGATCGGCGCCGGATTCTCGAAATACAACCGGTACGACGTCGCAGTTGCTGAGGCCGCCGAGGCATGGCTGCGCGAACCCGGCCGCAAATCCGCTCCCTGGGCGGGTTTCGTCGGTTTCGTGGCCCCGCATTTTCCGTTGACTGCGCCGGCGGAATATCTCGATCTCTACCCCGCAAAGGACATGCCCCTGCCTCCCGTGCATCCCGGAAAGGGGCATCCGGTGCACCCCCGGGTGGCCCGGATGACGGAGATCGAAAACAGCGACGAGGAATTGGGTTCGGACTCGCGACGGCGGGAAGCGATCGCGGCCTACTTCGCTCTCTGCACCTTTGTCGATGCTCAGATCGGAAGGGTCATCGATGCGCTCGCGGAATCGGGACAGGCTGACCGGACGCTCGTGATCTATGCCTCGGATCATGGCGAGACGCTCGGGATGCACGGGCGGTGGGGAAAGTCCGTGCTCTACCGGGAGGCGACGCAGCTGCCGCTCATCCTGTCGGGTCCGCGCGCGCCAGGCGGCACGAGGATAACCACTCCCGTTTCGCTGATCGACATACCGCCGACAATTGCGGACGCGTTCGGCGTGGCGCCCGATCCCGCCTGGAGAGGGCGTTCGCTCCTGACAATCGCAGGGGAGGAGGATGATCCGCGGCGGACAGTCTTTTCCGAGTACCACGCCGCGAATTCGCCGTCAGGCGGATTCATGGTTGCAGATGCCCGGTGGAAATATCGCGAAAACGTCGGCTATGATCCGGAACTCTTCGATCTCGAAGCCGATCCGCTCGAAACCAGGAATCTCGCCGCCGACCCGGCCTGCAGTCATGTCCGTGAACGCATGCGGCGCAAACTCCTCGACATCTGCGACCCGACTGCCGTGGACGCGTCGGCCAAGGTGGATCAGGACCGGCTCGTCGCAATGCACGGCGGGCCGGACGCGGCGTTTCGAACCGGCATAGCCGACGCTACTCCCGTGCCATGCAATTGACTTGGATGCGGCTTGCGCGGGGCATGAATTCCGGGACGGATACGGATGCACACGGGCCCCAAGGGCGCAGCCCGAACAGTGCGGTCCATGGTCCCGCTCTCCGACGTGGGTGCAGCCCGACCGGTCGCGGCGTTCCCGCCGCCGCGGTTGCGGCAACGCGGTCGCCGGGAGCAATCCATACCGGGCCGAAGGCGGCGCCTTCCGTCGTCGAGCGCGCGTCAGCCTGTCCGCGTGACGCGCCGTTCAGGATGAAGGGAATGGCGGTGCCGCGATAACCGGCTGTCGAAGAGAGTTTCCCTTCGTCGGCGCATTTGCCATACGCTCGCATCAGGTCCTGTTCCGTCCGGACAGGCGGTCCGGCTGTTTTGCTGCAAGCCGCTCCCTTGCGGGAGGCCCGGGTTCCTGGAGACACGGCCATGGCAAGAAACGTTCTGTTCATCATGTGCGACCAGCTGCGTCATGACTTTCTCGGTTGCGCCGGCCATCCGCACCTGAAGACGCCCAACATCGACGCGCTTGCAGCGCGCGGCGTGCGCTTCGACCGGGCCTATGTCCAATCGCCAATCTGCGGGCCCTCGCGAATGAGCGCCTACACCGGGCGATATGTTCGCTCCCACGGATCGACCTGGAACAGCGTTCCCCTTAGGGTCGGCGAGATGACCCTGGGCGATCATCTTGAACCGCTTGGCGTTCGGACCGCCCTTTGCGGCAAAACGCACATGGCCGCTGACAACGAAGGCATGCTGCGGCTCGGGATTTCTCCCGACTCCGCGGCCGGCCGGCGAATTGCGGAATGCGGATTCGAAGTCTGGGACCGCCTGGACGGACTTCACCCGACCGGGAGCGCCGAACCGAGCCACTACAACGACCACCTCCGGCGGCAAGGCTACGACGTCCCCAATCCGTGGGAGGAATTCGCCGCTTCAGCGAAGGACGAAACCGGCAACGTCGTGTCCGGCTGGCTCATGGAGAATGCCGGCATGCCTGCGCGGGTGGCCGATGAACACGCGGAGACGCCCTATGCGACGACCCGCGCCATGGAGTTCATCGAAGACGCCGCCGACCGGCCCTGGTGCCTGCATCTGAGTTACATCAAGCCGCACTGGCCCTATGTCGCGCCGGCGCCCTACAACGCGCTATACGGACCCGAACACGTTCTTCCTCCTGTCCGCTCGGAAGCGGAACTACAGGATCCGCATCCGGTGCTCGCCGCCTACTTCGAGCAACGGTTTTCGAGAGTTTTCGCCCGTCCAGAGGTCCGCGCGCGGGTCATTCCGGCCTACATGGGGCTCGTGGCTCAGATTGACGCGCAGGTCGGCCGCCTCATGTCCTGGATGGACGACCGGGGCCTGAGCGAAGACACGATGGTCGTCTTCACCTCCGACCACGGCGACTATCTCGGCGACCACTGGCTGGGCGAAAAGGAGTTGTTTCACGAGCAATCGGTCCGCGTTCCCCTGATCGTGGTCGATCCGTCTCCGGATGCGGATGGTACGCGGGGGCGGGTTCTCGATCACCTTGTCGAGGCGATCGACCTCGCTCCGACCTTTGTCGACTGGTTCGGCGGAGCGGAACGGCCCCACATATTCGAGGGACGGTCGCTTCTGCCGCTGCTGCGCGGCGATTCGCCGCCCTGGCGCGGTGCGGTGTTCAGCGAGTACGACTACTCCATGCGGCGGGCGCGTCGCGTCCTCGACCACCCAATCGGCGACTGCCGGCTCACAATGGTGTTCGACGGCCGCTGGAAGTACATCCATGCCGAGGGTTTCCGTCCAATGCTGTACGACCTTGAGGCCGACCCGGACGAGTTCCACGACTTGGGAGACCTGTCGGCGCACGAGTCGGAGCGACGGCGTCTCGATGGTGTCATGGGACGATGGAACCGGCGCCATCACAACCGGGTCACGATGTCGGACGCGGCCATCGCGGAACGAACGGGAAGCGAATTGGGACGGGGCATCATGATAGGGTTTTGGGACCAATCCGAACTTGCCGAAGCCCGTGCGGCAGGAGACAGCGGAAACTGAGGATTGCAGGGAGCGGCTCGGCGAAGTCTCCCTACCCGTTCATGCATAGGGCTCGTCGACTGCCACGAACTCGGTTTCCTCGAGTGCGGCCGCCGACCACGCCTGCATGCCGGGAAGGTCAAGCAAGGCCCGCTGATAGTCGCGCGACTCTCGGTCGAGCGTGACCCCGTATGTCCGGAACCTCGATGCGACCGGCGCAAAGAACGCGTCCGCTGCCGAGAAACCGCCGAAGAGGAAGGCGTCTCCCCCGCCGAATTGCCGTCGGGCCTTTCGCCAGTGCGCAGCAAGTCGGCCTATCTCGTCAGCCACTTCGGAATTCATGCCCTTGCCCGGGTGGCAGCTGCGGATATTCATCGGCATCGCGGCGCGCAGGGCGTGGTAGCCGGCGTGAAAGTCGGCCGTCAGGCAACGGGCCGCGGCTCTTGCCTCGGAATCGGAAGGCCAGACACCGGCATTCGGATAAAGTTCATGCAGGCGTTCCAGGATCGCCAGGCTGTCAAAGACCGCGAACCCTGTCCCCGGATCGCCCTCCCACAACACCGGAACGAGACCGGTGGGAGACAGAGTCCCGATCAGTTGTTCCCAGTCACGGGATTCGAACTTCAACTGGCGTTCGAAGAACGGGATGCTCAGTTCGGTCATGGCCAGCCACGGCCGCAGCGACCAGGACGAGTAGTTCTTGTTGGCGATGATCAGGGTCAGGGACTTCTTCATCCTTGGCATCCGAATCGATGGCGGGAAGCGAGCAGGAAATTTTCGGCTGACCGTCTTTCTTGCCACGGGCCAAGCCGAAGTCAGCACAGCCGTCCGATGATGTCCAGCCAGGTCAATTCATGGACATTGCCGCAGCATGGGTTCGACGCAATCCGCCTGCATTCCTTGCTTCGAAGCGCATCCGCCGCGGCAGCTCCCCGAACAGGCCGCCGAGCCTCTGCCATGCCATTCCGAGATTATCGAGATTTCGTTGTCTCCGGTGACGTTCAGCCGCAGAACATGATGCCGGCGCCCTCGATTCGTTCTGCTTGCGCGGCTCCGCGTTCGAAAACAAGTCTTGCCAGGTACCGGAATCCGGTTGTTGCGGCGGCATCGCGCCTGGTACCCGATCCCGTCGCCCGCAAACTCGCGGCCGTGCGGACGGGCAACTCGCGCGGCCGGCCCGCAAGTCGACGCGCGGCGCTCGCGGAGGCCATTGCAACGGCGCCGGGGAGCCAGTTGCGAACGCGCGCTGGCGGGAGGCGATCACCAAGAGTTCTGAAATCGTTGCAAAATTGTTGACAACTGAAGCGATCTTGAAGTTGACTATTTCATGAATGGACTTGTTTGAACTCGTGGTTGTCAACGACAACGGCCATATGGCGAAGCGGCAAGAGGCGGCTGAAGATGACGAAGACTCCATTGCTTGACGAAATATCGAATCCGCAGGATCTGAGACGCCTGAGGCCGGATCAGCTGAAGCGGGTCGCGGACGAACTGCGCACGGACACGATCCATACGGTATCCGAGACCGGCGGTCACCTCGGCGCCAGTCTCGGCGTCGTGGAGCTGACCGTTGCGCTCCACTATCTTTTTGACACGCCGAAGGACCGGATCGTCTGGGATGTCGGACACCAGACGTATCCGCACAAGATCCTGACGGGCCGGCGGAATCGCATCAGGACCCTGCGCAAGGGCGGCGGGTTGTCGGGATTTACCAAGAGGTCCGAGAGCGAATACGATCCGTTCGGTGCGGCGCACGCCTCCACCTCCGTTTCGGCGGCGCTCGGGTTTTCCGTCGGGAGGGACCTGCAGAGCCGGTCAAACAATGTGGTCGCCGTGATTGGAGACGGAGCCCTGACCGGGGGCATGGCGTTCGAGGGCCTGAACAACGCCGGCGCGATGGACAGCAGGCTGATCATCATTCTCAACGACAATGAAATGTCGATCGCGCCGCCGGTCGGCGCTCTCTCGAACTACCTGACGCGGCTGATCTCGTCGAAGTCGTACCGGTCGCTCCATGACATCGGCTCGCTGGTGACCGACAGGCTCCCGAAGAGAATCAGGCTTGCGGCGCAGCGCGCGGAGGGAATCGCGCGCGGCATGCTTTCAGGAGGCGTACTGTTCGAGGAGCTGGGAATCTTCTATGTCGGTCCGGTGGACGGGCACAATCTGGACCATCTCGTTCCGGTCCTGCGAAACGTGCGCGACAGCAGCGAAAAGGGGCCGGTTCTCGTCCACATCGTAACCGGCAAGGGAAAGGGATACGCGCCGGCAGAGGAGTCATACGACAAGTACCATGGCGTCAGCCGGTTCGACGTGGAAACGGGAACGCAAATCAAGGCCGTGTCGAATGTCCCGAGTTACACGTCGGTCTTCGCGAAAAGTCTCATACGCGAGGCGCAAGAGGACGACAGGATCGTCGGGATAACGGCGGCAATGCCTTCCGGTACCGGAATCGACAAGTTCGCGAAGGTTTTCCCCGACCGCACCTTCGACGTCGGCATAGCGGAACAGCACGCCGTGACGTTCGCGGCCGGTCTGGCCGCGGAGGGAATGAAGCCTTTCGTCGCAATCTACTCCACGTTCCTCCAGCGTGCATATGACCAGATCGTGCATGACGTGGCGATTCAGAACCTGCCTGTCCGCTTCGCTCTCGACCGCGCGGGCTACGTCGGCGCCGACGGGCAGACGCACTGCGGCGCGTTCGACATCGCGTACCTGGGCTGCGTTCCGGGCATGGTCCTCATGGCCGCCGCCGATGAGGCGGAACTCGTCCACATGGTGGCGACCGCCGCCGCATATGACGACGGGCCCTGTGCGTTCCGCTACCCGCGCGGCGCCGGCGTGGGCGTTTCCTTGCCGGAGATTCCGGATCTGCTCGAGCCGGGCAAGGGAAGGGTGGTCCGCGAAGGATCGATGGCCGCAGTCCTGTCATACGGTGCGCGGCTTGCGGACTGTCTCGAGGCCGCGGACGCGCTGAATGCCCGCGGAATTTCGACGACTGTCGCGGATGCGCGCTTCGCGAAGCCGATCGACGCGGATCTGGTCCGGCGTCTCGCGGGCGAACACCAGGTGTTCGTGACGGTGGAAGAAGGTTCGACGGGCGGGTTTGCGACGCAGGTGATGCATCTGCTCGCCGCCGACGGCCGCTTCGATGCCGGTCTCCGGTTCCGCCCGATGGTCATGCCCGACCGGTTCTTCGATCAGGACGCCCCGAAGAAGCAGGTGGAGGAGGCGGGGCTCGACGCGCCGCAGATCGTCGCCACGATAATGTCGGCGATGGGAGTCGAGGAAATCCCGAAGAAAGCCGGAAACTGACGTTTCGCGCAGAGCGACCCGGGGCTTGTGTCAGGCCACCGGCGGCGGGATTCTCCGCGCTGCAGTACATGTCGCCAGCGCCCGTTGCGGCGCGGTCGCGGTTCAGGTCAGAAATTCTCGAGGACGATCGCGCGCGTTTCGCCGGGAAGGCTGTCGCTCGAGACTTCCACGGAACACGAACCCGCGAAGTCGACCTGGCTGGCCGGGAAGTGCTTGAGAAACTCGGAAATCCCGTACATGTTCTGCAGCTTGTAGCACGGCGTGCAATAGTGCATCGGAATCAATAGCCGCGGTTCGACTGTCCTGACGACTCGCTGCAGTTCTTCGAGCGAGATCACCGGGAATCCGCCCGCATGCCCGAGCAGGACGTCGATGCCTTCGAAGAACGCCATTTGAGCATCCGAGAAGTCGTTGCCCATGTCGCCCATGTGACCGATTTCGATGTCTTCGACCCGGAACCTGTACATAGCGTTCTGGTCGGGATGGCCTGACGGGTGGTCGACGTGTTCCAGCGCTTCGATCGCGCGGAACTCGATGCCGTGCGACTCTGTCTTTCCGCCGTCAAGGGAAACCACCAGCGCGTCGATGACGGTTGCGCCGGGCTTTTTCGGGACAAGGTGGTCATTGTCGTGGAAGTCGTCGTTGCTGCTCGACTTGATCACGATGTCCGCCCCGTCGGGAAAAGGGCGGAATCCCGCCTTCTCGGGGTCATAGGGGTCGGTCACGATCAACAGCCCGTCTTCGCGCCGAATTCCGAAACTTGCCTGGCCGTACCAGGTGAAGCTGACCATGTTTCAAGTCCTTGCCGAGCCGTTTGCGAACATCGCGACCCTACACGAGCCGCGTACGGATGCCAATTCCGGCCGTGCGAGCGCCAGCAGCGCTGGAAATCCGTTTCCTGCGAGACCTCGGGAACGAAATTCGGCGACAGGGTTCGCTTCCTTGCCCGCTCCACTGACTACAGCGACGCACCGCTCCGATGCCGAAGCGTATTGAATTCGACGCGGGAATTTCCCAAACACGATTCGATGATGATATGAACCACGGTGCCGCGCCGCGGCGGCGGGACATTTGCGAAGAACGCGGAGGGTTTGCCCGAAGCGTCCCGGATGTCGATGATCGTCGCGACGTCTTGACGTTCCGCCGCTGCGGCACCGCCGGCTGTCCGAACCACGCCTGCAAGGAGGCCGCATGACTCCTGTTTTTCGCTTTGAGGGTGTCTACACGCCTCTGGTGACGCCGTTCCACGATGACGGCCGCATCAATCTCGATGCGCTCGCCGACGTGATCGAGCACCTTGTTTCGGAAGGCGTGCACGGGCTGATATCCGGCGGCTCCACTGGCGAAAGTTACGCGCAGACGGTGGACGAACGGCTGGAACTGGCGAGATTCACCCACGAAAGAACGGCCGGAAGGCTGCCGGTCGTCGTGGGCACGGGCGCCATGCTGACGGATGATTCCGTGGCCCTCGCAAGGGGCGCGCGCGAAATCGGCGCCGATGCCATTCTCCTCGCCAGCCCGCCCTACGCAGTGCCGACGGACCGCGAGAACGCGCTCAACGCGCTCGCGATCGACAGGGCGGCGAACCTTCCCGTCATGCTCTACAACTATCCGGGGCGCACCGGCACGATGATGGGCGACGAGTTCCTCGACCGCGTGGGCCGGTCCCGGAACTTCTGCGGCATCAAGGAGAGTTCGGGAGACATCAACCGGCTGCACGTCCTCGCGCGCGACTATCCCCACATTCAACTCGGCTGCGGGATGGATGACCAGGCGCTTGAATTCTTTGCATGGGGAGCGCGGTTCTGGGTCGCCGGCGGCTCGAACTTCCTTCCCGGAGAGCACGCCGCGCTCTACCGCGCCTGCGCCGTCGACGGCGATTTCGACCGGGGGCGGCGCATCATGTCGGCGATGCTGCCGCTCATGCGCGTTCTCGAACAGGGCGGCAAGTTCGTCCAGACGATCAAGCACGGCGTCACCATGGCCGGCATGGACGCGGGCGCCGTGCGCCCGCCGCTCAAGGGCTTGAACAAGGACGACAAGCGCGCGGTCGAACAGGTCGTCCGCGTCCTGACAACCACCATTGCGAACATCGAGGCAGGGGGCTGAGTCATGAACCTACTGACCAGGGACGAATACGAGGCGATAGCGGCCGGGCTGACGTTTCCGGCCGGCGCCTTCATCGACGGCGGTTTCCGGCCAGCGTTGTCAGGCAAAACCTTCGCGACTGTCAACCCGGCCACGGGAAAGGCGCTCGCCGACGTCGCGGACTGCGGCGCGGAGGATGTGGACTTCGCGGTGGCGAAGGCGCGCGAGGCCTTCGACGACGGACGCTGGTCCC
The DNA here is from genome assembly GCA_963662815.2 of uncultured Amylibacter sp. GTDB lineage: Bacteria > Pseudomonadota > Alphaproteobacteria > Rhodobacterales > Rhodobacteraceae > JAPPHA01. The sequence goes on from CAXXWA010000005.1 coordinate 212,286, forward strand.
GAATTCATCCCGCCCGGCGCAAGGATGTTCTGATCCGCCTTTGCAAGCTGATAACCCGCAACTCCAGGGAACTGGCGGTCATGGAGAGCCTCGATTCGGGAAAGACCATCTTCGACTGCGAATCGGTGGACCTGCCCGAAACCATCGACTGCCTGAAGTGGCACGCCGAGGCCGTCGACAAGATCTACGACCAGGTTTCGCCGGCATCCGATGATCACGTCGCGCTCGTCGTGCGCGAACCGATCGGCGTGGTCGGCCTGGTTCTGCCGTGGAACTTTCCCCTGCTGATGCTGGCATGGAAGATCGGCCCGGCGCTGGCGGCGGGCTGCTCCGTCGTGGTCAAGCCTGCCCCGGAGACGACGCTGACGGCGCTGCGCATGGCGGAGCTCGCCGCCGAGGCCGGGCTGCCGCGCGGCGTTCTGAACGTGGTTCCCGGCGGCGGGCCCGAGGTGGGCGAACCCATCGGACGCCACATGGACATCGACATGGTCTCCTTCACCGGATCGACGACGACCGGGAAGCGCTTCCTCGTCTACGCCGCGGAAAGCAACGCGAAGGAAGTCGTGCTCGAGATGGGAGGCAAGAATCCCGCGATCGTGATGGACGATGCCGAAAACCTCGACCGCGTGGCGGGCCATGTCGTCAACGGCGCGTTCTGGAACATGGGGGAGAACTGCTCCGCGAGTTCGCGCCTCGTCGTGCATCGCGCGGTCAAGGCGGAACTGCTCGAACGAATCCGGATCCATGCCCGCCACTGGAACGTCGGCGACCCGCTCGATCCGGCCACCCGGGTCGGCGCGCTGGTTTCGGGGGCGCATTTCGACAAGGTCCGAGGGTACCTCGACAAGGCCGACAAGGTTGTCTTCGGCGGCCGGGCGGAGAACGGCTTCGTCGAGGCGACGGTCGTCGAGCTTCCCGACAACGACGGAATTCTCGCCCGCGAGGAGATATTCGGACCCGTGCTCGGCGTGATCGAGGTGTCGTCCTTCGACGAGGCCATCCGGATCGCCAACGACACGGACTACGGTCTCGCGGCATCGATCTTCACCGCCAATGCGAAGCGGGCGATCCGCGGGGCGCGGGCGATCCGCGCGGGAACCGTGACGGTGAACAGCTACGGAGAGGGCGACATCACCACCCCGTTCGGCGGACACAAGCAGTCGGGTTTCGGCGGACGCGACAATTCGCTTCACGCGCACGACCAGTATACGCAGCTCAAGACGATCTGGATCGATCTCGCGGACGATGCCGACGAGGCCGTCGTGTGACGGTCTATCGCGCGCGGCGCATCCCGGTTCACCGCGGACCCGCCGCCTGGAGCGCAATACTTCCGGGCCAGCCGCCGCCGGTCGTGCTGGAGGAAGACATGGGCGCGGACTTCGCCGTCGTGGGCGGCGGCTTCGCCGGCTTGTCGACGGCGGAGCGGCTGCGCCAGCTCAATCCCGGCGCAATCGTCGCCGTGCTCGAGGCCGGGCGTCTCGCCGAGGGCGCGTCGGGTCGAAATTCCGGCTTCATGATCGACCTTCCGCACGACCTCGCGTCGCACGACTACGCTGGCGGAGCCGACGACAGGAGCCGGCAACTGATCGACCTGAATCGGCGCGCGATCGCGTTCGCGCGGGAGGCGGTCGACGCCTACGACATCAACCCGGCCTATTTTCGGCCGGAGGGCAAGGTGAACGGAGCGGCAGGCGATTCGGGTCACCGCCGCAACGTCAGCTATGCGCGCGAACTCGACGACCTCGGCGAGCCGTACGAGATCCTTGACGCGAAGAACATGCGCGAACTCTCCGGTTCCGGCTACTACATGTCCGGCATCTATACGCCGGGGACGGTGATGCTGCAGCCTGCCGGGTACATACGCGGATTGGGCGAGGGGCTGCGCGAGCACTGCGCCGTGTTCGAGAAGACGCCGGTCCTCGACATACGCCGCCGCCGCGGCGGTTGGATCCTGCGGACGCCCCGCGCCGAGGTGGATGCCCGCGCGGTCGTGCTGGCCAACAACGGTCACCTCGAGAGTTTCGGCATTGCGCGGCGGCGGCTGATGCATGTCTTCCTGTTCGCCGTCATGACCCCGGACCTTCCGCGCGACCTGCTCGACGGCATCGGCGGCAAGCCCCGGTGGGGAATCACGCCGTCAGACCCTATGGGAACGACGGTGAGGCGCATATCCTCGTTCGAGGGCGGCAACCGTATCGTGACGCGCACCTGCGCCGCGTTTCGACCCGGCATGCAGGCAACGGCAGGAGATCTGGAGCGCGCCGGCCGCGTCATGCGGAGAAAGTTCGACAGCCGGTTTCCGAAGCTCGCGGGCATGAAGATGGAATACGCCTGGTCCGGGCATCTGTGCCTCAGCCGGAACGGCGTCACGCTGCTCGGGACGATCGACGAGGGAATCCACACCGCGTGCTGCCAGAACGGGCTGGGCACCGCCCGCGGCACACTGACCGGAATCGGCGCAGCGGAGATCGCCTCGGGGAGAACCTCCAGCATTGCCGAGTTCTTCGCGCGGGAGCCGGAGCCGAGCCGTCTCCCGCCGCTTCCGTTCGCCAGCCTGGCGGCGAATGCCTTCCTCCGGTGGCGGGAATGGAAGGCGTGGCGGGAGTGATCCGTTGCTGGTTCAGTGCGTCCAGTTCAGATGATCCGCCGGGGGGATCTCGCGTTCGCGCCGAGCGATGAAGTCGCGCAGGGCCTCGTCCCTGGCCTCGTCCAGTTTCGGTTCCTCGTAGTCCGCCAGGAGCGACTTCGCGAAAGCGAGTGCGCGTCCGGTCGTCTCGACGCAGCCCTCGGCCGTCCATTGTTCGATCGAGTTGTTGTCGAACAGTTCGGGCAGGAAGAACGCGTCCTGAAACGTCTCCTGCGTGTGCGGATGGTCGAGAAAGTGCCCGCCTGGTCCGACGTCCGAGACCGCGGCGACCGCGCGGTCGAAGTCGCCCCACTGCAGGCCTTCAGCCATGCGGTACGCCATGGCGCACTGCTCCGCGTCGACGACGAACTTGGCCGCCGAACAGTGCATTCCCGCCTCGTTCCACCCGGCCGAATGCCAGATGTAATTTGCGCCGGCGTGAATTGCGGCGGACAGCGTCGTCGCACTTTCGTACCCGGCCTGCGCGTCGAGCGTCTTTGCTCCGCCCAGCGTGTTCGACGTGCGCCACGGGACGCGGTAGCGGCGCGCCATCTGGCCGATCATGAAATTCATCAGCGAGATTTCGGGCGTCCCGGCCATCGGCGCGCCGGACTTCATGCTGACCGTGGACAGGTAGTGGCCGTAGATTGCGGGCGCTCCCTTCCGGACGACCTGGGTATACGCAAGCGCCGACAGCGCTTCCGCGTTGAGTTGCGCCACGGCCGCCGGCACGTTCGCGGGTGTGTTCGCACCGCCGAGCACGAAAGGCGAGCAGAGAACGGGCTGCATGCGCCGGCTGAAGGCGCGCATGGCACCGAGCATGGTTTCGTCCCAGACTAGAGGCGAGTTGCCGTTGCAATTGCCGGTCGTCACCGCGTGGTTCTCGAGGACGTCCTCTCCGAAAAGGATGGCGCACATCTCCATCACGTCTTCCGCGTTCTTCGGGGAAGTCGTCATGCCCATGAATGTCTTGTCTGAGTACTTCATGGACGAATAGGTGATGCGGAGGTGGCGCTGGCTGATCGGATGGTCGAAGGGCTCCACGATGTGATGCGCGGTGCTGTGAAGCGCCGGAAGCATGTGGCTGAGCTTGTGGAACATCGCGAGATCCTCAAGCGTCGGATTGCGGCGCACGTCCTCGAGATCGCGAAGATAGGGCGCGCCGGTCATCGGCACGAAAATCGCGCGGCGGCCGCCGACCTCGACGTTGTTGGCGGGATTGCGCGCGAGATAGGTGAACGTCTCCGGAATGGATGCAATCAGTTCGCGGACCATGTCGCGGTCGAGGAAGACCATTTCTCCCTTGATCCCTGCGCCGGCGCGCTTCCAGTCCGCAATTGCGACCGGATCGCGGAATTGCACGCCCACGTTCTCGAGAATGTCCATCGAGGCGTTGTCGATGCGCGCGACTTGATCTTCGCTCATGACCTCGCAAAGGGGAAGCCGGCACTCGAGCGCCGGCAGCATTGCGGTGTCCCTCGCTGCTCTCAACGCCCGTCTCGCCGCGCGGCCCCCGGATCGGCGTTTCGTCATTTTCCGGTCTCCTACGAAAGAGCCATTAGCACATGCGGAGCGCATGCTGCATGCTGCTTGGCGGCTTTGCCTCCCCGCCGAAGCTCTTCGCGCCGTCCCGCAGGGCGCATCAAGCGCCCGGCAGGTGACGCATGGAGCCCGAAGTGTCAAATTGGTTTGACTGACGCGGCGCGGACCACCACACTTCCCGCGCCGAATTGGGGAGTCCGACATATGCCGCCCGGATCGCTTCAAGATGCAGTGTCTCGCCCGGCCGCGCCGCGGCATCCTGCGCTCCGCGCCGCGAGCAGGATCGGCGACTCGGGCCGGGCGGGGGACCGCGCCGCCGCTCTCGGGGATTCCTGATGCGAATCGATGCCCTGCAGTATGCGAACTGGTCTGAGCGAATCTTCCGGCAGATGCGCCAGGGCGGCGTCGACGGCGTCCACGCGACCGTCAGCTACCACGGAAATTTCCGCGATGCGGTCCAGGCCATCGAACAGTGGAACCGCCTGTTCAGGCGGTTCCGCGATCTCATCATGCCGGGACGCGAAGCGTCCGACATCGATCGCGCCAGGGAATCGGGCCGGACGGCGGTCTTTTTCGGATTCCAGAATCCGTCTCCGATCGAGGACGATGCCGGACTTGTCGAAATCGTGCACGCGCTCGGCGTCAGGTTCATGCAGTTAAGCTACAACAACCAGTCTCTCCTTGCGTCCGGTTGCTACGAGGCCGAGGACGGCGGCATCACCCGCATGGGACGGCAGGTGATACGGGAAATGAACCGCGTCGGACTTGTCGTCGACATGAGTCATTCGGCGGACCGGTCCACCATCGAGGCGTCGGAGATTTCCGAAAGGCCGATCGCCATCACCCATGCGAACCCGCACGACTGGGCGCCGGCGTGCCGGAACAAGCGCGATGACGTGATGCGCGCCGTGACCGGGAACGGCGGCATGATCGGCTTCTCGCTCTACCCGCATCACCTTCGGGACGGATCCGCGTGCACGCTGCGGAGCTTCTGCGAGATGGTCGCCTCGACCGCGGAGCGTTACGGCGTCGAGCATCTGGGGATCGGTTCCGACCTATGCCAGGACCAGCCTGACAGCGTCGTGCGGTGGATGCGCAACGGACGCTGGGCCATTGACCCCGGCCAAGGGGAGAGTTCCGCCGCCGAACCGCGATTCCCGCCCATGCCCGAATGGTTTCGGGACAACAGGGACTTCGGCGCAATCGAGACCGGGCTGCGCGCCGTCGGCATGGACGACGATGATGTCGCCGGGATCATGGGCGACAACTGGTACAGGTTCTTTGCCGAGAGCTTCGCCCCGGAACGGCGATGACCGCGGCCGCGCTGCAGTTCCCCCGCCGGGAACCGGCCACGATGATGCGTCTCGACCGGCTCGGCTCCCTTCATCAGTGCCGGTTGAGCTTCATGCGCACCCTGACCCGGCGCATGGCGCGGGACGGTTGGCGCTTCGGGAGAATGCTCTTCGACGTCGATGCCGGCGGCATCGGCCGAGCCGTCTACACGGCCGAGGGTCCGGAGCGCACCTACTCCCTCGTTGCGTTCTCCCATGACCTTCCGGACGAACAGCGTTCGGACAGGGTGATCGCGACCGCCTGGGATGCAACCTTCGCCCTCCATGACGGGGTTCCGTCAGAGGAAGACATCAACCGTTTGGAGGCAGAACGTGCCGCTTCAGGAGGCCGGGCGCATCTCGGAACGGGAGCTTGTTCTCTCCCGCGCGAACCGGTCGGTGCGGCTCTGGTCGCATGTGGTCGACGCGCTTGCCGAAGGACGGCAGCCCGATTCGGAAATGATTGAAGACGTCGGTTACCTGATGCGGACGACCGCGGTCTACGGTTCGGGCAAGTTCGGCGCTGCCGACCGCGAGGTGATCGCGGACCGCCCGGAATTGGAGGCGCCCTTCCAGGCCGAGATGCTGTCGGTCTACCTCACGCGGGCATTCGTGCGCGACCTGGCCGAACGCATGGCGCGGCAAAGGGGCGGCCGGCGCGCCGTCCGCCTTGATCCCGCGATTGCGCGCCACCTTGGCATAGGCAATTCCACTGGCCTCGGCATGGCGCCGTTCCTCGTCAACCACCCGGTGCTGTTCAACAACTGGATGCTGGCGCGCGAGGATGCGGTTGCGCGGGTGCGCGCGATCAGGTCGGCGACGCCCGCGGAGACGGACATGTTTCGCCGACTGCTCGCGCGGTCGGCGGAATCCGTGCGCCGCTGGCGCACGGCCCATCCGATCCAGGCCGGGCGGGTGGCAGGTCTTGCAAGGGATCTCGAGGCTCTGGAACTGCGGGTTCGCGCCGACGACCTCGACGCGCGCTATCCATGGGACCGCTTGATGAACTGGGCTGCCGCGGCGCTGAGCATGGAAGGGCAGGAGCTTCTTGCGTCGCTGATGCTCGAGCCTTACGGCGAACTGGTCAACCCGCTGGCGGAGCGCATGTCGGATCGCGACGCCGACGCCTTCCTGATCGATGGCTCGATGCCGATTGCGGAACTCCGCCTGCTCATCGAGTCTTCGTTCGGCTGGGCGCTGGCGTACGACTGGACGGCGCGCGAGAACACCGCGCGTGCCTGGTACGTCTCGGAGGAGAAGCTGGAACCGCGCCTCGGGGAGCGATACGAGGAACCGGTTGCCGAATTCGAACAACCCCTTGCGCCGGCGCGTGACGCCGCGGCCGCGCACGCCGCGCTCGCCGCCTGGGATGGATGCCGGCCGGTCGCGGAGTTCCTGCACGCGCATCCCGAACACCGCCATTCGGTGCGCCGCGCGCAGTTGCGGAGAAAGGCGCCGTACGGGGAGATTCGCGACAACACGATCGGGGCGGAGCTGCTTCCAATCGACATGCTGAGGGCGAAGCTGTCGTTCTTCGGCGCAACCCGGTTCGACCCGCGGTCCGACCGGTGGGTCAGGATCTGCATGTACGCCGGCGCCCCCAATCCCGAGGAGCTGACGGAAGAAAACGCGGACCTCTGGGTCTATCCCGCGGCGCTGCGGTGAGTTTCTCGCTAAACGAGGTGGAAGCGACGGCGCGAAAGGCCGCGCGCGGTGCCGGATACGACTGGGGTCTTTGCGAGGAGGCGGGCAGGGCGGCGCGCTGGCTCTGTTCGTTCGGCCTCGACGGTTGCGGCGCGCTGGCCGGACAGCTGCGTCTCGTTGACGGGACTGACCTTCGGGTCGCCGCGCCAGCCGTCGCCGCGCGCGTCTGGAGGGCGCCGGAGGGAGCCATTTGTCCCCTCGTCGCGGGCGCAGCCGTTTCCGATTTCGCCTTCAGGCTCGCGGCCGGGGGCTTCGCGCTCGACTCGGTCATGACTCCGATTCTGCTTCTTCCCTTTGCAGGCGCTGCGGCGCATCGGACCGGCGCCACCCTCGCTGTCGGGTGGCAGGGATTCGCGGCGATGACGGACGGGAGGGAACTCGACCTCGGAACCGGCATGCGGTCCGGATTCGCCGCACGGGCGGACCGAGTGACAATTGAAGCCGGAGGGCAAGTCATGCATGCGCTGCAGCGCGCCTCCCGCGCCGAACCGAATCCGGATGACTGGCTTGCGCTGGAACGGTTCGCGCAAAGGACATACGCGCCCGCCACGCCGGAATCCCGAATGCTGGGCGCCGGTGCCGGAATGTCCGACAACGACTGACTGCCGCGCCCTGCGCCTTCGGGACTCAGGTGGTCGCGGCCACGAAATCAGGCCGGATGCCGGAGACTTCCGTCAAGCGAACTATGTCAAGCCCAGCTAGGAGGCCATGGGAGGACACGAGTACCGTCCGGTGCCCCGCCGTTCCCGCGCCGAGTATGTCCGTGTGCAGGGAATCGCCGATCATCGCCAGCCGCAGCCCGTCGATTCCCTCGGTCGCGGCATCGAATACGTCCCGGTAAGGCTTGCCGAAGAAAACCGGGCGGCACTCGGTGCGGTCAATGATGTCATGGCCCCAATAGCCTGGCTCGACGGTCAGGCCGTTCTCGCGGGGCGCGACCAGATCCACATTCGCGATGACGACCGGCCGAGGAAACCGTCGCAGCGACTCGACGAGGGCGTTCTGCTTCGGGGTCGACCAGCAGGCGGTGGAGAGGAACAGGATCCCGTCGGCGCGATCCAGAAGGCCTGAATCGGTTCCGAGATTCGCGACATTCCCTGCGAAATCGCGGAGGTCGTCCCCGGGAGCCGCAATCGCGGCCCAAATGCCGTCCGGCATGATCGACAGGAGGCGTCTTGCCGCAACGTCGCGGCTCGAAACGACTTCCTCGCGACCGAAGTCGAAACCCAGCTGGCGGAACTTTTCCACCGCTCCGTCCCGCGGATAGCTCGCGGCATTGGTCACGACGCGGACCACCTTGCCGGCTGCACGAAGGTCGCGGACGCGGCCGACGGCGCCGGGGATCGCTCCCTCGCCTACATTGAGGACGCCGAACGCGTCGAACAGGAATCCGTCGAATTCCGGCGCGATGCAGGAAATGTCGCTGATTGCCCTGGTGCCGGTCGCGCGGACGCCGCGCGGCAGGCGGTCTCGAATGTCCTCGTAGCGGGCAAAGGCGCCCATGGCATCGAGCCGGGGATTGTCACACACTCGTGAATCCGCCCTCTAGCATCAGGGTGGCGCCGTTTACCAGTTCCGAGGCCGGCGAGGCAAGGTAGAGCGCGGCGTCGGCGACTTCCACCGGCTCTCCGAAACGGCGCAGCGGCGTGGCGGCGATGAAGGGCGCGGACTTCTCTTCGGCCGACCAGATCTCCTTGCCCATCGGGGTCATGATCACGGTCGGGCATATAGCGTTCACCTGGACGTTGTGCCGAGCCCATTCCGCGCAAAGCGACTTGGTGAGGGCATTCAGCGCTCCCTTTGAACTGGCGTAGGCGGCGTGCCCTTCAAGGGCGATGACTCCGGTCTGGGAGGAAATGTTGATGATCTTGCCCCAGCGCTGGGCGATCATCGCCGGCGCAATCGCTTGGGCAAGAAGGAACGGCGCCCTGAGGTTGATGCTCATGGTCGCGTCCCATGCCTCCCGTTCGATTTCCAGGGCTGGCGCAACCAGGGCGATTCCCGCAGAATTCACCAGGATGTCGATCGTCGGCCATCGGTCGAGAGCTTCGGCGGCGGCGTTGGCCGGTCCGTCCGGACGCGCAAGATCGGCCGGGATCGCGAGGCATTCGCGGCCGTGGCCGCGAACCGCTTCCCGCGTGGCAGCGAGGCCTTCGGCATCGCGGGCAACCGCAACTATGTCGGCCCCGGCCTCCGAAAACACCTTGCAGATCTCCGCGCCGATTCCCCTGGATGCGCCCGTTACCAGGGCGCGCCGCCCAGAGATCGAGAACCTGTCACGCCAACCCCGCACCGCCTACTCCAGGTTGGTGTGGTTGTCGCGCATCGTTTCGGGTGTCACTGCCACTCGTTCGCGAAGGAGAAGAACAAGGCACTCGAAAACGACATATTGCGCTCCTTCGAAGAGCGAGCCCATGGGCAGGGTCGACGTCGCTTCCGGCCCCGTGTCGCTCGCCATGGTCTGGGCAGGGATCTCGAGCGCGCCGTCGCAGAGCTTCGCGACCGGCCCATCCGGCACGGCGGTTACGCAATAGCATCTGGCGCCGGCTTCGCGCGCGCGTCCGACGAGGGCGCGGATCGTCGCGAAATCCCCTGGCCCCGCGCTGACGAGCAGGAGGTCGCCAGGCCCCACTGGCGGAGTCGTCATGTCTCCTGCGACATGAGCATCGAGCCCCATGTGAAACAGGCGCATGGCGAGCGCCCGCATCATCAAGCCCTCTCGGCCGACGCCGGCGACGACGATCTTCCCTGAGCGGGCAAGCTCGGCGACAAGCTGCGCCATGCCGTCGGGGCTGACTTCGGCCGAGGCTTTCCGGATCTCCTCCGCCGCGCGATTGGCCAGTGAAACATAGTCGGTCAAGCAAACACCTCCGAAAGCGCGTCCTCGAGCAGCCCCGTGTCCTCGAGAAGATCGAGCACGGTATACCTTCGCCTCAGGAATCTGGCTGCCCGCACGGATTTTCTCATGCGCGCCGCGTCGATGCCGATGTCAGCTGGCGTCGCAGGGGCGCCAGCCAGTGTCAGCGTCTTCTGCATGCGCCGACTCGGGACGAGATGGCGGGCAAGGCGGCGGCGCAGCTCCGGCCAGCGTCCGGCAATTGTGCCAAGTCTTTCGCGGTGCGCGGCCGCATCCAGATGCTTGGCCCGCGTTTCCGCTTCTGCCCGTTCGACCACCGCTCTTTCGACGAAGTGCTCCCTGATCTCCGACCGTTTTGCGCCCATGTCCGGTGCCCGGCCGAGAATCTCCTCCGCGTCAAGGTCCGCCAGGTTGCGCGCCAGCAGCCACTCGTAGATCCGAATGACCGCGACGCAGCCAACGGCGACGCAGGAACCATGTCCCACGCGTTCGCCGTTGTGGCCGAGATTCATCATTTCCCACAGGTGAGCAATCTGATGGTCTGCGCCGGACGCCGGCCGGGACGATCCGTGGATGCCCATGGCGAAACCGGCGAGAAGGAGCCCGTCGAAGAGCCGGGCGACCGCGTCCGAGTCGCCAGCCGCGATTGCTTCGGGTTCCGCAAGCGGCGACGCGATGTGATCCTGCGCCATCCTGAAGCACTCCGCATCGATCGCCTCTATGCCGAGCAAGTCGGCCACGATCCAGTCGGCACCCGCCGGAACCTTTCCTGCAAGGTCTCCGAAGCCGCGCGACGTGAGGTAACCCGGCGCCTGCGCAAGGATCTCGAGATCGCCAACCACCGCTGCGGGCGGGCGGCACGGAATCGTGATCTTGAATCCGCGGTCGGACAGGGGCGCTCCGGCCGAGGTATAGCCGTCCATTGATGCTGCCGTGGCCACGCAGACGTATCGGCGTTCCAGCCGGGATGCCGCGTACTTCGCGAGGTCGTTTATGACGCCGGAACCCACGGCCAGGATGCACTCGTCCTCCTTCGCGTTCCCGACAATCGCTTCTCCAATGGCCCGGTCGGGAGCGACGCCGTCGTTCAGGACGTGCAGGCGGACCTCCGTGCCGGCTTCCTCGAGAAGTTGCGCGGCCCGTTTCCCGGCGGCGCGAAGGGTGTTGCCGTCCGCAACGAGCAGGGCGCGGCGCGGCCCCGCCGCGCGCTCCCAAGCCCTTGCGAGGTCCGTGATTGAACCCTGTCCGCAGAAAAGGCACTCGACATCGCCTGATCGTTCAAGCGCATGCTGAATCGCACTGGACCGGAACCGTTCAGCTGGCAATGCGCTTGCCATCGCTGCCGAACAGATGGATGCGTTCGGGCGGGAAGTGGAGGCCGATCAGGGCGCCGGGCTGGAATTCCGTCTCGCCCTCGACGCGAATCACCATCTCGTCGCCGCCTTCCGTTCGTGCGTGCAGGTAGCTTTCCCCTCCGAGAAGTTCCGCCACGCGCACCGTCACGTCGATTTTTCCGTTGCCGGGTTCTCTGACCGCGAGGTGTTCGGGCCTGATGCCGAGGCGAACCGGCGCGCCTTCCGGCGCGGCGTCAGCGAGAATCGCGTCGCGATAGGCGACGCCGCCTTCAACAGATGCGACATCCAGGAAATTCATGCTGGGAGCACCGATGAAGCCGGCGACGAATTCCGTTTCGGGCCGCCGGTAGATTTCGAGGGGTGCACCCGTCTGTTCGACATGGCCTTCATTGAGGACCACTATCCGGTCGGCCATCGTCATCGCTTCCACCTGGTCGTGGGTCACGTAGATCATCGTGGCGCCGAGTTCCTGGTGCAGGCCCTCGAGTTCGACCCGCATCTGGATCCTGAGCTTGGCATCGAGATTGGAGAGCGGTTCGTCGAAGAGGAAGACCCGCGGCTGCCTGACGATGGCCCGGCCGATGGCGACGCGCTGACGCTGGCCGCCCGAAAGCTGTTTCGGCTTGCGGTCGAGATATTCCTCGAGCTGGAGAATCCGGGCCGCTTCGGCAATTCTCTCGCGGCGCACTTCCGGCGCTACATTATTGACCTTCAAGCCGAATTCCATGTTCTCGCGAACCGTCATGTGGGGATAGAGAGCGTAGGACTGAAATACCATCGCGACGTTGCGGTCGGACGGCGCACTGTCGGTCACGTCGTCCCCGCCGATCGAAATCCTTCCCGAGGAGACCGCCTCCAGTCCGGCGATAGCACGGAGCAGGGTGGACTTCCCGCAACCTGAAGGGCCGACGAAGACGATGAAGTCGCCATCCGAAATCTCGAGGGAAACGTCAAAGAGCGCCTGCATGGCGCCATAGTGGACGTTTATTCCGGAAAGCGTCACGTCGGACACGTGTCCATTCCCTTCCCTAACGATTCTCTGAATTCCGGCCCGGAAATTTCTGTTGCATTTGTTTGTCGCATGATACAATTGTTGTCAAGTTAGTTCAGTCAACCAGAGAGGGGTGATCCTATGTCTATTCGAAACACCATCCGTTCAGGCGCTGCGGCAGGTCTGGTTGCGACCTGCATTGCCGGAGGTGCCGGTGCCTGGTCCCTTGAGGAGGCCGCGGCTCCGTACAAGGGAGAAGTCGTCGACGTCGTATTCCTTCTGCGGCCGGGGTACGAGGCGGCGGAGGCAATGCTTCCCGAATTCGAGGAAAAGACCGGAATCAAGCTCAACATAACCAAGCTACCCTACGAAAACGCGCTTGGCGAGCAGGTCCGGGACTTCGTCGCGGGAGGGGATCTCGACATCGCGTTGATCGATCTCGTATGGATTGGCAACTTTGCCGAAAACGAGTGGATCCTGCCAATCGACAAGTTCACTTCCAATCCGGACCTCGCTGATCCGGACCTCGACATTGACGATTTCTTTCCGCTCGTCCTGAACGCGTTCGGAGGTTGGGACGGCACCATCTACGGACTGCCGTTCGACAACTATTCCGGCCTCCTGTTCTACAACCGTTGCATGCTCGAGGAAGCGGGATTCGATGGCCCGCCGGCGACATGGGACGACGTGATGAACGTATACGGACCGGCGCTGACCAAGGACGGAAAGCACGCGTACGCCCTCCAGTCCAAGCGCAACGAGACGCAGTCCGCGGACAGCTTTGCCCGCGTGCTCTGGCCGTTCGGCGGATCGTTCCTCGATTCCGAGTTCAGATCCAATCTGCTGAGCGCCGAAAGCCAAGCGGGTCTCAAGTTCAGGCAGGGACCTGCTCAAGTACATGCCCGAGGGCATCGTGAGCTACGATCACGCGGAGACGGTCAATGCGCTCGCACAGGGTGACGTCGCCTTCATAACGGAGTGGTCGGCCTTCTACGCGACGCTCAAGAATCCCGAGACCTCGCAGGTTGCGGACTGCCTCGGCATAGCGCCCGAACCGACCGGTCCTGCCGGCCGCAAGCCCGCGCTCGGCGGATTCTCGCTCGCAGTGGCGAGTCAGGCGACCGAGAGCGAGCAGGCCGCCGCATGGCTATTCATCCAGTGGGTGACGTCGAAGGCGAATGCCGAGACCTATCTGCGCAAGGGCGGGGTGCCTGCGCGCCAGTCGGTCTATGCAGCGCCGGGAATTGCCGAAGAGTTCGACTTCGTGCCCGCGCTGGTCGAGAGCTGGCAAGAGGGCGTTCCGGAATTCCGTCCGAGATTCGCGGAGTGGCCTGAAATCACCGAAATCGTCCAGGAGTGGGGCACCAAGATCATGCTCGGCGAAGTGACGACGGAGGAAGGCGCGACGGAGATCGGCAACCGCATGGAAGCCGTGCTCGAGGAAGCCGGCTACTACAGTGGAGACAAGCCTCTCGCGCAATGATACGCATTCCCGGGGTGCGGTTCGAACCGCACCCCGGCACGCGCCGGCCGGCCGCGCCGGCAACTCGGGAACCGGGGAATGGCCGTACATACGCGAAAACGCACACTTTTCTGGTTCCTCGGCCCGTCAGTAATCGCACTGGTCCTGGTGGGAATAGCACCGCTGATCTACGCGGTCTGGACCTCGCTCCACTTCTTCAACCTCACGAAGCTCCGCCGCGTCCGTTTCATCGGACTCGAAAACTACGGGACCGTCCTTGCCGACCCGATTTTCTGGGATGCCGTCATCCGGACGTTCGTGCTCCTGGCCATTGCGTTGCCAGTGCAGATCATTCTCGGTCTCGGAATTGCGCTCCTGCTGCACCGCCCCGGCCTCGGCCTGCTCAAGACAATAACGCGCCTTGGCCTCGTGCTGCCCATGGCGACCACCTACGCGGTCGTGGGGCTGCTCGGCCAGGTCATGTTCAACGTCAAGTACGGAGTCATGAACCAGCTCCTCGGATTCCTGGGCATATCGGCAATCAACTGGATCGGCGATCCGACCAACGCCTTCATAGCGGTGATCTTCTGGGACATCTGGCAATGGACGCCGTTCGTGGCCCTGGTGCTGCTTGCCGGCCTGACGACTGTACCCGTCGAAATCGAGGAGGCGGCGGCGCTGGAAACCAAGAGCTGGTGGGCCACGCTGCGCCATGTCCAGTTTCCCTTTCTTGTCCCCGGGCTCGTCGCGGTGCTGATCCTGAGGACCGCGGACACGCTCAAGCTGTTCGACATGGTCTTCACGATGACGCGCGGCGGACCGGGCAACGCCACGGAGTTCGTCTCCGTCCTGATCCAGCGCGTCGGATTCCGGGCCTTTGACCAGGGCGTCGCCTCGGCCCAGGCCGTCATCCTCCTGGCAATCACGATACTGCTCAGCCAGGCCTACATTCGAATCTTCTACAAGGAGGTCCAGTGATGGCTGCCGCGCCGGCCCCTTGGCAAAAGGAAGGCCGACTGGGTCAGGGGCTCCTGTTGCTAATCATTCTGCTGTTTTGCGTCTTTCCCTTCTACTGGATGGTAACGACGAGCCTGAAGACGCAGGTCATCGCTCTCCAGGAGCCGCCAGCGTGGATCTTCGAACCGACATTCGCGAACTACACCGAAGTTCTCTTCAAGGACGGGGTCGCCGCGACGCTGCTCAATTCCCTGATCGTCGCGGTCGCCACGACCGTCCTTTCGATCGGCCTCGGCTGTCCCGCCGCATACGCCCTTGCCCGGCTGGAATTTCGCGGCAAGCGGCATCTCTGGTTCTGGTTCATCACGAACCGCATGGTGAGTCCCATCGTGCTGGCCCTTCCCGTCTTCCTCATCGTCCGTCGTCTCGGGATACTTGATACCCATCTCGTGCTAATTCTGATCTATCTCACGTTCAACCTTCCGATCGTGATCTGGATCTGTACCGACCAGTTCCGCGCGGTACCCCGCGACCTCGACGAGGCGGCTGTTCTTGAAGGCGCGTCGCACTGGCGCATATTCCGTTCGATCTGCCTGCCGCTTGCGATGCCCGGAGTCGCGGTGAGCGCGATCTTTTCGTTCATCTTCTCGTGGAACGAGCTGATGTATGCGATCGTGTTGACGCGCAACGCGGCGAAGACCGCTCCGGCGATGGCGGTAAGCTTCATGGAGGGATACAACCTTCCCTACGGCAAGATCATGGCCACCTCGACGCTAATCGTCATACCCGTCGCTGTCTTTGCCCTGATCGCATCTCGTCAGCTTGTCCGCGGGCTGACCATGGGGGCAGTCAGGTAGGACATGAGCCCGAGATCCCGCACTCCCTATGTTGACCAGACGGAACGATTCATGGCTCAGGTAGCCTGGGCGTATCATGTCGAAGGCATGACGCAGGGGGAAGTTGCCAGAAAACTCGGCGTGACCCGCCTGCGGGTCAATCGCGCGCTCGCGGAAGCGCGGCGCAAGGGGCTGGTTCGGGTATCGTTCAACACGGCCTATGCGGCATGCGCGGAACTCGAATCCGCCCTGACTTCCGGATTCGGCCTCAAGGGCGCCTACGTGGCACCGGCGCCGAGCGACCGAGAGATGACCCAGACAATTGTCGGCGCGGCTCTCGGCAACCTGCTTTCTGATGTGCTTGCAGACCCGTCAGTCCGCCTGTTCGGAATGTCCTGGGGAAACACCCTCAACCTTGCAACGCGTTTCATGGCGTCGTTCGACCGACCCGACCTCGAAGTCGTTTCTGTGATGGGCGGCCTGACGCGCGGTTCGGAGCTCAACAGTTTCGAGATCACGACCCGCATCGCCAATCTCATAAACGCCCGCCACAGCTACTTCCCCGCTCCGCTCTACGCCGGTTCGCGCGAGAGCCGCGACACGATCATGCAGCTTGACGTCTTCGCGGAGGTTCTCAACAAGATTCGCGCCGTCGATGCGCTTGCAATGGCTGCCGGAGACATTTCCGAACGGTCGCTTCTCATGCGGGACGCATTGCCCGCGGACACGACGGCCGACGAATTGCGCAGCCTCGGCGCAGTAGGCGACGTTCTGGGCACCGTGATCGACGGGCACGGCAAACCAATCAATCACCCCATTAACGAAAGGGTGATCGGCATCGGCCTTTCAGACCTCGCCCGGATTCCGAATGTGATCCTCGCGGTGGGCGGCGACTACAAGGTTCCGGTGGTTCGCGCGATCCTGGGGCTCGGCCTGATCGACACGCTGGTGACGGACCAGTCTACGGCGCGGCTGCTCCTGGACTGACGTGGCGTCGCTCGTCGGCATCGACATCGGAACGTCGGGCGTCAAGGCGATCGTCCTTCGCGAGGGAACGGTCGCTGCCGAATGCGGCTGCAAGCTGGAAGTTTCTCGCCCTCGACCCGGCTGGAGCGAACAACATCCCGACACATGGATCGAGGCGGTCTTCAACTGTCTCGATCATCTCGCAGCGGACGGCGGGCTTGCTGATGCCCGCGCAATCGGGCTTTCGGGGCAGATGCTGGGACTGGTGCTTCTGGGCCGCGACGGTTCGCCAATTCGTCCAGCCATCCTCTGGAACGATCAGCGCGCGACCCGCGAATGCGACGAGCTTGAATCGCTTGTCCCGGATATCGGGATGCGCACGAACTGCGGCCCGGACCCTGGGATCAACGCGGCGAAACTCCTCTGGATTGCGCGCCACGAACCGGGGCTTCTTGGGCGCGCGCGCATGCTGCTGCTCCCGAAGGACTATGTCCGACTGGCCCTTACCGGCGATACCGCAACGGAACCCACGGATGCCGGCGGAACGCAACTGTTCGACATTCCGGCAGGAAATTGGGACGCAGGGCTGTGCAGTGCGGTTGGCTGGGACCCGGAATTTCTGCCTCCTGTCGTTTCCAGCTGGACTCCCGCCGGGAGCGTCAGATCCAGCCTCGCAAAGCGCTGGCGCCTTGCCGGCCAGGTCGTTGTCGCGGGCGGCGCAGGCGACAACATGGCGGCAACCCTGGGAATAGGCGCGGCCTCGCCGGGAGAAGGAGTCGTGACCGTCGGCACGTCTGCAGTTTCCTGTCTTGTCGATGATGTGTTTCGGCCTGCACCGGAGTCGGCGGTTTTGACGAGCCCCCACGCCGCGCCAGGAAGATTCCTGTCCATGGGCGTGGTCATGAGTGCGACGGCGTCGCTTGACTGGCTTGCCGGCATAACCAATACGCCCGCGGCCATTCTTGCTTCGGAGGCGGATAATCTTCACCGGGCGGATCGCGCTTCGGATGCCCCGGTTTTTCTTCCCGCGCTTTCGGGAATTCGGACGCCGTTCGGACGACCCGACGCGGCTGGACGTATCGAGGGCCTGCGCGGCGACACGACCCGCGCCATGCTGGCTTGGTCGACGCTCGAGGGCGTCGCCTTCCAGATTGCGGATTGCGTCGAAGCCCAACTTCAAACCGGATTGGCGGTTGATCGAGTTGCGGCGGTGGGCGGCGGCGCGCGAAGCCGGATTTGGCTCGGAATGATCTCATCCTTGCTCGGCGTGCCGCTTGAGTTGTCAAGGGATGGCCCGGTTGCGGCTTGCCTGGGTGCTGCGCGTCTGGCGTCCGTGGCATCCGGGGCAGAGGCGCCGGAAGACCTGCGCCGACCGATGTCGAAACCGAAGGAAACGGTTCAACCCGATCCGGAACTCGCAGATCTTCTTTCCGGGCGGAGGGCGCGGTTCCGAAGTCTGTTGTCGACGGAACTGTTCTGATCATGACGTCCGTTCCCTTGGCGCCGGTTTCGGTTTGAAACTCGCCGCGCCCTTCCGAACCAGCTTTGTTCGTCGCTCATTGGTTTGGGTTGGCGTTGCGTCCTCCGTTCAGGTGAAAAAAGTTCCAGAGCGGCACAGGGGGTCCAAAGTCTGTCCCGCCCGCCGACTACCAAGCAAAACTGAGGGATAACCCGGAGTCGTGGGCAATCGTACCAAAACATCTGGCGCGGAAGTGGCTTGGGATCACGTCAAGAACTTCAGACGTCCTGACATCGGATGGGATTTCCTACAATGAAAATGATGCCTCTTTCCCGGTGGTCCGTGCGGCTTCGGGCAGTTCGCAGGCCATGCGCAGGCCGGTTCCCGGGAAGATCGTGCCGGTCCGGCTGAGCTCGTCGAGCAGCCCGGCGATGGCCGCGTCGCCGGCGTTGCCGGCGGTCCCGAGGATGCGCACCCGTAGTATCCCTTCGGCAGCGCCAGGAACCTGTCCGCGTGCTGCAGGAGCCCCTCCTCCAGCAGCGCCGGCAGCGCGGCCAGGACGCCGCCGCAGGCCACCGCCGACAGCGGCTCGTCGAAGCGCGGCCGCGCCTCATCCATCGCCCCCGCCGAGGCCGCGACGCGGCCCGCGCTGTCGCGGGCGGCCCGGCCCATCGGCGCCGCCCGGTCGCGCCGGTCGCGGGCGCTGCGGCCGAGCGGGGCCGCCGTCCCGGCACCTTCCGCCTCCGCCGTCCCGGCCTCCGTCTCCGCCGAAGCCTCCTCCGTCTCCGCCGAAGCCTCCTCCGTCTCGCCGGCCTCCGCCTCCTCCGTCCCGGCGTCCGGACAGGCGATGAAGCCCTTCCGGCAGTTGTGGCAGAGCGTCGCGGGCGCGATCCCGAGTTCCCGCGCAACCGCGGCAATCCGCATTCCCGAGGCCAGGAGACGCTCCGCCTCCGCCGCCGTCTCGCCGGCGATGGCGCTCGTGCCGCGCCCCTTCCGCGGCTCGTGGAACGCCGCCTCGCCCCTGTCCCGGAGCTTCCTGACAGCCCGCTGGACCGTCGCGCGTCCGACGCCGAACGCGTCCTGCAGGTCCTTCCGGGGGATGCCGTGCCTTGCGAACCTTGCGATCCGCAGCAGCATCGCCGGGCGGTCGCTCTCGTCGTGGCAGTCGAAGGGCTCGAGGTTGGAGAAGCAGGCGGTCCGTCCGTCGCCGGACGCGAAGGAGAAGCAGGAGGCGCCGATCCGGACGGCGTCTGCGGGGTTCATGGCAAGGGTGTTCATGCGAGCGGAATCCCGAAAACAGGCATCAGGACATATTGTAATCCCTTCGGCCATGCCGTCAAGCGAAATGTGCGGGAAAACCGTTGATTTTCCTGAAAAAAGCGCAGCCCGTGCCGTCAGATCACAATCCCGATGTCAGGACGTCCGAAGTTTCTGACGGGGATCCGGTCGATTCCGCTCCAACTGCGTTTTGAACAAAAAAGGAACATTCACGTTTCGGCCGGGGGCGGGTTGCCCCTCGACTAGCTTGCATGAAGCCGGCCAAGGCGCTTCTTTCGGTGACGGCACAATCATCGGAGACAAGTCAATGTCGGACGTGTCGTTCCCTGCGTCCCATGCTGCGCCCGCATCTGGGCTTTTCTTGAACACTGCGATCCAGGGGAGGTCGCCCGGTGCTGCTCCGAGGGATGCCGGCGGCGCGATGGCCGCATTCATGGCGCGACCCATCCGCGAAACCCGCACGCCCTTGGGCTCGCCCTTCGCGGCGACGCCCGCCGCTTCAGCTTCTGGGTCTCGATGCTCGTGCCGGAATTCCAACGGCTCTGGGACGCCACGCTGCACCTTATAGTGCAGGCGGCGCATGGATCGGCCGCTGGGCTGGACGAGATGGTACGGAGGCTGCACCGGATCGACAACCTCCGGCAGCGGTCCCTGCTGCAAACCCGGCTGGTCATCCACCTGGAGCTGGGCGCTATCCATGCCGACATCGTCCTGCTCACCTGTCGGCTTTCTCGCCCACGCTGGCCGACCGCTACGAGCCCACGTACCGTTTCTCGGATGTCAGGTTCGACGAGCTGCCGTCCCTCGTATCGTGCGGACTGCGACGTGGTGGCCTTAAGGGAGCTTCTGAGCGGGGGTGCCGACGCCGGGCCCGAACCGAACGTCGGCGATGTGCGCTGCGCGACCCTGCGGCACTGAGTGGTCGACACGCCCCGCCTGGCGGAGATCTTTCGACCTCTCCTGGGACCGGGCGCCGACGTCAACGCCCGGTACGCCGATGGATATTCCCCGCTTCACCTGGCGGCGCAATGGTGCACGGCGGAGAACGTCCGCGCTCTCGTGGCCACCGGCGCGGACCCCGAGTCGCAGGAGATGATCGGTTACGCCCCGTTGCTCCACGGGATCGCACGGGAGGGCGTCCCGACACCTTCCGCGCGCTTCTCTACGCCGGCGTCCGGGACGAGGACGGCCGGCATCCCATGGACTTGGCCGAATTGGACTCCGGCCTGAAGGACCGGTCCGTCATCGAGCGGCTGAGAGTGGCCGGACAATGTTCCGGCGCAACGGCTGACCGTCGCTTCCGCTCACTTCCTTAGCGGGCTTGACCGACGCGAACACCAGCCGCGCTGTCTAGTCCAGTAGTCAGGTTCTGCCAGTACGCATGCACGATCGCGCTAGCATCAGTAGATGCCCGGTATCAGAGCCCGGCGGTGCGCCGGATAATCGCTGAACGTTTTCCGGTACCACCGATGATTGCTCCGCGCCCTCGGAGCAAGATTGGCGGCGGTGAACAGCATGAATGCAAGGCCGCACGTCGACCAGGTCGCGACCGCCCAGCCCAGCCATTCGAGGATTTCTCCAAGGTAGTTCGGGCAGGAGACAAACCGGAACCCGCCGCCGTGCGGAATCGCATAGTCAGTCTCGCCGGGTCGGCGCAGACGTATGAGGGTGTTGTCGGCGTGGAGATTGAGCGCAAGCCCGGCCAGGAAAATCGCTACGCCGATCAGGAAGCGGGGGTCGGTGAGCCACTCAATGGCGTACCCGCCGAATTCCGAAACAAAACGGGCGTTGATATACGCGTTGATAGAATTGAAGAAAAAGCCGGACGCGACCAGCAGCAGGGGCGTCTTCCTGCCCCGTGCCCGGACGCGAAACGGATAGACGAACGTCCGGTTCAGATAGTGACCCTGCCAAATGACCAGGAACAGCAGAGGCACGATCTGGAATGCGTGCTTGCCGTTGAGATAGATCACGAGGAAGAGCGCGGGCGCCGGCAGTTCCATGATGATCCAGGCGAGCCTGGCAGAAATATGGGGTCCCCAACCCGTGCCCGCGTAGTGACGTCCGTAGGGCGCGGTTCTGCGGAACAGGTACAGAAAAGTCAGGATCGCCATCCCGAGGACAGCCCAAACCAGCATCCCGTGCAGTCGTTCCTCGGTCACTTCATGCCTCTTCACCCAGCAGCCCGTGCTCGTCGAACCAGCGATACGTGTCATTGACCGATTCTGCGAGAGGGCGCGGGTGGAAGCCGAGTTCCGCACGCGCCTTGGCGCTGGATATCCGCCGATTGCCGTCGGCCATGACGCGAACGGCTGCCGGCGTATAGAGCGGCCGGCGGCCACGGATTCGATCCAGAACGACCTGGCAGGGTGCCCATAGCCGGGCGACACGCACCGGGAACTGGAGACGCGGCGCGGCCACACCTGTCGCCTGCTGGGAGAGTTGGGCCAGTTTGCGCACGGTGTGCCAGTGACCTGAGACAAGGTAGTTCTCACCACGTCTCGCCTGTGTCTCGGCGGCCATAATGGCAGCCACAGCATCGCGTACGTCGACCCAGTCGTAACCGCCCGCGATCAGCGCGGGGATTCGCCTGCGGTAGAGGTCGAGAAAGACCTGCCCCATTGGGGACGGCCGGCCGTCATAGGGACCGATCATACTGGTTGGATTAAGGATCACGGCATCGAGGCCCCGGTCGATGCCACGACGGACTTCCACTTCGCCAGCGGCTTTCGAACGGTCGTACGGGTCGTGGTGCGGGCCATCCGCAGGGCCGCGGCTTTCATCGAGAACTTCGTCCAACGGGTGTTGGTCGTAGGCGTGGATCGAGGAAACGTGAACCAGGCGCCGTACACCACATGCTAGGGTCGCCTCCACAACGTTGCGTGTACCCACGACATTCGTGCGATGGAACTCCTGCGCACTGACGGAATCGATCGAGACCAGCGCGGCCAGATGAAACACTGTCTCTGCGCCCTTGAAAGCGGCAATCAGCGATTCCTTGTCCAAGATGTCGCCATTGACCCATGCGATATCCAGATCCGCCGCCGTGCCCCGACGCTCCCGGAAGATCGCGCGGATATGACCGGGCCCGTATCGATCGGCCAAGGCCCGCGCGAGGACCCCGCCGACTTGCCCGCTTGCTCCCGTGATCACCCGTACGGTGGGAGGTTGTCCGCCGCCAGAAGATTTCATAAGGCCCACTTCCACTCCGAAGTGCAACACCAGCCATTTCCTGAAAGAGCGCGTAGCCCGAGCGCGGAAAATGGCCCGGTGATGGTGAATACAAGCCTTTGAACCCCGGAGATCGGGGCCTGAGGCGGCTGAAGTCCCGTCGAACAGGAACGTAGCCGCGCTCTCATGAAGGTGCAAGCCTCGCCTTGGGGCGGTCGCGGCTGCCGCTGTTGCGCCGGATCTCGCGACAGACCGTCGTCCTATCCCGGCCCAGCTGCCGGGCAATGGCCGGATCGGAAAGTCCGCTTTTCCTCAGCGCATATATCTGGCATCTCTCTTCATGGTTCAGGCGGCGGTGGCCCTTCGGCATGACAGTCTCCTTGCTTCAAAACAGGGACTATCATCGCCATCTGGCCGATTTGCAACATCCTGCGCCGAAAGACGCAGGTCGCCACCACCACCGCTGGTGCTGCGCTTCAGAGTAGCACTGGGGGTGGCGAAAGGCTCACTTCGCGAATCGCAGACCGGACCACCTGGCGCTGAATGAGCGTGCTTAGTGAAGTCATACTCGAATTTCGTGCCGCTGTTCAGCGAGCCTGAACTTAAGCCTGTTGCTGGGCGACTGTGAGGGCAGCGGATCCATCGGCAACCGCTTGTAGGGACGGGCCAGCTCGATCTTGAAATGATGCGTGAGCATCAGAAGGTTAATCGCCAGGTGCAGGTCGGCCCAGCGGCTCCCGAGACATGAATGCGTGCCCAGTCCGTAGGGCGCGTAGCCTCTGCCGCTGTGCTCGTTTCGCGGGGGCACGTAGCGGTCAATGTCGAACTTCGACGGATCGGGAAACACCTCTTCCAAATAATGCGTGGCCGTCTGCGCTATCAGGAGCTGAGCCCCGACCGGTAGTTCATAACCCTCCACCACGCAGGTATTCATCACAGTGCGCAACGACATGGGCACGATCGGCGACATCCGCAGAGCCTCCATCATCACTCGGTGGGTCACGTCGATCCGGTCTAGACTGAAGTCATCCTCGCTGGGATCGCCCTCCGCCCACAACGCGTCCGCTTCGGCCGTGACTCGCTCGTACAACTCGGGATTCTGCAGCAACCAATAAAGGGCAAAGCCAAGCTGATCGCCCATGTACATGGCGGTCATCAAGATCGCCCCTAGCGGCAGCGACAGGTCCGATTCGGGCAGGAATTGGGGATCAGACGAATGCAGCGCCAGATACGCATCCACCACGTCATCATGCATTCCAACCCGCTGCGCGGCCGTATGCGTCCTTTGCATACGGTCTATGATCTGTTGCGTGGCCTTAGCCCGGCGACGCATCGACGGGGTCTTGAGCATGAAACGCGGCAACATCTTGACGATGCCTACATTGAGCACCCGTATCTTGTATTCGAGCGCATCGACAATCTCGGCTTGGGTGTCAACGTTGGCCAGGAGCGGCGATGTCTGCGCGTTCACCAATGGCCGCAGCATCACCTGCACCGGCATCGTGGTACCGACGTCCCAACCCGCCATGTGCGTGCGGGCCAAGTCATAGACTTCGTCCAGACGATTGGTCAAAGTCCTGCGAGAGTAGGCGGCATGCAACGACTTGCGAAAGCGGAAATGATCGGCACCGTCAATCGAGTGCATTGAGCGCGACACGCCATACGCCTTGTCGACGCCCTCGAAGTACTCCTTCGAACGCAAGAACACCCGCCCCATGCGATGGGCCCATTCATTCGTCTTCAATCCTGCCAGGACAATCATGTTCTGGCGGAACGGGACCCGAAGCTCGAACACCGGACCGTACTTTTCGGCCAAGTTTGCAAACCCTGCCGGCAGTCTCCCCTCTCGCAACTCTCGGTTGAACACTAGATCACGCAGGGACACGGTCGGAATCGGCTTGGTCAGCGAGGGCAGGCGAAGCGACGGCGCGAGGATGCTCTGGCTCACCGCTGCCGCGATCGCTTGGCCAATCAGGTCCATCTGGCTTACGAACTGAATCCGTTTTTCAACCTCCTCGTCAACCTGATACATCAAATGGAATGCGCGGCAGGCATTGACAAGGCCGGTGATAATCACTTCCCGTGGACCGGGAATCTCGTTCGTGAATATGATTCTAGTCAGTTGGGCCTTTACGAACTCTCCAGCTATGCGGTCTTTTGCTGCCAGTGTTTGTCCAGGCAGATGACGCTTGTTGAAGGTATAGAAACCGCCCGAGTGGACGTTGAGAATCTGTCGCCGAACGAGCCCGTCCAGCGCTTGGGAGATCATCGACTCGGACTGTGGAGCAAGCCGCTCAATCCAGTAGCGGGCTTCGTGTGGCTTCGTTTCGGTCGCGATTTCCCGCAAGACCGGGTCGATCAGCGGACGACCTGTGTCGGTTGCATCCAACAGAGTCAGCGCCTCCAGGTCGGTGTCGATGCAACCGAGCAGCGACAGTTCTCCCAGCGCTGCGCCGACCATTGCACAGTTCAGGTTCCAACCAGGTACCTGACGAAAATAACCCCTCTCTTCGTCCAGCAGCACCAGGAGCAGTTCTTCAGGCAGACTCAGCGCGGACGCCGCCTCGCCCGTTCCAACTGCCGTATCGTGGATCACCGACGAATGAATTGTACTACCCCCCGGAAAGATTGCGAGAATTGGACACCATTATGGACATAACGATGCCAACGGTGCAAGTCTGCTTCGGGAGATTCACGGTGCCGCTGTCGCTAGCCGTTCCCGGCAGTCCATGCCGCATGATCGTCTAATACGTGGCGTGGCATGCCACATATTAGATGACATGTGCCGAGTCCGGTTATGTGCCGGGCTGCCCGCAACCCCTTGAATCCGCGAGCGGCGAACCGGTTTCCCGGCACATGACCTTCTACAGCGACTTGAGCCGGTTCAGCAGGGACCGGTCATCCTTCCAATGTCGGCTTTTGGGGACTCCCGCATCGGCATTCAAAGGGGCCGAGCTGCAAGCCAGCGCCTTCTCCTTCATGGCGACGGTGATCTCCGCATAGTGGCTGGTGGTCGTCAGGCTGACATGGCCGAGCCAGTTCCGGATCACGTTCGGCTCGACTTCGGATTCAAGCAGGTGGACGGCGGTGCTGTGCCGGATCTGGTGCGGAGACGCGGTCCGCGGCGCTCCGTGCCTGTGCAGCTCCAGGTCCCTGGCGTGCCGACGGACGACCTTGTAGATGCCGAAGCGGGTCAGCGCCTTCCCCCGCTGGGACACGAACACCGGCCCGTCGGGTTCCGCCTCAGTGACGAGGGTCCGCAACAGGTCGATGGTCTCGTCCCACAACGGGCAGACCCGCCACTTGTCCCCCTTGCCGTGCAGGTGAACCCGCTTCCTGGCGAAGTCGAGAATTCCAAGCCTGAATTCCCACGCTTGGGGGAGGTATGACGGATGACGGGTTTCACGGTCCGAATTCGAGCTTCAGTGCCCGGCCTTCGAGCCACGGCACGATGGTCTCGGTGTCGGCGAAACCGGCGTTGATCATCATCGGGTTGTGCGCCCGCCGCCCGAAGCGGACGCGGACGGCATGCTCGGAGATGGTGACGGTTGCGGTGGCATCGATGAAGCTGCGGAACAGGGTCCGTGCCCGCGCGCTCTTCTGTCCGTTTCCGATCCTGTTTGCCAGCAGCCTGTAGAGCCCGCTCGCCATGAGGGTGAGCTGGAGGTCGGTGTTGATGCGCATGGGCACGGCAGCGGAGAGCGCATCCATGTGGAAGAAGTCGATGGTTTCGGCGATCTGGTTCTCGATGACCATGCGCCGCGCATAGCGGTCGACGAGGTCGGCGGGCCGCGCCTCCATCTGGTTGGTCACGAGCAGGACCGGGTCGTCGTGGCCGAGCCCGGTGATGGCGATCTGACGGATCTCGCCGGGATACTGTGGCAGGTGGATGGTCTCGTCGATGATCCGCGGCGTGCGGTAGCGGCGGCCGATGTTGGCGAGGCGGATGCGGCGCCAGTCGGCCTCGGGACGCGCGCGGAGCGCGGCGATGATTTTCTTCGAGCGCCGGCGCAGGGTGAGGAAGGCAATGCCCTGCCTGTCGATCTCGGCCAGGTTCGCCCGGGTGGTGAGGCGGCTGTCGAAGACCAGCTCGCCCGGCAGGCCGCCGGTCTCCGCGCGGTAGTCCGCGACGAAATGGAGGATGGCGTCGTTCTGGCGATCCTTGCGGATGGTGGCGTCGGCATAGCAGAACACGCGGGCCTCGGCATCGCGGGCGAGGAAGGCGAGAACCCCGTTCTGACGGCGCGAACGCTTGGAGACATAGTGCTTCTCGATCAGCGCCTTGTCGCCATGGTAGGGAATGGTGTGGAAATCGAGGTCGAAGGAGGCGCCGGGACACAGGCCCTGGTCGCGGATGGCATGGTTCCACGCCCGCATCAGCCCGGGAAGCCGGCGCGGGTCGACCCGTGTGCTGTACTCGGTGAGGGTCGAACGCTTGGGCATGGCATTGAGGCCGGCGAAGAGCGCCAGGCCGGGATCGAAGACCTCGGCCATGGCCTGCGCGGGCCGACCGATGCCCCAGAGCTTGAGAGCAAGCAGCGCACGCCAGGCGGCGGACGCGGGGATCATGGCGCTCCCCGGCATGGCCGCCTCCTCGAGCAGGCGATCGAGATCGAGGGCCACCAGCATCGGGGCGAAGACGAACAGCCCGCCGAAGCGGGTGCGGAAGGCGCCGTCCTCGATGCGGAAGGCACGATGATCGGCAACCGGCGCGATGTCGGGGCCGACGATGTCCGCCAGGACCGCCGCCGAGCGCCGGGGCAACCGCGCCAGTCCGGCTTCGCGGATCACCTTGGCCACGGTCGACAGGCTGGCGGGACAGTCTTCGGCGTCGAGAACATCGACAATCTGGTGGATGGACATCTTCTGCTCCCGGCGCAGGGCCAGGATGCGGTCGTTGCGGCGCCCGCGTGTGACCGCGATCCCCGGTGCCGGCACCTCCTTCGGCTTCTGGGGCGGCTGGAAGAAGGCCCAGCCGGGATCGGCACGGAAGGCGGAGCAGAGGTTGCGGAAGGACCCGACGCTGTAACCGAAGGCTTCAGCTGCGGCCTTGCAGTCCATTCCGTCGACATAGCGGGCCCTGAGAGCCTCGTATCGTCTCTGTGCCGGGCTCTGCGGCTTGAGGAAAGTGTCCCTGATGCTCATAACCTTCATTGCTGCACAAAATACACATTGTCACAATATCATCATGGGCATTCCCTGTCAACCGCCTGATCCGGTGTTGATGTCAAGGGAACGTGGCTGACGGGTGGTTGGGCGCAAGATCCTGTTGTTTTCAGGCACGAGCGCCACCTGCGGACGCGCATCATGGGGGCGATCGGTGCGAGAATTCCGTCGCCTCCATGCCGGGCGGCGTGCGGGGTTTCCATTATGATCTTACGATTATGATTACTACTGCGAACTGTTTATATGACTTATTGCCAGCAAAAAGCCAATGAGAGCCGGGGAGAATCCAGAAAATATGACCGCCTCGCGTCACGCCTCTCCCCAGGCATGGGAATTCAGGCAAGCCGAAGGTCGGCGAACTCCTGAACCCGGGCGCCGGTGTTGTAGAGGCTACGTCGCATGCGACGTAGCCTCTGCTATCTCGCGAACCGAACTATGTGGCGCAATCAGGAACACGGGGCGATATCCGATTGAACCAGTAGACAAATCAAACAGACAGGTCTCCCGCCTTTGCGACATGGTTGGGGCTCCATCAACCACTCCGTGATGAGAAGGAGCCTGCAATGAGGTATCGCGTCAACGACCAAATTGTCTTCCAAGAGCCCCCCGTCGGACCACTGGTGCCGTGGCTGAACGGACTTGCTGAAGCATTGAGCGCCCGGAAGTTCTCTCGCAGGACGATCCGCGATGGTTTGCGACGGGTTGTTCATTTCAGCGAATGGCTTGAGCAACAGCAAATCGAGGTATCCGGCCTGTCATGTGAAGATGTAGCCCGATACGTTCAGACGCGTCCTATGCGGTCTGAACGACGGAACACGCGCGCGTCGCTCATGCGTTTGGCGGAGTACTTGCGACAGTTGGGGGTGATCGATCAGGAGTAAACTCCTCGTCCACCGACACCGGCTAAACGCTGCTGACGTGCTTACATTCTTGCGCCATGCAACTGCCCGTGTGACCAGCAGGAGAATCAAGGCGGTGGCCGCCGGTTCGTTGCGGACTTTCCTGCGCTACGCACATGGCCGCGAAGAGGGGATGCGGGATCTGGCTGCCCAGGCTCCCCCATTTCCACTCCAAAGTGCAACATCGGCCACTTCCGCAGCGAGCGCGCGGCCCGAACAGTTTGAAATTGATTGCGCTTCCTGAAGAAATTGGTGCCCGGGGGCGGAATCGAACCACCGACACGAGGATTTTCAGTCCACTGCTCTACCCCTGAGCTACCCGGGCTTGAGGCGATGTTTGCCGCAGCCCGCGCGTTCTAGGGCAGGAACCGGAACGTGTCCAGTTGGAATGCTGGTTGGTTGGCACCAACCGAAGTACGCGCACTCGCGCCTGCCAGTTTGTCGCGCCAACCCCGGATCAGAACCCTTTGCGAAAACGGGCTGACGATAACCGCCCGGACCTGGCGGCGGAGGATCCCGCGTCCGGCACTGCTCGCCTGGGACCAACCCGGAGTAGGCGGCATCGTTGTCGCAACCCGGCGAAAACAGCGACCCCAACGCTGCAGTAGAGGCACGACAGGGAAAGGCGCGGCGAATCTCCAAAAGGCGCGCGCATTGTTTAAGCCTTCTGCAAGTGTTTCCTCCTGCGGCGCCGCATTTCCGGGCTTCCGTCAAGCCGATCGCTCGTTCGGAACCGAAAGCTCCAGAAAGTGTCCCCCCTTCCGTTCCACTTTGGCGCGTTTCGCTACATTGCGCACTTGCAGGTTCCGGGAAGCTGCTGCATGTTCACGTCCAACAGCAAACTCGCTGCATCGCTGACGCGGCTCGAATTGCTCCGGAAACCGTGAAGACGCGTTTTCCACTTCGCCGAACAGACGTGCGTTCACCGGGAGCGCCTGCTATGACCGGCTCCGCGCGAGGTCGTGAAAGGCTGGTTGATTTCATTCCGCTCCGAAGCGGACCCTGATGACACGACACGACACCTTGGTGCGCCTCATTTGGGAATTCTGCGCTTCCTGTTGCACCGCCCGGTACTGCGAGCCTGTGTATCGGTCGACGGAATTGCTAATGATGCGAGCCACGTTGCTTTCCTGATTCCGTCCGCGACGCACGCTGTATTCGGGGACGCAGCAAAACAAGAACTTGTCGGTGGATCCTTGTTCGCCCTCTTGCCCTTGAGGCCGGACTGGAACGGGACACTCTTCCTTCCAGCCACAGGAGCGTCGGGAAAGGGTTCGCCAACAGGCACACGAGTTTCTTTCGGGGGACGAAAGTTCTCCACCAAAGTCGTTCGATTGCACGGAACTCGGCCAGACTCTGCACTCGAACACCGCGGTGAGCAGTCGGTTCGGATTCCGGGCCGAACAAAGCAGTCGCGATACGTTGGACTGAGGAAGACCGGGACAGTAGCCAAGCCACGAGGCATTTCCACGCCCTGCGTCCGAGCCCCGAGTCGGTCCTTTCTCGCCGACAGGTGACATGGCCGCACGTCGCTATTATACGAACAGTCCAGACAATGGAGACTGTCCAGTGGCCAAACTAGACACCTTGATGGCGGCCGGGTTCGACCGGAAACTGGCTTAAGCGTAACTTCCAGCCGACAGTCCGCCCCTTCTTTCGTCCAACGCACTGAAACGCAACGGCTTTCTGCCGTCGGCTGCGTGCCGGTGCCGGGATTTGTTCTTACATAAGGAAACCCTTGCAATGGCCGGACAATGACCGCAACGAGCGGACAGGAAGGCAGGAAACAGCTTGCAGAAGAAGGACGTCCGTCCGCATCGACGTGATCCCGAACCAGTACGGAACCACGGCCGTCCTCCTCGGAAGGACATGGTGCGAGGGACGGTGCGTGCGCCACCGCACCGTCGCCAACCTCTCGGATCTCGATCCCGCCGTCGTCGAGGGGTTCCGCGCTGTGCTCAAGGGAGGGATCGTGCTCGACGACCCGCGGAGGGCCGTCGCCATCCGCCGGGCCCTGCCCCACGGCCATGCGGCGGCGGTGCTGGGGACGATGAAGCGGCTCGGCTTCGGGCGCATCCTCGGGCGCAGGAAGGAGCGGAGCCGGGACCTCGCGCTCGCCGCCGTCGCCGCGCGGATCCTCGACCCCGCATCGAAGCTGGCGACCGCCCGGGCGCTGGACCCGGAGACCGCGACCAGCAGCCTCGGGGCCCTGCTCGGGCTCGGCCCCGTCTCCGGCAACGAGATGCTCGACATGCTCGACTGGCTGCTGAAGCGCCAGCCGTGGATCGAGCGGAGCCTGGCCAACCGGCACCTGAAGGGCGGGAACACGCTGATCCTGCACGACGTTTCGACAACGTGAATCCAAAAGCTGGCCCTTGCCGGCATCATTCCCCGACGGACCGGAGCCTTGGGGCGGCGACGTCGGCACCGGAACGGAATGACAGATCGTGACCTCGTCCTTCCCGACCCTCACCTCGCGAACGAGCAGGCGCACGATTCGCTGGCGTTCGGCAAGAGAAACGGACTTTGCCCCTGTGCGCAGCCGCCCCAGAAACCGTTCGGTCGTCTCGGCCAGCGAAAGGCGGGCGCCACGGTCAAGTTCCGCAGCCTTCAGGGCCCTCAGCTCCGACTGGATGGCACGCTGCCGGGCCTGAAGCGGGATCTTTCTCTCCCGCAGTTCCTCAAGGGTCATGACCTCCTCCTGGCAGGCATCGAGCAGACGCCGCATCCGGGTGGTGATGCGGGCGAGCTCGCCCTGCAGTGAATCGGTTCGTTGCCGGACATCTTTCGTGTCGTTCGCGGCTTCCAGCCTGCGCGTGATCTCCCCCTGGACGAGATCCGGGTTCTCGAGCAGGGCCGGCACCTCCGTCCAGACGGCCGCGTCGAGCTCGTCGGCGCGCACCGCAGGATTGTCGCACACGGCTCCCTCCGGATGGCGCCAGCCCTCCGACCCCTGGCACCGGCAGCAGTGCAGGCGCGGCGTCTTGCGGCCGCCCGTCCCGGAGTTCCGTCCCAAGGCGCAGCCGCAATGCACGCAGACGCACAGCCCCTGCAGAAGCGTCGGCTCGACGGTCTTTCGTCCCGGGAAACGCCGGTTGGCCTCGCGCTGGCGCTGCGCGCGCTCGAAGAGGGCGGGGTCCACGATGGCCGGAACGGCCAGTTCGATCCAGTCCTCCTTCGGGCGTGCCGCGCGCCCGGTCAGGCGCCTGACGGCGCCGCCCTTCTGCCGGCCGGTCCGGTTGTGCCGGACGCGTTGGCCCGACCCCGTCGTCTTCAGGCAGGCCGCCTTGCCGATGCGGGCCTCGTTCCTCAGGATGACCGCCACGGTCGAGATCGGCCAGTGCCGCGAATGTCGCGGATGCAGGCCCTCCTCGTCGAGCCGGCGGGCGGTCTGGTGCATCTTCAGCCCGTCGCGGACATGGAGATCGAAGATCCGGCGCACCACGCGGGCTTCGGTCTCGTCGATCTCGAAGCGGGCTCCGCATGTCTCGGTCTTCCGGATCAGGCGGTATCCGCAGGGCGCGCGGGCGAGCATGTTCAGCGAGCCCTGGCGGGCACGATGGATCCTGCCGCGGCGCGAGCGCTCGGCGATCTGCGTGCGCTCGCATTCGGAGATCACCGACAGGATCTGGCGCAGCAGCATCCCGTGGGGGGTGGCGTCGTCCGGCTCCTGGACGCACCGGGTCGTCGCGCCGGAGCGGGCGAACTCCTCCTGCAACAGGATCTGGTGCGCGAAGTTGCGGCTCAGCCGGTCGATCGACCAGACCGGCACGGTCTCGACCTCGCCGCGTGCGACCCCGTCACGCAACGCGTCGAGCGCCGGACGCTCAAGGGTCGCGCCGCTGAACCCGTCGTCGGCGAACACGAGGTCGTCGGGAATCGCCCAGCCGAGGCTGCGGCCATGGTCGAGAACCGCCTCACGCTGACTGGCGATCGTCTCGCTCTGGCGCTGGGCCTGGCTCGACACCCTCAGGCAGGCCGCGACCGTCGCGGTCACTGTCGGCGCTGGATGCTGCATCGTTCGCTTGTCTCCTCGTGGACCAGCTTCGTTCGGGGACCAGGCATTCGTAGGCTTCGCAAAGCCGCTCCCGGGCGGCACGGTCGAAGACCCGGAGCGTGCGAACAGGTCGCATTCAGTCGGGCGTCTTGTCCAGCCAGCTCGCGACCGCCTGCGTCATCAATGCGCCCAGGCTGCGCCCGGTGCGGCGCGCGCGCATGCGCAGCCGGGCGAGCAAGGGACGCGGGATGCGCACCGTGACCGGGTCCTTGATCGCGGCCTGAGCGAGCGGAGATTCCTCGACCGTGGCCCGCACGTAGCGGCGGGCCTGCCCCGACGACAATGCAAAGCGCTCGGCCAGCAACCGGGTGGCCTCGGCCGGAGAATGGTGCTGGATCAGTTCGCGGGCGGCGTTCACCCGCTCGGCGCGCTGCTGCATCGTGGCCCGCGGCATGAATCTCGAAATAACGTTCATATAAGATCATGGCAAGGCCCGTGTCTTCGCCGGACGGGCAATCGTCCGCTCAAAGCGAAACGCTCTTTTTGAATCCACGATGTCTCCTCGAGCTCGGCTGGAGGGACGGTGCTGCCCGCTGGCGGCCTTCGGCCACAGCCGCGACGGGAAGAAGGGCAGGATGCAGATCGCCTGCGGCCTGCTCTGCGCGGCGGACGGCTGCCCGGTGGCGGTGGAGGTCTTCGCCGGGAACGCGTCCGACCCGTCCACTGTGGCGGGCCGGGCGGACAGGATCCGCTCCCGCTTCGGCATCGACCGCGTGGCGCTCGCGGGCGACAGGGGCATGCCCGCGACGGCGCGCATCCGCGAGGACCTGGAGCCCGCGGGGCTGGACTGGATCTCGGCGCTGAGGACGAGCGACATCCGCAGAAGGCCAAGGCTTCGGACAAGAAGACACAGGACGGAATGCCGGTCCACAGCTTCGCGACGCTTCTCGCCGACCTCGGCACGCTGACGCTGAACCAGGCCTTTCTTCCCGGACGGCCCGACAGCCGGTTCCTGCTGGCCTCGGAGCCGACCTAACTGCAGGCAAGGGCGTTCGAGCCGCTTGGACTGGATCCGGATCGCGAATTGCCTGCACAAGCGTGACAGCCTGTTTTCCGCCGAAACCGCAGTCATGCCGTCCCGAAACCGTCTTCTTGGTCCGTGAAGTTCCGCTTAAGCGATTCTGGACACTACAGGCAATCACGCGAGCGCATTCCGCCGTGCCGATCCCTGGAAGCTCGCCTTCGCCGCATTTCTCGTGGCCGCCATCGGCTGGCTGGCGATGTAATACCAAAACCGGAAATTAATGACTCATGAACAAAACAAGAACATCATGCGGGGTGCGGCCGGTGCCAGCTTCCTGTATCTTGTGGTTGTCGTGCAAACATTCACAGGAGGAAGCCATGCCGGCTGGCATCGAGATCACGAACACCGACCACACGGCGGAAGAGATTAGGGCATTGGCCCGAAAGTGCAAGAGCCGGGCGGAGGCGCGACGCCTGGAGGCGATTGCGCGGGTGATGGAAGGCGCGGGGGGCCGCGGGGAGATTGCGCGGCGTGCGAAGGTCGACAGGCAGACGCTGTGCGACTGGATCAACCGGTACAATGCCGAGGGGCCGGCCGGCCTGAAGAGCAGGCCGGGCCGCGGGCGCCCGTCGATGCTGAGCGAGGTCCAGCGCGCCGAGGTCGGGCGCTGGCTCGAGAACGGCCCGCAGGACGGCGTTCCGGCATGGACGGTCGGGTTGGTCAGGAACAGGATCAGGCACTTCTTCGACATCGTGATGTCCCGGGAGGCGGTTCGCTGCCTGATGCGGGCGCTGGGTTTCCGTCGTCTTTCGCCGCGGCCGCTTCATCCCAAGGCCGATCCGGATGCTCAGGAGGAATTCCGCAGCGGTTTCAGTGCCGTTGCGACCGCATCGCTGCCGGAGGGCACGGACCCGGCCAGCGTGGACGTGTGGTTCCAGGACGAAGCGCGCCTCGGCCAAAAGGGGATGCTGACCCGGGTGTGGGCGCGCCGGGGAAGCCGTCCCCGGGTGCCGAGGGACCATCGCTACGGGTATTGCTACCTGTTCAGCGCGATCTGCCCGGAAAGCGGCATGTCGGCCGGCCATGTTTGCGACAAGGCGAACACCGATGAGATGAACCGCCATCTTGTCGACATCGCCGCCGCCGTGCCTCAGGGCCGCCACGCGCTGGTGGTTCTCGACGGCGCCGGATGGCATCGTTCGAAGAGCCTGGAGATGCCGGACAACGTGTCGCTGTTGCGTCTGCCGCCGTACAGTCCGGAACTGAACCCGGTCGAGACCGTGTTCCAGTTCCTCAAGCAGGGCAATTTTGCCAACCAGGTCTTCGCCACAGCCGAGGTCGTGAAAGACAGGGTCGAGGAGGTCTGGAATGACTTCGCCCGCACGCCAGGCCGGATCGCTTCGCTCGGCAAGCGAAGCTGGGCAAAATTGGTCACCACACCGACGGCTCAACCCGTCCAGAACGCTTCGCTGGGTGTGTGATTATTTCCCGGTTTTGGTATAAGTGAACGGGATAGAGCAGAGGCTGGCCGCTCAGGGCGAGCAACTGGCCGCTCAGGGCGAGCGGTTGGATGCAATCGAAAGCACTCTCCAGCAAATACTTCATCGCCTTCCGGACAAGTAAGCGGCCCTACCGAATTCTTGCTCCCAAGCCCGCGCCACCCGCTTGGGCGCGACAGCGCGACGCATGACCGACAGGAGCCGATCTGGAACAGGCAAGGCCAGGGCCAGGGCCACCATTGAATTGATAGTGCCCTGCATTGGCGCCCGCCTGTCTTACTGCGCATCGCGACACCTGAATGTTTGCCGCAACGACAGTTACGATGCGCTTTCTGGGTCTGGCGGCGATCATGGGCGTTGTCTCGGCGACATTTTCCGTTCCCGGAAGGCTGTACGAGCCGGCAGGCCATGAACCCGATCGGCACGAAGACCTGCCGAGTCCGGATCGAGGAGAGCAAACGGTCCCGGTTGCGGGAAGTCGCGGACGGCGCGAAGGGATCGTTGGAGCGGCGACAGTGGTCCGACAACCTTTTTCCGGCGAACCGGAACCGCGATGACGGCGGACGCAGCGATGCCGCCGTCGCCAGCAGTTTCGCGGTAAGTACGGCGGCGGTCGAGCGGATTTGCATGCAATGCATGAATTTGGTTCTGGAGCCAGCGCGTGAGCCAAAGGCTCAGCCCAACAGGAAGTCCCGGCTGCTGGAAGCCGATGCCGGAATCCGCCAGTTGGCGTGATCGAGCAAATCCGCCAGCGCGCCTCTCGATCGGCGGTTCGCAATGGCGCGCCGGGCGTTGCCGTCAGCAATCCGGAAAGTTGGCCATGTGGGTGCAGAACGAGTTCGTCACCGCTTGACCGTGCGCTTGCGGCTCCGATCCGTCCTTTCCTTCACTTCCGAACCGGTCACGTCGTTGTCGGCAGTTGATCGATTGCGACCGAGGCAAGCGGAATGCGCGCCCGCATTCTTCGGAGCTCGAAGTTGCCCAGCGGTGTCCAGCCGGCCAGGGTCGTGTCGACCGGGTCGGCGCGAAACGCCGATTCGAGCATCCGTTCGATCTCCTGTCTCTGACGGCCGGGCATCGGCGCGAAGTCGATCACGACTTGCCCGCCGAGCCCGCGAAGGCGAAGCTGGCGCGGCAGTTCACGAGCGGCCTCGAGGTTTGCCAGTTTTCCGGCGTCTTTGGAGAACCGATCTCCGGTATTGACGTCTACGGCAACAAGGGCGCGGGTAGGTTCAATGACCAGGGTCGCCCCCGATGCGCCTTGCCGGGTTCCCGGGGAATCGGCCGGAAGTTCCACGATGGGCTGGCGAAGGGCGGAAATCATGTCCCAGATGCCGAGGGTTTCGAAACTTCCCGCGCAGTCCAGTACATCATCGGGTTCGGATGCTGACCATTCGGTCCGCGCGAGCGCATCCGCGTCCGGTGCCGGAAGCCGAAGCCCGGGTTCGCCGGTAGGCGAACGGGCAAGGGCCTGTTCGGCCAGATCAAGGGTGCAAGCGAGATCGCCGCCGATCGCTTCGAATTCCGCATGGTCGCACGCCGTGCGAAAGATCACTCCGAACCGGTCGAGACTGTCTCCGAGGCGCTCTTCGGCAAGGGCCCGAAGGCGACGCCGACGCTTCTGGCTCCAGGCCAGCTTGGCGGAAAACCCGATGCCCGGCTTCCCCGGCGTGACAATGGCGAACCTGCTTCTGATCGCAAGACGCGTGGTGACCACCGGCGCCTTCCCGGGTTCCGGCAGAGTCTTGACCTGGACCGCGAGACTGTCGCCCGCGCCGGCTCCGGAAGCGGTCCGCAGGTAACCCGGCCCCCCGCTGCCGAGATCCACGAACGCGCCGCCGGATGCAGCAAGGCACCGCAATACGCGCGCATGGTAGATTGCTCCCGGGGCGGGGTCTTCTGCGTTCGTGCGGCCGATCAAAAGGTCTTCGAGCCTGCCGTCGACGACAAGCGCCGCGAATTTCCGGCCTCCGGCCCTTTCGTGGACGATTATGCGGCCGCGCCTCATGCCTGCCGCGGCCAGGCTGCCGCGACCGGATAGCCCGCACCCGCAAGCAACCCGGCGGTTTCGGAAAGGGGAAGCCCGACAACATTCGAATACGAACCGTTGATGCGCTGAACGAACGCGGCCGCCAGACCCTGAATCGCGTAGCCCCCGGCCTTGTCCCGCCATTCTCCGGAACGGACATACGCACGCCTCTCCGATCCGGAAAGTGACTTCATGCGGACGACCGTCACGACGTCCCGCAGCCACAGGCGTTCGGAATTCCTGAGCACGACCGCCGTGATGACGCGATGCCGCCGACCGGACAGCAAGCATAGAAACTTGTCCGCCTCTGCCGGGTCCATCGGCTTGCCGAGGACGCGCCGGCCGAGAGCGACGACGGTATCCGCAGATAGGACGAGTTCGTTCCCGGAAACCGCAATTGCGGTCGCCTTGCTGCGCGCCAGGCGCCGCGCGAGATCGCGCGGGAGTTCGCCCTTCGCCGGATCCTCTGCGATGCCTATCGACCGAACCTCGTCCGGAACGACGCCGATTTGTGAGAGAAGCTGCAGTCTTCGGGGGCTCGCAGACCCGAGGATGAACCGCATCGACCTACTTGTAGCGGTAGTTGATGCGCCCCTTGGTGAGGTCATAGGTTGTCATCTCGACCTTGACCCTGTCTCCGGCCAAGACCCGGATCCGGCTTTTCCGCATCTTTCCGGCAGTATGCGCGATGATTTCATGGCCGTTTTCCAGCTTAACTCGAAACGTCGCGTTTGGCAGAAGCTCGACAACGACGCCGTCGAATTCGAGAAGCTCTTCCTTGGCCATGCCGCCTCCAGTTGCCGTTCCTGTCATTCGGGCGCTTGGCCCGGTTGGTTCAATGGCCTCGTTTGAATCGAAATTCAAGCGAAAACAGGGAAGGGGGCTCCGTGTTTCGCCCGATCAGGCAGTGACCGGGAATCTGCGAAGGATGTTCGTCTCTATCTGGTCTCGCACAAGCCGGTAAGACTTGAGCCGTTCCTCCCGATTCTCGCCAAGCCCGGCGGGATCAAGCGTCGGCCAGTATTCAACCTCGAGCGCGAAGTAGCGCGTGTACTCGAGAGCCCGGCGCTGCGATGCCGGTGAGAGTGCGACCACGAGATCGTAGCTGTCCAGATCGTCGCCCCAGTCCTCCAGGTCGTCGAATGACCTTGTCTTGTGTCTCGTGAGTTCGATTCCGACCTCCCTGCAGACCGCGACCGCGAATCCGTCGATCTCGGCGCCGCCGCGGACGCCGGCGGACTGCACGAAGATCCTGGTTCCGTGAATTTTCTTCAGAAGGCCCTCGGCCATCGGGGAGCGAATGGAATTCTGATCGCAGCAAAAGAGGACTGAAGAGGGTAGGGTGGATGCCATCCGCCCACCGCCTACCCCTTGAAGTGCAGCACGCAGAGCAGCGTGAACAGTCGGCGCGCGGTGGCCGGGTCGGTCTCGACCTTGCCTTCGAGACGCTCCATCAGCAACCGGCTTCCCTCGTCATGTATGCCGCGGCGACCCATGTCGATTGCTTCGATCCGGGCGGGCGGCAATCTCTTCACCGCGTCGAAGTATGCTCCGCAAATCTGAAAGTAGTCCTTGATGACCTGTCGAAATGGTGAAAGGGCGAGATGAAACTCGGCGGCAGCCCTTCCGTCCTCCGTCGTCACGCGGAAGACCAGTCGTCCTTCCGAAACCGAAAGATGCAGTTGGTACGGACCGTCGGGAGGCGAGCGGCTGCCGCGCGCCACGAGACCGAAACTGTTGTCTTCGAGAAGATCGAATATCGCGACGCGGCGTTCCTGTTCGACCTCCGGCGTTGGCGCGGGCAGGCCGGAATCATCCAGTTGTATCCGGGTGATCCTTGACAGCTCAGGCATTCGCGTCAGCGTTTATGCGGGCGAGGCGCGCCTGCACCGACAGCGCATGCGCCTGCAAGGATTCCGCGTTCGCAAGCGTAACGGCAGCGGGACCTACGGCCGCAAGCGCCGCTGGCGTCATCCGCGAGATGGTCGTGCGCTTGAGGAAGTCCAGCACCGATAGCCCTGAAGAGAACCGGGCCGTTCGCGACGTGGGAAGCACATGGTTCGGGCCCGCGACGTAGTCACCGATGGCCTCGGGAGTCCAGGACCCCAGGAAGATAGCGCCTGCATGCCTGATCTTCCTGCTGAGGCCGTCTGGGTCGGACACTGCGAGCGCCAGGTGTTCGGGCGCGATCCTGTCAGAGAGCGCCGCCGCCTCGTCCAGGTTCTTCGCCACGATCACGGCGCCGAATCGTTCCCAGCTTCGCGCCGCCGTCCGTTCCCGGGCCAGGCAGGATAGCTGCTTCTCGACCGCACCGGCAACCGCCTTTCCGAACTCCCGGTCGGTGGTGATCAGCACGGCGCGGGCATCACAGTCGTGTTCTGCCTGACTCAGCAGATCGCGCGCCATCCATTCGGGTTCGTTGTCGCCATCGGCAATGACGAGAATTTCCGAGGGCCCGGCAATCAAGTCGATGCCCACGCGCCCGTAGACCTGCCGCTTGGCAGCCGCGACGTACGAGTTTCCGGGCCCGGTGATCTTGTCGACGGGTCGAACCGTCTCCGTGCCGAATGCAAGAGCCGCGATCGCCTGGGCGCCCCCGATCCTGTAGATCCTGCCCACGCCGCACAGTTTCGCGGCCAGGAGCACGAGGGGACTCACCGCCCCTCGCGGAGTCGGCACCGTCATCACCAGTTCGTCGACGCCGGCGACGCGCGCCGGAATTCCGTTCATGAGGACCGTCGACGGATAGGCCGCGGATCCGCCCGGAACATAGAGCCCGACCCGTTCGACCGGCGTCCAGCGCCATCCGAGTTCCGCCCCTGCGGAATCTGTCCAGCGGGCATCGTCCGGCATTTGCCGCCGGTGAAAGTTTTCGATGCGCCCGGCGGCAAGTTCCAGGGCTTCGCGCTGTTCGGGAGGAATGTCCGAGATCTCGGACCTTATCTCGGACTCCCTAAACGCCAGCCCGTCCGCGTCGAGATTAAGGCGGTCAAGCGTCGCAGTATACTCGAGAAGGGCGGCGTCGCCGCGTGTTCGAACGGCGTCGACGATTGCTGCGACTTCTTCGTCGACCTGCGAAATCGCGGCGCGATCCAGCTCAAGGAACTCGTTGAACGCTGCCTCGAACCTGTGGTCCGATGTATCGAGGAATGCAGCCATCAGGCAAGATCGTGTACTGGGACCGATCCCGAGGGAGCGGAGTACGGACGCGTCACGTCCCTGAGCGTGACGTCCAGGCACTCGACATCGAGTCGAACGGCGCCGTCGCCCGCCATTCGTGCAACGAGCACGCCGCCCGGTTTTTCGCCTTCCTCGAATTCGATCGCCAGCAGCGAAAGGACTCGGTCCCGTTCCGAAAGGTCGATGCCGCGCGAGGAAACACCGAGGACGCCATCGGCCACGAGCAGTGAGCGCGTGCGTTCCGCGATGCGTTTCCTGCGTGCTCCGAAGTTCCCCGCTTCCCAGCGAAACCGGTTGGAGAGCATTGCGAAGCGGCGCTGCCCCGCATGCCACGTCATGTCGCGCACTGCGAGGACGGCGTCCTGGAGCATTGCGGACATGACCTGGAGATCCTCCGCGTCGACTGCCATCAGGCTGAGAGGCCGTCCCCCCGGGTTCCAGATCGAACGCTCCTTCGCCATCAGCCGGGCAGCCTGTCGACGATGGCGCCGCAGGATGACAGCTTTTCCTCGACCTTCTCGTAGCCTCGGTCGAGATGGTAGACGCGGCTGATGACGGTTTCGCCCTTCGCCGCAAGCGCCGCGAGAATGAGCGAGACGGATGCGCGAATGTCCGTCGCCATGACCGGCGCGCCCTTGAGGGATTCGACTCCCCTTACGGTTGCCGTGCCTCCCTGCACGTCGATGTCTGCCCCCATGCGCATCAGTTCGGGAGCATGCATGAAGCGGTTCTCGAAGATGGTCTCCTTCAGAACTGAGGTATTGTCAGCCAGGCAGAGAAGCGCCATCATCTGGGCTTGCAGATCGGTCGGGAAGCCGGGGAAAGGCGCGGTGACTAGGTCGACCGACCGGATTCCGCCGTTCGTTCGGGAAACCCGCAGCCCGTTGCCGGTTTCCTCCACGGACACGCCGGCGGCTTCCAGTTTCCTGCAGACCGCCTCGAGCAGGTTGCGACGCCCGCCGACCAGTTCCACGTCGCCGCCCGCGATCGCGGGCGCCAGCATATAGGTCCCGAGTTCGATGCGGTCGGCCACGACCCTGTGTGTGGTTCCGCGCAGCCGGTCCACGCCGTCGACGACGATGGTCGGCGTTCCGTCACCCGAAATTTTTGCGCCCATGCGCCTGAGGCAGTTTGCAAGATCGATGATTTCGGGTTCGAGTGCAGCGTTCCTGAGCACCGTCGTACCGCGCGCCAGAGTCGCCGCCATTAGAAGATTTTCCGTCGCGCCCACGGAAACGAAGGGAAACTCGAAC
The DNA here is from genome assembly GCA_963662815.2 of uncultured Amylibacter sp. Classification (GTDB taxonomy): domain Bacteria; phylum Pseudomonadota; class Alphaproteobacteria; order Rhodobacterales; family Rhodobacteraceae; genus JAPPHA01. Next base: position 253,868 of record CAXXWA010000005.1, read on the forward strand.
TCCGCGCCGCGCAGACCGCGGTCCGCCCGAGCGTGAATGTATCCGTCATAGAGTTCCAGCGTCGCGCCGAGCGCCCCTAGTCCCCTGAGATGCAGGTCGACGGGCCGCGCGCCGATTGCGCAGCCGCCGGGAAGAGAGACAACGGATTCGCCGCAGCGCGCGAGCATCGGTCCGAGCACCAGGAAGGAGGCGCGCATCTTCCTGACGATGTCATATTGCGCAGTATGGCAGGTGATCCGCTTCGCATGTATGGCGAGAGTCCTATCCTCGTCGGACTTGTCGACCACGACTCCGAGCGACTCGAGAAGACTGGACATGGTCCGTATGTCCGAGAGCCTCGGCGCATTGGTCAACGTTAGGACGTCCTCCGTCAGGAGCGCCGCCGGCATCAGCGCAAGGCAGGCGTTCTTCGCTCCCGCAATCTCTATTCTGCCCCTGAGGGGACCATTGCCCACGACCCTGATGGAATCCATGCCGTTGCCCTTTCGTTACGGTGTCCTGTCCGTTTTGCCGGCATTTCCCTGCCCGGACTTCCTGAGCCTTGCCTGTTCCTTGCGCCGCTTCAGGTTCGCCCTGAGCTGCCGGCGCAATCGTTCCTGCCTTTTGTCGCCGGCCCGGTTTCCGATTGGTTCCGAATCCGGCGCGGACGCCTTTCGATCTGTCATCGCACGTTCCTAACGTGGTGTCCCGCAATCGTCCAGTTTGCCGCCAAAACGAATGGCCTTCAGAAGGGTCTTGAGTCGTCCTGCATCGGCTTCACGTCCAGATTGTGCTTGCCTCAAGTCGGGGTTGCGCTAAACAGTAGCTGGTCAAGCTGCCGTAGCTCAGGGGCAGAGCACTCCCTTGGTAAGGGAGAGGTCGAGAGTTCAAATCTCTCCGGCAGCACCAGTAAAATCAATGACTTAAAGAAAATCAATGTAAAACTTCAACTTTCGGGAATTGCCGCCGGGCCCGAGGGGGCGTGTCAGGCCGCGGCGCGCTGCCTGACTAGGTCGGCAAGCCTCGGCACGTCGGGCGCGCCGGCTACGCCGAGGCGGTTTCTCAGGCAGTCCCGGCACGCACGCCGAGCTTCCTGCAGGTCTTCTTCGCTCCGATGCAGGCATCGCGCGCCGTCCGCCCGGCATCGCTCCGCCGTCCCGAACGAGACCTTGCGCCGAGGTCGGCGTGGTCCCGGATGTCGTTCCCGGCCCTGTTGGCGTTCGAGCGGCGTCCCTCCGGAACGCGCCGGGCACGCGCAGGAGCTCGTCCCGGATCGCCGCCAGCCTTTCGAGCAGCCGGTCTGCCGGCTGGCGTAGCCGGCGGCCGTGCCGAAGATCGCGGTTCGAACCGCCGCTGCATGACGGCTTGCGACCTCGGAGTGGGACGCTTCCTGTAGCGGCAGAGGCTGCGGCAGGGCTTCCACACCTCAAGCACCCCGTCGACCCGTTCATGCTGGTACGGGGCGCTTCCGTTCAGCTTGGCGATGTTCCGCTCGGCGTGGAACCAGCAGAGCGCGTGGAGGTCGCCGACGTTGAACTGCCCGGCGTCCGCTCAGGATCACGGTTCCGGCAATGCGTCCCGCATCGCAGATCGTTCCCCAGAGGGCGCCCTCCGTGGCGATCCTGACAGGGTCCGGCGACACCGTCATCTCGAGCAATGCCCAGCGCCTCCGGACGCGGCCCGCCAGCCGTCGCCGTCGCCGAAGCGCCGCCGCTCGTGGCCGGCGGGAAGGTCGATCACCCTCGCATGTTCCGGGAATCGGAAACGAACCAAGCGTGTGGCTGTGGAAAAGCTTGGCGCGGATTCCTGTCCGACTTCCCAGTAAAGTTGTTTCAGCGGGTTTTGTGCCCGCTCCATCGCTCATGCCGGACGCTGGCATTCCGTGGACGGCCCGGGATGCGAATTCCGTCTGGTTCGTCAACATGGCACAAGCGACAGCGATCAGCCTGTCGGCCACGCTCCGGAGAGCACGGGCGTGACCGTGGCCCCTGGCCCGTAGCGCGGCTGGTATTTCGCCTGGCAAACGGGATGCCCTCTGTACGGCGGCCGGCCAGTGTCCAGACTCCATGCTCCGCAGGCGCTTGTGCGCGGCGAGCCGACGTTTGACGATCAGGCTCTTTCCTGAGCGTCGTGTCACGCCGCGTGCGACACCGCCAGGCATCGCAATGCGTGATGGTCCCTGCGCATCAGAGGTTCATGAGCCTCGGTCAGCAGCGTGGCGCCGGACAGTTCTGCGCGACACCGGGAAGTGATGCCAGGATTGCCACGTCACGCTGCGGGCCACCCCCGGGTTCGGATTCCGGATTTTCCTGGGCCTCTGCCACGGCCGCCGTCAACCGCTCCATCTGGTCGATGTGCGTTCGACCGTTCGGCGTTGACAGCTGGAGCCTCTTGATGATGACCTCGATGTGGGCGACAGCGGCCTCTGTGGTTCCGGGCGCCACGGCGATGGCCGGCTCACGCAGGCGGTCAAGGACATCCGGTGTTGCGCTGACAGAGTGGCACACGCCGGCGCTTGTAGATAGGGGCAACTTTCCGGGAATTGCCGCCGGGCCCGAGGGGGCGTGTCAGGCCGCGGCGCGCTGCCTGACTAGGTCGGCAAGCCTCGGCACTTCGGGAGCGCCGGAAAACGCCGAGGCGGTTTCTCAGACAGTCCCGGCACGGCACGCCGAGCTTCCTGCAGGTCTTCTTCGCTCCGATGCAGGCATCGCGCGCCGTCCGCCCGGCATCGCTCCGCGTCCCGAACGAGACCTTGCGCCGGCGTGACGTGGTCCCGGATGTCGTTCTCGACCCTGTTGGCGTTGAGCGGCGTCTCCGGACGGTCCGAGCACGCGCAGGAGCTCGTCCCGGTTCGCCGCCAGCCTTTCGAGCAGCCGGTCGAAGGCTGGCGCAGCCGGCGGCCGTGCCGAAGATCCGGTCGAACCGCCGCTGCATGACGAGCTTGCGAAGCGGAGTGGGACGCTTCCGGTAGCGGCAGAGGCTGCGGTAGAGCCTCCATACCCTGTCAAGCACCTTGTCGACCCGTTCATGCTGGCATGGGGCGCTTCCGTTCAGCTTGGCGATGTTCCGCTCGGCGTGGAACCAGCAGAGCGCGTGGAGGTCGCCGACGTTGAACTGCCCGGCGTCGTCGACCGGGATCACGGTTCCGGCAATGCGTCCCGCATCGCGGATCGTTCCCCAGAGGGCGCCCTCCGTGGCGATCCTGACAGGGTCCGGCGACACCGTCATCCCGGCAATGCCCAGCGCCTCCGGACGGGCCCGCCAGCCGTCGCCGTCGCCGAAGCGCCGCCGCTCGTGGCCGGCGGGAAGGTCGATCACCCTCGCATGTTCCGGGAATCGGAAACGAACCAAGGTGTGGCTGTGGAAAAGCTTGGCGCGGATTCCTGTGGAAAACCCGCCTCCTGCCTCCCGCCGCCTCACCGGTTCATTCCCGGTGTCGGGACCGCCGCCGCCTGGCCTGGCGGCGGCGGTGCGGGGCAAGCCCCGCAGGGCGGGCCGGACCGATAACGCCATGGATCGCATTCGCGGATCCGTTCGACAGCGTGGTCGGCCCGCCCTCCCGTTCGCCCAATGGCATTTCCTTAACGTTTCGGCGTCGTTTCCTTAAGGCTGCGCGAGCGGTTCGGGGCTGCCGTGCCCCTTTCCGGTCCGGACGGCGGGTTTCGGGCTACGCGGTCTGCTCTCGCTTGCGGCCCCGCTTTCCGACGGGTTTCATCGAGCGGCGCGGGAACGACCGTCCCGGCCGCAGCCGCGCCCTGACCGCGAGGATGGATTCCGCCATGCGCCCGACGGCGTCGGCCAGGGCCGCGGTCTGGGCCAGGATCATCTCCTCGAGGTTGATTGCGAGCATGGCCAGCGCGTTGGAGAAGTTCGTCCGCCTCTTCGGCAGGTCGCCTTCGTGCATGTCGTCGAGGATGCTGTCGCCCTGGCTGGAGAACAGGCGTGCCATGGCGATGAGGTTGAAATGGGCGCAGGGTTCCTGGCGGACGCCGCGTTCGGTCCTGCCGTGGAACCCGTCCACCGCGATGGTCTGCTTCGAGACCTTGCACGGCTCCTCGATCGACCAGCGTCCGTGATACAGCTCCGAGAGGTCCGCCACGCTGTACCGGTCCGGGTCGTCGAGGGTCGTGGCGAGCGCGCATCGCTCGCCCGCGATATCGTAGCGGACCATGCGCAGGACGACCGGAGGGACCGGGGTTGCGAAGCCTGCGGCCCGCAGCTTGCGCAGGGCCTCCTTTCCCGGGGTGATCCTGATGCGGGCGTCGTCGCGGTCGCCGTCGCGGAAGCTGTTGAAGGCGGCGGCGGAGCTGCGCTGGATGCGGAACACCGGATGCAGGCCGCGCACGGTCATGGCGTGCAGCATGACGAAGGAGAGGCATCCCCGGTCGAAGGCCACGACGTCGCCGGGGGAGAGCGCGTCGGGACGGGCGAGCGCGGCGGCGCGCTCGTCGGCGTCGGACGCGAGGAGGAAGTCGACGGGCATGCGGCTGTCGAGCCTGTACAGGCAGGACAGCAGGCCCTGCGGGTGGCGGGCGCCGTCGTTCGGGAGCGGATATCCGGCATCGACGAGCGGGCGCGGCAGGGTCGGCTTGGAGCCGTCGACGGCGAAGGTCCGGTGTCCGTTCCAGTTCGGGTCGTGGATGCCGTGCGGAGGATCTCGCGGTGCAGGTCCCGGAACAGGTCCTCGTGCACCCGGGCGCGGGCCTTGCGGATCGAGGAGGCGGCGACCGGCTGCGGCTGCGGCAGCGCGATGCCGGACCGCCGGCACTGCTCCCAGAGTTCGGCCGTCACGGTGGCGCAGCCTTTCTGTCCGCGCGCCAGCACCAGGCGGAAGACGAACAGCATGACGACGAGGCTGTCCGGCACCCTGCGTCTCTGCATCCGTTCCCGGTCGTGGCGGGCGGCGATGCCGGCGGCCGCGTCGGCGACCCGGGACCACATCGCGACGAAGCGGCCGTCGGAGGCGGGAGGCCTGTCGCGGCGCTTCGGCTTCGGTTTCGCCTCTCCCTTCAGGATCCTGCGGAACTCCGGGTCGAGCGCCCTGACCAGGATCTCCTTGGCCGGCTTGGCGCCGCGCCCGCTGCGCTTGCCGGCGGTCATGCCGATCCGCTGCCAGCCGGCGGCCCTGCAGCAGGCGCCGTCGAAGCGGGTCGGGTCGACGAAGGTCTCGCACAGGACCGGGCGGCAGGCGTGCCGCTCCTCCCATCTGCCGGACAGTTGGCGCAGCGCCATCGACAGCGCCTTCGACGCAAGGTTGTCGACGCGGACCCATGGCACCACCAGGAAGCGGCTGTTCGACACCGCGAGGTGCAGCCGGCGGTCGCGGTCGGCCGCGCTCCACCCGATCCACTCGTCCCGGACCGGAGCGTCCGCGCCGGCCTCGAACAGCAGCACCGCGAGCCCGCGGCGGTCGCGGACGAACCAGCGGACGGACGGCCCGAAGGGCCGCGGGCATCCGAGATAGTGGTAGCGGTCGACGAGCGCCTTCCACAGCGCCACGTCCTCCGGAGACGCCGCCTCCTCCAGCGACAGGGGCTCCAGGGCCTCGAGACCGCAGGCGATCTCGGGCTGCGGGTCGGAGGCCCGCACGCGGACGATCGGCCCGCGCGCCGACTTCGCCGCGGTGTCGCGCTTCTCCGGAAGGGTCAGGATCCCGCATTCCTCCAGGTGCTCGAGAAGCCGCAGGCCCGCCGCGACGCGGTAGTCGCCCTTCGGCGTGGTCCAGTCCAGGTGCTCGCAGATGGTCTTCGACAGCTCGTTGCGGCTGTCGTTCGGGAACAGCCCGACGGTCTCCTGGATGTCGGCGATCTGGCGCCGCGTGAAGCGCCGGCCGAGGAAGCATCCATGTTTCGGGTCAAGGCCGGATTCGGCGTTTTTCGGCGGTTTCCGGGGATCCCTGTCCGGGTTTTCCACACCCTGTCCACAGTCCTGTCCGCATCCGGGCGACCGTCCGGGCAAGCGGGAACCCGCCGGTCGCAGGGACGCGACCGGTCCATTGATTCGTTCCGGGCCCGGCGGACCGCCGCGGGACGCGGCCCGCGCGGGCGTCAGCCGGCGGCCGCGGCCGTCCGGTCCTCCCACATGCGCCGGTCGCGCAGCAGGGCGTTCGCGGCCGCGACCGTCCTCCGCATCACCGCGGTCACGGCGACCTTGTGGTGCTTTCCGCGCGCCACGAGCCGGGCGTGGAGTTCCGCCATCTCGGGATTGAACTGGCAGGCCGCCATCGCCGCCATGCACGGGACGTCCCTCGGCCGCCTCCGTCCGCCGGCGACGCGGCGCGCGCCCTTCAGGGTTCCGCTGTCGCGGGCGAAGGGCGCGACGCCGATCAGGGCCGCGGCCTGGCGGCTGCCGATGGCGCCGAGCTCGCCCGTCCAGGCGATCAGGGCCGCCGCCGTGACGGGGCCGATGCCCGGGATCGACATCAGGATGTCGCGGCTCCCGGCAAGCTCCTCCGCGCCTGCGACCGTCTCCGCGATCCGCCGGTCGTGCCGGCGGACGCCGGCCTCGATCTCCGAGAGGACCTTCGGGACGGGCCCGTCCGGGTCGGGATCGCCGACCTCGTCGAAGACCGCCTTCAGCTGCACGCGCTGGTCGACGAGCCTCTCCCGCAGCACCAGCATGTCGCGGAGCCGGTCGATCGCCGCCTCGGCCGGCGCCGTCGGCGGCCTGGCCGGGAACGCGGCGCCGAAGGCGGCCAGCACCCTGGCGCCGACCTTGCCGGTCTTCGCCATGTCGCCGGCGGCCTTCGCGAAGTCCCGGGACTGGCGGGGACTGCCCGCCAGGACCGCGAAGCCCCGGTCGCGCGGCGACTGGCGGAGCGCCCGGTGCATCCGCCCCGCGGCCTCCATGACGACCCTCTCCGCCCCGCCGTCCCTCGGGACGCCGGCGACCTTGCGGAAGCCGTCCGCGTCGTTGGCGGCGGCGTGATCCCTGCCGTTCAGGTGGATGTCCGGCGTCTTCCTGCCCGCGTCAATGCCGGCGGCTGCGATGGTCATGTCTCCCGCTCCCATCCTCGCGATGATCCGGTTCTCGAACCCAGGCATCCATCCAGGACCCGGGAGGCTGAAGGGAGGGCGGGCCGACCACGCTTCCGCACGGATCCGCTTGCGCGATCCATGGTGCTTCCGGTCCGACCCGTCCTGCGGGGCCAGGCCCCGCTCCGCCGCCGCCAGGCCTGGCGGCGGCGGTCCCGAACCGGGAATGAACCGTGGAGGCGGCGGGAGGCAGGAGGCGGGTTTTCCTGTACCTGTGTCGAGGCCTGATGATCACCGCCCCGCAGCTGCCCCGGTTTCCCCGGAGCGCGGAGCGCGGAGGGGAAACCGGGGCAGAAAAAATCCCCGACACCCTTTCAATTTCAGGGTTTCGTCCGCAAGGACGAGTTGGGCCAATCGATCGGGAGCAACCTTGGTTTTCCCGTGCCTTGAGCACCTCCTGTGGACCCGTGCCCCGATCGTTGGCCGCGATGGAGACCCAGTGGGAAGTTCGCGCCTCGAGTGCCAGTACAGGAAACGGTTCGCATCGTGGCGGTCCGACAGAAAGGGGAGCGCAGTTCATACAGGGAGCAGAACACATGCCAGATATCAAATTCCTCGTCGGCATCGACTGGGGGTCCTGCGATCACCAGGCAGCCATTGTCGACATCAACGGCACGCTTCCGGGCAACCGGAGCTTCAAGCATGGCGGCACCGGCCTGAGTGCGTTGGCCAACTGGATCTTGACCCGGACCGGCGCCAAGGCTGACACCATTGGTGTTGCCATCGAGGTTCCGCACGGACCCGTGGTCGAGGCGATGATGGAGCGCGGCTTCGCCGTCCATTCGCTCAACCCGAAACAACTCGACCGTTTCCGGGACCGCCACTCTCCGGCCGGTGCCAAGGACGACAGCCGTGACGCCCTCACCCTGGCGGATGCACTGCGCACGGACAGCCGCTTCTTTCGCAGGCTCGCGCCGGACACGCCGGAAGTGGTCCAGCTTCGTGAATGGACCCGCATCGCCAACGAACTGACCGGTGAACGAACCCGCCTCGTCAACCGTCAGAGACAGCAGATCTGGCGCTGTTTTCCACAGTTCTTCAAGGTCGAGAGCGACCTGACCAAGGCCTGGGTGCCCGAACTGTGGACGCTGGCACCAACGCCCGCCAAGGCCCGGCGCCTCCGTCTCGCTACGGTTGAGAAGCTTCTCAAGCGCCGGCGTGTGCGCACCGTCAGCGCCCAGGATGTCCTTGACCGCCTGCGTGAGCCGGCCATCGCCGTGGCGCCCGGAACCACAGAGGCCGCTGTCGCCCACATCGAGGTCATCATCAAGAGGCTCCAGCTCGTCAACGACGAACTGTCGAACGCACATCGCCAGATGGAGCGGTTGACGGCGGCCGTGGCAGAGGCCCAGGAAAATCCGGAATCAAACCCGGGGGTGGTCCCGCAGCGTGACGTGGCAATCCTGGCATCACTTCCCGGTGTCGGCAGAACTGTCCCCGCCACGCTGCTGACCGAGGCTCATGAACCTCTGATGCGCAGGGACTGTCACGCATTGCGATGCCTGTGCGGTGTCGCACCGGTGACACGACGCTCAGGAAAGAGCCTGATCGTCAAACGTCGGCTCGCCGCGCACAAGCGCCTGCAGCATGCAGTCTGTCACTGGGCCGGCAAAGCCGTACAGAGGGATCCCGTTTGCCAGGCGAAATACGCCGCGCTACGGGCCAGGGGCCACGGTCACGCCCGTGCTCTCCGGAGCGTGGCCGACAGGCTGATCGCTGTCGCTTGTGCCATGTTGACGAACCAGACGGAATTCGATCCGGGCCGTCCACGGAATGCCAGCCCGGCATGAGCGATGGAGCGGGCACAAAACCCGCTGAAACAACTTTACAACAGGTGGGAAGTCCACAGGAACCCGCGCCAAAATTTTCCACAGCCACCCCTTGGTTCGTTTCCGGTTCTCGGAACATACGAGGTGGTGGACTTGAGGGCAGCGATTCGCGGGTCCATGGCTGAAAGCTCCTGACAGACGGTCCGATCCAAGCATGACATGCCATGGCCGGGGACGGGTGTCAACCCCGGGAAACCCGAAATTCCGCACCGCAGATAAAGACCAGTGAATCAGAGCCCTGCGTCCGGACGAAAATCAGAACGAAAATTCCGCACGACTAACAAAATGCCATTGCGGATACGGCAGGCAGCCACGAGGAAACCGAAGGAGAAGCTAACTGCGCTTCTGCACCACATCACGAAGGACGCGCTCGAAGCAGCCTGCTGAGCGCCTGCACGCAAACTGATGGTGGGGTTGTCAGATTGTTTGATGGCCCCACTTCCACTCCGAAGTGCAACACCGGCCATTTCCGCAGCGAGCGCGCAGCTCGGGCGCAGAAGATGGCCCTGTGATGGCGAATCCAGGCCCCGGGGCACCGGAGATCGGGGCCCGAGGCGGCTGAAGTCCCGTCGAAACGCAGCGTAGCCGCGCTCTCCGGACGGCGCAAGCCGCAGACGCCCCTTTCTCTCGCCGGACCGGTCCCTCCGCAGGACGGTCCGGGACGGCTTCGGTCAGGGAGGCCGCGCCTTCCGGAACGCCTCGGCCGGGGTCATGTATCCGAGCGCCTTCCTCGGACGCCCGTTCAGCCGGTCCTGGACCGCCTTCACCTGCGCGTCTGTGATCTTCCCGAGTCCGTGTCCTTGGAAAAGTACCCTCGCACCAGGCCGTTCGTGTGCTCGTTCAGGCCCCGTTCCCAGGAATGGTACGGCGTCGCGAAGAAGAACCCGGCCCCGAGCGCCTGCGCCACCAGGGCGTGCCCCGCGAACTCCTTGCCGTTGTCCGCGGTGATCGTGCGGACCAGGGCGGCGAGCGGCAGCAGCATCTCGAGCAGCGCGGCACCGACCGCGGCCGCCGTCCTCCGCCCAACCCTCTGAAGAAGCGTGTATTTCGACGCCCGGTCCACCAGCGACACCAGCGCGCCGCTGTGGCCCTTGCCGATGATCGTGTCCGCCTCCCAGCCGCCGATCCGCTCCTTCGCCTCCACGATCTCCGGGCGCTCGGAGATGTCCGTGCGGTCCGGGATGCGGCCCCGGCCCGAGTGGCGCCCGCCCTTCCGGTCCGGCTTCTTCCCGCGGCGGCGCAGGAACAGGTAGAGCCGGCCCCCGGCCTTCCGGTCGGCGCGGACGTGCTGGTAGATCCACTCCCGGCCCGCCATCGGGATGCCCTCCTTGCGGAAGCGGCCGGCGATCTGCTCCGGGCTCCAGCCCTCCGCAAGCCTGTCCTCCACCGCGCGCCACCGCTCCCGGGTCATCTTCCTGGCAACGGACGAGGCGGCGCTGCGCCGCGCCGAGGCCTTGCCCTGCGCCTGCCTGTGCCTGTAGCCGCGCCCGCCGCCGTTGCGCCGGATCTCGCGCCAGACAGTCGTCCGGTCCCGGCCGATCTGCCGGGCAATGGCCAAGTCGGACAGTCCGCTTTTCCTCAGCGCGTATATCTGGCATCGTTCGCCATGGGTCAGGTGGTGGTAGCCGCTCGGCATGACAGTCTCCATGCTTCTACACAGGGACTGTCGCCGCCATCTGGCCGATTTGCAACATCCTGCGCCGAAGGACGCAGGTCGCCACCACTTCTGGTGTTGCACTTCAGAGTGGCACGGGGGTCCGGAAACCCCATTCGCAGGCATCTGTCGATGCCTGGCATGCTTCGCGTGATGCGCGAATGCTTCGACCGCGTCCCCGATCCCGTCCGTTCCCGCGACTTCAGCCTTTCCGACTGCCTGATGTCGGGGCTGGCGGTGTTCTCGCTCAAGATCCCGTCCCTGCTCCAGTTCGACCGGCAGGTGCGCGGCGGCGAGGATCCGATCCGGGCGCGCAACCTCCGCTCGCTCTTCGGCGTGGGGAAGTCGCCCTCGGACACGCGGATGCGCGAGCGCCTCGACGAGGTCGACCCCCGCGACCTGCGCCAGGTCCAGAAATCGGAAGACCTGAAGAGGCGGCTGGTTCTGCTGGAAGCCACGGGCTCGCCGCTGTTGCTGCACGACGAGCCAATCTGGGAGGGTGACAGAATTGTCGGTCTGACAACCTCTGGTGCGGTTTGTGCACGGACTGGCAAGCATCTGGCGTTGAGGCTCATCGAAGTCGGCACTGGCGAAACGCTTTCTCAGACCACTCAGCGGACGTTCCGAATTCAGGTCGGGCGGTCGTTCTACCACGAAATTGTGCTAAGGGCGCCAGTCTATGATCCAACAGGAGTCAAGCTAAGAGGCCAAACACTATCCCGACCCGGTGCATTCAGCCCCACGAAGATTGTGCAGTTTGGCCGATTGCCCGGGCTTTGGTGGCGCGTCTTTCGCGCGGGTCTTGCAGATGAACCGCGCAAGGTTTTCTGTCTGATCTTTGCTCAATCGGAGCCCCAGTTTGGTGCGCCGCCAAATCACGTCCTCGGCCGTTTGCGCGAATTCGTGCTCCATCAGCCAGTGAACTTCCCTCTCTGTGAGCGTGGCACCGAATTCCTCGCCTAGATCTCCTTTGGTACGGGTGCCGTGTAGGATGGATTGTGCTTCGGTGCCATAGGTTCTGATCAGCCGATTCGCCCATGCTTCGTCAAGAAAACTGAATTCTGTCATCAGTTGCGATTTCAAATCTGGGACATCCTGCACCGGAAAATCCCCGCCGGGCAAAGGTACGCCCGCCGTCCAGGCTTCGGCCATTTGCGGAAAGGATTCGGCGATCTTGCGCAGGGCGTGCTCGGCCAGCATGCGGTAGGTTGTAATTTTGCCGCCGAATACGTTCAGAACGGGCACGCCCTGCGAGTGGTCGAGCTTCAATACATAGTCCCTCGTAGCTGCCGCGGCCGATCCGGCGCCGTCGTCGTAGAGCGGGCGCACGCCGGAATAACTCCAGACCACGTCTTCCGGCTTTATGGGGGTCTGAAAATACTTCGATACGAAGGCACACAGATATTCCGTTTCCTCACGAGTACAAACAGGCGGCCTGGACGGGTCCACGTGGTCTTCATCCGTAGTGCCGATCAGCGTGAAGTTGTCCTCGTAGGGTATTGCAAAGATGATCCGCCCGTCTTCTCCTTGAAAGAAATAGGCCTTGTCATGGTCAAAGAGCCTCTTGGTCACGATGTGTGACCCTCGTACCAGTCGGACGCACTCTTTCGAATCAGTTCGCATCGCGCTGGTGATGACGTCACCGACCCAGGGTCCCGCGGCATTGATCAGACAGTGAGCATAGGTATCCTGCTGCTCTCCGGTTTCGGTGTTTTCGGTCGTGATACACCAAAGCGATCCGATCTCTCTGGCGGAAACAACCTTCGTGCGGGTGCGGATTTTTGCGCCCCGCCGTTGGGCATCGCGGGCGTTCAGGACCACCAGACGGGCATCATCGACCCAGCAGTCCGAGTACTCGTAAGCCCTGAGAAATCGATCCTGCAAGGATGTGCCGGCGGGATCACGACGCAAATCCAGCGTCGACGTTCCCGGCAGAATTTTCCGCCCTCCAAGGTGATCGTAAAGAAACAGGCCCAACCTGATCAGCCAGGCGGGGCGCCGCCCCTTCATCCACGGCATCACACCGCTGAGAAGTCGCGAAGTGGGGGTGGTGTTCTCGAACCGCATTTCCATGTGATAGGGCAGCACGAAGCGCATCGGCCTGCTGATATGGGGCATGGCGCGCAGCAGTGTTTCGCGTTCGATCAACGCCTCGCGCACCAGCCGGAATTTGAAATACTCCAGATACCGCAATCCGCCGTGAAACAGCTTGGTCGAGGCCGAGGAGGTTGCGGAAGCCAGGTCGTTCATTTCCGCCAGTTCGACCGATAGCCCACGACCCGCCGCGTCACGCGCGATTCCGCAACCATTCACGCCGCCGCCGACAATGAACAAATCGCATATGACCTTTTGGTTATCTGCAGCCACATCTGTTTCCTTTCGACCACGACCCTGCTGCCGCTTTGGCCAGGGGTCTGCTTTCCTTGGTTCACGCGCCGCGCTGGGCGCTGCTTTGCGCGTCTACGAGAAGGCTTGGCCAATTGTGGCACCTGCAGGCGTTATGCTCCCGACGCCTTCCGAGTTTTGGTTTCCTTAACCTGAAGTTCTAGCTTTTTTCGGCGCAGGTTTTCCAATTTATTCCTTTTTTACAGGGGGTTGTGAACCCGGGATGCGTCGCGAAACGGATTCCTGTAGGCACGACTGATCCCATCAAGCCATAGACCTCACCGGCAGCCTTCCCACGGAATATGGAACAAATTGCCCGAAATGCCCGATTTCCTCTTGACACTATAGCAATGATGCCCCATGGTCGGCCCGAAACTGTAGGCACGTCAGGGTCCCGCCATGCCCAAATCCGCAGGAATGCATGTCTCCGTCCTCAAGAAACACCAGAACGGAAAGACATACACTTCCGTCCTCCTCCGACAGAGCTGCCGCGACCACGACAACCGGGTGCAGAAGCGGACCCTCGCCAATCTCTCGCACCTGCCGCCGCACGTGATCCCCCTGCTGCGCGGCGCGCTGGCGGGAAAGCGGCATGCGGAGGCCGGCGACGCGCTCGGGGACCCGGTCCGATCCCGCCACCACGGGGCGGTGCAGGCGGCAGACGGCCATGAACGCCATCGGCCTTCCCCGCCTCGTCGCCCGCGAGCGGTGCCCGGAACGCGACCTTGTCCTCGCCATGGTCGCCGGCCGCATCCTCAGGCCGAACTCCAAGCTCGCCACCAGCCGATGGTGGCGGAACGCCACCCTGCCCGAGGAGTTCGCCATCGCCGACGACGTCGCGCCCGAGGACCTCTGCGCGGCGATGGACTGGCTCGACGAGCGGCAGGAGGGCATCCAGGGACGCCTGGCGCGGCGCTGGATCGCGGAAGGCGATCTCGTTCTCCGGGACCTGTCCTCGACCTGGCACGAGGGAAGCCACTGTCCGCTCGCGCGCTTCGGCTGCAGCCGCGACCGCAAGCGGGGCCTCCCGCAGATCAACTTCGGCCTCCTCTGCGACCGCGACGGGCGCCCGGTCGCGGTCTCGGTCCATCCGGGAAACATCACCGACAAGGAGACCCTCCTGCCCGAGCTCGACCGCCTGCAGCGCCGCTACGGCTTCTCCCGGGTGGTGATGGTCGGGGACCGCGGCATGATCGTCAAGGCCGCCATCGCGGCCCTGCGTGAACGCGGCGGCGCCGACTGGATCACCGCCCTCAAGAGCCGGACCATCCGCAAGCTCGCCCGCCAGGGCCGTCCCGACCGTTTCCAGGACCCCGAACACGAGCAGACGCTGTTCGAGATCCGCGACCATCCGGACTTCCCCGGCGAACGCCTCGTCGCCTGCCGCAATCCCCGCCTCGCCGGGCACCGCGCCCGCGTCCGGCAGGAGCTGCTCGAGGCCACCGAAAAGGCGCTCGCGAAGATCGCCGCGCGCGTCGAGGGCGGAACCCTCGAGGGCGAGGCCGACATCGGCCTCGCCGTCGGCGAGGTCATCAACACGAAGAAGATGAAGAAGCACTTCCGCCTCGACATCGCCGCGACCGGCTTCGGCTTCAGCCGCGACCGGGACTCCATCGAGGCCGAGGCCGCCCTCGACGGCATATGCGTCATCCGCACCTCGCTCGGCGACGACGACATGGACGCCGAGGAATGCGTCAGGGGATGCAAGGCCCTGACCCGCGTGGAGCGCGCATTCCGATGCCTCAAGCCGGCGACCTCCAGGTCCGGCCGATATTCCACCGCCTCGCGCACCGGGTCCGCGCCCATTTCCTCATCTGCATGCTCGCCTGTCTCGTCGAATGGCACATGCGGAAGGCATGGGCCCCCCTGTGCCATACCGACACCGAACCCGACGAGACCGGGGATCCGGTCCTGCCCGCCAGGCGCTCGGAGAAGACGCTGACCAAGGTTCATGCCCACACCCTGCCGGACGGCAGCGGCGCCCACAGCTTCCGGACGCTTCTCGACAGCCTGTCGACCATCGTGCGCTCGACGCACCGGATTCCGGGCGCAGGCGACGGGCCGGAGGCCGAGGTCGAGGTGACGACCCGGCCCGATGCCGGCCAGGAGAGGGCGCTCGATCTGCTGAAGGACATCGCAGCCATGTGACGGCGGATCCGGTCGGATTCGCCGTTTGCAGGCAGACCGTGACAGTCCCGATCCACGTATCCTATTGATACGATTCAATAAATCTCTTACCCGCTTCAGAACTTCAGCTTAACAACTGAACAGCTTCGCCCATGGGATTTTGTTTTTTTGTTGGAACTTAGAGCATAAGTCTCGTGAACTTCAACAACAAATGTTGACCTTACCACAAAAAGAGAGTAGTCCAGATGCCACCGCAACGATGATGTCGATATGGAGATCAGAATGGATTTTATCTTCATGCTCACCAAGGACGACCAGACCGTCGAGGACTGCCTAGAACTGTATGAGGCGATTTTAGCCGTTGGTCTGACCCATGTTGGCTTCAAGGATGTCGGGGTCGATAAGGCGACGCAAAAATCGCTGACCGACGCAATCAATTCATCGGGCGCGATATCGTACATGGAAGTGGTTTCGACAACCGACGAGGACGCGATCGCGTCGGCCAAAACGGCCGTCGAACTTGGCGTGCAGCGCCTGCTGGGCGGAACCCAGGTCGAAGAGATTATGGAAATCGTAAAAGGGACGGACACTACCTATTTTCCCTTCCCGGGATTTCCGGTCGGGCGCCCGACAGAACTGGGTGGCAGCGAGGCTGACGTCGAAGGGCATTGCCGCGGTTTCATGCAAATCGGGTGCGCAGGATGTGACATCCTCGCCTATCGCGGAACCGAGGCCGACCCGGTCGCTCTGGTGCGGGCAGCCCGCCGGGGATTGGGCAGTGGGTATCTGATCGTTGCCGGTTCAGTGGACAGTGTCGAAAGGATCAGTGCCATCGCCGACGCCGGGGCGGATGCCTTCACTATCGGCACCGCGATCTTCAATGGGTCTTATGCACCGCGCAAGGGGGCGATCCAGTCTCAGCTCAAGGCCGCACTCGACGATTGTGCCGCCGTCGGCGCGAAATCGAATGCCGCGTAACCCCCGCTGAAATCCCGGTGTTTCTCGGGCTGGATATCGGGACGCAGTCGCTGGAGGCGGCTCTGTTTGATAACAGGTTCACGATCGCAGGCCAGGGGGCGGAACCATTGACCTACGCATTCGCTCCCGGAGGCAAGGCTCAGCAGGACCCCGGCGATTGGCTGGCTGCCCTGAGGCCGGCCATCGCCAGGGCATTGACCATGGCCGACTGCCCCGCAGAGGCGGTCAGGGGAATTGGCGCCGGTGGTCACCTGACCGGCAGCCGGAAAATGGATCACGCGCTGGCATCTACCACCTTGCTCTATGACATAGAGGCCGGTGCATATGATCCGGAACTGTGTGCCGCCTTTGGCGTCCGTGAGGACTCCTTGCCCGAAACCGCGGGGATGGAGGAGCCCGCCGGCACGCTCAACCGATTGGGGGCCGAACTGACTGGTCTGCCACAGGGAATTCCGGTTGCGGTCGGAACCGGGGATGATTTCAGCAATGCCATCGGCGTTGGGCTGTTGCAGCCGGGCACTTTGCTTTGTCAGATCGGAACGGCCGAAGTCGTCGGCGCGCTGAGCAGGGAACCCGTTGTCGACCGGCGCGCACTCGTTGAAACGCATCGGTTTCTGGGTGGTAAGTATTTCGTCGAAAATCCCGGAGGGCTTTGCGGCGGTGCGCTGGAGTGGGCTGTCCGCCTCCTAAACCTAGACAATGTGCAAACGCTCACCGAACTGGCGGCAATAGCGCCCCCGGGATCGGATGGTGTTTTTTTCCTGCCTGCCTTGACCGGGTCAATGGCACCCGAATGGATAACGGATATGCGCGCGTGTTTTTCCGGATTGTCGGCGCCGCATGGTGCGCGCCATCTGGCACGGGCGATCGTCGAAGGGACGGCCTTTGCGATGCACGATGTGCAGATCAGGCTGACCGAACTGGGGCTTGAACTCGAGCGGATTGTGCTGGTCGGAGGAGGCGCTGCCAGCCCTCTCTGGGCGCAGGTCCGCGCTGACGTGTCGGGCCTGCCGGTGGACGTATCGGCGACCAAGGACGCCTCGTCTATCAGGGCAGCCGCTCTTGGGGCCGTGGCCTGCCGGGCCTTTGATGATTTCTCGGGAATTTCGCCGTTCCTGGGGTACGAAACCCGGCGTTTCGAACCCGATCCGAAAAACGCGCCGACCTATATAGCAGCATATCAGGCGTATCTGTCTTTGTTTTCAGTGCTGAGGCCACAACACCGCGGCGATCTGGAGGACAAATGACTGATCTGCTGGACCGACTGCTTTCCGGGCGCCTTTCCGACCCCGACGGATCGGGAATTCTGAGCGTTCCCACGCGTTCGATTGTTATTGATCGCGCTTTGGCGAAAAATGCGAGTGACTTGGTAGCTTCCCTTGATTTGGGAAGCCATATTTTCGTCATCAGCGATCCCGAGACCCGAAATGCTATGGGAGCAGAGGTCGTCGAGAATCTCTCAAGCCAGTTCACAGTCAGTGAATTTGTGCTGCCGACATTGCCGCATCCGGATATGGAAACGGTCGACCTGATCCGGGCCCAAATTTCAACGAATCCCGCCGTTTCCGGGATTGTCTCGGTCGGATCGGGCACGATCTGCGATCTTGGAAAATACGTGTCCCATCAGCTGGGATTGCCGTTTGCGGTTTTCGGGACCGCACCGTCGATGAATGGATACACATCCGTCAACGCCGCGATAACCGAACATGGTCACAAGAAATCCCTGTCAGCGACTGCAGCCAGGGGCGTTTTTCTGGATCTCGACGTTCTGGCCGGGGCGCCGCACCGGCTGATTGCGTCCGGCTTCGGCGATTCGATCTGCCGTTCCACCGCCCAGACCGACTGGCTGGCGGCACATCTGATTCTCGGCACCCCATATCGCGAGGCGCCGTTCATGCTCCTGCGCGACGAAGAGGACACGCTCGTTGCCGGCGCCGCTGCGTTGATCGAGGGCGACACCGATGCAATCAGGGTATTGGCCAGAACCCTTGTGTTTTCCGGCCTTGGGATGACGATCTGTGGGGGCTCCTATCCGGCAAGCCAGAGCGAACATCTGATCAGCCATTTCATCGATATGCTGGGCGATGCCGACTGGCCGCTCAGCTACCACGGAGAGCACATTTCGGTAACGACGCTGACCTGTTCCTCCCTGCAGGAAAGCCTTTACCGAAATGGCTCTGCCCCGGTCATCCAAGCGAACACGGAAACCGAACAGGATCTGGTCGCTGAATTCGGCGAAGAACTTGGCCAGTCGTGCTGGAGTTCATTCCGGGACAAAATGCTCAGCAGCGACGAAGCGGCAGAGGCCAATGTGCGACTTACGGCCAACTGGCCGGACGTTTGCGGGCAGCTTGATCAGGTCATGCGTCCGTTGACCGAGATCCGCAGCACTCTGGAGGCTGTGAAGGCACCGACAAAACCCCAAGATATCGGCGTACCGGCCGCATTCTACAGCCGCGCTGTCCGCAAATCTCGTCTGATCCGCGATCGCTTTACCTGCCTCGATATTGCCGCCTCCGCCGGTGTTCTCGAGGTGATTGTCCGAGGCATGGAGCAATGATGCGCCCGATTTCCGAATTCCCGCGAGAGGCACTGCGCTCGGTGCGCGCAGTTCTCAGCGATATTGACGATACTCTGACTGACGATGGGCGGCTTCCGGCCTGTTCCTATAAGGCGATGGAGAATCTCAAGCGGGCCGGTGTTATCGTGATTCCAGTGACAGGGCGTCCGGCTGGGTGGTGCGATCTGATTGCGCGGCAGTGGCCGGTTGATGGCGTAGTTGGCGAAAATGGCGCGTTCAGCTTTCGCTACAGCAACACTGATCGAAAAATGTACAGGACATATTTCAAAACCGCGGATGAGCGTGCTGAGGATTGGAAAAAACTGGAAGCGATCCAGGCGCAGGTTCTGGCTGAGGTTCCGGGCGTTGCAATTTCTGCTGACCAACCCTATCGCGAATCCGATCTGGCCATCGATTTCTGCGAAGACGTTCCCCCCGTCATTTCATCGGATGTTGCAAGGGTTGTCGACATATTTCAGGAACATGGCGCTGTTGCCAAGGTGTCGTCGATCCATGTGAACGGCTGGTTTGGCGACTTCGACAAACTTACGATGTCGCGCAAATTCCTGCAAAACGATTTCGGGATATCCGTGGAGGCGGAAAACGAGAGGCTTGTTTTTGTGGGCGACTCTCCGAATGACAGCCCTATGTTTGGCTACTTTGAGAACTCGGTCGGTGTCGCTAATGTCTGGGAATTCGAATCGAGCCTGCCCTCGGCGCCAACCTGGGTGACTAGCAGCCGTGGTTCTCACGGATTTGTAGAGATTGCCGACAGGATCCTGTTGGCGCGGTGACACCTGCCGGTTGCCTGATTAGCCCGAATTTCACGCTTTCGACACGGCGCCATGCATGACCTCGACCATTTCTGTGGCCCGGAACGCCACGCCTACCAGAATGGACTGCACCACCTGGGACGGCGTGTGATCAAACGAAAGGCCCAGTCAGGTGCCGCGAGCGCGGGCACTGTTGCAAAAAATGTGGAGCCGCTTCGCTCTTCCTCGGAGAGCACCGCAAAGTGCGGGGCAGTTGCTGAGTTTGGTCTGTGATGTCACGATTGGGCCATGGCCGCGTCACAGGACAACGCATGAAAGCAGCGCCTGAATCCTGCGTGGCCGCTCAACTGCCCCGCACTTTGCGGTGGTCTCTCTATAAAGACCTAAACGGACCGAAGATACCATATATGGACATCTTGAAGAACACACAGCGAACAAATCGCGGTGTTCGTGACACCTACGGGACGGGGTTTTCCCGGACTTCCGAGGGACCTTGAGCGGCCTGGCCGTGCTCTTCATCCTTGCCCTTGGTCTTGTAGACGGTTCCGCGCGAGATCCCCCTCTCGCGCGCGATCCTGGTCGGCGACTGCCCTTCAGGCAATTCTGGCCCTTGTTTCATCCATGTCGATCGTCGGAGGCCGTCCGCGATAGACACCCCTCCGCCTCGCCGCGACGATTCCTTCGGCCTGCCGCTCGCGGCGCAGGTTGGTTTCGAACTCGGCAAAGACGCCAAGCATGTCGAAGAACGCCTTGCCGGCAGCGGTCGAGGTGTCCACTGGTTGCTCGGTCGCGGCGATGTTGGCGCCTCTCTCACGGAGCTTCGCGACGATGACCTGGAGATCCTTCATCGAGCGCGCCAGACGGTCGATGCGCGTGACGACCAAAGTCTCGCCCGGATGGATGAAGTCGAGGATGATCCCGAGTTCGGGCCGGTTCTCGAGGCTGGTGCCGCTGCCGGTCTCGGTCCGGATCATGGTGCAGCCAGCAGCCTCGAGCGCCGCGACCTGGGCCGCGTGGTTCTGGTCCGAGGTCGAAACCCTGGCATAGCCGATGCGGGCCGTCGAAGTGTTCATTTTGGGCATGCCTCCGGCGCTTGGTGTTCACCATGTCGGAAACGACCCTGAGTGAACACCGGAATGCGGCGATTCAGCGTTCATCCGGACCGTCATCATGACTACACCCAAAGTGACGCCCATGCAGACTTCCGCTCGATGTCGATGCGCTCGTCGAGATCCAGCTCGAAGTGACCGCAGGGATTGGTGCACGGGCAGAACAGCGGCGACAGCCCACGCATAAATTCTGGAACTTTACGCCGCCAGATCATGGGACGATCCGGGAACTCACATTTGGTGCTGAGCAATTGAGCGGCGGACCATGACAAAATCGCCCCGAGGAGCCTTTCAAAGCATCTTGACTTTGCCGTAGATCTTGCGGAGGTGCTCGTCCGACATGTCGAGGATAGGCTCGTACATGAATGAGTTCAGGTGGATGTTCTCCGGGGTCATGAGCACCACTTGATCCATGATCTGAATTGTGGGGTCACCGGGAAAGTCCTTGCTGAAACGCTCCAGAAGCTTCGTGGTCTGATTTCCGTCAATCTGTCCCGGCAGATCGGAGTCGTTGATTCGTCCAAGCATGTACTGCTCCGCACGCAGGCGAGTGGCGATCGAGAGAACGATCTTGTTTTCGAAGTTGGCCGCATCGCCGTCTTGCAGGCAGCCGTCCGCTTCCTGATAGACGAGGTCAAGCACGGTGCCCCCAGAAGGATCTGCATTCGCCGGCGACGCGCCGAAAATCCCCTGATAGATGCCGAAGAGATCGCTGTCCGAAATGGCTGCTGTACCATCCTTCACATGGAGCAGGGAAGTCAGCTTCGCGTAATCAGGATCGTCTGCGCCCTTCGTGAACTCCACCAAGTTTCTCATGAATGGTATTGAGGCAATCCGCTTTCTCGGTTCGCTTCCAAAGTGAACTTTCCAGTCATTGACGAAGATGTTCTTGATCCCCACCGCCTTGTTGATCTCGATGCCGCCTTCTTTCCTGGCGACCATGAAGCACGACTTGTAGTCGACGAAGCGGCTCTGAACCGTCCTGAAAAAGTCGAAGTTGTGGGTGAGGATGACCTGCCGGAAGTTCTCGTCCTCCGCGATCTCCTTGAGATACTCAGACGTCCTGACCTCGGGATTGCGATCTGACGGCGCGGGCTGCGCTTTTTTCAGGAAAATCAACGGTTTTCCCGTCCCTTTCGCCTGACGGCATGGCTGAAGGCACTGCAACATGACTTGATGCCTGTTTTCGGGATTCCGCTCGCATGAACACCCTTGCCATGAACCCCGCAGACGCCGTCCGGATCGGCGCCTCCTGCTTCTCCTTCGCGTCCGGCGACGGACGGACCGCCTGCTTCTCCAACCTCGAGCCCTTCGACTGCCACGACGAGAGCGACCGCCCGGCGATGCTGCTGCGGATCGCCAGGTTCGCAAGGCACGGCATCCCCCGGAAGGACCTGCAGGACGCGTTCGGCGTCGGACGCGCGACGGTCCAGCGGGCGGCCAGGAAGCTCCGGGACAGGGGCGAGGCGGCGTTCCGCGAGCCGCGGAAGGGGCGCGGCACGAGCGCCATCGCCGGCGAGACGGCGGCGGAGGCGGAGCGTCTCCTGGCCTCGGGAATGCGGATTGCCGCGGTTGCGCGGGAACTCGGGATCGCGCCCGCGACGCTCTGCCACAACTGCCGGAAGGGCTTCATCGCCTGTCCGGACGCCGGGACGGAGGAGGCGGAGGCCGGCGAGACGGAGGAGGCTTCGGCGGAGACGGATCCGGCGGGGACCGACGCCCGCGACCCGCTCGGCCGCAGCGCCCGCGACCG
Organism: uncultured Amylibacter sp.; assembly: GCA_963662815.2. Classification (GTDB taxonomy): domain Bacteria; phylum Pseudomonadota; class Alphaproteobacteria; order Rhodobacterales; family Rhodobacteraceae; genus JAPPHA01. Next base: position 276,049 of record CAXXWA010000005.1, read on the forward strand.
GCGCGACCGGGAGGCGCCGATGGGCCGGGCCGCCCGCGACAGCGCGGGCCGCGTCGCGGCCTCGGCGGGGGCGATGGATGAGGCGCGGCCGCGCTTCGACGAGCCGCTGTCGGCGGTGGCCTGCGGCGGCGTCCTGGCCGCGCTGCCGGCGCTGCTGGAGGAGGGGCTCCTGCAGCACGCGGACAGGTTCCTGGCGCTGCCGAAGGGATGCTGCGGGCTGACGAGCACGCTTCTCCTGCTCGCGTTCCTGTTCATGGCGAGGGTCCGCAACCCCGAGGCGCTGCGCCACGAGGCGCCGGGGGAATGGGGCGCGGTCCCGGGGCTGGACCGCTGCCCGGAGGCCAGGACGCTGCGGCGCAAGATCCGGGCGCTCGCGGCGGACGAGCGGCGCGTGAAGGGCTGGCAGGACGCGCTGGCGCGGGACTGGATGGCCGACGGCGGCGACACGGTCGCCACGCTCTCGGTGGACGGGCACGTGAAGGTCTGCGCCGGCCGGAAGGGACGGCTTCCGAAGCACTTCGTGTCGCGGCAGAAGCTCTGCCTGCCGGCCTCGACGAGCTGCCGGGTCAACGCGCTCGGCGGCAGGCCGCTCTTGTGCCTGCACAAGGACCTCGACCCCGGCATGGCGAAGGCCCTGGAGCGCGACGTGCTTCCGGCGCTGGAGCGGCTGGGCCTGCCGGGGCCGGACGCCCCCGATCTGGCGGCCGATGCATCCGCGCGACCGGCGCTGACGCTGGTCTTCGACCGGGAGGGATGGAGCCCGGCGCTGTTCAGGCGCCTCGCCCGCCGCGGCATCGCGGTGATCGCCTGGCACAAGGGCTTCAAGGGCGAGGACTGGCCGGAGGAGGAGTTCCGCGCCGTCGAGACGCCGATCCGCGGCCCCGGCGGCGTCCGGGCCGCCGGAGCGCGCCTCGCCGAGAGGCGGATCCGCCTGAAGGACGGGCCGGAGGTGCGCCAGATCCGCCGCCTTCCTGACACCGGCCGGCAGGTTCCGCTCGCGGCCACGGACTTCGGCGTGCCGATGGAGCGGGCCGCGGGCGCGCTGTTCTCGCGCTGGGCGCAGGAGAGCTTCTTCAAGCACATGCGCGGGGAGTTCAACCTGGACGGGCTTCCGGTCCACGGCCTGGCCGACCCGGATCCCGACGCGCGCGTCGTCAACCCGGCCCGGCGCGAGCTGGAACGCCGGATCGGCCGCCTGCGGAACAGGCTCGGCACGCTGCGCAACCGCGCCGCGGACCTGCTCCGGGGCGCGCCCTCGGCCGCGGCCGCCAGGTCCGCCGAAAGGCTCAAGGCGGAGATCGGGACGCTCGACGCCGAGCGCGAGGCGCTCAAGCTGCAGCGCAGGGAGGTGCCCGGGCACGTCAGGGTCGCGGAACTCGGAGAGGGCGAGATGCTCGACGCGCTGCCCTCCCGCGAAAGGCTGCTCCTCGACCTGATCCGGATGATCGCCTGCCGGGCGGAGACCAGGATGATGCCCCCCGTCGCGCAGGCCCAGGGCGTCAGGCAGCGTCCGCGGCGTCCCCTCGCGGAGCTGTTCAGGTCGGAGGCGGACATCATCCCCGAACCGGAGAGCGGCATCCTGCGGGTGCGCATCCTCGGGACCGCCGGCAACGCCGGCGACGCGGCCATCGCCGGGCTGCTCGACGAGCTCGGCCGGACCGGCACGATCTTCCCGGGAACCGGCCTGCGCATGGTCTGCGAACTGCCCGAAGCCGCACGGACCACCGGGAAAGAGGCATCATTTTCATTGTAGGAAATCCCATCCGATGTCAGGACGTCTGATACTGGATGATCGCATACTTGTTCTTGTAGTCGAACGAGTCTGCGACGTCGTCGACGATGATCAGCGTTCGCTGCCCCGCCCTGCTCATTACCCATAAGTATTGTCTGGCTAGCTGATCTGCTTCCGCACTTCGCTGTCTTCCCCGGCATCGATGCTGTGGCCGAGCATCCACGCGGTGAACGACAGCGCGGCCTGTCCGTTCCATGCGATCTCCGCGCCGGGCGGCCCGTCGTTGCTGCGGTTCAGGTAGCCGCCCATCGTCGCCACGAGGCGGAACGCCTGCCCGAGATCCCCGGGCGGCGGCAGCTTCCGGACGCCGGAGAAGTCCGTCAGCAGCGCCAGCTCGATCTCGGTGAACGCGGTCGTCGCCGGCAGTTCCGGCTGCGTCCGGGCCAGGTGCGTGAGGGTCGCGATCCGCCAGGCGATCACCGCGTTGATCGCCACCGCCCGCTCGATGCGCGCGCCGGTCCGGTGCGCGATCGTCTCCGCCTTGCATCCCGACTTGAGGATTCTGTGCCAGTCCTCGATGCGCCACCTCAGCCCGTAGAGCCGGACCGCTTCGCGGGCCTGGTGCAGGCCGGCGACCGGCAGCGTCGTGAGCAGGGTCCAGGACACCGGCTCCGATCCGTCCTCGGGAACGTCCGTCTCCGCGACATGGATCACGTTCAGCGGCAGCGGTTCCGGCCCGAAGCGCGCCTTCTCGTCCGGAGGCGGCGGCAGCTCCAGCGCCAGCCAGCGCAGGCTCACCCGCGCCTTGCGCCGGGCCCGCCCGGCGAACGCGCCCTGCGCGGTTGTCGAGCGCCGGGCCGACAGCCGCTCCACCGTGATGGAGAACCGTCCGGCCTCCGGGGCGGCGCGCACCCGCTCGAACAGCTTCGGCCGGCCGCGGCCGAAGCTGCGGTCGTGCTGCGCCCGCACCAGCAGCGCCAGACGGCGGCAGCCCGCCGCACGGTGTTCGTGGAGAACGTCGAACACGTCCCCCTCGCGGTCCATCACCGCGACGGCCTTCACCCCGTCCAGCGCCTTCGCCGCCGCGATGCTGTGGCGCAGGCCGCGCAGCCACCGCCCGGTCTTGCGCTCCTCAACCGGACGGCCCTCTTCGGACGCGCCGGACGGCGCGTCGAACTCGAGGTTGACGACGCCCAGGGGCACCCCGTCGCCGCTCACGGCGAAGGTCGTGTGCAAGTGCAGGCCCAGCGTTCCTGAAGACCCCTTCTTGGTGCGGCCGATCGTCCCGAGCCCCTCGCAGCCGTGGCGGGTCGCGAAGTTCAGGTCCGTGCCGTCCTGCACCAGGAGGGACAGCGGCTGGCCCTGCATCCGCCGCAGCGTCCGTTCGCGATGGGCCGCGACGATGGTGGACGCGGAGACCGCGTCGTAGTCCGGATGCTCGATCATCCTGCAGTGCCCCTTCACCGTCGCCTCGCAGCCGGCCGCCGCCGCGAAGAACGTCTTCGTCGGCGACCGCGCCTGGATCTCCGCGCTCCGCACAAGGCGTTGCGTCAGGCGGGCGTCGCCAAGCTGCGCCGCGCCGAATTCGTTCTCCGCCCAGGCCGCGCTGTCAAGCCCGTCCCCGGGCGCCAGCGCGCGCCGCGCCTCGAGGCAGGTCTCCCAGTCCGCTTCCAGCGGCAGGACCAGGATGCGCTTCGCCGGCTCCGCGACGCCGGCGCGGATGCGGCGGCCGGAGGTCTCGCCGACGCAGCGCCATCCGGCCGCAAGAAAGCAGCTGCCCCGGTGCTCCGGCGCGACGAAGGTCTCGGCCAGGACCGGACGGATGCCGTAGGCCGTCGCGAAGTCCCCGCCCACGCGCCGCGCCGCCATGCCCAGGACCCGCGACGCAAGGCAGCGCACGGAAACCGACGGACGGATCAGGAAGCGCGCCAGGCCGATCACCCGGTCGAGATGCCGCTCGCGGCTTGCGTCGTCCCAGCCGAGCCAGGCGTCCCGCGCCGCCAGGACACGCGTCGCGGGCGCGAACAGGATGCCGCCGAGCCAGCCGTGCGACGAGCCGACCAGGTAGCGCAGCTGGCGGCCGACGTGAAGCCGGGCGCTGCGCGGATGCTCAGATGCCATCAGCTCGTTGAAGACCAGCCGAAGCGCCGGCCCCTCGACACGGACAAGGTCGAGATCCCGGACCGCGCCCGCACTGGCCGGAAGGCCCACGGGCTCGGGAACCGCCGCCTCGCTGCGGGCGACGGTCCCGCGACCGCCGGAGCGGCGCGGCGCAGGAAGGGCGATCCTGCCCGCACGCTCAAGGCGGCGAAGGGCGGAGAGGCAGCTCGTGACCTGTGGCCGGCCGTGAAGGTCAACAAAGCCGAACGCGTCGCAAACCCTCCGGCCGACCTCGGCCCGCGAGGCATCCGGCTGCGCGAGAATCCGCGACAGCCTCTTCATGCCCTCGGCCGAGGAAAGCGCGCACGGAATCGAGACAGGGACGTCCATGAACGCAACGATAGCGCGAACGGATCAGCGAGTCGAGCGGGAAATGTGTCCTATGGGCAGGCCCCGCCTTCCGCCGCGCCTCAACCTCGAAGATAATGTTGAGGATGTAGAACGCTCTGAGCTCGCCGGTGCTGAGACGACATCAAGCAGCGCGTCCCTTTCGACCTCCTGCTCTTCACCCCCTTCCTTGAACGTAAAGTCCCAGCTTCGGGATCTTTTCCTCGTCTAGCACCACGGAGACGAAATTCTTCACCCTTAGCTCGAATGGGAGCTCGCCGCCTTCGTCGCCGAAGAAGAAGCGCTCGTTGAAGATCTCGATGACCCCTTGCCATGCCGTCCGCTCGTAGGCGCGGGCAGCCTCCTCAATCTCCCTCCTCCTTTCCGCCGCGGCACGAATCTCCTTCACCAGATGATCAAAGGCGTCTCGATGCTTCACGAAATAGCTCTTCCAGACCTGCTCCTTGAAGTCCGCGACATTAGCCAAGGCCGGGAGGATGTCTTCATGGTCGGCTACGAATGAGTTGAATCCCCTGACATGGCCGGAGCATGGCGTTCCTGTGGAGGAGTTTTTCGACCGCGTCGAACTTCTTGCGCAGACCGGCGTCGGACGTGATGCCCGATGACCCCTTCCTTCTCGCTCCTCCGCGACATTAGAGGCCGGGAGGATGTCTTCATGGTCGGCTACGAATGAGTTGAATCCCCTGACATTGGCGTTCCTGTGGAGGAGTTTTTCGGACCGCTCCTGACCAGCTCCTCCAGTTGCTCCTTCGACGTGATTTCGGTCTTCTCGCCGGCGTTCAGGCTCACGCTGTGTGCCGCATCGAAGAACCCGTTGTCAGCGAGGGCCTTCGCGATCACGCCGGCATTGTAGTAGGTGAACGTCCCGCGCTTGAAGTACTGGGACTGGTCTATCAACTCGTTGAAGCGCTTGATGTAGTCCTCGAGGGCATCACGCACCTGCTCCTGCTGGAGCATCTCGACCACCTTTGGATCGAATACGAGATCGTACGGGATTTCGGCAAAGGGAGCCTCCGACTGGTTGTCCACTTTCCCGGCGATGCGGCTGATTGCCTGCACGAACTGCTCGGGGGTCCTTGTGAAGGTTGACGAGATCTCGGCGGCGAGGTCCTTCTTCGACCCTGACTGTTCCTTCAGCAGGGACAGAAGCGCTTTCTTCGCCTTCTCGATGCCCGCGTTGAGCGTCTCGTGCTCTCTTCGAAGATCTGCGTTCACCAGTAGCGTGGAGGTCCGTTCGCTGCTCCCGAACTCTTCATCGTAAGGCCGAATGATGAGCACGGATTCCGGATCAAGTTCGGCGTCATTCTCATCAAGCACCGATCGTTTCGTCGGGCGGTCCGGAAACATCCGGTCGGACGACACTTTCTTGTCGGCAATGTCTCGAAATGTCCGCGCAAGCGACGATTTCATGGCGCCGTTGGGCGCGTACAGAGCCGCGGCCTTGCAATTCCTGAAGTCGAAGGCGTGCTCCAGCTTCCGGATCCCGTAGCAGTTTTCGAGATCAAGCTTCAGCGTCTGCATGAATGGTCCCGTCCCTGTTTTGGAGGGGTTGTAGCGCGAGCCTTCGTGATCGGCAAAGGGTTCGTTTTTGCCGAGCGGAGAGTACCGCAAAGCGAGGGGCAGTTAAGCGGCCATGCTGGTTTCAGAGGTTGTCTTCACACGATGTCCTGTGACGCGGCCATGACCCAAACGTGCCATCACAGACCAAATTCAGTAACTGCCCCACGCTTTGCGGTGCTTTCCATGTAGGCTGAAGCACTCTGGCAGAAGGGCCGCCTTGGGCGGCTCAGCGAGCAGGCAGGCCGGAACGCGAGTGAACGCCGAGCAGGCCTCGAAAAAGGCAACGCGGGAGCCGACCCTCCTTGGAAAAGGGGAAGGCCGACGGCGGTCCGGGAAGCAAGCGACGAATGCATCGGGCCGTTCCCGCCGGGGTAGTGGCGCCGGCATGCCTGCAAGATGGAAGACGTGGCAACACGGGAAGCCCTGTCGGTGGCGTGCACGCGCCAACCGGACCCCCGCGAGGGGCAGGCCGGGCCGAGGGTGGCGGAGAGGCCCGCAGTACTGGAGACGCCGGGCAATGCCGGCCGAGGGAAGGGGCCTCAGGTGTGGAGAGATGCGGGAAGGACGAAAGCCTGCGGGAGTGGCGCTGCCTATCACCCCGCCTGGAGGGCAGAGACTCCGGATCGCGTCACGTGCGGAAGCGAAGGGGTCGGACCTGAACGGTTCGATGTCGTCGAGGCGTGACCAGGCTCGGCGATGCACCGACGACGCCGCGGGTGGAAGGATGGCCGCCGTGCAGCGGTTGCGGATCGCCGGTCGACCGGCTCCTTCCATTCGCGCCGTCCCGGGGTTCCGTGTGCGAGGTGCACGATCCCGCCGGAGAGTCCGGTGCCGGAAATCGGCACGCCGGGTTCGGAGAGCGGGGGACTGGAAACGCGGCCAAGGGAGCCGGACTGAGGCCCCGAGCGAAAGCGACGGACAAGCCACCGGACCCTAAAGCTGGCGCGCCAGCCCCCGACTCGACCCGCCGGAGATGATGTGACGTGTCCGCCTTCAGAAGAAGCGGATCCGCAGGCGCCGGTCGCCGAGCCAGGGGATGGGCTGGCGCTGTTCGGCGAAGCCTGCGGCGATCAGGAGCGGGTTGTTGGCGCGCCTTCCGAGCGAGACGACGATTTCGTCGGGCTTCATGTCGATGGTCGCGCTCGTGTTGACGACCTTCCGGAACAGGGTCCTGGCGTGGGCGTTCTCCATGCCGTTTCCGAGCCGCCTCGCGAGGACGCGGTATAGGGCGCTGGCCATCAGGGTGACCTGGAGGTCGAGGTGGACCTTGAGCGGCACGGCCGCCGAGAGCGCGTCCATGTGGAAGAAGTCGATGGCGTCGGCGATGGTGTTCTCGATGACCATGCGGCGCGCGTAGCGGTCGACGAGCTCGCGGGCCGGGACGTCGGTCTGGTTGGTGATGAGCAGCGTGGGCCTTTCGTGGCCGAGGTCGGTGACCGTGATCTGCCGGAGCTCGCCGGCACAGGGCTTGAGCGTGACGCGCCGGTCCAGGATGCGGGGCTTCCGGTAGATGCGTCCGACGTTGGTCAGCGTGATCCGGCGCCACTCCTCGGCGGGGGCGGCGAGGAGCTCGGCCACCAGCTTCGGGGTCCGCCGCCGGAGGGTGATGAAGGCGATGCCGAGGGCGTCGAGCCGGTCGAGGTTGGCGTAGGTGGTGAGGCGGCTGTCGAACACGAGCTCGCGCGGCAGCGCCCCGGTCCGCGCGCGCCAGGCCTCGACGAAGCGGAGGATCTCGTCGTTCTGGTCCGCCTTGCGCACGGTGGCGTTGGCGTAGGCGAAGAACCTTGCGTCGGCGTCGCGGACGAGAAAGGCGAGGACGCCGCGCTGGCGGCGGCTGCGCTTGGACACGTAGTGCTTCTGGATCAGCGCGTCGTCGCCGTGGTACGGGATGGTGTGGAAGTCGAGGTCGAAGGACCCGTGCCCGCCGAGGTCGACGCCGAGGCCGTGGACGGCGGCATGCCAGCGGTCCATCAGGCCCGGCCCGAGGCGGGGGTCGGCGCGGCAGGAGTATTCGCTCAGCGTCGACCGCTTGGGGATCGCGTTCAGCCCGGCGAACAGCGCCAGGCCCTCGTCGCGGGTCTCCGGCGCCACCTGGGAGGGGCGGCCGATGCCCCAGAGCTTGAGCGCGAGCATCGAGCGGAAGGCGCATCCGGCCGGGATCATGGCGCTGCCGGGCATGCCGGCCTGCGCGAGCATCCCGTCCAGGTCGCAGCGGGCGAGGTCGGCCGCGAACAGGAACAGCCCGCCGAAGCCGGTGCGCAGGGACCGGGGGCTGAGGTCGAGGGCGCCGCGGTCGGCGACCGGCGCGCGCTCGGGCCGGGCCTCCTCGCGCTGCGCGGGGGTCCGGCGCCAGAGCTTCGGCAGCCCGGCCTCGCGCAGGATGCGGTTCACCGCGGTGACGCTGGTCGGCATTCCCTCCCGGGCCAGGACGGCGCTGATCTCTTCGACGGACAGGTTGCGCTGCTTGCGCAGCGCCACGGCGCGGTCGCGGCGCTCGGCGTGGCCGGGCAGCTCGGCCTTCCGCCTGGGGCCCGGCCTGCGGGTCTCGAAGAAGGCGCGGTCCGGGTTCTTCCGGAACGCGGTGCACAGGTTGCGGAAGGTGCCGAGCCGGTAGCCGAAGCGTTCGGCGGCCTCCTGCACGGAGAGGTTTTCGACGAAGTGGGCGCGCAGGGCCTCGTACTGGCGGTGCACGGAGCTTTCGGGCTGGAGGAACCGTCGTGCGAGAGGATTCATTCTGACTCTTCCGGTTAGGTAACGTATGCCACCATATCATGTGCCTCATTCCGGGGCAAGCCCCTGACCTTGGGTTCCGGCGGCGGCGCCTGATTCCATGCCTGAGCGCTCAGGAATGCGGGTGGAAACCGGTCCTCGGGCCGGAAACGGTCAGTCGTTCCATGAGGGTTCGGCGCCGGCCGTCTCACATATGGAAATGTGGCACATGTTGGCTAATGATTGCCAATGAAGTGACAATCCCGCCTGCCGGCGGCGCTTCGGCCGTTGTTTCGTGGAAGCTCCCGGCTCGGGCGTGTCAGGTCAATCCAGGCGGTTGGAGGATCAGGCTAGTGGCCCGGATACACCTTGTGGCGAAGACCACCGCGAGCGCGTCCGGGGCCCGGTTCGCCCCTCTTGCGCGCGAAAGCTGGACATGGGCGGTCGGAGAGCCTCCGTTGCCGCCATCTTGGCCGGGGCCTTCCGGCAGCAGTGTGGCGCGGGTGAGATCGCCCTCCGAGAAGATTGGAGGGCATTCCATTGGTTCAGCCGGTCATCCGCTTATTGATCAAGTCGGCCAGATCCCCAGCGTTTTCAACAACCAAACTTGGGGTAATTGGACTGCCCTCAAGCTGATCGGCAGAGGTCTCGCCCGACAAAACCAGAATGCCGGTCAGGCCATTGTCCTGTGCCATTTTCATGTCGGTGGGCAACAGATCGCCGATCACGGCCGTCTGCTCCGCGGTGGTTCCCAGACGTGAAAAGTGCAGCATCAACCATCCGGCTGTGCGGTTTGCCGATGATCATCGGACGCTGACCGGTGGCGGGGGCCAGAAGCTCGATCATCGATCCGCAATCGGGGACGATGCCATCTTCCTTGGGGCAGACCTGATCGGGGTGGGTCGCGATAACGGCCGTCTGCTCCGCGGTGGTTCCCAGACGGCACACCGTCCTGGATCAGCGTGGCCGCCTTGCGGATTCGCGCATAGGTGATGGTCATGTCGAACCCGAGCACAACCGCATCGGGCATTTCACCTTCAAAGTCTGCTCCGTCGCCGTTCATCACGGTCAACCCGTTTTGCTCAAACTCCTCGCGCAATCCGGGGGTGCCGACAAGATAAATGCGGCGATGAGATGTCTCGGAAAGAAGGTAGTGGATCGTTGCCCATCCGGCCGTGAGCACACCTCTTTCTTCCACCGGAACCCCAAGGCGCCGCAACTTGGCGGCATATTCGGCAGTGCTTTCGGCGGAATTGTTGGTCAGAAACAGCCGTTTTATGCCTGCGTCGTCGAGCGATTTAAGGAACCTCTCGGTCCAGGGGAACAACTGCTCACCGATATAGATCGTGCCGTCCATATCGATTACGATGCCGCGTATTTGGCTCAGGTCAGCATTTTTTGTCATGTCTACGTCCGGGATTTGGTTTCGTGTTGCGGGATCTGGATTGCGGGATCACACTTGCAAGCTCGGACAATGGGTGCAATCCGGGAGTCACTTCGACCAATGATTGGGTGATTTCTCGGCGCTGCAGCGTCGGGGTGGTGGGGAGAGGTAATCGATTCGGGCGTCGCACAGGCCGCCGAACCTGTTTAACGGCCCCTCCGCGTGCGTAATCACTTTACAATCCTACGCAAGGTTGCAACCTATTTTTTGGTCCTTGCCAACTTTTTGGCACATGACGGCGCCAGCGCCCGTCGCTGTTGCACCGAGGCACCGCCGGAGCCAGCGGCGGTCCCTGTTTCAGCAGTTTTTCCGCCATTCCATCAGCGTTCTGCCAGATTCCTTTTTTTTGTGATTATTCAGTTAGTTACACGCTATTCTGCGACTCTGCGTCGCCCCTAAGGATGTCACTAGCACCAACGTATTCCGTGATACCATTGTCATGTTGCCCGGCCCCAACCGAATCGGCGATGATCAAGGTGGGGCCTTGGATGAATATTTGCACGGTTTGTTTGCAATGCAACAAATAATGTGGTAAGTCCAGCAAAGGCTTTAGATGCTCTGCACCCAGGGATTCGCAGATATAGCGTAATCTGGGGTTGGGTTCTGCGACGGCCTGCACTAACCGCGGAGAGGAAACCCGATGACTCACTTTAAAACGAAAAATGGAATCTCGCGCCGACAGTTCGGCCAGGGTGTGCTGACAGCCAGTGCTGGCGCCTATGCACTAGGGACTGGCCTGATCCCGGGGGTTGCTTGGGCGGAAACACCGAAGAAAGGTGGTACGATCCGAATTGCCATGGAGTCTTCGAGCCCAAATGACACGCTGGATCCAATCAAGATCACCAGCAACATGGATGCGGCACGTTGCACCCAAATATACAACAATCTCGTCCGCATGGGGAACGACCTGCGCCCGGAACCGGCGATTGCTGAGAGCTGGGAAGCCGACGGAACGGCCACCATATGGACATTCAAGATCCGTCAAGGCGTTGAGTTCCACAACGGCAAAGCGGTGACACCTGCCGACGTGATTTACAGCCTCAATCGCCACCGGGGAGAGGACACCGAATCTCGCATCAAGGCGTTTATGGAGCAAATCTCCGATATTACGGCCGACGGCAACAATGTCGTAATCACGATTTCAAGCCCGAATGCCGAGTTCCCGATTACGCTTGCCAGCCCACGGGCAGGGATCATTCCCGAAGGACATACCGAATTCGAGAACCCGGTTGGATCCGGCCCGTTCAAGATGGGCGAATTCAAGGCAGGGATCAGCTCGACTTTTGTGCGTCACGAGAACTATTGGCGTGACGGGCTCCCCCATGCGGATGCTGTAGAGACTTTCAGCATTCCGGATCCGGTGGCCCGAGCGAACGCATTGCTTTCCGGCGAAATCCACGCCGCATTCTCGGTCGACGCCAAAACAGTCCCACTGTTCGAGATGTCTCCGAATGTAGAGATCATTGCCGCAAAGGGTGGCCAGATGGTCTACAATGCGCTGATGTGCGATCGGGCACCGACCGACAACAAAGATTTCCGGACGGCGCTCAAATATCTGCAGGATCGCGAAAGGGTTCTGAAGGGCGTGTACAAAGGGTTTGGACAAATCGGCAACGACCATCCGATTGCGCCTTCCGATCCAATGTACTGCGCTGATATTCCGATCCGCCCTTACGATCCGGACAAGGCAAAATTCCACCTCAAGGCAGCCGGAATGGAAGGTGCGACAGTCGATATCTATACATCGACCACCGCAGGTCCAGGAAATGTCGAGCAGTCCTTGGTATTCCAGCAAACCGCCGCAGCGGGCGGGTTGACCGTCCAGGTTCACCAGACGCCTCCAGAAGGCTACTGGAGCCATACGGCTGAAAAATACCCGATCTTCGGGTCCCACTGGAATGCACGGCCGACAGCCGATCTCATGTACGCGACCATTCATATGACGACGTCGCCGGGGAATGAGACCAAATACATGAACGAAACGATCGATCAACTGATCACGCAAGCTCGCGCAGAATTGGAAGATACCAAGCGCAAGGCCATCTGGTGCGATCTGCAGATGATCATTCACGAAGAAGGCGGCGACATGGTGTCGTGTTTCGTTGACTATCTGCATGGCAGGTCGGCAAGTCTCATGGGAATTGAGCCGCATCCGAGCGGTGGGTTGAGCGACCAGTTTAGCGGCGAGACCGCCTGGCTGAGCGCCTAACCAGAAAGAACCCTTTGCTCGGAGCCCTTTCGGTAAGGGGGCTCCGGGTACGTTTTTTCAACTACTTGGTCGCGCGGTTGGGAGAGCGGTTCATGAGGAATCTGATTTTGCGTCGGTTGGCGCTTGGTCTCGTTACGATGTGGGTTGTCTCGCTTTTGGTTTTCGCGAGTACGGAAGTTCTGCCGGGCGATGTCGCAGAATCGATCCTGGGCAAAGATGCACCGGACGAAGTAATTGCTGCAATGCGCGAAAGGCTCGGGCTCAACCGCCCGGCCTATGTTCGATACTGGGACTGGTTGAGTGGGCTATTGGTCGGTGATTTGGGCGTGTCGCTCGGCAGCGGCCGGCCGATCGCAGAACTGATCGACGACCGATTGTGGAACACCGTGCGGCTTGCCTCTGTAACCGCGATTATCGCCGTTCCGCTCGCCGTCATTCTTGGTCTGGTTTCGGCAATGAAGGCTGGAACCCTAATGGACCGCTCGATCTCGATCGGCACACTCTGCATGATCTCGCTACCCGAGTTTTTCGTGGCCGCATTGCTGGTCTACATATTTGCGGTCAAACTCAGATGGCTGCCTGCGCTGCCCAGCGTCAATCCCAATTCGTCGATATGGGAATCGCTGACGTCGATGGCCCTGCCGATCATGACGCTGACCTTTGCTGTGCTGGCCCATATGGCGCGGATGACGCGCAATGCGGTCATCAACGTGCTGTCGTCGGCCTATATCGAAATGGCGCTGCTCAAAGGTGTTCACAACTGGCGCATCATACTGTTCCACGCCTTTCCGAATGCGTTGTCGCCGATCATCAACGTGATCGCGCTGAACCTGGCCTATCTGGTCGCCGGTGTCGTGATCGTCGAAACAGCGTTCAGCTATCCGGGCCTTGCCCGACTGATGGTCGATGGCGTGGCGACGCGTGATATTCCGATGATCCAGGCCTGCGGCATGATCTTCTGCGCCACATATGTGTCGCTGAACCTGCTAGCCGACATCCTTTCCATATTGACCAATCCGCGTCTGAGGACCCAGAATTGACCACAGGAAGCGCAGACATGACCGCCTCTCCAGAGGGTTCGAAAGAGACCTCAGAACGCGACAACCTGCGGCCCACCCCGACGGCCTGGATCGCGATATTCATCATCGTTTTCTGGGTGCTCGTGGCGGTGTTTGCCCCGATATTGGCCCCTTTCAGCCACTCGGAAATGATTTCCTTCGAAAGTTTCGCGGTGGTCGAGGAATCGGCCTTTCTGGGAACCGACTATCTGGGCCGCGATGTACTGTCGCGGATCATCTTCGGCGCCCGCATGACGCTTGGGTTAGCGTTGATCGCGACGATCATTTCTTTCACGACGGGAATCGTTCTGGGGTTTGTCGCTGCAATCTCACCGGGCTGGGTCGATCAGGTGCTCAGCCGCACCGTGGACGCGATCATGGCGTTCCCGTCGATCATGCTGGCCCTGATCATTATCGGCGGTGTCGGTACTTCGCTGCCGGTGGTTATCCTGACCGTCGCTCTGATCGATGCGACGCGGGTGTTCCGGCTGTCGCGCGCGCTGGCGTTAGACGCATCAGTGATGGACTACGTCAGTGTTGCGCGGGCACGGGGGGAAGACGTGGGATGGATCATGCTGCACGAAATCCTGCCCAACACGATGACGCCATTGGCGGCTGAATTCGGCATTCGCTACACCTTTGCTATTCTGTTTATTAGCTCGCTGAGCTTTCTTGGCCTTGGCGTCCAGCCACCGGTGGCCGACTGGGGCGTGATGGTGAAAGAGAATCTGCAGGGTCTGTTGTTCGGCGCGCCCGCCGCGCTGCTGCCGGCGGCCTGCATCGGCACCATTTCGGTTGCAGTCAACCTGCTGGTCGACTGGTTCTTGCACCGTTCGAGCACCATGATTCCAGAGGAGTTGATGGGATGAACTACCTTCTGGAAGTCGAAGACCTTCGCGTCGAGGGGCGACCGCCTGGGGGACAGTACGTTCCCATCGTCAAGGGGGTCAGTTTCGCAATCAAACCCGGCGAGGTTCTTGCACTGATCGGCGAATCCGGGTCGGGGAAATCCACGATCTCCCTGTCGACAATGGGTTATGCCCGGCCCGGATGCCGTATCTCCGGCGGTAAGGTGCGGCTCAACGGCGAAGACGTTCTTAAATTGGACCAGCAGGGCAAGCGCGACCTCCGCGGCTCGAAGGTGGCGTACGTCGCACAAAGTGCGGCGGCGTCTTTCAATCCGTCGTTGCGGATCAACAAGCAGGTGACCGAAGCGCCGACGCTGCACGGCATCATGAAAGAAGAGGAGGCCGTCAAGCACGCTGTCGACCTGTATGAATTGCTTGACCTGCCGCAACCCGACACCATCGGCACACGGTATCCACACGAGGTCAGTGGCGGGCAATTGCAGCGGCTGATGGCTGCAATGGCGCTTTCCTGTACGCCAGATCTGCTGGTGCTGGATGAACCCACCACGGCGCTGGACGTAACGACCCAGATCGAGGTGCTGAAGGCGTTCACGGATATCATCCAGCGCGAGAACACGGCAGCAATCTACGTCACCCATGATCTAGCCGTCGTCGCCCAGGTTGCCGATCACATCGTGGTTTTACGCAATGGCGAAATGGTCGAACAGGGCCCGACCGAACAAATTATCAATGATCCGCAACACGAATATACAAAGATCCTGCTGTCAGCGGTTCGCCATATACCAAAGGAGGATCACGAACACCAAGACGCTGGCAGTGAGGCCGGGCATCTGATCGAGGTCCGCGATGTCACGGCTGGCTACGGCAATGTGACGATTCTGCGTGATATCGATGTGGTCGTCGATGCCAGGGAATCCATCGGGATCATCGGCGAATCCGGCTGTGGTAAAAGCACCTTGGCGCGGGTGATATCGGGGCTTTTGCCGCCAGCCTCGGGCAATGTGCTGCTTGACGGCAACGCACTTCCCGGGCCGGTGAAAGGGCGCACCAAGGATGAGCTAAAACGCGTTCAGATCGTGTTTCAGATGGCGGATGTTGCTCTGAACCCGCGACAGACAATTGGGAAGATCCTCGGCCGCCCCGTGCAATTCTATCACGACATGAGCGTGGCACAGCGCAAAGACCGCGTGGGCGAATTGCTGGAACTCGTTGAACTGCCTCGAGCGTTTGCCAGCCGCTTTCCCGGCGAGCTGTCGGGCGGGCAGAAGCAAAGGGTCAACCTGGCACGCGCCCTGGCGGCCGAGCCCGACGTGATCCTCTGTGACGAGGTGACGTCAGCGCTCGATACGGTCGTTGCAGCCTCGGTTATTGATTTGCTGGAAAGCCTTCAGGAAAAACTTGGCGTTTCATATGTGTTCATCAACCATGATCTGTCGACAGTTGCGGCCTTTGCCGACAGGATCGTCGTGCTTTATGCCGGACGGGTCGTCGAACAAGGGCCGACATCCCGCGTGTTGTCGCCACCCTATCATCCCTACACCAAGCTGTTGCTGTCCTCGGTTCCCGAATTGCGGCAGGGGTGGCTGGAAGACGTGATGGAAACCCAGGAGGCGCAAGGCGGCATCGCGCGGGGTGTGAAACTCAGCGCTGTCGGCTGTCCTTTCTTTGATCGATGTCCGGTTGCGATCAATGGGGTGTGCAACAAGGAGACACCGCCGAAACGAGCGCCAGTCGGCCGTCACGAGATCGCCTGCCACCGTAAAATCGGCGAATTGCTCGCCGGTTTGGGTATGGCCGAAGCGGTCGCCGCGAGTTGAACCCGGCCAAGACGCTTTGCCATTCTAAATGATCTGCCGGGATGGAATGACATCCCGGTCGCCATTGCCGTCAAAGTCTCTGACGTGACGCCAATCCGGAGGCTTAGGCGGATCTTCATTTGGGGGTCAGACAGGAGTCCTTCGCAAATCAAGGGCCAAACGGCCGGTTTCGGCGGATCCAGCCTGCCGCTTACATGGCAACATCCCTGGCGGGGTCGATTTCCAGCAACTCGAAGGCCCGGCGCTGCAGTTCCGTCGGCGTCGCCAGCAGCGGGAAGGCGTGGTCCGGACTGCCCGGCAGCGTCACCTCGTTCAGCGTCAGCGTGGCCAGGTCGGCGAGCAGCGTCGTGAAGCCGTGGACCGGAAGCCCGTCCGGGGTGCGCTTGTCCGCCGCCTTGGCCCTGGCGCTCTCCGAGACCCTGGCGGGCTCCACCGGGGAGCTCCGTTGCGCCCGGGCGCCTTCGCGGTCGTCGTCCTCGAACAGGATCGGGGCCAGGTCCCGGCGCATGTGCCACTCCACGTAGTACGCAAGCATGCAAATGAACACATGCGCCCGGACGTGATCCTCGGAGTACACGTGCACGGGCCGGATCCGCAGCCGCGAGGCCTTCATAGTCTCCTTTCTTGTGCTGGTCAGCATGGGCTCTCGGAACTTTCGTTCCTCAAGCCCCTCCCTTCAGGGAGGGGTCGCTGACGGCCTCTTGAACATCCTACACAACTCCGGCACGGAAACCTCTATTTCGCCACGTGAACTGTGACACCGGCGTCACTCAGCCCGTCTGACAGAGCGGGTGGCGGCACATCATCGGTCACTAGGTCGTTGATACTATCCAGGCCACAAACCACCGCAATTTCGTTCACGCCGAATTTTCTTTGATCGGCAAGCAGGATCACCCGTTCCACACGCTCAATCATTGTCCGTTTGACCCAGCTTCCTTCGGTAACCACGTCAGAAACACCCCGAGTCGAGACACCGTTCGCGCCAATGATCGCAGTATTTGCGTGAAATTGCCGTAGGTAATCGAGTGTCGCCGACCCAAACACCGCAGCGTCGTGATCGGTAAAATCACCGGGGCAAAGGATCGTGCGAACGGACTTTGCTGGCCCCAACACACGGGCGACATTGATGCAGTTGGTTATGACCGTGGCCCCGGTCGGTGCAGTGTCGGGGATCGATGCCGCCAAGCGCGCGGCAAATTCAGTAGTTGTCGAGCCCGCGTCGATCATCAGAACATCGTCGCCCGCCACCAGCCGAAGCGCGTGTTTTGCGATACGCGTCCGTTCTTCCTGGAAGACGGTAGCGCGCGCGTCGATTTTCGGTTCCGAACCGAGCGGCGTCACCGCGGCACCGCCATAGGTCCGATCGACCAGACCCTTTTTCGACAGTTCGTCGACATCGCGCCGTACGGTCTCGGTCGTAACGCCGAACTCTTCGGCCAACTCTAATATCCGAACGGTTGGCCGGGCCTTCAGCTCTTGCAAAATGCGCTCGTGCCGCTCGTGTTTTCGAACCATGACCCTGTCTCATCTCCAAACCGCATGCCCGCCCCCGCGCCCATGGATTTGCCGCGCGAAATTGGATCAAGCCTCACGAAAATCTTATTCGATTGAGCGACCTGTTACAACTGATTGGGTCGGGTAGTCGCGGTAGGAACGTCGGTTGCCCGACGCCCCCCGCAGTCGCGGTAGGAATGCGCATTGCTGTGCACCCCCCGCACAGATCCGTTATCCCGGATTCTTGATTATTCCGGATTCCACCTGATTGCTGCGCCTGTGCGTCACTTGCGAGCGCACTTTCCGGAATAATCAGAGACCGTTCAGGAACTCGAGAACCTTGTCTTCGGGCTGATATCTTTGGACTGGCACTCCGAACGGCGTGGTTTTGGCCATTGCCCGCTCCTTGAGTTTGAGATCGGCACGTAGATAAATGTATGTCGTCGCAACGGATTCATGCCCAAGCCACAAGGCAATCGTCGCCTGATCGACCCCATTCTGCAGCAGCGTCATGGCGCAGGTGTGGCCTCAAGGTGTGGATGCTGCCGGACTTGGTGATCCCGGCCTTCCGCTTGGCGCTGCGGTACATGAATGCCGCTCCGTCGCGCGACATCGGCCGGTCGCCGTACCGGCCGGGGAACAGCCAGGAACGGGGACGCTGGTGGCGCCAGCAGTGGCGGAGCTGCGCGAGAAGCCGCTGCGGCAGCGGCACGTAGCGGTCCTTGTTGCCCTTGCCTTGGTCGACGCGCAGGCACATCCGCCCGGAGTCGATGTCCGCGACCTGCAGATGGCAGATCTCGCTGACCCGGAGCCCGGCAGCGTAGGCCGTCATCAGAACGGCGAGGTGCTTGACGTTCCGGGTGACCGTGAACAGCCGGACCAGCTCGTCATGGCTGAGGACCTCCGGCAATACCGACGGCGTCTTGGCGCCGGGCACGTGGAAGTGCGGGTCGGCCAAGCGTGATGCGGTAGAGGAAGCGGATCCCGTGCCGGGCGCAGTTGCAGCTCTTCCAGGACAGCCCGCGCTGCTCGTGCAGGTGGAGCAGGTAGTCCTGGACCTCCTGGGCGGAAATCCTCTCGGGACTGCGTCCGCAGAAGCGCGCGAGCCCGGAGACGGAGTTGAGATAGGAGCGTACCGTGTTCTCCGCGAAGCCGCGAACGGCCATGTCGTCGACCATGCGTTTGCGCAAACGTGTCATGTGTCTTCTCCCTTGAGTGTCAACGGTCACGGAGAACACTGGCATCGATGCGCCGAAGTGCGTCCGAAACCGGCTGGAAGGACATCAGGGAAAGACGGATGCGGCCGAAGCGCCGACGAAGACCTTCAAGTCGCGACCAAGCCGACCGTCAAGGAACGACAGCCGGGGTCGACACCCTTCCGCCGCGGAACGCGGCTCAGTTCAGTGGCGCCTAATCCGAATCCGGAATAGGCGTCACGGATTCGCCGTCCGCGCACTGGAAGGCAGCCTCTCCTCCAGCCGAATGGACGTCGGCCGGCACATGCTCGCGCTCTCGACAACCCTGGGACACACCAGGGTCACCAACACCTACTGTCAAGCCTCGCTCGGCATTACCGGATTGTCGGCATTCTTATAGGTATTTTCTCTGCTACTTTGAGGACTGGCACCGGATCCTGAAATCCGGATGCAGGGTCGAGGAGCTGGGGAACCGGCAGGCCGACCGCCTCACCCGGGCCGTCGCCATCAACCTGGTCATCGCCTGGCGCATTCACCACATGACGCTGCTGGGCCGCGACCATCCCGAGCTGTCACCGGACGTCCTGTTCTCCAGGCTCGAGATCAGGGCGCTCAGGGCCTTCGCCGCCCGTCAGCGCCACGCGCCTCCCGATACCCTGGCCGGTGCCGTGCTGACGAAGGCGCGGATCGGCGGGCACATCCATCGCAGCAGGGGACCGCCGCCGGGAACACGGGTGATCTGGCGTGGCTACGCCACCCTCGCTGAATGGTGCATCGGATACGAACTCATGCTGGGACAGGGAACGTGAAAGGAACTGAAGCCATCATTACACTGTAACGACTTGTAGGGCATGGGTAGGGCTAGCCTCTCCTTCCTGTCGGACTTGCACCGACTACTCCAGCGCCAGTTTGCTCGGCGCACGACATCCCGGATTGACCGCCAGGACGGCCCGTTCAAACGAAATCGAACTTGAGAGCGACCGTTCATTTCAGAGCCCGCATCATCCTCTGCGCGGTTTTTTCGATTTCTCGTTCCGGCGCACAGGCAAAACCGAACACGATACCGGGCCGCATCGACTGCTGATCGCAATAGATCGAAATGGGCAGGCAATCGACGCCACTTTGCCAGATCGTGAGGGCGGTGTGCATATCGTCGTCCGCCGAATTACAGAGCCAGCCGATCAGGTGCATTCCCGCCGGACAGGGTTCGAGCTCAAAGTTCTCGCCCCCCAATCGTTCGATATTCTCTGCGAGTAGATCCCGTCTTTCCCGGTACACCGACCGCATTTTTCGAACGTGGGCGCTGAAATCACCTTCGAGCATGAACCGGGCAAGAACCGTCTGCTGGAATATGGGGACGTTTTGCGCCAACAGGGTGCGCCGGACGTTGAACGCATCCGCATATTCATGCGGGCAGATCAGATAGCCAATTCGGATCGCCGGAAACAGAGATTTCGAAAAGCTGCCAACGTAGAGAACATGCCCGCCCTTGTCGAGCGCTTGCAAGGCTGGTAGTGCACGCGTGTCATAGTGGTTTTCGCTGTCGTAGTCGTCTTCAATGATCAGACAGCTGTTCTGCTGCGCAAAATCGAGCAATTCCAGTCGCCGTTTGAGGCTCATGGTAACTCCCAATGGGTGCTGATGCGAAGGCGTCACAAAGATCGCGCGCGCCTTGCCGTGAGCTTGGGCCGCAGCGGCGATGTTGAGCCCTTCTTCGTCAATTGAAGCCGATTTGACGTCCAGTCCCAGCATGCGAAATGCGTCTCTTGCACCGATGTGTCCGGGATCCTCAAACCAGATGGGATCGCCACGTCCCAGCAAGGTCAGGGCAATAAGAACGAATGCCTGCTGCGCACCCGAGGTGATGACTATCTGACCGGGATCGCATTGAATCCCCCGATGATCGCGAACGTAAAAGGCAATGGCGCTCCGCAGTTCGGGCAGGCCCTCGGGCGGTCCATAGCCGAGCAATTCGGCCCCGGCGTTTCGCATGACCTTTGAGTAGATGGCGGTCCAGGCTCGACACGGGAACCGGTCCAGGGCCGGAACACTGGGGCGAAAGGCCCTGACACTGCCCAGATGCATCTTGACATTTGAACTCAGGTCCCCCCGCAAATGCCCGCTTGGCGCAGGTTTGAGAAGCGGGTCCGCAGCGCGAAAGCTGGTATTTTCCGGCAGCTTTTCCACGGCGGGTATGTCGGCGACAAATGTTCCGGCCCCCTGCCGCGACCGCAAGAATCCCTCGGCCACGAGTTGCTCATAGACGTTCTTGACCGTCAGGCGGGACACACCAAGGTCGGCCGCCAACTGCCGCGTCGGGGGCAGTTGGCAGTTGGCAGGAAGGCTGCCAGTCGCAACCAATCGTCTGATTTGTGCCTCAAGTTGCCGGTAAAGCGGAACTTCGCTATTATTATCAACCGACAACGTGGAAAGAAACGCGCCGACACCACTCCTTTTGGTCGTAGGTTTTGGCATAATTGGGTCTATCAGTTTTACGCTATTGGATATTCGTATAGTCCCAATACAATGTCAAACACGCAGTGGCAAAACACCGCGGGGCAAGGTGCATATTGTGCCGTGCCGGGCCCTGCGGCTTGAAACGGAGCGAACGCAATATGGAGCCACGCGAGCATGATCAGGAGTGAGAGTTCGAAATGACACGTACAGTTGTTTCCTCGGCCAGAGCCGAAGTGGTCATCGGCTTTGATCGGCCTTTCTGCATCATCGGCGAGCGGATCAATCCAACCGGCCGAAAACTGCTGGCGGCCGAGATGAAAGAGGGCGACTTCAGCCGTGTTGAGAAAGACGCGCTGGCGCAGGTCGCCGCCGGCGCCCATATGCTCGACGTGAACGCCGGCATTCCGATGGCAGATGAGGCGGAGATCCTGGCGGAAACCGTCAAGCTGTTGCAGGGGCTCGTCGACGTGCCGCTCTGCATCGACAGTTCGGTGGTTAAAGCGCTCGAAGCCGGGCTTGCGGTTTACGAGGGCAGGGCGCTGGTCAACTCGGTCACCGGAGAGGGAGAACGGCTGGAACTTGTGCTGCCGCTGGTCAAAAAGCACGGCGCTGCCGTGGTTGCGATCTCGAATGACGAATCCGGGATTTCGCAGAACCCGGATGTGCGTTTCGAGGTCGCTAAGAAAATCATCGAGCGGGCGCAGGACTATGGCATTCCGGCCTGCGACGTGGTTGTCGATCCGCTGGTCATGCCCGTCGGAGCCGTCGATACGGCTGGCGCTTCGATCCTGCACCTGATCCGCAGGTTGCGCGAAGAGCTGAAGGTCAACACCACCTGCGGCGCATCGAACTTTTCCTTCGGTCTGCCGAACCGGCATGGGTTGAACGCCTCGTTCCTCTCCATGGCAATCGGCGCCGGCATGACATCGGCTATCACCAATCCGCTGCACCAGCCTGAGATGGAGGCGATCAAGGGTGCCGATGTGGTGATGTCGCATGACCCGAGCTGCAAATCCTGGATCAAGGCTTGTAAAGGGTGGGATCTGAACAAGGCGTCAGCGGTGGCTGCGGCAGCTGCGGTATCTGCACCAGCCGCAGCACCCGAGCCCGATGCCCCAAAGGTCAGCCGCCGGATGATGCGGAAACTGCGGACCAGCGCGTGAGCGACGACACTGCATATGTGGTGTTCACCCCTTCGGGCCGGCGGGGCCGATTCGAAGTTGGGACACCAATTCTGGAATGCGCCCGGCGCCTGGGCGTCGATCTCGATTCCGTCTGTGGCGGGCGCGGTATGTGCGGACGCTGCAAGGTGATCGTCGCCGAGGGCGAATTTCCCAAGCATCAGATCAACAGTGGGCCGGTCAGCGTCAGCCGCCTGTCGGCAGCGGAAGAGAAATACGACAGCATCAGGGGGCTGAACGGCCTCCGCCTGTCGTGTAATACCAAGCTATTGGCGGATGTGGTCATCGACGTTCCGGCCGAAAGCCAGGTGCACAAACAGGTGGTGCGCAAGCGCGCCGAAAGCCGCGCGATCACTCTCGATCCGGTGGTGCGCCCCTATTATGTCGAGGTCGACAAGCCTGACATTCACCACCCCTCCGGCGATTATCAGCGCCTGGCCAAAGCCCTGAAACGCGACTGGGACGTCACGCTGGACGACACTGATCTCTACGTGTTGCGTCAGTTGCAGAATGTATTGCGCGCGGGTGACTGGAAGGTCACTGCCGCTGTGCGCCGGTCACTTGGCAAGTACGATGAAATCGTCGGGCTCTGGCCCGGTCTGAAATCCCGCCTGCTTGGGGCTGCGATCGACGTCGGGACAACAACCGTCTCGATGCAACTTGTCGATATGTCCGCGGGCGAAGTGCTGGCCGTCGCCGGCGCGATGAACCCGCAGATCCGGTTCGGTGAGGACTTGATTAGTCGGGTGTCTTACGTGATGAACAAGCCCGAAAGCGTCGTCGAGATGGCCGCCGTCGTAAGCGACTGCATCAACGGGCTGATCGCCGAAACCTGCGCCGTGGCGGGCGCCGAGCCAACCGATGTCATCGAACTGGTCTTGGTCGGCAATCCGATCATGCACCATCTGGTCCTGGGAGTCAGCCCGTCCGAACTGGGCCTGGCGCCCTTCGCCCTGGCCACAAACCAGGAGGTCAAGGTCTATGCCGAGGACGACCTGAACCTGAATACCTGCATCGGCGCGCGCGCCTATTTTCTGCCCTGCATCGCCGGGCATGTCGGCGCCGACGCGGCGGCAGTGGTTCTGTCCGAAGGTCCGCATCTGTCTGATGAGATTACGCTTTTGGTCGATGTCGGCACCAATGCCGAGATCATTCTGGGCAACCGGGACAGGCTTTTTGCAGCCTCCTCACCCACCGGCCCGGCCTTTGAAGGAGCCGAGATCAGCTGCGGTCAACGCGCGGCCCCGGGTGCAATCGAGCGGCTGCGGATCGACCGCGAAACGCTGGAGGCGCGCTACAAGGTGATTGGTTGCGAGCTGTGGTCTGACGAAGGCGGTTTTGAAGAGGCGGTCGCCAGCACCGGGGTCACCGGTATCTGCGGGTCGGGGATCATCGAGGCGTTGGGTGAGATGTTTTTGGCCGGCATCTTGCAGAAGGACGGTGTGATCGACGGCGCGTTGGCGAACCGGTTTCCGGTGGTCCGGCCCGAAGGCGAGACCTCTAGCTATCTGATTCGCGGCGGCGAGCGCCCGATCCGTGTCATTCAGGCGGATGTGCGGGCGATCCAGCTGGCCAAGGCCGCGCTCTATGCCGGCGCCCGCTTGCTGATGGACCAAATGGGGATCGACAAGGTCGACCGGATTTCTCTGGCCGGCGCCTTCGGCAGCCATATTGACACCAAATACGCCATGCTGCTGGGCATGATCCCCGATTGCCCGCTCGACAAGGTGTCATCGGCCGGAAACGCGGCCGGAACCGGTGCCCGCATCGCCCTGCTCAACCGCAAGGCACGCGATGAAATCGAAGAACTGACGCAACGCATCGAAAAAATCGAAACCGCGGTCGAACCGCTGTTTCAAGAACATTTCATGAAGGCGATCGCAATTCCAAATGACAGCGAGCGCTTTCCGAACCTGGAACGGATTGTCAATCTGCCTAGGCCTGCCGAATCCGAGACAGTGCAGGTGACCAGGTCGAAGGTTTCCCGACGCAAACAACGAAAAATCAGGCTTTCCGACGGATGACACGCCTGCCGGATGCCCCGGAATTGAACTCCGGTTCGCAGGATTAGCCCGACTTCAGAAACTCGGCGCGTGATTTGACTAATTTGGCGGGTTTCGGCGCGGGAAACGTCTTGTTTTCAAGGACCCGACCCCCAGAAGTCGCGTGTAGTGCCGACCTACCCCCTTGATCTGGTGGCCGCGACGGCGGAGTCTCCGCCTATGTTCGTGCGCTGCAAGAAGCGATTCAAGGACGGCAAGGAACACCGCTACTGGAGCGTGGTGGAGAACTGCCGCGTGCGCGGCGGCCGGGTCGTCCAGCGTCAGGTCCTGTATCTCGGCGAGATCAACGACAGCCAGCGGGCGGCGTGGTGCCGCGCGATCGAGGTGCTGGAAGGCCGGTCGGGATCGCGTCAGGTGGCGCTGTTTCCCGAGGACCGGGAGGCGCCCGAGCTGGACTGCGAGGTGGTGAAGATCAACGTCGCGGAGGTGTCGCTGCACGACCCTCGCCAGTGGGGGGCCTGCTGGCTGGCCCTGACCCTGTGGGACCGGCTTGAGCTGGACCGGTTCTGGGCGCCGCGCCTGCCTCCGAGCCGGCAGGGCACGCGCTGGCTCGACGTGCTGAAGATCCTGGCCTGCTACCGGCTGGTCGATCCGGGCAGCGAGTGGCGCCTGCACCGCCACTGGCTCGAGCACAGCGCCCTGCGCGACCTGCTCGGCTGCGACCGGGCGATCCCTGCGGACACGCTGTACCGCTGCCTCGACAGGCTGCTCGTGCACAGGGAGGCGTTCTTCTCCTTCCTGCGCGAGCGATGGGCGACGCTGTTCGACGCGCGGTTCGACATCCTGGTGTACGACCTGACGACAACGTGAATCCAAAAGCTGGCCCTGACCGGCATCATTTCCCGACGGACCGGAGCCTTGGGGCGGCGACGTCGGCACCGGAACGGAATGGCAGATCGTGACCTCGTCCTTCCCGACCCTCACCTCGCGAACGAGCAGGCGCACGATTCGCTGGCGTTCGGCAAGAGCGAGGGACTTTGCCCCTGTGCGCAGCCGCCCCAGAAACCGTTCCGTCGTCTCGGCCAGCGAAAGGCGGGCGCCACGGTCAAGTTCCGCAGCCTTCAGGGCCCTCAGCTCCGACTGGATGGCACGCTGCCGGGCCTGAAGCGGGATCTTTCTCTCCCGCAGTTCCTCAAGGGTCATGACCTCCTCCTGGCAGGCATCGAGCAGACGCCGCATCCGGGTGGTGATGCGGGCGAGCTCGCCCTGCAGTGAATCGGTTCGTTGCCGGACATCGGTCGTGTCGTTCGCGGCTTCCAGCCTGCGCGTGATCTCCCCCTGGACGAGATCCGGGTTCTCGAGCAGGGCCAGCACCTCCGTCCAGACGGCCGCGTCGAGCTCGTCGGCGCGCACCGCAGGATTGTCGCACACGGCCCCCTCCGGATTGCGCCAGCCCTCGGACCCGTGACACCGGTAGTAGTGCACGCGTGGTGTCCTGCGGCTTCCCGTCCCGGAGTTCCGTCCCATGGCGCAGCCGCAATGCACGCAGACGCACAGCCCCTGCAGGAGCGTCGGCTCGACGGTCTTGCGCCCCGAGAAACGCCGGTTGGCCTCGCGCTGGCGCTGCGCGCGCTCGAAGAGGGCGGGGTCCACGATGGCGGGAACGGCCAGTTCGATCCAGTCCTCCTTCGGGCGTGCCGCGCGCCCGGTCAGGCGCCTGACGGCGCCGCCCTTCTGCCGGCCGATCCGGTTGTGCCGGACGCGTTGGCCGGACCCCGTCGTCTTCAGGCAGGCCGCCTTGCCGATGCGGGCCTCGTTCCTCAGGATGACCGCCACGGTCGAGATCGGCCAGTGCCGCGAATGTCGCGGATGCAGGCCCTCCTCGTCGAGCCGGCGGGCGGTCTGGTGCATCTTCAGCCCGTCGCGGACATGGAGATCGAAGATCCGGCGCACCACGCGGGCTTCGGTCTCGTCGATCTCGAAGCGGGCTCCGCATGTCTCGGTCTTCCGGATCAGGCGGTATCCGCAGGGCGCGCGGGCGAGCATGTTCAGCGAGCCCTGGCGGGCACGATGGATCCTGCCGCGGCGCGAGCGCTCGGCGATCTGCGTGCGCTCGCATTCGGAGATCACCGACAGGATCTGGCGCAGCAGCATCCCGTGGGGGGTGGCGTCGTCCGGCTCCTGGACGCACCGGATCGTCGCGCCGGAGCGGGCGAACTCCTCCTGCAACAGGATCTGGTGAGCGAAGTTGCGGCTCAGCCGGTCGATCGACAGGACCAGCACGGTCTCGATCTCGCCGCGGGCGACGCCGTCACGCAACGCGTCGAGCGCCGGTCGCTCAAGGGTCGCGCCGCTGAACCCGTCGTCGGCGAACACGAGGTCGTCGGGAATCGCCCAGCCAAGGCTGCGGCCATGGTCGAGAACCGCCTCACGCTGACTGGCGATCGTCTCGCTCTGGCGCTGGGCCTGGCTCGACACCCTCAGGCAGGCCGCGACCGTCGCGGTCACTGTCGGCGCTGGATGCTGCATCGTTCGCTTGCCTCCTCGTGGACCAGCTTCGTTCGGGGACCAGGCATTCGTAGGCTTCGCAAAGCCGCTCCCGGGCGGCACGGTCGAAGACCCGGAGCGTGCGAACAGGTCGCATTCAGTCGGGCGTCTTGTCCAGCCAGCTCGCGACCGCCTGCGTCATCAATGCGCCCAGGCTGCGCCCGGTGCGGCGCGCGCGCATGCGCAGCCGGGCGAGCAAGGGACGCGGGATGCGCACCGTGACCGGGTCCTTGATCGCGGCCTGAGCGAGCGGAGATTCCTCGACCGTGGCCCGCACGTAGCGGCGGGCCTGCCCCGACGACAATGCAAAGCGCTCGGCCAGCAACCGGACGGCCTCGGCCGGAGAATGGTGCTGGATCAGGTCGCGGGCGGCGTCCATCCGTTCGGCGCGCTGCTGCATCGTCGCTCGTGCCATGAATCACAAAATAACGCTTGTATGAGATCATTGCAAGGTCCTTGCCCTCTTCGGACGGGCAATCGTCCGCTCAAAGCGAAACGCTCCTTTTGAATCCACGATGTCACCTCGACCTGCTTCGAGAGCGATCCTCCGTTCGACGACAAGCGCCAGTTCGGCTACAGCCGCGACAGCCGCCCGGACTGCGTGCAGGTGGTGATCGCGCTGGTCGTCACGCCGGACGGCTTTCCGCTGGCCTACGAGGTGATGCCGGGCAACACCTCGGACCAGAGCACGCTGGCCGGCTTCCTCGAGCGGATCGAGCGGCAGTACGGCCGGTCCGACCGGATCTGGATCATGGACCGCGGCATCCCGACGGAGGAGACCCTGCAGCAGATGCGCGAGGGCGACGCGCCGGTGCGCTATCTCGTCGGCACGCCCAAGGGCCGGCTGACGAAGTTCGAGAAGGCGTTCCTCGACCTGCCCTGGCGGGAGGTGCGCGAGAGCGTGGACGTCAAGCTTCTCGCCGAGGACGGGGAGCTGTACGTGCTGGTGCGCTCGGAGGGGCGGCTGCACAAGGAACGCGCCATGCGCCGGCGCCGCCTGAAGAGGCTCTGGCGGCGGCTCGGCGAGCTGCAGGGCCAGTCCAACGGCCGCGACCAGCTGATGCTCAAGCTCGGCGCCGCCAGGAAGGACGCGGGCCGGGCCTGGGGCCTGGTCGACATCCGCGTGCCGGCGACCGCGGAGGAGCTCTCCGCGCACGGGTTCTCGTTCCGCCTTCGCCGCGAACGGCTGCGCCAGGTCCGGCGGCGCGAGGGCCGCTACCTGCTGAGGTCCAACATGGTGGCCGAGGATCCGGCCGAGCTCTGGCGCCTGTACATGCGGCTCGTCGAAATCGAACAGGCGTTCAAGGAATTGAAGCACGACCTCGCGGTCCGTCCCGTCTTCCACCAGGTCGAGGAGCGGATCGAGGCGCACATCTTCGTCTCGTTCATCGCATACTGCCTGCTGGTGACGCTGAAGAACATCGCCCGCCCGCGTGCCGGCGGGCTGACCCCGCGCGCTATCATCGAGGCGTTCGGCACGATCCAGATGGTGGACGTGCATCTGCCCACAACCGACGGCCGGCATCTCGTCCTGCCGCGCTACACCCAGCCAAGGAAGGAGCACGAGCTTCTGCTGCACCAGCTCGGCATGACCCTGCCTGCACAAGGTGCGCCACGACTCTCTTCGTGACGGCGTGCAACCCGCTGTCCGTCGGCCGCCGTTTAGTGCCGACCTTTGGGGGTCGGATTCAGGAATATCAAGGGGTTACGGACCTCGAAACCCTCGAGTTGCGGAAGTCGGGTTAGATCCTGCAGGCGCAGTCCCGCCGTCCCCGGTCCGCCGCGCAATCCGCAGCGGCGGCCAATCGCGATGAACGCCTTGCGGATGTTTCCGGTCGTCGGCGGGGTGCCGGCTGCGGTAACGAACAGGTGGTCGTCGCTGGTCGGCATGGCGAGTCTCGCGATGAGGTATGCATCCAGCGCCTTCCATGTTGATGGATGCAGCGGAAGCAACCGGGTCTTTGCGAGTTTCGTGTCGCGGACGATCACTCCATCTGCCGTGAGATCGCCAAGACGGAGGCCCACGGCTTCCGACACCCGCATGCCGGTAACCGCCATCAGGCCGATCAGGCAATGCCAGGTACGACGTGTAAAGGGTTTGGTGTTTGGCAACAAAAGCGCCGCACTCATCAGGAGGGCAACCTGCTCTCGAGTGAGCGGGAACGGAGAAGGTCGCCGATACCGGACATCGCCAAAGAGGCCTTTGGGCGGGATCTCGTGGCGCGGGTCCTCCGCCTTCATCGCCACGGCGAAACTGTGCACGATACGCAGCCTGATCTTCGAAAGGTGCGCGGACGGTCTCTCGGCCCAGGCGACGGCGGTCGCCGGGTGAACGAATCTGTCACCTTTTGTCTCGGCGAAGTTCGCAAAATCCAGCAGCAGCCTTTCTTCCTGGTGATATTTTCGGCCGAGTTTCCGGTTCAAGGCGACGTATCTCTCGACACCCTCTCTCAACATGAGCCGTCCCCCTCGATCCAGGGTTCGGAAATCTCGGCCAGCATTGTCACATCCACTTTGGCGTAGATCGCGGTAGTGGCCGGGAACCGATGCCGCAGCAAGGCGCCGACGGCATCCAGCGATGCACCCGATCGCAACAGGTTCGTCGCCACCGAATGCCTGAGTACGTAGGCGCCCCGCCTGCCGGGTGTCTGTACACCAGCCCGATCAAAGCAGCGGCGCACCAGCATCGAAACGCAACCGGGACCGGAAAATGGACGAAATGGTGCGAAATGACACAGAAACACACGCGACTCTGCGACCTTCGGGCGATGGTTCACGATGTAGTCCACCAATGCGTCACCGGCATCCTGCGGCAGTGGCAGCGCCGTCTCTCGGCCAGACTTGCCGGAGACCCGTACCAGGGCGTTGCGCAGATCAATATCCTCGATGCGCAGATCGATGATGTCGCCGGCGCGAAGCCCCAGCCTGGCCAGCAACAGGATGATCGCGTGGTCGCGCATGCCCGTCGGCCGGCCAGCATCGCAGGCTGCGATGGTCTTTTCCACGTCCTCGGGCGAGATGTATTGTGGCAATGCCGCAAGGCGATGGACGGGGATACGGGGCACTGCACCTTCAAGGCTGGCGGAACAGAGCCCGGCACAGGCGAGATAACGCAAAAGCAATCGCAAGGAAGTGGAAATTCCACGCGCCGTCGACTGGCTGAGACCTTCGATGCGAAGGAGCAATGCATGGCGTACGCAAGCCGCATCAAGATCGTCGATTGGAACGCCGAACAGGGTCATGAGATCTTCCGCGTATCTCAGGTGGACCCCAACCGTCCTGTTGCAAATGCCACGGTGCTGCACGAGCCAGAGGCGAAATCCGGCAAGAATGACAGAACCAGGAAATTGTGTCGCTGACATGTTGTCCTCCTTAAAAAGTGACATGGCCTGGAAGCGGCCACGTCCAACAACAGAGAAACCTTCCATTTGTCAGGTTCAGCAAGCAGTCCGTAATGGCAAGAAATCAGCCTCTGGAATCTCGGGATTCCAGAGGCTTGAGCTCACTTACTCAACATCAAAATGCAGTTCAGATTACGTTGAGAGTGTTGAGCTCAACATTCTCAACGCGATTCCACACACCAAGATGGGCAAGGTGATACGCCAGACTAAGGCCGATGATGCCGCCGCCGACAATGATGACTCGATCCTGATCTGGCATCGTGAGGACTTTTTTGCGTGTTGGTGCGCAGCTGAATTCCCAGCCGGCCCAGAAAACCGGCATAATAGACCAATTGTACGCCAATAAATGTGTGAAGGGCAATACTTGGTTGCAATAATGGGTTTGATGTTCAACATTTTTTGTTGTAAGTGGCTCAAACAACGGGCGCTACGCCCGCCTCTGATCAGGATGGACATGCGATGACTGAGTTCGACTTTTCAGAAGGCTTCGAACGCCTGGATGCGGCGTTCGGCGAAGGCGCTGAGGTTGTGCCGTTCATTGCGCAGATGCACGAATTTGCCATGCGCGTGAAAGGTATATCAGGCCGCAAATTCTACACCGATGCCAAGACACTGGTGCGAGGTACGGCCGAAGTGTCGCGCGACTTTGGCTTCGATGTCCCGACGCTCTTCTGGGATGGCTACAATGTAGAAGCCGAAGCCCTCGGCGCGAATCTGGTGCTGTTCGACGACATGGCTCCGGCCATCGACAACGTCGATCCCCTGATAAAAACTGAAAAAGACCTGGCAAAGTTGAAATCGCCCGACCCTTACACGGCCGGACGGATGCCGATGGTCATGGAAGCCATCAGCGAATACAAAGCGCTGATTGGGCGTTCGACGCTACCTTGTTACTGCGCGCCGTTCACGCTGGCCTCGCATGTCATGACGTTTGAAAACCTGATCTACCAGATACAGGACAATCCGAAATTCGTGCACAAGGTGATGACCTTCCTGGTCGATGAGGTCATCGCGCCTTTCATGAATGCCTGTTTCAAAGAGTTCCCGGAAGCTTCCGCCGGAGATGGATCGGACGCTGTCGCTTCGCTCCCCTTTATCACTCAAAGCATGCTTGAAGAGTTCTCCCTGCAATATATCGAGCGCCTTCGGAAGCAGTGCAGCAAACCCATCGTTTGCGACAACTGGTGGGGCGACGATTCTGCCCTCAACAAGCAGGAATTCTGGGATCTCAAACTACGGGCAACGCCGGGTTATCTCAAAATCCAAGACCCGGACCTGTGGAAGGTCGGTGTCGACGGACCGATGGCCTACGCCAAAGCCAAGGATAAACCGGTCGTTCTGGGCATCGACAACAACCTGTTCCAGAGCGGCTCGGAAGACGAGATCCGCCAGCGCGTTCACGAATACATGGAAGCGATCGAAGGCCATGGCGGGCGCGGTGCGGTCTACTACTGTTCGCTTTCAGCCGTTACACCGCCGCAGAATGTCGAGATCGCCATCGACGCAGCCAACCAGTTCCGTTCAGGTGACCGTCCATGGGCCGGCCAGCACATGTCAGGCACCCCGGAGCCGCGGGATGAAACTGGCGCAACGGTCGTCGCCGTCGATCAGGCGGCGATTGCCGCGGCCGCGCAAGAGGCCGCCTCGCCCAACGACGAGCTGCTCGACGCCATATTCGACGCGGTTTTGGACCATGAAGACGAAGAATCCGCGACCCTGGTCCAGCAGGCGATCGACCAGAAGATCTCGGTGCATGAGATCCTCGACGAAGGTCTGATCGCGGCGATGGACGAGGTCGGCGAGGAGTTTTCGGCCGGCAAGATTTTTGTGCCCGAAATGCTGATGGCCGCGCGGGCGATGAAAGCCGGGCTTGAGGTCGTGCGGCCGATCCTGAGCAACACCGGCGCGCCGTCCAAAGGAAAGGTGCTGCTGGCCACGGTCCAAGGCGATGTGCATGACATCGGCAAGAACCTGGTCGGCATGATGTTGGAGGGCGCGGGCTATGAGGTCATTGATATGGGAGTGAACAAAACTCCGGATGAGATATTGGAAATGGCCAATGAGCTTGATCCGATTGTCGTTGGCTTGTCGGCCTTGCTGACCACATCCATGCCTTCGATGGAAAGGACCGTTTCGCTGTTCAAGGAAAAACGGTCGAAATACCCTGTGATCGTCGGCGGTGCTCCCGTGACGCAGACATTTGCCGATCACATCGGTGCGGATGGGTATGGCGAGAATGCACCGCACGCGGTCGAGGTCGTACAAGGGTTCGCCGGATGGCAGAACGCTACATCCGTGCCCGCCTAGAACAATTGTTGCCATCACTCCGGATGACACAAGCGACACCCGGAACCGAGACCGACTAGCCTGATTTTCCAAGTGCGCCGTGGAAAGGCGCGTTTTCCTTGTGGGTGCGAATCCCACGCAACAGTTGTCGCTTCGGTTGGTAGCAGCCAGGGCGGCTTACGGAGGTAACGATGTAGGAGAGCACCGCCTATCTCGTGCACGAGATAGGCGGTGCTCTCATGATTCCCTTTGGCAGGCCCAAGTGACCTGATCGGCACGGTTACCGCCTCACCCGGTTTTCTCGGATGCGCGTCTCCTCAATGAGCAGGTGCATGCTCATGAGAGTGAAGACCTTGCCGTCGGTCGCCTGCAGGAGCCGACGCATGTCTCCCCGCCGCACCCTGAATCCGCGCCCAGCGATGCAGGCGATGACGTCGTAGTCCTTGTCGGTTCTCCATTGCCATGAATCGTTGCTTGTTGGGCCGGGGCGGTCGCTTATTCGATCCGCCGCTGAGTGCCACTCCGCATGGATCTATTGAGTCCACCCAAACCAGAACGTGGATGCCGTAGTCACGCGAAGGGGAACTATCCAGCCAGGTGCGCATCCGGATCCGGAAGTTCATCGAACGGACCTGCATTCGGGTCGGCGGCGTCCGCCCGGACATTCACTCGTCTCTCGCGGACAGCTTGTCTTGCTTCCGTGCTGCGATGATCGGGAAATGCGGAAGGCCGCACCACCGTGTCCACGGCTTGCGACTGGACATCGCCTGTGGCCGCGCACAACCGACCGAAATCGACAGTCAGCGCTTGTCCTGCGAGCTTTGCGGAGTTCATGCCACGCAATCCAGCGACGCTCGAATCACCGACATGCGTGAAGAAAATCGGGCCACGGAGAGCGAGGAGTCTGAGGGTGGCATTCAAACGATGATACTTCTTGACTTGCGTTGCGTTACACGCTACACAAGCGCAATGAAGCTCAGAAGAACAGCGAAAGTCTCGCCGTTTCCTGCTCTGAGCGGAGGGTCAGCTGCAAGGAGGAATCGTCGACGCCATGAAATCGCAACGCGAGGAGCCGCCAGCCCATCCGGGACCGTACATCAGGCAATCGGTCCTTCCGGAGAACCTTACCGTGAAGGACGCCGCCGAGATGCTCGGCGTTGGCCGACCGGCCCTGTCCAATCTTCTGAACGGCAGGGCAGCACTCTCTCCGGAGATGGCGATGCGAATCGAGAAGGCGTTCCAGTTCGATGCCTCAGACCTTCTTGGCATGCAGGCGCGACATGACGAGTTCCTGGCGCGCGCCGTAGAGGACGATATTGCGGTCCGGGCCTACGCGCCTGCCTATCTCCAGATCGCTGCCCTTCAGATCGAAGCGTGGGCCGACAGCCTCAATGCCCGGGCGCAGCTCTCTGCGCTGCTGCGCATGCTTGTGCATTCGACTGGCGCGAACTTGACAGCGGTGGACTTTCCCGCGTTCGACAAATCCCAGCGGAAGGGCTGGGACGGTCGGGTGATTTCCGGGTCGGCCACGCCCTGGATACCTCGCGGCCAATCCGGCTGGGAATTGGGGTGCGGCAAGAACCCTCACACCAAGGCGGAGGCGGACTATCGCGCCCGAACCAACGGCGTCCTCGCCAAGGAACGAAAGTCCACAACCTTTGTGTTCGTGACGCCGCGAAACTGGCCGGGCAAAGACAAGTGGGCCAAAAAAAAGTTAAGGCGGAAAGAGTGGAAGGATGTGCGCGCCTTCGACGCCAGCGACCTGGAACAATGGCTGGAGCAATCCATACCGGCTCAGATACGGATGCGGGAATTCCTCGGTGCGGTCGCTCAGGAGGTCGCGACGCTTGACCAGGTTTGGGACGAATGGGCCAAGGTTACCGAGCCCGAACTGCCGAAGGAGCTGTTTGCTTCGGCCGCGGAACGACACCGGGAAGAGATCGAGAAATGGCTAACGGACCCGCCGGGCGATCCCTTCGTCGTCACTGCCGACTCCATTCTCGAGGCGCTGGCCTTCCTGAGCTGCGCACTGGGTCGGGTGGGAGAGTCATGCCTTGGCGCCTATCAGCGCGCCGTTGTTTTTCGATCGCTTGCGGCGTTCAGAACCGTTGCAAAGATTTCAACAAGCTACATTGCGATTATCGCCTCCCCCGAGGTCGAAGGGGCCTTGGCGGGACTGCACAAGAAGACCCACACCATAGTCGTGCGCGGCCGCAATTCGGTCACCGGCAACGCGAGCATTGCGCTTGACCTGCTGGGCCATGAACTGTTCCGGAAGGCTCTGCGCGATACAGGGCTTGATGAAGCCAGGATAGAGCAGCTCGCACAGGAATCCGCGCGCTCACCGACAGTCCTCCGGCGACGCCTCGCGCAGGTTGATGGCGTGAAGGCCCCGCACTGGGCCAACGACGAGAGAATTGCGCCATCAATGATCCCGTTCATGCTCGTTGGCGCGTGGGATTCCAGCGTTGAGGCCGACAAGGAAATACTGCGCTGCCTGACAAACGGACTCGATGAAGATGTGGAGCGAACGGTCGCCCGGCTGCAGACATTGGAGGAACCGCCGGTCTGGTCGATCGGCCATTTCCGTGGCGTCGTCTCCAAGATCGATGCGCTCTACGCCGCGCATCGGGTCCTTACAAAGCGGGATCTGGAAGACTTCCTGTTCGCTGCCGAAGTTGTCCTGTCGGAAGAGGATCCGGCTCTGGAGCTGCCGGAGGACAGGCGGTGGGCGGCCAACCTGTACGGCAAGAGCCGGCACCATTCGTCAGCCTTGCGCCAAGGCCTGTGCGACACGCTCGTGCTTCTGGCGGTGCATGGCAATGCACTCGTTGGCGACCGCATGGGGCTTGATCTTGAGGCCCGTGTCAGTGGCGTTGTTCATCGGTTGCTGACCCCCTCCGCCGCGTCGACGTGGCTGTCACAGAAGGACGATCTGCCGCAATACGCCGAGGCCGCGCCGGACACGTTTCTCGACATCATCGAAGCGGACATCGACAGCGAGGACCCGCAGGTTGACGAGCTGTTCGCGCCCGCGGGCGCGGGAATCCTTGGCGACTGTCCGCGCACAGGCCTGCTCTGGGCGCTCCAACTGCTTGCCTGGAAGCCGGAGCGGATGGTCCGGGTCATGTCCATTCTCGCCAAGCTTTGCGCCAGGAAGATCGATGACAACTGGGCCAGCACGCCCATCGGTGCGCTGGAGGCAATCTTCATGTTCTGGATGCCTCAGACCGCCGCTTCGCTCAGCCGGCGCAACCGGGCTCTGGAGACGCTTGCCAGGAAGTTCCCGGAAGTCGGCTGGCAGATCTGCGTCGGTCAGTTCAATCCGGGTTCAATGATCGGGCATCCCGGCTTCAAGCCGCGATGGCGCACGGACGCCCATGACGCGGGTGAGGTCACAACGGATGGCGAGGCACGGGAAGCTCGGCTTCACGCAATCGAGATTGCGCTCGACTGGCCTGCGCACGACGAGCACACGCTCGGCGATCTCGTCGAGCGGCTTGCAGCGTTTAGTCCCGACCGCCGCAAGCAGGTATGGGATCTCGTTTCCGCCTGGAATGACACGGGTCCAACCGATGCTCGAAAGGCAGTGTTGCGCGAGCGGATACGGCGCTGGGTCCTGACCCGGCGCAGCCGCCACCACGGGCTTGATGAAGCAGCGAGGGTGCATGCCCGCCAAGTTTGCGCGGTGCTCGAATCCAGGGATCCCGTGACGCGCCATCAGTGGCTCTTCCTGAGCCATTGGGTGGATGAATCGGCAGACGAGCTCGAGGACGAAGATCTGGACTACGACAAGAGAGAGGAGCGTATCGGACGCCAGCGACACGACGCACTGCAAGAGGTTTGGGCGGAGAAGGGACTGGGCGGAATCA
Source organism: uncultured Amylibacter sp. (assembly GCA_963662815.2). Lineage (GTDB taxonomy): Bacteria > Pseudomonadota > Alphaproteobacteria > Rhodobacterales > Rhodobacteraceae > JAPPHA01. The sequence goes on from CAXXWA010000005.1 coordinate 312,392, forward strand.
TGGAGCTTTGCCGGTCTGGCGACGCTTCCAGCGTTGTGGGGTGGCACATGGCCGAAATCTGCGCCGGAGTTCAAGAGGCGGCGGACTTTATCCAGAACGTCATCGGCGGGGAATCGGTCGAGGAACGGGACAAGCGGGATCAGTGCATTTCCGGATTTCTTGCCAAGCTCGAGGTGCCAGCACGTGACGCCGCCCTCGCAGAGTTGCTGGCGCGCCCCGGGTCCGGCGAGGATGCGAGAGCAAGCGTCCTGCGCTGTGCGCCATTCGACGGCGGCACCTGGAAACACGTGGACCAGCTGTCAGAGCGCCTTAGGCAGCGATATTGGAAGGAGGTACGTCCCCGCTGGAGTCTCCGCCATGATCCGACTGAGACAGCAAAGTTCGTGGACGAGCTGCTCAAGGTGGAGCGGCCGCGTGCCGCGTTCGACGCCGCCCATCTGGATTGGCAACACGTGGATACTCCGCGACTGATACGCCTCTTGAAAGAGGTTGGCACTAGCGTGGCGGAGCCTCCGACACACTACAGGCTTGAAGGCCATTACGTCTCGAAGGCACTCGAGACGCTCGAACAGCGCGGCGATGCGACGCGAGACGATCTTGCCCAGCTTGAATTCATGTTCATCAAGGCGCTTGATCGTTCCGAGCACGGGATCAAGAATCTGGAGGCACAACTTGCGGAGACGCCGGCATTGTTCTTGCACGCGCTAGCACTTTGCTTTCGGCGCAAGGACGGTGGAGAAGACCCGGTCGAGTGGCGAACATCGAATCCTGGCAACCGGGAGGCGGTCGCGAGTGCTGCGTATGCCCTCCTCACCAGGGCAAGCCGAATTCCGGGTGCCAAGCCCGATGGCAGCATTGATCCGGACGAACTGAGGGACTGGCTGCGGCAAGTGCGTACGCTTGCCCGCGAGCATGGGCGCGCGGAAATCGGCGATCAGATGATTGGTCAGTTGCTTTCGCGTTGTCCGTCAGGCGATGACGGAATTTGGCCATGCGAACCCGTGCGCGAGGCCGTTGACGGTCTTGGATCACAAGACATTGCGGCCGGCATGCTAATCGGCAAACGGAACGCGCGTGGGGCGACTTGGCGAACCGCAGGCGGTGACCAGGAACGCTCGCTGGCGGAACAATATCGAAGGTGGTCCCGAGAAGTGGCCTTCGAACACCCCTTCATCGCTAGAATGCTGGAGCAGATCGGCGCCAGCTACGATCAGGATGCCCGGTGGTGGGACAGTCATGAACGCGTCAGCGAACGGATAGGTCACTGACAGCAGTTGGCCGCGACCCGTGTCTGTTGGCGCTCCCGAAACGCAAGTCAAGTTGATTGGACCAGGTTGGAATCTGGCGGGTATTGGCCTCGGGCCGACAATAAGAACGCTCGAAAAGTTGATGAACTCCGGTCGCTGTTCCATTCTGAGATCCAGTCGTCGGAGCGGTCTTGTTCAATCGGTTGAAAGAGGAGAGCACCGCCTATCTCGTGCACGTGATAGCAAAGTGCGGGGCAGTTGAGCGGCCATGCAGGTTTCAGGCGTTGCTTTCATGCGATGTCCTGCGGCGCGGCCATGGCCCAAACGTGCCATCACAGACCAAACTCAGCAACAGCCCCGCACTTTGCGTGCTCTCCAATCCCGGCGCCCAGGCCGTCTGCGGCTGCACCGTGGCGATGCATGCCAGGCCGTTGGGATGGCGATCCCTTCAGGGCCTTGCGCGAGGCCGTAGTTCATGGTTGCCTGAATTCAGCGAACCTTTCGAGGAACTTCGGGATTGCGCCGATCATGAGGGCCAGCCAGACGAAGCCGAAGATTGTCTGGAACGCCGACAGCCGCGGGACGAAGCGGTGAGCATCGATGCAGGTTTCGGTGGCCACGAGGTGCGTGATCCCGAAAGCGGCTGGCGCCGAGGAGACCGTCCGCGAAAGCGGCAGACATCGACCTGATTGCCGGCGTAGCAGCCGCATCCTTTTCCCTGGGCGACTTGATGGCGCGCGCGGATGGGTCGGATCGGGCGTCATGGCAGGATCTTCCGGACGCACCGGGCGTCTACGCCGTTTGCCTGCACGACTGGAAGGACCGTCCCTTCTCTGGCGTCCCGGGCCGCGCGTGCCACGCCAATCCCGCGAAGCCACGCGAGCTCCGCGAGAAGCGATGCAGGATCCTTGAGGGCGGACCCTCGGACATTCTCTACCTCGGCAAGGCAGCCAGACTCCGGAAGCGCGTCCCTCAACTGGTGCGCTTCGGTTTGGGCCGGGCGCGCAATCACAAGGGCGGCGAGTGGCTCTGGCAGCTGCGGGGGATCGATGACGCCGAACTGCGCATGTGGCGCTTCCCGAGTGGCTGGCCGGATCCGCGCGAAATCGAACGCGAACTGCTCTCACGGTTCAGGCACGACCACGGAGATTGGCCGCTCGCGAACCGGCAACCCTGACACCCGTAACGGCGGCTTGGCCATTCGACCCGCCCGATCGGACGGGAAAGCGGCCCCAGCGCCAGAGCCGTTGGCCACCCGCAGCGACGAAGGCTGCCTGTCAAACGTTTCTCTTGGCCGCCGAGAGTTCCGTACTGCCCATTGACGTCAGTCTGCCCAGCCCTCGCGTTCAGCGAGACATTCCTCGCTGTCGAGCGCGCGCAGGGGTTCACATCAGGACTGGATCGTCTCTCCGGCTTCAACAAGGTCGAAGCCTCCGGAATCGACGATCTCGACCAGTTCATGAATGTCCTCCACATCGGACTCGCGGCCAGGAACAATGTTGTCGCTCAGAATTCGCGCGGCCATGCCATGCAGTGCCATGAGCTGTTCCCGCAGATCCAGTAGCGCTTTCGTTGCCTGGTCGAGCCGGTCGACGGCGTGGAGAATCTGCATGGTGTCATATTCCTCCCGCAACCGCTCAAGGGCTTCACGATCCACGAGGCCAAAGTCGGTCTGTTTCGTCGGCATGCCGATCCTTTCTTGACATCACACTTCAGGGGTCCAGCACTGACCGGAATCCGGCGCTCAATGCGTGGTTGTCTGCTATGGTCCTAAGAGCTATAGGTCAAGACAGGCGAGTTTGGCAGAAAGGGTTAGCCGATGCGCGACCTTGCAACAGGAATACTGTTCAAGGAAGCAAGGAAACTCAGGATTCCCGATCAGAAATTCATTGAAGCGGCACAACGGGCAAGGGACGGCAAGGCGTACGCAGACCTTGGCGGCGGGGTCTACAAGGAGCGTATAGCGAGGAAGGGCCAAGGCTGCTCGAGTGGGTTCCGCACTGTCCTCTGCCTGCGGCATGACGGTGACGCGCTGTTCTTTGCCATTTTTGAGAAGAAGCGGAATGCGAATCTGAACGATGAGGAGCTGAAGACGGCGCTAAGGATCGCTTCAGAGTTTCGAGCGTTCAGCGAGCAGGACATTCGGGCCGCGATTGCCGCGCGGAAGTTCCGGGAGATCCAGAAAGAAGGTGCCGATGCCCTGACAGAATCAGACCACGAAACGTGATCGAACGAACGTGAATTGCACTTTGACGAAAGAGAGTGATCGACATGACCGACGCGAACAATGCAGGAAAGCAGTACAAGTCCGAGGTAATGGCGCAAATGCACGCCGCAGCCCAAGACATGAGAGACCTGGATCTCATTTCGAAGAAGACCATGGCGGAGTTTGACGAGCTCTGCCTCACTCCAATCAAGGCCATGACTCCCGAAGAAATCCGCGAATTGCGACTTGGCGAGGCGGCAAGCCAGACGGTCTTTGCACGTCATCTGAATGTCTCGCCGGGGCTGGTGAGCAAGTGGGAGCGTGGGGAAAAGCGGCCTGGAGGACCGTCTGCGAAGCTTCTCGCCCTCGTGAAGGCGAAGGGACTTGAAGCCGTCGCGTGATGCTTCGCCGTTGTGTGTCAGAGCGATGACTTGACCTCAATCGCGACCGCCTCATCGACGTCAAGCGCCTCCAGGAGAGCACCGCAAAGTGCGGGGCAGTTGAGCGGCCATGCAGGATTCAGGCGTTGCTTACATGCGATGTCCTGTGGCGCGGCCAAGGCCCAAACGTGCCATCACAGACCAAACTCAGCAACTGCCCCGCACTTTGCGGTGTTATCTCGGGTTGCAGTCGTACGGTCACGACAAGCCGCTGAATCCATGCAGGATTCAGACGGCTTGCGCTCGCTTTGCCCGACATAAGCCGATGCCCTTCAGAGACCGCTCAGGAAGGCGAGGAGACTGTCGGGCGGCTGGTACCGTCCCGGATCGCCCTTTCGCGGCGACGTCATCGCGAGCGCCTGCTCCTTCATGGCGAGCGTCGCCTCGACATAGATCTGGGTGGTTTCGGCCCGCTCGTGCCCGAGCCAGAGGGCGATCACCGACCGGTGGACGCCGACCTGCATGAGATCCATCGCGGCGGTGTGGCGCAGCACGTGTACGGTCACCCTCTTGCCGGCCAGTGACGGACACCGCTTCACGGCCGTGTCCCGATGCTTGTTCAGCAGGTACTGGACGCCGTCCACGCCGAGCCGGTTGCCCCTGGCGCTGGGAAAGAGCACGCCGTCCGATCCCCGCGGCGGCTCCTGCAGCCACCTCCTCAGCACGTCCCTGGTCGGCTTGGCCAGGGGCGTGCAGCGCTCCTTGCGGCCCTTTCCGACGACGCGCAGGTGACGGCCGTCGCCCTCGGCGAAGTCGTCGCGCGTCAGCCCCGTCATCTCGGACAGCCTGAAGCCCGTCTGCACGGCGGTGAGGATGAACGCGTGGTCGCGCCGTCCCGACCAGGTGCTCCTGTCCGGCGCCGCGAGCAGGGCGTCGACCTCGTCACGCGCGAGAAAGCCGACCTGCCTGCGCGTGTACCGCTTTGCCGGGATGGCGAGCACCCTCTGGATCTGGTCGGCGTGGGTCGGCAGTTCGAAGGCGGCGTATTTGAAGAATGAATGAACGGCGGCAAGCCGCAGGTTGCGGCTGCGGACGCTCACGCCGCGCGCCGCTTCCAGGTCGTCGAGGAAGTCCACGACCAGCGGCGCGTCGATCTGCTCGAACTGCAGGTCCGACGGCTGTCGTCCGAGACGCTTTTTGCGCGAACAGCAGGAGCTGGCGGAAGGCGTCCCGGTAGGACCTGACGGTGTGCGGGCTCGCCTGGCGCTGGTTGATCAGGCGCTGGACGAAGAACCGCTCGAGCAGGGGCGAAAGGCCGGTCGTCCGGGTCATGGCCGGTCCTCCCAGCGGCTTTCGAGGCGCCGCACGGCCTCGCGCATCAGTTCGGGCGAGGCTTCCAGGTAGTATTGCGTGTCCTGGACCTTCACATGTCCGAGCCAGGTTGAGAGGACCGGCAGCAGACGCTCCGGATCCTGATTGCGCCGACAGCAGTTCACCAGGGCGGCCGTTGCAAATCGGTGCCTCAAGTCATGAAGACGCGGCCCGTGACTGTCGGTCTCGCCGCGCAGCCCGATCCGACGCGACAGCTTGTGGAACGTCCGGGTGATGTCCGCCCGGTCGAGCCGGTTGCCCCAGCTCGAAACGAACAGGAAGCCCGACACCGGGCGGTCCTGCCAGTGACGCTCGCGCCTGGCGACATAGTCGGCAAGGACAGCGCAGGTCGTGCCGTGCAGCGGGACAAGCCGGTCGCGGCCGAACTTCGCGCCGCGCACGGTCAGCACTGCGGCGTCGAGATCGACGTCCCGGAGCTCGAGGTTGCGCGCCTCGCCCACCCTGAGGCCGGAAACGGCCAGCAGGCCGAACAGGCAGTGGTAGATCCAGGGCCGCAAGGCTCCGCGTTCGTAGGCGTCCGGCATGTCCAGCGCTGCCTGCAGCAGCTTCCGGATCTCCTCGTCCGAATAGAGATAGGGCCTTGCCCGCTTCGGCTGGAAGGGCAGCAGCGCGGGGGACGGGATCTCCGTCCGAGGGTCGGCGGCCTTGCGGTGGCGCGCGAAGACCCGCACGCAGCTCAATCGGCTTGCCCAGCAGGACGGCTGGGCATGCACGGGCTGCTGCGCCCATTCAAGGGCCAGCTCCACGGTGACGAACGGCGCCTGCCGGCTTTCCATGAACGCGACGAACGCGAGCAGCCCCCGTCGCGCGTCGTTCATCTTGAATCCCAGGTTGCGCCGCATGTCGATGTAGTCGTGGACGGCTTCGCGAAGCGTGTTCATCGGACACCTCCCGGCCAGGGAAGGGCCAGCGGGCGGAGAGCCTCCAGGTCGACCTTGGCGTAGATCCTGGTGGTGTCGGGATGGGAGTGCCCCAGGACGTCGCCGATCTCGCCGAGCGAGGCCCCGCCGTTCAGCATCTCGGTGGCCAGGCCGTGACGGAACTGGTGGGCGCCGCATGTCGGCGCGTCCACGTCGGCACGCTTGATCGCGCGACGGACGATGCTGGATATGCTGCCGGAGCGCACCCCCTCGATCGGCGCCCTGGCACGCAGGAACACCCGACGGCTTTGACACGGCGGCCGTCCGTGGCGCAGGTAGTCGGCGATCGCCTCGCCGATCTCCTCGGACAGGGGAAAGGCCTTGCGCCTTCCGCCCTTCACCCTAAGTCGCAGGGTCCCGCCGGTCCAGTCGATGTCATCGAGTTCAAGAAGCCCGATCTCGCTCGCCCGCAGGCCCAGCCGCGCAAGAAGCATCAGGATGGCATGGTCGCGACGGCCCGTGGCGGAGCCGCGATCGATGCCGGCCAGAAGCTTGCTGACCTGGTCGGGCGAGATTCCCCGAGGTATCTGCGGCATCGACCAGCTGGCGACCACGGGGACGGCGGCGACCAGCTCCGGCCCGGTCTCGCCGAGAAGGCAGGCATACCGGAGAAAGGACCGCAGCGCCGTGGCCATGCACTTCGCACGCTTCGGGCTCATGTCCGGCGCCATGTGCCGGACGAACCGCACGACGTCGTCGGCCGACAGGGACGAGAGCGCCACCGGCCCCGGGTCGAACCGTTGGCGCAGGAAGTTCCGGACGAACGGCAGGTAGGTGGCGATTGATGCCGGCGCCAGGCCCCGCGTCTGCTGCAGGTGGAGTTCGTAGGCCTGCACGCAGCGCTCGGCATCGGTCACCGGGCCTGCGGGCGCATCCCCGAATGAGAGCACGCCCTCCCGGCGCAGGAAATCCGTGAAGCGTCGGAGCGAGGCCCTGTCGTTCTGGCGCGACCGCAGGCTCCGCGCTCGATGTTCCAGGTACCGGGTCGCGTGATCGGGGTTGACGTCGGCGATCCCGATCTCTTCCTGCTTGAGCCACTGGCTGAAACGGGCTGCCAGCAGAACCTTGCCATGGGCCGTTCGCGGCGCGTAGCCCTGCGCCCTCACCCAAACCGCGAACGCGTCGAGCCGGCCCGCCAGGGGACCTTCGCGCCATTGTGGACGAACAAGTTGACTGTCTTTGACATGCTTCATTCCGAACTCCTTTCCTCGTTGAAGGTCGACAGGTGGAGTTCGGATTATGTCGTGCAGCGATCGGAAACTTGCCTTGAAATGCAGGGCGAAATCGAATTTATCCGAGATAAGAATCTACCCGAGATAGTGAATAGGCTCTTATTGGTTGTGCGCAGCACGGCCAATAAGAGCGTTGAGCTGAGCCGCGCTTTCCCGACGTCGACGATTTCTATGGGGAATGAATTCGCCGCGGTGCGTTCAGCGCGCCGGGCGGATGCGCTTCGTCGGTCGCTGCAACGGTGATGCGGGGACCGGAGCGGTGTCCGGAAGGTGAACTGCCTGGAACCGGGCGCCTGCGAAGGCGGATTTCAAGGCCGCAGGGGGCGTTGGCGCAGCAGGATTCTGTCCCGGCCGTGCGTTCGGCCGGGATCGGATTGTGTGGCGGGAGCGCATCGTCATGGCGGAGGCCTTGGCCTGGGTGCCAGCCAGGCGGTCTCCGGGGGCGCCTTCGGAAGGGGGACCTGCCGCAGCGGGCCGTGCCCGCACCGCTCGCAGACGGTGATGTCCTTGCCGGTCAGGCGCAGCATCATCGCCGGCACGGTTTCCGGTTCGGGCGGCTCGGGCTCCGGCTGGGCGAGCAGTTCCCTGCACCGGGCGAGCTTGCCCGCGCGACAGCGGTTGGCGAGCAGCCCGTAGTGGCGGATCCGGGTGAAGCCCTTGGGCAGGACATGCAGGAGGAACCGGCGGACAAACTCGGTGCCGTCGAGGCGCATGACGTTGACCTTGTTGCCATCGGCGTAGTCGCGCCAGCGGAAGCGGACATGCTCGCCGTCGAAGTCGACGAGGCGATGGTTGGTGATCGCCGTCTTGTGGGTGTAGCGCCCGAGATAGCGCAGGACCTGGCCGCGTCCGCGAACGGGGCTTTCGCGTAGACCACCCAGCCCCTGGATCGCAGCGCGGCCGTCAGGCGCTCGAAGTCGTGATCGTCGTCGGCAGGACTGCAATGCAGTTCGCCCTTGCGGCGGGCTGCGGCGAGGAAGTCCAGGCACTTTCCACGGAAGATCTTCGACAGGGCCCGGACGGGGAACAGGAAGCCGTTGCGCGGCGGGGCGAGCCACCTCTCCCCGTCCGGGCTCAAGCCGCCGTCGGTGACGATGCAGTGGACATGGACGTGCTGCCCGAGGTTCTGGCCCCAGGTGTGCAGCACCATCGTGATGCCGATCTCGCCGCCGAGCCAGCGCGGGTTGCGTCCGAACTCCAGCAGGGTCCGGGACGCAGCCTTGAAGAGCAGCCCGTAGACGAGGCCGGGCTTCGCCTGCGCGAGAGGGTTGAGTTCGTGCGGCAGCGTGAACACCACGTGCCAGTGGCCGATGTCGAGCAGGCTGGCGGACTGCCTCTCCACCCACCGGGTCTGCTCGAGCGACTGGCACTTGGGGCAGTGCCGGTTCCGGCATGACGCGTACTGGAAGCCCACCGCCCCGCACTGGTCGCATTCGGTCCTGAATCCGCCGAGCGCGGCGGTGCGGCAGGCCGTCAGGTCGTCCACGGCCCGTTGCTGTCGCGACGAGAGCGGATGCGCCGCGCCACAGGCGTCGGCGCATGCCCTCAGCACGTCGGCCACCTCCAGCGCCGGCCTCTGGGCCGGCGCTGCGTGGTCTGCATGCGCCACCGGTCAGACCGGAACGGCGTCCGGGAACTCCAGCAGGTCCAGCGGGGACGGCGTGGCGCCCGCCGTCTCGTGGGCGAGATGCAGGTAGCGCATGGTCGACCGGATCGAGCCATGGCCGAGGCGCCGCTGGATGACCTGGAGCTCGACCCCGGCCTCCAGGAGCCCAGTGGCGTAGCAATGCCTCAAGGTGTGGATGCTGCCGGACTTGGTGATCCCGGCCTTCCGCTTGGCGCTGCGGTACATGAATGCCGCTCCGTCGCGCGACATCGGCCGGTCGCCGTACCGGCCGGGGAACAGCCAGGAACGGGGACGCTGGTGGCGCCAGCAGTGGCGGAGCTGCGCGAGAAGCCGCTGCGACAGCGGCACGTAGCGGTCCTTGTTGCCCTTGCCCTGGTCGACGCGCAGGCACATCCGCCCGGAGTCGATGTCCGCGACCTGCAGATGGCAGATCTCGCTGACCCGGAGCCCGGCAGCGTAGGCCGTCATCAGCACGGCGAGGTGCTTGACGTTCCGGGTGACCGTGAACAGCCGGACCAGCTCGTCATGGCTGAGGATCTCCGGCAATACCGACGGCGTCTTGGCGCCGGGCACGTGGAAGTGCGGGTCGGGCCGGCCAAGCGTGATGCGGTAGAGGAAGCGGATCCCGTGCCGGGCGCAGTTGCAGCTCTTCCAGGACAGCCCGCGCTGCTCGTGCAGGTGGAGCAGGTAGTCCTGGACCTCCTGGGCGGAGATCCTCTCGGGACTGCGTCCGCAGAAGCGCGCGAGCCCGGAGACGGAGTTGAGATAGGAGCGTACCGTGTTCTCCGCGAAGCCGCGAACGGCCATGTCGTCGATCATGCGTTTGCGCAAACGTGTCATGTGTCTTCTCCCTTGAGTGTCAACGGTCACGGAGAACACTGGCATCGATGCGCCGAAGTGCGTCCGAAACCGGCTGGAAGGACATCAGGGAAAGACGGATGCGGCCGAAGCGCCGACGAAGACCTTCAAGTCGCGACCAAGCCGTCCATCAGGAAGCGGCAGCCGGGACGGACACCCTCGCATGTTCCGAGAATCGGAAACGAACCAAGGGGTTGCTGTGGAAAATTTTGGCGCGGGTTCCCGTGGACTTCCCACCTGTTGTAAAGTTGTTTCAGCGGGTTTTGTGCCCGCTCCATCGCTCATGCCGGGCTGGCATTCCGTGGACGGCCCGGATCGAATTCCGTCTGGTTCGTCAACATGGCACAAGCGACAGCGATCAGCCTGTCGGCCACGCTCCGGAGAGCACGGGCGTGACCGTGGCCCCTGGCCCGTAGCGCGGCGTATTTCGCCTGGCAAACGGGATCCCTCTGTACGGCTTTGCCGGCCCAGTGACAGACTGCATGCTGCAGGCGCTTGTGCGCGGCGAGCCGACGTTTGACGATCAGGCTCTTTCCTGAGCGTCGTGTCACCGGTGCGACACCGCACAGGCATCGCAATGCGTGACAGTCCCTGCGCATCAGAGGTTCATGAGCCTCGGTCAGCAGCGTGGCGGGGACAGTTCTGCCGACACCGGGAAGTGATGCCAGGATTGCCACGTCACGCTGCGGGACCACCCCCGGGTTTGATTCCGGATTTTCCCGGGCCTCTGCCACGGCCGCCGTCAACCGCTCCATCTGGCGATGTGCGTTCGACAGTTCGTCGTTGACGAGCTGGAGCCTCTTGATGATGACCTCGATGTGGGCGACAGCGGCCTCTGTGGTTCCGGGCGCCACGGCGATGGCCGGCTCACGCAGGCGGTCAAGGACATCCTGGGCGCTGACGGTGCGCACACGCCGGCGCTTGAGAAGCTTCTCAACCGTAGCGAGACGGAGGCGCCGGGCCTTGGCGGGCGTTGGTGCCAGCGTCCACAGTTCGGGCACCCAGGCCTTGGTCAGGTCGCTCTCGACCTTGAAGAACTGTGGAAAACAGCGCCAGATCTGCTGTCTCTGACGGTTGACGAGGCGGGTTCGTTCACCGGTCAGTTCGTTGGCGATGCGGGTCCATTCACGAAGCTGGACCACTTCCGGCGTGTCCGGCGCGAGCCTGCGAAAGAAGCGGCTGTCCGTGCGCAGTGCATCCGCCAGGGTGAGGGCGTCACGGCTGTCGTCCTTGGCACCGGCCGGAGAGTGGCGGTCCCGGAAACGGTCGAGTTGTTTCGGGTTGAGCGAATGGACGGCGAAGCCGCGCTCCATCATCGCCTCGACCACGGGTCCGTGTGGAACCTCGATGGCAACACCAATGGTGTCAGCCTTGGCGCCGGTCCGGGTCAAGATCCAGTTGGCCAACGCACTCAGGCCGGTGCCGCCATGCTTGAAGCTCCGGTTGCCCAGAAGCGTGCCGTTGATGTCGACAATGGCTGCCTGGTGATCGCAGGACCCCCAGTCGATGCCGACGAGGAATTTGATATCTGGCATGTGTTCTGCTCCCTGCATGAACTGCGCTCCCCTTTCTGTCGGACCGCCACGATGCGAACCGTTTCCTGTACTGGCGCTCGAGGCGCGAACTTCCCACTGGGTCTCCATCGCGGCCAACGATCGGGGCACGGGTCCACAGGAGGTGCTCAAGGCACGGGAAAACCAAGGTTGCTCCCGATCGATTGGCCCAACTCGTCCTTGCGGACGAAACCCTGAAATTGAAAGGGTGTCGGGGATTTTTTCTGCCCCGGTTTCCCCTCCGCGCTCCGCGCTCCGGGGAAACCGGGGCAGCTGCGGGGCGGTGATCATCAGGCCTCGACACAGGTACAGGAAAACCCGCCTCCTGCCTCCCGCCGCCTCCACGGTTCATTCCCGTGTCGGGACCGCCGCCGCCAGGCCTGGCGGCGGCGGAGCGGGGCCTGCCCCGCAGGACGGGTCGGACCGGAAGCACCATGGATCGCGCAAGCGGATCCGTGCGGAAGCGTGGCCGGCCCGCCCTCCCTTCAGCCTCCCGGGTCCTGGATGGATGCCCGGGTTCGAGAACCGGATCATCGCGAGGATGGGAGCGGGAGAGCATGACCATCGTAGCCGCCGGCATTGACGCGGGCAGGAAGACGCCGGACATCCACCTGAACGGCAGGGATCACGCCGCCGCCAACGACGCGGACGGCTTCCGCAAGGTCGCCGGCGTCCCGAGGGACGGCGGGGCGGAGAGGGTCGTCATGGAGGCCGCGGGGCGGATGCACCGGGCGCTCCGCCAGGTCGCCGCGCGACCGGGGCTTCGCGGTCCCGGCGGGCAGTCCCCGCCAGTCCCGGGACTTCGCCAAGGCCGCCGGCGACATGGCGAAGACCGACAGGGCCGGCGCCAGGGTGCTTGCCGCCTTCGGCGCCGCGTTCCCGGCCAGGCCGCCGACGGCGCCGGCCGAGGCGGCGATCGGCCGGCTCCGCGACATGCCGGCGCTGCGGGAGAGGCTCGTCGACCGGCGCGTGCAGCCGAGGGCGGTCTTCGACGGGGCCGGCGATCCCGACCCGGACGGGCCCGTCCCGAAGATCCTCCCGGAGATCGAGGCCGGCGTCCGCCGGCACGACCGGCGGATCGCGGAGACGGTCGCGGGCGCGGAGGAGCTTGCCGGGAGCCGCGACATCCTGATGCCGGTCCCGGGCATCGGCCCCGCCGCGGCGGCGGCCCTGATCGCCTGGACGGGCGGGCCCGGCGCCATCGGCAGCCGCCAGGCCGCGGCCCTGATCGGCGTCGCGCCCTTCGCCCGCGACAGCGGAACCCTGAAGGGCGCGCGCCGCGTCGCCGGCGGACGGGGGCGGCCGAGGGACGTCCCGTGCATGGCGGCGATGGCGGCCTGCAGGCTCGATCCCGAGATGGCGGAACTCCACGCCCGGCTCGTGGCGCGCGGAAAGCGCCGCAAGGTCGCCGTGACCGCGGCGATGCGGAGGACGGTCGCGGCCGCGAACGCCCTGCTGCGCGACCGGCGCGTGCGGGAGGACCGGACGGCCGCGGCCGCCGGCTGACGCCCGCGCGGGCCGCGTCCCGCGGCGGTCCGCCGGGCCCGGAACGAATCAATGGACCGGTCGCGTCCCTGCGACCGGCGGGTTCCCGCCTGCCCGGACGGTCGCCCGGATGCGGACAGGACTGTGGACAGGGTGTGGAAAACCCGGACAGGGATCCCCGGAAACCGCCGGAAACCGCCGAATCCGGCCTTGACCCGAAACATGGATGCTTCCTCCCCCAGGCCTTCCAGATACGCCACCGTGTCTGGATGTCTGTGCCCGCGATGCCCTTTGCTCGTCGCCATGATCCGCGCTCCCTGCCTCGTTGCCTCTGAAAGCGCGCCACCCGCCGGTTTCCCCGGCCGTTGTCGGACACGCTGCAAAGCCAGCGTAGCAAATGCGAATCGCAATCATCAACCAAATTGGGCTACACCCCTGTCAATGTCGCCAGTTGACTTTTGGCTTGAATCGTGCTTGGCGCAGATTTATGTCCGCTGTGCCAGATGTTCAGGCGTCCGTTCGGGCCGACCGCCCGCCAAATCGAAGTAGGAGCATGAAAGAATGATCATTGACGAAAGGGCTGGTTGGGATCCTCTCGCCCGCATCATGGAGAGAGCCAGAGATGCGATCACGGACCCCGAAACAAGGGCGATGCTGGAGGAGGTTGCCGCGCAATTGTCGTCTTTCGTCAACCTTGACGACGAGGTGCCGGCGGAAGTTGTCGAGAAGCTGGAGTATTTGAAGGAACGGCTGCACAACGAACCGGAGGCTGTGGACGCTTTGCAGACTGCAATCGACAGGTGCAAGGAGCCGTCGCATGGTAGCGGAGTTGTCAAGGGTGCGGTCCTTGGAGCGATCTTGACGGCGGCAGTTGGCGGCGTGCTCTATGCCTTGACGACAAAGTGAATCCAAAAGCTGGCCCTGACCGGCATCATTTCCCGACGGACCGGAGCCTTGGGGCGGCGACGTCGGCACCGGAACGGAATGGCAGATCGTGACCTCGTCCTTTCCGACCCTCACCTCGCGAACGAGCAGACGCACGATTCGCTGACGTTCGGCAAGAGCGAGGGACTTTGCCCCTTTGCGCAACCGCCCCGGAAACCGTTCCGTCGTCTCGGCCAGCGAGAGCCGGGCGCCACGGTCAAGTTCCGCAGCCTTCAGGGCCCTCAGCTCCGACTGGATGGCACGCTGCCGGGCCTGAAGCGGGATCTTTCTCTCCCGCAGTTCCTCAAGGGTCATGACCTCGTCCTGGCAGGCGTCGAGCAGACGCCGCATCCGGGTGGTGATGCGGGCAAGCTCGCCCTGCAGTGAATCGGTCCGCTGCCGGACATCGGTCGTGTCGTTCGCGGCTTCCAGCCTGCGCGTGATCTCCCCCTGGACGAGGTCCGGGTTCTCGAGCAGGGCCAGCACCTCCGTCCAGACGGCCGCGTCGAGCTCGTCGGCGCGCACCGCAGGATTGTCGCACACGGCCCCCTCCGGATGGCGCCAGCCCTCCGACCCCTGGCACCGGCAGCAGTGCAGGCGCGGCGTCTTGCGGCCGCCCGTCCCGGAGTTCCGTCCCATGGCGTATCCGCAATGCAGGCAGACGCACAGCCCCTGCAGGAGCGTCGGCTCGACGGTCTTGCGCCCCGAGAAACGCCGGTTGGCCGCACGCTGGTCCTGCGCGCGCTCGAAGAGGGCGGGGTCCACGATGGCCGGAACGGCCAGTTCGATCCAGTCTCCCTCGGGCGTGCCACGCGCCCGGTCAGGCGCCGGACGGCGCCGCCCTTCTGCCGGCCGGTCCGGTTGTGCCGGACGCGTTGGCCGGACCCCATCGTCTTCAGGCAGGCCGCCTTGCCGATGCAGGCCTCGTTCCTCAGGATGACAGCCACGGTCGAGATCGGCCAGTGCCGCGAATGCCGTGGATGCAGGCCCTCCTCGTCGAGCCGAGGGGCGATCTGGTGCATCTTCAACCCGTCGCGGACATGGAGATCGAAGATCCGGCGCACCACGCGGGCTTCGGTCTCGTCGATCTCGAAGCGGGCTCCGCATGTCTCGGTCTTCCGGATCAGGCGGTATCCGCAGGGCGCGCGGGCGAGCATGTTCAGCGAGCCCTGGCGGGCACGATGGATCCTGCCGCGGCGCGAGCGCTCGGCGATCTGCGTGCGCTCGCATTCGGAGATCACCGACAGGATCTGGCGCAGGAGCATGCCTTGGGGGGTGGCGTCGTCCGGCTCCTGGACGCACCGGACCGTCGCGCCGGAACGGGCGAACTCCTCCTGCAACAGGATCTGGTGAGCGAAGTTGCGGCTCAGCCGGTCGATCGACAGGACCAGCACGGTCTCGATCTCGCCGCGGGCGACGCCGTCACGCAACGCGTCGAGCGCCGGTCGCTCAAGGGTCGCGCCGCTGAACCCGTCGTCGGCGAACACGAGGTCGTCGGGAATCGCCCAGCCAAGGCTGCGGCCATGGTCGAGAACCGCCTCACGCTGACTGGCGATCGTCTCGCTCTGGCGCTGGGCCTGGCTCGACACCCTCAGGCAGGCCGCGACCGTCGCGGTCACTGTCGGCGCTGGATGCTGCATCGTTCGCTTGTCTCCTCGTGGACCAGCTTCGTTCGGGGACCAGGCATTCGCAGGCTTCGCAAAGCCGCTCCCGGGCGGCACGGTCGAAGACCCGGAGCGTGCGAACAGGTCGCATTCAGTCGGGCGTCTTGTCCAGCCAGCTCGCGACCGCCTGCGTCATCAATGCGCCCAGGCTGCGCCCGGTGCGGCGCGCGCGCATGCGCAGCCGGGCGAGCAAGGGACGCGGGATGCGCACCGTGACCGGGTCCTTGATCGCGGCCTGGGCGAGCGGAGACGCGTTGGTCGTGGCCCGCACGTAGCGCCGGGCCTGCCCCGGCGACAACGCGTAGCGTTCGGCCAGCAGCCGGACGGCCTCGGCCGGAGAATGGTGCTGGATCAGGTCGCGGGCGGCGTTCACCCGTTCGGCGCGCTGCTGCATCGTCGCTCGTGCCATGAATCACAAAATAACGCTTGTATGAGATCATTGCAAGGTCCTTGCCCTCTTCGGACGGGCAATCGTCCGCTCAAAGCGAAACGCTCCTTTTGAATCCACGATGTCACCTCGACCTGCTTCGAGAGCGATCCTCCGTTCGACGACAAGCGCCAGTTCGGCTACAGCCGCGACAGCCGCCCGGACTGCGTGCAGGTGGTGATCGCGCTGGTCGTCACGCCGGACGGCTTTCCGCTGGCCTACGAGGTGATGCCGGGCAACACCTCGGACCAGAGCACGCTGGCCGGCTTCCTCGAGCGGATCGAGCGGCAGTACGGCCGGTCCGACCGGATCTGGATCATGGACCGCGGCATCCCGACGGAGGAGACCCTGCAGCAGATGCGCGAGGGCGACGCGCCGGTGCGCTATCTCGTCGGCACGCCCAAGGGCCGGCTGACGAAGTTCGAGAAGGCGTTCCTCGACCTGCCCTGGCGGGAGGTGCGCGAGAGCGTGGACGTCAAGCTTCTCGCCGAGGACGGGGAGCTGTACGTGCTGGTGCGCTCGGAGGGGCGGCTGCACAAGGAACGCGCCATGCGCCGGCGCCGCCTGAAGAGGCTCTGGCGGCGGCTCGGCGAGCTGCAGGGCCAGTCCAACGGCCGCGACCAGCTGATGCTCAAGCTCGGCGCCGCCAGGAAGGACGCGGGCCGGGCCTGGGGCCTGGTCGACATCCGCGTGCCGGCGACCGCGGAGGAGCTCTCCGCGCACGGGTTCTCGTTCCGCCTTCGCCGCGAACGGCTGCGCCAGGTCCGGCGGCGCGAGGGCCGCTACCTGCTGCGCTCCAACATGGTGGCCGAGGACCCGGCCGAGCTCTGGCGCCTGTACATGCGGCTCGTCGAAATCGAACAGGCGTTCAAGGAATTGAAGCACGACCTCGCGGTCCGTCCCGTCTTCCACCAGGTCGAGGAGCGGATCGAGGCGCACATCTTCGTCTCGTTCATCGCATACTGCCTGCTGGTGACGCTGAAGAACATCGCCCGCCCGCGTGCCGGCGGGCTGACCCCGCGCGCCATCATCGAGGCGTTCGGCACGATCCAGATGGTGGACGTGCATCTGCCCACAACCGACGGCCGGCATCTCGTCCTGCCGCGCTACACCCAGCCACGCACCTACGGTAATAGGGGCAACTTTCCGGGAATTGCGGCAGGATTCAGGGGATTCCCCCGCGAATCGTTTTGTGATTCCAAGGGGGCATGGATGATTCGGAAACAGGTCGCCAGGCGGTTGCCGGCCTTGCAGCGCTCAGGTCGGAGCTCTCGGCCATCCGGGCCCTGCTCGCCGAGAGGGACGCGCAACTCGACGACCTTGCCGGCCAGCTTGCCGATAGGGACGCGCAGCTTGCCGAGCAGGACAGGCGGCTCGCCGGGCAGGCCGAGCGGATCCGGGAGCTCGAGGACGAGATCAGGCGGCTGAAGAAGCTCCCGCGCCGTCCGAACCTGAAGCCGAACAGCCCCGGCGCGTCGGACGGGGACGGGGACGGCCCGCCGCCGGGCTCCTCCGGGTCCGGCCGGTCGGAGAAGGAAAAGAGGAAGAGGAAGGGCCGCGGCCCGCGGCGCCGGAACCCGAACCTGCGCCGCCGCGAGGAGACCGTGAGCCTCGGGAACGTGCCCGAGGGCGCGGTGCGCAGGGGCTACCAGGACCACACGGTCCGCGACATCGTGCTCCATGCCGAGGAGGTCACGTACCGCTGCGAGGTGTGGGAGTTTCCCGACGGCTCCCGGCATGTGGCGCCGCTGCCGCCGGGGGCGGCGGCGGGACGCGAGCAGTTCGGCCCCTGCGTCAAGGCCCTGGCGATCATGCTGTACCACCAGTGCCAGTCGACGGCGGGACGGATCGCGGAAATGCTCAACGTGATCGGCCTGGACATCTCCGAGCGCCAGGTCGGGCGCTTCCTGAACGCGGACGCCGGGGGCATCGCCGGGGAGCAGGAGGAGGTGCTGCGGGCCGGCCTGGAGACCGCGGCGTGGATCAACGTCGACGACACCGGCGCCCGCCACAAGGCCGAGAACGGCTATTGCACGGCGATCGGCAACGATCTCTTCGTGCACTTCCGGTCGACCGGCTCGAAGAGCCGCCTCGACTTCCTCGAGCATCTCTGCGCAGGAGAGGAAGCGTACACCTTAAACAGCGCCGCGCTCGACTACATGCGGAAGCGGAACCTGTCGGGGAAGGTGATCGACCTTCTGGCCGGCCACGAGCGGCGGCGCTTCGGCGACGGCGACGGCTGGCGGGCCCATCTCGAGGCGCTGGGCATTGCCGGGATGACGGTGTCGCCGGACCCGGCGAAGATCGCCACGGAGGGCGCCCTCTGGGGAACGATCTGCGATGCGGGACGCATTGCCGGAACCGTGATCCTGAGCGACGACGCCGGGCAGTTCAACGTCGGCGACCTCCACGCGCTCTGCTGGCTCCACGCCGAGCGGAACATCGCCAAGCTGAACGGAAGCGCCCCGTACCAGCATGAACGGGTCGACAAGGTGCTTGACAGGGTATGGAGGCTCTACCGCAGCCTCTGCCGCTACCGGAAGCGTCCCACTCCGCTTCGCAAGCTCGTCATGCAGCGGCGGTTCGACCGGATCTTCGGCACGGTCACCGGCTACGCCAGCCTCGACCGGCTGCTCGAAAGGCTGAAGGCGAACCGGGACGAGCTCCTGCGCGTGCTCGACCGTCCGGAGACGCCGCTCCACACCAACAGGGTCGAGAACGACATCCGGGACTACGTCACCCGGCGCAAGGTCTCGTTCGGGACGCGGAGCGATGCCGGGCGGGCGGCGCGCGATGCCTATATCGGAGCGAAGAAGACCTGCGGGAAGCTCGGCGTGCCGTACTGGGACTACCTGAGGAGCCGCCTCGGCGTTGCCGGCGCTCCCGAAGTGCCGAGGCTCGCCGACCTCGTCAGGCAGCGCGCCGCAGCCTGACACGCCCCCTCGGGCCCGGCGGCAATTCCCGGAAAGTTGCCCCTATTACGCACCTACGGTTCTAAAGCATTGATATAGAGCTTCTTTTTTCCACTCAAAATCGCGGATTCGGGCGGAACCGTGCAGCTTTCTTCCCGTTCCTGCAACCGACAGGAGGAAGAGAATCATGTCAAGTACACGGCTCACGGACGCGAGGGTTCGCGCCCTGCGTCCCGCAAAATCCACCAGAAACGTCCGGGACATGGGCCTGGCGGGTTTCGGCGTAAGGATCCTGCCGAGCGGCCGGAAGCGGTTCTTCCTGCATGTCCAGCACGAAGGCCGTCGATTCTGGAAAATCGTCGGCGATCCCGCCGACATGACGGTCGAGGAGGCGCGGGATAGGGCGAGGGGCATGCTTGCCTCCGTCCGGACTGGACGTCCCGCCTCGGACGAGGAGACACTGTTCGAGGCCGTGGCGGAAACGGCGTTCCGCCGACACGGCAGGAACTGGAAGCCGGGCACGCTTTCGATAAAGCAGCAATATCTCCGCAAGCAGATCCTGCCCTGGTTCGGGGGACGGCAGATTGCCGACATCTCGCCGCAGGACGTGCGAGACTGGTTCGCCTCCCTGCATGCGACGCCGGTGGCGGCGGATCGGTCGATGCCCGTGCTCTCGGTCATCATGAAGGTTGCCGAAGCCGACGGCCTGCGCCCGGAGGGCAGCAACCCGTGCAGGGGGATCAGGAGATACAGGAGGAAGAATCGCGACCGGTTCCTGTCCGATGCCGAGATCGGCAGGCTCGGCAAGGCGCTGCGTGATGCGGGACCAGCTTCGACGGTCTCGATCATCCGGTTGCTTGCACTGACCGGCTGTCGGTCGAGCGAGATCCGCACCCTTCGCTGGAAGGACTGTCGCGAAGCGCACGTCTACCTGCGCGACAGCAAGACGGGTCCCCGCACGGTGTGGCTGTCGTCGGCCGCCCGCGAGGTTCTCGACGGCCTTCCACGCATGTCGCCCTGGGTCTTTCCTTCCGGAAAGACCGACGGTCCGGTGGGAGGGACGACGCTCAACTGTGCCTGGGTCGACATCCGGACGGCGGCTGGCCTGAAGGACGTCCGCCTTCACGACATTCGACACACGTACGCGAGCGTTGCGATCATGAGCGGAGAGACTGTCCTAACCCAAGTTTC
Source organism: uncultured Amylibacter sp. (assembly GCA_963662815.2). Classification (GTDB taxonomy): domain Bacteria; phylum Pseudomonadota; class Alphaproteobacteria; order Rhodobacterales; family Rhodobacteraceae; genus JAPPHA01. Next base: position 332,410 of record CAXXWA010000005.1, read on the forward strand.
ACACGCCCAAAAAAAGATGATTGTTTTTCAGAGGCTTGTGCCGACTGAAACGGCGGTTATGGCACTACAAGTCCGTGCCCGGACATGATGTCACCGACCCGTCATGCAACCATCCTCCGCGTCTTCCCCGGCTCGGGGTCAAGACCGAGTGCCCGGCAGATCTCCCGTTGCCGGGGCTCCGCCCGGGTCGCCTTGCGGATGTGAATGACCCGTCCGTCGGCACGCCGGAAACAGGCGGTGACCCGGATCTGGCCCGAAAGAATGTCCCGCAGCGTACTCCAGCTCGCCGTCTCGCCGTGAGCCCGAAGACGGCTGCGAATGACCTGGACCAGCTGGCAGGCCAGGACGCTGATGAACAGGTGACCGTCGGACCGGACCTGCTTGCGGTGATACACGGGACGCAGACCCAGTTCCGACTTCAGCGACCGGAACACCGATTCCACATCCGTCAGCATGGAACAGGTCCGCCACAGGGTCTCCGCATCCCAGTCCAGCTGGTTGGTGCGCAGGCAGCAGGCGCCGGGGTGGGCGGGCATGGTGCCGGCGCGCGGTGTCCGCGTCCAGATGAGCCCGACCGCCTTTTCGGCATTCTCCGGATCGGCGGCGACGTCGATGCTGTAGTGCTGGCCGGCGCCACGGCTCTTCTGCCGGATGCGCCCGATCCGTTGCCAGACATGGGCGACCTGCTTGCGGGTGCGCGGTCGTGACAGCCCGTCGTGCAGTTTCTGCAACGCGTCCTCGAAGCGCGTCATGAAACGTTCGGTGATGCCCAGCTCCTTCTCGGCCCGGGCCTCGGAGCAACAGAACAGGCGGAGCTCGGAAGCCGCCTCGTCGGTGACGGCCTGGATGCGGACCTTCCCGCGGGTGCGGGTCTCGATCGCCGTCGCCAGGTCGGGGTCGAAGTGGCGGACCCGTTCGCGACCGGCCACGAGATGGCGGCAGCCATTGTCGCGGAGCCAGGCGACGTTGTCCTCGGTGGCGACGCCGGCGTCCATCACCACCAGCGCATCCCGGGGTGCCGAAAGCCGGGCCAGCATTCCCTCCAGCGTGCTGCTCTCCTTGACGTTGCCGGGGAACACGTCCGAGCGCCGCACGAAACCGCTGCCGTCAAGAACCAGGCCCAGGGTCAGCAACGGACAGTCGCTGCGCTTCTCCTTCGAGTGGCCGCGCCGGGCCTTGGGCTGCTTGTCGGCCGCGCCCTCGAAAAACGTGTTCGTCAGGTCGAAAAGTGTCACGGTGTGACCCAGCGAGAACAAATCCGTCACCCGCTCGAACACGTGGGTCTCGATCTCCCGGCGCCGCGACGGCAGGGCATCCGAGGCACGGTACAGGCGCATCCTGCTCATGGTCTCGAAATCGACATCGAGCAGTTCGCCGAGCGCACTCCGCTCGCAGAGCCAGCGCCGGGCCGCACGCTCCGAGCCCGGCACCGCCATGCGGCCGATGATCGACCCCATGGCCACGGCCCGCGACCGGCGGTTGAAACCCAGGCCTGCAAGAAGGCCCCCGATGTCGAGTTGTTCCATCGCCCACAGCCCCGCGTGCTCGACACCGGCGGAACGCGGGCGCACCATCTCCAGGGACGCCACGTCCACCGTTTCCATTTCGGGTCCGGGCACGGCGCCTGCGACCGGGGGCGAACGGCTGACCAGCCGGGCGGCGATGCGCTGCGCTTCCGCCTCGACCTCATCCGGCCAGGGGAGCGGCAGAAGCGTCTCCTGGCGCCCGATGAGCTGGGTGATGCGCGCGCACAACAGGCGCCAGTGTTTCTTCTCCACGGGGAACTTGCTTCCGAGGTTGAGGAGGGTCCGCTGCCTGACCCTGTCGCCCTGTCGTTCGTTGCGGACGAGGCGGTAGGAGAAGTACTGGGTTCCGTCCTCGGTGGTGCGTGTTTTGGCGCGCCTGATGAACATGGCGCGTGTCTGTCATGTTGTGGAGTGTGCTGGAATCCCCTTTCCGTTCGTTTATGTCACCACGACCGGACGCCATGAATGCAATATCAGCTAAAAACAGAGTGTTGGCTGACCCGGAAAGTCAGAAATACCCCGAAATCTGCAGATTCGCGCCAGAAAAGGTTAAACTGAAGTTCTAGCTTTTTTCGGCGCAGGTTTTCCAATTTATTCCTTTTTTACAGGGGGTTGTGAACCCGGGATGCGTCGCGAAACGGATTCCTGTAGGCACGACTGATCCCATCAAGCCATAGACCTCACCGGAAGCCCTCCCACGGAATATGGAACAAATTGCCCGAAATGCCCGATTTCCTCTTGACACTATAGCAATCATGCCCCATGGTCGGCCCGAAACTGTAGGCACGTCAAGGTCCCGCCATGCCCAAATCCGCAGGAATGCATGTCTCCGTCCTCAAGAAACACCAGAACGGAAAGACATACACTTCCGTCCTCCTCCGCCAGAGCTGCCGCGACCACGACAACCGGGTGCAGAAGCGAACCCTCGCCAATCTCTCGCACCTGCCGCCGCACGTGATCCCCCTGCTGCGCGGCGCGCTGGCGGGAAAGCGGCATGCGGAGGCCGGCGACGCGCTCGGGGACCCGGTCCGATCCCGCCACCACGGGGCGGTGCAGGCGGTCAGGACGGCCATGAACGCCATCGGCCTTCCCCGCCTCGTCGCCCGCGAGCGGTGCCCGGAACGCGACCTTGTCCTCGCCATGGTCGCCGGCCGCATCCTCAGGCCGAACTCGAAGCTCGCCACCACCCGATGGTGGCGGAACGCCACCCTGCCCGAGGAGTTCGCCATCGCCGACGACGTCGCGCCCGAGGACCTCTACGCGGCGATGGACTGGCTCGACGAGCGGCAGGAAGGCATCCAGGGACGCCTGGCACGGCGCTGGATCGCGGAAGGCGATCTCGTTCTCCGGGACCTGTCCTCGACCTGGCACGAGGGAAGCCACTGTCCGCTCGCGCGCTTCGGCTACAGCCGCGACCGCAAGCGGGGTCTCCCGCAGATCAACTTCGGCCTCCTCTGCGACCGCGACGGGCGCCCGGTCTCGGTCTCCGCATATCCGGGAAACATCACCGACAAGGAGACCCTCCTGCCCGAGCTCGACCGCCTGCAGCGCCGCTTCGGGCTCTCCCGGGTGGTGATGGTCGGGGACCGCGGCATGACCGTCAAGGCCGCCATCGCGGCCCTGCGCGCCCGCGGCGGCGCCGACTGGATCACCGCCCTCAAGAGCCGGACCATCCGCAAGCTCGCCCGCCAGGGCCATCTCGACCGTTTCCAGGACCCCGAACACGAGCAGACCCTGTTCGAGATCCGGGACCATCCCGACTTCCCCGGCGAGCGCCTCGTCGCCTGCCGCAATCCCCGCCTCGCCGGGCACCGCGCCCGCGTCCGGCAGGAGCTGCTCGAGGCCACCGAAAAGGCGCTCGCGAAGATCGCCGCGCGCGTCGAGGGCGGAACCCTCGAGGGCGAGGCCGACATCGGCCTCGCCGTGGGCGAGGTCATCAACACGAAGAAGATGAAGAAGCACTTCGACGTCGACATCGCCGCGACCAGCTTCAGCTTCCGACGCAAGCAGGAGTCCATCGACGCCGAGGCCGCCCTCGACGGAATCTACATCATCCGCACATCGCTCGGCGACGACGACATGGACGCCGAGGAATGCGTCAGGGGATACAAGGCCCTGACCCGCGTGGAGCGGGCATTCCGCTGTCTCAAGCTCAGCGACCTCCAGGTCCGGCCGATATTCCACCGCCTCGCGCACCGGGTCCGCGCCCACTTCTTCATCTGCATGCTCGCCTACCTCGTCGAATGGCACATGCGGAAGGCATGGGCCCCCCTGTGCCATACCGACACCGAACCCGACGAGACCGGGGATCCGGTCCTGCCCGCCCGGCGCTCGGAGAAGACGCTGACCAAGGTTCATGCCCACACCCTGCCGGACGGCAGCGGCGCCCACAGCTTCCGGACGCTTCTCGACAGCTTGTCGACCATCGTGCGCTCGACGCACCGGATTCCGGGCGCAGGCGACGGGCCGGAGGCCGAGGTCGAGGTGACGACCCGGCCTGACGACTGCCAGAAGAAGGCGCTCGACCTGCTGAAGGACATCGCAGCCATGTGACGGCGGATCCGGTCGGATTCGCCGTTTGCAGGCAGACCGTGACAGTCCCGATCCACGTATCCTATTGATACGATTCAATAAATCTCTTACCCGCTTCAGAACTTCAGATTAGGACAATCGGGAATCCGAAATTCTTCGGGAGAGTCCTGAGTTTCCACAAGAACGCGCGGAGTGCCTCCAGGTTCGACCGTTTCCAGTTCAAGACAATTCGTCCCTCCCGGAGCGTGATCCTGCTCTCGGGAACCGGCAGATCCTAGGACATGGCATGTAAATCCACGGAACGGTCGGCGATCCACTTCGCAACCGTTCCTGGAAACGGCGAGTTCGCCGCCAGGATGGAACCTGAAACCTTGCCGAGGAGTTGGATGTTTCCGAGTGGTTCGCCGGCCCCTCGGCAAAATAATGGTCGTTGGCCATCAGAGTCTTCTGGTAAACCGATGAATTGCGCCTGAAGGGATGCAAAGCCAGCACGGCCGAAGCGTTACGGTTCATGAAATTCCGGCCGACCTGATCTGAACTGTTGGCAATGCCCCCAGAATGAAAGGAATCGGCAGATGCGAGCAGGAGCGCTGCGGTCTGAACCGCGCCGGCCGTGAGCACGACAACTGGCGCGGGTCGAAACCTGCGCCTGCCGTTTCCGGTCACCTCGATACCGGATATCCGGCCGTCCTCGCCCACAATGAGGCGGGTTGCTGTGCAACATGTTCGCAATGACACATTGTCGTGCGAAAGGGCTGTCGCGAGACCGGCAGTCTCAGCATCCATCTTGCCACCGCAGATACTGGGAAAGCCGTCCCATGGGGTGCGCCCATGGTCAAGCCAATGCTTCAGATCGACCCCGAGCGGCAGTGAAGCGGGATGCGTGCCGGCAGCTTCCGGACGGCAGCGCAGTTCGGCGATAGTCGCTTCGTTGGGAACCGGAGGTAGGGGATAGCCGCCCGAACGCGGCGGTTCGGTCGGATCTTCGCCCGTCTTACCGCGCGCATGGTAGAGCCCTTCAGCTTCCTGATGGAAGAACTCAAGATCTTCATAGCCGATCGGCCAGCCAACGGTTCTGCCGCCCATATGGCGGGTCGGCGAGAAATCCTCGGCCCGAAATCGGATCAGAACCGCACCGTGGAATTTCGAGTTGCCGCCTGCACAGCAGTGGTTTCCGGGATTGAACGGACGCCCTTGTCCATCCAGCCGTTCCTCACGTGAGCGGTGGAGCCCTCGGCCGAAGATTGCCTGCGCATTGCGGTCCTCGGAAGACGGACGAAGACGCTCCCCGCGCTCAAGGACCAGAATCCGGCGTCCGGAAGGGGCGAGGGCGGCCGCCAGCATCGCGCCGCCCATTCCAGAACCGACGATGATAACGTCTGGCTGCGTCATGGCTTGATGCGTTCTTCCGTCGCAGGATCGAAGGCGACGGCCTTTTCCATATTGACAGCAAATTCGAACACGTCGCCACTGACGACAGTCACGTCGGCGCGCATTCTTGCAGTCGCGTCACGGCCGCCAAGCGTCATCGTCACGAACGTGTCTGAACCGGCTGGTTCGGTCACGCCGATGCGGTTTCGCAGACGAGCGAGATTCCTTGAGTTGCGGTCGGCGCCATCCAAGTCGGTGATTGCCTCGGGGCGAATTCCGAGAAATACCTCGCGTCCGTCCCAATCGGCCAGATTATCCTGGCTGAACCGGAAGTACTGCTGAAGATCCTCGGAATCCGTGATACAAGCATGCGGTACGCCGTCATGCATGACGACCCGGACCGGCAGGACGTTCATCGCAGGACTGCCCATGAACGTTCCAACAAAGACATTCGCAGGAGTGTTGTATATTTCCTGCGGTGTTCCGAGCTGCTGAATGTGGCCATGGTTCATCACCGCGATCCGGGTTGACAGTGTCATCGCCTCAATCTGATCGTGGGTCACGTAAACGACCGTGGACTTCAACTTGTCGTGCAGCTTTTTGATCTCTTTCCTCATATCGACGCGAAGTTTGGCGTCGAGGTTTGACAATGGCTCATCAAACAGAAAGACATCCGGGTTGCGCACGAGTGCCCGCCCCATAGCAACCCTCTGCCGTTGGCCACCGGAGAGCTGGACCGGTTTTCGATCAAGGAGGTGGTCTATCTGGAGGAGTTTCGCGACCGCTGAGAGGGACCTGTCACGGACAGGTTTCGCGACACCGTGCATCTCCAGCCCGAACGTGATGTTTTGTCCCGCTGTCATGTTCGGGTAAAGAGCGTAATTCTGGAATACCATCGCAATGTTGCGCTTCGACGGATGCACTCCATTGACGACACGGTCCCTGATCAGGATCTCGCCAGACGTGATGCCTTCGAGTCCTGCGATCATGTTGAGGAGCGTTGACTTCCCGCACCCCGATGGGCCCACCAAGACGAGGAACTCGTCCCTTTCGACCGAAATGGAGATGTTGTGGAGGACCTCGACTTGTCCGAAGGACTTCGAGACATTCCGGATTTCAATAAAGCCCACTTGTCAGCCCTTTACGGAACCCGCCATGAGCCCGCGGACGAAGTATCGTCCGGCGACGACATAGACGACGAGGGTCGGAAACGCCGCGAGGATCGCACCGGCAAAATGGACGTTGTATTCCTTTACGCCTGTCGAGGAATTGACAAGGTTGTTGAGCGCCACAGTCATCGGCATGGAATCGAGATCTGCGAAGGAAGCGCCGAACAGGAAGTCGTTCCAGATGTTGGTGAATTGCCAGATAACCGAAACAACGATGATCGGTCCTGAAACAGGCAGCATGATGCGCCAGAAGATGCGGAGGAATCCAGCCCCGTCGATCATTGCCGCACGTACGAGTTCGTCGGGAAACACGGCATAGTAATTACGGAAGAAGAGGGTCGTGAACCCAAGCCCGTAGACCACATGAACGAGGACTAGACCCGCTGTCGAACCAGCTAGGCCCGTAATGCCTAGAATTCGAGCCATCGGAATAAGCACGATCTGGAATGGGATGAAACAGGAGAACAGCATCAGTCCGAACAGGATGTTGTCGCCCCGGAACCGCCATTTCGTGAGGACGTAACCGTTGAGGGCGCCGAGTGCGGTGGAGATTGCCACCGCAGGAACGACCATGAGGACGGAATTCAAGAAGTACGGCCTGAGGCCGGTTGGTTCGACTCCGATTTGTGCGGTCGACCATGCGGAGAGCCAGGGTTCGATTGTCCAGACTTCGGGCAGGGAGATCATGTTCCCCCCAGTGATCTCGGTGAGCGGCTTGACCGAGTTCACGAGCATGACGAGCAACGGCAGAAGGTAGAAAAGCGCAAAGATCAGGAGCGCCAGGTAAATGAAGGCCCTCGCGATGCGTCCCGTGCGAACGGACATGTCCTGCGAGACGGCGTGCATCACTTCCGTTCCCTGATTTCGGCATAAAGGTAAGGAGTCATGATGGCTGCAACGGTCATCAACATGATGACCGCGCTCGAAGCGCCGATTCCCATCGAATTCCGGGTGAACGTGTAGGAATACATGAATGTCGCAGGCAATTCGGTCGCCCGGCCGGGACCTCCGCCCGTCATTGCGATGATGAGGTCGTAAGACTTGATCGCAAGATGGGCGAGGATAACGAAGGTGGACAAAAAGGCGGGGCGCAGGAGAGGTATCACGATACGCCTGTAGAGGTTCCAGTTGGACGCACCGTCGATCTGGGCCGCCTTGAGAATTTCGTTGTCGATGCCGCGCAAGCCCGCAAGGAACATCGCCATTACGAACCCGGAGGTTTGCCAAACCGCGGCAATGACCACAGTGTAGATGGCCATGTCGCGATCCTTGATCCATTTGAACGCGAAGCTTTCCCAGCCCCAGCCATGCATGGTCTGTTCCAGTCCGATTCCGGGATCGAGAAACCATTTCCACGCCGTGCCGGTGACGATGAAGCTCAGTGCCATCGGGTAGAGGTATACAGGCCGGAGCACGCCTTCGCCGCGGATTTTCTGGTCAAGGAAAATCGCTAGAAGAAGACCGATCAATGTACAGAAGAGAATGTAGAGTGTGGCGAAAATCCCGAGGTTTGTGACCGCTGTCCACCAATGCGAGAGCCCCCAAAGCCTGACGTAGTTCTCGATTCCGACCCAGTCGTAGCGGGGTAGCATCTTGGAATTCGTGAAACTCAAGTAGATGGTGAAAAAAATGAAGCCGTAAACGAAGACGAAAATCGCGGCGAGAGAGGGTGAAAGGACCAGTCTCGGAATCAATTCCTGAAGCCGCGTTCGAAGATCTTCTGTTTTCGCCCTGTACGCCATGGCTTCTCCCGGCCCTTTTCCGGATGCGGCGGCTCTTTTTCGACCTGCTTTCGCGCGTACGTGCAGCAGTCTGCCCGCCTCGGAGCAGGAAGGCGGGGCGCAGCCCCGCCTTCCCGAAACGACTACATCGCAGCCTCAACCGCAACCACCAGTTCTTGCGCCGCAGTTTCAGCGTCGTATTCGCCGTTGAAATGTGCCGTCAAGACATCATAGATTGCATTTTTAACAGCAGCGCGGTTCGCGTGTCCGTGAGCTATCGATCCGAGCAGAGTCCCGGCATTGGCAGCTGCCACGAGTTCTTCCATGCCCTTTTTTCCGCAAGCATCGAAGGCATCGTTCGGCACATCCGTGCGGGCCGGCACTGACCCCTTGACCACGTTGAAGGCTGACTGGAATGAAGGGCTCATGATCGCCGAGGCCATCTTGCCCTGCGCTTCGCGGGCGCCGTCGTCAGTCACATTGAACATGGCAAACTGATCGGAATTGAAACTCACAGCACCTTCCGAACCCGGAAGGCGAAAGCAAATGAAGTCGGTTCCGGGCTGCTTGCCGGCATTCACGAACTCACCTTTCGCCCAGTCCCCCATGATCTGGAAGGCAGCCTCGCCATTGATCACCATTGCCGACGCAAGATTCCAGTCGCGTCCGGAGAAATTGTCGTCCACGAAGGAACGCAGCGTTTCCATGCGCCGGAAAGCCTCAACCATGGTGCCGGATCCAAGCGCACCGATGTCGAGGTCGATGAAGGCACGCTTGTAGAACTCGGGACCGCCTGCCGACAAAACGACGCCGTCGAACACGGTTGCTTCCTGCCAGGCCTGGCCGCCGTGCGCGAGTGCGATCTTACCAGAATCGTGGACCTTCTGCATGGCCGCCACAAACTCGTCCCAGGTTGCCGGCTGGGCGATGCCAAGTTCATCCAGGATCGCCTTGTTCCCCCATACCCAGTTCGTCGAATGGACGTTCACAGGTGCCGCAATCCAGTGCCCATCGTATTTCGCAAAGGCCTGCAAAGCTTCCGGCACAACCGAATCCCAACCTTCTGCAGACGCAACGTCATCAAGGTTTCCAAGCGCGCCTTCGGCGGCCCAGTCGAGTATGTCGAAACCCAGCATCTGCACCGCAGTCGGCGGGTTTCCTGCCGTTACGCGCGCCCGAAGGGTGGTCATCGCCGCACCGCCTCCGCCGCCGGCCACTGGCATGTCATTCCAGCCGACACCCTGGCCTTGCAGGTCTTCTTTGAGCACATTCAGGGCCGCTGCTTCTCCTCCCGACGTCCACCAATGCAGGACTTCCACGTCGGCGGCCTGGACTCCGCCTGCCGATCCGAGAAGCGCCAAGGCCATTGCCGTTCTTTTTCCACAGTAAACACGCATAGGTTTGTCCTCCTTAGTTTGCGTCATAAACTTTCACCTGACAGATGTGTCAGGGGGTCTTCACCCAAGGTTCACGCGTGCGGCTTGTCCGCACTACCAGCGTCTTAACCTCAAGGAATTCATGAAGGCCGCAGCTGCCTTTCTCCCGGCCGAGGCCGGATTGATTCATCGCCCCGAAGGCCAGTTCGGCGAAGCCGTCTATTCGGGCAATTGTGCCGTTGTCGCAGGCCCCCAACCGGCGCATATGGCCGTCGATTCCACGCCGACATTCGGACGAGGCGATCACCCTAACCCGCGTGGCAGGGTCATGCGGCTTGGCGAACGCGAGCCCTTGCGAGAGCACGTCTACCTTCCCGACCCTTTCGTCCGTTATGTCCTCGCGGAAGAGATCGCGACGGCCGGAATTGCAGCTTTGACCGGCGCTGAAATCGAGCCCGAATGTCACGGTATCGGCAGCGCCATCGTTGTCGGTGTCCGGAATGACCAACCCGGCATTCCGAACGCCGAGTCCAAGCACCGTTTTCATGAGTGAATTCGAAGCCGATGCAGCGATTGCCCTTCCAAACGACGTCGAACCAGAAAATGCCACAATGCCCACACGCGGGTGCGCGCACATCATCCAGCCCAACGCCAGTCCGTTACCGGGTGCGAAGTTCACCACGCTTGGCGGAAAACCGGCATCCAACAGGAATTCGCCCGTCACTGCCGTCGTGCCGGGTGTCAATTCCGATGGCTTCACAATGCGATTGCATCTGACTGCAAACACGAACGGCAGCTTCTGGCTGAAAGTCCAGAATGGTAAGTTACGGAACGTAATGGTCGCCATGATGCCTATCGGCTCTTTGAACATCATGTCCAGGATGTTGACGCCTGGTGCACGGTGGCTGTCGCCATGCACAATGCGCACGGGCGGTGCGGGGTAGCGCCGGGGGTCCGCCGCCTCTTGGATTTCATCGCTGGCCTCGTTGACTGGCTTGCCTATCTCCGGGGGTTCCATCAGCGCCACGCTCTTGGTACCGACCTCAAAAGGGTTGGAAGCTCCGAGCAACTCCTTCGACCGGTTCTTGCCGGACATGCGTTTCTGCACCCTGGAATTGAATGATCTGCGTGCAGAATCGGTTGCGAGATCCAGTTGGACTCCTGAGCCACGTGCGGCGGTGCTGACAGGGAATAAATTCGCCCGCGACTGACGCTCCCGGCGCGTTTTGCGTGCATTCTCACGCCATCTGCCAAAGATCAGTTGTCGCCCGAAGAAGGGTGCATCCGCTAAGTCTGCGCAGGAGGACACTTTCAAGGCACGTTTCGTCACGATCAGATTCCAGGAAATTCCGGCTTTCGCTTTTCACGGAAGGCTGCGATTCCCTCCGCACGATCGGAACTTGCGGCAATCGCTGCGCTGCCAAGCGCCTCGACTATTGCGTCCCGATCCTCGCCGCGAGCGGCATGGATCATCCACTTTGCGATTTCCACGGCGCGCGGCGACATCTCGGAAACGCGCTGCGCAATAGCAAGTGCCTCAGCATGAGGGTCGTCGGTCAACACGGCAGCGAAACCCAAGTCATGCGCCTTTTCTGCACCAATCCGGCGACCGAAAATGGCCATTTCTTTCAAGACCGATTCTGGCAACAGCCGGGCGAGGCGTTGTGTCCCGGACCACCCCGGAACAATACCTATCGCTGTTTCCGGCAATGCAATTGCTGCATCCGGCGACATCACGCGCAGGTCACAGGCTGCCGCCAATTCCAGCCCGCCGCCAAGTGCCGGACCGGCCAGGATGGCAATTGTGGGTTTGACAAGCCGCGCCAGCCGGTCAAATGTTCTATGCCCGCCCCGAACCCAGTAGCGGGCGAATTCGGCGGCGGACATGTCGCCCCAGCCATTGACATCGGCGCCGGCACAGAATGCGCGATCGCCCTTGGCCGAAATCAGCACGCATGCGAATTCAAGTTCGCGCTCGAGAGTGTCAAGATGCCCGTCAAGCTGTTGGAGCATCTCGCCGGTGAAGGAATTCAGTTTCGCCGGATTGTCGAGCATGATCTCGGCAATACGGTTCTCGAACCTCAGGTGGACCCGGCTCATGGTTCCCACCCCATCGGTTCCTTTTTGAGCAATGACGACGGCATGAGCGTTGCATCCGGCGAAATCCGCACCCGCAGTCCGGACGCTGCGACGATGTCGGCTTCCGGATCGATACCCGGCATGATCTCGGTCGCTACGAGTCCGTCCTCATCGGGACGAATTACACATCGTTCGGTGACAAAGACGACCTCCTGACCCTGCGCGCGCGCGCGGCGGCCCGAGAACGTGACATGTTCGACATCCTCCACAAATTTCTCGAATTTTCCCGGGCGGATGACTTTCACGCCTTCATCCGAAAGCTCGACCTCCGCTCCTGCCTCGAACCGGCCCGAAAAGACGATCTTCCTTGCGTGCGCAGTGATGTCGACGAAACCGCCGCAACCTGCAGTCAGGTGAGGTTTCTTCCCGAGTTTGGAGACATTTACGTTGCCTTTGACATCCACCTCGAGGAACGACAGGAAAGCCGCGTCGAATCCGCCTCCCTGGAAATTGGTAAACTGCTGTGGTGCGGGAACGAAACCGTCCGCATTGGAGGAACATCCGAATGCCAAGCCGGTACGCGGTATTCCCCCCACGGCACCTTGCTCGATAAGCCACGTCACTGCGTGCGGGTGGCCTTCTTCGAGCAGAATGCGGGGCAAGATTGCACTGATTCCAAAACCAAGACTTGCGGTCATTCCCCCCTGCAGTTCCAATGCGGCGCGCCGTGCGATGACTTTTTCGAGCGTGTGCTCGGCCCGCATGAAACTCGACCACGGTCGCATGATCTGGCCGGAGATGGCTGGATCATATGGAGTTTCGCAGGTCTGTTTCTGATGCGGGTCGACGACGACAACATCGACGAGATGCCCTGGTATCCGCACATCATGCGGGCGGAGGCTCCCCGCCATCGTCACCCTTTGAACCTGGGCGATGACCAGACCATCGCAGTTTCTAACCGTGACAGCCTGTTCCAGGCCGCCCAGATAGGATCCTTCGTGTTCGTAAGTCAGGTTCCCGCGCTCATCCGCGGTCGTTGCGCGCAAGATGCACACGTTGGGTGTGATGACCGGGAAATGCAGCCAGGTTTCGCCGGCAAACTCGACGCGGTTCACGACCGGAGCTGCTGCGGCCTTCGCGTTCATCGCGCAGCCTTCGAGAATCGGATCAACGAATGTATCGAAGCCTATCCTGGTGAGCACGCCGGGCCGCCGCGCGGCCGCATCCCTGTGCATGTCGAAGAGGATCCCCGATGGCACGTTGTACGCTGCCACCCGGTTCTCAACGATCATCTTCCAGATTTCGGGCATCGAGTGACTCGACGAGCCCGAAGGAAAGGAGCCGGCGAGCACTTTTTCCAGCAATCCGTCCCTGGCGATGTGGTCCATGCCCTTGACGTTACAAATGTCACCGGCAGCAATGGGATGAATTGCCGTGATGGAGCGCGGCCGACTTTCGGTTTTGTACCGTGTCCCAAGCGCCTCCAAAACAAGGTCCGGACAACCGAGAGCCGACGATGAAGACACCGTAATCACGGCACCATCGGGAATTCCGGCCACTGCCTCTTCCGGACTGAGAGTCTTGTTCACGTCGAGCCTGCGTAGTTCACACTTGACCGGCCGCCGGATTGTGCGGCCTGGCGAATTGACAACGCGACTGCCAGTGAGTTGACACCGTCCCATCCATCGACGGCAGCTCATCCTGTCCGGAAACTGCACCGGTGAACTTCCGCACTCCGGCTCCGTAAAGGCCGTGTTCCGGGTACGGGACAATTTCCATCCGCTTTCCGGTCACCAGCGTGATCTCTTCCACTGGCTCTTGGGTCATCTCACCGCAGGCGAAGACCGAACCGCTCGTGCCATGAACTTCAAGGCCGCAACCTGCGAATTCGTGAGTGAAACTCTCACGACTCATTACCATGGCGCCGGACGACATCGTCCAGACCGACATGACAGCTGCTTGCACCTGCCTGAAGTGTCGCTCGTTGGTAGTGGAAATGTAGACGGCTTCGACTTCCGGATCTTCGAGCGCCTCAGGTTGGAACCGTAGCGCGGAATGCCATGCTGCCGAGCAAATGCAGCGGCACGCTCGACGGAAGAGCTGACAATGAGAACGACCTTGTCGTCCCCTTGCGCCCGGAAGGCTCTGATCTTGTATTTTGCCGCGACTGTGCTTGCGCCGATCAATGCCCAGTTCATTAGAGACTCGTTGTAATTGGAACGTTCTAAAATATTACTGGAACGTTCCAAATGTTGTCAACCTGTATTCAAGAAACTAATTTTCTGTTTCGCCGAAACATCCAGCGCGATCGATTCTTCGTCGAGCAGGCCGCCCCTTGCGGTCGGGAAGGGGATTCGGTGCGTGCAGACACGCAAGTGCTTCGTCGGATTCCTGTCGAAATTGGAAACAATTCCGCCGGAACTCGGGTGTATCCGTCCCGAGTCCCAGACGCGGAAACGGTGAACGCGCGCTGTCCAACCCCGATCGCGGGCCGGGTTGGCACCGGTGGCGGGCAAGGCTGTCATTCCATGCCGCGTCGGTGTCGAGCACCAAATGGTGTTCGCGGGAATTCTCAAGAGAATACGCCGTAACAGTGTGGAATCCGGACAGGCGTCTCTGCGGTATGGGCGCGATGGGGCCGCCGAGATCATGCAACCGAGGCTCGGTTTTGAGCGCCTATCGGTGGAAAGTGTTTCCGGCACGCCAAGGGCCAACACACGCGCCCAAGATCGGAACACGACCAGCCCATCGCAGCCATGATCAGCCATGGCGCGGTGCGCATCAGCGATGCGTCAGGTGTGGGTCCCAAGGCCGCCCCTTGCGGTCGGGACAGCCAAATCGGCAGCAACGATGTTCGGGGAATCGACGCCCGGGAACCTGGCGGAGGGGAGCCGCTGCGGCGCCTGAGCGGCTATCCGGACGTTACGCGCGATCGTAAGTGCATCGGCGAACGGCGAAGCCGGAACATGCCGAGCGGAGCGAGGCGAAGAGCGCGGCGCGAAGCGCCCGTGTGAATTGTCGTTGCCGCGACTTGATCTGCGCGTAGGAAAACCGACCTTGCCGCCGTCGCGGTCGAACGGCAGCGACGCGTCGCGAAGATCGCGATGCGATGGCGAGCGAGTTGCAGGCCTATTCCGCAGTAGCGCCTGCGCGAGCGTCGGGAGCGTTGCGACCGGCGTTTACGAATTTGAGTCGGGAACTCGTGTGCCGTGATCGACGCGGGCTGCGATGCACTTCTCGCCAGAACCGGACGTGCATGCTCGAGAGAACCGCGCGAAGCTCGATGCATCCCCAAGGAATCGCACTGAGTTCGTGCGCGATGCGGCAGGAAACGGGACGAGGCACGGCCTTGCGGTAGGCAGGCAGGTCAATGTGCCGCGAATCTGCCAAACGATCGCCTGAATCTGCAAGGAACACCGTTCCCGCAGCGGCACGTGCAAGGACGATCGGAGGGAGGCAAAGTTCCCCGGTACCGGGCGCCTTGTGTGACCGGACGCATGGCTTGCAGTCTGCATCGGAAATGCGGCATGTTGTCGACGGAGTGCGCCCAAACTGGAATCATTGTAATGTTCATGCTACATATCTATCTGATCTGTAGCACGAAGGTGGCAAATGCCAACCCCTCACAACCCTCCCGCCGCGGTTCGGCGGGCATTGCGCAAACTTGGATCGGACATCCGTGATGCCCGTCGCCGTCGGCGGCTGCCCATGGCGGTCGTGGCGGAACGCGCCTTCACGTCCCGTTCGACCCTTCAAAGGGTCGAGGCCGGCGACACCAATGTCGGCATCGGCATCTATGCCGGCGTCTTGCAGGCGCTCGGCCTGCTCGATGGCCTGAGCCAGATTGCCGACATCGGCAATGACAGCGTCGGACAGGCCCTCGCCAGCGCTGCACTGCCCAAGCATGTCCATCTCAGGCGGCCTTCCGGATCATCCAGCGATGGCTGACTTCGAGGTCCATATCGATCTTGACGGCCGCACCCGGCAGGTCGGGCTGGCGCGGAGCAACCGCGTTCGCGGCAGAGAAACCATCGTCTTCGGATACGACGACGCCTGGCTGGAAGACCCTGACAGGTTTTCGTTGGAGCCTGCCCTTGCCTTGGGACCAGGCGACTTCCCGCCGCCCACTGGCCTTGCGACCTTCGGATCCATCGGTGATTCGGCACCCGACAGCTGGGGCTGCCGGTTGATGCAGCGCGCCGAGCGCCGCCTCGCCGAACGCGACGGCCGCGCCGTTCGCACGCTCCTGGAGAGCGATTATCTCCTTGGCGTGATGGACGAGATCCGGCTGGGTGCGCTGCGCTTCCGTTGGGCTGGGGACGACACGTTCCAGGCTCCGCCTCGAGCGGGAGTGCCGACACTGATCGACCTCGGCCGCTTGCTTCAGATCACAGAGCGGATTCTTCGCGACGAGGAAACCGACGAAGATCTCCAACTCATTTTCGCCCCCGGCTCCTCCCTGGGCGGTGCGCGCCCGAAGGCGTCGGTAGTCGATCAGCACGGCCGCCTCTCGATCGCCAAGTTTCCGAAGGAGACCGACGACTACAGCATAGAAACCTGGGAGGAGATTGCGCTGCGTCTCGCTGGCCAGTCCGGCATCGCCACACCCATGCATGATCTGATCGATGTCGCTGGCAGGAAGGTCATGTTGTCACGTCGCTTCGATAGACAAGGCGCAATCCGTATTCCGTTCCTGTCGGCTATGGCATTGATGGGCGCGAAAGACGGCGAGCGCGGCAGCTACCCCGAGATCGTCGATGTTCTCGCGGAACACGGCGCCCAGGGAAAGACGGACGCCCATGCTCTCTATCGGCGCGTCGCCTTAAGCGTGCTGATCTCCAATGTCGACGATCACCTGCGCAACCACGGCCTCCTGTGGCTCGGCAGGACGGGATGGTCGCTCTCTCCTGCCTACGACCTCAATCCTGTACCCGCGGACCTCAAGGCGCGGGTCCTGACGACCAACATCGACCTCGACGAGGGCACCTGCTCGCTCGGTCTGCTGGAAGCCGCTTCCGGATACTTCGGGCTGACGTTGGCGCAGGCTCGCTCGATCATCAGGGAAGTCGCAGTCGTGACCGCAACCTGGCGCGATACGGCAAAAGCGGTTGGCGCGGGCGCTGCCGAGATCGACCGCATGGCCAGTGCCTTCGAGCACGATGAGCTGAAACAAGCACTGGTCTTGTGACGAAATCCTTCGTTCGCAGCTTCGACCTGCCAGCGGACAGTCCTGTTGCCGGCGCGACTGTTGATCTGGCTGTCGCAGACATCGAGGTAACTGGAATTCGCGGGGTCCTGCAAACTCCCGGTGCCGCATACGATGCATGATTCGTTCCGGACACGCTGTTGACCCTGACGGGCGCGGGAATGTCGTTCATCTTCAAAGAGCCGCTTGGACAGGCGCGCGAATTCAAGGTCGTGCTTTTCGGTTTGTTCGGGCGCCGTGTCGCCCGCGTCCGCCTTGATCGGGGCTTCAACCTCTCGATCTTCGCGCATCTCGGTGGCCAAGTCATTTGTCTTGATCGTCGCAGGATGGTTGCAGTCAAGCGCCCATCCCGTAGTGATTTGCCTGACTGGATCGTCTGCATGTCCGACTTGTCCTCCCTCACGGTGGCCGAAGCCGAAGGCACTCACGATCATGGTTTGTCCGCGAAGGCGCTCGCGCGTGCGGGCGCAAGCCGGACGGATCGGCATCACGGCCCAAGACCGCAAAGTCACCGTGAAGCGCATCGCAATCGCGACGCCACAGGACATGGCTGCAGCTGGCCCCGACGACGCCCATGTTTCGGTTCAGGACCCTGTCGACGAAGGCGAACCAATCGAGCCTCTCGAAAAGGATGCCCTCTTCGTCGGTCAGTTCCGGTTGCATGTCGCCAACTTGATCCGGCTGCTCGGTCGCTTTGAACTGGCAAGCGACCTGCACCGACCGGCCGATCAGTCCCTTGCGCGAGGATTCGAAAACGATCTGCAAGTGGTGCGAAGGCTTCTCGATGCGGCTCGGATAACGGATTTGTAAAATGTCAGCGCCACTTGCGGACTGGTCGGCGGAATTGTCACGCACACCGGGCCAGTCACCGACAGCACCATCGCACCTGCCGATCAAGAGGTGTTCGCGCGCCTCAATCTCCGGCTGCCCTTTTGGTGTCGAGCGAAGTTTTGCACAAGACGTCCGACGCGCGCAAAACTGGCGTCCAGTAAGTGGCTTTCGCATGGCGGATCGTGTCGTTTTACGGCGTCGTAATCTTGCAACGTCATTTCACATGGTCCAACGACCTGCCTTGATTTCGCGGGTTCTCGCGAAAGATCCTGGTACAAGCCACAAATTTTCCGCATGTCAGCGAATTCAGCCGCGTGCCAGGCCACGGAGAGCGGGCGAGGCGAGGCGCCCCGACGCGCGAAACACCGAACTCGCAGCGCGATTCGTGCCAATGGCGCCAAAGGTCGGGAAATCCCGCCATACGGAAATCAGTCCGATGTGCACGGCGCGGCATGGCCAGTGGTATCCTTGCCTGATACAGTGTTCAGCGCCATGTTTGATCTATCGCATCCCTTCTTCAAGCCTCTCTGGCGCCGGATCTGCCTTTCCTTGTTTCTGGTGGCCTGGTCGGCATACGAGTTCATCACCGGCTCGACGTTTTGGGGAATACTTGTCGGCGCGCTCGCTGTGTTGGTCGCGCGAAGCTTGTTCTTTGACGCTTCGGTTTGGGACGAATCGGATTCGAATTAATGTGTCCGGCAATTTCGGGGCGCCGGCTCCGCGGAGGATTGGCATCGGGTAAGTCTGACGTCATCGCGGAGACTCCGCGACGGGCTCATGCTCCCTTCTGGAATCGGCTCGTGAGCCTATTCGACCGTGACTGACTTTGCCAAGTTGCGCGGCTGATCTATGTCGGTGCCCTTTGCTGCTGCCGTGTGGTAGGCGAGTAGTTGGACAGGCACGGCGTAGAGTATCGGCGCAAGGACCGGATGCACGCGTGGCAGCACGATCGTCTTCCAGGCGTCGTCTCCGGCCAGCCTGGAACCTTCGGAATCGGTAATCAACAGCGCCTTGCCACCGCGGGCCATGACCTCCTGCATGTTGCTGACCGACTTTTCGAATAAGGCATCCTTTGGAGCGACCACGACGACCGGCATGTTTTCGTCGACAAGCGCGATCGGACCGTGCTTCAGCTCGCCGCTCGCATATCCTTCCGCATGGATATAGCTGATTTCCTTCAGTTTCAGCGCTCCTTCCAGGGCGATCGGATACAGGGAACCACGGCCAAGAAACAAAGCGCCGGATGCCGCCGCGAATTCGCGGCCGATCGTCGAGAAGTAGGAGTCCAGATCGAGCGCACTGTTGACGAGCCCCGGGAGCGCGCGGATCGCCGTCTCGAGATCCTTCGCGGCGACGGCGTCGAGCGTCCTGCGCTGCAGTCCGGCAAAAACCGCCTGCCAGGCCAGTCCCGCGAGCTGGCAGGTAAATGCCTTGGTCGAGGCGACGCCGATTTCCCGGCCTGCGTGGATCGGCAACACGACGTCGGCCTCGCGCGCGAGCGAGCTTTCCGTGACATTGACCATCGCCGCTGTCGCGTCGACCCGTCCCCGGCAATAGCGGAGCGCCGCGAGAGTGTCCGCGGTCTCGCCGGACTGGCTGACAAACAGGGCAAGCGAGTTTCCGGTTAGCGGAGGCTCCCGGTAGCGGAACTCGGAGGCGATGTCGAGATCGACCGGCAGCGCTGCAAGACTTTCGAACCAGTACCTCGCCACGTGACAAGCCAGGTAGGCGGTGCCGCATGCGGCAAGCACGAGCCGGTCGATGCGAGAATAGTCGATTCCGGCCGACGGATCGTCCGCGCCGGAATGTCGCCGCGCGGATTCCGCGAGAACCGCAGGCTGTTCAAAGATCTCCTTCAGCATGAAGTGCCTGAACTTGCCCTTCTCGGCAGTGGTCGAGTCCTGCGGGATGGCGCGGGAAGCTCTCTCGACCCTGCGCCCGCCGCGGTCGCGGATCTCCGCGCCCCGCCGCGTGACGACGGCAACGTCGCCGTCCGCGAGATAGGTGACCCGGCTCGTCAGGGTCGCGAGCGCTAGGGCATCGGATCCGACGTACATTTCTCCGGAACCATGGCCGAGCACGAGGGGCGAGCCCTCTCTCGCGGCGATGATGAGGTCGTCTTCTCCCTCGAACAGGAAGCAAAGCGCATAGGAGCCCTGCAACCGGACGACGGTTTTCATGACGGCGGAGAACGGCGACTCGCCGGCCTCGAGGAGCATGTCGCAGTGCTGCGCGACTGCTTCCGTGTCGGTTGCGCTTGCGAAGAATCTGCCTGCTGCCGTCAGCTCGCTGCTCAGCTCCCTGTAGTTTTCGATGATTCCGTTGTGGACGACAGAGACGCTTCCGGCGCGGTGCGGATGCGCGTTGGCGACGGTCGGCGGTCCGTGCGTGGCCCAGCGCGTGTGACCGATTCCCGACTTTCCCGAAATCGGTTCTCGAGCCAGCAGTTCAGTGAGGTTGGCCAACTTCCCGACGGCGCGACGCTGCTCCATCTTGCCGTCATTGATGACGGCGATCCCGGAACTGTCGTATCCGCGGTACTCCAGCCGCGTCAGCGCGTCCACAAGCGCAGGAGCAGTTTCGCCGTTCCCGAGAATGCCAACTATTCCGCACATGGTCTACTCTCCGGACGCTTCCGTGCGTCTCGCCGGCCTTAGCGCCTGCAGAAGGCGCCTCGCGAGGCCGGGCTTGTTCTCCTGCCGCGCGCGCGCGACGGCTAGAGCGCCGTCAGGCACATCATGCGTCACCACGGAGCCAGCCGCGGTCATGGCCCCGGCGCCAATGACGACCGGAGCGACAAGGGCCGAGTTCGAGCCGATGAACGCTGCGTCCCCCACGACCGTCCGGTGTTTTGAAACGCCGTCGAAATTGCAGGTGATGGTTCCTGCGCCAATGTTGGCGTGCGGGCCGATCTGCGCGTCTCCGACGTAGGACAGGTGGCTGATCTTGGCGCCGGTGCCGACGTCGGCGGCCTTCAGTTCCACGAAATTGCCGATGCGCGCGTTCCCCGCAACATGCGTATTCGGCCGAACTCTCGCAAACGGGCCGATGTCGGCATTCGGACCGATCCGGCAACCCTCGAGATGCGAGAACGCCCGGACAATTGCGCCGGCCTCGATCCTGACCCCGGGTCCGATTGAAACGCAGGGTTCAAGGACTGCAGCAGGCTCGATGACCGTGTCCCAGGAGAGCCATACGCTGTCCGGTGCCCGCATGATGACGCCCTTGGCTATCATCTCGGCGCGCGCGCGGGCCTGGTAACCTGCCTCCGCGGTGGCAAGGTCTTCGGATGTCCGGACAGAGTTGCCTTCGTCTGGAGGGCAGACAAGCGACGAGTCACGGGAGACGTTGCCGCCCGCCGCGGAGACGAGTTCGGAAATCAATGCGGCGGAGTCGCCTTCTGGGGTCTCCGCTGCGGTCGCAACGGAATCCCGGAACCGGGCGGACGTCATGCAGACCCCGATGACGTTCCCTGGCGGAGTGCCGTCACGCTTCGTCCGGCCACCTGGTCCGAGGACGGAAATTCCTCCTTCCGCGGCGTCGCAAAGTCCCAGCAACGTTTCGGGACGCAGGAGCGGCATGTCCGCGGGCAGGACGAGGACGAGCCCGCTTTCGGGATCCAGTTCGCGCAGCGCCCGCGCGAGAACCGGCAAAACAGCGCCTTCGTTGCCGGATTCCTGCTGAAGCACGCGTGCGTCGCAATCCTTGAGCGCACTTACGAGAATGTCAGATTGCGCGGTCAGCGGTGCGCAGACCAGAACCTGGTCTGCGGGCATTCGGTTCACGGCCCGCACTGCGTGGACGATGACCGGTGCGCCGGCGATGATCGCCGGTCGGTCGGCCGAAAACGATTCCCCCGTCGCCGGTGCGCTTGCGAGCAGGACTACCGTTACGCACCTTCGATCCTGCGGCATGGCTTTCCTTCCGCGCAGCCAACGGCCGCGTACCGTTAATCACCGCTTCCGCACCCGGCTGAAACGGAAAGCGGTCTCCGTGGAACTGCCCGGCACAGGAGGGGGCTTTGCCGGACAATGCAACTGTGTTTTCACCGCTCCCGCCGGAGAATCGGCCGCTCTTCACGCGCCGCGCCGCATACTAGACCGGCAATTAAATCGAATCACGACCGACCTCATCAAACACTCTTGCAGTCACGTAACAGGCTTGCCGAACGACAGGGCTTCGAACCGGGGATCCTTCTCGGTTCGCGAATGCTGCCGAAAAGGCGCAGGCTGCTGGCGAAAGAGGTTTTGTGTTCCCTGAAGACCAGCATACCCAGCTCGAAAATCCGACGGCCGCTTGGCGCAAAGTCGGAGATCGCGCGCGGGTGCGCGGCAGCGCATTGACAGCCGAACATGAAACTGTTTCCCTTCAGCGCGTCGGAGCGGCACTGCAATGTTGTTCAGGAGGTCGGCGACGTTTTGACGGCGGAACGACAGGTGGCGACGACTGTATTCGACCTTGACGGTACACTTGCCGATACCAGCCGCGATCTGATCGCTGCTGCAAACGCATGCCTTGGGCGGCGCAACGGCGCCTGGCTGCTCGATGCAGAGATAGATGCATCGACCGCTTTCGCCGGCGGGCGGGCCATGATCAGGCTCGGGTTCTCGCGACTGGGCAGTGGCTGGTCGGAGGATGACGTCGACGCCGCATATCCGATCTTTCTGGACCGTTACGCCGAGGCAATAGATAGCCATACCGTGCTCTACCCGGGTGTGCGGGATGCTCTCGACACTCTTGCCGCCCGGGGTTGTGCACTCGCGGTTTGCACCAACAAGCCCGAAGCGCTCGCACTGGAACTGCTTGGACGCTTGGATATCCTCGGATCGTTCGGCGCCGTCCTCGGCGCTGACACGCTCCCCGTCCGGAAGCCCGACCCCCGGCATCTCCTCGAGACCATCCGGCGCGTTGGCGGCGACCCCGGGGCGTCCGTGCTTGTGGGCGACACCGCCAACGACCGCGAGACCGCTCTGCGTGCTGGCGTGCCGTGCATCCTGGTCGCATTCGGGCCGACCGGAGCGGACATCGCGAGGCTGGCGCCGGAGGCAGTTCTGGACCACTTCGATTCCCTGCCGGCAATGGTTGAAGACGTGATTTCGCGCCACCAGTCCGAAACCGCCTTGCATGGCTCGCAGTCCGGAAATATTAATTGAACAAGTGTTCAATTAAAGGGAGATGCAAGGATTGTTCAGTGCGTCCATGAGATACTCGCTCGGCGAGGAGATCGAGACGATCCGCGAGTCGGTTGGCCGCTGGGCCGGTGATCGCATTGCACCTCTTGCCGCCGAAATCGATGCGAGCAACAGGTTTCCCGATCAATTGTGGCGCGAGATGGGGGCGCTCGGCATTCTCGGAATCACCATCGAGGAGGACTTTGGCGGATCCGGACTGGGTTATCTCGCACATGTAGTCGCGACCGAGGAGATTGCGCGCGCCTCGGCTTCCGTATCACTGTCCTTTGCCGCTCATTCCAATCTTTGTGCCAACCAGATTCGCCTGAACGGCAACGAGAACCAGAAACGGAAGTTCCTGCCCGGACTTTGCAGCGGGGAGCAGGTCGGCGCGCTGGCTATGTCGGAGACCGGGGCGGGTTCCGACGTCGTGTCCATGCGGCTTCGCGCCGAGAAGCGGAACGGGTATTTCCTGCTGAACGGCAGCAAGTTCTGGATAACGAACGGACCGGACGCCGACACGCTCGTCGTGTATGCGAAGACCGACCCGACCGCAGGTCACGAGGGCATTACCGCATTCCTGATCGAACGCACGATGACCGGCTTCTCCTCCGGCCCCCATCTCGACAAGCTCGGCATGCGCGGGTCGAACACGTCCGAGCTCGTGTTCGAGGACGTCGAGGTGCCCTTCGAGAATGTGTTGGGAGAAGAGGGCCGCGGTGCCGCGGTGCTCATGTCGGGCCTTGACTACGAACGCGCCGTCATCAGCGCGATCGGTACGGGCCTGATGCATGCGATCCTGGACCAGGTCGTACCCTATCTCCACGAACGCCGGCAATTCGGCAAGCCAATCGGCGACTTCCAGTTGATGCAGGGAAAGCTCGCGGACATGTATGTGGCGCTGAATTCGGCGCGGGCTTATCTCTATAGTGTGGCCGGCGCCTGCGACCGGGGAGAGGTGACCCGGCAGGACGCCGCCGCCTGCATCCTGTACTCTGCGGAGAACTGCGTACGTTGCGCCTCGGAGGGCGTTCAGGCCATGGGCGGCTCAGGCTATCTGAATGATTCGCCCGTCAGCCGGATCATGCGGGATGCCAAGCTCCTCGACATCGGCGCCGGCACCAACGAAATCCGCCGGATGCTGATCGGACGCGAGTTGATGCGGGCAACCGCGTGATGCTCCCCAACCCAAGACTGCAGCGGCCGGCTTGGTCGACCTGATGTCAGCGCACCCGGGCGGCACGCGTTCCCATGCCGGCCAAGGCCGGTGGAATGTCCCCGAACGGCTGAACATGGGACGGGATGTCTGCGACCGGTGGGCGGATGCCGATCCCGAAAGGGTCGCGATCGTTGATCGCGCCGCAAGTGCGCGGCGCGAGGTCAGCTATGCCGAACTGCGAAGCCTGGCAGACGATCTGGCGCACCGGCTGAAGGCGGTCGGGGTCGGCAGGAACGACCGGGTCGCGGTGCTCATGGGCCAGGGCGCGTCCACGGCCGCCGCGCACGTGGCGATCTGGAAGTCCGGCGCCGTCTCGCTGCCGCTGTCCACGCTGTTTGGACCGGATGCGCTGTCAGCGCGGCTGGACGACTCCGGCGCTTGCGCCGCAATTGCCGATGCTCACAGCGCAGACGCGCTGCACGGTGTCTGCGGGCGGTTCCCGATGCTCGAGCATGTGATCGCGCCCGGCGATGCCGAAAATGCCGCCGCCGGCAGCAAATTCGAAGCAGTCGATACCGCGGCCGATGATCCGGCGATCTTGATCTACACATCGGGAACCACCGGGGCGCCAAAGGGGGCCCTCCATGCGCACCGGGTTCTGCTCGGCCACCTCCCGGGCGTCGAGTTGTCCCACGACCTGCTCCCGCAGCCGGGCGATCGCTTGTGGACCCCGGCCGACTGGGCCTGGATCGGCGGTCTCCTCGATGTCCTCATGCCCGGCCTGTATCATGGCGTTCCAGTGGTGGCGTCGCGGTTCCGGAAGTTCGATCCCGCCTCGGCAAAGGAACTGATCGAGGCGGAAGGCGTGAAGAACGTTTTCTTTCCGCCAACGGCGCTCCGGATGATCAAGGCCGCGGAGTGCGAAATCTCCGGACTTCGCTCGGTCGCCTGCGGCGGCGAGCCGCTCGGTGCGGAAATGCTCGCATGGGGGCGCGATGCGCTCGGCGCGAAAATCAACGAGTTCTACGGCCAGACCGAATGCAACATGGTGGTGTCATCGTGCGGGGCCATGTTCCCGCATCGGCCGGGCTGGATCGGTCGACCGGTGCCGGGACACGACGTCGGGGTGATCGCCGCCGACGGGTGCGAACTCGACGGGGTAGAGGGAGACATCGCGGTTCGGCGGGGAACGCCGGTCATGATGCTGCGCTACTGGAACCGGCCGGAAGCGACGGCGGAGAAGTTCCGCGGCGACTGGATGCTGACCGGAGACAGGGGCGTTTCCGAAGACGGATTCATCCGTTTCGTCGGACGGGACGATGACGTCATCACGTCCGCCGGGTACCGGATCGGTCCGGCGGAGGTGGAGGATTGCCTCCTGACTCACGAGGCCGTCGCTTCCGCCGGCGTGGTTGGCAAACCTGACGCGGTCAGGACCGAGATCGTAAAGGCCTTCGTGGTTCTCCGGGAAGGCTGCGTTGCGGACGGGAGTTTGGCGCGGGACCTGCAGGAATTCGTCCGGACGAGGCTTGCGGCGCACGAATTTCCGCGGGAAATCGAGTTCGTGGACAGCCTGCCGATGACCGTTACCGGGAAGGTGATGCGCAGGGCACTCCGTGAACGCGCCGTTGCGGAAACCGGAGACGCGGGCTGATGGTCGTCCTTCGATCAAGGCTGTCCGTCGGTTCCGAGGAAGCGCGGGCGAACCGGAAGGCCCATCTGGAGGCGCTCGACGCCGTTGCCGCGGCAGCCGCCGCGGCCGCTTCGGGCGGCAGCAGGTCATCGTGCGAACTGCACCTGTCGCGCGGCAAGATGCTGCCGCGCGACCGTGTGGCGAACCTCCTCGACCCGGGTTCGCATTTCCTCGAAATCGGGGCGACAGCGGCGCACGGCCTTTACGGCGGCGGCGTGCCGTGCGCCGGGATCATCACCGGCATCGGCAGGGTCCGGGGCTGCTTGGTCATGGTCGTGTGCAATGACGCCACGGTCAAGGGCGGAACCTACTTCCCGCTGACGGTCAAGAAGCACCTGCGCGCGCAGGAGGTCGCGGAGGCTTGCCGGCTGCCATGCGTGTACCTCGTCGACAGCGGCGGCGCGAACCTCCCGAACCAGGCGGAGGTCTTTCCGGATCGGGACCATTTCGGACGCATCTTCTACAACCAGGCCCGCATGTCGTCCCAGGGGATCCCGCAGATCGCCGCGGTCTTGGGCAGCTGCACCGCAGGAGGGGCCTATGTTCCCGCCATGTCCGACGTGTCGATCATTGTCAGAAATCAGGGAACGATCTTCCTCGCGGGTCCGCCGCTGGTGAGGGCCGCGACCGGAGAGGAGGTGTCCGCCGAGGAACTGGGCGGCGGCGACGTGCACGCACGGCTGTCGGGCGTTGCCGACCATCTCGCGGAAAACGATGCGCATGCGCTGGCGCTGGCGCGGCAGTCGGTATCGTCGCTGGCGCCGGAACCCTGCGCGGGCATCGCTCACAAGGCGCCCGAGGATCCGCTTTACGATCCCGGCGAAATCCTCGACGTCGTACCCGCCAACCCGCGACGGACATATGATGTCCGGGAAGTGCTCGCCCGGGTCCTGGACGGTTCGCGCCTTGACGAGTTCAAGGCTGCGTACGGGACGACGATCGTGACCGGTTTCGCGCATGTCCGGGGGATGCCCGTCGGCGTCGTCGCCAGCAACGGAGTGCTCTATTCGGAAAGCGCGATCAAGGCGACGCACTTCATCGAACTCTGTTCCCGCCGCCGAATTCCGCTCGTCTTCTTTCAGAACATTACCGGGTTCATGGTCGGCAGAAAGTACGAGAACGAAGGAATTGCGCGCCACGGCGCAAAAATGGTGAACGCGGTCGCGACGACCGAGGTGCCGAAAGTCACGATGATGATCGGCAGCTCATTCGGGGCGGGAAACTACGGCATGGCCGGGCGGGCTTATTCGCCGCGCCTTCTGTGGAGCTGGCCGAACAGCCGCATCGCGGTGATGGGCGGAGATCAGGCGGCCGACGTCCTCGCGCGCGTAAAGCGCGGCGCGATGGAACGCGCTGGCGGAAACTGGTCCGGCGATGCGGAGGAAATGCACCGACGGGAGATCCGCGACCGCTTCGAGGAACAGTCGCATCCGCTCTACGCGTCTGCAAGACTCTGGGATGACGGTGTCATCGACCCGCGCAAGAGCCGCGAAGTGCTTGCGCTCTCCTTGGAAGCGGCGCTCAACGCGCCGATCGGCGAGACGCAATTCGGCGTCTTCCGCATGTGACGCTCGAACGCGAAGGCGAACCGCATGGAAATGTTCGAGAAGATTCTGGTCGCCAACAGGGGCGAGATCGCCTGCAGGATCATCCGAACCGCGCGGAGAATGGGAATCGCGACCGTTGCCGTACATTCGTCCGTAGACGTCGGCTCTCTCCATTCCCGAATTGCCGACGAGTCCGTTCTCATCGGCGGAGCCGCGCCTGCGGACAGCTATCTTGACGGCGACGCCGTCATCCGGGCTGCCTTGGCGACGGGTGCCAGCGCGATCCATCCCGGGTACGGATTCCTTTCCGAAAACCCGGAATTTGCCGAGGCGGTCGCGAAAGCCGGAATCGCCTTTGTCGGACCGCCGCCCGAGGCGATACGCGTCATGGGCCTCAAGGGAGAAGCGCGCGACAGAATGGTCGCCGCCGGATTGCCGGTGGTACCGGGTTGCCGGGACCCGGGCTACGATCCTGATGCCCTTGCCGATGCCGCCAGGAAGATAGGCTTTCCGCTGCTGGTCAAGCCCGCCGCGGGCGGCGGCGGCATCGGGATGCGGCGGGTCCACGCGGAGAGCGGCCTCGGACCCGCGGTCAGGCAGGCGCGGCGCGAAGCCGGCGCTGCGTTCGGAAACGAGTCCGTTATTCTCGAGAAATTGATCGAACGCGCGCGGCATGTCGAAGTTCAGGTATTCGCGGATTCGCACGGCAACTTCGTCCACCTCTTCGAACGCGACTGCTCGCTTCAGCGGCGTCACCAGAAACTGATCGAGGAGGCGCCGGCACCCGGCATGTCCGAGGATTTGCGCGATGCTCTCGGTCGCGCGGCCATAGCGGCCGCGCGCGCGGTCGGATACGTCGGAGCCGGAACCGTGGAGTTCATTCTCGACGTCTCGGACGGTCCAGGAGTCGACCGGTTCTGGTTCCTGGAGATGAACACGCGGCTGCAGGTCGAGCACCCCGTCACCGAGGCGGTGACGGGCGTGGATTTGGTGTATTGGCAGTTCCGCGTCGCTGCCGGGGAACGTCTTCCGCTCCTTCAGGATGATCTGGTCCTTGCCGGCCACGCGATCGAGGCCCGCCTTTGCGCGGAAGATCCCGCGAACGGCTTTCTGCCCTCGCCGGGCCGAATTCTTCTAGCGGACTTTCCGCCCGCGGTGCGCGTCGACACCGGCGTCGGGGCGGGCGACTCGGTGCCCTCCCACTACGACCCGATGTTCGCAAAGATCGTGTCGTTTGCACCGACCCGCGGGGAGGCGCGCCGACGGCTCGTCCGAGCGCTAGACGCAACCCGGGTCGAGGGCGTGCGCACGAACCGGACGTTCCTGCGCGAGCTCGCCGGCTCCGAGGAATTCGCAGCCGGCGTCATGGACACCGGCACCGTGGATCGGCTGGGACCGGCTCTGCTGCCCGGTCCGCCAAGTCCTGAAGTGTTGGCGCTCGCAGCAATCGCGGCTGCAGGGCTTGAAGATTGCCGGGACTGGGCAACCGGATTCTCGCTCTGGCAACCGCTGACCAGGCCAGTCCGGTTCGCTGATGCGGGCACCCGCTACGAGGCGCGTGTGACGGTCCTTTCGGCGGATGCCTTCGAGGTCGGAATTGCCGGCGATTCGATGCGCGTGAACCGCGCGCAGGGCTGGTCCGTCGACGGGCGGCGATCTTGCGCCGCAGTTCGCGCGGAAGGGGAACGGATTGTCGTCCATGCTGCCCACGACTGGCATTTCGAACGTGTGGAAGAAATTGCCGCAACGGGAGAAGGCGTCGGCGCTTCCGGGGAGGTGCGGTCTCCCATGTCCGGGCTGGTGACTGCCGTCCACGCGGCGCAGGGGGACGCGGTGTCGGCCGGACAGCCGCTTGTCACGGTCGAGGCAATGAAAATGGAACATCGCGTGGACGCTACCCTTCGCGCGACGGTGTCCGGCCTGCTTTGCGCCGTCGGAGACCAGGTTGACGAGGGCGCCCTGCTGCTGACGCTGGAATCTCGGAAATGATCCGCCTTCATCATTGTCACGAGACCCGTTCCATGCGGGTCTACTGGCTGCTTGTCGAGATGGGACTGGACTTCGAATGCGTTCTCCGGCCGTTCGACAGGTCGTTGCGGGAACCCGGCTACGCGGAGGTCTCGCCCGCGGGGCGGGTGCCGGCGCTTGAGGATGGCGAAGTCGTTCTCTTCGAATCCGGCGCCATCGTCGAGTATCTGTGCGAACGCTACCCGGAGGCCGGATTCGGCCGGCTTCCCGGAGACCCGGAGCGCTGGGCTTGGCTGACTTGGCTGCACTTTGCCGAAACGATTGCTCAGCATCTCGCGAATCTCACCCAGCAGCACATCATGCTCCGTGAAGACTGGATGCGGTCTCCGACGCTCATGAAACTGGAGAGGCTTCGCCTCGAGAAGACCCTGCAGGTCCTGGAGACCGCGCTCGACGGAAGGCAGTACCTGCTCGCGAGCGGCTTCTGCGCTGTCGATGCTTGCATTGGCTACTGCACTTACGTTGCGAAGCATTTCACGCATCTTGACCGCCTGCCGAACACGCACGCCTACTTCCGGCGGCTTTCGTCGCGCCCGGCGTTCCGCGCTGCGCTCCCGCCCGCGGGCGCGCAGCGGCTATACACCAGGGACTTCTACCCGACCCCCGATGCCTGAAACGGTCGAGATCTACGAAGTCGGCCCGCGCGACGGGCTGCAGAACGATCCGCGCGAGCTTTCGGCCGCCTGGAAGATCGGTCTTGTCAACCGGCTCTCCAGGTGCGGTTTTGCGAGAGTCGAGGTGGCAAGCTTCGTCTCGCCGAAGCTCGTTCCCCGGATGCGGGAGTCGGCGGATGTGCTTGAAGGGCTCGTGCGCGCGCCCGGAGTCCGCTATGCCGCCCTTGTGCCTAACCTTCGCGGCTATGCTGCGGCGATGGCCGCAGGCGCGGACGAAGTCGCGGTGTTCGCATCGGCGTCGGAGGGGTTTTCGCAAGCAAACCTGAACTGTTCGGTCGCGGAGAGCCTCGAACGCTTCGCCCCGGTTATGGACGCGGCGCGGGCCGACGGGATTCCGGTTCGGGGATACGTATCATGCGTCACGGATTGCCCCTTTGACGGCCCGACTCCGCCTCGAAACGCCGCCCGGCTGGCCGCCGCGCTGATGCGGCTTGGTTGCCACGAGATTTCTCTGGGCGACACGATCGGACGCGCGACGCCGGAGAGCGTGCGCCGCATGCTCGATTCCGTGCTGGACCGGGTCGGTCCCGAAAGCCTCGCGGCGCATTTTCACGACACCTGCGGCCGTGCGCTTGCGAACATCGAGGAAGCCCTGAATGCAGGTCTGAGAGTCTTCGATGCATCCATCGGCGGCCTCGGCGGGTGTCCCTTCGCGCCCGGGTCGCCGGGAAACGTTGCGACTGAGGCGGTCGCGAGGCTGCTATCGAGGCATGGCTACGCAACGCGGCTGGATCTCGACATGCTCGACGAGACTTCAAAGTATGCGCGCGACCAATGACGAACCGCGCCGCTGACGGCGCGGACGGGGCAGGGGATGCATGGCCATGGCAATTCAGAAGAAATTCGAGGACATCGCGGTTTCGATCGATGCTCGGGGGGTCGCGACCCTGACTCTCGACCGCTCCGGACGACACAATGCGTTGTCGGGTCGCATGATTGCTGAAATCGCCGCCGCAACGGCAATGCTCGCGGTCGAGCCGAAAGCGCGCGTTGTAGTTCTTGCCGCTGACGGTCCGAGCTTTTGCGCAGGGGCGGATCTGAACTGGATGCAGGAGCAGATCAGGGGATCCCGGGAACAGCGCCTGCGCGAGGCGTCGCGTCTTGCGCACATGCTGCTTGCGCTGCACGAGCTCGACAAGCCGCTGATAGGCCGAGTCCAGGGCCACGCATTCGGCGGGGGCATCGGGCTCATGTGCACCTGCGACATCGTCGTAGGCGTTCCGGGTTGCAGGTTCGGCCTGACCGAAACGCGGCTCGGCCTGGTGCCGGCGACCATCGGGCCGCATGTGGCCGCGCGGCTTGGCGTAGGGACGGTACGCCGCGCTTTGTTGTCGCCGGGATTGCTCGGAAGCGATGAGGCGAAAGACATCGGCCTGCTTTCGCGCATTGTCCCGGAATCGGACCTCGACGACGCGGTGCGGGAGGAAGCGGAGCCGTTCCTATCGGCTGCTCCCGGCGCGCTTGCAACTGCAAAGTCGTTGGTGAGGAGCCTGGGTCCGGTCATCGACAAGACCCTTGTCGAACGCACCATCGATGTCCTTGTCGAGACCTGGGACGGCCGGGAGGCAGCGGACGGCGTCGCCGCGTTCTTCAAAAAGGAACCGCCGCCCTGGCAACCATGATGGTTCGCGTCCTGCGCAGTTGTTCCTTCCAATCGCTGAATTGTTGCCAGGCGGCGTTTTTCGCCTTTCCTTGCCGGGTTTCCGGCGACTTCCGTCATGGGAACCGCGTTCCGAGTTTGGCTGACTGGATCCGGCAACCCAGAGGGACGAAATGAGCGAACTGCTGGCAGGTTCCGCGAGCAGTGGCCGGATCCGATGCCGCGGGGCTCGGTCGAGAAGTACATTCCGGATTGGCTGTCTTGGACGGCCACGGCACCCCGCATTTTTCGGTCGAGGTAGCCGGTCCAACGGCGGTTCTTGAAACAGCACTTGTTTGCAGGCATGGCATTGGCGCCGTCGGCGCCAGCGGTGGTTCTCGGGTCCGCCATGGTGGCCGCCACCGGCTTTCCGCGGAGCTTGAACATCGTTGATCATGTGCATGACGGGCGTTTGGTGGAGGCAGGCTGCCGGCGGGATGATCCCGTGATCCTTTCTGCGGGGATGGTGTTTTACAACAGCAAAGGCATCTCAGAACTGTCCCAAGCCGCTGTTCGAGACGCTGGGGTGCCTGGTTCGGTTCGCTCACTTGCGCGAGTGTCGAGACTCCCGATGACGGCGCACGGACTAGTGTGGCTGTCGCGGATGGCGTCGATGCCGTTGCGAATGGTTTCGCTGACCATGGCGACTGCCTGCCAATTGTGTTCAGCTGGCCCGTGGCCGCTGAGACCGTAGACATCACGGATTTTCGCTTCACATTGAACACAGGCGAGAAAGTTGTTCCCCACTCGGTGAAGATGACGCCAAACTGGGAATTGAACGAACGCAACACGGTTGTCGTCTTCGGAGACTTTGGCAACCGTAAGCTCGGCAGCGAGGCGGATGTCATTTGCCCGCGCTCTCTGTAAGTCGCCGCCGACCAAGCGCCCCTGCTTCTGATCGGGAAAGGCGGACAGTAATCCGATACCGTCGGGCTGACTTGGACAACAGACCGGGCACCCTGTGACGCTGGTCCCGTATTGCTTGGCGCAAAGCTCAATCTTGTAGGCGATGCCGCGTTGGGTGAAGGTGGCGTTCCGCGGCTTGAACAGGTTATGGGTCCACGCCAAATGATGAGTTTGCGCTCTGCCATGAAGGTGATTTCCGGCTGCGCGTCTTAACCACCAGCGGTTTTTCCCGGATGGCGTGATCAAACCTAGCCTCGGCATGTTTGAGCAATTTTTCCGGCTCCATGCAGTTGGAGTCGATGGAAAGACTGTCCTGCTGGAGCAAGCCGGCGAGGACCAGCATCAAGGTCACCGACGATCAGATGAACGGGCTTTCGATCCGGCGGACGGGTTTCCATTGCGAGTGGAACTACACGTTCACGCCGCGCAACTGAATGGACAAGTCATTTATTCGAGATTCCCAAGAAGTATTGTGTCCAAACGACGGACCGCTGAATGCAGGTCATGTTCAATTGAAGACGGTGTCACGAACTATGCAAGAAACGGGCAATCTCGTCTCTTGCGACTCGCTGGCTCGCTGAGCGATATGTGAAGCCATGTATCCGTCGATGAGATTCGGCCTAACTGCATCGCAATTGCTGACCGCATCGAGGAATGCGGTAGCCTGGATCAAGTAGGCCTCGGGATAGCGGGCAAACCAGTCGGGTGAGATCAGGCCGCGGTGCAGGCCGCTCGCATTTTCGTGCAAAACCAACGGCTCGGCAGGATTGGCAACGGCCAGACGGCCGCCGGCGCCAAAAGCTTCAACGCGTTGGTCATACCCGTAACTCGTGCGCCAACTGTTCTGGATGACGACCTGCTGTCCGCGGGCGCCGCGCATCATCGTGGTTGCCGTGTCGATATGTCCCAAGCTGGCATAGCGCGGATTGATCAAGGCGCCGCCCAGGCACATGAGCTCGCAAATCTCGTCATCGAGCAACCAGCGCGCGAGGTCGAAGTCGTGGATTGCCGTTTCGAAAAACAGCCCTGCGGACTTGGCGAGCGACTCCAAAGACGGGGCAATGTAATCTCGACTTACGATCTGCAGCTGTTCGATTTCGCCGATGTCTCCAGCCAGGATCCGTCGTTTCAGCTCCGCCATGTGCGGGTCAAAACGGCGGTTGAAACCCACCTGAATTCGATCTGGGAAAGGTCTCAGTGTTGGCATCGCGGCATCGATGGATGCCATGTCGTCTCCCAGCGGTTTCTCGCAGAACACATAGGCTCCAGTCGGGACGATCCGTACCAGTTGCTCCACATGTGCCGCCGGCGGCGTTACGACAAAAAATGCGTCGAACATGCTTGAGGACAGCGCTTGCGCTAACGGCAACCATGCCACTCCGAGTTCACCTGCCAGTGCCCGGGCGGTTGAGGGATCGATATCGCAAAGGCTGAGGCTGGACACGTTGGAATGCCTGAGAATGGCCTCACCGTGAAGCCGTCCCATGCTGCCGCATCCCACAAGGCAGACTCTGAGCTCGCGTTTCTCAGCCGTGGTCATGGCTTCGGTTCCTGTCAAACGGGATGGCATGGCGGTCAAGCAGTCCGGAAATATGCGAAAACCCGGTTTTGGCCATGGTCAGGGGTGGCGCCTTCGCAGGGTCCTGTTCTGCTTCGACCACGAGCCAGCCATCGTAGCCGTTTTCAGCAATTTTCTTGATGAGAGGAATGTAGTCCAGGTCACCGTCTCCGGGAACCGTGAAGACACCTTCATGTACCGCCTCTTCAAATGTGCGGCTGCGCGGGTCGAGCGCGTCACGGACAGACGTACGAATGTCCTTGAGATGAATGTGGGAAATCCGGTTCCACCATCTATCCATGACGACTCTGTAGTCGCCTCCTGCCATTGCCACGTGACCGGTGTCGAGAAGCAGGCGAAGCGGCTCTCCTGCAGCGGACATGAACCGTTCAATTTCGTCAACGGTTTCCACCGGCATCATGACATGGGGGTGATAGACCAGTGTCAGGCCGGTTTTCTCTACAAGACTTGCGAAGTCCGTCACGCGCCGGGCGTAGATTTGCAGGTCAAGCCCTTCCAGAGGCGGCGTCTGAGCAAGCACCGCCTTGGAACCTCCGACCGGTCCGGCTGCGCATTCACCGTAGACCATGACATCGCACCCGAGCGCGACGAGATGTCCAACCATTGGCAACGCGTCTGGCCATTCATCCTCTACCGGTCTCTCGGCAAGGAATCCGGAATACCAGGACGTGACTGGTACAAGTCCGTGACTTGCGAGGGTTTCCTTGACGGTCTCAGGCTGCTTTGGGAACTTGCGGCCCAGCTCGATGCCGGTGAACCCGGCCTGTGACGCTTCGGCAATGCAAGTTTCGTAGCTGATGTCGTCGCCGAGTTCCAATATCCCTTCGTTGGTCCAGCTCAAGGGACTGATGCCAAGCTTCATCCTGTTCATTACGGAAATGTCCTGGGTCGTTGTATGTGCCGGGTTCGATTTGAATATCAAGCGTATGTAGTTACAGTTATGGAGGCAAGACAACATCCCGTTTCGGGCACGTCCGTCTTGTTGTCCTTCGGCGACATGTCGCCTCTTGCCGCAAGGAACTGGGACACAGGGTCCATCCTGATCTGCCAGGGCCAGACGCTGAGAGAGGCCTTTGAGGTTTTGGAAAATGGCGCCTATATCATTGTTGCCGAGGGTGCCGAGGTCGGTGGTCTCGAAGGAGAACGTGCTGCACTTCCATTGATCCCGGTCGGTGCCGCAGGAGGAGTTGCAGGCAGACTTGGCCTCGCCGCTGCCCTGATGCCGGATGCGGAGGCAGCAATGATCGCCACCCGGTTCTGCGGGCGCCGAAGGAGGCACTTGGTCATGGAAACCAGAATGTGCCAATCGTAATCTCCGGCGACGACAACACGCTTCGGACCCGGATCTTCGAAACGGCCCGGACCATTGCTTGGCCGGAACGTCTTGCCGGCTGCGCCATCCGCAACCGCTTAACCGACACCTGGCGTGGCCGCGACGAGGAACAATGGGCCGAAGGCGAATCCGAGCGTGAGCGGTTAATCGCGGCGCTTGGCAGCAGCGAGATTGACGCGGTGGTGACTTTTGCCGGCGAGGGGATTGACCTGATTTTCGATCTCTGGGCACCGGTGCGCTGGATTGGCGGATGGTCGACGAAACGGTCGACGCGCTTGCCAATGTTCTCTCCCGGTGTCTCGTCCCGGGCGTGACGGAGACCTGAGGTCGAATTGCTTCCAGAGTTTGATGCCGGGGAATGTGAGATGGAGATTTCTGTTTTCACTCCTTTCGAC
Organism: uncultured Amylibacter sp.; assembly: GCA_963662815.2. GTDB lineage: Bacteria > Pseudomonadota > Alphaproteobacteria > Rhodobacterales > Rhodobacteraceae > JAPPHA01. The sequence goes on from CAXXWA010000005.1 coordinate 368,345, forward strand.
TTTTCCGTAAACTCCCGAATTCTAGCAAGAAGACCCTCTTCACTTTCTCCCAGACCCGCTTCGCTATGGGGAACAATACCGTCGCATTTGACGCTCGGGCATTTTTCTTCAGGACGGCCCACGGACGACGCGTGGCAGGCTGGCGGCGCGGAACCTTGCCCGAGTATCCCAGAGTGCCATTTTTCACGGTCTCTCCGGACTGAACCTGCGAGGTGCTCTCGCTTTCCTCCCGGCGCATCGACCAGAACGAGGAACGCTTCATCTACGTCTGCGAGGGCGTTTCCCGTCTCTGGTTCGTCGATCCCGACGCCAGGACGATGGAACAGCTCGAGCTCGACATGCGACGCCGACGCTGCTCGCAACGCTGGCTGACGATGCGCCCTGGCCGCCCGGCACGTCCGCCGAGTGCTTATGTCAGGCGCCGTCGAATCTTCTCATGAAACAAAACTGTATCGAGGCGTCTTTGGGTCGACGAAGGGGCGTCTGCAACAATTGCCTAATTTGCGGCAGAATGTTGCCTCTTTCAAGTCAGACCCGGACCTGAACCACGGATTTTGTGGCCGTCACACGCAACCGACTAGAGATTCAAACGATATCTTGTTCGGTTTCGCATGCGACCGGATTCATCGCTGGTCCAATATATTGCGATTGAATCCTTGTATTGGAGACTTCATGCCTGTATTTGGTGTGAACGCGCGTGCACACAATTCATGATCCGGAAAATCGAAGTGCGCCAGAATCTGCTCATCCTTTATCTCTATAACTCCGCGCTCGATTCCCGAGTTGTCGGGTGGACGCGGTATGACGGCGACACGGACACGCCACCTGTTTCCGGTGACGAGGATGAACCGCCCTATGCAACAGGATTGGATGCACTGCGTGACGGATGGCGCGCGATTCAATTCTCTGCTCTCGAGCCCCGAACCGGCGAATTGAACTACCAGCCCGGTTGGCAGTCCTTCGAGGTCATTCTGGAGAAACTTGTGGAGACACCGAGATAAAACGCCTTGGCACTGGCGAAATTATTCGCTTCGTAAGGGATGGATATCTGAAACTGGACGGTCTGCTGTCCAGGAATCTTTGTGGTGCCTTTCGTGACGCCTATGTCAAGGATTGTACGGACGACAGATGCGGCCGTGCGCTATTGCCCGTCGTACCTTGGGGTACGCCGCTCGCCAGTGCATTTGACGATAACGAAGTTCTTTCCTGCGTTTTCGCGTTGCCTGAACTCGCAGGCGCGGTCCACTCGCTTCTCGGGCCGGGATGCAGGGTCGATCACCATGTCACGCATATCCGCGAACCCAACCAGGGAGTGTCGCAGCATCTTCATTGTGACGCGATGATCGATGCACGAGACGCCGCATTCGATATCCAGATCATGATCTACCCGCAGGATGTGACACGCGAGATGGGCGGAACGCTGGTCATTCCTGGCAGCCACACGCGCAAGGCCGGGGAAACCAGCATCGCCCGGTATCAGAACCTGGCGGGCCAGGTTCGGTTGACCGGTACTGCCGGTACTGTCCTTATCCTGCATCACAATCTCTGGCATGCCGGGCGGCGCAACGCGAGCAACAGCGTGCGCGCCATGTACAAGATGCGCCTGAACCCCTCCGGTCCGCAGACCGGCCATTGGGACATGTCAGACTACGATGCCGCAGAAGCCCGCGCACCAAAACCGTTGCATTCTCCGGCCACGGACAAGCATGACGTGCAGGGGCAGTTGTCATTTTTCCATCCTTGGGCAGACATTCGGAGCGCGCATCTCGACATAATCCAGCGAACCCGGCTTTGGAGACTGTTGAGCGGAGACGAAGGATTCTCGGTTCACCACTTCCTGTCCAGGCTGGAAAACGAACGGGCCTGAACAAGGTTCGGCAACGGATCGTCCACGAGACGGGGAACGGCTTGAAGAAGGAAGTGCGAATGTCAATGCTGCCGCGATCGGTTATGGGAAGACGTGCCCGCGCGACCGATGTGGAGGAGCTGGCCGGCGTGTCTCGCTTGGCGGTGTCACGCGCATTTTCGCAGACAGCCTATACTATATCGCTCCGGAAACGCGGGCCAAGGTTCTGGAAGCCGCCGCCGAGTTGAGTTGCGGGCCCGACAGCCTGGCGAGCAGCCTGGCCAAGGGCAGGACAAACATCGTTGCCGTCGTCATTAATCAGGTCGATGCGATCACAGGGCCGAGTCTTCACTCCGCGCTTATCCGGCCGCCTTCCCGTTGTGTTGAACCTGTCACCGACGGACGATGGCTCAACTTCGCTGAAAAGACACCGGACATTCCCAGTCGAGGGGTTGATCGTCATGTCGGATTCGGTCTCGGTCGAGGTCGCCCGCCACGCGGTGCCATACGTGCGTCCGATTATGCTGAATTTCGAGAGAAACAGCGCCGATGTTGACAGTATAGTAACAATAGTAACCAACGACGCCGCGGGCATCTCGCAGATGGTGAATCACCTGTGGGAAACCGGGCATCGCTCGGTCGGATTCTTGGCCGGACGTTCATCATCGATCTCGTCGACCATGCGGCGGAATGCGCTTGCCCTGGAGGTCGCGAAAGGGAACGTGCCTGGCCGTCGAGGCAAGTGGTGAATTCACCTACGATCAGGCCTTCGAGGCAGTTCCGGCCCTTGTAGAGCGCGAGAAGCTGCCTGACGCGAAATTTTGCGCCAATTACTTGATGGCCTTCGCCGTAAAGGATTATCTTCGGCTCAACACGCGGCATCGCGTCGCTGATGATGTATCGATCATCGGGTTCGGCGACGTGTTCATGGCAAGCTGGCCGATCTACAACCTGTCAACCATCCGCCAGGAAGTCGACAGAATGGCTGCCGCGGTCATCTAGATTCTCGAGCATCGACACAATCCGCAAACCAGGAAGTTCGATCCGCCGACAAAGGTGGCGGGATTGGTCTTGCGCGGAAACATAGGACGACGTTCGCAATTGACCTGACCGGCGCACAATTCTTGCGACCGCAATCAATCTGTCACCCGTTTGAAACATTTTGGGCATTGTATGGCTGGAGTTGACAAGTTTGCACGCGTGTGCAGACTTCCAAGGAATTGCATTTTCCTAAGGCCATGGGCCAGAAAGGGTCAAAGAGATGAACAAACGTTTACTCCTAACCGCAGCAAGCTGTGCTGCCGTCACCTTTGGAATGATGTCCGCCGCGGCCGCCCAGACCTGCTCCGAATACAACGAATCGCCCATGCTGGCAGAACGCGTTGCAAACGGCGATCTTCCTCCGGTCAGTGAGCGGCTGCCAGTCGAACCACTAGTTGTCGAGCCGGCCGAGCAAATCGGCGTTTACGGTGGGACGATGGTCGACACCACAGGTGGCAACCGACTGGCCGAGTTTCGTCACTTCGGTTATGAGCCGCTGGTACGTTGGTCGGTTGACGGCGGCGAAGTGCTGCCGAACGTCGCAAAAGGCTGGGATGTCTCTGACGATGCAACCTCTTACACATTCCATCTGCGTGAAGGCATGAAATGGTCGGACGGCGAAGACTTCACTGCCGACGACATCATTTTCTGGTGGGAGCATGTTGAAACCAATACCGACATCCAGTCGAAGCCACGCGGTTTCTTCATCGTCGATGGCGAACCGGCAACGGTGACGAAGATTGACGAATACACCGTCGAATTCAAGTGGTCGAAGCCGCACGGACTGTTCCTTGAGAACATGTCGACCTCTTATGGTGTGCGCGTCGTCCAGTTCGCGGAACACTACCACCGGCAATTCATAAAGTCGCTGAATCCTGATGGTGTCGCCGAACTTCTCGCAGCTGCCAATACGGAAGACTACACTCAGTGGTGGGCCGCAAACGTGGGCTCGTACGGCAAACAGTCGGAATACAACAACCCGGAACGGCCGTTTGTCCAGGCCTGGATCCCGACCGAACCGTTCCTGGGAAAGGAGAGGTTCACGTTCCAGCGCAATCCCTACTACTTCAAGGCCGACACTGCCTGCAATCAACTGCCCTATATCGACGCGCGCACATGGGTTCTGGTTTCGGATCCTGAAGTTCAACTGGCCAAGACGCTGGCGGGCGAGGTCGACATCTCGCGCGTGAACATCTCTACACCGGCCAATCGGGGTGTGATGTTCCAGAACATGGAACAGGGAAGTTACCGCTTCGTGACGGCAAATTCTGCCGACAAGAATGTCGCTGACTTGCGTTTCCCGCTTCATTATCCGACGGATCCGGTCAAGGCAGGGATCTATGCCGACAAGAACTTCCGCATCGGTTTGTCGCACGCGATTAACCGGCAGGAACTGATCGACGTGATCTTTCTGGGTCAAGGCATACCCTACCAGATCGCGCCGCGACCAGAATCTCCGCTCTATAGCGAACAGCTGGCAACCCAGTTTACCGAGTATGACCCCGACCTGGCCAATTCGCACCTGGACATGGTGCTGCCGGAGAAAGACGGTGACGGTTTCCGCCTGCGCCCAGACAACGGCGAGCGCTTTACCGTGGTCGTTGACGTCAATAACGAGTTCAAGTCGGACTGGGGCGACATGATGGAACTGATCGAGGGTTACTGGGAGGCAGTTGGTGTAGACGTCTTCCTCAACGTCATCTCCGATGCGGTTTCGGTCGCCCGACGCACCGATCCCGATCGTGACGTGTTCCTTTGGCTTGCCGAGAACGGTTCTGGTCGCCTTCCGTTGCTGGATGCCGAGGAGATGATGCCTCGCGACAAGACTTGGACCGAGGATTGGGAAAAGTGGTATAACTCAGGAGGAGCGGAAGGCGTGGAGCCGCCGGCAAACTATGCACGCGCATGGGAACTGCAGGACGCAATCCCGACTCTCTTTGGCGACGCGCAAATAGAGGCGTGGGATGAACTGATGCAAATCACTACCGACGAGTTTGCGCAGATCGGCATCGCACTGCCAATGGGCAACTACCGCGCCGTTAGCAACCGACTGCGCAATGTGCCGGAGCCACTTCTGGAAGGATGGCTCTACCCCGGCATTTCGCCGGCCAACTTCTCGACCTTCTACATCGAATCTTCGAGCCAGTAAGCTGTCGGACACGACTTGGGAAAGGGCGTACGCGCCCTTTCCACTGAGCCGCTGAGGAGACATAACTTGGCACGCTTTCTAGCTCGCCGTCTCGTCCTGATGCTGCTCACCGTAATTGCGATTTCCGTCATCTCATTCTTTATCATTGTCCTGCCGCCGGGAGATTTCGTTGACAGGCTCGTACAGGAGGCGAACCAGTATGGCGAGAACCTGGAGCCTCACGAAATCGAAGACCTGCGCCGCAACTACGGATTGGACCGAAGCACGGTCGAGCAGTACTTCGTGTGGGTCCGGAATATCATTTTTCGCGGGGACTTCGGCTACTCGTTTGGTCGGGACCTGCCTGTCTCCGAACTGATCGGCCAGCGTCTCGGCCTGACGACTCTTCTTTCGGTCATTACCCTGCTTTTCATTTGGATCGTGGCAATCCCGGTCGGTATCTATTCGGCTGTGCGGAAATACTCTCTAGGTGACTACGTCTTCACTTTCTTGGGATTCATCGGCCTGGCCATTCCGAACTTCCTGCTGGCGCTGGTGCTGCTCTACATATCGTTCCGCTATTTCGGACAAAGCGTTGGCGGCCTGTTCTCACCGGAGTACGTGAATGCGCCCTGGACCCTGGAAAGGGTCGCAGATCTGCTTTCGCATCTCTGGATCCCGGTGATCGTGCTGGGCACGGCCGGAACCGCTGAGGTCATCCGCAAGATACGCGCCAACCTGCTCGACGAGCTGCATCGCCCGTATGTACTGACTGCCCGCGCCAAGGGCCTGGGCGAGACGTATCTGCTGCTCAAGTATCCGGTACGCCATTCGCTGAACCCGTTCGTATCGGAATTGAACGATCTGTTCGTAAAAATCGTCTCTGGCGAGACCATTGTGGCCGTCGTGCTCGGCCTTCAGACAACGGGCCCGTTGCTGCTTGAGGCCTTGAAGGAGGAAGACCTTTACCTAGCCTCGACGTTGATCATGTTCCTTAGCTTCCTGGCCGTGCTCGGAACGCTTTTTTCGGACCTTCTCCTGATGCTGCTCGATCCAAAGATCCGGCGCCAGGCAGCAAGCCAGGAAATGATGTGACAGCATACGCCGCACATCTGAGTCACTCTCAACTGGTGATGCGCCGATTCCTGCGCCACCGCTTGGGAATTTTCGGCGCTGTGATGACGCTTCTGATTTATCTGGTGGCTGCCTTCGTGGAGTTCCTCGCGCCGCATGCTCCGGGCACATACCAGGCCAGGGACGTCTATGCGCCACCCCAGACCATGCACTGGATTCTTGAGGGACCGGACGGCCGGCGGTTCCAGCCGCATGTTTACGGCCTGCACTCGACGACGGATTACAACACGGGACAGCGAGTCTTCGAAGACGACCCTGACAGGGTGATCGAGCTCGGTTTTTTCGTGCGCGGCGACAGCTACAGGTTCTGGGGACTCGTCCCGGCGGAAATTCACTTTTTCGGCCCGAAGGATCCCGGCGAACGGGTGTATTTCCTTGGCGCGGACCGGCTAGGTCGCGATGTGCTCAGCCGCACGATCTACGCGACGCGTGTTTCAATGACGATCGGATTGGTAGGTGTCGGCATCAGCCTCATTCTGGGAATTGCGATCGGTGGCGTCTCGGGCTATTTCGGCGGCATTGTCGATCTGGCGATCCAGCGGCTGATCGAGTTCCTGCAATCCCTGCCATCCATCCCGCTCTGGATCGGACTTGCCGCTGCCATTCCGCCCACGACTCCGCCGATCAGGACTTATTTTTTCATCACGGCGATCCTGTCGATCATCGGCTGGACAGGGCTTGCTCGAGTTGTGCGTGGGCGGTTCATGGCGCTGAAGGACGAGGATTTCATCAAATCCGCACGGCTCGACGGAAACCGGCCGGTACGAATCATCCGGCGGCACATGGTGCCCAATTTTCTTTCACACATCATTGCCGTGGTCACGCTGGCGATTCCGGGGATGATCATTGCTGAAACCTCGCTCAGTTTCCTTGGTATCGGACTTCGGCCACCGGTCGTGAGTTGGGGTGTGCTGCTGCAAGAGGCTCAAAACCTGAGATCAATTGCAACCGCCCCCTGGCTGTTTCTGCCGGGTTTGGCGGTGGTCGTGGCCGTGCTGTCGCTCAATTTCCTTGGTGACGGCCTCAGAGATGCGGCAGACCCATATGCGAACTGACGTTCTCCTTTCGCTGCAGGGGTTGTCGGTCTCGTTCAGGGACGGGCGCCGCCGAAGCATGGCGCTTCGGGATGTCGGATTCGACTTGCCGCATGCCAAGACGGTTGCGATCGTCGGGGAGTCCGGTTGCGGCAAGTCTTTGACTGCACGCAGCATTCTGCGCATCCTCGACTCGAACGCGACCATTGATCGCGGACAAATCCTTTTCGACGGCGCAAACCTGGCCGAACTGCCCGAGAAAGATCCCGTTCTGCGCAGCATTCGGGGTGGCCGCATCGGGTTGATCTACCAGGAGCCTCTTACTGCCTTGTCGAGCTTCTACACGGTTGGCAACCAGATTCAGGAAGCGGTCCGTCAGCACCAGGGTGTGACAAAAGCTCGGGCTCGCGAACGCGCAATCGAATTGTTGCATGCTGTCGGCATGCCAAATCCGGCGCAGCGTCTTGATTCGTACACGTTCGAACTGTCAGGCGGGCAGCGCCAGCGCGTAATGATCGCAATGGCGCTGGGACCGAACCCGCCGCTTCTGATCGCCGACGAGCCGACAACCGCGCTTGATGTCACGACCCAGGCCGTGATCCTCGACCTCCTGCAGGACCTGCAACAAAGGCAGGGAATGTCGATGCTGTTCATTACCCATGACTTGGGGGTGGTGTCCCGCATGGCAGATGAGGTGGTCGTGATGTATCTGGGCGAGGTTGTGGAGCATGGTGCCAAGGCAGACGTGCTGACAACACCGAAACACCCGTATACCCGGGCGCTCATGGCGTCACTGCCGGGGCGCGGCCAAGGGCGTCAGGCGACGATCCCGGGAACAGTTCCCACCCTGGAAGAGCGTCCGTCGGGGTGTTCCTTTGCACCTCGCTGCGCGTTTTCCAGGTCCGGTCTCTGCGACGTGGAGAGGCCTGTGCTTCTGCGTTCCGACGGTGTTGACGTTCGTTGCCATGCCTTCGGAGACGCCGCACCAATGTTCGATTTGTCGTTGCAGTCAGCAAAGCCGGAAACGGTCACAAAGGGAAGGTCACGGCAATTTGGCGGAAGGATCCTGGGCCTGCACGGCGTCAGCAAGACATTCGAGAAGCGCGAGGGGCTGTTCGGGCAGCGGGTGCAGGAGATCAGGGCCGTACAGGATGTATCCCTGGAGCTACTGCAGGGCGAAACCCTGGCGCTCGTAGGCGAATCCGGGTGCGGAAAGACTACTCTGGGGCAAACCATTGTCGGACTAGACAGGGCGACGCGCGGTCGCGTGATGTTCGGGGCGGATGGGCGAGACAGGGACATTACCGATCTTCCTGCTGCTGAATGGCGCAGCGTTTGGCAATCCATGCGGATGGTGTTTCAGGATCCGTTCTCGTCGCTGAATCCGCGCATGACCGCGTTCGACATCGTAGCCGAGCCATTGCTGCAAAGCCCAGGAGGTCCTCCTCCCGAGACGGACCTGGTCAGCAAGGTCCATGGGCTCTTCCGCCTGGTGGGGCTGGATCCCGAGCTGTCAGGCCGCTATCCCCATGCGTTTTCGGGAGGTCAGCGCCAGCGAATCGGTGTGGCTCGGGCACTTGCCCCGGACCCGATGGTCATCATCGCGGACGAGCCGGTTTCCGCGCTCGACGTATCGGTACAGGCGCAAGTGCTGAATCTCTTCCGCGACCTTCAGTCCAGTCTTGGGCTGAGCTACCTCTTCATCTCGCATGACCTTAACGTGGTGGCGAGTCTCGCTCACAGAATCGCGGTGATGTATGCGGGCCGGATAGTAGAACTTGCAGAAACAGACGAGATTCTGGACCGCCCGCGCCATCCCTATTCCGAGGCGCTCTTGAGCGCCGTGCTGATACCTGGTCGAGCCCATAAGGACAGTCGCCTTCGGTTGCGTGGCGACCCGCCCGACCCCTCGAACCTGCCTGGCGGTTGCGTCTTTGCCGGACGCTGCGCATATGCGACTGAAGTTTGCACGCAGGAAATACCTGAAATGCGCAACCTGGGTGGGCACTGGGTGGCCTGCCATCACACCGAAGCCCTTGCCCTGCGCGGATTACGCTATGAGACTTGTGCCGGGAACCCTGCGCCAAACTCATGACCTCCCGTCCACCCTGGACATGGCATTGTGCCCTCCGGCCTTAGGGGGCGGCGGCGGTGCCCGCGACAGCTTTTTCCTGTGTCCGGGCAACGCAATGCACGGAAGTGTTGCCGGAGAGATGGCGCAATTCATACGCGGCGACTGGAACCAGTTGGTCAAATGATGCGGATAGACAGCGAAAGTGGCTGCATTTTCGAAGGTGTGCTCACTCTCGAAGACAATGCGCGGCACGTGCCGCATGAGTTTGATGTTCCCGAAGGTGTCGCGGCATTACGCGTTCACTTCGAATACGACCCGATGTCACCCCCTGCAGGCGGAGTCTCGCACCAGCTAAGCATCTCTGTCTATGATCCGGCAGGCGCGCGCGGAACACGCCACAACAACGCCAATCAATCTGTGGTCCTTTCCGAAGACTACGCGTCACTTGGCTACCTGCCTGGTCCCATCGACAACGGGCGCTGGATCGTCGAGATCGACACGCATCGAATTCTGCCGCCGGGTCACGTCCGATACCGGATCGAGGTAGACTGGGGCACGGACGCGCCTGACCCGCCTTCCCCGGCCGTTGCACGTGTTGGTGTTGAAGAGAAAGGGATGTCCGGCCCTGGTTGGTTTCGCGGCGACCTGCATGGCCACTCTCTCCACTCGGACGCCTTTTGGAGCGTCGAGGAATTTGGTGCGGACACGGAGCGGCGCGGTCTGGATTTTGCTTTCCTGACCGACCACAACACGATTTCCGGCCTTGGGGATCTGTTGACCTCGAACCCGGGAAGGACACGCATCTTCCCCGGAGTGGAGTTGACGACGTACTTCGGTCATGGCCTGGTGCTCGGGACGGATCGACATGTTGACTGGCGGATCAAGGACGGAGAGACGATGGCCGCCCGTGTTGCGGAAATCCAGGCGGAAGGCATGCTCTTCGTCATTGCGCATCCGATGGCGCGCGGCCACCCATGGTGCACCGGCTGCACTTGGCAGCACGCGGACGTGTATCCAGGTCCGGCGACCCATGTCGAAGTGTGGAACCGCGCCTGGAGCATCCCTCACAATGAACATGCGCTTCAACTCTACTACGGCTGGCTTGGCCGCGGCTGCAAGGTGTTTGCAACCTGCGGTTCGGACACCCATGGACCGAAGGGTCGAGACCAGGCGGGCCACAACGTTGTTTTTGCAAAGGATCACACGCAACGGGAGATCCTGACAGCCTTGAAAAGAGGGCAGTCCTACCTGTCGTCGGGGCCAGAACTCTGCGTGGTGGCAAACACCGAAACCGGAGAAAGATTCGGGATGGGACAGTCTGTGTCGAGTCCCGTAACCTCGGTCTCAATTCGCGCCAGACACGCTCCGCATGGATCGACCCTCCGACTACTTTCCGCTTCGTCCGGGAAAGCGGGTGCAAGACTGACTCACGAGATCGACCTGAAAGGAGACGCGAAACTCGAGATCGATCAAGCCGACTTTGCCTGGACCACGTTCTTGATCGTAGAGATCAGAGATGCCGACCGGCAACTTTGCGCCTTGAGCAATCCAATCTTTTTTGGGCCATGAATCTCGAGACACAACTGCTCACCCCCGGTTTTGCGGTTGACGCATTGCCTGCGCGCCAGCCGCCGATCTCGCGGAGCGATGCCGGCGGCTGCCTCGATCCCGAACCTGCCGCGAACCTTGCCCGGCTCCTCGAACGCGACGCGCCCAGGCGGACAGCGGAAGTCCCGCGCGGCCGCGCCCCGCAGGCCCTCCGTCCCCGAACTCCGGCGACGGTCCGCCGCCCGAAAACTCAGGGTTCGTCACGAAATAAACGCTACATTATCAGGGTTCGGAAGCAAGGTGCAGTTCCAGTCGCGATGGAAGTCGGCGCGCCGGATATCCAGGGCATCGATCTCCGACTTGCCGGTCCTGATACCGGTCGGGCACTCGTTCGTGTCCCGGTCGCAATAGACCTTCAGCCCCGTGCGTGTCGTGGTGGAGCCGATCAGGCCGATGATGGTTGTGAGGCTGTACAGCGGCTTGCCGCGCCAGTTCCGGCTGATGAAGGAGAAGAGCCGGTGCTCTATCCGGTTCCATTTGCTGGTGCCGGGCGGCGGGTGACACACGCCGGTCTCGATGCCGAGTTCGCGTGCGAGCTTCTGCAACTCCACCTTCCACAACCGGACGCGATTCCCGTTTGAGCCGCCGCAGTCGGCGGCGGCGAACAGCCTGCGGGCCTCGGGGCAGCGCTCCTTCCCCGGGTGGCGCCGCCAGCGCCGGATGCTCTCGACCGCGAACGCGGCCGTGTCGGAACCGGCCCCGACATTGACCCAGCCGACGTTGTTGATCACGTCATGGACCCCGCAGGGGATCGCCTTGCCGAGCTCTTTGTCGGCGAAGTCATGGACGCGGACCTCCTCGGGGGACCCTTTCGGGCGCCACTCGCGGCCCGAATTCCCGAATCCCCGCCGGTTACCTCTTCCCGGCGTCTGCGGAGACCGCCGGCTGTCCGGCTTCCGCGAACGCCGCGACCTGATCGTTGATGTGATGGAACTGCGCATCCCGGTCCGGATGGTCCGCGCCCTCCCGGGTCTTCGCATTGCCTTGGAGCGCGCGGCCCTGCCGCTTCAGCAGCCGGCCCGCAAGGGTATGGGACACCGGGAAACCCTGATCGGAAAGCGCATCGGCAAGGTGACGCAGGCTCTTCGACACCCACCGCAGAGGACGCTCGGGGTCTCCGCCCACCGCCGGCTCGACAAGCGCATCGAGCGCCTCCTCAAGACCCTCCTGGAGCGCGACCGCGGGCTTGCGGCGCCCGCCGGGACGCCGGACGCGCCCCGAAGGCTCCGGTTCCGCCCCGAGTTCCGCAAGGCCGCGGCAGACGGTCGACCGCGCGACCCCCGTCGCCGTCGAGACCAGCGTCACGCCGCCATGGCCAAGGGGCAGGGTCTCGGACGCAGCGAACAGTCGGAGGCTCTTCTCGTCAAGATGCGGCGACAGGGCCTCGAACCGGTGCCGGATGCTCTCGATCGTATCCATGCCGCGAACGAATCACGTTTCGATTCCAGGGGGAATCCCTCAACGCCAAAACGATTCGCCTGTTTCGCAACGAGCCCTCAGCTCCGGCTGCCCTTCCCGAACACCTCTTCCAGGCTGCCGGCATCCAGCGTCCGGTCCAGCCAGGAATCGAGATCGCCGAGACCGCCCGCAGCGATGCGGTCCCTGACCTCCGGCGGCAGGGGACCGAACCGGCGCTCGAGAAGGCGGGTCAATCCCCGTGCCTCGCCCCGTTCCAGTCCCTTGGCGAGACCCCGCGCCTCGCCCTCGGCGAGGCCCCGTGCCTTGCCCTGTTCCATCAGTGCTTCCGCGATCGTGCCCACAAGGCCCTCCATCTCGTCGTAGCCCGCCTCGCGCAGGCCAGCGCGCAAAACCTCCAGATCCCCTTCGGGATAGGTCAGAAGGATATACTCGAAGACCTGGCTCTGCCAAGCCCCGTCCTTCTCCACGCCAGGGGCATCCCACGCTGATTTCGGCTGGTTTTCCTTGACACCGGGCTTGTCTGCGTTGCATGCGCGCGCGACCGCGGAGCCGGAATTTTCCGCTGGCGTTCCCGTCCCGGACGTGCGATGCTCCGGCCATGTCGATTCGCAAGCGCCTCGAGTTCCATGCCCCGTTTCGCGGGATGCCGGCGGGGTTTTCCCTGTCGGACGTCGAGATCCGGCTGGCCAGGCCGCAGGAGCGCCCGCTCTGGGACTCGCTGATGGACGAGCGCCACTATCTCGGCTTCCAGCGGCTGGCGGCCCGCGGCCTGCGCTACGTGGCAAGCTTCGGGGACCGGTGGCTGGGCCTGGCGGCGTGGCAGAACGGCGCCTTCAAGTGCGCTCCGCGCGACAGGTGGTGCGGCTGGAGGCCGGAGCAGCAGTTCCGGCGGCTGGAGATGGTGGCGAACAACACCCGGTTCCTGATCCTGTCCGAGCCGGGGGTGTTCCCGAACCTCGCCTCCTTCTTCCTTGCGGGGATGACCCGCCGGCTCGCCGACGACTGGCTGGCGGCGCACGGGCACCGGGTGCTCCTGGCGGAGACGTTCTGCGACCCGGCCAGGTTTTCCGGCACCATGTACAGGGCGGCGGGCTGGGAGTGCCTGGGCCGGACGAAGGGGTTCGCCCGCGCCAACGGTCGCTACACCGACCCCCACGGCAGGCCGAAGGAGATCTTCGCGGCGCCGCTGAGGCCCGACGCCCGGGCGCTGCTCTCGAGCCCGCAGCCGCTGCCGCCGGACGTGGCGCCGCCCTCCGGTCCCGGTCTGGCGCCGCGGGACCCCGGGACAATGCGCTCGCTGCACGCGGAGCTGGCGGCGGTGCCCGACTTCCGCCGGGCGCAGGGCAGGAAGCACGCGGTGGCCTGCGTGCTCGCCGTGCACGTGCTCGCCGAGCTCGCGAACATGAAGGGCTGCCTGGCCGCCGCGCAGTTCGCGCGCTCGCTGTCGCAGGAGGAGCTTGCCGCCGTCGGCGCCTGGCGGAACCCGAAGACGGGGCTTCGCGAGCCGGTCTCGAAGTCCACGATCCACAGGGTCGTGCAGTCGGTCGACCCCGAGGCGCTGGAGGACGTGGTCGGCCGCTGGTCCCGGCCCCGGCTTCCCCTCGCCCGGGCGCTCGCCGCCGACGGCAAGCGCATCCGCGGCGCCAACCGCAACGGCGACGGCCATCACGAGACCGCGGCCCTCGTCGACCACGCGACCGGCGCGCCCTTCGCGCTCCTGAACTTCGGCGACGAAGGCGGCGAGCTGGCGGCCACGCACGACCTCCTGGAGCGCAGCGACGTCCGCGGCAAGGTCATCACCCTCGACGCGCTGCACACGACGCGCAAGACCGCGAAGATGGTCACCGGGCGCTGCGGAGCCGACTATGTCTTCTCGGTCAAGGGCAACGCGCCGGAGACCTTCGGCATCCTCGACGGCATCGACTGGGAGAGGGACGCCACCGGCCGCTTCGCGGAGGATCTCGAAAAGGTTCACGGCCGCCTGGAGCAGCGCTCCATCAGCGTCCTGACGCCGCTCAAGCGCCTGATCAACTACCCCGGCGTCAGCCAGATCGCCCGGATCACCCGCTACCGGGAGCCGCTGAAGAAGGACGGCGACGATGGGGGAAACGACTGCACCGAGATCGCGTATGTCATCACCTCGCTGGATGCCGAAGCCGCGTCGCCGGAGGAGCTGCTGAAGCTGAATCGCGGACACTGGAGTGTGGAGAACCTGAACCACCGCCAGAGGGACTGCGTCTTCGGCGAGGACGCCTGCCTGACCCGCACCGGCAACGGCCCGGCGAACCGGGCCAGCCTGAACAGCATCGCGCTCGCGGTGGTCTTCGCCAGCCGCCGCGAGGCGGAGAGCCTCGCCGAAACCCGGCGACGCCTGCAGCTGAACCGCAGCGAGGCCATCGCCGCCCTGACCCGGCCCTGAGAGCCGGGCCGCGTCCGGGCCGGCTCCCGGACGCCGCCGGCAGGCCGCCAAGCCCCGAAAACGAATCACCAAGGGACCGGAACCGGCGCCCGCGACGGCGCGCGGACGGCTCCGCAAACCCGGAATCCGGCCGGAACGCCCCGGTCCGCCCCCCGTTCGGCGGCAAATCGGAAAATCGCCAACAGCGTGGGAAAGTCCTGTTCTCCACGCCCTTGGCAACCAGCGCCGCGAGCTCCACCGCGCGGTGCGCGATCGCGATCAGGCCGGCCCTGGCCGCGACGTCGCTCGACAGCTCCTCCGCCGGCATCCCGCGCAGCTCGCGCAGGATGAAGCGCTCGCCGGGCAGGAACACCAGCTCCGGATCCCCGGCCGCGATCATCGCCTCCAGGCCCCGCGCGGCAGACCAGCGGGCCGCGCCGTGGTAGAACACGACCGGAATGATCGGCGGAAGGGCGCGGAGCCTGTCCGCGCGGCCCTGCGCGTGTCGCATCCAGATCCTGACCATGTACGACGCCAGCTGCAGCGGAGTGGCGGAATCGGCCGAGCTCTTGTGTTCGGCAAGAAAATATAGAAAGGCCGGGCCGCCGGAGGCGAGCTCGACCCTGAACAGCATGTCGGACTGGCCGCCGCGCAGCGTCTCGTCAACGTAGCTGCCGTCGAGCGCCACGGGCGGCGTGTCCGCCAGAAGCCCGGCGATCCGCTCCGGCAGGTGGTCGCGGATCAGCGCCGCCGCGCGTTCCGGGTCGGAGGCCAGCGCCCGGAACAGCCTGTCGTGGGGGGTGGCGACGAGCGGCGCGGCGGCGCGGGTTCCGCCCGTTCCCGGCGAACCGCCTTGCCCCGCCGGCTCGGGCGGTTCGTCCCCGTTCCGCCCGCCAGCCTTGCCGCGTCCTGCCATGGGACCGGCGATAGCAGCGCGGCACTGCCGCGTCCAGAGAATTCCGGACGCCCGACGCGAGCGCGGCACAATGGCATTCGGATAAGCCGATTGGGTGCCAAAAACTGCGCCGAAGTCCGTAGTGAAGATCAATATATTGTTCTGCACTGATCTATAGCACTACATATATGGAGGCGAAACTATGATCTCAGGTGTCCGTAAGCGGAAGAACTCCTTAACCGAATGCCATTGGAGCGCGGCAGGGGCCGGGAGAACCGGCGGTCGGCAACGGGGGCGAACCCTCGCAGCCTATGGCTGAACAGGGGGCGAGCAGATACGCCGCATGTTTGATGCGAGGTCGGGAGATACCCTTCGGATAAAGGAAAACTGGTCAATTTGGCGCGGTTCAGCCCTGACGCGTGGCGCCTTGGCTTTCCCCCTGCGAGGGATAGAGCTCGTCCAAAGCCACAAGCAGGTCGATAGGCTCTGAGACTGTCTTGTCCGGGACTTCAAGGGCACCACGCGGCGTCTTCCTTCGCCGCTCAGACCAGTTGATCCAGACGGTTTTCATTCCGATCGCATTCGCGCCTGCGATGTCGCGACGAAGATTGTTTCCGAAATGAACGATTCCGTGATAGTCTTCCGGTGCCAGCCCCAACTGCTCTGCCGCTGAATCGAACATTCTTCGATCCGGTTTCTCGACACCCACAGTGCCGGATATCGCGCGCGCATCGAATAGTGGGGTCAGGCCAAGCTTTCCATGTACATTGTCGAAACTTTCCTGGCTGCCGTCGGCTACGAGGGCGACCAGATTCCCCTGCTCCTTCAGTGCCACAAGCAATTCGAGCGCGCCGGGAATTGGCCGCGCATCCTGCACGACCCCGTCCACCCAAATCTCGGAGCCTTCGTCAATCAGCGTGTCGCCGCTGTCGACGAAAACAGCCTTGAGGCCGTTCCAATTCTGGCGAAGCTCGAAAACGCGGTCGCGAACCCGATCGGGGATGGACGCGTTGAGCCTCGGCCAGGGCACTAGTGGGGATTCGCGAAGATCGAACTGCGTTGAAAACTCGAAGGATGGCTCGAAAGCCATTTCAGACAGGTGACGCCGCACCACGAAGTAATCGAACGGTCTCATATAGGCCAGCGCCGCCCTGAACTCCGGCTGCACCAGGATGTTCATGCTGCCTGCGCCTTCTCCGCATGACTGCCTTGCCCGGTCCATATGGACCTTGATCTCTTCAAGACGGGAGAAAAACCCGTGTTTCCCTGGCTCCGAAAAGAGGATCGGCCTACCGTTCCTGATCGGAAGGGTTCCGTCGTCAGCCAATCGGTTGTGGAAGTAGCCGCGTGCGCTCGCCTCGATTTTGACGACATTCTGGTCCCGATCCAGGTATACCCACACATGCTCCAGCTCGCAGAGATGCTGAATATTCAAGTCCCACCAGACGGCATATTCGATTGCGCGAACGGATCCGGTTTCGAGCTTGATGCTGTGGCGGCAAGAAGGCGATTGCAAAGTCTCGTCGATGACGGAGACGCCGACAGCGGACGGCAAAAAGGGCTCTTTTCGGTCAAACAGGAGGACAGGCGCGAATTCCCGAGCCAACTCCACGACACACTCGCTTGAAAGAGGCGAAGGTTCCATTCGAATACTCCGTCGATCATTCGATGCTCGTTGACGAGCGCTTCACACGTCCAAAGCCTATAGTCACCCAATCCATCAGTGTCACTTGTGCCTCCCCTTGAAAGAACGAACGCGATCCTGCGAATTTCGCAAACTAATCGTTTCGCCAATTCCGGATTCCAGGTCGAACCGGTTGCCGCTGACTTGGAGCGTCGAGATGTAGCAGTCCACAGATGTTGAAGAAACAAACAGCAGCGGGTTTCCGGAAAGAGACACTGCAGCCGCCGAGATCAGACGGCCAGAATCCTTTTCATGTCGATCCCGAACCCGCCGCGTGCCTGCAGCCTGGTTGACGAAACAACCGGTCGGCATCCGGCAGTGCAGGGATCAGTCGAACTTAGCCGCCGTGTCTTTGGGGAACCATTTCCGCGACGCCTTTCGTGAATCTGGAAGGGCGGATATGAGCACGGCAAGTTCGGAACACGCTCCCTCTTCAACCATCTCATTCGATCGTATTCGGAAATTTCCAACAAACTCCGGATGATATTGCCTGCCCGGTTGCCGTCGCCAAGGCGTGCACGGAGAAAGAGCTTCCGCGCGAGGTCCTGGAATCCGTCCTGTGTCCCCGCCCGTCCCCTGTAGTCCCAATCAAGAATCGGATATTCGCATGCAACCAGAAAGGAGACAGGGTGCGTCGAACATGTCCGACACGTTTCGCATGGCAATTGTCGGAACTGGCTTGCAAGCGGCCGAGTATGCAAAAAGCTGGCTGCGGATGCCGAACGTGTCAATTGTCGCTGCGGCAGACGTCAATTCCGCTGCGCGGGACAGGTTTGAGGAACTCTGTGTGCAGGCCGGCTGTGCAAAACCGCGAATGTTCGCAAACATCGAGTCGCTTTTGCAGAATTTCAGTATGGGTCTTGACGCTGTCTATCTTTCGACACCTCACAAATTCCATGCGGAAGGCGCCATAGCGGTTGTTGATGCAGGCCTCGACTTGCTTCTTGAAAAACCGATGGCGGTCACCGTCGACGAGGCAAGAGATCTCGTCAAGGCACGCAAGCGGACGAATTCGACAGTTGTCGTTGCCTATCAGGGCGGCCTTTCACCTCTGGTCCGCGAAGTCCGTGACCGCGCCGCCGCCGGAGAGTTCGGGGAACTCTTGAGCATTTCGGGGACAATTTGGGAAAACTGGGCGAAGAAGTACAGCGGTCAATGGAAGCAAGATCCGGAGATCTCCGGCGGCGGGTTCATGTTCGATACCGGTGCCCACATGATGAACACCGCATGCATGTTGGCGGGTTCCGAGTTTGACCGCGTATCCGCCTTCACGGATCACCGGAGCCGCCCCGTGGAAGTCGTGGGCGTTGTGGCCGCGCGGCTGGAACGGGGAGCGCTTGTCACTTTCAACGCCGTTGGAGATGTGCCATTCCGCTGTGCTTCACATATCTCGCTATTCTATACGAAGGCGTCCGTCCACGTCGATGCCTGGGGACAGTGGCGCGAAGTCGTCTTGCCCGACGGAACAATCGATCGCGACGAAAAGAAGGAGATCGACAACCCGCTTCCGACGTTCATGGCCATTCGCGATGGGCGCGTGCAGAACCACTCTTCGGCTGAACATGGATTGAGGCTGGCAATGCTCTGGGATGCGATCAAGAGTTCTGCAGAAAGAGGCGGTGCCCCTGTATCAATCTCGAACAAGTGATGAGCGGCAAGTTCTTTCGTCCGGGCAAGCGAAGTGACGGTTTCGCCTTGGCGCCGAATCCGTCACGGTCACAAACATCGCCCCCGCGCCGAGAATCCTTTTGCTATGGATCGTGACCGCGAGACTCTGCGTGACGCCCAATGCTTGCAAGACCCCAAGCGATGTGTCGGCGTTCCCCGTCGCCCTCCGGAATCGCGTCCAGCCGCAACTTGGGCGAGGCATTTGAACTACGGTCCCGCAACACTTGCAGCCAACTTCCAGACTTCAAGCCCCACCTCGCCCCGCGGATCAATTCCTCGTATGGCGGCCGCCTGCCGATGGCGCTTGGAGCATTCCCGCCATGAATGTGCGCATCAACTCAACCAAGCGGGCCGCTGCCGCAAGGCGATTGCAGCCTGCAGTTCGGATGCCCATGGACCGAAGGGTCGAGGCCAGGCGGGCCTCAGCGTTTTGCACAGGAACTCGCGCAACAGACGATCCTACCTGTCTTCGGGGCCAGAACTCGGCGTCAAGGCACACACCGAAGCAGGCGAGATGTTCGGAATGGGGCAGTCCGAATTGAGCCCGTGGACTTCGGTCTCCATTCGCGCCGGACACGCTCCGCAAGGATCGACCCTCCGACCACTTTCCGCTTCGTCTGGAAAAGGGGGTGCGAGACTGACTCGCGAGGCCGGCCTGAAAGGAGACGCAAATCGGATCGATCAAGCCGACTTTTGCCGGATCACGTTCTTGATCGCAGAGGTCGGAGATGCCAGCCGGCAAACCTTGCGCCTTGAGCAATCTAATCGAATCGAGCAGTGAAGCTCACGATACAGAACAACAACGTGACCGGCGAAGAAAAGTCCCTGCGGATACGGCCCTTGCCGTCCTCCCGAAAGGCGATGCGGTGGAGACTCGCGTCGGTTGTCGTTTCGGCGCATCCGGGTGATCGATGACCATAAGGGCGGGTCGGACGCCAAGAGCGAAAGCCATGGCGGCAATCGCGACCAAACGGGGTGCATCGCGTCCGGCGATGTGGGTATTGTTCCTGGCTGGAAATCGCAAGGCTGGCCCGCTCGAGATGCAGCTGGCGTCGTCGCCAGCCCGCAACGCAAGCCGGGCGAACAGCAGCAGGAGGGCTGACCTGTCGCGCATCCATATCGGCACCGTCATGTCGCAGGTAGCAATCATGCTTCGATGTCATCCTGCCTGATCGGCCGCGTCCCTCGCGCAACGAATTTCCGGCCTTGCCTTCTTCGTTGGCCTGAAATCCGGCGCCGCCAACGACTTCGCCCGTGCAATCGACCTGCCTCATGCAAATCGGTTTGTGGCAGCGATGTCAGTAGCCGACCGCTGCCCCGTCCTTGCGCGGGTCGGTTCCGACAATGTAGCCGCCCGACGGTAGCTTCTGGACAATCTGCGCGCCGCCGAAGCCAAACGCGTCGTCCGGCTCCTCGACGGTCAGGTCATGGCCGAGTTTCCTGAGGCCACCGATCAAGCCTGCATCCATGCTTTCCTCGCAGGCGACGCCAAGACCATCGACCACGCGCCATCGCGGCGCATCGGCGGCCATCTGCGGATCCTGCCGCCAAAGCTGGGTGCGCAACACCATCTGGACGTGCCCCTGCGCCTGCATCGGGCCGCCCATCACGCCGAAGCTCATCAGAGGTCCGCCGGGCCCCATTGCGAAGCCCGGGATGATCGTGTGGAAGGGCCGCTTGGCTCCATCCACGCGGTTTTGCGACTTGGGATCTAGGCTGAAGCCGTAGCCCCGGTTCTGCGGATGTATCCCGGTGCCCGGAATGGCGACGCCAGAGCCGAAACCCTTGTAGTTCGACTGGATGAACGACACCATCACGCCTTGGGAATCAGCCGCCGAGAGGTAGACCGTGCCCCCGTGCCTCCGCGGGCCGACGCCAAAGTTCCGTGCGCGTTCCGGGTCGATTTCAAGCGCGCGCTTTGCGAGGTAGGTATCGCTAAGGAGCTCCTCGACGCCAACGTCCGTCATGTGATCGAAATCCGCGACGTGGTGCCAGGTGTCGCGGAGGCCGATCTTGACCGCTTCAATCTGCAAGTGCGTCGCTTCAACCGAATCCGCGCTCCTGTCGCGAACGTTGGTGTGCTCGAGGATTCCAAGCGCCATCAGCGCTGCAATCCCCTGTCCGTTCGGCGGGATCTCGTGCAATTCGACGTCGCCGAACTTGCGCGAGATGGTTCCGCACCAGTCGGAGACATGAGACTCGAGATCCTCGGTCGTCAGAGCTGCGCCGTGTCTGGCCGCCTCCCGAGCGATTGCTTCGGCCAGCCCGCCTCCGTAGAAGGCACGGCCGTTGCTTTCGGCGATCTTGGCAAAGGATTTCGCCATGTCCGGCTGGAAGAACCGCTCGCCGGCTTTCGGAGGTTTGCCGTCGCGCAGGAAGGTTTCGGAGAATCCTGGCTGCTTGTGGTGAAGTATCGCGCCCTTCGCCCAGAGTTCCGTGATCTTCGGAGTGACCACGAAGCCCTTCTCCGCGTAGCCGATTGCCGGTTCGAACAGTTCGGCGAAGGCCAGGTCGCCGAACCAGTCCGACAACATCACCCATGCCGACACGGCGCCCGGAACCGTCACGCTTTCCCACCCGGCAATCGGCATTTCCTTTCGACCCGCAAACCTGTCCGGGGACCAGGCTTTCGGCGAACGGCCCGATGCATTCAGGCCGTGAAGGTCATCGCCGTCCCAAATGATTGCGAATGCGTCGGATCCGAGCCCGCAGCCCGTTGGTTCCACGAGTGTCAGAACTGCCGCGCCGGCTATGGCGGCATCGACCGCGTTGCCCCCTCTGGCGAGCATGGAAAGCCCCGCCTGCGCCGCGAGCGGATGCGATGTCGCCACAACGTTGTCCGCCATCAACGGCGAGCGGCGGGACGGATAGCGGTGATCCGCAGGAATTCTCGTCATTGGGCCTCGGATGTCGGATTCACAGCGACAATCCGCCGTCGACGCGAAGAACCTGGCCAGTTATGTGCCTTGCCTCGCGGGACAGGAAGAAGGCTATTGCCGCGGCAACGTCATCGGGTTCGGCAAGCCTGCCGTTCGGCGTAGCATCGGCAGCGGCCTTCCATGCCTCTTCGCCGATCGCGGCATGACCGCCAACCTTGCGCGTGTACCCGGGCGCGACGCAGTTGACGGGAACGCCCTTCTTCGCCATTTCAAACGCCAGCGCCTTGGTCAGAGCTTCCACTGCGCCCTTCGACGCCGACGTCGCCGGGAACAGCACGTCATTGATGCCGAAATCGTGGGCGACGAATGACGAAAGGCTGACAACCCGGCCCCAGTCGGATTCGATCAGGTCGCCCATCGCCGCATTCACCAGTTCGATCAGCGGAATCGCGTTGATCGACAGGGCCTCGCGCACGTCGGCGCGCGTCAGGTCGCGAAAGGCGCCCCTCTTGGCCTTGCCGGCATTGGACACGATCTGGTCGACGCGACCGAAAGCCTCCCTGGTGGCCGACACCAGCCTTGCGGAAGCCCCTTCCCCGGACAGATCGCCCAGCCACGTTGCGACTGGACAGCCGGACTCGCGCACGGCATCGGCCGTCCTTGCAAGTCCCTCCTTGTTGCTTCGCGTTGCCAGCATCAGGCTGGCGCCCTCGCCGGCGAGCCGGCCGGCGGTGGCCGCTCCGATCCCGCTTGCTGCACCGGTAATGATGACTGCCCGATCTCCTTTCATTCTGCCGCCAAAGTCCCTTCTTGCACGCGGTATCCGTATTTCCTGTCCAGCCCAAGGCTGCGCACGATCCGAAGCCCCTTGGCCAGCGCCGCCGGATCAAGGGGCCGGAGAGGCCGCCTCAGCGGTCCCGCAGGCAGGCCGACCGCACCCATGAGCGAC
>CAXXWA010000006.1:0-25509 GCA_963662815.2 uncultured Amylibacter sp.
CTTCTCATCCAGATGCGGCGACAGGGCCTCGAACCGGTGCCGGATGCTCTCGATCGTATCCATGCCGCGAACGAATCACGTTTCGATTCCAGGGGGAATCCCTCAACGCCAAAACGATTCGCCTGTTTCGCAACGAGCCCTCAGCTCCGGCTGCCCTTCCCGAACACCTCTTCCGGCTGCCGGCATCCAGCGTCCGGTCCAGCCAGGAATCGAGATCGCCGAGACCGCCCGCAGCGATGCGGTCCCTGACCTCCGGCGGCAGGGGACCGAACCGGCGCTCGAGAAGGCGGGTCAATCCCCGTGCCTCGCCCCGTTCCAGTCCCTTGGCGAGACCCCGCGCCTCGCCCTCGGCGAGGCCCCGTGCCTTGCCCTGTTCCATCAGTGCTTCCGCGATCGTGCCCACAAGGCCCCTCCATCTCGTCGTAGCCCGCCTCGCGCAGGCCAGCGCGCAAAACCTCCAGATCCCCTCGGGATAGGTCAGAAGGATATACTCGAAGACCTGGCTCTGCCAAGCCCGTCCTTCTCCACGCCAGGGGCATCCCACGCTGATTTCGGCTGGTTTTCCTTGACACCGGGCTTGTCTGCGTTGCATGCGCGCGCGACCGCGGAGCCGGAATTTTCCGCTGGCGTTCCCGTCCCGGACGTGCGATGCTCCGGCCATGTCGATTCGCAAGCGCCTCGAGTTCCATGCCCCGTTTCGCCGGGATGCCGGCGGGGTTTTCCCTGTCGGACGTCGAGATCCGGGCTGGCCAGGCCGCAGGAGCGCCCGCTCTGGGACTCGCTGATGGACGAGCGCCACTATCTCGGCTTCCAGCGGCTGGCGGCCCGCGGCCTGCGCTACGTGGCAAGCTTCGGGGACCGGTGGCTGGGCCCTGGCGGCGTGGCAGAACGGCGCCTTCAAGTGCGCGCCCCGCGACAGGTGGTGCGGCTGGAGGCCGGAGCAGCAGTTCCGGCGGCTGGAGATGGTGGCGAACAACACCCGGTTCCTGATCCTGTCCGAGCCGGGGGTGTTCCCGAACCTCGCCTCCTTCTTCCTTGCGGGGATGACCCGCCGGCTCGCCGACGACTGGCTGGCGGCGCACGGGCACCGGGTGCTCCTGGCGGAGACGTTCTGCGACCCGGCCAGGTTTTCCGGCACCATGTACAGGGCGGCGGGCTGGGAGTGCCCTGGGCCGGACGAAGGGGTTCGCCCGCGCCAACGGTCGCTACACCGACCCCCACGGCAGGCCGAAGGAGATCTTCGCGGCGCCGCCGGGCCCGACGCCGGGCGCTGCTCTCGAGCCCGCAGCCGCTGCCGCCGGACGTGGCGCCGCCCTCCGGTCCCGGTCTGGCGCCGCGGGACCCCGGGACAATGCGCTCGCTGCACGCGGAGCTGGCGGCGGTGCCCGACTTCCGCCGGGCGCAGGGCAGGAAGCACGCGGTGGCCTGCGTGCTCGCCGTGCACGTGCTCGCCGAGCTCGCGAACATGAAGGGCTGCCTGGCCGCCGCGCAGTTCGCGCGCTCGCTGTCGCAGGAGGAGCTTGCCGCCGTCGGCGCCTGGCGGAACCCGAAGACGGGGCTTCGCGAGCCGGTCTCGAAGTCCACGATCCACAGGGTCGTGCAGTCGGTCGACCCCGAGGCGCTGGAGGACGTGGTCGGCCGCTGGTCCCGGCCCCGGCTTCCCCTCGCCCGGGCGCTCGCCCGCCGACGGCAAGCGCATCCGCGGCGCCAACCGCAACGGCGACGGCCATCACGAGACCGCGGCCCTCGTCGACCACGCGACCGGCGCGCCCTTCGCGCTCCTGAACTTCGGCGACGAAGGCGGCGAGCTGGCGGCCACGCACGACCTCCTGGAGCGCAGCGACGTCCGCGGCAAGGTCATCACCCTCGACGCGCTGCACACGACGCGCAAGACCGCGAAGATGGTCACCGGGCGCTGCGGAGCCGACTATGTCTTCTCGGTCAAGGGCAACGCGCCGGAGACCTTCGGCATCCTCGACAGCATCGACTGGGAGAGGGACGCCACCGGCCGCTTCGCGGAGGATCTCGAAAAGGTTCACGGCCGCCTGGAGCAGCGCTCCATCAGCGTCCTGACGCCGCTCAAGCGCCTGATCAACTACCCCGGCGTCAGCCAGATCGCCCGGATCACCCGCTACCGGGAGCCGCTGAAGAAGGACGGCGACGATGGGGAAAACGACTGCACCGAGATCGCGTATGTCATCACCTCGCTGGATGCCGAAGCCGCGTCGCCGGAGGAGCTGCTGAAGCTGAATCGCGGACACTGGAGTGTGGAGAACCTGAACCACCGCCAGAGGGACTGCGTCTTCGGCGAGGACGCCTGCCTGACCCGCACCGGCAACGGCCCGGCGAACCGGGCCAGCCTGAACAGCATCGCGCTCGCGGTGGTCTTCGCCAGCCGCCGCGAGGCGGAGAGCCTCGCCGAAACCCGGCGACGCCTGCAGCTGAACCGCAGCGAGGCCATCGCCGCCCTGACCCGGCCCTGAGAGCCGGGCCGCGTCCGGGCCGGCTCCCGGACGCCGCCGGCAGGCCGCCAAGCCCCGAAAACGAATCACCAAGGGACCGGAACCGGCGCCCGCGACGGCGCGCGGACGGCTCCGCAAACCCGGAATCCGGCCGGAACGCCCCGGTCCGCCCCCCGTTCGGCGGCAAATCGGAAAATCGCCAACAGCGTGGGAAAGTCCTGTTCTCCACGCCCTTGGCAACCAGCGCCGCGAGCTCCACCGCGCGGTGCGCGATCGCGATCAGGCCGGCCCTGGCCGCGACGTCGCTCGACAGCTCCTCCGCCGGCATCCCGCGCAGCTCGCGCAG
This sequence comes from uncultured Amylibacter sp., assembly GCA_963662815.2. Classification (GTDB taxonomy): domain Bacteria; phylum Pseudomonadota; class Alphaproteobacteria; order Rhodobacterales; family Rhodobacteraceae; genus JAPPHA01. Next base: position 2,809 of record CAXXWA010000006.1, read on the forward strand.
GATGAAGCGCTCGCCGGGCAGGAACACCAGCTCCGGATCCCCGGCCGCGATCATCGCCTCCAGGCCCCGCGCGGCAGACCAGCGGGCCGCGCCGTGGTAGAACACGACCGGAATGATCGGCGGAAGGGCGCGGAGCCTGTCCGCGCGGCCCTGCGCGTGTCGCATCCAGATCCTGACCATGTACGACGCCAGCTGCAGCGGAGTGGCGGAATCGGCCGAGCTCTTGTGTTCGGCAAGAAAATATAGAAAGGCCGGGCCGCCGGAGGCGAGCTCGACCCTGAACAGCATGTCGGACTGGCCGCCGCGCAGCGTCTCGTCAACGTAGCTGCCGTCGAGCGCCACGGGCGGCGTGTCCGCCAGAAGCCCGGCGATCCGCTCCGGCAGGTGGTCGCGGATCAGCGCCGCCGCGCGTTCCGGGTCGGAGGCCAGCGCCCGGAACAGCCTGTCGTGGGGGGTGGCGACGAGCGGCGCGGCGGCGCGGGTTCCGCCCGTTCCCGGCGAACCGCCTTGCCCCGCCGGCTCGGGCGGTTCGTCCCCGTTCCGCCCGCCAGCCTTGCCGCGTCCTGCCATGGGACCGGCGATAGCAGCGCGGCACTGCCGCGTCCAGAGAATTCCGGACGCCCGACGCGAGCGCGGCACAATGGCATTCGGATAAGCCGATTGGGTGCCAAAAACTGCGCCGAAGTCCGTAGTGAAGATCAATATATTGTTCTGCACTGATCTATAGCACTACATATATGGAGGCGAAACTATGATCTCAGGTGTCCGTAAGCGGAAGAACTCCTTAACCGAATGCCATTGGAGCGCGGCAGGGGCCGGGAGAACCGGCGGTCGGCAACGGGGGCGAACCCTCGCAGCCTATGGCTGAACAGGGGGCGAGCAGATACGCCGCATGTTTGATGCGAGGTCGGGAGATACCCTTCGGATAAAGGAAAACTGGTCAATTTGGCGCGGTTCAGCCCTGACGCGTGGCGCCTTGGCTTTCCCCCTGCGAGGGATAGAGCTCGTCCAAAGCCACAAGCAGGTCGATAGGCTCTGAGACTGTCTTGTCCGGGACTTCAAGGGCACCACGCGGCGTCTTCCTTCGCCGCTCAGACCAGTTGATCCAGACGGTTTTCATTCCGATCGCATTCGCGCCTGCGATGTCGCGACGAAGATTGTTTCCGAAATGAACGATTCCGTGATAGTCTTCCGGTGCCAGCCCCAACTGCTCTGCCGCTGAATCGAACATTCTTCGATCCGGTTTCTCGACACCCACAGTGCCGGATATCGCGCGCGCATCGAATAGTGGGGTCAGGCCAAGCTTTCCATGTACATTGTCGAAACTTTCCTGGCTGCCGTCGGCTACGAGGGCGACCAGATTCCCCTGCTCCTTCAGTGCCACAAGCAATTCGAGCGCGCCGGGAATTGGCCGCGCATCCTGCACGACCCCGTCCACCCAAATCTCGGAGCCTTCGTCAATCAGCGTGTCGCCGCTGTCGACGAAAACAGCCTTGAGGCCGTTCCAATTCTGGCGAAGCTCGAAAACGCGGTCGCGAACCCGATCGGGGATGGACGCGTTGAGCCTCGGCCAGGGCACTAGTGGGGATTCGCGAAGATCGAACTGCGTTGAAAACTCGAAGGATGGCTCGAAAGCCATTTCAGACAGGTGACGCCGCACCACGAAGTAATCGAACGGTCTCATATAGGCCAGCGCCGCCCTGAACTCCGGCTGCACCAGGATGTTCATGCTGCCTGCGCCTTCTCCGCATGACTGCCTTGCCCGGTCCATATGGACCTTGATCTCTTCAAGACGGGAGAAAAACCCGTGTTTCCCTGGCTCCGAAAAGAGGATCGGCCTACCGTTCCTGATCGGAAGGGTTCCGTCGTCAGCCAATCGGTTGTGGAAGTAGCCGCGTGCGCTCGCCTCGATTTTGACGACATTCTGGTCCCGATCCAGGTATACCCACACATGCTCCAGCTCGCAGAGATGCTGAATATTCAAGTCCCACCAGACGGCATATTCGATTGCGCGAACGGATCCGGTTTCGAGCTTGATGCTGTGGCGGCAAGAAGGCGATTGCAAAGTCTCGTCGATGACGGAGACGCCGACAGCGGACGGCAAAAAGGGCTCTTTTCGGTCAAACAGGAGGACAGGCGCGAATTCCCGAGCCAACTCCACGACACACTCGCTTGAAAGAGGCGAAGGTTCCATTCGAATACTCCGTCGATCATTCGATGCTCGTTGACGAGCGCTTCACACGTCCAAAGCCTATAGTCACCCAATCCATCAGTGTCACTTGTGCCTCCCCTTGAAAGAACGAACGCGATCCTGCGAATTTCGCAAACTAATCGTTTCGCCAATTCCGGATTCCAGGTCGAACCGGTTGCCGCTGACTTGGAGCGTCGAGATGTAGCAGTCCACAGATGTTGAAGAAACAAACAGCAGCGGGTTTCCGGAAAGAGACACTGCAGCCGCCGAGATCAGACGGCCAGAATCCTTTTCATGTCGATCCCGAACCCGCCGCGTGCCTGCAGCCTGGTTGACGAAACAACCGGTCGGCATCCGGCAGTGCAGGGATCAGTCGAACTTAGCCGCCGTGTCTTTGGGGAACCATTTCCGCGACGCCTTTCGTGAATCTGGAAGGGCGGATATGAGCACGGCAAGTTCGGAACACGCTCCCTCTTCAACCATCTCATTCGATCGTATTCGGAAATTTCCAACAAACTCCGGATGATATTGCCTGCCCGGTTGCCGTCGCCAAGGCGTGCACGGAGAAAGAGCTTCCGCGCGAGGTCCTGGAATCCGTCCTGTGTCCCCGCCCGTCCCCTGTAGTCCCAATCAAGAATCGGATATTCGCATGCAACCAGAAAGGAGACAGGGTGCGTCGAACATGTCCGACACGTTTCGCATGGCAATTGTCGGAACTGGCTTGCAAGCGGCCGAGTATGCAAAAAGCTGGCTGCGGATGCCGAACGTGTCAATTGTCGCTGCGGCAGACGTCAATTCCGCTGCGCGGGACAGGTTTGAGGAACTCTGTGTGCAGGCCGGCTGTGCAAAACCGCGAATGTTCGCAAACATCGAGTCGCTTTTGCAGAATTTCAGTATGGGTCTTGACGCTGTCTATCTTTCGACACCTCACAAATTCCATGCGGAAGGCGCCATAGCGGTTGTTGATGCAGGCCTCGACTTGCTTCTTGAAAAACCGATGGCGGTCACCGTCGACGAGGCAAGAGATCTCGTCAAGGCACGCAAGCGGACGAATTCGACAGTTGTCGTTGCCTATCAGGGCGGCCTTTCACCTCTGGTCCGCGAAGTCCGTGACCGCGCCGCCGCCGGAGAGTTCGGGGAACTCTTGAGCATTTCGGGGACAATTTGGGAAAACTGGGCGAAGAAGTACAGCGGTCAATGGAAGCAAGATCCGGAGATCTCCGGCGGCGGGTTCATGTTCGATACCGGTGCCCACATGATGAACACCGCATGCATGTTGGCGGGTTCCGAGTTTGACCGCGTATCCGCCTTCACGGATCACCGGAGCCGCCCCGTGGAAGTCGTGGGCGTTGTGGCCGCGCGGCTGGAACGGGGAGCGCTTGTCACTTTCAACGCCGTTGGAGATGTGCCATTCCGCTGTGCTTCACATATCTCGCTATTCTATACGAAGGCGTCCGTCCACGTCGATGCCTGGGGACAGTGGCGCGAAGTCGTCTTGCCCGACGGAACAATCGATCGCGACGAAAAGAAGGAGATCGACAACCCGCTTCCGACGTTCATGGCCATTCGCGATGGGCGCGTGCAGAACCACTCTTCGGCTGAACATGGATTGAGGCTGGCAATGCTCTGGGATGCGATCAAGAGTTCTGCAGAAAGAGGCGGTGCCCCTGTATCAATCTCGAACAAGTGATGAGCGGCAAGTTCTTTCGTCCGGGCAAGCGAAGTGACGGTTTCGCCTTGGCGCCGAATCCGTCACGGTCACAAACATCGCCCCCGCGCCGCGAATCCTTTTGCTATGGATCGTGACCGCGAGACTCTGCGTGACGCCCAATGCTTGCAAGACCCCAAGCGATGTGTCGGCGTTCCCCGTCGCCCTCCGGAATCGCGTCCAGCCGCAACTTGGGCGAGGCATTTGAACTACGGTCCCGCAACACTTGCAGCCAACTTCCAGACTTCAAGCCCCACCTCGCCCCGCGGATCAATTCCTCGTATGGCGGCCGCCTGCCGATGGCGCTTGGAGCATTCCCGCCATGAATGTGCGCATCAACTCAACCAAGCGGGCCGCTGCCGCAAGGCGATTGCAGCCTGCAGTTCGGATGCCCATGGACCGAAGGGTCGAGGCCAGGCGGGCCTCAGCGTTTTGCACAGGAACTCGCGCAACAGACGATCCTACCTGTCTTCGGGGCCAGAACTCGGCGTCAAGGCACACACCGAAGCAGGCGAGATGTTCGGAATGGGGCAGTCCGAATTGAGCCCGTGGACTTCGGTCTCCATTCGCGCCGGACACGCTCCGCAAGGATCGACCCTCCGACCACTTTCCGCTTCGTCTGGAAAAGGGGGTGCGAGACTGACTCGCGAGGCCGGCCTGAAAGGAGACGCAAATCGGATCGATCAAGCCGACTTTTGCCGGATCACGTTCTTGATCGCAGAGGTCGGAGATGCCAGCCGGCAAACCTTGCGCCTTGAGCAATCTAATCGAATCGAGCAGTGAAGCTCACGATACAGAACAACAACGTGACCGGCGAAGAAAAGTCCCTGCGGATACGGCCCTTGCCGTCCTCCCGAAAGGCGATGCGGTGGAGACTCGCGTCGGTTGTCGTTTCGGCGCATCCGGGTGATCGATGACCATAAGGGCGGGTCGGACGCCAAGAGCGAAAGCCATGGCGGCAATCGCGACCAAACGGGGTGCATCGCGTCCGGCGATGTGGGTATTGTTCCTGGCTGGAAATCGCAAGGCTGGCCCGCTCGAGATGCAGCTGGCGTCGTCGCCAGCCCGCAACGCAAGCCGGGCGAACAGCAGCAGGAGGGCTGACCTGTCGCGCATCCATATCGGCACCGTCATGTCGCAGGTAGCAATCATGCTTCGATGTCATCCTGCCTGATCGGCCGCGTCCCTCGCGCAACGAATTTCCGGCCTTGCCTTCTTCGTTGGCCTGAAATCCGGCGCCGCCAACGACTTCGCCCGTGCAATCGACCTGCCTCATGCAAATCGGTTTGTGGCAGCGATGTCAGTAGCCGACCGCTGCCCCGTCCTTGCGCGGGTCGGTTCCGACAATGTAGCCGCCCGACGGTAGCTTCTGGACAATCTGCGCGCCGCCGAAGCCAAACGCGTCGTCCGGCTCCTCGACGGTCAGGTCATGGCCGAGTTTCCTGAGGCCACCGATCAAGCCTGCATCCATGCTTTCCTCGCAGGCGACGCCAAGACCATCGACCACGCGCCATCGCGGCGCATCGGCGGCCATCTGCGGATCCTGCCGCCAAAGCTGGGTGCGCAACACCATCTGGACGTGCCCCTGCGCCTGCATCGGGCCGCCCATCACGCCGAAGCTCATCAGAGGTCCGCCGGGCCCCATTGCGAAGCCCGGGATGATCGTGTGGAAGGGCCGCTTGGCTCCATCCACGCGGTTTTGCGACTTGGGATCTAGGCTGAAGCCGTAGCCCCGGTTCTGCGGATGTATCCCGGTGCCCGGAATGGCGACGCCAGAGCCGAAACCCTTGTAGTTCGACTGGATGAACGACACCATCACGCCTTGGGAATCAGCCGCCGAGAGGTAGACCGTGCCCCCGTGCCTCCGCGGGCCGACGCCAAAGTTCCGTGCGCGTTCCGGGTCGATTTCAAGCGCGCGCTTTGCGAGGTAGGTATCGCTAAGGAGCTCCTCGACGCCAACGTCCGTCATGTGATCGAAATCCGCGACGTGGTGCCAGGTGTCGCGGAGGCCGATCTTGACCGCTTCAATCTGCAAGTGCGTCGCTTCAACCGAATCCGCGCTCCTGTCGCGAACGTTGGTGTGCTCGAGGATTCCAAGCGCCATCAGCGCTGCAATCCCCTGTCCGTTCGGCGGGATCTCGTGCAATTCGACGTCGCCGAACTTGCGCGAGATGGTTCCGCACCAGTCGGAGACATGAGACTCGAGATCCTCGGTCGTCAGAGCTGCGCCGTGTCTGGCCGCCTCCCGAGCGATTGCTTCGGCCAGCCCGCCTCCGTAGAAGGCACGGCCGTTGCTTTCGGCGATCTTGGCAAAGGATTTCGCCATGTCCGGCTGGAAGAACCGCTCGCCGGCTTTCGGAGGTTTGCCGTCGCGCAGGAAGGTTTCGGAGAATCCTGGCTGCTTGTGGTGAAGTATCGCGCCCTTCGCCCAGAGTTCCGTGATCTTCGGAGTGACCACGAAGCCCTTCTCCGCGTAGCCGATTGCCGGTTCGAACAGTTCGGCGAAGGCCAGGTCGCCGAACCGGTCCGACAACATCACCCATGCCGACACGGCGCCCGGAACCGTCACGCTTTCCCACCCGGCAATCGGCATTTCCTTTCGACCCGCAAACCTGTCCGGGGACCAGGCCTTCGGCGAACGGCCCGATGCATTCAGGCCGTGAAGGTCATCGCCGTCCCAAATGATTGCGAATGCGTCGGATCCGAGCCCGCAGCCCGTTGGTTCCACGAGTGTCAGAACTGCCGCGCCGGCTATGGCGGCATCGACCGCGTTGCCCCCTCTGGCGAGCATGGAAAGCCCCGCCTGCGCCGCGAGCGGATGCGATGTCGCCACAACGTTGTCCGCCATCAACGGCGAGCGGCGGGACGGATAGCGGTGATCCGCAGGAATTCTCGTCATTGGGCCTCGGATGTCGGATTCACAGCGACAATCCGCCGTCGACGCGAAGAACCTGGCCAGTTATGTGCCTTGCCTCGCGGGACAGGAAGAAGGCTATTGCCGCGGCAACGTCATCGGGTTCGGCAAGCCTGCCGTTCGGCGTAGCATCGGCAGCGGCCTTCCATGCCTCTTCGCCGATCGCGGCATGACCGCCAACCTTGCGCGTGTACCCGGGCGCGACGCAGTTGACGGGAACGCCCTTCTTCGCCATTTCAAACGCCAGCGCCTTGGTCAGAGCTTCCACTGCGCCCTTCGACGCCGACGTCGCCGGGAACAGCACGTCATTGATGCCGAAATCGTGGGCGACGAATGACGAAAGGCTGACAACCCGGCCCCAGTCGGATTCGATCAGGTCGCCCATCGCCGCATTCACCAGTTCGATCAGCGGAATCGCGTTGATCGACAGGGCCTCGCGCACGTCGGCGCGCGTCAGGTCGCGAAAGGCGCCCCTCTTGGCCTTGCCGGCATTGGACACGATCTGGTCGACGCGACCGAAAGCCTCCCTGGTGGCCGACACCAGCCTTGCGGAAGCCCCTTCCCCGGACAGATCGCCCAGCCACGTTGCGACTGGACAGCCGGACTCGCGCACGGCATCGGCCGTCCTTGCAAGTCCCTCCTTGTTGCTTCGCGTTGCCAGCATCAGGCTGGCGCCCTCGCCGGCGAGCCGGCCGGCGGTGGCCGCTCCGATCCCGCTTGCTGCACCGGTAATGATGACTGCCCGATCTCCTTTCATTCTGCCGCCAAAGTCCCTTCTTGCACGCGGTATCCGTATTTCCTGTCCAGCCCAAGGCTGCGCACGATCCGAAGCCCCTTGGCCAGCGCCGCCGGATCAAGGGGCCGGAGAGGCCGCCTCAGCGGTCCCGCAGGCAGGCCGACCGCACCCATGAGCGACTTCATCGGTACGGGATTGACTGCCGAATAGGCGAAGTGAAGCATCGGAAGATTCCTCAGGTATGCTTCCCGGAATTCCTGCCCCGCTCCGGCGTTGTTACCCCATGGGGTTGAAATCGCCGCCATTTCGGAAGGGATGATGTTGCCTGCCATGTTCGCCGTGCCGTGACCGCCGAGCGCCATCGTCGGCACGATGAGCCCGAGGTTCGGCGAACAGCAGCACATCACGGCGACGTCCGGTTGCGCCGAGCAGACCAGGCCGACTTGCCCGACGCGTGAAGTGCTCTCTTTTAGCACGGCAATCATCGGGTGCCTGGCAAGATGGAGCACGTCATCCACGCTCAGGTCGGTTTTTACGCGTGGCGGATTGTTGTAGATTCCGATCGGAATCGGCGAGGCATCCGCCACTTCGAGGAAAAACTGCACGATGTCGGCGTTCGACGCGCAGACATAGGAAGGCGCTGCAACGACGGCGCCGTCCGCACCCGCTTCGGCCGCCTGCCGCACGAATGCGATTGTCGTGTCCGTGGAAGGGCCGGTACAGCCATACCAGAGCTGCATGTCGCCGGCCTTGTGCCTTGCCGTCTCGCGCACGATGGCATGACGTTCGAACTCCGACAGCATCGAGACTTCACCCGACGATCCCATGATCATACCAAAACCGGAAATTAATGACTCATGAACAAAACAAGAACATCATGCGGGGTGCGGCCGGTGCCAGCTTCCTGTATCTTGTGGTTGTCGTGCAAACATTCACAGGAGGAAGCCATGCCGGCTGGCATCGAGATCACGAACACCGACCACACGGCGGAAGAGATTAGGGCATTGGCCCGAAAGTGCAAGAGCCGGGCGGAGGCGCGACGCCTGGAGGCGATTGCGCGGGTGATGGAAGGCGCGGGGGGCCGCGGGGAGATTGCGCGGCGTGCGAAGGTCGACAGGCAGACGCTGTGCGACTGGATCAGCCGGTACAATGCCGAGGGGCCGGCCGGCCTGAAGAGCAGGCCGGGCCGCGGGCGCCCGTCGATGCTGAGCGAGGTCCAGCGCGCCGAGGTCGGGCGCTGGCTCGAGAACGGCCCGCAGGACGGCGTTCCGGCATGGACGGTCGGGTTGGTCAGGAACAGGATCAGGCACTTCTTCGACATCGTGATGTCCCGGGAGGCGGTTCGCTGCCTGATGCGGGCGCTGGGTTTCCGTCGTCTTTCGCCGCGGCCGCTTCATCCCAAGGCCGATCCGGATGCTCAGGAGGAATTCCGCAGCGGTTTCAGTGCCGTTGCGACCGCATCGCTGCCGGAGGGCACGGACCCGGCCAGCGTGGACGTGTGGTTCCAGGACGAAGCGCGCCTCGGCCAAAAGGGGATGCTGACCCGGGTGTGGGCGCGCCGGGGAAGCCGTCCCCGGGTGCCGAGGGACCATCGCTACGGGTATTGCTACCTGTTCAGCGCGATCTGCCCGGAAAGCGGCATGTCGGCCGGCCATGTTTGCGACAAGGCGAACACCGATGAGATGAACCGCCATCTTGTCGACATCGCCGCCGCCGTGCCTCAGGGCCGCCACGCGCTGGTGGTTCTCGACGGCGCCGGATGGCATCGTTCGAAGAGCCTGGAGATACCGGACAACGTGTCGCTGTTGCGTCTGCCGCCGTACAGTCCGGAACTGAACCCGGTCGAGACCGTGTTCCAGTTCCTCAAGCAGGGCAATTTTGCCAACCAGGTCTTCGCCACAGCCGAGGTCGTGAAAGACAGGGTCGAGGAGGTCTGGAATGACTTCGCCCGCACGCCAGGCCGGATCGCTTCGCTCGGCAAGCGAAGCTGGGCAAAATTGGTCACCACACCGACGGCTCAACCCGTCCAGAACGCTTCGCTGGGTGTGTGATTATTTCCCGGTTTTGGTATCAGAAGGGCCGCGGCTCCGTTTCGGCGCTGGAACGCCATCAAGTCTTCGAACCCCATGTAGTCAATCGAACAATCCGCGTTCATGGGAGTGATCAGCGCAACGAACGATCCGGCAACGATGGGCATCTCTTTGCGTCCTCAGTGTTTGTGCCAACATGCGGCGAAGTGACCGGGGCTCTTGGCTTCCAGGGGTGGTTCTACGTTCTTGCATTGCAGGGAAACAAGCGGACATCGCTTTGCGAAGCGGCAACCCTTCGGCGGGAAAATCGGATTTGGGGGTTCGTCCTTGTAGACGATTCGCTTCCTCCTGCGCTGCACCGCAGGATCGGGAACCGGCACTGCGGAGAGCAAAGCCTCGGTATAGGGGTGCTTTGGCCTGCGGTAGATTCGGTTCGCAGGCCCGATCTCGATGAGTTTGCCGGCGTACATGATTGCGATGCGGTCCGAGACGTGCTGCACCACGCTGAGGTCATGCGCGATAAACAGGTAAGTCAGGCCGAATTCGCCTTGGAGATCCTGCAGCAGGTTCACGACCTGCGCGCGAATGGAGACGTCAAGTGCCGAAACAGGTTCGTCCGCGACTATGAATTGCGGCTTCAGCGCCAGGGCGCGCGCAATCACCACGCGCTGCCGCTGGCCGCCAGAGAATGCATGCGGAAAACGTTCGAATGCGTTGGGAGGCAGACCCACGCGGCGGAGCAGTTCCTTGACCTCTTCAACCGCTTCTTCGCGGTTTTCTGCCAAGCCATGCACAATCAGCGGCTCCGCCACCAGATCGAGGATCCTCATCCGGGGATTCAGGCTTGCGTAGGGATCCTGGAAAATGAGCTGCATGTGCCGGCTTAGCGCCCGCTTTGCCTTGCCCGCGAGATCCGTGATGTCCCGCCCGCCGAAATGGATGCGCCCGCTCCGGATCGGCGCGCGTCGCAGCACGGCGCGCCCGGTTGTGGTCTTGCCGGAGCCGCTCTCTCCTACAAGCCCCAGGGTCTCGCCCGGCGCAATCTCGAAGGAGATTCCATCGACCGCGTGAACCTCCAGCTCGGTCTGCCCCCAGAATCCTGCACGGCCACCCGGGAAGCGGATGGTCAGATCCTCGACCCGGACCAGCGGTTCGCCGACGTCGAGTTGTTGATCAGGCGCCATCGCGTCCGCCCGCCTCTCGCGCATTCCTCGACCACGGGCCTTCAAACGGAAAGTGACAGGCAACCTGCCGGTGTTCGGAGATTTCCTTCAATCGGATGTCGGTTGCGCACTCGTTTTGCGCAACGGGACATCTCTCGGCGAAGGCGCAACCGGATTGCGGAACAAGCAAGTCCGGCGGCGAACCGGCTATGGAAGTCATTCGTTCGTCGCCGCCGTCGATACGCGGAGTCGATCGCAGCAGTCCCATGGTGTAGGGATGGCCGGGACGGGCGAAGATCTCGTCGACCCGCGCCTGTTCGACGATTCGTCCTCCGTACATGACCGCGACCCGGTCGCAGATCCCCGCCACGACGCCGAGATCGTGCGTTATCATTATAATCGATAGTCCGAGCCGCTGCTGAAGGTCCTGGAGCAGTTCAAGAATCTGCGCCTGAATGTTCACGTCGAGTGCGGTCGTCGGCTCATCCGCGATCAGCAGCTCCGGCTCGCAGGTCAGGGCCATGGCGATCATCACGCGCTGGCGCATTCCGCCGGACATCTCGAAAGGAAACTGGTCCAGCCTTTGCTGCGGCGCACTTATGTCCACCAGTTCGAGCAGTTCCAGGGCGCGCGCGCGCGCCTGTTTCCTGTTCATCCCCATATGGTGCCTAAGCACTTCGGCGATCTGCTGCCCGCACGTGAATAGAGGATTCAAGGACGTCATAGCGTCCTGAAAGACAATCGAAACCTTGCGGCCGCGGATTTTGCGCGACAACGCCTGTCCCCGCGGTCCCAACAGCGACTTGCCTTTCCAACGGATGTCGCCGCCGACGATTTCGCCGGGCGCATGAACGAGACCCATCGCGGCCTGCGCGGTCACGGACTTGCCCGAGCCGCTCTCGCCGACGAGACCAAGGGCCTCGCCCTTGCCGATCGACAGCGAGACTCCGCGAACCGCGCGAACCACGCCTCGCCGTGTCGTGAAATGCACCTCCAGCCCATCGATTTCGAGAAGTTTCCCGGTCATTCCGTTGCCCGAATTGACCTGGCTTCGCTCTTTCCGCGCCGCCGGCGAGCAGCTGCTGCGACGCTTTGCGCAAATCGCTTCTCGCGTTCCTGCGGATCCGACGTCACCCGCGCCCAGTTGGCCAGCAAGTTGATCGCTAGCACGGTGATCGCAATCGCGCATCCGGGTATCGTGACGAGCCACCAGGCAACGAAGAGGTAGTCCTTTCCATTTGCAACATCCAGGCCCCAGGATGTCGCAGGTGGCTGGATGCCAAGCCCGAGGAACGACAATGCCGCCTCGGCCAGCACTATTCGCGCGAACTCCAGCACGCCGAGAGTAAGGAGCGGCGACATCAAGTTCGGGAGAATGTGGCGAAAGACGACGTGCGCCGGTCGCCCGCCAACCATCTCCGCTGCCTCGACGTAGGGCAGCTGCCTGACGGAGAGCACGATGCCGCGCGTCATCCGCGCGTAGACCATCCAGCCGTTCAGCGCCAGAACGACTATTACGGTGGTCATTGAAGGCCCGATCACCGCCAGGATCACCAGCGCCAGCAGCAGGCCGGGAAACGCGATTAGCGTGTCGACAAAGCGCATGATTGCGGCGTCGACGCGTCCGCCGAAAAATCCCGCGATCAGCCCCAAGGTCACGCTAAATCCGCCCGCGAGCGCCACCACGGCGAGGCCAACGAACATCGAGATACGCGAACCGTGGATCATCCGGCTCAGGATGTCGCGCCCCAGATGGTCGGTGCCCAGGAGATGCTCCCACGTGCCGCGCTCTTGCCAGACCGGTGGGATCAGGCGGGAACGGAGCGATTGTTCCGCTGGATCGTACGGGGCCAGGAGCGGCGCGAATACCGCCAGTAGCACCAGCGCCAGCACGATCACGAACCCGAAGAAACCGGGCTTGTCGTGCCACAACTCCTTCAGGAGCGCGTTGGCCGATGCCAGCGCGCCGTGCCTCTCGGATAGCGCCGGCTCGAGATTCCCCGAGGCGGCCACCTCGAGGTGGTTGACGAAGTCCGGATCTCCGGGTTCCGCCATGACGTCAGTCCGGCTTGGTCCGCGGGTCTATCATCGTGCGTCCGCCATTGCGTCAGTCCAGTTGGATCCGCGGATCGATCAACTTGTAGATGATGTCGACAAGCAGGTTGAAGACGACGACGATCACCGCAATCACGAAGACGATGGCTTGAAGCAGGATCAGATCCTGCCGCTCGATCGCCTGCAGCGCGATCAGGCCCAGTCCGGGCCATGCGAAAACCGTTTCCACGACGACGGTGTAGCCGGAAAGGATTCGGATGAATTCCCAGGCAATCAGCGTGAGCACCGGCACTGCGCAGTTGCGCATCGCGTGCAGACCGACGATTCGGAACAGCGGCATCCCCTTGGCTTCGGTCGTTTTGACGTACTGCGCGTTCAGTTCATCGATCATTTGCGACCTGACCACCATGACCAGCCGGGTCATCGTCGGGATCGCAAGCGTCAGCGCCGGTAGTATCAGGTGCCTGGGAGAGGCGGCGCCCCCGGCCGGCAGCCATCCCAGCTTCACGGAAAACATCATGATCAGGAACAGGCCAAGCCAGAACCGGGGCACCGAGAGCGCGCCGAGACTGAGCACCACGGTGACCCTGTCGGCCATCCCGCCCGGCTTCAGCGCCGCGACTACGCCCATTGGCACCGCAACCAGCACGGCGAAGGCGATGGCCGAGACGCACAGATAGAGCGTCAGCGGAAGCCTTTCGAGTATGATTTCGAGTGCAGGGCGGTTCTGCCAGAGTGAATCGCCAAGATCGAACTGGGCAAGCGACCAGACGTAGTCGGCAAATTGAACCGGAATCGGCCGGTCGAGACCAGGCTGGCGTTCGAATGCGGCCCGTTGCTCTTCTGTCGCTTCGAGCGGAAGCATCATGTCGACCGGATCGCCGATCAGGCGGGTAACCACGAAGACGACGACGGTCACGCCCATGATCACGATGAGCCCGTGCCAGGTTCTGAGCAGGAGTATCCGTCCCATCAGGAAGGGCTTCTCATGCCGCCAGCATCCACGGTGCCGTGTCCATTATTTCGGAAAGTCTGTTGTTTGGCGAGGCGCCGCAGGGGTCTGCGGCGCCTCGCGCGTGGAGCTGATCACTCCACCGACATGATGGAGACGAGGATCTAGTCTTCTGTAACAGTAGTTGCCATCAAGGCGACAGATGACGCGAGCAGGAGGCGGTTCGATGAGAGGCAAGGCGGTGGAAGCGGTGCCGAGCGCCGAGGAGCGCGCGTTTCTCGCGGCGCATGTCCGAAAGCACAAGGCGCCGCGGTCGCTGTCCGACCGCTGCAGGATCATCCTGCTCTGCGCCGAGGGGCTCCGGAGCAGGGAGGTCGCGGAGCGTGCCGGGGTGCACGAACACACGGTCGGAAAGCGGCGCAGGCGGTTCGCCGAGAGGCGCATCGAGGGCCTCTCGGACGAGTGCAGGTCCGGCCGGCCCCGCACCGTGACGGACGAGAAGGCGGCCGAGGCGGGCGGGCGGACGCCGACCACGATGCCGAAGGACGCGACGCGCTGGCCGGTCCGGAGCATGGCCGGGAGGACGGGCGCGTCGCACGCGACGGTGCACCGGATCCGGTCGGCGTTCAGCCTGAAGCCGCACCGGAGCGGGACGTTCAAGCTGTCGACGGACCCGCTGTTCGTCGACAAGGTGCAGGACATCGCGGGGCTCTGCATGGCCCCGCCGGACCGCGCGGTCGTCCCGTTCGTGGACGGGAAGCCGCGGATCCAGGCCCTGGACCGGACGCAGCCGGTCCTGCCGATGGCGCCGGGCGCGGCCGGGCGGAGAGCCCGCGACTGCGTCCGCCACGGCACGACGACGCTCTTCGCCGCGCTCGACGCCGCCGCCGGCGCGGCGGCCGGCAAGCGCTTCGGCCGCCATCGCGCCACGGAGTTCCCGGGCTTCCTCAAGGAGGTCGAGGCGGCGGTGCCCGACGGGCCGGACGTGCACCTGGCGACGGTCAGCCACGCGACGCACAAGACGGAGAAGGCGAGGAAACGGCTTGCCCGCCGCAGGCACCGGCACATCCATTTCACGCCGACCTCGGCGTCATGGCTGAACCGGGTCGAGCGCTGGTTCGCGGAACCGACCGGGAAGAAGCTGCAGCGGAGCGCGCATCGCCCGGTCGCCGAACCCGAGGCGGACATCATGTCGTTCATCGACGCGCGCAACGAGAACCCGCGGCCCTGCAAACGGGTCAAGTCCGCCGACGAGATCCTTGCGTCGGTCAGGAGGTTCCGCCTCAAGACGAGCGAACCCGGCGCAAGCGAAAATGTTTGATGCGAACTTGAGATTCGGGAGACCAGGCGACGCCCCGGGGTTCCCAGTCGAGACGTTCGGATGCGCCATAGATGTCGTTGATGTTCAGCAGAAACAGGAAGTACGCGTCGTCGTACGCTGTCTGCAGAACCTTGTGGTAGAGTTGCTCACGCTTGGCGAAATCCGATTCGCTCCGGGCCGCGTCGATTTTGGCGGCCATGTCCTCGTCGGTGTTCGAGGAGCCCACTCCACCCATGTGATAGTAAGCGGAGAGCGGACGGTCAGCGTCAAGCAGCTCGTTTGAATTGACAACAAAGATCGCATCGGCCCGGGTCTCTCGATCGAAGAGCCTGTTCAGGTATTCGCCGAACTCGAAGATGCGCACGTTCGGCGTAACGCCGATTTCGGACCAGTACTCTGCGACAACCTCGACGACTGCGCGGTCCTTCAGCCAGCGGCCGGCTGTCCCGACGAGTTCGACCTCGGTTCCTTCCGCCCCTGCCTCGGCGATCAACGCGCGCGCCTTCTCCGGATCGTAGCTGTAGCCGGGTATGTCCGGATTGAAGCCGAAGAACGACAGTGCCATCAGCTGACCCTGCGCAACTTCGGCGTAGCCGGAGTACAGCGCCTCGGCGAGGGCTTCCTTGTCGACCGCCATGTTCAGGGCCCTGCGTATGCGGACATAGGCGGTTGGGCCGTCGTTCGTGTCAAGAATGATGATTGGCAACTCAAGCCCGCTGACGCTCATGGACCGTGGCACCTGGTTTACGAATTCCGGCAAAAGGTTCGTCATCATATCGATTTCGCCCGAAAGAAGGCTCGAAAGGCGGGTGCCGAACTCCGATATGAAGCGGAACGTAACCTCCTGGACTTCCGGGGCCTCTCCCTAATAGGCTTCATTCGCCTGGAGAGTGATCATGTTGCCGTGATCCCACTCGACAAACTTGTACTGGCCGGTGCCGACTGGATTAGCGGCGAAGCCATCGGCTTCAGCCGCACCCGGGGGCACCATCTTCATCCAGTAGAGACGCGCCGGAAGAATTGGATCAGCACCATTCGTGCTTATTCCGACCGTCAGGTCGTCGATTTTTTCCGCGCCCGTGATCGAGGCAAAAAACGACGCCTGTTCCGAGTTGAACTCGGGATTGATGATCCGGTTGACGGAGTAGACGACTGCATCCGCATTGAACGGCTCGCCGTTGTGGAAGGAGATTCCTTCGCGCAGCTTGACTTCCCACATGTCCTGGCCGAGCTGGGTCGGCGCGCTTGCCGCGAGTCCGGGACTCAGCGCGCCGTCGGTCGCGTGCACCATCAGCGTTTCGAAGATGTTGTCGTTGATCGCGCGTTCGCCGCCGTCGTCGCGGAGCTGCGGGTCCAGTGTCGTTGGCTCAGATCCGATCGCAATTGCGACTTCCTGCGCCCATGTCGGCAGCGCGAAAGCCATGCTGGCAAACAGCCGTTTCCTCTACCTGCGGCAGTGCGTTCATCCCCCCCGCCTCACAGGGGGAAGTACTGCCAGACCGCTTCATGAAGTTCCGCCTAGGCGTCCTTCAGTTCGTGATTGATCATCCATCCGATTCCGAAGCGGTCGGTGCATGTGCCGAAGTAGGCGCCCCAGAATGTCTTTTCCATGGGCATCTTGACTGTGCCGCCTTCCGAAAGCCGCGCGAACAGTTCGTCGCAGTGTTCGACGCTCTCGCCGTTGATCGAAAGGGAAATGTTGTTGCCCATGGCCGGCGGCGGCCCCATGCCGGTACTGCTGTCGCTGCCCATGAGTACGCCGGACTCGACCGGCAGCGAGACATGCATGATCCGATCCCTGTCCGAATCCGGCAGGTTCAAGTCGGAAGGGGCATCCCCGAAAGTCTGGATGAACAGGAAGTCTCCGCCAAAGACGGAACGATAGAATTCGAACGCCTCTCGGCAATTTCCATCAAAGAAAAGGTAGGGATTCAGGGCCATGTTTGATCTCCTCGCTTTGTCGGTGGCGGTATCGGTTGGCCCGCAAACAGTCAAGGTGGTTGTCCGCCCGGCGAACTTCCGAAGCCTTGGCGATGGACAGCCGGCATGTTCAGGCACGCCGCGCGGCTCCTGTTCGGGAAATCTCCAGCAACGCGCCATGTCCCTCCGCCTCTTCGGACTTCCAGGCCAACAAGCCTCCCTTCCTCCGAGGTTGCCTATTCGGACAACCGGAATGCCGGACAACGGCGATCACAAAGACATCTTCGACTGAGTTTGGATGAGGCGCCATGGCCGGTTCATCCGTCCAAGAGCTTCCCGTCCGCCACGTGCCAAGCCGCGTGTTGCTCCCGGGCGCCGTTCCGGTTGCCGGAAGGTGCCAGCATTGCCATAGTCGCCCTAAGGATCCCATATCTACGGAAATTCCACCGACAGACCGAAAAGGTGACTGACATGGATGTCGCCGCAAGCACCCTGGTAGCAGCGCTACGCGAACTTCGCGAGCTGCCTACGCCTGTCAGCAGCTGGCGTGTCGAAACCGGCCCCGATTCCACCGACGACCCCGCCGTATGGGTGTGGGCCATGCTTGAGGACGATGAAGTGGAGTTCGTCAAGCGGTCGCGGCTGCGCTCGATGATTCGCGATCTTGTCGAGGAGAAGACCGATTCCTCGACGCTCGTGTATGTCCGCTTCCGCGGAGCATCCGAAGTCGAGAATGCGGCATGAGCCTTCATGCGCAGTTGCTGAAGCAGGCTCGTTTCCTTGCCGCAAAGAACGCAAGAAGCCCGTCAATTTTGGGCAGGCCCTCGCAGAGCGCCAGCGCCCTGATGTCGAAACAGCGTCGCCTACTCCGAATTCGGAATAGGTGCCAGGTGCGCTTCATGGGCGACCTGAAGTTTTTGGCCGCTTCGGTATTACGGAAAGCACGAATCGCCAGACCCTGACCTACGCGAAAGGACGGATGCGGGCGAAGTGTCGTTCGAGAAGGTCGTCGGGGCACTCAGAGAGAACAGGGGCCAGAAGTGAGCAGCCCCGGAATTTGCGTGGGTGAAACGGTAAGGCAAGCGTTCGGTGAAGGCGTTATGGCCTGTCACGGCGGCGACAGGTGGCGGCCCGGTCGCGGGGCTGTCGGCGGGGGTCAGCGGTTCAGGATCCGCTTCCGGTCCTTCCGGAGCGGGCGGAGCCGGATGTCCTTCCCGGGCTACGCGCGTTCATGCTGCCGGTCGCATCTACCCCGTCCCTGCGTGGTTCCGACACGGATCGAGCCCGAGGCCTTGCAATCGATCCCGGCGAAGCGCGTGACTTCGACGAGGTCTCCATCAGGACCGGCGTCACCCTGTGCCGGACGTGCCAGTCCCCCGGCAGCCGGCGCCGCGCGGCGGAGAGGATGCGGGAAGCCAGGCACGGAATCCGGACCCGCGGCAGGACATCAGGCGAAACCCCGCATTGCGCCCGGAGCGGAGCTCACGGTTCACTACCGCTTCCATCCACCGGCCGGGCAGCGCGTGGCGTTCCGGCAGTGGCGGTCGCTTCGCGGGCATCCGCTTCTCGAGGTCGTCGATTCGCAGGGCGCGCGGCACCGGATCGCGGAGTGAATGACGTCGCCGGAATCCGGGCGCTGCGAGCTGCGCCCGGAACCGAGGCTGTCCCTGGACGCGCCGGCGGACTTGGCATGATCTCGCGGCTTCCCTTCTGTCTTCCCAGCGGAAGACGAGGAGGACCCCGATGAAGCACGAGCCCGCGGAACCGACGGCGTTCCGGACGGACCTGTTCCGGGAGGTGCCGCCGGTCTGGCGTAACCCGGAGCTTAGGCGGGCACTGCAACCGGCGCTTGTGGTGCTGATCGAGCGGGTGACGGCTTCGACGCAGGAGACGGACGATGACGGCGGCGCACGACGCATGGCTGATCGCCGGCCACTTGGCGCTGCTCCGGTCGCGGAACATCGGTCAGGTGTCTGACGCAGTGAAACGGCGTGCGGCCCACGCGGTGCCGACTGCATTGCAAGGTGGACATACGGGTCTGGTCGGAACAGCTGCATCCGATCCGAACGGCACCGAACTCATCCACAACTCGGAACGGTTGAACAAGGTCCGTTCGATCAACGCACCGACCGGCAACGTCGTGGTCGATGCTGGATGCATATTTCTGGAGGCGCGAGCGGACGCGAGCGTGCTGAGCGATCTCTACGGACTACTCAAACGCGCAATACAGGCCATTACTGGATGCAGCTCTGCACTCGCTCGGAGTCCGCACTCGGCGTGGTAGTGGCAGCTTGTCCCAAGATTTTTCCAAGACCGAGGCAAGCGGAAACGATCTTTGCGCCGCACCGTCGGTCGATGCAGCACTCCGCCTGTTCCATGAGTTGAAGCATCGCGCTAGAGGCGCAGTGTCTGCGTTCGAGTTGCTGATGGGCCAGGCAGGCGCGTGAACGCACAACGAGACAGTATCTGCATTCGGCAACCCGGAAGGAACACTCAGGCATTCTGACGGCCCTGCAGAAGCGAGAATTGAAGGCCGCCCGTCGGGCGATGCGCCGCCGCCCGGAAAGCGCTGCCCAGCGAGTCGGCCATTGGCGGGCTGCACGCGGGAGTGACAGCCATTGGGCGCGCCGGGCCTGCTACCAGCACGTATAGCCAGCGTCCGCGACTACAATCGAGCCGGTCAGCAAACTCGAAGCGTCGCAGGCCAGAAACAGAACGACTGCGGCAACCTCTTCGGGCTCGCCGATCCGATGGGATGGCGTCATGTCGAGCCAAACATCCGTCATTTCGGGATCGTCATCAAGAACCGCCTTTACCAATGGCGTATTGATGTATGTGGGTGCAACTGCATTGACCCGAACTCCTCGCGCCGACCATTCCGCAGCGAGAGACTTTGTCAGCATGTGCACGCCGGCTTTCGACGCGTTGTAGAACGATTGCGGTTGGGGCCGGTTTGCAATGATCCCCGACATCGAACCTATATTGACAATGGAACCGCGACCCCGCGCCAGCATGCCCTTTCCGAAAGCGCGTGCGCACCAGAACACCGCGTCCAGATTGATGTCAAAGTGGCGCCGCCAATGTTGGTCGCTGGTGTCTTCCGCCGGTACATTGGATTGGGCGATGCCCGCATTGTTGACCAGGACATCGACGCCGCCCAAACGCTCGTTCAATTCGCCGGCGAGGGCATTCACTGCACTGCTGTCGGTGACATCGAGGCAGGCAGACTCGGTCCTCAACCCATCGGTCCGCAGCGCAGACGCGGTTGCTTCGGCGGCCGTTGCATCGATGTCCGTGACAACTACGCGGGCTCCGGCTTCGCCAAGTGCACGCGCCGTCGCGGCGCCGATTCCCTGGGCGCCGCCGGTAATCACGGCAATCCGACCGTCCATGGAAAACTTTTCCAAAATCATGAGGTTATCGCTTTGCGATTGTCGTCGTTCCTTAACGCAATGTACGAACCGCCGTCGAATGTGCCAACCACCATCCCGTCGGATTTCTTTGTGAAGAGACCGTTCTCGACCACGCCAGGGATCATGTTGAGCGCCGTTTCGAGTCCTTCCGGGTCGTCGATTTGGCCGCAGCTGCAATCCAGGATGAAATTGCCGCTGTCGGTGATGACGGGTTCGTCACCGCCCCGCAGGCTTACGGCAACGCCTGAAATGCCGTGTCGAAGGAGCGCATCGCCAATGGACCGCCGGGTTTGGCGCCAGCCGAATCGAACCACTTCCACGGGCAGCGGAAACTGGCCAAGCACGTCCACAATCTTGCTCTCGTCGCAGATGGCAATCATCCTGCGCGAGGCGTGAGCAACGACTTTCTCCCAAAGCAAACAAGCGCCGCCGCCCTTGATCATCCTGAACTCGCGATCGACTTCGGCAAGGCCGTCGATCGTCAGATCGATTTCGCCAATGTCATTGATGTTGGTGATCCTTATTCCGACTTCGGCGGCGACATCGATCGTGCTTCGAGACGTCGCGGTCGCCGCAATGCAGAGACCGTTTGCGACATGGCGGCCGAGTTCCCGTACAAAGAAGCGCGAGGTCGTTCCGGATCCAAGCCCGAGCTTCATGCCGTCGCGAACAAATTCGTCGATCACCCGCCTGCCCGCAAGTTTCTTGGCTTCATCTTGTGACAGCATCATGTCCTCTAAAAGCTCGAAATCGGGCAACAATGCGGTCGATCCGCATGCTCAGATGGCCGCACTTCGATCGCGAAGCCGGCGAAAGGTCGGTCTTAGCGCGAGATACAGTTCCTGGTAGATTGACAGCATCTCCTTGTAGGCCGCAGCGTTTTTGGCGTCCGGTTCCCATTGCCCTTCAATGGTGCAGAGCGCCGCCACATCCTCAGGGCCATCCCAGACGCCGGTGCCCAGGCCGGCCACCAATGCAGCGCCGTATGCCGCGCCTTCTGCTGCTCCGCGCGCGGTGGCAACCTTTGTACCGAACACGTCGGCCTGAATCTGGTTCCAGAGCGAAGCGGAACTACCGCCTCCCGAAGCGTGTATCCGAGCGACTTCCCCGAGCCCCGATTCGGTCATCAGGGAGGCCATGTCAGCGAGGGCGAACACGACACCCTCCAGGAGGGCGCGGATCAGGTGGCCGTCGTCATGTCCGGCCGTCAAACCGACGAAAGCCGCGCGCGCCGACGGATCCGGCCACGGGCAGCGCTCCCCCCAAAGGTACGGAAGGAAGAGCAAGCCGTGGCTGCCGGGAGGTGCAGCTTCGGCCCGTTCGACCAAGGCGCCAAAGTCGACGTCCTCGCCATCGGAATCCCTCGCGCCGGCAAGCACTGATCGCAGCCAGGAAAACGCGCCGCCCGCATTCAGCGATACCCCCATGCAATGCCAGAGGTTCTCCGCAACGTTGCAGAAGAGCTGCAGTCGCCCGTCCGGATTGGGAGGCGTGCCGTCGAGGGCGGTCGCCACAATGCCGGCGGTCCCAATCGTCGTTTGCAGCATATCGGCCGACACGACACCCGAGCCGATCGTCTGGACCACCGCATCGCCACCGCCGCCGACCACCGGCGTTTGCGCGGCAACGCCGAACAATTCGGCGCCCAGATTGCTGACCGTCCCTGAAATTGCCTGGGATTCGGTGCATGTCGGCAGCAGCGAAGCGTCGATCCCGGTTTTCTCCAAAAGTGGCGTGGACCAGCAGCGGTTTGCCACGTCGAACAGACCGGTTCCGGAGGCATCGGAAACCTCTGTCGCAATCTCGCCGGTCAGCTTCAGGCGCAGATAGTCCTTGGGATTGAGAGCGCGGGCCATCCGCTCAAAGTGCTGCGGCTCATGATTGCGCATCCAAACGATCTTGCCACCGGTATATCCTGGCAACATCGGGTTGCTCGTCATCGCCAGCAGCCCTTCCAGTCCGCCCGCGGCCTCGGTGATCTGCTGACACTCGGCTTCCGTGCGTTGATCGTTCCAGAGAATTGCCGGGCGGATGACGTTCAGGTCCTCGTCCAGGGGCGTCAGGCCGTGCATCTGTCCGGTCAGGCCAATGGCGGTGAAGTCCGGCGAACCGATTGCACCAACAACCTCGGCAATGGCGATCCTGGCGCCCTTGATCCAATCGTCCGGATTCTGTTCGCTCCAGCCCTCGCGCGGGATGGAAAGCGGATAGCCGGCGGTTGCGCTGGCAAGCAATGCGCCGTCTTGGCCAACTGCTATGGCTTTGCAGCTCGACGTCCCGATATCGATTCCGAGTATC
>CAXXWA010000007.1:0-22178 GCA_963662815.2 uncultured Amylibacter sp.
GGCCCACATGATCCACTGGGTCATCGCGTTCAGGCGCAACGTCAGCGCCGTGGCCGCGGCCACCGCGCCGACGCTCGCCTCGCCCCTGCTCCAGAGGTAGATGGCGGAGCCGCCAACCGCGACCATGAGACAGACGTTCAGGAAGGTCAGCATGACATCCATCGCCGAAATCAGCCGCATCTGCTTCTGGAAGGCCTTCCTGGCGTTCTCGATGACCTCGTATGCGTAGTCCTCCTCGATCCTGCTGTGCGCGAACAGCTTCACCGACTGGATGTTGGTGTAGCTGTCGACGACGCGCCCCGTGATCGCCGAACGGGCGTCCGAGAACGCCTTCGACGCATGGCCGATCCGCGGGACCAGGCGGAACATCATGACAAGGTAGAGCATTGACCAGAACAGAAGCGGCAGGAGGAGCGCCTTGTCCGTTTCCACGAGCATGATGCCGCCGGCGGCCACATAGGTCAGCGCGTAGACGCCGGTGCTGAACACATGGTAGACGGCTTCGCCGGTGGCCGGCGCCGTCTGCATGATCCGGTTGCTGATGCGTCCGGCGAAGTCGTTCTCGAACCAGCCGACCGACTGCCGGATCACGTGCCGGTGGGAACGCCAGCGCACGAGGGTTCCGAGATTCGGCATGACCGCCTGGTTCATGAACAGCGCATCGAGAAGGACGATGGCCGGCCAGAGAAACACCAGGGCGGCGAGGATCATGATGATTGCCGTCATGTTGTCGGCGAGGAAGGTTTCCGGCGCCGCTGCGGCGAGGTGATCCACGATCCTGCCGGCGAGGTATATCAGCAGGATTTCGCCGAAGCTGACGAGCATGGTGAAAGCGACGCACCCGGCCAGCACCCAGCGGAACGGTTTGAGATAGGCGCGGAGGAACGGACCCAGCCTGCGCGGCGGTGCGACCGTGTCGTCATATGGTGCGTAGGGATCGACGAGGGATTCGAATAGCCGGAACATCTGCATGACCGATCGGAACCTCGCTTACAGAAACACCATCGCGGCGGATGCCGCCAGCAGAATCGCCATGACGCACATAAATCGCCGCCAGGCCGCCGGGGTATCCAGAAGCCGTCCGAGCACCGTCCCCGCCGACGTCCATGCCAGGCAGGCAAGGAGGTTGACGCAGGCGAACGCGAGAGCGAGGCGAAGCGCCTCCGCGCCCGGCGGCAGCCCGGCTGAGAACCCGGCGGAAGCGGCAATCGCGATGGCCCAGATCTTGGGATTCACCCACTGGAAGAGAACGGCCTCGAAGAAGGTGAATGGACTGATTGCGCTCCCGGCCTCGGCGGCCTGCCCGGAGCGGTAGAGCGCGTGAGCCATCCAGAGAATCCAGAGGGCGGCGGCGATGCGGGCCGCGGTTCGCAGTCCCGGCGCTGCGGCCAGGAACGACGCGATCCCGAGTCCGGCGGCCGCGCCGATGATTGCGACGCCGGCGACGACGCCGAGAAGATGCGGCAGAACCGGGCGAAACCCGAACCGCGCACCGAATGTCGAGAGGAGAATGACGTTCGGGCCCGGACTCCCCATGGCCGCGAGCAGGAACAGGTAGAGCGGGTCCGCGGGCGCCGGCATCACGCGGGACACGCGGCGTCCGCGCAGCGGAGCGCTCCGGAATGCGCGGACGGGATCCTCTTCGGCCCCGCCGTCCGGGCTGCACCGGTCGAACTGCGGAATTGGCCGGTCAACCGACAAGCTCTTCCCTGCCGAGCGCGAAACCGGAAGCCACCCAGCGATCCTCGAGTTCCCGCAGCCGGTCGCCGAGCCGGCGGCCGGAGTATTCCGGCGCGAGGTCGGCTGCCGCCACCGGGAAACGCGCCCGCGAACCCAGTTCGAGACCGCCCGCGAGACCGGGCGGGAGCGCCTCGCCGCGCAGGGCGGCGCCGACAAGTGACCCTCCCAGCGCAGCGTCGCGCCCGTAGCGGTAGGCCGCCTCCGCCGGGAGGAGGGGGTTCTCCGCAAGCGACTGCACGCGCTTGACGGCGGCGGCCTCCTTGCGGCTGAAGCGGAAGGCGCCCCGCCAGTTCCCGTGCGCGAGCGCCGACAGGCGGTTGATCCAGGACGGCGGAATTCCGGCCGCGCGCTCCGTTTCCACCAACCGGGCGAGCACCTGCGTCCTGGAATCGGGAAGCAGCCGGGGAAGAACGCCCGCCGCCTCCATGGCCGCGACGGAGGGCACCGGGTCAGGCGCCGCGAGGAGTTTCCGGACTTCTTCCGTGACCCGTTCTCGGGACAGGCCGCCGAGGCCGGGGGCCAGTTCCCGGCATGCGGCGATGCCTTGCTGGTCGGGTTCGCTGCCCGGCGGCGCGTACCAGGCGAAGAACCGGAAGAACCGGAGAATGCGGAGGTAGTCCTCGCGGATGCGTTCGCGCGCGTCCCCGATGAACCTGACGCGCCGCGCGCGGAGGTCGGGCAGCCCGCAGAGCGGATCGATGACGCGCCCGTCCTCGTCCGCATAGAGGGCATTGATGGTCAGGTCCCTGCGCAGTGCGTCGTCGCGGACGCGGGTGACGAATTCCACCCTGGCATGGCGGCCGTCGGTCTCGAGGTCGCCGCGGAACGTGGTGACGTCGAGGCCGGTGCCGTGGGCGATCAGAAGGACGCTGCCGTGCCTGATGCCGAGGGGCAGGGCCGCCAAACCGGCGGATTCCGCGATTCCGATGACTTCCTCGGGAAGCGCCTCGGTCGCGATGTCGATGTCCGTGACCGGTTCGCCGAGGATCGTGTTCCGCACGCAGCCTCCGACGAAGTAGGCGCGTTTTCCGGCGCCGCGGAACGCGCGCATGACCGCCCGTACGGGCTTCGACGCAATCCAGTCGCCGTCAATGCGCATCGGCGCCCCCGATGCAGTCGGCGAACGTTCTCAGGATGCGCGCGGTCGCGCCCCAGACGTAGTGCGGACCATAGGGCACCACGTAGTACCGTCTCCGCCGCCCCTGCCAGCGGCGGTCCCGGACCTGGTAGTTGCGGGGGTCGAGAACGTGGCCAAGGGGCATTTCGAACACTTCCTCGACCTCTCCTGCCGCGGCGGACGGCCGGAAATCGTCCGGCACCAGTCCGACGATCGGGTGAATCCTGAATCCGGTCACGGTGACATGTTCGGGGATGGCGCCGAGGATGTCGACCCGCGCGGGGTCGAGGCCGATTTCCTCCCGGGCCTCGCGCAGCGCCGCGGCTGCCGGGCCGGCATCGCCGGCGTCGATCTTGCCGCCCGGGAAGGCGACCTGCCCGGGGTGATGGCGCATGGTGTCCGGCCGCCGCGTCAGGATCACCGAGGGCTCGGGCCGGCGCGGCGCGATCGGAATGAGGACGGCGGCGGGCCGGAGGCGCGCGCTGGGCGGCGCGTGCGCGCCGGGGTTGAGATCGAAGTCGCTCGAGGGCGGACGCGCGGCGGCACCTGCGAGCGCTGCCCGCACTTCCGCGTCGCCGGGTAGCCGTCCGGCCTTCCGCACCCCGCCCGTGTCCGGATTCCCGGGGGTCAGGGTTTCGCCTCGAACCCGAGGGTATCCGGCTCGAACTCGTAGCGGGCGCCGCAGAACTGGCAGTCCGCCGTGACGAGGCCCTTTGCGTCGGTCATGCTCCGGATGTCGCGGGCGGAATAGATCGACATGGTCTGGCGAACCTTTTCCGGTCCGCAACTGCAGCCGAAACAGACGGGATCCGCGGGGGAAAACACGGGATTCTCGCCGTGGAAGAGGTGGTTGACCAGGCGTTCGGGCGAAATGCCGGACCCGGTCAGTTCGGCCGGCTGCACGGTGTCGAGAAGGATGCGGAGCCGGTTCCACTCGTCCTCCCGGTCGGTCGGAAGGCCGGCGTCGGTGCAGTCGGCAGGGGGTCTCGCGTCCTGGTCAGGGAGGCGCTGAAGCAGGATTCCGCCGCCGCGCCATCCGGCGCCTGCGCCGCCTGCCGGCGCCAGCGCCAGGGCGAACCGCGTCGCAAGCTGTTCGGATTGGTCGAAGTACGTCTCCGCGCATTCGGCGAGCGACGGCCCGGCGAGCGGCGTGATGCCCTGGAAGGGCTTCGTGCCCTTTCCCTGGTCGACGAGCAGGGCGAAGTACCCCTTGCCGAGCAGCGCGATCCCTTCGGAAGCCGTTTTGGCGAGCCGCTCTCGATCGAAGCTCGCGTAGGCGCGGATCCTCCCGGGCGCGCCTGCCGTCGCCGGAGCCACGTAGTCCGTGGCGATGAGCCGGACAGGGCCGTCGCCTCGGATCTGCAGCGAAAGCCTCCACCGGCGCCGCATCGTCTGTCCGACAAGGGCCGTGAGAAGCGTCGCCTCGGCGACCATTTCGCTCACCGGTCCCGGATAGTCGTGACGCGCCAGAACGTCGTCGAGGGTCGGGCCGAGACGGGCGATGCGGCCGCGGGCGTTCGAGGGGAAGAGGCGGAACGGAAGGATCCGGTCGTGCCAGAGTATGTCGCCTGCGGTTCTTTCCATGTCCGGTATCCGGCGCTGCCCGCGCACCGGATACCCGCATTGACCGATGCGCACAATTGCCGGTGCGAAGCGCGCGGGTTTCTTGTCCGCACGCGCACCGCGGAGTAGACATGGCCGCGAACCCGGAACACCCTTGCAGAGGAGGTCCGGACCAATGTCCCGCATTCCCCCGAACATCGTCCTGATCATGGCGGACCAGCTGGCCCCGCAGTTCACCGGCACCTACGGTCACCCGGTGGTCAGGACGCCGAACATCGACGGCCTCGCCGCACGCGGCATGCGGTTCGACGCCGCCTACTGCAACTCGCCGCTCTGCGCGCCGTCGCGGTTCAGCTTCATGTCCGGCAGGCTCGCCTCGCGAATCGGCGCCTACGACAACGCGAGCGAGTTCCCGGCGTCCGTCCCGACCTTCGCCCACTACCTGCAGTCCATGGGGTACCGGACCTGCCTGTCGGGAAAGATGCACTTCGTCGGCCCGGACCAGCTGCACGGTTTCGGCGAACGCCTGACCACGGACATCTATCCCGCGGACTTCGCCTGGACGCCGGACTGGGAACGCGCTGGGGACCGCATCGACAAGTGGTACCACAACATGCGCACGATCCGGGAATCCGGGACCGCGGCGGCAACGTTCCAGATCGACTACGACGAGGAGGTGGCGTTCTTCGCTAAACGCCGGATCTTCGACCATGCCCGGGACGGGGACGCGCCGCTCTGCCTCGTCGCGAGCTTCATCCATCCCCACGATCCCTATGTCGCCAGGCCCGAATGGTGGAACCTTTACGACGCCGGCGGCATCGACCTCCCGTCCGTGGCCGTGGCGCCTGGGGACCGGGATCCGTTCTCGCGGCGCATCATGGACGGGATCGAGGCGAGCGGCGCGGCGCTTTCGGAGGAGGAAGTCATCCGCGCGCGCCGCGCCTATTATGCGAACGTGTCCTACTTTGACAGCAAGGTGGGCGAGATCCTGAAGGCGCTGGAGGAGGCGCGTCTCGACCGGGAGACGGTCGTGATCGTGACCGCCGATCACGGGGACATGCTCGGCGAGCGGGGACTCTGGTACAAGATGAACTTCTTCGAGCACTCGGCGCGCGTGCCGCTGGTGATGGCCGGACCCGGAATCGCGCAGGGGACGACCGGGAGCGTCTGTTCCCTGGTGGACCTCCTGCCGACGCTGCTCGACATCGCCGCTTCGACGGGGCGGAAGCCGCCCGAACCCGGCGCTCCGGTCGACGGCCGGTCGCTCATGCCGCTCGCGGCGGGCGGCGGAGACGCTGCAGACGAGGCGTTCGGCGAATACCTCGCCGAAATGGCCGGGCATCCGGTGTTCATGATTCGCCGCGGCCACTGGAAGTTCGTTCACTGCGACATCGACCCGCCGCAGCTCTATCACCTGCCGTCGGACCCGGACGAGCGGACGAATCTCGCGGCGTCCGCCGCCCATGCGGGCGTCGCGGCGGCATTCGCGGCCGAGGTCGAGTCGCGCTGGGACTCGCCCGCGCTCCGCCTCGACGTGATCGCGTCTCAAAGGCGGCGGCGGGCCGTGCACGCGGCGATGGAGGCCGGGGCCGGGGCGGGCTGGGACCACGCGCCGGTCCGCGATGCGGGCGAGGAGTACGTCCGCAATCACATGGACTGGACCGTCTCCGCCGCGAAGTACCGGTTTCCGCCCGTTCCGGGCGCGTGACCCTGCCCGGCGCGCGCCTGGCCGCGATTCCGCGCATCAGCCGCGGGCGGACCAGTCCCTGCGGCTGGCGCCGAGATCCGGCGACGCCTGCCCTGCCGCGCGCGAGAACGCGTCGCCGATGACCGCGTTCACCATGACGTCGCGTGACCGTTTCAGGGACAGCATGCCGACCGTCCGGAAAATGGGCGGCGTTCCGAATTCGATGATTCGCATCCGGTTTCCCTCGTGGAGGTCCGTCGGGCCCACGGGAATCACCGATGCGCCGAACCCCAGGTTCACCATGACGTGGATGGCCTCGATGGACTCCAGTTCCGCACGCGGCTCCGGATGCAGTCCGATGCGCCGGAACCGCGCGTCAATGAGCGGCGCCACCCAGGCGCTCCGCGCGAACCGGATGTAGGGGAGGGCGGCGAACACTTCTTCCGGGGTTTCGCCGATCGTCCCCGGCGGCGCGGCGATCCGGATTCCCTGCCGGGCAATGTCGCGCCACAGGAAGTCGCCGGCGATGTCGTTCGGACGCTGCATTATCGCGCCGTCGATGTCGCCGGAAGCGACGCGTTCCAGAAGCCGCCGCGACATGCCCGACGACACGTTCACGGAGAGGCCCGGCTCCCGGCTCCGGAGATCGACGAGAGCCGCCGGCATGAACGCGGTCAGTATGGAGGGGATGACGCCGAGCCGGTAGTTTCCGACCACCGGCCGCCGCACGGAGATCTCCTCGTTGATCCGGTCGACCCGCGATATGATCTGCACCGCGAGGTCGTAGACCCTTTGTCCGGTGCTCGTCAGCCTGACCGGCCGGCGGGAACGGTCGATCAGCGTGGCCCCGAGCAGATCCTCGAGCGTCGCGACCTGCATGCTGATGGCCGACTGCGTCAGGTTGAGAATGCGCGCAGCTGCGACGAAGGAGCCCTGTTCGCAAACCGTCGCCAGGGCGCGAAGCTGGCTGATCTTGATCGCGGCCTCCCCGTCAACACTATCAGAAAACTTGAACCAAAGTTCACAAAATAGCGTTTTCTCAAGTTGGATTCATATTGTACCGTTCTCCCGATGACAATGGCGCGAACGGTTCGCGACTGCGATGCAGCTCGTGGACAGGATGTCGCGCAATCTGGGAGTATCCGACATGAGCACTACAAGAACACTCACGGGAATGGCGGTTGCGGCGGGCCTCGCGGTTTCGGTCGCGGCGTCGGCTTCGGCCGAGATGCTCGAGAAGCCTGAAGGCTTCGGGCTTCGGCCGCTGACGATGATCGTGCCCTTCGGACCGGGCGGCGGATCCGACCAGCTCGCACGGGCGATGGCCAAGGCCATGGAAGAGGTGGCTGGGCTCAGCTTCCAGGTGGTGAACAAGCCCGGCGGCGGCGGGACGGCGGCCATCCCGGACTTCATGCTGGCGCCTGCCGACGGCTACACCATGCTCGAGCACATCGACAACGCGGTGTCCGCCTACGCCGCAGGCGACATCAGCGAGAACCCGGCGGTCGACTGGGTGCCGCTCTGCATGACCCAGATCACTTTCAGCCAGATCTACGTGCGGGGCGACGAGGACAGGCTGACGGACTGGGAAAGCTTCGTCGCGCATGCCAAGGAGAATCCGGGCGGGCTGACCATGGCGAACCTCGGCAAGGTCGGTTCGATGGAACTTGTGGTCATGGAGCAGCTGCAGTCGGCGCTCGGAATCGAGATCAACCAGATCGCATTCGACAAGCCGGCGGAACGCTACGGCGCGCTCATCGGCGGGCATGTCGACGTGCTCTTCGAACAGCCGGGCGACGTCAGGAACTTTCTTGATGCCGGGCAGATGAAGCCGATCCTCACCTTCCTGAACGAACGGCCGGGCGTATTCGCCGACGTGCCGACTCATCGGGAAGTCGGGGCCGACTTCGAACCGCTGACGCGCTTCCGCGGCTTCTACGTCAAGAACGGCGTGCCCGACGAGATCGTCGGCTTCCTCTCCGATGCCTGCAAGGCCGGCTTCGCCACGGCCGACTACCAGGCCTTCAACGAGAAGAAATACATGCATCTCATCGACAGTTTCCGCGATACCGAAGGCTCCATTGCCCTGATCAACGACGCTGTCGCGACCTATCAGGCCATGTACGAGATGCTCGGCATCTGACGTCCGCCGATCCTCGGGAGATGACCGGGTCCCGGCTCTGCCGGGCGCCCGGTCCCGATGTCCTGCGACCGGACTCCGGTTCGGCGCCCGCAGACGGGTGACGCCATGACACGGGAACTTGCAGCGAAGCCCGGCGCATTCACGATGGCCGTTCTGGAATGGCTCGTCTGGGCGGCCATCGTCGCCGTCGCGTTCCTGCAGACCGGAGAGTTCGACCGGGAAGTTGCCGGCTACGCCTTCGGCGCCACGGGCTGGCCGAGAGCGGTCTGTGCGGCGATCTTCATCGGGGCGACGGGGCAGCTCGCCCTCCGGCTGCTCGAGATACGGCGCGGGCCTGCGCCGTTAGCATCCGCCTCGGTCGCGGAGAGCGCGGGCGGTCCGCCGCGGAACCTTGCCCGCTCGGCCCAGCGCCTCGCCATCTTCGCGCTGCCTTTCGCCTACCTTTTCCTGACGGGGCGCTTCGGGTTCTACGTGCTGACGCCAGTTTTCATCCTTGCGCTGATGCTTCTACTCGAGGTGCGCTCGTGGACGGCGCTCCTGGCGGTGACGGCAACGGTCTACGGAATCGTTCTCCTGATCTTCACGCGCTTCTTCTACGTCGCCCTCCCCGTCGGGCACGTGCAGCCGTTCTACGACATCAACACGATGATCATCGTCCTGGCGAGAACCGGGTTGTAGGAGGGGCGGGTGGAGTCTTTCCTGAACGGAACATCCCTGCTGTTCGGCGACGCGACCGGAGTGGTCGTGTTTTTCTGCGGCCTTCTGGGCGGCATGCTGTTCGGCGCGATTCCCGGCGTCAACATGCTCACTCTCGGCGCCGTCCTGCTTCCGTTCACCATCACCATGGAGCCGACGTACGCGGTGATGCTCTTCGCCGTGATCTACTGTTCCGGGGTGTTCGGAGGCGCCATTACCGCAATCCTCTTCAACATTCCCGGCGCGCCGGAGAATGCGCCGACATGCTTCGACGGCTACCCCATGACGATGAACGGCCAGGCCGGCAAGGCGATCGGCGCCTCGGTCTGCTGCTCCGCCCTCGGCGGCGTCGCCTCGGCCGTCCTGATGATGGCGGCGACCGGCGCGATCGCGGCCTGGGCCGTGCGCTCGTTCGGCCCGCAGGAGATCTTCTCGCTGATCTTCTTCGGCCTCGCCGTGTCAGCGTCCATCGGCGCCGCGACGCTCTGGAAGGGCTGGCTGTCCGTCTTCGCGGGGCTGCTCATCGCGACCGTCGGAACGGATCCGGTCGGAGGCATCCCCCGGTTCAGCGAATGGTCGTTCGCAGGCCTCGAGGTCAAGTCCTACTACCTGTCTGCGGGCATCCACTTCATTCCGGTGATTCTCGGGTTTTTCGCGGTATCGGAAGTCTTCATCCAGGCGTCGAACATCGCCCGCGGAGTCCGCAGGAGGCCGCGGGTATCGATCGAGTTTCCGGCGCTCGCCGAGTTCTGGCGGGTTCGCTACACCATGCTGCGCTCGGTCACGATCGGGTTTTTCGCCGGTGTGCTGCCAGGAATCGGCGCCACGCTCGCCGCCTTCCTCGGCTACAGCCAGGCGCAGCGCTGGTCGCGCAGCCGGGACAACTTCGGGAAGGGCGAGCTTGAAGGCGTGGTCGCGTCGGAGACGGCGAACAACGCCGCCACCGGCGCCGCCATGATTCCGCTCCTTGCGCTTGGACTGCCGGGCGGCGCGCTTACGGCGATGATCATGGGAATCTTCCAGATCCACGGCATGGAACCGGGGCCGCTAATATTCATCACCTCGGGCGACCTGGTCTGGGTCACCTTCGCCGCCATGTTCTGGGCCAACATGCTGATCATCCTGCTCGGCTGGGTCCAGACGAAGACCGTCGTGCACATCCTGCGTGTTCCCTTCCGATGGCTGGCGCCGGGCATCCTGATCCTGGCGACGATCGGCGCCTTCGCGCTCCGCAACCTCCTGATCGACGTCTGGATCATGTTCGCCGCCGGCGTCATCGGATACTTCCTGCGCGCCACCGGCTACTCCGCGGCCGGAATCGTTCTCGGGCTGATTCTCGGCAAGCTCGGCGAATCGGCGTTTTCGAAGTCCATGCAGCTGATGAACTACGACTTCGCCGGATTCCTTTACCGGCCGATCTCGGCGGTGCTCCTGATCCTCGGTGCGGCGGTCATCGTCTCGTCGGTCCTGCAGGAAGTGAGAGGGCGGCGCCGGGGGCCGGCGGACGCCGGGAAGGCTGACCGATGAGCATCGATGCTGCGCAGGCTTCCGCATCCTCCCCGGTGCGCGAAGAGGTCGCGGAACTCGTTCGGCGCGCGCGCGCCGCCATGGACGCCTACGAGAACAGGAATCAGGACCGCGTGGACATGGCCGTGCGCGCGGCGGCCTGGTCGCTCTACAAGCCCGGCAATGCACGCATGCTCGCGGAACTCGCGGTTCGGGACACGGGGCTCGGCGACGTCGAATCGAAGGTCATCAAGAACACCAGGAAGACGTTCGGCACGCTGCGCGACCTGCTGAGAGTCAGGAGCGTCGGCGTGATCGAGGAGGATCCGGACAAGGGTCTCGTCAAGTACGGGAAGCCGGTCGGTGTCGTCGGTGCCGTCTCGCCGTCGACGAACCCTTCTGCGACTCCGGTCAACAAGGCGATGATGGCGCTGAAGGGCGGCAACGCGATCATCATCGCGCCGTCGCCGGCCGGATGCCGGACGACGACCAGGGCCGTGGAACTCATGCGCAGGGAACTCGAGCGCGCGGCCCACCCGGCCGACCTGGTGCAGGTGATCGCCGCGCCGATCACCAAGGACGCGACGCAGCAGCTGGTCGAACAGGCGGACCTTGCGGTGGTCACCGGATCGCAGGACAACGTCCTGCGTGCGATGCGCTCTGGCACAGTCGCCATCGGCGTCGGGCCCGGGAACGTTCCGGTGATCGTCGACTCCTCCGCCGACCTCGACGGGGCGGCGGAGAAGATCGCGGCCTCGAAGACATTCGACAACGCGACCTCCTGCTCCTCCGAGAACGCGGTCATCATTCTCGACGACATCTACGAGGATGCGCTGGCAGCGCTCCGGCGGGCCGGCGGCTGGCTCTGCTCTCCGGCCGAGCGCAGTTCGATTGCGGCCGTCCTGTGGAAGGACGGCCGGTTGAACAGGCAGGTCATCGCGAAGGACGCGGACGTCGCGGCGCGCGCCTTCGGGTTGTCCGACGCGGCGCAGTCCAGCCGTTTCTTCATGGTCGAGGAGACGGCGGTCAGCGGGCGCAGGGGCTTCGCGGACGAGAAGCTCTCCCTCGTGCTCAGCATCTACCGGGCGGCGGACTTTGCGGAGGCGAGAGAGATCGCCTCGGCCATCCTGGAGGTCGTTGGAAAGGGGCACTCCGTCGGCATACACACGGCGGACATGGAACATGCCCGCCTTCTCGCCGAGGAGACCGACGTCGTCCGGGTCCTGGTCAACCAGGCGCACACCTTCGGAAACGGCGGGAGCTTCGAGAACAGCCTTCCCTTCACCCTGTCGATGGGCGGCGGAACCTGGGCGGGAAACACGATTTCCGAAAACCTGAACTGGCGCCACTTCATCAACGTAACGCATCTGGTCACGACGATCCCCGAGGACCGGCCGGAGGAGGAGGAGCTCTTCGGCCCCTACTGGCAGGCGTTCGGACGGTGAACCGGGCCGCGGCGGGACGGACATGAACCTTGCGGAGTCCTCTGCGAAGCCGCTTCTTGCGGCTGCGGGAATCCCCGTTCCACGCGGGGCGGTCGTTCGCACGCCCGAAGAGGCGGAATGCGCCGCACGCGACATCGGACCCTGCGCGGTTAAGGCCCAGGTGCCGGCTGGAGGCCGCGGCAAGGCCGGCGGAATCCGGCTGGCGGAGACGCCGGCGGAGGCCGCGACCGCGGCCGCCGGCATCCTCGGGATGGAGATCGGCGGCCACGCGGTCGACGAGCTTCTGATCGAGGCGCAGGCAAGGGTCGGTCGCGAGTGCTACTGCGCGGCGATGGTCGATCCCGGCAGCCGTGCCCCGGTCGTGCTGTTCACGCTGGCGGGCGGCGTGGACGTGGAGTCGGCGACGGAGGCCGACCCGTCGCTCATTCGCCGCGCGGTGGTTGACGTGTCGCGGGGATTCGGCATCTTGGAAGCCAAGGTCCTTCTCGACGGGCTTGACCTGGGAGGCGCCGAAGCCGCCGTGGCCCGAGCGCTGGCAGGGCTCTTCCGCGTCTTTCGCGCGCATGACGCCGAGCTCGTCGAGATCAATCCCCTCGGGATCGCGTCCGGCGGCGGCGTCGTGGCCATGGACTGCAAGTTCGTCCTCGACGACGGTTCGGCGCCGAGGCAGCCGGAAATCGCGGCCCTCGCGGTGCCGGAGCGGGCGACCGAACTCGAGACGCGCGCCGGATCGGCAGGCCTGAAGTACATCGAGCTGGACGGCGCCGTCGGCATCCTCGCGAACGGCGCCGGGCTGACGATGACGACGATGGATGCGGTCTCGCACTTCGGCGGCATGCCGGCGAACTTCCTGGAGATCGGCGGCGAAGCCTACACGAAGGCGAAGCCCGCCCTCGAGATCGTGCTCGCGAACCCGCGGGTTCGCGCGCTCGTGGTAAATTTCTGCGGCGCATTCGCCCGCACGGACGTGATGACGGCGGGGGTGGTGGAAGCCTGGAAGGAGCTGAAGCCGGAAGTTCCGGTCTTCTTCTCCATCAGCGGCACCGGCGAGGCGGAGGCCATCGCTCTTGTTCGCCGCGAGCTGGCTATCGAGCCCCTCGCGACCATGGACGATGCGGTCAGGGCGGCGGTCGCGGCCGCGGGGGAGTCATGATCCTCCGGAAGCGGCACAGGATCCTGGTCGTCGGGATGACGGGAAAGCAGGGGACCTTCTGGAGCCGGGCGATGCTGGACTACGGCTGCGCCGTCTCCGGCGGCGTCAACCCGAGGAAGGCGGGAACGACCCACCTCGGCCGGCCGGTCTTCGCCTCGGCAGCGGAGGCGCGGCGGGAAACCGGGTTCGATGTCGCGCTACTCTTCGTGCCGCCCGCCGCGGCGAAGGCGGCCGCGGTCGATGCCTGCGAGGCGGGCGCGCGGATGGTGGTCTGCCTCGCCGAGCACGTGCCCGTCCACGACGTTCTGGAAATGCTGGCGGCTGGCCGTTTCAACGGGACCCGGATCGTCGGGCCGAACACGGCCGGCCTCGTGACCCCGGGGGAGACGTTCGCCGGAATCATGCCCGCGTTCAATGCGAACGTCTTCCGGCCGGGCGGCGTCGGGGTGATTTCGCGCTCGGGCAGCCTTGGCACCCTCGTCTGCCTGGAACTGGCGCGCCGGGGATTCGGGCAGTCCGCCTTCTTCGGCGTCGGCGGCGACCCGATGATCGGCACGTCGATTTCGGAGGCGCTCGAATTCTTCGCCGACGACGAACGAACCGAAGCCGTGGTGATCTGCGGCGAAATCGGCGGCAGCGCGGAGGAAGAAGCCGCCGAGGTCGCGGCCGGAATGAAGAAACCGGTTGCGGCGTTCATCGCCGGGAGAAGCTCGCCCGAAGGCAAGAAGATGGGCCATGCTGGCGCGATCGTCCGGGGCGGCAAGGGCGGCTACGATGACAAGCGGCGCGCATTGGAGGAGCGAGGGGTGGCGGTGGCCGACCTTCCGAGTCAGCTGCCCGATCTGGTTCGCCGCAGCCTCGGACGCTGACGTCGCCATTGCAAGGCTGGCCGGGAAGGGCGCGCCACTACGGGACATCCCTGAGAACGACCGAGATGTTTCGCGACAGGGCTGCCTTCGTTCCGTTCATGAGCTTCCGCGATTGCCTCTTTTCCGAGCATGTCCCTTTCTGTGACTCCGAGCGTGTGTTGTTCGAAAATGTTGACGATTGTTGGCCTCTTCTTCTTCAGGTGCCTTTCGAAACGGTCATTGCCGAGCACGTAATGACTCGGGCTGAACTGAGGATCGAGATCGACCATCGGCACGCGCAAGCTTGCACGGCAGGCACAAAACCAGCCGACATTTGCGGTCAACGTCGCCTTTCCGACATCGCATTTCCTTTCCGACATTGCGACGAAAACGCACGTCGAATCCGTCGTCACGCCCGACACGGGTCCTGACTGACCATGTTCTGGAGCTTGCATGATTGCTGTCACATCAGTGAATTGCATTCATTGAATTCTTGACTGGGATTCGACTATGGCCATGCTGATCGTGCGCAACCTGCCCGACGAGGTGCATCGCGCCCTGCGCGTTCGGGCCGCCCTGAGGGGCCGCAGCACCGAGGCCGAGGTGCGCGCCATCCTGGCGGAAACGGTACTTCCGGAAGGGCGCGCCGCGCTGGGGGCGCTTCTGACCGCCGTCGGCCGGCGCGCCGGGTTGACGGGCGACGATTTCCCGGGCTTCGCGCAGCGCGACGCCGCTCCGGCCCGCCCGATCGATCTGGAATGATTCTAGTTGACACCAACGTGATGTCTGAGCCGTTGCGCAGGGCGCCGGATCCGCGCGTCGCCGCATGGCTCGATGCGCAGGCACTGTAAACGCTGTATCTGTCCGCCATTTCAGTGGCCGAACTGCGTTTCGGCGTGCGATCGCTGCCGGCTGACCGCCGCCGGGACTGTCTGCATGAAGATCTCGAGCGACAAGTGCTGCCGATGTTCGCCGGACGTGTGCTGGCGGTCGACCTGCCGGCTTCGCAGGCTTATGCGGAGTTGATGGCGAAGGCTCGCTCAGATGGGCGGACGATTCCGGTGTCCGACGGCTACATTGCGGCCACCGCCGCGGCCAACGGCATGATGGTGGCTACGCGGGACGCCGCGCCGTTGGAGGCGGCGGGGCTGAAGACTGTTGATCCTTGGAGGATGTAGGAAAAGGCTGGCGTAAGGCCGGCCGTCCATCGAAGAATTTTTTCGATCATGCGTCTGGCACCGCATGTCCCCGCCAGCGACCCCTCTGAGCTGTGATTTCATGCAGCAAGTCTCCTGCCTATCCCGTTTGACTTTTCCGAATGGCGGACAAAAACGGACTCCCGTGATTGTAGAGTTGCGGAATGCGCGAAGGGATGCCGGAAAACGAGAATTGCGGAATTGCCGGCGATGCGGAGGCAGCGGGACCGGACGTGTTCTGCAGCCGCATTCCGCGAGGGGCGGAGATGCATCCTGATGCGCGTTCGCAACCCCGAAGCGCCGGGAGCATTTCGGGGCTCGGTGCCGTCCGGTCCCGGACAGGTTTCAGGTTCGCGAAGCCCGGGGCTCGCCGTCAGGCATGCAGCCATCGTGTTGCCTCCGCGCCGCATGATGCAGCGGCGATACGGGCCGCATAATCGGAATTTCATGACGGTTGGGGCGGAAGTGCAACGCCTTCCATGATCGTTCGGGTTGAAGACTCGATTGTGGCGGCGTTTGGCGATCTTGCGCGTTTCCGACGAGAGCATGCTGCCGGGGCAGGGGCGTGCCGCAATCTCAGGCTCGGACACGGTCTTGGAAGTTCTCCGGGTATTGGCGCTGGCCGCCCTTTCAACGGTTTCCAACCCGGAGTAGGTTGCGGGCCGTAGCCTCAAGTTGTCCATGGATGTCCGGGCCTGTTTCAAGGAATTCACGCAATGATCTGGAGTTCCGCCACGATCCGCCGAAGGCCGGAAGACGACATTTCCATGCCACCCGCCGCGGGAGGTGTTCGCGACGCCGGCTTCCGTTGGCACGGGGTCTGGCGTTGCGCACCCCGCTGCGCGACATTTTCGTCGCGCGGCAGCCCGATTCCTGTGCCGTTTGGGATTCTGCGCTCGGGTGGGTGGTTGTCGGTTCCGGGTGCTGCCTGGCCGAATCCCTTCCCGCCGCACGGGTTGGCTCCCCGGAGAGGCGTTCCCGCCGCGGCCGCAGAGGCATGGCAACCATGACCGTCCGGCTTGCGCTCGTCGCCCATGACGCGAAAAAAGCGGACATCGTCGAATGGGCGCGGAACAACTCCGCTGCCTTCTCGAAGATGGAACTGTTCGCAACCGGCACCACCGGCGGAAGGCTTTTCGAAGAAGCAGGCCTCCCCGTTACGCGGCTGCTATCCGGACCGCACGGCGGCGACGCGCAACTCGGCGCGATGATCGCAGAAGGACGGCTGGACGCGCTGGTATTCTTCATTGATCCCCTGTCGGCGCTCCCCCATGACGTGGACGTCAAGTCGTTGCTGCGGCTGGCAATACTCCATGACACGGTCTTGGCGGTCAATCGCCGCACCGCCGATGCGGTGCTTGCGCATCTCTTGCGTGAAAACGCGGCCGATTGACCCAGTTTCCGCGCGGGAGGCCGTGGCGCCGATCGCCGTCCATCCCGCCGCGCGGTAGCAGCTGCCCTCCTGCTTCCGGGCGCACCGGGAAAGCGCGATTTGCCGCGTTCCCGTCGCGCCAGCCGAGGCGGCGTCCGCTGCGGTCCTCGGACGCAGGTTCCCCGGGAAAGCGCGATTTGCCGCGTTCCCGTCGCGCCAACGGGCGGCCGGATGCCGGAGCGGCGCCGATCCGGCGGGGGCTTTCCGCGGACGGAGCATGAGACAGCGCGCGCAATCGGACCGAAGGGCCCGTGCTCGCCGCCTTGTTCCGGAATGCCGCCTGATCAGCGGGCGCATCCGCACGCGTGCATCCCGACGTCACCCGAAATAGCAATCCCTTGCGTCGCTTCCGGACTTTCTCCGGCGTGTTCAAGATTCTCGATCCGGAAACGAGGCCTTGTATCGCAACGATGGATTGCGGTTCTTTCAAGCGACGCGAAACGTGAACGGAAGCTGCATGGTCGTCCCGGTGCTGCAACCTCCGGGCGAGCGGCGGCCTCTCAAGGGGCATCGGGACGCACCCGCTCGGCCGCCTGCACTTGTGGAAGTGGCTGGCGGTGTTGTAGGTGGATTGACCTTGACCTGGTCGGAAGGGCTGCGGAGATGGCGGAGGGCGACAGCGACCTGCGGTCGAGCGTGAGGTACGAGGCCAACGACAAGCCGCCCATGCCGCTTACCATGGGGCTCGGACTGCAGCTCGCGATTCTGATGATCGCCGGAATCGTCCTGACGCCGGCGCTCGTCGTGCGCGCCGCCGGAGGAACCGAGTCGTACCTGTCCTGGGCCGTGTTCGCGGCTGTCGCCGTCAGCGGTGTGGCGACCATCCTGCAGGCGGCGCGCGTCGGCCGGGTCGGCGCCGGCTACGTTCTCGCCATGGGCACGTCTGGCGCCTTCATCGCAGTGTCCGTCACGGCTCTCGCGAAGGGCGGTCCGGCAATGCTGGCGACGCTTGTCGCGGTATCGGCGCTCTACCAGTTTGCGCTAGCGTGGCGGCTCTCGCTTTTCCGCCGCGTCCTCACTCCTGCGGTTTCGGGCACCGTCATCATGCTGATCGCGGTTACGGTGATGCCGATCGTTGCCCAGCTTCTCACCCAGGTGCCCGAGGGCGTTTCGGCGTCGGCAGCGCCTCTGAGCGCCTTGGCGACGATTCTTGTCATCGCCGGCATTGCGCTGACCGCGCGTGGCGCGATTCGTCTCTGGGCGCCGGTCATCGGCGTGGCGGCCGGTTCGGCCGTTGCGGGGTATTACGGACTCTACGACACGGACCTTGTGTCGCAGGCGTCCTGGGTCGGCCTTCCCGAGGGCAAGTGGCCGGGCCTCGATCTCAGCTTCGGGCCGGTCTTCTGGACGCTTCTGCCCGGTTTCGTCTTCGTGACAATCGTGGGCGCCATCGAGACCATCGGCGATTCCGTCGCAATACAGCGCGTGTCGTGGCGCCGTCCCGGCGCTGTGGACTACCGATCAGTGCAGGGCGCGGTCACTGCGGACGGCGTCGGCAATCTCCTGTCCGGACTCGCCGGAACCATGCCGAACACGACCTATTCGACCAGCGTCGCGGTCACCGAACTGACCGGCGTGGCCGCGCGCCGCGTCGGCATCGTCCTCGGCGCGGTGTTCATCGTCCTCGCATTTCTCCCGAAAGTTCTTGCAGTCGTCCTCGCAATACCCGGTCCGGTCGCGGCTGCCTACGTGACAGTCCTGCTCTCGATGCTGTTCGTTCTAGGCATGAAGGTCGTCGTTCAGGACGGCATCGACTACCGAAAGGGACTGATCGCCGGAGTGTCCTTCTGGATCGGAGTGTCCTTCCAGAGCGGATGGATCGCTCCGGAGTACTTTGCCGAGTTCGCGGGAGGTCTCCTCAACAACGGAATGACCGCGGGCGGTCTCGTGGCCATCGTCATGACGCTGTTCATGGAATTGACGAGGCCGCGCCGTCGGCGGACCCAGGTGTCCTGCGAGATCGCGTCGCTGCCCGACATCCGGGAATTCGTTCTGGACTTTGCCAGAAAGAGCGGTTTCGACAGCGAAATGTCCGGCCGCCTCGACAGCGTCTCCGAAGAGACATTGCTTACGCTCGTCAATGAAGGCGGAGACGCGGAAGACGACTCGGTTCGCGGCCTGCTCGTGATCGCGCGAAAGGAGTCCGAAGGCGCCGTCCTGGAGTTCATCGCCGCACCCGGCGAGGACAACATCCAGGACCGGATCTCGCTGCTCGGCGAGCGAATCGACCATCCCCACGCGGAGAGGGAACTATCGTTGAGGCTTCTGCGCCATCTCGCCTCATCCGTTCATCATCAGCAGTACAACAACTTGGACATCGTGACGGTTCGGGTCGATTTCGGGAGGACGGCCGGGGGCAGCTGAACGGACGTTTGAAGCCGCGTCCTTCGACGCGGGCCGGAAAACCGGGTCCGGCTGTTCTGCCGACCGTCGCAGCGCTTGACGCCCTGCAATCAGCTTTGCGATCGCGCCGGGACCGGGCGCGGTCCCGTGATCCCTTGTGCTGGAGCCTCAGATGAACGGGAGATAGAATTCCCGGACGCCGTCGACGGACTTACCAGAAAGCCGCTGCGTTTCGTTGCGCTTGAGGGCGATCAGGGCGTCGCAGAGCAGTGCAGCCGCAGTTGTTTGTCGCCGTCGAGCGCCTCCGAGAGCGCGGAGAAGGCTTGACGGAACGTGCCGCGTCGCACGAACGTTTTCGAGGCCGTCAAAGTCCTCTTCGGCGGGAAGCCGATAATCCTCCTCTGCATCAACTCCCAGTTTCGCCGCCTGCAGCACCGCGGCGACCGCGAGATACGGATTTGCCGCAGCATCCGCCATCCGGTGCTCGAGCCGCGCCGTCCGCGGGGACGCCGTTGACGTCCTCACCGTGACCAGTCTGTGGTCGCGAGCCCAGTTCGCCCAGTAGCTGGCCATCGAAGCCGGTGCCAGCCGTTCACTGTCGTCGCGAGGAACCCGGCAAGCGATTCATGGTGGTGGATGAGCCCGGAGACGCACTGCCTAGCGATGCCGGCAGCCCGCCGTCGCGGCAAGTCGCGTTGTCTCCCGTGCTGTCGAGAAGGCTGAAGTTGACATGGAGGCCGGAGCCGCCGTGATCGGGAATCGGCTTCGGGAGAAAGGACAGCAGGAGCCCCATCCCGGCGGCGACCTCGCGCGCCATGGTCCCGAAAAGGAACGCGTCGTCGCATGCCTTGAGCGCGTCGGCAAAGCGGAGCGTCAACGCGAACTGGCCGCTGTCGTACTCGCCGTTCACGCTCTCGATCGGAAGCTCGCAATTGAGCGCCGTCTCCCAGAGCGCGTAGACGAGTCCGCGCGGATCGTTCGCGGAGCCCGTGTCGTAGACATGCGCGCCGGGCGCGTAATAGGGACGCCAGACCCCGTCCGCGTCCTGCTGAAAGACGTACGCCTCAAGCTCGATTCCGATACTTTGCGAAAGGCCCGAGGCTTCGAACCCAGCGACGGCGCGCTTCAGCGCCGAACGCGCGCAGAGTCCGAGCGGAGTTCCCCCTGCCTGAAGGTAGCCAAGGGAAGTCTCCGTTCCTTCCTGCCAGCTCCTGCGGCGCTCCCCGTCGAGGACAAGTTCCATGTCCGGCAGACCCTCCTGGACGCTGGTGCCGGGGACGGTGACCAGGTCACGGTCCAGGGAGACGGC
This sequence comes from uncultured Amylibacter sp., assembly GCA_963662815.2. Taxonomy (GTDB): domain Bacteria; phylum Pseudomonadota; class Alphaproteobacteria; order Rhodobacterales; family Rhodobacteraceae; genus JAPPHA01. The sequence continues at coordinate 20,179 of CAXXWA010000007.1, forward strand.
GAAGACCGCCATTGCGAAGCCGATGCGTCCGCCGTCTGCCACTGCGGGCGGCACGTACTTGCCTCGGGGAAGGCCGTGAAGATCGCAGAAGAGGCTCCGGATGCGGTTCGTCGCCATCTCGTTCTCCTGAGTGACTCCCTGTCGCTTCCGCTGGCTGCGGAGCGCCGGTCCGGAACCGGCCGCGCGGCGATGTCGGAGCGACAGTCGTCGACTACTGCTACGGACCGGCGGCATCCCGGCGGAAGAACCGGGCGCACCAGGCGGCGAAAACGTCGCCCCGGGTTTCCCGGTCGAGGTCCGCGGACGCGCGCGCGTGAACTGCGTCGCCGATGAGCCCGCGCTCCTCGGCCAGGAGCGCGCGCATGAAGCGCACGTCGAACTCGGGATGGGACTGTGTCGTGAACAGGTGGTCGCCGCGCGCGAGGCATGCGCACGGGTTCGCGGCGCTCGCGCCGAGGATGTCGCAGTCCTCCGGCGCCTGCGTGACCTGATCCTCGTGAAAGACGAAGAGGTCGAGGTCCGCGACGGGATCCATCCACGGCCGGGTTGCGGCAAACACGGTCTTCTCGACGCCGACGTTCCATCCCGCGGCGGACCTCTCGACCTTGCCGCCCAGGGCTGCGGCAATGGCCTGATGGCCGAAGCAGACGCCCACGAGAGGTTTCCTCGCGTCATCGCAGGCACGGATGAAGTCGAAGAGGCCGGGCAGGAAGCCGGGCCTGTTCCTGACCGAAAGCGGGCTGCCGGTGATAAGGAATGCGTCCTGCTCGTCGACACTCCCCGGGAATTCGCCGCCAATCGTCATGTAGATGCGGTAGCGGAAGCGCTGCGCGAGGCGGTCGAAGAGATCCCTGAACCGGTGAGCGTCATCCGGGAACCGTTCGCCGATGGAGACGCTCTTGTCATGATTGACCTGGAGAATTCCCAACCGGATCGCGTTCATGAGCAGGCCGCCCGGCCGGGTTCAGCAGTCGCGGCCGGGGCAGACGGAAACCCGCCCCGGCGACGTGCGGGTTGCGTCAGTTCGCATTGATTCTCGCGAACCCGTCATTCTTCGACCGGTCGGCGACGACCCTCGCCTCCGCGTCGGCGGCGCCCTGCCAGTATATCCGCGCGCCTGTGTCGCGCATCAACTGCATCGCCCGCTCGCGCATCATGGTCTTCTCGCCGAAATGCGCAAGCCTGTCCTTGACTTCCTGCGGCGTGCCCTTCTTCACTAACAGACCGTTCCAGAGTTCAAGGTCGTTGATCCCGCTCTGTTCGGCAAGCGTGCCGACGTCCGGTAGCTTGCCAATACGCCTCTCCCCGATGTTCGCGAGAATCTTGATGTCTTCGAGGCAGGGTTCGATGAGCGCGAGCGTCGTTTCGATGACATCGGCGTCGCCCGCATGAAGCGAGTTGCAGTCAAGCATGTCGAACGCCGAGTCGCCGGCGTACTCGAAGCTCGCCTGGGTCGGCGCCAACCCGGCACCGAAATGACCGAGCACGACATCGTTGTCCATGGCATGCGCCGCCAGTTCGGACATGTCCGAATACGGCGCGCCCTCGCCTGCCGCCAGGACGAAGGGATACGTGAGAAAGATGCCGACTGCCTCGAAAATATCCTCCTCGATGCCGACCCCGAGTTTCGGCCCAACGACCGGCACGCCGATCACGAAGGAACCGACAACGGAACCGTCGGCCGGCGCTTCGAGCACCTCAAACGCGCCGGGAAACGGGCCGTCCCCGCCGCCCGGCCTGTTCACGACGGAGACCGGAACGCCGGTTTCCGCTTGCATGTCCTCGGCGAGCCAGCGCGTCAGGACATCTTCGAAATCGCCGGGCGGCCAGGGCACTATGAACTGGACCGGCTCCGTCGGGCACTCGGCCGAAACCGGTACCGCAATGCCGAGCGTCGCAACGGCGAGCCCCGTTGCGGCAAGGTGTCTCGAGATTGTCTTGATCTTGTTTCTCCTCTCTTGATCGACCAGCCCGCTGGTGGCCGTTTCATGAATTCCCGT
>CAXXWA010000008.1:0-33751 GCA_963662815.2 uncultured Amylibacter sp.
CGATGAATTCCGGTTGGGGCCGATACTTCGAACGGTTCGTGGCTTGGCCAAACCCGAACGGCGGCAAGCCGATCAACCAGTTGGCCATCGTGATCGAGATGCTAAGCAAAGCCCGGACAGGAGTTTTTCACACTGAAAAGTACGAGCTGGTTGTAAGCGACCCCGCGCGTCTCATGCGCAACGTGCGCAATCGACCGTGTCTGAGCCTGGTGGAGCTCAAGCCGGAAAAGCAAATGAATCGGCTGCACATCTACGCAACCTACCGCAACCACTATTACGTCCAGAAGACCCTCGGGAACATTCTGGGTCTTGTCGACTTGCAGGCGTTCATTGCGCGCGAAGCGGGACTTGAAGTCGGGACGCTAACCCTGAATTCCACCAGCGCAAGCCTCGAGACCAGTCCCGGCAAGAACGGTGTCGGGAAATGGGGAAGGAACGACGTGCGAAAGCTTGTCACGGAGTGCGATGAGATCCTGACCAGTCGGCGGGCTGCCTGAACAAGTCCGGCGCAATGTTCTCCTCCAGGTCATAGGCCTCCTCGATCTGGCGGATGAACACGTTCTGGCCGCCATAGCTCGGGTGCCGCACGTGGATGCTGTCGATTCCCATGCTTCCGACCGCCCTGTGCGCATCGCCGCCGATCGCGACCATCTTCTCGGGGCCAAGCAGATCGATCAATGCATGCAAGACCCAACTGGACGCACTCCGCTCCTTGGCAGTATGACACCGGTTGGTCATCGGGTCGTCGGGCTCATGAGGGTGAAAAGGGAAGACGTTCCAGAGGAAGACGGGCTCGCCTATCCGCGCCAGCATCCGCCAGATCGTATTAGCGGTTCGCTCGCCGACCGGGGGTCCCTTTGTCGCTCGCTCGACCGGCAGGCCACGGAAAAGGGTGCTGTAGGCATCAAGGTGCATTTCGTCCGTCAAGGCCAAGCCGGTACGGCGCCCGCCGCGGTAGCCGAGGTCGCGCGCAATCCAGATTGTCCTGACCTCAAGTTCGACAGCAGTCTTGAGGCTGAGCTCGAGGTTCTGCCGCCGACGGGCGGCGGCGTCGCTGCGATCAAAATGCGGACAGTGATCTGTATAGGGGTTGAAAACGTGCTCTAGCTGAATGGCACTGAGCGCGTCGGCAAAATCAGTCGCCGATTGCGTCATGGTGCATCGAACCAAATCTTGCGCTCATTCAGGTCTATGCCAACGCTGCCGCCGCGGTGCACACAGACCTTTCGAAATACCTCGTATCCTTTCAAGATCGCCTCCTCCCAAAGCCAAAGCGGGCAACTTTCTGCCTCATAGCCGGACACGAACCGCCGAACCGACTTGAGCAGGCAATAGTCCAAAGTATCAATGCCCTCAAACAGCGCCAGACGCTGCGCGTGATTGAAAATCCAGGTTGCGATGCCCTCCTCAATGAGGATCGCACGCGCGCCATCTTGCACCTCATCAACGAGTGGGTCGCTCTTTCGCTTGACCATCAGCAGGCGGCGCAGGGTCGGTGACCAGCCAAGATGCGCGGCGTAGGACAGATGGAAAACGTCATGGAACCGATAGTCGTCGTCTTCAGCGCGGTTGTCAGTCAAGGGGTCTCCGACCGGCGTGCCATCTCGGGTCAGTATGGAAACCGTCCTGCCTTCCTGCTCTACCTCCGCGATACCAATGACCAGTATTCGAGGAAGCTGCTCGACTACAGGGAACTCGTCATCGAAGAGTGGCGGCGCGACTCTTGCCTGCGGCCAGCGATCATCAATCTTTGCGAGGTTAAATCTTGCTGCTCGGCTGAGGGGAACGCCAGCCTCGTGCGCGGCGGTTCGCAAGGCGCGGAGAACGCCAATTAGACGCCCTTTAAGTGCTGATTGGTTCTTTTGCAAGCGCCCTGCACTATGGTCGGTCATTAGAAGACCAACCTCTGCTGACAATCGCAACAGGGCGCTTTCAAACTGCGGTGAGGGCGCGTCGGCAATCGGCTGCGTGGCGTGTTCAACGTCCGCGAACGTCAAGTCCACGCTGCCTTCGGGCTGCCAGTCCGCAAGATCGCGATCAAGGTTGATCGCAAGATCCGCCAGAGCCAGATGCGCTCGATCCGCGACGGCGGCGAGATACCAAAGGACGTCGCCGAGCTCCTCCAGGACGCTCTCCTCGTAGCCTAGGTACGCAACCGGATCCCGCTGCTTCTTCTTGACTTCGCTGAGAAGGCTGCCGGTCTCGCCAAACAGACCCAGCAACGGGAAGACCATGCCGCCATCGACGCCGCGTCGCTGATCGGTTCGCTGCGCCGCGGATTGGTAGGCAGAGAAGGTCAATGCATCGCTCATTGGGGCTTGCGACGGTCTGTGATCGCTTCCTCCGGAACCGGGAAACCGTAAGCGGCGAGCGCCCTCAACACCAAAACGCGCATGGGATCTCCCGTCTCGGCGGAACGGATGTGAATAGCCTGCTTTGTCGATGCAGGCACCTGGACTTGCAGTGTACTGTCCTGCTCCGGCACTGGTATCGGGCGACTGCCAGTTTTCATGAAACCTACTTACCATGAAATCTAGAATTTGGCAAACTTGGTATCGCACCACTACTGTCCCAACGTTAATTGAATAGATTCAATTGGTTACTGGGAGGGGGGGGGGTAATAGGGGCAACTTTCCGGGAATTGCCGCAGGATTCAGGGGATTCCCCCGCGAGTCGTTTTGTGATTCCAAAGAGGCATGGATGATTCGGAAACAGGTCGCCGCGCGGTTGCCGGCCTTGCAGCGCTCAGGTCGGAGCTCTCGGCCATCCGGGCCCTGCTCGCCGAGAGGGACGCGCAGCTTGCGGAGAGGGACGCACAGTTCAACGACCTCGCCGGCCGGCTTGCCGATAGGGACGCGCAGCTTGCCGAGCAGGACAGGCGGCTCGCCGGGCAGGCCGAGCGGATCCGGGAGCTCGAGGACGAGATCAGGCGGCTGAAGAAGCTCCCGCGCCGTCCGGACCTGAAGCCGAACAGCCCCGGCGCGTCGGACGCGGACGCGGACGGCCCGCCGCCGGGCTCCTCCGGGTCCGGCCGGTCGGAGAAGGAAAAGAAGAGAGGCCGCGGCCCGCGGCGGCGGAACCCGAACCTGCGCCGCCGCGAGGAGACCGTGAGCCTCGGGAACGTGCCCGAGGGCGCGGTGCACAAGGGCTGCCAGGACCACACGGTCCGCGACATCGTGCTCCATGCCGAGGAGGCCGCGTACCGCCGCGAGGTCTGGGAGTTTCCCGACGGCAGCCGGCATGTGGCGCCGCTGCCGCCGGGGGCGGCGGCGGGGCGCGAGCGGCACGGCCCCTGCGCCAGGCCCTGGCCATCATGCCGTGCCACCAGTGCCGGCCGACGGCGGGGCGGATCGCGGAAATGCTCAACGCGATCGGCCTGGACATCTCCGAGCGCCGGGCGGGGCGCTTCCCGACCGCGGATGCCGGGGGCATCGCCGGGGAGCAGGAGGAGGTGCTGCGGGCCGGCCTGGAGACCGCGGCGTGGATCAACGTCGACGACACCGGCGCCCGCCACAAGGCCGGGAACGGCTATTGCACGGCGATCGGCAACGATCTCTTCGTGCACTTCCGGTCGACCGGCTCGAAGAGCCGCCTCGACTTCCTCGAGCGTCCCTGCGCGGGAGAGGAGGATTGCACCATGAACGACGCCGCGCTCGACTGCATGCGGAAGCGGAACCTGTCGGGAAGGGTGATCGACCTTCTCGCCGGCCACGAGCGGCGGCGCTTCGGCGACGGCGACGGCTGGCGGGCCCATCTCGAGGCGCTGGGCATTGCCGGGATGACGGTGTCGCCCGATCCGGCGAAGATCGCCACTGAGGGCGCGCTCTGGGGGACGGTCCGCGATGCGGGACGCATTGCCGGAACCGTGATCCCGGTCGACGACGCCGGGCAGTTCAACGTCGGCGACCTCCACGCGCTCTGCCGGCTCCACGCCGAGCGGAACATCGCCAGGCCGACCGGAGGCGCCCCGTGCCAGCATGAACGGGTCGACAAGGTGCTTGACAGGGTATGGAGGCTGTACCGCAGCCTCTGCCGCTGCCGGAAGCGTCCCACTCCGCTTCGCAAGCTGGTCATGGAGAAGCGGTTCGACCGGATCTTCGGCACGGCCGCCGGCTGCGCCAGCCTCGACCGGCTGCTCGAAAGGCTGGCGGCGAACCGGGACGAGCTCCTGCGCGTGCCCGGCCGTCCGGAGACGCCGCTCCACGCCAACAGGGCCGGGAACGACATCCGGGACCACGCCGCCCGGCGCAAGGTCTCGTTCGGGACGCGGAGCGATGCCGGGCGGGCGGCGCGCGATGCCTGCATCGGAGCGAAGAAGACCTGCGGGAAGCTCGGCGTGCCGTGCCGGGACTGCCTGAGGAGCCGCCTCGGCGTAGCCGGCGCTCCCGACGTGCCGAGGCTCGCCGACCTCGTCAGGCAGCGCGCCGCAGCCTGACACGCCCCGGCCCGGCAAAGCCGGAACGCGACCCCAAACCCGGCGGCAATTCCCGGAAAGTTGCCCCTATTACTCAAGAAATTCAAATTGAGAACTGCTGGCGGGACTCGATCAACGCCTCATCGGTGCCGGTCGCCGACATCCTCGGCCGCAATCCCGACCAAACGTCCGTCCCCACCATACGTATGGCCGGCTGGCGCCGGTCAGCCAGCGGCGTGCAGGTCCTTGCCGGTGTCGAGGGTTGGCAGCCGGGCGATCGCCGCGCCGTTCTCCCGCTCCGCGCGCCGCAGCTCGTAGAGCTTCTGGAGGTTGAGCCAGAACTCGCCCGACGTCCCGAAGAAGCGCCCCAGGCGCAACGCCGTGTCGCCTGTGACCGCGCGCCGACCGTTGAGAATCTCGGTGATGCGGTTCACCGGCACCTCGATGCGGCGCGCAAGCTCCGCCGCACTCATCCCCAGCGCGTCGAGATCCTCACGCAGCGTCTCGCCGGGATGGATTGGGTCGCGCATGATGTGCCTCCTCTCTATGGTAGTCGACGATTTCCACCCCGGTCGGGCCGGGCTGCCCTCGGGCCATTCGAAGCAGATCCGCCACTGGTCGTTGATGCGGATGCTCCACTGCCCCTTGCGCCGGCCCTTGAGCGCTTCGAGACGGTTGCCGGGGCGCGCCAGGTCCCCGAGTCCGGTGGCCGCGTCGAGCTGGTCGAGCTTGCGCGAGGCGGTCCGCGCGAAACCGGAGAAAGCCGCGACCCGGCGCCCGCGATAGAACGCCTCGGTCTTCCTGTCCCTGAAGCCGACGATCACGACGCATCCGATCCCCTGACAACGGCCACGCGGTTTTCACCGTAGCCACCGTATCCGCATTACGTCAAGCATAACGCACGGTGTCGGCGCCGTACCGCCACGCTGCCGCGCGCGCTCCCGCATCGTCTGCACGCCGCCCGTCGCGACCAGCCGCAAGCCCGGTCCCGATCCGGCGGGAACGCCGCAACCGCGCCTCCGTGCACGACCGCCTCCCGCGCCGCCGAGAGGAGAGTTTGGCCGTGAGCGGGGCGGCGGGTCGATGTCCGGGGGAGGGCATCCCCGCCGTTCCCGACCACCGGCAACACGGAGACGGCACCATGACGGCAGCGATCGCGTTTCCCCGCAACACCGCGTCCACGTTCCTGACGCACCTCTTCGGTAAGCGGGTAAACGGCGACGTCTGTTGACTTCCTGGTTTCCGGCATCGTCGCGGGGCCGGCGCCCTTGCAACAGCCCGCACTTGTGCAGGTGATCATATTCCCGCCTTCTCTCGCCGAGTGCATCGCGCACCTTGATGGCCCAGTTCAGCCTCTCGAGCCCCTGCCAGACCTTTTTCACCCCGGGCAGCTGCTGCCGCCTTGCGGGATGCGCCCCGACGAGGCACCCGAGGTCGATGACGAAGCTCCGGACTGTGGGGACGCTGTCCCCTTCGATCCTTTCGACGCCCTTGTGGCCCTGGGCCTCCAGCAGCGTGTGCAGGAGGTCGATGTCCTCCTCCGGAAAGACCTCGGTCGCCGGGGTTTCCGGCCTTTCCCGCGCGATCATGGTCAGGTCGGCGACATGGACGGCGGTGACGGCGTCGAAGGCCAGGCACTTGCGCAGGTCTTCGGCGTCGTTCAGCCTGCGGTCCTTGATCCGGGTGCCGGACATGAGCGTCCTGAACCACGTTTCCACGGTCCGCCCTCGGCGGTGCCAGTCCAGCACCTCCGCGGCGTGGACGGCGTCCGCCTCCCCCTCCGCCGGGCGCTCGCTGGCCGGCAGCAGCCAGTGCAGCGGCTCCGCGCCGTCGGGGGCGTCGGTCTCGGTGGCGGAGACGGCGAGCATGGACAGCGGCTCCGCGCCCTTCTCCTTCCCCGGCGGCGGCAGCGCGACCTCCGCCGCGCGGATCTCCAGGCGGGCGGTGCGCTCCTTGCGCGCGCGCGGGCCGCCGGAGGCCGGGACCGCCGTCTCCGTCACCGCGATGGCCGGCAGGGCCGCCGCGTGCTCCCGCAGGCACCTCTGCCTGCCCTCGGCCGCCATCACCCGCTGCTGCGCCGAGCGGCTGGCGCGGACCAGGATCGCGTCGCCGTGCTCCGCAGCGCGGGCAAGCAGCTGCCGGAAGTCGCCCTCGCGGTCGCAGACGGAGACCACTCGCGCGTCCGGGCAGGCGGCCGCGAGCTCGCGGGCGCGGTCCAGCCCGTCCAGCCAGCGGGCGCTGTCGTCCGCCGGATCGTCCCGGAAGGCGGCGTCCATGGCGAACAGGCCCAGCGGCCGGCCCTCCGCCGCCGCCGCCAGCCCGGCGCGGGCCAGGATGCCGGCGCTGCCCCTGCCGCCGCCGCCGAGCTCGGCCAGGACCGCCGTCCCCTCCAGGCCGGTGCAGTTCAGGGTCGTGGTGTCCTGCATGGCCAGCACGAGGGGCTCCGCCCGGCAGCGGTCGGCGGTCGCCTCGAAATGCGGCTCCGGAACGTGCTCCATGGACACCCCCGCGCTCGACAGCAGCCGGCATGCGGCCTTCTTCGCCGCCTTCGTCGGGAAGACGCCGGCAGCTCCTCGCCCATGTTCTCCAGCCACGCCCGGCCCATGTCGACGATGCGCCGCCGCACCCGCCCGTCGGTGTGGCCGGAGCGCCCGCATTCCCGCTCCGCCCAGTCGATGTCCACCCCGTCATGCGCCCCGGCCAGCGTCCCGACCGGGCGGCGCTCCGCGTGGCGCAGCGCCTCCCGCCAGCCGTCCTCCAGCGCCAGCACGCGCACCGTTCCGGCCGCCGCCCTTCGTCCGCTGCCGCGTCCGGCGCAGGTCCAGCCGGCGCAGTGGCAGCTGCAGCCGGAGTGCTCCGGGCCGACGTGGGTGCAGGCCGCCACCGGGCGCGCGGAGTGGCGGGCCTCCCAGTCGTCCGCCACCCTCGCCGCGGCCATGCGCAGGACCTCGGACGCGAGGCCGTGCACCCGGACGCCCGGAAGCAGGAGGAAGCGGTGGTTGCAGACCACGCGCCCGATGTTCGCGGCGCGGGCCTCGGGGGACCATCCGATCCATCCGTCCCGCGCCGCCAGCTTCCAGGTCGCCGAGCCGAAGCCGATCCCGCCGAGGACGCCGCGGCGCTCCGAGCGGACCCGGCAGCGCAGCTGGCCGCCGGGGGGCCGCGCCCATCCCAGCGGATGGTGCGCCTCCATCATCGCCTCCCACAGCCGCCGGTCGCCGGCGCCGTCCACCGGGTCGAGCGCGACGGGGCCGAGATCCCCCAGGCCGCAGGCCAGCCGGGTGTCGGGAACGTCGCCGACCGGGACCGCGGGCGCGGCGGCCGGGTCGGGAACGTCGCGCGGCGGCGGAAGCTCCAGCCCGAGGCGCTCCGCCAGAACCGGCAGCGCCTTCGCCGCCGCCGACAGGCACAGGCGGCCCGGGGCGTTGCGCCAGCCCGTCCGCTCGCACAGCTCGCGGCCTAGGGCGTGCCGGCTCAGGCCGCCGGAACGGAGGGCGCCCCGGCGAGCCAGTCAAGCGTCTGCGAATTGAAATGGCGGAGACCGACCTGCATGGCTTCCGATACAGGCCATCCGGATCGCCAATACAGGTCCGGGCCTTTGCAAGGTCGCAGGCCGGTCAATTGAGTCCACAGCCCAGTCTTCTGTAACAGTAGTTGCCATCAAGGCGACAGATGACACGAGCAGGAGGCGGCTTGATGAGAGGCAAGGCGGTGGAAGCGGTGCCGAGCGCCGAGGAGCGGGCGTTTCTCGAGGCGCATGTCCGAAAGCACAAGGCGCCGCGGTCGCTGTCCGACCGCTGCAGGATCGTCCTGCTCTGCGCCGAGGGGCTCCGGAGCAGGGAGGTCGCGGAGCGTGCCGGGGTGCACGGGCACACGGTCGGAAAGCGGCGCAGGCGGTTCGCCGAGAGGCGCATCGAGGGCCTCTCGGACGAGTGCAGGTCCGGCCGGCCCCGCACCGTGACGGACGAGAAGGCGGCCGAGGCGGGCGGGCGGACGCCGACCGCGATGCCGAAGGACGCGACGCGCTGGCCGGTCCGGAGCATGGCCGGGAGGACGGGCGCGTCGCACGCGACGGCGCGCCGGATCCGGTCGGCGTCCAGCCTGAAGCCGCACCGGAGCGGGACGTTCAAGCTGTCGACGGACCCGCTGTTCGTCGACAAGGTGCAGGACATCGCGGGGCTCTGCATGGCCCCGCCGGACCGCGCGGTCGTCCCGTTCGTGGACGGGAAGCCGCGGACCCGGGCCCTGGACCGGACGCAGCCGGTCCTGCCGATGGCGCCGGGCGCGGCCGGGCGGAGAACCCGCGACTGCGTCCGCCACGGCACGACGACGCTCTTCGCCGCGCTCGACGTCGCCACCGGCGCGGCGGCCGGCAAGCGCTTCGGCCGCCATCGCGCCACGGAGTTCCCGGGCTTCCTCAAGGAGGTCGAGGCGGCGGTGCCCGACGGGCTGGACGTGCACCTGGCGACGGTCAGCCACGCGACGCACAAGACGGAGAAGGCGAGGAAACGGCTTGCCCGCCGCAGGCACTGGCACGTCCATTTCACGCCGGCCTCGGCGTCATGGCTGAACCGGGTCGGGCGCTGGTTCGCGGAACCGACCGGGAGGAAGCTGCAGCGGAGCGCGCATCGCTCGGCCGCCGAACTCGAGGCGGACATCATGTCGTTCATCGACGCGCACAACGAGAACCCGCGGCCCTGCAAATGGGTCAAGTCCGCCGACGAGACCCTTGCGTCGGTCAGGAGGTTCCGCCTCAAGATGAGCGGACCCGGCGCAAGCGAAAATGTTTGATGCGAACTTGAGATTCGGGAGACTAGTGCTAGCGGGGGCAGCACCGGAAACGCCGCCATGGCGAGGCGTAACGGGCCGTCCGGGGTCGAGGGAACGTTGCAAAGCTGCAGATGGACCGCCGGGGAACCTGGGAGGCCCGGTTCCGTCCGTGTGAGGAACAGGCTGGAGTGGGAAGGCCAGCGAGATCAATCCAGACCCCGGCCCGGCGTCGTACCTGCACGATGTCGGGAGCGTCAAGAGCGGGGGCGAACCCTGCAGGATGCGCACGGTACCGGACGGCGAAACAGCAAGCCCACGGGATGCGGGATCGGGAGTCTGAGCGCTCTGACAATGCCTGTGAAGGCGGGGAACCGAGACCGTCGGGACCCGGTAGAGGGAAGCGGAGCGTCGCATGGACAGAACCGGGGGAGGGAAACACATGGAGACGTCGAGCTTCGACATCGTGTCAACGAAACAAGCCCGGACAGCCGAACTGGCGAAGACGTGCCCCGACATGGTGTTCACGACCTTGCACCACCACATTGACCTTGACTGGATGATCGTGGCCCTGAACCTCGCACGAGCGGACGGGGCGACGGCGATGGACTGCGAAACCCACGCGGAGGCCAACCTGCCTGACCTTCTGGGGCGGATGAAGTCTGGCCGTTGCCATGCCCCACCGGTACGCCGGCACTGCATCCCGAAAGCGGATGGAGGGCAGCGACCGCTGGGCATCCCGACCTGCGAGGACAAGGTGGCGCAGCGAGCCATGCCGATGCTGCCGGGCCGATCTGCGAGGCGGACTATCTGCCGTGCTCGCATGGCTTCAGGCCCGGCCACTCTGCCCGCGGAGCGTTGAAAGACCTCCGGGCGGGACTGGCCGTGGAAGGCCTCGGATGGGTGATCGATGCCGACATTTCGAAATGCCTCGACAGCATCGATCACAAGCACCTGCGGGGATTCCTCGACCGGAGGATAAACGACGGCGTTGTCCGACGGATGATCGACAAATGGCTGGCGGCAGGAGTGCTCGACAATGGCGTCCTGCAACGCACCGAAGAAGGCACGCCTCAGGGTGGTGTCATCAGTCCAACCTTATGGGAATGTTCCCATAATAGGCTTTTATGGATCGTGCGTAGCACGTTCGATAAAAGCGTTGAGCTGAGCCGCGCTCGCTGACGGTGAGTTTCTATGGGATTTCTATCCGCTGAGGCGAGCTTTATCGCGCCGGTTTGATGCGCTTCGCTCCTGGCATCGATGCTGCCGCGGTGGTCCTGGCACGGCCCAAGAGGGATAATTCGTCGAAATTGCCACCCGCCAAGGCATTTTTTGCCACTTCGGGAACGATGCGCACAACAGCAGCCCGCCCGGGTCGAGCATCGAACCGGGATCGGGTCCGGATCATCTGGTGAGACTGCATCGTCATGGCGGCGGCCGTGGCCTGGGGACTTGCCACGCGGTCTCGGGCGGCACCTTGGAAATCGGGATCTGTCGCAGCGGGCCGTGACCGCAGTGTTCGCAGACGGTGATGTCCTTCCCGGTCAGGCGCAGCATCATCGCCTCGGTGTTCTCCGGCACGAACGGTTCGGGTTCCGGCTGGCCGAGCAGCTCCCGGCAGCGGGCAAGCTTGCTGGCGCGGAAGCGATTGGCCAGCAACCCGTAGTGGCGCAGCCGGGTGAATCCGTGCGGCAGCACATGCAGGAGAAACCGGCGGATGAACTCGTCGGCATCGAGCTGCATGACCTTGACCGTGTTGCCGTGCGCGTAGTCGCGCCAGCGGAAGCGGACGTTCTCGCCGTCGAAACCGACGAGACGGTGATTGGAGATCGCCGTCTTGTGTGTGTAGCGTCCGAGATGGCCGAGCACCTGGCCCGTGTCCGCGAATGGTGCCTTGGCATAGACCACCCAATCCCTGGATCTCAGCGCGGCTTTCAGGCGCGCGAAAGCGTGATCGTCGTCATTGTCGGGATCGGTGCGGAGCTCGCCCTTGCGGCGTGCCGTGTCGAGAAAGTCGAGGTGCTTTCCGCGGAAGACCTTCGACAGTGCCCGGGTGGGGAAGAGGAAGCCCTTCCGGGCCGGGGAGAGCCAGCGTTCCTTGTCCGGGCTCAGGCCGCCATCGGTGACGATGCAATGGACATGGATGTGCTGTCCGAGGTTCTGTCCCCAGGTATGCAGCACCATGGTGATGCCGAGTTCGCCGCCGAGCCAGCGTGGATTGCGGCCGAATTCGAGCAGGGTGCGGGACGCGGCCTTGAAGAGCAGCTTGTAGATGGGCGCGGGCTGGGCCTGCGCGAGAGGATTGAGTTCGTGCGGCAGCGTGAACACCACGTGCCAGTAGCCGATGTCAAGCAGGTTGGCGCACTGCTTCTCGACCCACTGGGTCTGTGCGAGCGACTGGCACTTGGGGCAGTGCCGGTTGCGGCACGACGCATACTGGATCGATACCGCACCGCATTGGTCGCAGAGGGTCGAGAAGCCGCCGAGCGCGGCCGTGCGGCAGCGCGTCAGGTCATCCACGACCCGTTGGTGCCGGGACGAGAGCGGATGCTCCGCACCGTAGGTATCGGCGCGGGCGCGCAGGATGTCGGCCACCTCCAGCGCCGGCCGCGCGGCCGGCGCTGCGTGGTCTGCATGAGCCACCGATCAGGCCGGAACGGCGTGCGGGAACTCCAGCAGGTCCAGCGGGGACGGCGTGGCGCTCGTCTTCTCGCGGGCGAGATGCAGGTAACGCATGGTCGAACGGATCGAGCCATGACCAAGACGCCGCTGAATGACCGGGAGGTCGACCCCAGCCTCCAGCAGCCCGGTGGCATGGCAATGCCTCAGCGTGTGAATGCCTCCGGACTTGGTGATCCCGGCCTTCTCCTTGGCGCGACGAAAGATGTGTCCCACACCGCGCCGGGTTATCGGCCGGTCACTGTACCGGCCGGGGAACAGCCAGGTCGGCGGACGCTGGTGACGCCAGTAGTCACGCAGTTGCGTGAGAAGCCGCTCCGATAGCGGGACGTAACGGTCCTTGTTTCCCTTGCCCTGGTCGATGCGCAGGCACATCCGACCGGAATCAATGTCAGAGACCTGTAGATGGCAGATCTCGCTGGCCCGGAGCCCCGCGGCATAGGCCGTCATCAACACGGAACGATGCCTGATGTTGGTGGTGACCGAAAACAGCCGCACCAACTCGTCGTGGTTGAGGATCTCGGGCAGCTTCGAAGGCGTCTTGGCTCCTGGTACGTAGAAATGGGGGTCGGGCAGACCGAGCGTGATGCGGTACAGGAAGCGGATCCCGTGCCGCGCACAGTTGCAACTCTGCCAGGTCAGTCCGCGCTCCTCGTGAAGGTGGAGCAGGTAGTTCTGAACCTCCTGTGCGGAGATCTCCTCCGGGCTGCGCCTGTAGTAGCACGCGAGCCCGGAGACCGAGTTGAGATACAAACGCTTCGTGTTCCCGGCCAGGCCGCGGACGGTCATGTCGTCCACCATTCGTTTGCGCAAAGGTGTCATGGGTCTTCTCCCTTGTAGTGTCGCCAGTCGTGGACATCATCGGTGCCGGTGCCGACACCGGTGCATCCACGACTGAGTGTCACCAAGCGAGAGAGAGATGGAAACGCCTCAATGCGTCGAAAGACGACGGTGAAACGCGCGATGGCGGTTGTTCAGGGCACACAACACCTGCAAGCGCCACCCGCCGCGGAACGCGGCTCAGTTCAACAAGGGATATGGGAATCTTAAGATTATGGGAACCTGAGCTGCTTCGGGCGTTGAGTTTCAAGGGAATGGGCGCGGCTCAGGTTCCCACAAGAACATGCTTGTCTCCTGCCGGTTTTGACACTGGAAAGGAGAATCAGCATGCCTTCCATGATTCCGCACGCAACGTCGCCCGATGCGAGCGATGACCCGGGCCCGGGCATCGTCCAGGACTGCAAGGCGCGTTTGCGGGCCCTGGGACATTCCCCGGGGCTGACGGGCAAGTGCATCCGAACGATCCTGCACCTCATGGCATGGTTGTCGGTGAACGGGGCAGGGATCGGGACGCTCGAGGTTCGCGTCCTGCATCGCTTCCTGAACCACGACTGCGCCTGTCCCGGTCCGCGCGGTTGCCGCAGGAACCTCGAACGCGCCCGATGGCATCTGCTTCAGCCGCTGCAGCCGGTGGATCAGGCACGGCCTCCGGGAGTCGATCATGGAGAAACTTCAGAGGCTTGCGGATGGCGACAACAACGACGGCGCCGGCGGCGGGAGCGGGGCGCTTCGCCTGCGCATGGCGGATTCCTCGTCGATTCGCGTCCGCAGGCACGGCGCGGGCGCGACCGGGTGCGGCGAGCCTCCCAGGGCTGGGACGAGCCGCGGCGGCCGGACAGCGAAGGTCCGCCCGGCATCGACGGGAACGAACTGGCGATGGCCGTGCTCCCGACGCCGGGGCAGGCGGCCGGCTTCACGCAGGCCGGGGCGCTTCCTGCCGGGCTCTAGCCGGTCGTGCGGCGGCAGTCGACGCGCGTCCGAAGAGCCGCGCTGCAGGGTTGTCGCCGACCCCCGGGCGCGCCCTCTGTCCGTCGCCTGCGGGATTTCCCCTGGGTGAAGTCTAAATTGTGCTGGATGATTTGGGAGGGGCGTGGTTCCGCTGAATTGACAAACACGCCGGCATTTCGCTGGCCTCGACGGAAGGACACGCCCCCATGGAAAGGAGAATGCCCGGATCGATGCGCACGCGCGAGACCCTTTCGGAGTTGATCGAAGGACGCCTGTCGGCGCCGGATGCCCGCAGCGAGCTGGTGCGCCTGGCGACCCGGCTGATCGTCGAGGAGACACTGGAAGCGGAGAGCCGCGATGCGCTCGGACGCGGCACTGCGAGCACGGCGGCGACCCCGACCGCGGCTGCCGCAACGGCAATCGTGCCGGACGGCTCAAGACCGCGGAAGGGACGGTGGACTGCACGGCGCCGCAGATCGCGGGCCGCGACGAGCCGTTCCGCTCGGAGATCCGGCCGCAGCTGAAGGGCCGGAGCGAGGCGCTGGAGGATCTTGCGGCGGAGATGCTGGCCCGCGGCCCGAGTGTGCGCGACATCGAGGACGCATTCCGCAATGATGACGGCTCATTGCCGATCTCCCGCACCGCGGTCTCCGGGACCGGAGAGCGGCTGTGGCAGGACTGCCAGGCGTTCGCCACTCGCGACCTTGGCGGCTGCGACATCGCCTGCCTGTTCGTCGACGGCATCGCGGAGCGGGTCCGCCCGGGCCAGCGGCGCGAGCCGGTTCCGGCCGCCTGGGGCATGATCCGCGAAGGACGAAAGGTCCTGCTCCATCTCATGTCGGGCTCGAAGGAGGACTGCGAGACGGTCTCCGCCTTTTCCGGGACATGCGGGGCCGCGGCCTCGGCGATCCTCTGCTGGTGGTCTGCGATGGCGCTCCCGGCATCATCAAGGCGATCGAGGCCCGCTTTCCGCGCTCGGAGCGCCAGCGCTGCCTGTTCCGCCGCATGAGCAACCTGGCGGCCAAGGTCTCCCGCGCGGAGGCCTGGCCCGGGTTCCGCGAGCAGGCCCGTGCCGCCTGCCAGGCGCCGTCCCGGGCCATCGCCCGCGATCTCGGTGCCGGTCCGGTCCGGCAATGGGAGAGCGGGTTCCCCAGTGCGGTGGCCTGTTTCCAGGACGGCTTCGAAGCCTGCATCGCGCATCTGCGGATGCCGGTGCGGCACCGCAAGGCGATCCGGACCGCCAACCTGCCGGGCGCCTGTTCGGCGAGGAGCGCCGCCGCATGAAGGTGATTCCCAACGCATGGGGGAAAAGGCGGTGCTCAAGCCGATGCTTGCGGCCATGACCCGGGCTTCGGAGAAGTGGCGCTCAATCGGGGTGACCGCCTTTGAGCGGCGTCAAACGGAGCAGGTGAGGACGGACCTGGACGAGGAGTGCGAACAGGCCAACGGGCCGGTCAAAAGCCCGAAAACGGAACCACGCCCCTCCAAATTATCCAGCAGAATCGGGACTTGACCCTTCGGGAAGGTGACCGACGCGCAAGTGAAAGCGGTCCCGGACCGGCTGAACGCGCGTCCAAGGAAGACGCTCGGCTGCATGACCCCGGCCGGGGCGTTCCGGAGGGACCGATCCGGCGAAAAAATGGGGCACCTGCGGCCCCTCGCCGGGGCTTGCACCGATCCGAGAGCGCGGCTACGCTCCGGTTCGACGGGACTTCAGCCGTCTCGGGCCAGGATCTCCGGTGCTCTGAGGCTTGGATTCACCATCGACGGGCTATCTTCCCCGCCCGGGCTGCACGCTCGCTGCGGAATTGGTAGGTGTTGCACTTGGGCGTGGAAGCAGGGGAGTGAATTGATGACGAACCAAATTTACAACAATTCCAAC
The DNA here is from genome assembly GCA_963662815.2 of uncultured Amylibacter sp. Lineage (GTDB taxonomy): Bacteria > Pseudomonadota > Alphaproteobacteria > Rhodobacterales > Rhodobacteraceae > JAPPHA01. The sequence goes on from CAXXWA010000008.1 coordinate 15,531, forward strand.
GGAAATGAAGGTCAACGGACCTTGGCCTACGATACGCGTGTCCTACCGCCCGACATTCTAACGAAGATCGAGATAGATACCCTTCGCGGGATCAATGGATTGATCAAGCAAGTAAAACAACTTGCCAAAGATTCAAAATCACAGGGGAACCCCAATCGTCCCTTGCACCAACGAAGGGACAGACTCGAACGGGCCCGAAGAAACAATATCATAATGATTGACGGAAACCGCGGGGCTGGCAAGACATCACTGCTGCTAACCCTACTTAAAGGATGGCTTGATCCCAAATTCTTCAAAGATACTGACCTACAAAACGAATTTGAAACGATGAAAGACACCGTACTTGCATTACACCCAATTGACTTTGATCCCCTACCCCAGAACCTGTCCCTCTACAATTGGATCATTCAGGCATTTGCTCCGCTTGTTGACAGCCAGTCCGGCAACAACGCGCATATATTCCTGGAACTTGAGGAATCCAGACAAGCAGATCAGTCACTCAATAGTCTATTCCGTGAACTCCAACAGGTTGCTGCAGCCGGTTGGTCAACGGGGAAATTTATGCAAGTGCCTGGCAGGGATGTCGAAGATTATCTCGTTTGGCAAGGCGAGCAACAGTTCAATTGGCAAAACCTTCAAAGCAAGTGGCAAAATTTCCTGGGACCAGTTGCTGAGACAACTTGAACCACTCCGATTTGGATTGTCGTTCTTTGAAGTTGCCGCCTGGGGGAATAGTAGTCCTGCCAATTGATGACTTGGACCTACAGGTGGCGCGAACCCGCGAATTGCTTCTCGCTCTTCGAGTGCTGAGACACGAGCGGATCGTCTATATTCTTACTGGCGACATTGAAGGCACTGACCTCGCACTAGGGACAGACTTCTACCGCGAGTTTTCCCACGACATTCCCTCAATCAATGAACTCGTTGGCGACAAAATCGGTTCCCACGTTCTTTCCCTAGGGAAAAAGTTGCGTGAGAAAACTATCCCAGAGTCGCAAACATTTCAGATTGTCGGCCTTGGATTGGATACAATGGAGGGTTTGGATTGGGGACCACATGGGCGTGAAGGCACAAAACTAAAGGAACTGTTGGACAAGTGGTGGGGAAGTACTGACACCAATCCATCAACGCTAAGTGAGTTTCTTCATAACAGACATGTGATTCAAGGCATCAAGCGGCCTTTCAGGGAGGTACAGAGTTTTTTCGATCGCTGGGAGAAGCACCGTTCCAAATGAAGGCGATGCAGGTTCTTTTTGCGTCGAAGCAATTGCCCAGTACGTAGGAATTGCGATTGAGAATCCAAAAGAGGATGAAGAGGCAGTTGTTGATGTTAGCAGTGCAGGTGAATTGGAACATCTGACTGGTAAACACATAGAGATCTCATCGAGTCCCCGCCGTCTATGTCCCGGCACCTCGCAGGGTTTTGGAGAGGACAACACGCGATGGAGACAGAATCCGATGGGTTACCGGTTGGGACTTTGTTAAAGAAGAGAAACTTGACGAACCTGGTTCAGGTAGGACGGGCGCGTGGAGAACGTTTAATTCAGCACCACCAGAACACCTTATGGCACTTGACCTTGCGTCCTGGTGTCCTTCGAGATTTGTACTCGTCAACGACCTAAGGCTTGCTTACGACGGGTTGGGCCTCGTTTGGGCGGAACATGAAAGTTTTGTAATTCCTTGGCCGATGGAGAATGTACCAGCGTCGCCCTCAAAGTGGATTGAGGAATCCAGAAGGTGGGATCGAACACTGCGGCACTTTGCAGTTAAACCTGAGGTACCTAGCGCTTTTGAATTTTATGCTGCCTGGTCGGAATTTTTGGATGGTAGGGAATGTGAAGAAGATGGCCTTCCCCAATCGGAAAGAGTTGATCGAATTATGGCGAGCACTCCAAAGGAAACAGATAGAACGAAAATGCTTGCCTTATGCAGTACTTATTTGGGCTTCGAGGATGAAGAATTGGATGAATTTGAACACTATCGAAGAACGGGATTTGACAAACAGAAGTGTATTGAAGTGGTAACTCAATGTGCAATTCCGATAAAAACGTCTATTAGGCGAATGTCATTGAAAGAACTGGCAATTGCAGTCAATGATTCGGGGAGTGACCGCGTTAATCGCGATGACGTCGCGAACTACTTTGGACTGAGTTCGCAGGTGAGTAAAAACAACTCCGCAGGTGATGTTTGATGGCGTCATCCGGATTTCGCATTGGCTTCGAAGGCGCAGAGGCTGTTGCGTCAACCTTTGCGAGTATCGATTCTTTTAGATCGTCCTGCACGAGACCGTGCAGTTGTGCGTCTTCCTCCCATCTTGATCGGCGATTCCATGAACTAGGTGTTCATGGGCCCGCAGATACTTGGTTCCAAGACATAATTGAACCGGGCGAACGAACCGAGGAGTTCCTCCAACGTCAGGCAAAGAGGTTTCTTGAGCGGGATGGTGAAACTGCTCGCCTGAGAGCAAATGATGATCGCCCGGGGGAAGAAATCCTCCGTTGGCGCTGGATGAGCCTTGCATTGCCTTCCGACCTCATGTTGGCAGCGGCCGACGAGAATAATTCGACTCGGGTCAGGATACTAGATCCCAGTCTGCGGGTTCTCGAGCCAACTGCGCACCTGCACCTCCATGCAACGGCTGCAGTCCCGTTTGCAAACATCTGGACGGAACTCGGCGAACACGCGGTCTTCGACAAAATCAAGAGTTCACCTGACGGATTTGCGAACTCAATTGAATGGAAGTCCTGGCTACGCCGGGCCCTCATTGCGCGTCGGGTGCTTGACTACTGGATGCGAAACGGGTTCAACAAACTGACGATAATCTTGAATGGTTGCCCATCAGTTTGCCAAGCACTCGTCGACCTGAGGCGAGGAAAGATCACTACAGGTTCCAGACTTGTTGATTCCAACCTGACGGCGTTCTTGAGATTGCCCAGATTCTATTTTGCTCTCGGGCGAGCAGGCCGATTGCCAAGGAATGTCCGCAGACATAATTGGCTTGGTGAAGAACTTGAGTTCAATCGCCGTTGCTTGCGGTGGATGCGAACCGGAAGCCATGTATCGAAGCAAGGGGAGGTTTTTCGGGAAATATGGGTCCAGATGACTCGCATAAGGGTTATGCTCTATCGGCATCTGGTCCAAGACCCATCCCGAGCCGGGCTTGATGAATTTGCCAAACGCTTCAACAGACTTGACGAGTACATCGTCGCCGAAAACAACTTACGTCAAGAAGTCGCCGCGGCAATGGAGTCCGAGACCGGGCTGGTCGTGAAGGAACTTGAACTCCGAAAAGCGCCCGGCAGGCCCTCCAAGTTAAATGACATGCACGAGTTGTCCCGCCACGCGAAGAGACGCAATCGGGAACGGAAAATACGAAGCAGCGACAAAGGCCTCAGCGGGCAAGTAGACTGTCCACGGATTACCTGGACGCTTCATTTTATCAGAGATTGTCATGCCGAGCGACCATTGAGTGCGCGGATTCGGAATCACTATGCCACGGCAATGCGTCTTTCGGCGGCCATTCGAAACCGACCCGAATTGTTGCAATCGATTCGGGGGCTGGACGTCGCAAGCCGGGAACTGTCCGGTCCGCTTTGGTCTGTTACGTGGGCTCTTCATCACGTACGCACGGAATCGGTAACGGCATGCTTAACTTGTCCGCATGTCGAACCCCTGAGAGTTACTGTTCATGTTGGAGAAGACTTCCGTCACCTGCTATCAGGACTACGCGCAATTCATGAGCCATTTTGGTGGCGCCTCATGCGCCGTGGGGATCGTATAGGTCACGCCTTGGCACTTGGATGGGATCCAGACGATTGGTGCTCTCGAAACCCTGAAGTCTTGCAACCGCGCCTCGAACGGATGTTTGATTTGGCCTGGATGCTTGACTTCGTATTCAAGAGAAAGTTGAATAATATCCCCGAAATTATCATTGAACATGCACGTCGTGAGCTCGGCGATCACCTACGGATATGGGAAAACGAGTTCAAACCCGAGAAGTTCGTGAATGTAGTCCGAGAGATCGGCAAGCCTTGGCTCTGGAACTGCATCGATGGCCGGTATTGGCGCTTTAAACGCTATGACGACAAACATTGGAAACTTTTGACAGAGATATTTCGCCGATATGATTGTGATAAGCGTGACCTGGTCAGCGTGCGGACGGACAAGGATGGGGAACTGCTCAGGGCCCTCCGCGATGAGCTGGCACGGCTGCTGGCGAAGTGGCGTACACCAATCGAAATCAATCCGAGTTCAAATCTGCTTGTCGGCCAGTTACGGTATCCCCTGAACCAACCTTTGTTCTTCATTGACGCCTTTGACAAAGAGGAACAACGCGGCCTGATGATTACGCTGAGCGCCGACGATCCCGTCTGTTTTGCGACTAGCCTTGCGGATGAATTTGCTTATGCCTGGGCGGGCCTGGTGGCCGGAGGAAACGTTCCTCCAGCCTATGCCCATGAATGGCTGGAGCGCGCGGCCCGGGCCGCGCGGCGGGCCGTATTTTGAAAGAGAATCTGCGACGAACTAGGCTGTGGACTCAATTAACCGGCTTGCGACCCGCCGGAGCAGGAACCGGCTGATGGCCAGGCGCACTGTGGACAGGAAGTTGCGCGCGGTCTTGTCGTACCGCGTTGCAACTCTCCGGAACTCCTTGATCTTCCCGATGAATCTTTCGACCAGATTGCGCTCCCGGTACGCCTCGCGATCAAGCCCGCGCTGCTCGTTCCGGTTGGACTTCGGCGGAATGACCGCGGTCGCTCCGGCCTCCGCGATCATGTCGAGGATGGCGTTGCTGTCATAAGCCCTGTCGCCGATCACCGTCTCGTCCGGCCCGAGCCCCTCGAGGAGCGCCCCGGCCTGCGTGCAGTCGGCCGCCTGTCCGGGGGTCAGGAGCACGGCCTTCACGAGTTCGTTTCCGTCGATGCCGATGTGGACCTTCGTGGTCCTGCCGCCGCGGCCCGTCCCGACCTCGGGAGGCTCGCCGTCCCGTGGGGCGCCCGCGCCGTGCTTGTGAACGCGGATCGACGAGGAGTCCACCATGCGCAGTCGAAGCTCCCCGCTGCCGCCGTCGCCGTCGTTGTCGTCGCCTTCCGCAAGTTCCTGAAGTTTCGACATTATCTTCTCCCAGAGGCCGTTCCTGCTCCACCGGTTGTACCGGTTGAAGCAGGTCGTGTAGGGACCGTAGCGCTCCGGCAGGTCGCGCCACGGCGTGCCGGTGCGCAGCACGAAGAAGATGCCGTCCATCACCCGCCTGTCATGCACCCGCTTCGGGCCCTGATGCTTCTGCGGAAGCACGGAGCGGAGGATTTTCCACTCCGCATCCGTCATGTCGTGTCGGTCGCCGCTCATGCCTCGAACTCCTTGTCTGGACTGTTTCCGGCAGGAATCACGGAGGCGCGGGAATGTCAAATGTTTTGGGTACAGTGCCTAGTACCTCAACTTCATTGGACTGATGGGTAAAGCGACTTCAGCTTGATGCGGGCGTCCTCGGTCCTGAACCGCCAGTCAACCGGTTTCGCCGAGCCGTTGCGCTCACGCTGCCATGCCGCGACCTCGCGGCACAGCGTCTCCCGGTCCGGGATCCGGCGGTCGAGGCATTGACTGCGCAGGACGTTTATTTCCACCTCGGCCATGTTGAGCCAGCTGCCATGCTTCGGCGTGTAGTGAATCTCGAAGCGGCCCGCGATGCGCAGTGCCTCCTCCGGGGACGAAGGTCTCGTAGAGCGTCGAAAGCCGGTGGGTGTTCAGGTTGTCCATCACAAGGACGATCCGCTTGCCGGGGAAGTGAACGTCGGCGATGTCCCTGAGCACGCGGGCGAAGTCCTGCTTCGTGCGGCGGTCGGTGATCTCGACGTGGCGCCAGGCGAGCAGCGGGGCATGGATCATGAACATGTTCGCCGTCCCGTTGCGCTCGCACTCATAGTCGTGTCCCGCCGGCTTCCCGGGAAGCGGCGGCAGCGGCGTCCGGGTCTCCCGGACCTGCTGTTTCGACGCCTCGTCGAGACAGACGAGCACGGTCCCGTCTTCGAAGTCGCGGCTGTAGGTGTCCAGCACGTCCTCCATGGCGCAGGCGAAGTCGGCATTCGCCTTCGGCGGGATGCACCAGGTCTTCTTCAGCCAGGGCTTGATGCAGTTTTTTTCAGCGTCCGGCGCACGGTTTCCGTCGAGATGCTCTCGACGACGTGCAGTTCCACCAGCCTGTCGCCGAGAAGCTGCAACGTCCAGCGCGCGCGGCCGTCGGGCGGCGACGAGCAGGCCAGCTTCACAAGCTCCGCCTCGCCGGCGCCGTCGAGCGTGCGCCTCTTCCGGTTGAGCTGGGCCTTGCGTTCCAGCGCCGCCTCCAGGCCGTCGAGAACGCACTGCCTGCGGACCCGCTCGACCGTCGCCGTGCCGATGCCGAGGACGGAGGCGATGTCCGCATCGGTGCGTCCGCCGTCCTCGCGACCCCGGTCGGCCAGCAGGAGCAGATGGGCGCGCTTGCGGCGTTCCGCCGACCCCTTCCCGCCGTCCACGATTTCCCGCAGGAAGCGGCGCTCGTCGTCATCCAGTTCCACGTGATGGATCTTTCTGCCTGATCCAGCCATTGACCCTTGCCTCTCCAAGCCCGTCGCGCCCGCGTCGGGCCGGGCGCCGAAACCCTGGTCGGGAGGCGCCAGGACCGCGCGGAACACCGGCTTGCTGTTGCTCTCTTGTGGCGGCCAGAATAGCGACTGACCGTCAATCGGCAATGCGTCACGCCAAGACCATGGCCGAACCAATCATTTCAACGGTGTTGTGGTACTAGTCTTCTGTAACAATAGTTGCCATCAAAGCGGCGGGCGACATCAGCAGGAGGCGGTTTGATGAGAGGCAAGGCGGTGGAAGTGGTGCCGAGCGCCGAGGAGCGCGAATTCCTCGAGGCGCATGTCCGCAGGCACAAGGCGCCGAGGTCGCTGTCCGACCGGTGCAGGATCATCATGCTCTGCGCCGAGGGGCTCCGGAGCAGGGAGGTCGCGGAGCGGACCGGGGTGCACGAGCACACGGTCGGAAAGTGGCGCAAGCGGTTCGCCGAGAGGCGCATCGAGGGCCTCTCGGACGAGTGCAGGTCCGGACGGCCCCGCACCGTGACGGACGACAAGGCGGCCGAGGCGGGCGGGCGGACGCTGAGCACGATGCCGAAGGACGCGACGCACTGGTCGGTCCGGAGCATGGCCGAGAGGACGGGCGCGTCGCACGCGACGGTGCACCGGATCCGGTCGGCGTTCAGCCTGAAGCCGCACCGGAGCGGGACGTTCAAGTCTGTCGACGGACCCGCTGTTCGACGGGGTGCAGGACATCGCGGGGCTCTGCATGGCCCCGCCGGACCGCGCGTCGAACTGCACGCTTCTTCAAAGGGTTGGCAGGAGGACCGCGGCCGCGGTGGGCGCCGCGCTGCTCGAGCTGCTGCTGCCGCTCGCCGCCCTGGCCCGCACGATCACGGCGGACAACGGCAAGGAGTTCGCGGGCCACGCCTGGGTGGCGCAGGCGCTCGGGGCCGGGTTCTTCTTCGCGACGCCGTACCATTCCTAGGAGCGGGGCCTGAACGAGCACACGAACGGCCTGTTGCGGGGATGCTTTTCCAAGGACACCGACTCGGGAAAGTGACCGACGCGGAGGTGAAGGCCGTCCAGGACCGGACGGACGCGCGTCCGAGGAAGCATCCATGTTTCGGGTCAAGGCCGGATTCGGCGTTTTTCGGGGATCCCTGTCCGGGTTTTCCACACCCTGTCCACAGTCCTGTCCGCATCCGGGCGACCGTCCGGGAAGGCGGGAACCCGCCGGTCGCAGGGACGCGACCGGTCCATTGATTCGCTCCGAGGCCGGCGGACCGCCGCGGGACGCGGCCCGCGCGGGCGTCAGCCGGCGGCCGCGGCCGTCCGGTCCTCCCGCACGCGCCGGCAATGGCATTTCATTTGGCCGGCAGGATCGCGATGCCGTTCCGCGCGCGGTGCCAGCCGGCTGATTCCGCGCCCTTTTTCCGCCTGCTCCGCCTTTCCGCCTTGGGGGTTGACACGTCCTCCCTTCCGTGGCATGCCACGCTCGCATCAATCCGTCCCGCCGGGAGCTTTCAGCCATGGACCCGCGAAATCGCAGCCCTCAAGTCCACCACCTTCCTCGGACGGCGCTTCACGCGGCGCCAGATCGCCGACATCCGGGAAACGGTTGAACTGTTCCCGAACGACAGCCCGCAACGAGCTGTCGAAGACCATCTGCGAGCACCTGGACTGGACCACGCCGAAGGGCGACTACCGCGTCGCGGCGGGCCTGCGGCTTCTCGAGCACCTGGAGGCGTGCGGGATCCTGACCCTTCCGGAGAAGCGCGACACGGCGGCGAAGTCGCACACCAGGCCGGTCGTCCGCGTGCGGGCGTCCGACCCGCAGCCCGAGATCGCCTGCGCGCTCGCCGCCCTGGAGCCGCTGTCGCTGGAGGAGGCGGCGTCTCCGGAGGACGTGGCGCTGTGGAAGGCGCTGGTCGACAGGCACCACCATCTCGGATGCCCGCGGGCCCTTCGGGCCGTGCATCCGCTGGTTCGTCCGCGAGCGCCGGCTGCACCTCGCGCTCGGCAACTCCCGCTTCGTCGTGTTCCCGTGAATGTACGCATGATCACCACCTCGATTCAGCGTTGATTGATAACGATGTTTTTTCTCCCAGCCCGAGTCAGCGGGGGAACCCGCCGAAGATCGACCGGTGTTCGGGAGATCGCCCGGGCCGGCCGGGCGACCCGGTGATCCATGATCCCGGGGGTGTGACAGCATCGTCGTACCCGCGTGTTCCGGTCCGCACAAGGTGAAGTCCCGGTCCTTCATCCGTCAGGAACGCGAACTGTGCCTGACGCGGGTTTGAACCCGGGATCCGGCGTCCGGCCAGCAATGGCATTTCATTTGGCCGGCAGGATCGCGATGCCGTTCCGCGCGCGGCGCCAGCCGGCTGATTCCGCGTCCTTTTTCCGCCTGCTCCGCCTTTCCGCCCCGGGGGTTGACACGTCCTCCCTTTCGTGGCATGCCACGCTCGCATCAATCCGTCCCGCCGGGAGCTTTCAGCCATGGACCCGCGAATCGCAGCCCTCAAGTCCACCACCTTCCTCGGCCGGCGCTTCACGCGGCGCCAGATCGCCGACATCCGGGAAACGGTTGAACTGTTCCCGAACGACAGCCGCAACGAGCTGTCGAAGACCATCTGCGAGCACCTGAACTGGACCACGCCGAAGGGCGACTACCGCGTCGCGGCGGGCCTGCGGCTTCTCGAGCACCTGGAGGAATGCGGGATCCTGACCCTTCCGGAGAAGCGCGACACCGCGGCGAAGTCGGCGCGCGGGCCGATCGTCCGCGTGCGGGCCTCCGACCCGCAGCCCGAGATCGCCTGCGGTCTCGAGGCCCTGGAGCCCCTGTCGCTGGAGGAGGCGGCGTCTCCGGAGGACGTGGCGCTGTGGAAGGCGCTCGTCGACCGCTACCACTATCTCGGATGCCCGCGGCCCTTCGGGCCGTCCGTCCGCTGGTTCGTCCGCGACCGCCGCGGGCGGCACCTCGCGGTGCTGCTGTTCGAGGCGGCGGCGCGGACGCTGCCGGTCCGGGACGAGTGGATCGGGTGGAGCGCGGCCGACCGCGACCGCCGGCTGCACCTCGCGGTGTCGAACAGCCGCTTCCTGGTGGTGCCATGGGTCCGCGTCGACAACCTTGCGTCGAAGGCGCTGGCGATGGCGCTGCGCCAACTGCCCGGCAGTTGGGAGGAGCGGCACGCCTGCCGCCCGGTCCTGTGCGAGACCTTCGTCGACCCGACCCGCTTCGACGGCGCCTGCTACAGGGCCGCCGGCTGGCAGCGGATCGGCATGACCGCCGGCAAGCGCAGCGGGCGCGGCGCCAAGCCGGCCAAGGAGATCCTGGTCAGGGCGCTGGACCCGGCGTTCCGCGAGATCCTGAAGGGAGAGGCGAAACCGAAGCCGAAGCCGAAGCGCCGCGGCAAGTCCCCTGCGTCCGCCTCCGACGGCCGCTTCGTCGCCATGTGGTCCCGGGTCGCCGACGCGGCCGCCGGCATCGCCGCCCGCCACGACCGGGAGTGGATGCAGAGACGCCGGGTGACGGACAGCCTCGTCGTCATGCTGTTCGCGTTCCGCCCGGTGCTGGCGCGCGGACGGAAAGGCTACGCCACCGTGACGGCCGAGCTGTGGGAGCAGTGCCGGAAGTCCGGCATCGCGCTGCCGCAGCCGCAGCCGGTCGCCGCCTCCTCGATCTGCAAGGCGCGCGCCCGCGTGCACGAGGACCTGTTCCGGGACCTGCACCGCGAGATCCTCGCGCACGGCATCCACGACCCGAACTGGAACGGACACCGGACCTTCGCCGTCGACGGCTCCAAGCTCAACCTGCCGCGCCCGCTCGTCGATGCCGGATATCCGCTCCCGAACGACGGCGCCCACTACCCGCAGGGCCTGCTGTCCTGCCTGTACAGGCTCGACAACCGCATGCCCGTCGACTTCCTCCTCGCGTCCGATGCCGACGAACGCGCCGCCGCGCTCACCCATCTCGACGCGCTCTCCCCCGGCGACGTCGTGGCCTTCGACCGGGGATATTTCTCCTTCGTCATGCTGCACGCCATGACCGTGCGCGGCCTGCATCCGGTGTTCCGCATCCAGCGCAGCTCCGCCGCCGCCTTCAACAGCTTCCGCGACGGCGACCGCGACGACGCCCGCATCAGGATCACCCCGGGAAAGGAGGCCCTGCGCAAGCTGCGGGCCGCAGGCTTCGCAACCCCGGTCCCTCCGGTCGTCCTGCGCATGGTCCGCTACGATATCGCCGATGAACGATACGTGCTCGCCACGACCCTCGACGACCCGGACCGGTACAGCGTGGCGGACCTCTCGGACCTCTATCACGGACGCTGGTCGATCGAGGAACTGTACAAGACTTCCAAACATGTCATCGCGGTGGACGAATTCCACGGCAGGACCGAGCGCGGCGTCCGCCAGGAACCCTGCGCCCGCTTTCAGCCTCGTCGCCATGGCGCGCCTGTTCTCCAGCCAGGGCGACAGCCTCCTCGACGACATGCACGAAGGCGACCTGCCGAAGAGGCGGACGAACTTCTCCAACGCACTGGCCATGCTCGCAATCAACCTCGAGGAGACGATCCTGGCCCAGACCGCGGCCCTGGCCGACACCGTCGGGCGCATGGCGGACTCGATCCTCGCGGTCAGGGCGCGGCTGCGGCCGGGACGGTCGTTCCCGCGCCGCTCGCGAAAACCGGTCGGAAAGTGGAGCCGCAAGCGAGAGCAGACCGCGTAGCCCGAAACCCGCCGTCCGGACCGGAAAGGGGCACGGCAGCCCCGAACCGCTCGCGCAGCCTTAAGGAAACGACGCCGAAACGTTAAGGAAATGCCATTGGTGCGCCGTGGAAAGGCGCATTCTCCTTGCGGGTGCGAATCCCGCTCAACACCTGTCGCTCCGGTTGATAGCGACCGCGGCGGATCATGGAGGCAACGACATGGTTTGAAGCACTGCGGACAAAAGGGCCGCCGTTGGGCGGCTCAGCGACCATGCAGGCCGGAACGTGAAGTGAACGCTGAGCAGGCCTCGAAAATCCCAATGCGGGTGGCGACCCTCCCAATGGCAGGGGAAGCCTGGCATCGGTCGGGAAGCGAGCGACGGACGCACCGACCGGATCCGCCGGGGTAGTGGCGTCGGCATGCATGGAAGATGGAGAATGCAGCAACACGGGAAGCCCTGTCGGTGGCGTGCACGCGCCAACCGGAAATCCGCAAGGACCGGTCCGGGCCGTCAGGGTGGCGGAGAGGCCCGTAGTACTGGGGACGCCGGGCAATGCCGGTCGAGGGAAGGGGCCTCAGGTGAGGAGGGACGCGGAAAGGATGAACGCCTGCGGGAGTGGCTCTGCCTATTACCCCGCCTTGAGGGCAGAGACTTCGGAACGCGTCACATGCGGAAGCGAAGGGGTCGGACCCAGACGGTTCGACGCTGCCGGGGCGTTGACAGGCCCGGCGGCACACCGGAAACGACGCGGGAGGCAGGAAGGCTGGCGTGCAGCGGCCTTGGGCACCGGACCAACCGGCTCCTCCCTCCCACGACCCGTTCCGGTGGTCCGTGTGCGAGGTGCATGATCCCACTGGAGAGCCCGGTGCGGGAAATCCGCACGCCGGGTTCGGAGAGCGGGGGCGAGGAAACGTGGCTACGGGAGAGACTGAGGCACCGGCACATGGCGAAAGCCGCCGGCAAACTGCTACTCCCTCGACCTACGGCAGGGCGCGCCTCCCCCCGACTCTACGTGCGCCGTGGAAAGGCGCATTCTCCTTGCGGGTGCGAATCCCGCTCAACACCTGTCGCTCCGGTTGATAGCGACCGCGGCGGATCATGGAGGCAACGACATGGTTTGAAGCACTGCGGACAAAAGGGCCGCCGTTGGGCGGCTCAGCGACCATGCAGGCCGGAACGTGAAGTGAACGCTGAGCAGGCCTCGAAAATCCCAATGCGGGTGGCGACCCTCCCAATGGCAGGGGAAGCCTGGCATCGGTCGGGAAGCGAGCGACGGACGCACCGACCGGATCCGCCGGGGTAGTGGCGTCGGCATGCATGGGAAGATGGAGAATGCAGCAACACGGGAAGCCCTGTCGGTGGCGTGCACGCGCCAACCGGAAATCCGCAAGGACCGGTCCGGGCCGTCAGGGTGGCGGAGAGGCCCGTAGTACTGGGGACGCCGGGCAATGCCGGTCGAGGGAAGGGGCCTCAGGTGAGGAGGGACGCGGAAAGGATGAACGCCTGCGGGAGTGGCTCTGCCTATTACCCCGCCTTGAGGGCAGAGACTTCGGAACGCGTCACATGCGGAAGCGAAGGGGTCGGACCCAGACGGTTCGACGCTGCCGGGGCGTTGACAGGCCCGGCGGCACACCGGAAACGACGCGGGAGGCAGGAAGGCTGGCGTGCAGCGGCCTTGGGCACCGGACCAACCGGCTCCTCCCTCCCACGACCCGTTCCGGTGGTCCGTGTGCGAGGTGCATGATCCCACTGGAGAGCCCGGTGCGGGAAATCCGCACGCCGGGTTCGGAGAGCGGGGGCGAGGAAACGTGGCTACGGGAGAGACTGAGGCACCGGCACATGGCGAAAGCCGCCGGCAAACTGCTACTCCCTCGACCTACGGCAGGGCGCGCCTCCCCCCGACTCTACGTGCGCCGTGGAAAGGCGCATTCTCCTTGCGGGTGCGAATCCCCGCTCAACACCTGTCGCTCCGGTTGATAGCGACCGCGGCGGATCATGGAGGCAACGACATGGTTTGAAGCACTGCGGACAAAAGGGCCGCCGTTGGGCGGCTCAGCGACCATGCAGGCCGGAACGTGAAGTGAACGCTGAGCAGGCCTCGAAAATCCCAATGCGGGTGGCGACCCTCCCAATGGCAGGGGAAGCCTGGCATCGGTCGGGAAGCGAGCGACGGACGCACCGACCGGATCCGCCGGGGTAGTGGCGTCGGCATGCATGGAAGATGGAGAATGCAGCAACACGGGAAGCCCTGTCGGTGGCGTGCACGCGCCAACCGGAAATCCGCAAGGACCGGTCCGGGCCGTCAGGGTGGCGGAGAGGCCCGTAGTACTGGGGACGCCGGGCAATGCCGGTCGAGGGAAGGGGCCTCAGGTGAGGAGGGACGCGGAAAGGATGAACGCCTGCGGGAGTGGCTCTGCCTATTACCCCGCCTTGAGGGCAGAGACTTCGGAACGCGTCACATGCGGAAGCGAAGGGGTCGGACCCAGACGGTTCGACGCTGCCGGGGCGTTGACAGGCCCGGCGGCACACCGGAAACGACGCGGGAGGCAGGAAGGCTGGCGTGCAGCGGCCTTGGGCACCGGACCAGCCGGCTCCTCCCTCCCACGACCCGTTCCGGTGGTCCGTGTGCGAGGTGCATGATCCCACTGGAGAGCCCGGTGCGGGGAAATCCGCACGCCGGGTTCGGAGAGCGGGGGCGAGGAAACGTGGCTACGGGAGAGACTGAGGCACCGGCACATGGCGAAAGCCGCCGGCAAACTGCTACTCCCTCGACCTACGGCAGGGCGCGCCTCCCCCCCGACTCTACGTCCGGCCAGTGCCGCGGCAATCCGGGGGCTGTCGAGATCGCCGGCGTCGATGATCCATGGTGCGCCCTTGCACGCCTGCCGCGCGGGAAGAAGCCCGACCGCGATCAGGCGACGCACGGCCGAGGGATCGACTTCCAGCCGTGAGGCAACCTCCGAAAGGACCAGTTCATTCCGTTCCCGGCGTTCGCCGTCACGGCAAGCGGCAATGCGGCGACGGGAACGGAAGGCGCGAACCCGATCCTTGTTCCAGCTGTTCCCCTTGGACGTCTTCTTGCCCAGCCGGTTGAGAAGTCCGGCAATCAACTCATCTCCCGGGTTCCGCGCCGGATCGGTGATCAGGTCATCGGTCTGTCGGTCGGTCTTGCAGCGATGCTCGCCGGTTCGGTTGCGCCTGATCGTGATTTCGGTGTGGTCGCCACCCTGCCAATGCAGCAGAAGATGCACGTGCCGCTCCCGCAGGCTCGCCGTGATCTCGACCAGCGCAGCGCGCACGATGTTCCTGCGCAGTTGCGGGGTCGCCTCCTCATGCGACCAGGCGCGCTCCGGATCGGCTCCAAGTGCCAGCCAGGCATCGCGCTCGGCAGCCGTCGGCGGGCGCGATTCCGCCGACTCCAGGTCCTGCAGCCGCTCCTCGCAACTCCGGACCTCCTCAAGGCAGGCTTCCCAGCGCGCCGCCAGGTTGTGGAAGACGTTGTGGTTGTCGGGATCAACACTGTCGAACCGGGACTGCGCACGTGCAGCCCGGTAGCGGGCCTGCTCCAGGGCCGAACCGGCAAGCCTGATCCCGGCCGTCGCATCCGCATCGCGAGTCTCGAAAGCCTCCAGTGCCGCAGCAACGCCCAGGGGCTGCACCGCACGGAGCACCGCATCGCGCACCGCCTCATCAACCCGCACCGCGCCGAACGCGATGCAGGCCGGGCCGCCCGTGCCGCTCGTGCCGGGACACGAACAGCCGACCGCCTTGCCGTTGTCCCTCGCCTGCATCCGGCGCCGGCAATGGCCGCAACGCACAAGACCCGCCAGGAGCGCCCTGCCACCACCCGGAGCGCCCCGGTTCCCAACGGTGTTGGCCTCGATCATGGCCCGGTTCCTCTCATGTTCCTCCCAGTCGACATAACCCTCACGGCGATCATGCAAAAGCACCGTCCATTCATCCGCGGCCTTCACGATCCCCTTGCGCAGCTGCTTGCGCCCGTTCGCGATCGTCGCTTCCTGGCGCCGCCGCCCGTACACGCAGGCGCCAGCATGGACCGGATTTGCCAGGCATCGAGCCCGGGAGCGTACAACCCGGAACCTGCCACACGATGCCCCGCCCGGCACCGCGGGCCGGGATCTCGACACCGCGGTCGCGAAACCGCAGGCAAACCTGCCGAATGCTGCGCAATTCACGAAACTTCCGGAAGACAGGATCGATCGCATCGCGCTGATGCTGATCGGGCGTCTTGGCAATGTGGCGGGTGTCCGTCTTCTCATAACCGGCCGGAAGATTGAGAAACAGTTCGCCACGCGCCGCCATTGCCTCGCGGCTCTCCAGGGAACGCTGGCGAAAAAGCGCCTGCTCCATGTCGCTGAACCGGCCCTTGATCCCCAGGCAGGCCCGGTCATCGGCAACAGCCGGGTCGCAGAGACGCTCACGGTCGCCGACCAGGCATCCGACAATGGCGCAGAACTCCAGGAGCAAATGCCAGTCCGCTGCCGCTTCGCGACAGTCTCGACGCCTCGATGGCCAGGACAAGACCGACGGACTTGTTGCAGACAGCGGTCATCAGGCGCTCGCAACCCTCCCGGTGGACACCGTTGCTCGGAACACCGAGATCGTCGTCGATCACCTCGATGCGGGAAAAACCCGGGCCGCGGGCATGGGAGACAAGTTCATGTTGCAGCCGCCGCCGCTCGACATTGTTGCGGACCTGGAAATTGCTCGACTGCCGGATGTAGACAATCGCCGTGCGTGACAGGTGGTCGGGCGTCAGCATCGCCTCGCTCTTCCGGGTCGTCGTTCACCTCCTC
Source organism: uncultured Amylibacter sp. (assembly GCA_963662815.2). GTDB lineage: Bacteria > Pseudomonadota > Alphaproteobacteria > Rhodobacterales > Rhodobacteraceae > JAPPHA01. Next base: position 31,622 of record CAXXWA010000008.1, read on the forward strand.
GCGCACCGTCATTGTCCGCGCAGTCAACGCCGCCGGCGCCGGTTGCACCGCTTCCCGGAACTCCCGGTTCCGCCATGTCCGCTGCGGTCCCTCGAAAAGCTCCGCCTGATGCATCCGAACTGCAGGTCGCCCGGCCATCCTCTTCCTCCGTCCGTTTCAAACCGACGGAAGTCTTGAAAGACCCGACAAGCGAATGCAAATCCGCCAGCGCGCACAGGGACAGTCTCGGTGCAGAAACGCAGATCCCGTTGCCCGCTTTCGGGAAGCGTCATCCAGCTGGCAATGCAGTGCCGAACACCGCAGCCATCGACAGCGAGCAGAACGCCTTGGCCACGCAGCGACTTTTTCTGCGCGATCGAGACACGTTGGCCCGCCAGGGGATGAAAACGATAATGAACGGTCGCCACATCACCCGCAATGTGGGGTTTTTGCGGGGATCTTCCCATGGGTCCGCGTCGACAACCTTGCGTCGAAGGCGCTGTCGATGGCGCTGCGCGCCCTCGCCGACAGATGGGAGGAGCGGCACGCCTGCCGCCCGGTGCTCGTCGAGACCTTCGTCGACCCGACCCGCTTCGACGGCGCCTGCTGCAGGGCCGCCGGCTGGCAGCGGATCGGCATGACCGCCGGCAAGCGCAGCGGGCGCGGCGCCAAGCCGGCCAAGGAGATCCTGGTCAGGGCGCTCGACCCGGCGTTCCGCGAGATCCTGAAGGGAGAGAGCAAACCCCGGCCGCGGCCAAAGCGCCGCGGCAAGCCTCCCGCGTCCGACGGCCGCTTCGTCGCGATGTGGTCCCGGGTCGCCGACGCCGGCATCGCCGCCCGCCACGACCGGGAACGGATGCAGAGGCGCCGGGTGACGGACAGCCTCGTCGTCATGCCGTTCGTCTTCCGCCTGGTGCCGGCGCGCGGGCGGAAGGGCCATGCCGCCGTGACGGCCGAGCTGCGGGAGCGGTGCCGGCGGTCCGGCATCGCGCTGCCGCAGCCGCGGCCGGTCGCCGCCTCCTCGGTCCGCAAGGCGCGCGCCCGCGTGCACGAGGACCTGTTCCGGGACCTGCACCGCGAGATCCTCGCGCACGGCATCCGCGACCCGAACCGGAAGGGACGCCGGACCTTCGCCGTCGACGGCTCCAAGCCGACCCTGCCGAGACCTCTCGTCGATGCCGGACATCCGCTCCCGAACGACGGCGCCCGCCACCCGCAGGGCCTGCCGTCCTGCCTGTACAGGCTCGACAGCCGCATGCCCGTCGGCTTCCTCCCCGCGCCCGCCGCCGACGAGCGCGCCGCCGCGCTCGCCCGTCCCGACGCGCTCTCCCCCGGCGACGTCGCGGTCCTCGACCGGGGATGCCTCTCCTTCGTCATGCTGCATGCCATGACCGTGCGCGGCCTGCATCCGGCGTTCCGCATCCAGCGCAGCTCCGCCGCCGCCTTCAACAGCTTCCGCGACGGCGACCGCGACGACGCCCGCGTCAGGATCACCCCGGGAAAGGAGGCCCTGCGCAAGCTGAAGGCCGCAGGCTTCGCAACCCCGGCCCCTCCGGTCGTCCTGCGCCTGGTCCGCTGCGACATCGCGGGCGGGCGATGCGCGCTCGCCGCGACCCTCGACGACCCGGAGCGCTACAGCGTGGCGGACCTCTCGGACCTCCATCACGGCCGCTGGTCGATCGAGGAGCCGTGCAAGGTCTCGAAGCGGGACCATCGCGGCGGACGGGTTCCACGGCAGGACCGAGCGCGGCGTCCGCCAGGAACCCTGCGCCCATTTCAACCTCGTCGCCATGGCGCGCCTGTTCTCCAACCAGGGCGACAGCCTCCTCGACGACATGCACGAAGGCGACCTGCCGAAGAGGCGGACGAACTTCTCCAACGCGCCGGCCATGCTCGCCGGCAGCCTCGAGGAGACGATCCTGGCCCAGACCGCGGCCCTGGCCGACGCCGTCGGGCGCATGGCGGACTCGATCCTCGCGGTCAGGGCGCGGCTGCGGCCGGGACGGTCGTTCCCGCGCCGCTCGCGAAAACCGGTCGGAAAGCGGGGCCGCAAGCGAGAGCAGACCGCGTAGCCCGAAACCCGCCGTCCGGACCGGAAAGGGGCACGGCAGCCCCGAACCGCTCGCGCAGCCTTAAGGAAATGCCATTGGT
>CAXXWA010000009.1:0-369370 GCA_963662815.2 uncultured Amylibacter sp.
ATGTGGACCGGTGCGTCATAGAAGGTCGGAACATTGGGCCCGAGCAGCCGGCGCCTGCGGGCCAGGCGGCTTTCCGAGGTTGCGGTCGCGCCGCCTTCGTTCCGCACCGGGACCGCCTATCTTCCAAACCCGGACGCTGGCGGAGCGCCTTCACTGCGCCGCGCCGCGCCTTCGCGTTCAGCCTGTCCTGCCTCGACGCCGCCGTCGGCCGGGTCTCAACGCGGCGCTTCGGCACGACGAGCGCATCCCGGACCAGCCGCGCCAGCTTTCCGCGCGCCGCCGACCGATTCATCGCCTGCGTTCGATGCGTCTCCGCTGTGATGACGATCTCCCCTGCCGAGGTCCAGCGCCGTCCGGCAAGCCGCCGCAGCCGCGCCTTCTCTCCAGATGACAGAACCGAGGAGCCGGCGGCGTCGAACCTGAGTTCGACCGCCGTAGCAACCTTGTTCACGTTCTGGCCTCCGGGACCGGATGCGCGATGGAAGGTTTCGCGGATCTCCGAATCCGGCAATGCGATTCTGTCGGAAATGCGTATCATGGTCCCGGCCTGCCCTGCCGACCGTCTGGCGCCGGCACCCCCAGAACGACCGGACGGCAACGCCTCTCCGGCCGCCTGCAATCTGGACCATCGACGCCGGCTTCGCAAGGAACGCGCCCGGAATTGCCCGCTCATGTCGGCGCGGACGCGAACCGCGACACGATGATCCGGAACGGGAACAGGGCCACGAGGGCGATGGCGAACTTGACCATCCAGTCGGCGACGGCAAGCGAAATCCAGAGCGGAAGCACGGGGCCGAGGCCGAGCAGCCCGCCGGGCGCGTTCGCCCAAGCGACGTCGTTCGCCGGCTCAAGGAACGCGAGGCTGGCCGAAAACGCGATGAAGAAGAAAGGGCGGTATCGAGCGTCGATCCGGCGAGCGAGGACACGAGCGGCGCGCGCCACCACCGTCCGCGGCGCAGGCGATCGAAAATGAGCACGTCGAGCAACTGCGCCGCAAGGAATGCGGCGGCCGAACCGAGGGCGATGCGCAACGTCACCAACGGGCCGAACTCCCCTTCGATCTGCGTACCCGCGAACGAGCAGAGAATGCCTGCCGCAAACCCGAAGAGCACCACCTTGCGGGCGGCGGCGGCCCCGCGGAAGCGGTTGACGAGATCCGTGACGAGAAAGGCGAAGGGATAGGTGAATGCTCCCAGCGTAAGCCAGTCTCCGACGAGGAACTGGACCAGGATGTTCGAGGCAACTACAATCGCCGCCATCGCCGCGATGCCGGTCATGATTCCTGGCGGCATGGCGCCCTCCTCGCAACGGAGACGACCGGATGGACGTCACCTGACCACGGTTCAACCCCGGCTCTGCGCATCCTGCCCGGCGGCGGCGGCCGCGGGCAGTCCGGTCGCGGCGGACGCGCTACCTGACAAATGTCAGCCCGTTTCGACCGCCAAGTCTGCGTACATGCCCCACTCGGCCCAGGATCCGTCATAGAGCGCGTGGTTCCTGTGACCGATCTTCTCGAGCGCCAGCGAGAGCACCGCTGCGGTCACCCCGGAACCGCAGGTGGTGATGACGGGGCGCGAGAGGTCGACGCTGGCACCCTTGAAAGCGGCCCGCAACTCGGCATCCGGCCGCATCGTCCCGTCCGCATTGAGCAACTCGGCGAAGCAGAGGTTCTTCGAACCCGGAATGTGCCCTGACCTCAACCCCGCGCGGGGCTCGGGAGCTTCGCCGCGGAACCGCCGTGGCGGCCTTGCATCCACGATTTCCGCATCGCCGAGTTTCGACGCCGAGGCGACCTGTGTAACGTCCTTGACGAGACCCGCGTTTCGCCGCGCCGTCATGTGGCGGTCGCGTACGAGCGGCGGCGCACTTTCGACGGGCCGGCCCTCCGCCGTCCATTTCGGAAAGCCGCCGTCGAGAACCGCGACGTCGGTCTTGCCCATGTGCCTGAAGAGCCACCAGACGCGCGCCGCCGAGAACAGGCCTGCGCCGTCGTATGCGATGACACGATGGCCGTCGCCGACCCCCATGGCACGCATGCGCGCGACGAACTTCTCCACGGGCGGCGCCATGTGCGGCAGACGGGAGTTCAGGTCCGATATTTCGTCGATGTCGTAGAACCGGGCGCCCGGAATATGCGCGGCATCGTACTCCGCCTTCGGGTCGCGGCCTTCCGTCGGCAGGTACCAGGATGCATCAAGTATGCGCAGGTCCGGCGCATCCAGATGACGCGCGAGCCAGTCGGTGGAGACGATGATGCCGTTGTCCATTGGTCGCGCCCCGTTTGCCCGCAACATGGACTAGCCGAGCGCCGGGCCGGATTCAAGCGGCCCCGCAGCGCGGCCTCGATCGGACTTCGGATCGGTGGAACGAGTACGCGCTGCGTGCCGGGGTACGGCTGTGCGCCGCCGCGGATCCGCATCCGTTCGGGTCAGCCATGCTCCCTGAGAAGCCGCGCCCTCTGCCGGTTCCAGTCGCGCCGCTTCTCCGCCTCGCGCTTGTCGGCGTGCCTCTTCCCTTTCGCGAGCGCCAGCAGAACCTTGACCCGGCCTGCGTCGTTGAAATACAGCCGGAGCGGCACCAGCGTCATGCCGTCGCGGCCGACGCCCTGGTGAAGTCGGGACAGCTGTTTGCGGCTGACGAGGAGCTTGCGCCGGCGCCGCTCCTCGTGCCCGAAGCGCCCGGCCTGAGCGTAGCGGGAAATGTGGCCGTTGATCAGGTAGAGCTCGCCGTCCTCCACGCTGGCGTAGCTCTCGGCGATGTTCGCCTGGCCGGCTCGCAGGGACTTGACCTCCGAGCCGACGAGCACGATTCCGCATTCCAGCGTATCCTCGATCGCGTAGTGGAAACGCGCGCGACGGTTTTCGGCAATCAGGCCGGTTCCCGCCCCGCGCTGCTTCCGCGACGCCATCGGTTCAGTTGATGAGCGCCGCGTGCCGCATTGCCGACCGAACCAGGTCCTTCGTCTCCGGGAGTGCGGCGGTCAGGGGCGAACGCACGTCCTCGGCGCACTTCCCGAGCACGTAGAGGCCGAACTTCGCACCGACCGTGCCCGGTTCGGTGAAGACTGCCGTGTGCAGCGGCAGGAGCAGATCCTGGAGTTCGATCGCCCGCGTCCAGTTCCCTGCGAGCGTCGCCTCCTGGAACTCCGCGCAGAGCCGCGGCGCCACGTTCGCGGTCACCGAGATGCAGCCGCATCCGCCGTGGGCATTGAACCCTAGCGCGGAAGCGTCCCTCTCCGGAGAGCTGGATGAATTCGTGACCGCATGTCGCGCGCTGGTGGGAAACGCGCACCACGTCTCCGGTAGCGTCCTTGACGCCCACGACGGTCGGCAGACGCGCAAGTTCTCCCATGGTTTCCGGCGTCATGTCGACCACCGATCTTCCCGGGATGTTGTAGATGATGATCGGCAGGTCGCAGCATTCGCTCAAGGCGCGGAAATGCGCGAGCAGGCCGCGCTGCGTCGGCTTGTTGTAGTAGGGCGTTACGACCAGGGCGGCGTCGGCTTCGACGCGTTTCGCGAACCGCATCAAACGGATCGCCTCCGCCGTGCTGTTCGAACCCGCCCCGGCGATGACCGGGAGGCGGCCGGCCGCGGCCCGGACCACGATCTCGATTACGTGTTCGTGCTCCTCGTGGGTGAGCGTCGGGCTCTCGCCGGTCGTTCCCACGGGGACCAGACCGTGCGATCCTTCCTCGACATGCCATTCCACAAGCGCTTCGAGCGCACCGTCGTCCACCGAGCCGTCTCTGAACGGCGTGACGAGCGCCGGGATCGATCCCCTGAACATGTGCGTCGTCCTCCTTCTTCGCGAATTGTCACGTCTTACCCGAGCAGCCGGGGGAACGTAACGCCTGATTCCGCGTTCCCGGGATATCGGGTCGGTTGTTCCCCAAATATCACTGTAATTCGGTTCCGGGCGCTTGTATGGTCGCGAAAAACATACGAGCAGTCACATGGGCTTTCAGTCACTCGGGACTCTGCTGCTGGCGGCGGGCGTGTTCGTTCTCGCGCCGGGATCGGTTTCCGGCTCGGACGCGGCGGAAGACGCGAAGGCGATCGTCAGCGCGGCATCATCCGCAAACTGGGATGACGCGGCGCGCCGCGCGCGGCAATTCGAAGATCCGGTCGCAGTCGATCTCGTGACCTGGTGGCGCCTTCGCGACGGCGAAGGCGACTGGCAGGAGTACCTGGACTTCCTTCGCCGGAACGGCGACTGGCCGGGGCTGAAGCGCCTCAGGCGTTCGGGAGAGGCCGGCATCCCCGATACCGCAGCCCCACGCGCGGTCGTGGCCTACTTCGAGGCGCAGCCCCCGCAGACAGGCGAGGGCGCGCTTCGCCTGGCGACCGCGCTCGCAGCGCTCGGCCGGCGTGACGATGCCGCGATGGAAGCCGCGAAGGCCTGGATCGAGTTCCCGATGGAGACCGAAGACGAGGCTGAGTTGCTGGCCCGCTTTCCCGGCGTGCTCGGCGTGCTGCACGAGAAGCGTCTCGACAGTCTTCTCTGGAGCGGCGAGATCGGGAACGCGGAGCGGATGCTGACCCGGGTCAGTCCCCGCTTCGCCAAGCTTGCCCGGGCTAGGATCGCTCTGCAGAGGCGCACACCGGGGGTCGATGCCCTGATTCGCGCCATCCCTGCGGATCTTCGCAATGATCCGGGACTGGCCTATGACAGATTTGTCTGGCGGCGGCTGCAGGGGCTGGACGAGTCGGCGCTGGAGCTGATTCTCGATCGATCCGCCTCGGCCGACCGCCTCGGCCGGCCGGGCACCTGGGCGCCGACGCGCATGGCCATGGCCCGCGATGCCATGGAACGCGGCGAAAACCGCAACGCCTACGCCCTCGCCAGCAGCCATTGGCTGGAGTGGGGATCGAGATTCGCCCAGTTTGAGTGGCTGGCCGGGTTCATCGCGCTTCGCAAGCTGGACAGGCCGGAGAGAGCAATCGCCCACTTCGGCCGTTTCAGGGAGGCCGTGTCTTCGCCCATCAGCCTCGGTCGCGCCAACTACTGGCTGGCACGCGGTCACGCGCGTATCGGAGACGATGTCGAGGCCGAGCTGTTCTTTTCGGAAGCGGCCAAGTACCAGACCAGCTTCTACGGACAGCTGGCGGCAGAAATGATCGGCCACCGGACGGACGGGCTCCTCGCCGGAAAGGAGCGCGCGGGTGACTGGCGCAGGGCAGACTTCGTCGACTCCGGAACAGTCCGCGCCGCGCGGCTGTTCCTGCTTGCGAACTGGCAGCCGCATGCGCGCTGGTTCCTTGCCCATGTCGCGGAAGATCTCGGACACCGGGAACTGGTGCGGCTTGGCGACATGGCGCTCGACCTCGGCTCGCCCTACGCGGCCATTGGCGTCGCGAAGGAGGCCGCCAAGTCGGGACTTGTCCTGCCGCGTTCCTATTTCCCGGTCACGGAACTGGCGCGCCACGCAGGCCCGGTCGAACCGGAAATGGCGCTGGCGATTGCGCGGCAGGAAACCGAGTTTCGCATCGACGCCGCGAGCCGGGCGGGCGCCCTTGGCCTGATGCAGGTCAAGCCTCCCACGGCGCGGGAAATCGCCGCGAGGCTCGGGCTCGAGTACTCGAAGAGGCGACTTGCATACGACTGGCGTTTCAACGCTGCGATCGGCACCGCCTATCTCGACGAGTTGCTGAACGAATTCGGCGGCTCCTACGTTCTGGCGTTCGCCGCCTACAATGCGGGACCGGGCCGCGTACGCCAGTGGATCGACAGGCTCGGCCATCCGCACCTCGACTGGAGCGATCCGATCGACTGGATCGAGCACATTCCCTACAATGAAACCAGAAACTACGTGATGCGCGTCCTCGAGGCGATCTACGTGTACAGGGCGCGTCTTGCAGGACGCGCGCAAGCGTTCGAGACCGCTGGAAACGTCTCGCGCTGGCAGCCGCCGCCGGTGCATTGAATGGCTTCGACGACGGGGGCCGTCGAACTTATGCCGCGGACGCGGTGGCGGACTCGGGGAGTGCGGCGCGGGCCGGCATCAAGGTGCCGCGAGCCGGCCCTTCGTCATGTGGCGCTTGCGGCCGTATCCCTTTGTCCGCCAGACATCGAAGCCGGCGTCGCGAAGGCACTGCCGGACGCGCCCGGCGGCGCTGAATGTCGCCACGGTGCCGCCCGGCCTCGTGCGGGCTCCGACCATCCCCAGGAGTTCCGCCTCCCACATGGAAGGATTGCTCGCGGGCGAGAATCCGTCGAGAAACCAAGCATCCGCGGAACCCTGCCAGTCCGCTACCGTCAGCCGCGCATCCCCGTGAACAATCGTGGCCGCGAGCGATCCCGCGCGGATGCGCGTTGCCCCCTCAGACCAGTTTCCGACCAGCACGCGCGCGCGGTCCGAGAGCTCCGGCCATCTGCGAAGCGCCCGCTCCATGTCCCCGGCGGCAACCAGGCTGGCCTCGAACCCGACGTATTCAAGCGCGCCTTCCTGCCCAGAGTCGTCCCACAACTTCCATGCCGCCAGCATGTTCAATCCGGTTCCGAATCCGAGTTCCGCAATCCGGAAGCCCGGACGGAAACGCTCCGGCAGGCCGTTTCCCCTCAGAAAGACATGCCGCGCCTCGTCCAGCCCGTTCTCGCGCGAGAAGTACGTGTCGCCGTGACGGCGGGAAACCGGAACGTCGCCGGCCGTCCAGGCTAGGTCCGCGAATTCCCCGAAACCGTGCTGGCCGGTTTTGACCATCTTGAGTAGACCCCGTTTCGGCGCGCGCGAACGATAGGGGAATCCGGACGGATGGCAAAGCTCGGGCACTGGGACGCTGCAGTCGTCGGCGGCGGCATCGTCGGCCTCGCGGCGGCGCATGCCTGTTCCGTTCGCGGACTCTCCGTCGTCATCCTCGAAAGATCGGTCGTCGCCGGCGGCGCCAGCGGCGGTCCGGTGGGTGCCATGACGCCATTCGCGCCGGATCCCTGGACGGACTTGAAACAATTCCAGTTCGATGCCCTGGCTGGGGCGGAGCGGTACTGGGCGGACATCGACGCCGCATCAGGGATGGACTCCGGCTACCGGAGGTGCGGACGGCTCGTGCCTCTGGCTACCGAGGAGGCGGCGGAACGCGCCGTTGCGCGCGGCGAGTCGGCAGCCCTGAACTGGGGTCGCGGCTTCTCTTGGGAGGTCCGGCGCGACGGCGGCCTGCTCATCGCGCCGGAACGGACACGCTACGGCGTCGTCCACGACTCGCTCTCCGCCCGCATCGACCCTGCCGCCGCCTGTGCGTCGCTGGCCGAAGCCGCAAGGCGCTCGGGCACCGACGTTCTCGCGCACCACGAGGTCATCAGAATCGAAACAGGAAGAGTGTTGACCCGCAGGGGAGAAGCCCGGGCCGATTCGGTGATCATCGCCGCCGGCGCCGACAGCTTCGACTGGCTCGAACCCGCTCTCCGGGACGGAGGCGTGAAGGGCCAGGCGGCGCTTCTGGAATGCGATCTCGGATCCGTTCCCGTCATCCAGTCGGGCGGCATCTACATCGTGCCGCATGCGAACGGAAAGACTGGCGTCGGCTCCACCCGCGAACGCGAATGGCGGGATATGCACGCAACAGACTCGCGGCTGGACAAGGTCATCCGGGAGGCCGGCGGCATTTGCCCCTCGCTCGCCGGCGCGCGGGTGCTTCGCCGCTGGTCCGGCCTGAGGCCCCGTGCGCCGAAAGGACGGTTGATGCTCGGGCCGGTGCCCGGCCGGGCAAAAACATTCATCGCGACCGGAACGAACGGCATCGGCTTCGGAGTCGCCCATGCGGTCGGCGAGCTGATTGCTTCCTGCGCGCTCGGCGACGAAACCGGGATTCCGGACGATTTCCGGACGAGCTTCCGACCCTGCCGGTAGCGGTTGGAACGTCCGCGGCCCGCGGAAGAGCAGGCACCGGTGGAGGTGAAGTCCCTGGACGCGCCGGCCCGTTCGCGGGGCATGCCGCAAGTCAGGCCGGGACGGTCCGTTGCGCGAGCGGCTGTTCCCGAACCGGCAGGTGAACCACTGCCGAGAACGCTGCAACCGCGATGCCGACCCACCAGACCACCTCGTAGTTCCCGTACATGTCGTAGAGAGCGCCGCCGAGCCAGACGCCGAGGAAGCCTCCGATCTGGTGACTGAGAAAGACGATGCCGTACAGCGTGCCCATGTACCTGATTCCGTAGATGTAGGCGACCAGCCCCGACGTGAGAGGAACTGTCGCAAGCCAGAGGAAACCCATGGCCAACGAGAACAGAACGACGCTGAGCGGCGTGATCGGAAACACGATGAACAGGATGGAGATGATCGTGCGCAGCGTGTAGATCGCGACCAGCAGGTGTTTCTTCACGAAGGTCTTGCCGAGTGCGCCGGCGAGCACCGTTCCGAAGACGTTGGTCAGGCCGATGAGGCCGACGGCTACTGCGCCGAGGGTCGACGTGGTCGCGACTCCCATGCCCGCAAGCAGGCCGTTAGGCGCGATGGGCCCGCACATCTCCGTCACCATGGCCGGGAAGTGTGCGGTGTTGAAGGCAATCTGGAACCCGCAGGAAAAGAATCCGAGAAATATTAGCGTGTAGGACGGATCCCGCGCCGCCCTGACGAGGATCTGGGACAGCGATTCCTCGATCTCCTCCTTGAGAAACCTGTCCGGCCCGGCGAGCATGGGCAGCGTCAGGAGAACCGCGAAGACGAATCCGGCGAACACGACGAATACCGCGGACCAGCTCATGTAGGCGAGCAGTAAGGCGGCGAAGGGCGGCGCGATGATCTGCCCGACGGATCCTGCCGCAGTGGCGATGCCGAGCGCCAGGGAGCGATGCTCGTCGCTCGTCGCCCGCCCGACGACCGCCAGGACCACCCCGAAGCCGGTGCCGGCGACGCCGAAACCGACGAGCAAGGCGAGGGACTGATGGCCGAGCGGCGTCACCGCGAAACTCGACCAGACGAGACCGATCGCGTAGAGCAGAACCCCGAGTACGATCGCCTTCCTCGTGCCGAACTTTTCCGCGATCGCGCCGAAGATCGGCTGCCCGATGCCCCATGCGAGGTTTTGAATGGCAATCGCCGTCGAGAAGTCGGCACGCGGCCAGCCGAAGTCGTCCGCGATCGGGATCTGGAATACGCCGAAGGAGGCGCGAATGCCGAAGCTGACGAGAAGGATGATGCTGCCCGCCACGAGAACCGGCGTGAAAACGGATGATCGTCGTGCGTCCATGCCGGTCCCCGAGAAGTTGCCGGAACGTGATCGAATTGATATCCGCCGTCAACGGAAATCCGGGCAGTTCCGACGTCCGGAAGGACGACAGGCAGCCATGACCCTGGTTCAGCGTTACAGCCGCATGGTCTCGGACGGGCGGATCGTGGACGACCCCGCCCAAGCGCGCGCGCTTGCGCGGCTGGACCGGCTCCGCGCGGAGCTCGAGGCGCCGCGCCGAGCACCGGGAATTCTAGCCCGCCTGTTCTCCGCGCGCCCGCCGCCTCAGGAGCCCGGAATTTATCTTCACGGCGGAGTCGGCACCGGGAAGTCGATGCTGATGGACATCTTCTTCGAGGCCGTGCGGATGGCGCGCAAGCGACGCGTCCACTTCCACGCCTTCATGCAGGAAATGCACGACGCGGTTCACGCGCAGCGCCAATCCGGCGCGCGAGACGCCCTTCTGCCGGTCATCGGGCGAACGGCGCGGGAGACCCGGCTCCTGTGCCTTGACGAAGTGCAGGTCACCGACATCGCCGACGCCATGATCGTCGGCAGGCTGTTCGAAGGCTTTCTCGACGCCGGCATGACCATAGTCACGACTTCGAATCAGCGACCGGGAGATCTTTATCGGGACGGCCTCAACAGGAAGCTCTTCCTGCCGTTCATCGCACTTATCGGGGACCGGCTCGACGTGCTGCACCTGGACAGCGACACCGACCACAGGCAGCAGCACCTCAGGGGGGAACGCCGTTACTTCTGGCCGAATGACAGGGCCGCTGACGAGGCGCTCGACAAGATCTGGAACCTGCTTACGGGCGGAATTTCCGAACAACTGCTGCTCCGGAACAAGGGACGCGACATTCTTTTGCCGGAGTTCCGCAACGGCGTCGCCCGGGCGGACTTCTCCCACCTCTGCGGCAGCGCACTGGGTCCGGGCGACTATCTCGTCATCGCCCGGTCAATCCGGTTGCTGCTGCTGACCGGAATTCCGAAGTTCGGCGACGAGAACAGGGACAGCGCCAGGCGTTTCGTTACTCTCGTCGACGCGCTGTACGACTCCCGCGTCCCTCTCGTCGCCTCGGCGGCCGCGGCGCCCGAAGACCTCTACCCGACGGGCAGGGGAGCGTTCGAATTCCGCCGGACGGCGTCTCGTCTCGCCGAAATGCAGCGTTCGGACTGGTGCGGCGGCGCCCGCACCCGGCAACCCGGCGCCTAGCGAAGCCGCTCCAGGAGGGCGGGCGATGCGAACCCGTCGGGAGTCAACCCGAGGGACGCCTGATACGCGCGAACGGCCGCCCTCGTGTCGGGTCCTTCCAGCCCGTCGACCGCGCCGGCGTCGAACCCCTGCTCGATCAGCCGTTGCTGCAGTTCCGAGACCTCGGTCCCCGCCAGCGCCCGCGCATTGCGCGGCCAGGCGGCACGGATCCCTCCTCGGCCCGAGATCCGGTCGGCGAGATGCCCGACTGCGAGGGCGTAGTTCAGGGCGCGATTGTAGGCAAGGATTGCCCGGAAGTTGCACGTCACCAGAAAAGCGGGCCCCCGGCAGCCCGCCGGCAGGAAGACCGAGGTTTCGCAGTGTTCAGGGAGTTCGCGAACCGTCGCCGGCGCAACGCCGAGGCCGAGCCATGCCCCGGCCGGTTTTCGCACCTGCAGGTCGGCATTGAGATAGTCGAACGCTTCGGGGAGAAGCACCTCGACGCCCCAGGGCCGGCCGCGCTGCCAGCCGTGTCCTGAAAGATAGTTGGCTGCCGACGCCAGGGCGTCGGCAGGACTCTCCGGATTCCAGATGTCGCGGCGCCCGTCGCAGTCGAAGTCCACCGCGTATTCGAGGAAACTGGACGGGATGAATTGCACGTGGCCCATTGCGCCGGCCCAGGACCCGCGCATGCGAGAGGGCGGAAGCTCTCCCTGCTCGATGATCTCCAGCGCCTTCAGGAGCTGTTCTTCGGCGAACTGCCGGCGCCGTCCCCGCCAGGCGAGCGTGGCCAGCGCCGCCACGACATTGAACGACCCGGTTTCCGCGCCGAAGGAGGACTCGATTCCCCAGATCGAGAGAAGCACGTCAGCTTCCACGCCGAAGCGCCGTTCGATCGCGGCGAGCACCGGACGCAGCTTCCGGCCGAGTTTCCGGCCGCGCTCCGCGCGTTCCGGCGTCGCCAGGGCGTCGAGATACTCGCCGGGAAAAAGCGTGAATTCCGGTTGCCGGCTGTCGAGGCGAACCACTTCTTCGTTCGGCCGAACGTCGAGAAACGCGCGGTCGAACGCCGCCTCGCCGATGCCTGCGCGCCGCGCGCGGTCCGTGAACCGGTCCTTCCACTCCGAAAACCCGCCTTTCGACGCACCCGAGGAGGCGCCGGTACGGTCCGTAGCTCCGACATCCCTTGTCACGGAGTCACCAGCTCATTGCCGGCGCCTGCACGATGCAATGGCGCCGAACCGAGAATCCCTTCGTCACCGAGCGGGCGCACCAACATGCATCGGTTGCGCCGCGAGCACGTTTCCCCGTCCCGGGCGCCATTTCGGCCGAGAGGATCGCGCGCTCTTCGGGAGGTTTGGACGGCAATGGGTGCGCAACTCCAAGCGCCGCTGCTGCCCGGTCCACCGACAGGCCCATCGCCGCGACGACGTCGCGCTTCACGAACCAGCCCGGGTGGGCCGGGTTCTTCGCCCGCATGTCCCTTCTCAAGCCCATTGCCGTCCCCTGATGACTTTCCTCGCAGTCGAGGTCGAAGGTTTCGTCCAGGCCCGGCCGATCCGGAACGCGAGTTGACAGTTCCTCTTTCCGGCCACGCTACAAACGCCCTCGCACTTCCCGAGAGACGATCCGAGTTCCAGCAGGGAACCGTCCGCAACATCTTCCTGCGCTCCATGGCCCGAAGGAACGACAGCATGCGCGGCAGTTCCGGCACCGCCGCAGGCGGCCGCGCCGCGACGCCGCATTCCTCAACAAACCGCGCATGCCTCCTGCGAGTTGCTTTCCATGTCTTCGCGACGGAAGCTACCGGGGACCCGCGTGAAGCGTCAAGCGGCCGGGTTGCCGGAAAATCCCCCGCGTCGAAACCCGGGGGCCGCAACACGAGGAATGCCGCGCGAGGCCGCGTTCCCCGAACCGCCTGCGGCCCTCGGACGGGATCCGCCCCTAGCCCGCCCTGCAAACAATTCGGGATGCAGGAACTCCCGTCTCCGCGGTCGAACTCGCCGGGTGATCGCGTCCGGGAGCCTTCGCGGGCGTCAAGGCACTTCGCTGGCGGCGTCATGCAGGGCGGCCGGAGATGAACGACTTCCGGAGTGACTGCGGTTTGCTCCATGACCGCCGGCACTGTATGATTCCATTGCCTGAAAACTCACAAACGGCTCAGATGAACATGGCACATTCCCGCCCGTGCGACGCGAAGGACAGCATTGCCTACCAAACCGGAATACTCGAGGATGTTTCGAGAACCTTCGCCCTCACGATTCCGCAGCTGCCGGGCCAACTGCGTCACGCCGTCGGCAACGCCTACCTGCTTTGCCGAATTGCGGACACGATCGAGGACTCGACTGCGCTGACCGCGAGGCAGAAGACAGCGTTCGCGGATCGCCTCATCGCCGTCATCAATGGCCGGGAGGACCCAGACGCCTTCGCGGCAGACCTGTCCGAACTCCTTTCGGACTCGACCAGCAGCAGCGAGCTGGATCTCGTGACGAACACGGCCCATGTCATCAACATCACCAGCCAGCTGACCGATGTGCAGAGGCGGGCCATCGAGCGATGCGTCAGGATCATGACAGACGGGATGATGGAATTTCAGCAGAATGCCGGGGTCGGAGGTCTTGAGAGCATCAAGGACATGGACCGGTACTGCTACTGCGTTGCCGGGGTCGTCGGCGAGATGCTGACCGAAATGTTTTGCGACTATTCGGCGGAAATCGGTTCGCAACGGGACGAACTGCTGTCACTGGCTGTTTCCTTCGGTCAGGGACTGCAGATGACGAACATTCTGAAGGACATGTGGGAGGATCGTCTGCGGGGAGCCTGCTGGCTTCCCAGAGAAGTCTTCAGCGAAACCGGAGTCGAACTCGAATCGGTCGTCGCCGGCCGGGAGGACCCGCGGATGGCGAAGGGAGTTCGGGAACTCGTCGCCATCGCCATGCAGCATCTGGACGGAGCGTTGCGGTATATCCTGATCATTCCGGCAAAGGAGACCGGGATACGCCGCCATTGCCTTTGGGCGCTCGGCTTCGCGGTCCTGACGCTGCGACGAATTCATTCAACCCCGGCGTATTCGAAGGGAGACGACGTGAAAATATCCCGCCGCAGCGTGAAGGCGGTCATCGCCGCCACGAATCTGTTGACCCGTTCCGACACCGCGCTTCGCCTCCTGTTTGCCGCCATGACCATCGGGCTCCCTAGAGCAGGGTCGCGCGCCTGACTGACCGACATCTCCTTCGCCGGCAGACCGGAGGAACCCGGGTTCCGGAATCACTTCATGCGCGAAGTCCGTAGCGTTCGGGCAACGGACCCATCCCGAACCGGGAGTGTGCTGCAGAATGCCCGACATCGCTCGCGAAACAGGCGTGCACCCGGCGATGAACGCGCCGTAAACTGGTTTCCGTCAGATCGTGACGTGATGCGGAGCATGCGGAATCGGGGATGATGCTGCGCCGGCCAAAACACGACCGTACCGCTCGCTTCCCAAGTTGTCAGACCTGTACGGGAATTCCGGACACCTGACAAAGCGCCGCCTGGGCGCGAGCAGTCTTCAACCGGCGGTGTCGCCCGTTTCGGCTTCGGAAGCCCTGAACTCGCGCGGCAGCCTGAACCTGACGTTCTCCGTAACGCCGTCAAGGTTGAAGACCTCCGCATCGAACATGTCTTGCAGGCGCTCGACGAGTTGCTGGACCAAGATATCCGGCGCCGAAGCACCCGCGGTGATGCCTACGGTGTCGACGCCGTCGAACCAGGCGGGGTCGATCGCATCGGCTTCGGGTATGAGGAAACTCCTGACGCCGCCCGATCTGGAGATTTCGTGAAGCCGGTTCGAATTGGAACTGTTCTGTGCACCGATCACCAGAATCAGGTCGCAAATGGAGATCAGCTTCTTCACCGCGTCCTGGCGATTCTGGGTTGCGTAGCAAATATCGTCTGCGGAAGGGCCGGTGATGTTCGGAAATCGCGCTTCAAGGGCCTTGACGATGTCCCTCGTGTCGTCGACGCTCAGCGTCGTTTGAGAGACATAGGCGAGCTTGTTCGGATCCGCCGGCGCGAGATCCCGAACATCCTCGACGCTTGAGATCAGCAGAACGTTTCCATCGACCTGCCCCATTGTTCCTTCGACTTCCGGATGCCCTTCGTGTCCGATGAGAATTATTTCGCGTCCCTGGCGGGCATATCGCCGCGCCTCGTTGTGTACCTTCTTCACCAGCGGGCAAGTCGCATCAATCACGTGCAATTCACGAAGTCCCGCATCGTCCTCGACGCGTCTGGCGACGCCATGCGCGCTGAATACCGCTACCGATCCGATGGGGATGTCCTCGACCTCTTCGACAAACACCGCCCCGCGTTTGCGAAGGGACTCGACGACATGCATGTTGTGGACGATCTCGTGCCGCACATAGACGGGCGGACCATAGGCATCGAGGGCCCTCTCGACGATTTCGATCGCCCGAACGACACCAGCGCAAAATCCCCGGGGCTGAGGAAGGACGACCTTGATCGGCCGCTTTTCGGAATGTCCGGATATATTCAACTTGAGCGTGCCACCCTGTTGCCGGGCCCCGCCGGGACCGCTCGTTCGCCAGAGAAGAACCGTGAACCGAAGATGCAGGTCACGGGATTGAAACTATCTGATCGGCGGTGTCTTGGCAACGGCGTTCGAAAACCCAGTCAATGGCTCATGGAAGCGTCCGGAGCTGCGTGCCCTCGGATCCACCGTGATCTTAACCGACTCGGAGACCAGTTCCTCGAACTCCGCTCGTGGCCTCCTGTCCATCGCGCTCCAGTCGAGTTAGCCGCGGCAGACCTCAAGGCCGTCTTCGGCAACGGTCTTGACCGTCATCGCCTTTCAGATGCGGTAGGGCGCCAGGTGGCTTCCTCGACAGCCCGGCGCAGCGGGTACCGGAATGCGGGCTCCGCAAGCTCGAAGAATCGCAGCGTGTCGCGGACGAGCAGCCCGTCCTCAGGATCGGGGAGCATGTCGGCGTCCGCCGTGCAGGGCGTGGCCGTGAGACCGAGCCGGATGCCGTCGAAGTGCCTCAGCAAGCCACTGCACTTGCCGAAGATCGAGCGATGGCATTCGTCGGTGATGACGAGATCGAGATGGCCCGGTGACAGATCGGCGTACCCCGCGATCATGGTCTGCGAGGGGCGACCGCGATGAGGTTGGCCCGGTCGAATCGCCTGCCGGGCCGCAGCACGTGGCAGGGATAGCCCCGCAGATGGTCGGTGAACGCGTCCTCGGCCTGGCGCGCCAACGCGATGCGGTCGGCCAGGAACAGCACGCGGGTGACAATGCCCGCCTTGAGCAGGCGCTTGACGAACGCTGCCGCGGTTCGGGTCTTGCCGGTTCCCGTCGCCATTTCGACCAGCAGCCTGAGCCGTCCATGCGAGTGCTCGGCGGACAGCGCCTCGATGCACCCGATCTGGCGGTCGCGGTCGACAATCTTCCGCTCGAAGGCAACGCTCGACAGGCCGCGGCGGTTCTTGCGCGCGGCGACCCGCTGCTGGAGATCGTTCTGCGCATGGAAGCAGGCAATCCGCCGCGCGTGCACGCCGGTCTCCCGGTCGGGGAATCGCATTTCCTCGTCATTCGACAGGAACATGAACGGCACATCCAGTTGCTCGGCGTAACGGCTTCCCAATTCCTGCGCCGCGACCGGATCGGAGCCCGCCCCCTTGGCCTACGGCGCCGCCATGGCCCGGCACTGGCGGTCGCGGAGCGCATAGTCGGCCTGCGTGCCGTCCGGCAGCGCCCGTTCGGACAGCACGCTCGAACTATCGGCGAGGACATTGCCCGCGCCCATAGGCCGAGCGGCGATCTTGACCCGCGCGAAGGCTTCGGCCGTTCCGCTCAGGCCGCCGTCCAGGGATTGATGGCTTCGATCCCCGTGTTGCGGAACTCGCCCGTGTTCCGCGTGACCACGGCAAGCCCGCGCGTGGCCACAGCGGCGGCGGAGAAAGCGTCGGGCACATGATCGTCGAGCGCGTCGCCGCGTCTTCGCTTGTCCTCCATGATCAGCGCGCGCGCCCGCACATCGGTCAGGGTCCACTCGATGATACGGCCCTCGAAGAGCTCACCGAGAAGGTCGTGTAAGCGGTCGGAGATACCGCGCCGACGCTTGCCCGAAGCCAAACGGCCAATGCTGTCGAGCACCTCCCAGACGGTGATGGATGCGACACCGATGCCTTCGGCCTCGATCGCATCGAGAAAAGCGGCGACGCGCGGTTCGGGTTGGGCGCGCATCATCTCTGAGACAACGTTCGTGTCTATCAGCCATGCGAGCGGGGCTGTAATGCCTCACCTTCATCGGAGAACGACAGCGGATTGTGGCCGCGACGGACAGGGTTTGGGAGATCGACGCCGTGCTGTTCCCCGAAATGCCGGGCGAAGGTTTCGGACGGCTTAAGGCGGCGCTCGGCCTTGGCGCGCTTTTCTTTTGTCAGGCGGCGGACCAGCTCTTCCGTCGAGACGCCGAGCTGCCGCGACTCGCGCCGGAGCCAAGCCTTGTCCCCTGAATCAATGTCGCGGACGGTGATGCTGGTGCCCATGGCGGCGTGTCCTGTTCGGTCGGATGCCCAACGATGGGCAATCCGACAATCAAATTATGCCATCATGAACTGCGGCCAAAGACTTCGGATTCCGGCTTGTGGGACAATTTTCCGCTCGTGTGCAAAGGGTGCTCAACTATGGCCTCGCGCCGGACGAAGTTCTGTTGGAAGCGGAACGACGGAAGTGTACAAGAGGAAACGGAATCCTTGCATCGCAGTCCAGCGGGTTCGACGCCCTTCATGCAGAGGCGCATCCCGCGAGCCGGAACCGCATGTTGCATGGCGTTCGGCGATGCACACCTTGAAGCGCAAACGGGCTAGGCGAAGCAGCGCCATTCATCCTCGAAATCTGCAATGTCTGCACCTTCGTCCTGTTCATGGCGGCCGCATCGGAAACGCCTCTGCCGGCAAGGCGTGACGGGCCGTCCGGGATTGCGGGAACGGTGCAGAACTGCGGACGGACAGCCAGGGAACCTGGTTGGCCCGGTTCCGTCCGTGCGCCGCAACGCCCTTGGGTTCGGGCCAGGGGATCGACTGCGTTACGTCATTGAGGACGACACGGTGCAACTCACCGCCCTCAAGCCCGTCGGGCAGCTCTACGGCATGCTCAAGAACGACAGGTTGGCGCTGTCGATCGAGGAGTTGGATGCGGTATTGCCGAGGGAGCGGCCAGGAAGTGATCGCGCTCGACACCAGTGTGCTGGTGCAATTCCTGGTGGACAATGACCTGCGACAGGTCGAAGCCGCGAAACTTCTGCCGGAAAGCTTTTCCGCCGACGGGGTTTCATCTGCCGGAATATGGTCGTGGAGCTGGCCTGGGTCCTGGAATGGAGCTACGGGTTCGACCGGTCCCTGGTCGCGGAGGAATTGTCCGCGCTGGCGGAATCCGTCGGGATCCGGTTTGAGGAAAGAGAGGATGTCGGTACGGTGGACACGGTTGACGCGGCCCAGTACCAATCAATCACCATTGGCGAACCCGTCCGGGTCGATTCCCCTGAAATGCCCCGCCGCTACGAAGCGGCGGCAAGTGTCCGCCATGCCGACCGCGATGAACCGCCGCGGCTGGAAACGACTCCCGTACTTGGCAATCTCGTCGCTACGGACGTCGCCCGCCCAGGAGTAGACATCCTGAAACAAGTGGCGGTGGATCGCTTTCAGGTGGTCAAAGTCGAAACGCACGCTGGCGCGGACTCAAGAATGCGCTGTGCGACGGCCGCGCGCTCCGCCGCATCCAGCGCCGGGGCGTCCCGGATTTCCAGCCTGTTGCCGAGAACGGTGTAGTCAGGCGAATAGCAGTAGTCGCGGTCGCTCATTCCGCTGCGACGACGCGGCCGCGGTCCTCAATCCGGCGGAGGATGTAGGCGCGGCGCTGCTCGGGCGACCGTCCGTCACGCTCGAACATGGCGATCTCATCCGCAGTCAAGGGATTTCCCTCGATCGCCTGCACGTGCGCGGCTTCGGCCAGCCGGCCGTTCGCGGCGGGGACCTTCGGAGAAGTGGAACTACGCTGCATTCCGGACATGGCTCGACGCTATTGCTTTGCCTCGGCGAAAGCGACCGGCAAACTGCCGGAGGGCGCGAATCCCGCGTGGCGACATGATCCGGTGCGGATGGACGGTATCGTCGGCTGCGAGTCTGGCGAACGGGGAGTTTTGGCCGGTTGAGGCGACAGGATTTCGGGTTGGCCCGGAAATTCGTCGCCATCGGGGGAATTTAGGAATGTTCGTTCCGCACGACATCGCAATCGTGCGGCAGATGTAGAATTCGGTGATTTGCGAATGCATGGAGCATTCCCATGACGCCTTTGCATACTGGTTCACCTTTGTTCAACGCTCCCAACATTTCCGAAATCGCCGACGCGGCAGGTGCGGACATCCGCCGCGAGGTTCTCGAACGCTTTGCCGCGGCCGCCGCAGGGGGCAGTTCGGGTCTTCCGGACCGACTGAATGTGACAGCCCGCCGCCGGGCCGGCATTGCAGTGCAAAATACAATTAATCGCCGAATAACCGCCCTTGACGGGGCCAAGCTCGTAGACCGGGCTGACGGCCCACAGGACCGGGGTGATCCAGTAACGTAGCAACCCGACATCATTGAATTGAAGGATAGAGGGACTTCAACCTGATGCGCGCGTCCTAGATCCTGAAGCGCGGGTCGACGGGTTTTGCGGAAACGTTGGAGTGTTCCTGCCATGCGGTGACTTCGCCAATCATCGTTTCCCAATCCGGGATCCGGCAGTCCAGGCACTGGCGAGACAGCACGTTGATCTCGATTTTGGAACTATGCCGATGTCTGCATTACCTGGAGAGGACGGACTTCCGGCAGGTGACAGACGCACAAGTGAAAACGGTCCAGACCCGGCTGAACGCGCGTCCGAGGAAGGCGCTCGGCTACATGACCCCGGCCGAGGCGTTCCGGAAGGCGCGGCCTCCCTGACAGGAGCCGTCCCGGATCGCGTTCCGGAGGGACCGGTCCGGGGAGAGAAAGGGGCGTCTGCGGCCCGCCGACCTCGGTCGGCGGGCCGCCCCCGCCCCCTAGGCGCGGCTTGCACCGTCCGGAGAGCGCGGCTACGCTGTGTTTCGACGGGACTTCAGCCGCCTCGGGCCCCGATCTCCGGTGCCCCGGGGCCTGGATTCGCCATCATAGGGCCATCTTCGGCACCCGGGCTGCGCGCTCGCTGCGGAAATGGCCGGTGTTGCACTTCGGAGTGGAAGTGGGGTTTCGATGCGCAATCTTTCGCGGGATTTCCGGTGAGAATACGGCACACTCATGGCCTCGGCTTCGCTCCCGCGAACCGCATATGGTAACGGCACTTGCCGCAACCGCTCCGGAGCTCCGCCAACAAGACGCCCTACGCGGTGTTCGCGTATCGCCAGCCGGATCTCTGGATCTTCGACCACTGGCGCCGCCCGGCGAGTGCCGTCGCAGATGTCAAGCGGTTCCTTTGCCCGGGAGAACTCAGTTACTGTTCGGTGATGCGTTGCGAGAGCCGACCAGTCAGGCTGTACGGCGGCTCGGAGCGAACTCGAGACGGCATGATGAACGAAAGCAACGACTTGTGGCCCGCGCCTTTGCGCTTCCGGATCGCGCATCCGAGTTGATCCGTGATCCAGTAGATGTTGATCGCCGCAAGGAGATTGAGCCCGACTTGCAGATTTCAGCCGGGATCACGGCACCGGAACGGTCGGGTAGGACACTGGCGCGCGCACCGTGGTCACGTTTCCAATGCCCCCCTGAAATTTCGGACGTCCGGTTTTCCCGGGTCCGGCTTCAAGCACCAGGCACCCCCGCAGGAGTTCGGTGCGGTGCCTTCCGCAACATGCGCCACGCTCAAGGCGGACCCGGCCATGCCCGTCGCGACATCCCGCGTTTGCGCCGCCCTTCGGCTCGACAGCACCACCCTTTGATCCGGATGGCATCCTCGGCCGGCGACGGGCTCCGAGTCCCGCCATGACCTGCCGCCTTCGCCACCTGGGCCCAGAGGCCCTCGCTCCGGCCGGGTTGTGTTGTCCCGACCATCTCCGCTTGACCGGCCTCATCCGCCAGTCAGGAGGACTCCGCGCCATTTGCCGAATTCCGGTCATGGGCGCGGTCCTTGACATTCGAGGGTCGCAACATCCTGTCTGTCCTCCCCGCCTGCCGGTCCTTCACTGCCGAACATTCCCGAATTGCCGCCGTCCCTGTGCCGGGGGATCCAGTGCGCGCTCGCCTTGGTTGTTCCGCACCGGTGCCAGCCATCGAGTAGAGGGCTGACCCTTGGCATCCTCCAATATTTCCCCGCAAGTCGGATTCCATGCGGGGGCCGAATTTCGCCGCTTCAAACGAACGTTCGCTTTCGCTACGGCCCTCCCGGTTGCTCGCCTCCCTGTCCGACCGGACCGGAGGGACAGGCGTCCCTCCAGCCTACGGAGGCTTCTGCGTCCCTGCTTCCGGATGCCGGATCGCCCTGACACCCGCAGGAATATGCTACGGTGCCAAACCGGAAATCGCACCGGCGGGACTTCCACTCGTAAGATCAGCAGCCAGACTCGCTGCACGCCCTCTCCTGCTGCTCATCCCCAAATGCACGGGTAATCCACCCGCGAACGGTGCGAGAGAAGCCCGGAGCAGGACCGAAGGGTTTCTTTCCGTCCGAATCCCGGACAACGGGCCCCAATCTCCGGTGCCCCGAGGCCTGGAATCACCATTGCCGGGCCGTCTTCCCCGCCCGGGTCGCGCGCTCGCTGCGTAAGTGGCCGGTGTTGCACTTCGAAGTGGAAGTTGGGTTGCAAAGAGATCGGGCATGAGACGCCGGGTCTTCACGGGCGAGGTTCACGTTGGACGCCTGTCGGCTCGTGCCCGGCTCCGGTCGGCTTGACAACCCGCCGCCGGTTGCGCTTCCTCCGGCGTCAGTGCTTCCGTCAGACCGAGGTTGACATCCGCGCCGTGCCTGACCCGAGAACCGTACTTTTCGCATCGCTCGCGTTCGCGTTCGCGTTCGGATGGGCGGCGCCAGCCGTTCCCGACAATGCGCTCGCGGAACTTCTTCCGGACGCAAGTCCTGTCCGCGGCAAAGCCGTCTACCGGAAATGCCGGCTCTGCCACACGATCGAGCGGGGCGGCGACGCGAAGCTCGGACCCAACCTCTTCGGAACCGTCGGGGCCGCTGTCGGCGCTTCGCCGGGATTCGCAAAGTACTCGGACGCGCTGCTGGCGTTCGGCGGCCACTGGACGCCGGTCCGGCTCGACGCCTACCTTGCGAACCCTCGCGCCGCCGTACCCGGCACGACGATGGCGTTTGTGGGCCTCGGGGACGCCGGAGACCGCGCCGACATGATCGCCTACCTGAATTCCATGAGCGACGAACCGGTCGAGTTCTGAAGGAGCGCCCCCTTCCCAACCGCCGAGAGATCCTCGGCGGTGTCAACGTCGCTCAGCTGGTCAACATATGCAACGCGCGCAACGGTGCGCAACTCGGACATTGCCCGGCGCGTGTCGCGAAGCGCATGCGGCGTGGACCATCGCACGCGGTGGAAAGGCGACGCCTTCAACGGCGCCAGCCGCCTCATCCCGATCGCCCAGTATCCGCCGTCGGCGGCCGGACCCAACACGGCATCGTGGTCGCCAAGGCAGCGAAACGCGGCGGCGATGCGGGCAGCAGTGATTTCAGGAACGTCGGCTCCGATGATCACCACGGGTCCGGGTTCCGCAAACCTGAAGATCCGCCACATGCGCCGGCCGAGATCGCCGCCGCCCTGGGGCCAGCGCGGCAGGTCCGGCGGCCAGACCCGGCTTGCAATTCCCTGAACGTCGGGAGACACAGCCAGGATAGTCCGCCACCTGGAGTCGCGCCCCACGCGCCGGATCAGCCCGGCGGCCTGGTGCCGGAACCACCAGGCGGCGGGAACCATGCCGATGTCGCGTCCTAGACGCGACTTGACACGTCCGGGGAGCGGCTCCTTCACCATGATGAACAGCTGCCGCCTCACGCAAAGTAACCATCGAGGATTCGTCCGTAGATCGCCTTGAGCCGGCGAATCTGATCGACCTCGACGCACTCGTCCGCCTGATGCATGGTCCGGCCGACGAGTCCGAATTCGACGACCGGACAGTGGTGCCGTATGAAGCGGGCATCCGAGGTGCCGCCGGAAGTGGACAGTTCCGGGCATCGTCCGGTTTCGGCCTCGACCGCAGCGGCCACAAGGTCCGTGAGCATTCCGCGCGGCGTCACGAAGCACTCGCTGACCTGTTTGATCTTGAGGTCGAGGTCGACGCCGGAGGACCGCGCGGCGGCGTCCGCCTCGCGCCGCATCAAACTCTCCAGGCATTCAACGCTATGAGCGTCGTTGAACCTGACATTGACCACTGCGCGGCAACTCGCCGGTATGACGTTGCTCGCGGGATTGCCCGTCTCGATCGCCGTGACGGCAAGCGTCGAGGGTTCGAAGTCGCGGGTGCCCCCGTCAAGCTCGCGCGACGCGAGCGAGGCGGCAAGGCGCGCGATGGCCGGCACCGGGTTGCGGGCGCGGTGGGGATAGGCCGAATGCCCCTGTTCGCCGGTCGCGGTGAAGAGTGCAGTCAGCGACCCGCGGCGACCGATCTTCATCATGTCGCCGAGTTCGCCTGGGCACGTGGGCTCGCCGACCAGACAGTGATCCATGCGCTCGCCGTTCGCATCCATCCAGTCGAGGATCGACCTGGTCCCGTGAATCGCGTCGCCCTCCTCGTCTCCGGTAATCGCCAGGACGACGGACCCTTCCGGTCGCGCGGTTCCGACGAAATCGATGGCCGCCGCTGCAAATGCCGCAACCGCCGACTTCATGTCAGACGCCCCGCGGCCGTAGAGAATGCCTCCGCGGATCTCGCCCGCGAACGGGTCCACGGACCAGTTCGCCGGATCGCCGGCGGGCACGACATCGGTGTGGCCGTTGAAACCGAAGGTTCGTCCGGCCGCTCCGCTTCCCCAGCGCGCGAAAAGGTTGCAGACATCACCGCGGTCGATCCGGGTGCATGCGAACCCCGCGTTCGACAGGACGTGCGCAAGAAGCGTCAGCGCACCGCCCTCCTCCGGCGTCACCGACGGGCAGCGGATCAGGTCCGCCGCAAGCTGAACAGGGTCGGTCGCCATGTGAAGATCCTTCCGTGGTGCCGGGCCCTGCCGGAATACGCCCCGGCGACTCCCCCGGCAAGTCGCGCCGCAACCGATCCGGAAACGGGAGCCGGGCCGGTCAGAACGGCGCCGGACTGGTGAACGTCATCCAGGCGCCGCCGGCAGGATGACGGAGCTTCAGGCGCGTTGCGTGCAGTTGCAGCCTGTCCGCAGCGGATGCCGCCACTTCGCCGCCATACAGCCGGTCGCCGAGAATCGGATGACCCATCGAGAGCATGTGGACGCGCAGCTGGTGGCTTCGTCCAGTCAGCGGCATCAGCCGGATCCGCGTGGCCCCGTCCCGATACGCCTGAACGCGCCAGCCGGTCACGGCCGCGCGGCCGGTCGCGTGGCAAACCTTCTGCCGGGGCCGGTTCGGCCAGTCGACGGTGAGCGGCAGTTCCACGGTGCCCGCACGCTCGGCGACGCGGCCGCGCACCAGGGCCAGGTAGGTCTTGGCGACCGTTCGCTTTTCGAACTGGCGGCCGAGATTGCGCTGCGCGGCCGGCGTGAGCGCAAAGACGACGAGACCGGAAGTGTCGCGGTCGAGACGATGCACGACGAGAGATTCCGGGAAGGCGGCCAGAACCCTCGAAGAAAGGCAGTCCGCGAGGTGTTCGCCCTTGCCGGGGACGGAAAGCAGCCCGGAGGGCTTGCAGACGACAAGCAACTCCGGATCCCTGTGAACGATCTCGAGGGGCGAATCCGGCGGACTGTAGCCGGAGCCGCCGGTTTCAAACACGCTCACCGCCCGTCCGCCGCCGCTCAGGCCCTGACGCGCTTCGCGCCGGGATCATACAGCGGCGTGAGCGATGCCGTCGCGGCGACCCGCGCGCCGGCGACGTCGATTTCGAAGGACGAAGCGAGCAGCGACTTCGCCGATTCTCCAGGACACGGGACATAACCCATGCCCACCGCTCCGCCGAGCGAGTGACCGTAGTTTCCGGAGGACAGGTAGCCGACGATTTCCCCGTCCCTGATGATCGGCTCGTTGTGGTAGAGGAGAGGATCCGGGTCTTCGAGCAGGAACTGGACCATGCGTCTGTCGAGCCCAGCATCTCGTTTCCGGAGGACCGCGTCGCGCCCGATGAAATCCGTCTTTTCGCGCCCGACGGCGAATCCAAGCCCGGCCTCGAGCACATGGTCCTCGCAGGTTATGTCATGGCCGAAATGGCGGAACGCCTTCTCGATGCGGCAGCTGTCCATCACGTGCATGCCGCAGAGGCTGAGACCGAGACCCGCGCCAGCGGCGTGTAGCGTCTCGAAAAGGTGCCCCGCCTGGTCGGACGAGACGTAGATCTCCCAGCCGAGTTCGCCGACGTATGACAGCCGGTGCGCCCGTGCCATCCCCATGCCGACCTCAATCTCGCGCACGCTTCCGAACGGGTGCGCCGAGTCGGAGAAATCCGCGGGAGAGACGCTTTCGAGGAGTTCTCGCGAACGCGGACCCATGACGGCGAGGACTGCCTCGCCGGCGGTAACGTCGGTTATGACGACGCTGTCGCCGCCGCGGTGGCGGATGAGCCAGGTCTGGTCGGCTAGCCGCGTCGCGGCCGGCGTTACAACGAGAAACGCGGTTTCGTCCAGGCGGGTGACCGTCACGTCCGCCTCTATGCCGGCCTGGTCGTTGAGGAACTGGCTGTAGACGATTCGGCCCGCGGGTACGCGCATGTCCGCGCCGCAGACCCGGTTCAGGAACGCTTCTGCGTCCGGCCCCTCGACCCTGATCTTTCCGAACGACGACATGTCGTACATGCCGACGTTCTCCCGGATTGCCCGGTGCTCTTCGGCGGCGTTCGCGAACCAGTTCTGCCGTTTCCAGCTGTAGCGGTATTCCCTCTCCTGCCCGTCGCGCGCGAACCAGTTCGGGCGTTCCCAGCCGGCGATCTCGCCCATGACGGCGCCGTGCCCCAGCAGGTGGTGATGGAACGGCGACCGCCGAACGCCGCGAGCGGTCTCCTTCTGCCGGAAGGGATAGTGGTCCGCGTAGAGGAGGCCCAGGGTTTCGCGCGAGCGTTCGAGCAGGTACAGCCGGTTTCCCTGGAAGGGCTGCATGCGTCCGATATCGACATCTCCCAGGTCGAACGGCCGTGCGCCGTCCTGCATCCACCTTGCAAGCGCCATGCCGGCGCCCCCGGCCGACTGGATACCGACCGAGTTGAACCCCGCGGCAACCCAGAAGTTGTCCAGTTCCGGCGTTGGCCCGAGGTGGTAGGCATCGTCCGGCGTAAAGCTCTCCGGTCCGTTGAAGAAGGTTTGGATTCCCGCTTCCGCGAGCATCGGCATGCGGTTGCAGGCCCTTTCGAGTATGGGTTCGAAGTGCTCGAAATCCTCGGGCAGCTGGTCGAACTCGAAGTCGTCGGGAATGCCGTCCATGCCCCATGGCTTCGCCTCGGGTTCGAAGGCGCCAAGGAGCATCTTGCCGGCATCCTCCTTGTAGTAGGCGCATTCGTCGGGAACCCGGAGCACGGGCAATGCCCCGAGACCGTCGATCGGTTCCGTGACGATGTAGAAATGTTCGCAGGCGTGCAGCGGCACGTTGGCGCCGGCGAGGCGGCCGACTTCGCGCGCCCACATGCCGGCACAGTTGACGACCGCCTCGACGGAGGTGTGTCCGGCCTCGCCTCCGGAGACCCAGTCGACGCCGGTGATGCGCCGGCCCTTCCGCGCAAAGCCCGAGACCTGCACGCGCTCATGCACGGCGGCGCCGCGCCGCTGGGCGCCGCGCGCCAGCGCCTGCGCGATGTTCGCCGGATCTCCCTGCCCGTCGCGGGGAAGCCAAATGCCGGACACTACGCCGTCGATGTTGAGATGCGGGTACTTGTCCCGAACCTCCGCTGGCGAGATCTCGCCGACCTCGACTCCGAACGCGCGCGCCATGGCCGCCTGGCGGAGCAGTTCCTCCCTGCGCTCGCCGGTCAGCGCGACGGTGATCGAACCGCAGCGCCGGAACCCGGTGCTGATGCCGGTCTCTTCCTCAAGCGTGCCATAGAGTTCCTGGGAATATCGCGCGAGCCGCGTCATGTTCGCCGTTGCGCGCAGCTGCGCGATCAAGCCGGCGGCGTGCCAAGTGGTGCCGCATGTCAGGCGCTTTCGTTCAAGAAGCACGACATCCTTCCAGCCCAGACCGGCGAGATGATACGCGACGGAACAGCCGACGACTCCGCCGCCGACGATTAACGCGCGCGCGTGTTTCGGTATGTCTGCCATCGTTCCTTCCTCCGGTTCTGCCGCCTTCCGCGGGCGCGTCAGAGCGCGGCGATTCTCCGCTTCCATTGCTCCCTGAGCGCTGCCTCTTCCCCGCCCGCCTCGTAGATGGGGCTGACCAGAGGCCGGACCTCGCGCACCGGGATGCGGACGAACAGGTTGAACATGTCCGAGAGATCCTCCCAGTGTTCGGTGAACCGCGGCATCAGCTTCCCGAACGGCGCCGTGCCGCGAAGCAGCAGCTCAGCATGCCCGCGAATCCGGACGCCGCGGCGGGAGAGAATGTCGACGAAATTCACCTCGAGTTCCGGATTCCGCCGGAGATTCTCGACGGTCGCCGGCGATCGCATCTCCGCGAAGGCGATGGTTTCGGCGTCGACGACAATGAATGTCCCCTTGGGAGAAACGTTGGGCAGACCGTCTGCGGTGACGGTGGCGACGAAACCGAGCCGCCAGGTCTCGATGACGTCCCTTGCCGCACGCGTCAGTTGCATGGCGCGCTCCCGAAACGATGCGCGAGTTCCCGGATGTGCGCGGGCCCGATTTCGCAGCAGCCGCCAACGATGGCTGCACCGGCCGCGATCCAGCCTTCGGCGGCCCCGGCGTACGTCACCGGATCGAGATCGTCCCGCACTTCAATGACATCAACCACTGCCCCCGCATTCATGAATGACTGCGGAATGCTCTTGAACCCGTTGGCGTACGCGCCGAGCTTGATGCCCGGGCCCGGCAGCTCCTCGAGCGCCTGGGTTGTCGCATCGGGCGACGAACAGTTCACGAGGAGCGCATCGACCCGGAATTCGCCAAGCAGCGGCAGGATGTCGGTCACCGCCTCGCCGGAACGCAGCCGGGCGCCTTCGGCATCGTCGACGCTGACGGCGAGCCACACGGGTTTGGTTCCGGCGGCAGCGCCGGCCAGCGCCCCGCGCGCCTGATCCACGGATGACATGGTTTCGATGATGAACAAATCGACCGTGCTGTCCTGCAGGCGAACAATCTCGGAATAGATCTCCGCGGCCTCCTCCCAGGGCGGCGCGAGATCCGGGCAGTATGACCAGCCGAGAGGGCCGAGCGATCCGGCGACGCGGCCGCCGCCGTTCGCGTCCCGGGCGTCCGCCGCCAGCCCGCAGGCGCGCGCGTGCAGTTCCGCGAACAGGTGATCCAGCCCGGCAGCCTCCAGGCGGTCGTGAAGGACTGAGTAGGTGTTTGTGGTGGCGATCTCCGCTCCGGCGGCGAAGTAGTCGTCGTGGACCGCGCGCACGGCCTCGGGATGATCGTGAAGAACCTGCGCCGACCAGAGCGGAGTCGGTTTCGCGCCGGTCCGGTGCAGCAGCTCCTGCCCCATGCCGCCGTCGAGAATGGTAGCGCGGCTCATGCGCGGAGCCGCCTGTTTTCCGGATCCCAGAGCGGCCGGTCCGGCTGGATCTCCGCACTGAAACGGTCCCCGTAGATTTCGATCTCGACGTTCGTTCCCGGCACTGCCAGATCGGCGCGAACGACGCCGAGCGCGATCGACTGTCCGACGCGGTATCCCCAGCCGCCGGAAGTCGTTTCCCCGACAACCTCTCCGTCCTTCCAGACTGTCGACATGTAAGGCGCATCGCAGTCGCCCGCATCCAGGATCATGGTCACGAAGCGCTTCGCCGGCCCCTGCTGCCGCTCGCCGAGAAGCGCCGCTCTGCCCGGGAATTCCTCAGGCTTGTCCAGGCGCACGAAACGGTCGAGCCCGCCCTCGAAAAGCGTGTAGTCGGTCGACAGGTCCCCTTTCCAGCTGCGATAGCCCTTCTCCAACCGGAGCGAATTCAGGGCCCACATGCCGAACGGCCTGGCGCCTTTGCCGAGCACCTCGGCATGGATGGCCGGAATGTGTTCGTTCGCGGCATGAACCTCCCAGCCGAGTTCCCCGGCGTAGCTGACGCGCGCGAGAACCGCCGGACAGCCGGCCACCGTTGCCGGCTGATGGCTGAGCCAGGGCAGCGCGAGATCGGCGTCCGAAATGCCTGCGAAAAGTTCGCGCGACCCGGGGCCGGTGACGATGAGGGTCGAGAAGTCGCTCGTCCTGTTGGCGAGCGCCAGCCCGGTCGCCAGCTTCCTCTCGAGGAGCTCGTAGTCATGCCACTCCGCCGAAGCGGCGGTGATGAGCGTGAAGGAATCCGCATCGCGTCGAAAGACCGACATCTCGGTGAGGATCCGGCCGCGGCGGTCCGGAAAATACGCCAGGTTCAGCCGGCCGGGCGCTGGCAGCCCGCCGGCGATCATGGCGCGGAGCCAGCCCGAGGCGCCAGGCCCCGAGAGGTCGAATCGCGCGAAACCGGGCAGATCGAGGATGCCGACCCGGTCGCGCACCGCTTCGCACTCCTCGCGGATGCGCGGTTCCCAGGGTCCGTCCCGCCGCCAGGTCTCGGTGGCGGAGGAAGAGGTGTCGTCCCCCGGGGCCGCGAACCAGTTGGCGCGCTCCCAGCCGCCGTATGCCTCCATCTGCCCTCCGAGGGCGACGATGCGGTCGTGAACCGGGGAGAGCTTGCGGTCGGCGCCTGCGGGCCAGCGTTTCCACGGGAAATGCATTGCGTATTCGTGGCCGTAGACTTCTGCCGCCTTCGCGACGCAGTAG
The DNA here is from genome assembly GCA_963662815.2 of uncultured Amylibacter sp. Taxonomy (GTDB): domain Bacteria; phylum Pseudomonadota; class Alphaproteobacteria; order Rhodobacterales; family Rhodobacteraceae; genus JAPPHA01. The sequence continues at coordinate 29,358 of CAXXWA010000009.1, forward strand.
TCGTGATCCGTGTAGTCCGTGAACCGGCGCGGATCGACCGACCACATGTCCCACTCGGTCTCGCCCTCGGTCACCCATTCCGCAAGCACCTTGCCCGCTCCGCCGGCCTGGGCGATGCCGAAGGTGAAGACGCAGGCCTCGAACGCATTCGCGACGCCCGGCATCGGGCCGATCATCGGGTTGCCGTCGGGCGCATAGGGAATCGGTCCGTTTATGACTCGCGATATCCCGACGCTTCCGAGGATCGGCACGCGGGCCATCGCATCCTCGAGATACCATTCGAGACGATCCAGATCGTCGGGGAAGAGCTGGAAACTGAAGTCGTCCGGCAACTTGTCCCCCGGCGCGGCCCAGTGCGCGCGGCAGTTGCGCTCGTAGGGCCCGAGGTTCAGTCCGTGCTTTTCCTGCCGAAGGTAGTAGGAGGAATCGACGTCGCGCAGAAGCGGCAGCTTGCGCCCGTGCTCCCGGGTGTAGTCGGCAAGCTCGGGGATTTCCTCCGAAAGGATGTACTGGTGGCTCATGACCGCCATGGGCACCCTGCGGCCCCCGAACTCGCGGAACCACTCTCCCACGCGCTGCGCATAGTAGCCGGCAGCATTCACCACGTATTCGCAGCGGATGTCTCCCCTTGCCGTGCGCACGATCCATTCGCCGCCCTCCCTCGCGATGCCCGTCGCAGGCGTGAAGCGCAGGACCGCGGCGCCCATGTCGCGTGCGCCCTTCGCCAGGGCCTGCGTCAACTGCGCGGGGTCGATGTCGCCGTCATAGGGATCGTAGAGCGAACCCTCGAGATCATGGACTTCCAGGAAGGGATAGCGTTCCCGGGTCTCCGCGGCGGTCAGGGTCTCGATGTCCATGCCCTGGTAGCGGCCCATTCCGCGGGCGCGTTCGAACTCGCGCATGCGGTCCTTGCCGTGGGCGAGGCGTATCGACCCCGTCACATGGTAGTTCATGGGGTAGTCTACCGCCTCGGCGAGACCGCGGTAGAGTTCTGCGGAATAGCGCTGCATGTGCATTATGGACCAGCTTGTCGAGAACGTCGGCACGTTTCCGGCCGCATGCCAGGTGGATCCGGCGGTCAACTCGTTCTTCTCGAGGAGAACGCAGTCCGTCCAGCCGGACCTGCAGAGATGGTAGAGGGCCGAGGCGCCGACCGCGCCGCCACCGATGATGACCACCCTTGCCGTGGTCGGAAAATCCGTCATTCCGTCGTCCTCCGTTCGTCGTCCGGCAAATGCGGTCCCGTTGGCACCACTCCGGCCGCAGGTTCGCTTTCGCGCGCCGTCAGTCCTTTTGAACCGCGCCGTCGGCGAGTTCGTAGTAGTCGCCCTTGTTCGCGACGAAAATGTGCTCGGAGAGCCCGAGCCCGGTATCGCCGTCGACCGTCCCGGCGGCAACTGCGATCCAGTCCTTGCCGTCGGGGTCCCAGAACACGGATGCGCCGCAAATTCGGCAGAATCCGCGCCGCGCCTTGTCCGAAGAGCGGTACCACCTGAGGCCGCCGTCCCTCGTGATCCGCATCCGGTCGCGTCCAATCTCGAACGCCGCCCAGTAATGGCCGGACGTCTTGCGGCATTGCGAGCAATGGCAGGCGATCGGCGGATCCAGGTCGCCGTGCAGTTCGTATCTGACCTCGCCGCACAGGCAGGATCCGGTTTTCATGACTGTTCTCCTTCTCAGTAGACGGGCGGCGCGATCACCCAGATCGCCGTTGCCGCCTCCGCGTAGGGGTTCGACCACCGGTAGGGCTCGCCGCGAAACCGGAAGCTGTCCCCGCGGGATACCGTGAACCTGCGCGCGCCGATCTCGAGGTCGAGCCTTCCGGATACAATGTAGGCCACCTCCGTGGTCCGGCGCAGGATGGCCTCGTCCATTTTCGCGCCCGGTTCGAAAACGGAATGCACGACCTCGAACCCGTCGGTAAGATCCGGCGACAGAAGTTCCTCGACGAGACCGGCGTCGCGCCGACCGAGCTGGCGCCGAGTCGACCGTCTCACGACATAGCCGAATTCGCCGGAGTCGCCGACTGCGCGCCCGAAAAGCATCGACATCGGCACGGAAAGCTCGGCTGCGATTCGCCGGAGTTCCTCGATCGACGGCACCGATATCTCCCGCTCGACCTGACTCATCCAGCCGACCGAGCGTCCGACCCGCGATGCCAGATCCGCGAGCGTCAAGCCGCGGGCCCTGCGAAGCGCACGCAGGTCAGCGCCGAGCGTCGGAAGCGCGGTGGTCTGATCCATGAATCATGGCTTTGGCACAATCGTGAAAATTTTCCAAGAAATTTCACGATTGGGGGGAGACCGGAGAACCCTTTTCCGTTCGCGCGCCGTCAATGCGCGGACCGGAAAATCGAATTCCGGGAGGGTGGATGCCCGAGGCGCGAATGCTCCGGGCTTCAATGGCAGGACCATCCCGTGCTCACCGAACGTACTCGCCAGATTGACCTGAACTCCCGATGGAACGCTGGAAGCGCGTGCCTGGTCGCCGCTTCCAAACGGCCCGTCATTGCATCACTCGCGAAATGGACGGATGCGAGCAAACACGGGGTTTGCATGCGCGCAGCCTGCGGGACGCCGCACCGTTACAGTCTTCGCCTTCGGCTGCAGCGGTGCGATTCAGGACGCAGGACGAAGGGAATCAGGAGCATCGGCATCCCGACGCGGTGGCTTGTCCAGCGGGTCTGACGAAAGGCGAAGCGGCCGCGCATCCGGCGGCGGTGCGCGAACACGGCGGCGGGTTAACCCGGTGTTTGCTTGAAGACGGCGACGTGCGGAGCCGCAACATCGCGGAAGGCAAACTGCCGCTGGCGGGTTGCCAGCCGGTTGGTGCCGCCGTTTAAAGTCGTGGGCGACATCGTGGCGACGGGGTGTTTTGCGCCCTTGTCTACGCGGTGACGCTACCGGCACCGACCTCGGTCGGGACAGGTCGTCTCGCAGCGCGGAGAGTAAGCAACAGCAGAACCATGCTGGCAGGTCGACTGACGGCGTCGGGGACGCCAACCCGCGGTACATGGTCAACGCGCAAGAAGGGAACTCGGACGGTCCGGTGATCGTCGAGGGCGCCAATCATACAACTGGAACAGACACGCAGGGCGTCTGCTCTGGCGGAAATGGCGGTTTGGGGTACGCGACAAGGCGGCCCTGCTGCTGCCATCGCAGCTGGTGCTGTGGGTTGGCGGCCAGTCGCGGCGAGGGGCGCGGCTGCCGCTGCATGAAGACGCGGTCATGCACTTCTGGACTGCATCCTGGAGGCCTGACCATGCACCTACGAAAGGAAGGCGTTCCTCATCAATCACCAACCCGGCCGGCCGGTGTCGCGTCAGCGAATAAACGCCTCCTCAACTTGTCATCGCCGATCTCCCTTTCAAGTCGATTGACATGGGTCAAGTAGGCGTCCTGCGCCTTCTTGACACCCCCGCAGAGCAGCAGGAAGATGCTCTCGGCATGCCTCTTGAAGTAGACCCGACAGCCCGGGCCATAATGAATGCGTAGCTCGTTGACGTAATCGCCAAGGCGCTTCACGTCGCCCATGTGGCCCGGAGGGAGTCCTTGTGACGCGCCCGTCAATGATCGTGGCGCGCGAGGGTCCTTCAGGCGGCCGAGCCAACGCGATCATTTACAGGCGCGTCATGGCAGGCAATACCTGCACGCCGGTGCCGACGGATGACAGCCCGACACTTCCGTCCGGTCCGGATCGGACCCGCGGTGCTCGCAGCCGGCGACTGCCGCTTTCTCCCTTCAACCGGCCTGCCGACTTCCCTTGCCGTTGAGTTCGTGGACCCTGGTGCGATCAATCGGGCACGAGCTGGACGCTACGGTCCGTTTCACGCACCTGAACCTAGCGAATTCCGCCGGGTCGGACAGCACCACCCTCACAGGCGACGCCGCATATCGGTAAGGTGGCAGCGCGCCTTGCCGGCGAAGATTGCCCCACTTCCACTCCGAAGTGCAACACCGGCCATTTCCGCAGCGAGCGCGCAGCTCTGGTGCCGAAAATGGCCCTGTGATGGCGAATCCAGACCCCGGGGCACCCATCCGGGCACGAGGCGCTGAAGTCCCGCGAAACGCAGCGTAGCCGCGCTCTCCGGTAAGGCGCAAGCCGCGCCCAGGGGGCGGCGGCGGCCCGCCGGGCGAACCGAGGTCGGCGGGCCGCAGACGCCCCTTTCTCTCGCGGACCGGTCCCTCCGCGACGGTCCGGGACGGCTCCGGTCAGGGAGGCCGCGCCTTCCACGCCTCGGCCGGGGTCGTGCAGCCGAGCGCCTTCCTCGGCACGCGCGTTCAGCCACGCGGCCTTCACCTCCGCGCCTGCTGGAAGTCCGTGTCCTTGGGAAGGCATCCCCGCACCAGGCGAGCGTTCAGGCCCCGCGCGTCGCGAAGAGGAACCCGGCCCCGAGCGCCCGCGCCACCCAGGCGTGCAATGGCATTTCCTTAACGTTTCGGCGTCGTTTCCTTAAGGCTGCGCGAGCGAAGATTGCCCCACTTCCACTTTCCGACCGGTTTTCGCGATCCGGGAACGACCGGCCATTTCCGCACCGCGAGGAGAGTCCGGCGCAGCTCTGGTGTCGAATGTCGATGGAGGCATGGCCTCCTGGCGGACGCCGCGTTCGGCGAATCCACCGACCCCGGGGCACCCGACTCGATCCGGGCGTCGAGGCGGCTGAAGTCCCGTCGAAACGCAGCGTAGCCGGCGCTGCGCAGGGCCTCCGGACGGCGCAAGCCGCGCCCAGGGGGCGGCGGCGGCCCGCCGGGCGAAGGGAGGGCGGAGCCCGACCGAGGTCGGCGGGCCGCAGACGCCCCTTTCTCTCGCCGGACCGGTCCCTCCGCAGGACGGTCCGGGACGGCTCCGGTCAGGGAGGCCGCGGCTGCTTCCGGAACGCCTCGGCCGGGGTCGTGCAGCCGAGCGTCCTTCCTCGGACGCGCGTTCAGCCGGTCCTGGACGGCCTTCACCTCCGCGTCGGTGATCTGCTGGAAGTCCGTGTCCTTGGAGTTGGCAAAATACCCCCGCACCAGGCCGTTCGTGTGCTCGTTCAGGCCCCGCTCCCACGAGTGGTACGGCGTGGCGAAGAGGAACCCGGCCCCGACTTCGCCGCGGTGCGCCTTCGCCACCAGGGCGTGCCCCGCGAACTCCTTGCCGTTGTCCGTGGTCCAGTTCAGGTGCTCGCAGTGATCGTGCGGACCAGGGCGGCGAGCGGCAGCAGCATCTCGAGCAGCGCGGCGCCCACCGCGGCCGCCGTCCTCCGCCCAACCCTCTGAAGAAGCGTGCAGTTCGACGCCCGGCCCGCATCTCAGCACGCCAGCCGCGCTCGCGTGTGGCCAGCGACACGCCGCTGTGGCCCTTGCCGATGATCGTGTCCGCCTCCCAGTCGCCGATCCGCTCCTTCGCCTCCACGATCTCCGGGCGCTCGGAGATGTCCGTGCGGTCCGGGATGCGGCCCCGGCCCGAGTGGCGCCCGCCCTTCCAGTTCGGCTTCCTGCCCCGCCGCCGCAGGAAAAGGAAGAGCCGGCCCCCGGCCTTCCGGTCGGCGCGGACGTGCTGGTATATCCATTCCCGGCCCGCCATGGGGATGCCCTCCTTGCGGAAGCGGCCGGCGATCTGCTCCGGGCTCCAGCCCTCCGCCAGCCTGTCCTCCACCGTCGTCCACCGCTCCGGCGTCATCTTCCTGGCAACGGACGAGGCCGCGCTGCGCCGCGCCGAGGCCTTGCCCTGCGCTTGCAAGTGCCTGTATCCGCGCCCGCCGCCGTTGCGCCGGATCTCGCGCCGGACAGTCGTCCGGTCCCGGCCGATCTGCCGGGCAATGGCCAAGTCGGACAGCCCGCTTTTCCTCAGCGCGTATATCTGGCATCTCTCTTCATGGGTCAGGTGGTGGTAGCCGCTCGGCATGACAGCCTCCATGCTTCATCACAGGGACTGTCGCCGCCATCTGGCCGATTTGCAACATCCTGCGTCGGAAGACGCAGGTCGCCACCACATCCGGTGTTGCACTTCAGAGTGGCACCGGGGTTGTCTAACTTGTCCATCTTCTAGGTTTTCGCTAATCTCCACGTGCCTCAAAACGGAGACACACATGCTTCAGTTCTCGTCCACCGACCTTGGCAACAGGACTGGAGACGTCCTGGCCGCAGCAGCCCAGGAACCGGTTGCAATCGCCCGGCACGGAAAGCGGCGTTTCGTCCTGCTCACGACCGAGAAGTTCGAAGCGCTCAGGACGTTGGGTGACCCCCGGATCGTCCGCCGCACCGCCGACATACCCCCCGAAGAGGGGGCGCTTCTTGCCGCCGAGCTGACCCGCCTCATGGACGCCGATGCCTGATCCCGAGGCCGGCGACGTTTGGCGCTACCCCTATCTCTGGTTGTGGCTGGCCAACCGCGGAGAGACAGAAGGCCGCAAGCCGCGTCCCGTCACGCTCCCGGCCGTTGTCCCGATCCCAGGCGCCCCGACCGCGCTCTATCTCCTGCCGATCGCCGGCACGCCGCCCGATGCCGAAAGAGACGCCCTCGAGATACCTGCGACCGAAATCCGCCGCGCCGGCCTCCCCGACGCGAACCCGTTGTGGATAGTCTTCGACGAGCACAACCGCGACACCCTGGAAAGGTCTTTCCACTTCGAACACGATGGCAGAATCGGCGCGTTCTCGAAAGCGTTCCTTGCGCAGGTCGCTAAGCGCTTCCATGCTGCCTATCTGCGACATGGTGCCGCGAGCGGAGTGGACCGAGCGGAACATTGACGTCCAGGGGCCCGTTTGCGCTCCAGATTTGCGGTCATGCAACGTCAACGACCGCCAGTGCAGGATCTTGCCGGGATGCGGCTACCGGACAATGGTTGCGACATCCTGGAAAGCGATTGTGACGGTCGCGCGGTACGCATAGGCAAGGTTCCGGCGCGATGTGCCGATTGACGCATTGGCGGGTTTCGCCACAAGGCGCGAACCGGCACACGGGAGCAATCCACGAAAGTCCGGATGCGAACCCGCGTGCTCACCGCCGGCGCGACAACTGGAACGACAACACCGGTCTTCGCGTGGCACTCACGCCTCAACGCCGGAAATCGCGGAGCCACGATTCCGTGAGTTGTTGCATGGAGCGTCCAGGCCCCGTCGGGTAGAGAGAGGCTGCCGGCCGCGAATGTTTTGGTCATCAATGACGGATGGCGATATTCGCGGTTCGCCTCGTCAGCGCTCTTTCCCTTGGCAGCCCGGCGCGTCAAGGGCAACCTGCACCGGCAGGTCCTTTCAGGCATTATGGCGACCGAACATTCGGTTCATTGTTGGACCCGACTCTCCGGATGGTTCCGCGTCGGTCCTCGCTCGGCTCCGCCTGCGCGCTCTCTGTCTTGCGGCTGTCGTTTTTGGTCGAGGAATCAAAGGGGCGTCACCGTTACCGCATCAACGCATTTCGACATCAGCGCATCACTTTGGCAGCTCTTCCGCCATGAGGACGGCGTTGAACATCGAAGACGACGTTCTTGAGGCGGCCAGATCGATCGCGGGAGAGCAAAACCTCTCGGTGGGCGAGGTGCTGTCCGAGTTGGCGCGGCGAGAATTGCAGCCGGCAGGTCAGGTCGGACGCAAGCGCAAGGGATTTCCGGTCTTCGAGATCTCTCGCGCTGGCACTGTCCTGATTCTCGATCGCGTCAAGCAATACGAAGATGAGCTCTGACTTTTCTGCTCGATCCCAATCTGCTGCTCGCCTTGGCATGGCCGTCACACGTCCACCACGACTCTGCGCACGCATGGTTCGAACGGGAGGCGTCGCAGAACTGGGCGGCCTGCCGGTCGACCCAGTTAGGGTTTGTCAGGCTGTCTTCCAGTCCCGCGTCCACTTCCGACGCAGTTTCGCCGCCCGAAGCGCTCTCCCTGCTGCAGGCCATCACAGTCGTGCACGGCCACGAATTCCGGCCAGACTACATCGATTGCATTTCAGCAGCATTCGCCAACGGCATGCAGATCGCCGGGCATCGTCAGGCGGCTGATGATTACCTCCCGTCGGTTGCACGGGAACGATCAGGATGCCTGGCGACACTGGACCGCCGAATGAACCGGCTCCTGCCCCGAAGCGATCGACCGAACGCGCATCTTCGGACTGTCGAACCCCGCTGAGTCGGCATCGCATGCGTAGGCGATATTGGCTCCGACAGCAGGATAGCGCGATTGGTAAAGCGTTTCCGTCAGCCAGGCCTGGATGTCGTCCCCGCACTGAACCGTCCTCTCGGCAGCGGTGCGGTGGAAACGGTCGTGACGGAGACCCTCATCGAAATCCCGCACTTCACCGGGACCGCGTACAAGGCCTCCGGATGGACCCGTATCGGAACGACCCGGGGACTGGGCAGATACGACAGAAAGCATGAACGTGCGAAGCCCGGGAAGGACATCCGGCCTTGTCCGCCCGGGAATGACGGAAAAACACCCGGCCTATGGGCAAAGCAACGCGATCACGCCTTCGCCGAACGCCTGCGCCGGACCTGAGGCCGCCGCTGGCACGCCAACGCCCTGAATACGCAAGAAAACCAAGATCGTCTGGAACTTCAGTCCCACCGCAGTGCCTCTTGCCATGCCGTTGCTTCGATGATCCGCCGTGGCCGTTTTCAAACGGAGCGACGGTTGCTGAACGGGGTTCGCACGCGTTGGGAATGCTCGCGGGTTCCACGGCGCACTGCAAATTCGAGCTCAAGGGCCCCGCTCGACCGTTGACCGGAGGCACGTCACGGCGGATTATGTCGTGTCGCAGCTTGCGGCCGGACGCCGGGCACGGCCGGAAGGGCGGCAAACCTGCTCGCAGAATGGACATCGTGGAGGGCACGCGATGATCGACAAGGTCATGCTCGTGACAAACGTCAGGCACTTCATCGGACCTCCCGTCGTCGCTGAACTCTGCCTAAGGGGCGCGCGCGTGGCATGCCATGACAGCTCCTTTCGCGACGCGAGCGAAGCCGGGAGATTTGCCGCCGGGCACCCGGGAACTGTCGTCCTCGGCGCCAGTTCACCTGAAGACATCGTCGCCGAGGCAACCGAAGCCTGCGGACGTATCGACGTTGTGATCAGCAACGATGCCGGCGCCGCGGTACGGGCGCCCCTGGCGGAGGCGCGAACCGAAGACTTGCGCGCGGCGCTCGACGAAATGGTCGTCTTCCCGTTCGAACTCGCCCGCGCCGCCGCGCCTCAGATGAAGGCGCGGCGGCAGGGGAAGATCCTGTTCATAACCTCGGCCGCGCCGCTCAGGGGACTGCCGAACTACGCGATGTACGCAACCGCCCGCGGTGCGGCCAACGCGCTCGCCGTTTCGCTCGCCCGTGAACTCGGCCCGGACAACATCCAGGTCAACGCGATCGCACCCAACCACGTCGAAAGCCCGACCTACTTTCCGCCGGATCTGGTCAACGATCCGAAAACCCTCGCCAGGATGACCCGCGACATTCCGCTCAAGCGCCTGGGCAAGCCGGAAGAGGCTGCGGCGCTCGTGGCGTTCTTCGCCTCGGACGAGAGCGATTTCATAACCGGCCATGTCATGCCCTTCGCCGGCGGCTGGGTCTGACGCACCGGACGTAATGCGCCGAACGCGATTACCGGTCGGGGAAGGGCGGGCCGGTCGATGATCGGGAAACGAGTTCGACCGGCAACTTCAGCGGATCCGGCGGCTGCCCGCTTTCGACCCAGTTCGCTATCGCCTCGGCGGCGCGGGTTCCCATGTCGGCTACGGGCAGCCTGACCGACGTCAGGGCCGGAAAGACGAATTCGGAACTCGGAAGGTCCTCCATCCCGGTTACCGAAATATCCCGCGGAACGTCGAATCCGCGCCTCTGCAGTTCGTAGAGCACTCCCGTCGCGAGCACGTCCGAGAGGCACAGGAACGCGGTCGGGCGAACGGCGCGGGCAAGGGCGCGACCGGCCGCCCGGCAACCGCCCTCTATGGATATCTCCGCCTCCTGGCATTCCAGGCTGCCCGGCAGGCGAAGGTTCTCGAGCGCAGAGATGCGCAGCCGGGTCCGGTCGTTGTGCCTTTTCGGTCCGTGGATGATTGCTATGTCCCTGTGCCCGAGTCCGTGCAGGTGTCGAAGGGCCAGTTCCGCGCTTGCGCGGTTGTCGTAACCGATGGTGGGAAAGACGTAGTCCGCATGGAAATGCGAAATCGCCACCACCGGAATCCTTGCATTCGTCGTCAGGTCCAAGAAGCCGGACGCATGCGTGATTCCGGAAACGATCAGGCCTTCCGCGCCGACGTTCATGAGCGCGCGCGCCTTCACCGTCTCGGCGTCGGGATCCTCGCCCGTGGTCGCGACCACGAGCGACAGTCCGTAGTCGGCCAGGCGATTCTCGAGGCCATCGAGGAAGCGCGCGAAGATGGCGTTGTCGAGGGTCGGCACCAGCGCGCCGATTATGCGCGTGCGCCCCAGATTGATCGCCCGCGCGGCCGCATTCGGGAAGTACCCGAGCTCGTCGATCGCGGCGAGAACCCGTTCGCGCGTCGGTCCGAGGACCATGGATGGCGCGTTCAGCACCCGCGAGACCGTCGCAACGGAAACGTTAGACCGCCTCGCCACGTCCCTCAGGTTGGGACGTTTCCTGTCGCCTCGAATTCCCGGCAACTCTCCGTTCCCCACGCATCAGGATTGGCGGCCCGCTCGTCCGGGACGGTTCGAACCGCATGGCGCGGAAATGCCGCCGATACCCGGCTCGCGACGCTTCCCGCTCTTTAGACGTGTCTATTGCACTTGTCGAACGCCTGTGGCAAGTGATCCCGTGTAAACGGTTACACGGCTCGCAAGTCCTTCCCGGTCCGGGATGCGTTCCGCCGGGTGCTCGGCCGGATTGCGTGGCGAATTGCGAGATGACGAACAACTGACGCGTTCGGAAGGTATGCCGTCGTGGTGAACCTGCAGGCTTGCAGTGGAACGGACCGGTTCCGGTACCGGGGGCTGAGGCAGGCGAACTGCCTGCGGCTCGATGTCGAGTACGGCGAAGCCGGACATTTGAACGTGCCGGCCGGGGCGATCGTCAACGTCACCAATGTCGACGGCGGCGGCTGCGCCTGGTTGACGACGCTCGCGGAAGACGACAGGGAATTCGGACTCGCCGGACTCGACATCCCCGAAGCCGAACCGGCGCCGCTGGATGCGGCCGCCTTCGACAGCCGCATGATGGCGGCAATTTCCGCCAACCGGAACGGAGCGCTTTCGGCAGCAAGGGTGCTGCGGATCTTCGACAGCCGGTCGGCACCGGGCGACATGTTCGTCGCGCGCGTCTCCCGCAACGCCGAGCTGTTCGTCATTGCGCCGGCGGAGCAGGCCTACCTCGCCGATGGAGGCGGCGGGCGGATTTCAGTCAGCGTGAGTCCGCCGGCGGGTGCCGGCCCCGACCTCGTCCTGCCGGAACCGCTCGGCCGGGTCCGCGACGAGTGGCGCGTCAAGCGCGGAACGGCATGCGCCTACGAACTGAGGAAGGGCGAGTTCGTCCAGGTCATCGACGTGGAAGGACAGCAGTGCTCCGATTTCATGGCGTTGCGGAGCGATGCGCTGGACGCCGGACAGGAACGGCACATCGATTCGACCGTCTCGCGGACCATGTCCCGAAGCGCGTACCCGTCGCCCGGGCTTCACGACAAGTTCTTCGACCAGGACATCCGCCCTCTGCTTGCCCTGCGCCGCGACACGGTCGGGCGGCACGACACCTTCGCGCTCGCGTGCACCGCACGCGGCTACGAGGAGCGCGGATTCCCTGGCCATCTCAACTGTTCCGACAACATCAGCGAGGTCTTCGCGCCCTTCGGCATCCGGCGCCGCCGCGCCTGGCCCGCGATAAATTTCTTCTTCAATTCATGGATCGACCGGACGGACAACAACCTGGCGAGCGACGAAGCCTGGTCGCGGCCGGGCGACCACGTGGTTCTCGAGGCCCTGACCGACCTTGTGTGCGTTTCGACCGCCTGCCCCGATGATGTGGACCCGATCAACGGCTGGAACCCGACGGACATTCACGTCCGGATTTACGAGGAGAATACCGCGATTTCCCATTCGGTTTCATGGCGCGCGCAACCCGAGGATGCCGGGCGGTTGACGCGACGCTCGGCATTTCATCCGCGCACGTCCCGTTTCACCTCGTCGTATCATGCGGCGCGGGATCTCTGGATGCCGGCGCGGTACGACGCGACCGGCAGCATCGAGGAGTACTGGGCCTGCAAGAGGGCGGCGACGCTTCAGGACATGTCTGGCCTGAGAAAGTTCGACGTGGTCGGACCCGACGCGGTCGAACTCCTGCAGCACTGCATGACGCGCGACGTCTCGAAGCTGTCGCAGCACCGCGGCCTCTACGCCCTGATGTGCGATGCTCGGGGCAGCGTCCTCGACGACGGCACGCTGTTCCGCCTGGAGGACACGGCGTTCCGCTGGTGCTGCGGAACCGACGATTCGGCCCTGCATCTACGCGAACAGGCGGAGCGCCTCGGGCTCAATGCCCGGATCCTGTCCCTCGGCAGAAAGCTGCCGAACCTTGCGCTGCAGGGCCCGAAGTCGCGCGACATTCTTCGCGAGATCATGTTTGTCCAGCCGTCCCGGCCGGCTCTCGGGAATCTCCGGTGGTTCGGATTCACCATCGCGCGGCTGCATGATCGCTCCGGACCGGCGGTCATGCTCTGCCGGACCGGGTATACCGGCGAACTCGGCTACGAAGTCTTTTGCGCCCCGGAAGACGCCGCCCTGATCTGGGACGGGATCATGGATGCAGGAAGGCCCCACGGACTCGTCCCGATGGGAACCGATGCGCTCGAGTTGCTTCGAATCGAAGCCGGCCTGATGGCGGCCGGCGCCGAATTCGGGGCCGACAGCGACGCCTTCGAATCCGGACTTGGATTCGCCGTCGACTTTCGGAAACGCGAGTTCGTCGGACGCGCGGCGCTCGAGCGAAACGCCTCCGCCGCGCGCCGGAAGCTGGTCGGCCTGCGGTTCGCGGGCAACGAGGCGCCTGCGCATAGAGACCTCGTGTTCGTCGGACGCGAACAGGTCGGGGTTGTCACGAGCGCCTGCGTTTCGCCGCAACTCGGACGCGCGATCGCGATGGCGCGGGTCGCAATCGAGGAGTCGGAGCCCGGTTGCGAACTGGAAGTGGGCAGGCTCGACGGTCACATGAAGCGCCTTCCCGCCGTTGTCGTCGACCTGCCGTTCATGGACCCGAAGCGCGAGAAGGTGCGGTCATGACCGCCGATCACGTGGAAGGCGTCGTGGTCACGCGGAACGTCTGGAAGATCTTCGGCGAGCGGGCCGAGGACGCGATGGCCGCCGTGCGCAGGGACAATCTTTCGAAAGCCGAGGTGCTTGAGGCGTATGGCGCGGTCGTCGGCGTCCGGGATGTATCGATTTCTGTCAGCGAAGGCGAGATCTTCTGCATCATGGGTCTCTCGGGTTCGGGAAAGTCGACCCTGGTCCGCCATGTCAACCGGCTGATCGAACCCACCGGAGGCGACATCCTGATCAACGGCATCAACGTCGGAGACCTCGGGCAGGAAGAGTTGCGCGCCATGCGCGCAGACAAGATCGGCATGGTGTTTCAGAGCATGGCGCTCCTTCCGCACCGCACGGTCCGGGACAACATCGCCTTCGCGCTCGAACTCAGGGACGTCGACCCCTTTACCCGGGCGAACGTCGCCGACCGGGTCATCGAACTCGTCAGCCTCCAAGGATACGGCGACCGGATGCCCTCGGAACTGTCCGGAGGGATGCAGCAGCGTGTGGGACTGGCCCGGGCGCTCGCCGCCGATCCGGACATCCTCTTGATGGACGAGCCGTTTTCCGCCCTCGATCCCCTCATCCGCCGCGGTCTCCAGGACGAGTTCCTCGAGCTGTCCAAGACCATGAAGAAAACGACGCTCTTCATCACGCACGACCTCGACGAGGCAATCCGGATGGGCACGCGCATCGCGATCATGAAAGACGGGGAAATCGTCCAGACCGGCACGCCCGAAGAGATCGTGACCCGGCCGGCGGACGAATACGTCTCGGACTTCGTCGCGGGAATCTCCAAGCTCAAGCTGGTGTTCGCGCACACCGTCATGCAGCCGGTCGCGGCCCATGAACGGAAATCCGGCGTCCTTCCGCCCCTAGACGCGTGCCCGCAGGCAAGACCCGACGACGACCTCGACGTTCTCGTCGGGCTGGCCGTCGATCAGGACAACCCGATCGTGATCGTGAGCGACGGCCGGCCGGTCGGCGTCGTGACCAAGGATGCCCTGCTGCGCGGCATCCAGGGCGAGGTATAGGAACATGTCGGAAGAAACGGACATCCGGAAACCCTTCATCGAGTTCGCGGGCCCGCGCGGCGACTACTATGCGGACACCTTTCTGAAGATCAGGAAACAGTCCCTCGGCAGATTCCACGTCAACGCGGCGGCGCTGGCAGGGAGCTTCGTCTGGGCGGCGCTGCGCGGGAACTGGACACTCTTCGTTATCGGCTTCGTTGTCGACCTGGTCACGCTGGTCAACCTGGCGCTCGTCTACAAGTACTCCAGGGCCGCGGTCGAGAATTCAGACAAGGCGTATCTTGTCGAGCGCTACGAGGGATGGTCGGAGTCGCATCTGACCGCGGCCGTCATCGTGTTCGCGCTGGGAAGGCTTCTCTTCGCCTGGCTTTCGGACAGGCTCTATTCCGCCCAATACGACAGGTGGCGCGTCGACCGAAGCGTGAACAGCGGCTTCGCATCTTCCCGCCTGCTGCTGGCCGCGCTTGTAGCCGCCCTTGTCCTGCCGATGCTTCTGTATCGCACGACGCAGTTCGCGCCGGACGAACGAACATGCATCAAGCAGGACCGCGCCATAACAGCCGGAGAGGCGGTTCCTGCCAAGAACCGGTTCGACTGCTTCGTCATCGGCGAGTTTCCGACCCTGTTCTGGATCGATCGCCCGGAAGAAATCTCCTACCCGAGAAACGAGAGCGGCGAGCGCTATGTCAAGCGGACCCCGCCAAGGGCCGATGCGCCGCCCGTCAACCTGAACACCTACACGTCCCAGGCCATCGACGATGCGATCGGCTACGTCACCGTTTTCTACGGGTTCCTGTTCGACGGGATCACCCGGATCCTCCGCGGAATGCTGAGCGCAATCACATCGGTGTTCGTCGGCACCCCATGGCCGATCACCATGTGCGCGCTCCTGTTCATCGCCTACAAGATGGCCGGATCGCGCACTGCGATCTTCGTCGGCGCGTCGCTCGCCTATCTCGCCCTCTTCGGATTCTGGCACACCGCCATGGACACCATGTCGCTGGTTGTCGCGGCATCGATCATCTGCGTCGCGGCCGGACTGCCGCTAGGGATCTGGGTGGGCAAGTCCGGGCGTGCCAAGGTGATCGTGACGCCGATACTGGACGTGATGCAGACGATTCCGTCCTTCGTCTACCTCCTTCCCGCGATCGCCTTCTTCTCGATCGGCAAGCCGCCCGGCATTCTCGCGACGGTGATATTTGCGATGCCGCCGATGGTCAGGCTGACCGCGCTCGGAATCCGGCAGGTCCCGGACAACACCAAGGAGGCTGCGCTGGCATTCGGCGCGAGTCCGCGCCAGCTCCTGACCAAGGTGGAATTGCCGCTGGCCCTTCCATCAATCATGGCCGGCATCAACCAGGTCGTGATGATGAGCCTTTCGATGGTGGTGATTGCGGCACTGATCGGCGCCGGAGGCATGGGCTACGTGGTGACCGAAGCCCTCGAAAACACGGAAACCGGGCGCGGCGTCCTTGCCGGCCTCGGAATCGCCCTGTTGGCGATGATGATCGACAGGGTGGTGCAGAAGGCGAACAAGACTCGCCTTCAATGACCGAACGCGACGCCCTTGGCGTCGCAAGCAGCTCTGAAAGGGAGAAACATGAAATTTGCAAGACACCTGCTAACCGGCGCCGCGATATCCGCCGCGGCAGCGTCGGGTTCGATGGCCGCGGACGACGCGACGGTGACCATCGGAGACCTGACATGGACGGGCGCCCGCGCCATCGGCCATGTCATCCAAGCCGTGATCGAGGGACCGCTCGATTCCGAGGCGGTTATCGTCGAGGGCCTGTCAGACGGTTCCGTCATTGCCGCCGGCATGGACAAGGGTGACGGTTCCGCCGACGTCTACACCGACCTCTGGATGCCCAACCGGCAGGGCATCTGGGACAAGTACGTCGTCGACGCCGGGACCGTGGGACACAACGTCCCCTACCTGGGCACCCAGAAAATGTACGTGCCGTCGTACATGGCGGACCGCGTCAGCAGCGTCGACGACCTGATGGATCCGGAAGTCGCGGCGATGTTCGACAAGGACGGCAACGGCAAGGGCGAGTACTGGGCCGGCGATGCCGGATGGAAGTCCACGAGAATGTGGCAGGTCAAGTTCAAGAGCTACGGCCTTTCCGAACTCTGGGAACCGGAAATCCTTCCCGACGCGACGTTCAAGGCGCAACTGAAAGCCGCGATCCAGCGCGAGCAGCCGATCCTGTTCTACTACTGGACGCCGGAATGGGTGCATGCGGCCTATGACCTCACGCCCATCGAAGAGCCGGCACGCACGGAAGGCTGCGAGGACATGGACCTCGACAAGGAGGACTGGCTCGAAGCGTCGCACTTTTCCTGCGTGAGCAGTGACGCCACGATCTACGTCGCCTACTCGAAATCCTTGGAAATGCGCAATCCTCCGGTCGCGAAATTCCTGAGCCAGATGCAGCTCGATCCGGATGTGGTCAACGAGTGGATACTGATGATCGGCCGCGACAAGATGGACGCGCGGGATGTCGCCGAGGACTGGGTCAACGGCAACATGGACGTCGTCAACGGCTGGATCAACTAGCCGGAAGCAAGAGACCGCGCCCGGCGCGGCGTTGCTGCCGCGCCGGGGTCATTTTACGCGTCGGTCCGGACGGACGTTCGAACTGCTCGCTTCGGAATGCCGCTCGCGACGGGGACTTCGCCCAAACGGGATCACTGCCGAGGGCCTCCGGTTCCTCAAGCCGTCTCCGGAAAGGGAACCGCGCCGCAGGCGACGATGCGATCCGGTCATCGGGTTCTGACCGCCAACGGTACGGATTCGCGTACGGCGAGGAACGACCAGATCGAACGGGTCAAGTGGTTGGTGTGGTTCTTGTTCCGGTGGAGCCGAACCTCGAGTTTCACGTCCCAGGCCGGATCGCCCGTCCTCATCAACAGCCCGAAATTCAGGTCCGGCGCGACCAGGCTGTAGGGAAGCCAGGCCACGCCGGCTCCGTCGCGGGCGCGAATGCGCAGGGCGCCTGCCATCGAGTTCTCGTAGACCGTCCGCAGACGGGAATGGAGGGAATTCGACCTGAGCACCGGTTCGAGGTGCCGGGAAATGGGCGCGTCTTCGCCGAACCACAGGAACGGAACCTCGAGCGAACTGGAGTCGAAACTGAACAGGGGCTTCCCGTCCGACCGGGGCTTGCAGACCGGGATGAGGCGGTCATGCCCGATCTTCAGCGTGCTCCCTGCGGCGTGGCCGTCACCGGTTCCGGAATTGCCGGGACCGCCCGGCGCGTCAACGCTGTGGTAGGCGATCACGAAGTCCACGTCCCCGTTTTCAAGATCCCGAATGCAGTTCGGCAGGTCGTCAGCCCGCAGACGAGAAATTATGGGCCCGAAGGCATCTTCAAAAGAATGCAGCCATGCCGGGTAGAACCGCCATCCGATCGAATGCTGGGCTCCGAACGTGACCACGTACTTGTCCGGCAGGGATTGCGCCTCGAGGATTTGGCTGCGTTCCGTCTCCAGCCGAGCCAGCGCCTGCTGTCCGGCCTCGAGCATCTGGGCGCCTGCGGAGGTCAGGCGCACCGGCTGCCGCGAACGGTCCACCAGCTTCACGCCCATCCAGTCTTCCAGGGCCTGAACTCGGCGGCTCAGCGTCGGCTGGCTGACATGGCTCAACCGAGCCGCCTGGGAGAAATTCCCGGTTTTCGCCAAATGGCCAAGATCCCGGAACCAGCCGTAGTCCATGTCAATTCGATCCATGCATATTTTGCATAATACTACTTGAACATGTCATTGGAATTCCAGCGGCGAATCCGTGATGAACCGCTGTGGTTAAGGGAACTTGTCAGGAGCAGGCATGGCCTTGGCGCACGCGGACATCCGGCAGCGTTCAGGGATCGACTTCGATCGGTTCCATCGCGTGTCGCTGTGCCACCGGCCGACTCCCATCGAACGGTTGAGCAGACTGAGCGAGCACCTTGGAGGCCCCAGCCTGTTCATCAAGAGGGACGACTGCACGGGGCTGGCGACCGGCGGCAACAAGACGCGCAAGCTTGAATTCCTGGTGGGCGAGGCCTTGGCCTGCAACGCCGACATGCTTGTCACGCAAGGGGCTGTTCAGTCCAATCATGTGCGTCAGACTGCCGCCGCCGCCAGCCGTTTCGGACTGAAATGCCATGCCGTTCTGGAGCGCAGGGTGCCGAGGCGCGACAACCTCTACGAAAGCAGCGGGAACACCTTTCTGGACAGGCTCTTCGGAGTCACGCTGGAATACCGCGCTGCCGGGCTGGACATGAACGCCGAAACCCTGGCCGCTGCAAGCCGGCTGCGGAAGGAGGGACATCGTCCCTACTTCATTCCCGGCGGCGGCTCGAACGCGACCGGCGCCCTCGGCTACGCCTTGTGCGCCGAGGAAATCCTGAGTCAGACCATCGGAGAAATTCCGGATTTTCAGTGGCTTGTCACCGGAACGGGCAGCGCAGGGACGCAGGCCGGCCTCGTGGCCGGGCTGGCGACCCTCGGCTCCGACCTGCCCGTCATGGGAATCAGCGTCCGCCAGCAACGCGAACCGCAGATGACGGCAGTGCACAGGCTGGCCTCCGAAACATTGAAGACCCTTGGCGGACCGCCGATTCCCGCCAGCAGGATCCTGGTTGACGACGGATACGTCGGCGACGGCTACGGCATCCCGGCGAAATCGACGCTGGAAGCCATACGGCTGACGGCGCGGCTGGAAGGCATTCTGCTCGATCCCGTCTATTCCGGAAAGGGAATGGCGGGCCTGATCGGCCTCGTGCGCCAGGAGTTCTTCAAGCCGTCCGACAATGTCCTGTTCCTTCACACCGGCGGTTCGTCAGCGCTCTTTGCATATGTTGAGCAAATCATCGGGGCGGCGCCCGGGAACCCCCGGAACAACCCGTCCCCAACCCAGAAGAGGAGAAACTCATGAAATCGACACTCAAATCAATGACGCTGGCTGCCGCGCTCAGCCTTTGCGCGATGCCGGCCCTTGCCAGCGAGAAAGTGAACATCGGCGTTCCGTCGTGGACCGGCGCCCAGGCCATCGCCAACCTTTTGGCGGCTGTCGTCGAAATGCGAATCGGCGGCGAGGCGGAACTGGTTCCGGGCAACAACGCGACGATCTTCCAGGCCATGGATCAGGGAAAGGGCGACATTGACGTCCACCCGGACGTCTGGCTTCCCAACCAGGAGAGCTTCACCAAGAAATACGTTGACGGCGCCGGAACGGTGACCCTTTCCAGCAACCCCTATGAAGGCAACCAGGGCTTTTGCGTTTCAACGGATTTCGGGGAAGCGAACAACATAACCGACATCGCGGACCTGGGCCGCCCCGATGTGGCGGCACTGATGGACAGCGACGGCAACGGACGCGGCGAGATGTGGATCGGCGCTCCCGGATGGGCTTCGGCGAACGTGAACGAGGTCAAGGTCCGGGACTACGGTCTGCTCGACTTCATCGAACCGATCCGGGCCGAAGAGAGCGTCAAGACCGCTCGGGTCAAGGATTCGATCACAAAGGGCGAAGGCTATGCCTTCTATTGCTACAAGCCCCACGCGATCTGGTTCATGTTCGATGTCAAGATGCTCACGGAGCCGACGTACGATCCCGAGAAGTACATCATGGTGCAGCCGTCCGACTCCGCGGACTGGTACGAGGAGTCCACGGTCGCGACCAAGGACGCGCTGAAAAACGTGCAAATCGCGTGGTCGAACTCGCTCGCAGACCGGTCTCCCGCAATTGCCGAGTTCCTGGCGCGCTTCGCCTTGACGGCGGACGACGTCAGCGGTTTCGCATTCGAGGTGTCGGGCAAGGGTCGCGATCCGGCGGAGGTCGCCCGTGAATGGGTCACCAACAATCCCGACCGCGTCGACGCCTGGCTCGGTCTCTAGCCCCGGCTAGCCGGAAGCTGCGATCGAAGGCGGCGCCATGTTTCGACATGGCGCCGTCGAACCCATGAGACCGCGCAGACTCTTGCGGAGACCAGCGGGACAGAGGACTTGACCGGCACCGCCGAAGACATCGTCATCGAAATCTCGAACGTCTGGAAGATCTTCGGCGACAACGTGACCGAAGCCATGGACGCCATCCGGAAGGACGGGCTTTCCAAGGCCGAGGTCCTTTCGCGATTCAATGCGGTGGTCGGCGTCGCCGATGTCAGCCTCAGCGTGAAGCGGGGCGAGATTTTCTGCGTCATGGGCCTGTCCGGCAGCGGAAAGTCGACTCTCGTCCGCCATTTCAACCGCCTGCTGGAACCGACAACTGGGACGATCGTCATCGACGGAGTCGACGTGATGGCGCTGGCGCCTGCGGAATTGCAGAAATTCCGCAACCGCAACATCGGGATGGTATTCCAGAATTTCGCGCTGATGCCGCACCGCTCTGTTCTGGACAATGTGGCCATGCCCCTGGAAATCCGGGGAATAAGCAAGAATGACCGAATGCGGAGGGCTGCGGAAATTCTCGACGTCGTCGAGTTGGGGGCATGGGGCAGCAAGTTTGCCCATGAGTTGTCCGGAGGCATGCAGCAGCGCGTGGGCCTGGCACGGGCGCTCGCCGCCAATCCGGATGTCCTGCTGATGGACGAACCCTTCAGCGCCCTCGACCCGCTGATCCGTCGACAGCTGCAGGATGAATTCCTCCGCCTGTCCGGTCTGCTCAGGAAGACGACGGTGTTCATAACCCACGATCTCGACGAAGCCGTGCGCATCGGGGACCGCATCGCCATCATGCGCGACGGCAGGATGGTCCAGATCGGCACCGCCGAGGACATCGTGATGAATCCGGCCGATGACTACGTTGCCGACTTCGTCGCCGGGATCTCCCGGCTGAAGGTCGTCCGTGCCCATGCGGTCATGGAGCCGCTCGACCAGTACGTATCGGCGCACGGTCCCGTCCCTCCGGATCTGCCGCGGGTCAACGAAAACGAGGCTCTGAGCACGCTCATCCAAATGGCCATCGACAGCGACTCGGCCATCCTGGTCGAGGATCAGGACACCGACGTCGGCGTCATTACCCGGGCAGGAATACTGCGCACCGTGATAGAGGGGACAGACGTATCATGACCGAGACCGCCCGCGACGGACTCCCGGGTGCAGAAACCGAGGCCGGCGAAGACTACGCCGCCGAGCGCCGGGAAAACATCCGTTCGTTCGTGCGCACGAACCCCGACTACTACATCTCCCAGTTTGACCGGATCGGGGCCAGAGCCCGGTTCACGCCGACCTTCAATGCCGCCGCCGGCGTCCTCGGACCGATTTGGTTCGGAGCCCGGGGGTTGTGGATGTGGGCCGTGCCGTTTCTGATTCTCGAGACAATCGGTTTCGTTCAGATCGCGCGCGGGCTGTTCGGCGATCTCGCTGCCGATGCCCGGGCCCGCATCGCGTCGATAGAGGGAACCCTCGAACTGCGCCGCCAGCAACTTGCCGCCGCGATCGAGGCGGAATCGGACAAGGTCGAGGTGTATCAACGCACGGTCAAGTCCCTGGAGGAGTCTATCGGCGGCATCCGGCTGGAGGCTCAGGAACTGTCCGACCAGGGCATCTGGATCGCGCTGGCCGGGCTGATCGTTCTTTTCGCTGCGAAGTCCGCGCAGTCCCTGATCGCCAACGCAGCGCTCGAGGCGCGGTTCTCGGACTGGCTGTCCGATCGCGGCATCCGGTCCGGCATGCCGCCACGCTTGCTGGCTTTCAGCGCGACCTTTTCGGTTCTGATCGTCGGCGCCGCCATGCTCCACTACTGTTTTCCCGGGCGTTTCGAAGCCCTGACCCAGTTTCCGACCGATCCGGACATCCGTCTGACCGGCATCGCCTGGGTCGAGGACTTCTTCACCTTTTGCGTAACCAACGGCGAGGCGCTTTTCGATTTCATCACCTACGGCATCCGCCTGATCCTTGACGCGCTGGAGCTTGTGTTCGTCAACACGCCATGGATCGTGATCGCAAGCTTCATCATCCTGCTCACATGGTTGACGGCCGGCAACCGCACGGCGGTGTGGTCCGGCGCATTCCTTGCCTACATGGGCCTGCTCGGATTCTGGGACAAGGCCATGACGACCCTGGCGCTCCTCGGGACCGCAGCCTGCCTTTCCATCGCGATCGGAATCCCGCTCGGAATGTACTGCGCGCGCAGGCCCCGATTCTATGCCTTCATCCGGCCGATCATGGACTTCATGCAGACCATGCCGGCGTTCGTCTTCATGATCCCGGTGATCGCCTTCTTCGGAACGGGCAAGCCCGCCGCCGTCGTCACCACTATGATTTTCGGCGGCACGCCCGTGGTTCGCCTCACCGTGCTGGGACTGCGCGGCGTGCCCGAGAGCGTCCGGGAAGCCGCAATCTCCTTCGGCGCCAGCAAGTGGTACCTGTTCTCCCGGGTCGATCTCCCGCTGGCCAGCCCGTCGATCCGCGCCGGAATCAATCAGACCATAATGCTTTCGCTGGCGATGGTTGTCGTGGCGTCGCTGATCGGCGCCAAGGGACTGGGTGAAGACGTCCTGGAGGCGCTGCAGTACGCAAACGTCGGACAAGGCATCCTGGCCGGATTTTCGATCCTGTTCTGCGCGATGATCCTTGACCGCATCGTTCAAGGGGGGCGCCGATAGGGCCGCGCCGCCTTGCGCTCAGCCGCCTTCCGGGAACAGTCGCCTTTCCGGTCTCGTCAGGTCCCTGCGGTTCGCGGCTGACCAAGCCGGTCTTCGATCCCGTACGCGGCGGTCGGCCCGGATCTGTCGATGCGCGCGCCGCCGAGTATCCGGAGTTCCCGCGCCCGGGCGGGCAGCGGCCCGCGCTTCGAGGGATGAAAGCGAGTCAGGCCACCCGTCGGCGCGACGAAACCGGCGATGCTCTTCTCCGTCGGCCCCGTTGGGGCCTTGAAGCCATGGCAGGGGACGAGGGCGCGGAGTTCCCGGATGCTCCCCGTCCTCATGCCGGCTGGCCGGGCCGTCGGACATCCTTCGAGCGAGAAGTGCCGGAACCCGCCCTGAACGCGGCGATCGCGTCGAAGGCGAAACGCTTGCGCAAGCCGCCGGTTTCGCCGAGGCGGCGGTGCAGTTCGGGTTCAACGACTTGCCCGTTGAGGCGTTTTGGCGAAGGATTCCGATCCTGCCGCATGGTTCGGCGCGAAACCGCCCTTGCCCGAGCCGCGCGGTC
This sequence comes from uncultured Amylibacter sp., assembly GCA_963662815.2. Taxonomy (GTDB): domain Bacteria; phylum Pseudomonadota; class Alphaproteobacteria; order Rhodobacterales; family Rhodobacteraceae; genus JAPPHA01. The sequence continues at coordinate 52,743 of CAXXWA010000009.1, forward strand.
TCATTCGCCGAACCGGGACAGCGGACTTTCCCGGAAGTTCTACGCGGCCTGGCCCGCTCAAATGGAGGCGTCCGGCACCGGACCGCCGGACGTGCGGCGGCCCTAAGCCGCGCTCTACCCTGTGGGCGGCACGGCTTGCGACGCGGTCACCGAGCGGGGTGGACGAAGTTGGCCGACCTTCGTTTTCCGGCCGGTAGCAGCAGGACGACTGTCCTGCGGACAATGGCGCCGACGTTCGGGAGCAGGTGTCCGGTTTCCGGTTTCGACGGGCAGTTGCGGCAGTTTCAGCTTGCTGCCATCCTTGGCGAGGGTCCGATGTCCTTTCCGGTCCGGGTCGTGCACGAGTCGTGGGCAAGGCTTTCCTGGTGCCGGTCGCGGCGAATGTCCCTGACACGAGCCTCACTCGACGCCGTAGATGCGTGCGATGTCTTCAAGCATGAGGTTGGCCGCAAGAATGCCGCCCGCCGTGTTCCAAATCGAATCACTCACCTCATGCACTTTGCCCGCCTTGACCGCACCAAGAGCCTGCCAGAGCGGATCAGCCATCGTGTTTTCTCGCGCGGTGAGCCCCTTTTCGTCCCCCACATCCCAGGTGAAGTGGAAAATTCGATCGCCGTCCATGTCCGGAATGCTCTCCTTGCCGGTCATGATCGCAAACTCGTCAACATCCTGGATCGGCGGTCGATTGAAGCCGACTTTCTTCAATATGAAGCCGGAAAAACTGTCGAGTTGGTAGATGCGGATTTGCGTAGGCAGGAAGCGAATGACGCTGACTTCTTCGTCCTTGGCGCTACCCAATCCTTTCGAGAGCGCGTCGACGTTCGCGTCGAAGGCGGCCAGCGCTTCGCCGCCCTCGGCTTCCTTGCCCAGCGCCTTCGCATAGAGCTCGAAGTTCTTCCGCCAGTCGCCGCGCAGCCTCTCCGACAAGACGGCGGGCGCAATTGCGGAGAGCTGAGGAAAAATCTCCTCGTGTCTTTGCTTGTTTCCCAGGATCAGGTCGGGCTCGAGCGCCGCAACGAGTTCAAGGTTGACGGCGCTCTCGGTGCCGACGTTGACCGCGTCTCCCATGGCCTGCGCGATGTGCGAATACCATGGATCGCCCTGCCATGACTTTGCCGCGCCGACCGGCGTCACTCCGAGGGCGAGAACGGCCTCTGTCCCTTCATTGGTCAGGACGACGACCCGCTTCGGGTCGTCAGGCACCTCGGTGATGCCCATTGAGTGCTCGACGGCTCCGGCGTTGAGAACAGTTGGAAGAATGACGGAAACCGCCGCGAGGATTTTGCGTACCATGGTCTGTGGCCCTTCTGATTGCAGGCGCTGACCTCGGTGGCGGCATGCTGCCTAGTCCAGCAACTCCTTTTCCTGTCAAAAAGAGTCAGGTATGTCAACCTGGATGAGATGGCACGGAACGATCCTGATCCTGCTGCTCCTGGGAACCGGAGCATTGAGCCTGCACGTGGGATTGCGGCTCTACTCGCCCTGCGAGGTCTGGGCCGCACTTTCCGCCCCTTCCTACAGCCCGGACGATCACATAATTCGCGGACTCCGGGTGCCTCGAACAGCGGCGGCTCTCGTCGTGGGCGCCGCACTCGGGGTCTCGGGACTCCTGATGCAGGCGGTCCTCCGGAATCCCCTGGCGGAACCGGGTCTCCTCGGCGTCAACGCGGGCGCAAGCTTCGCGGTCGTATTCGCGTTGTCGGTATTGGGCGTCACGGCGCTTCCGGTCCTCTCTGTCTTCGCGCTCCTGGGAGCCGCCGGCGCCATGGCCGGGCTGACCGTGCTTGTCGTGCTGGCGCGGGGAACGCTCACGCCGGTTTCGCTTCTGCTGGCCGGCGTGACGATCGCGGCCCTGTTGAACTCCCTTACCCAGCTGCTTGTCGTCACCGACGAAGGAACAATGGAGGCAATGCTCTTCTGGTTGGCAGGCGGATTTGCGGATCGGGACGGACTTCTTCTTTGGACCTTGTCGCCGGCACTCCTGCTCTGCATTGCATTCACTTACCTGAGCGCGCCCGCACTCAATGCGATGGCGACGGGAGACGCAACTGCGCACTCTCTGGGGGTTGACACGATGCGTCTGCGATTCATTGTGCTGGGTCTCGCGACTTTCCTGGCGGCGCTCTCCGTCCTGATCGCCGGACCAGTCGGTTTTGTCGGCCTGGTCGCACCGCATGTTGCCAGGCTCATGGCGGGGATTCACCATGGATTGCTGCTCTGGCGGACCGCGTTGATCGGTGCATCTCTCGCCTGCCTTGCCGATGTCGCGGCGCGGCGTGTGGTTGTGCCGCAGGAAGCGCCGGTAACGGCCACGCTCGCGCTCGTTGGCGCACCGGTCCTGGTGAGCCTAGTTCGAAACCGGCAACTGCGAGCCGCCGCATGACGGTTGCGCTGCGTTTCGGGCCGCCCGCCATGCTGGCAGCGCTGACCCTGCTCGCTACCGGGATCGGATCGTCCTGGATCGGGCCGGAGCGGATTGTTTCCGCCCTGGCGGGACATGGCAGCGATACAGACCGGATAATCATCTGGACGCTGCGCCTGCCGCGAGTGGCCTTGGCCATTCTCGCGGGTGCGTCACTGGCGTTGGCGGGGCTCTTGCTGCAAAGAGTGGTTCGGAATTCGATTGCCTCTCCTTCGGTGCTCGGGATCGTCGACGGAGCCGCTGTAGGCGTAGTCGTGTTCTTCTGGTTTTGGTCGAACGAGGCCAACGCGCTCACTGTCTCGATTCACTGGCAACCGCTGGCGGCGACGCTGGGAGCCGCCGCCTTCGCGCTCTGCGTGGCGCTGCTGGCGCGGGGCGACATAGCTCAACCGGTTCGGCTGATCCTCTACGGGATTGCGATGGCTGCGCTTGCCAAGGCCCTCGTGACGGTTTTCATGATTCTCGGGCCAGTCTACCGCGCGAGCCAGGCTCTGATCTGGCTTGCCGGGTCGGTCCACGCCGCGCACTGGAACGATTCGGCAATGCTTGCCGGGATCCTTGCCGTGGCTTTGGGAATTCTGGTTGCGGCCAAGGCTACTGTTGGCCAGATGGTGCTCGACCAGACGACAGCAACGGCGACCGGCCTTCCGCGCGTCGGCACACCGGTTTGCATGCTTGCGCTTTCGGTCGTGCTGACCGCCGCCGCGGTTTCCTTCGCAGGTGGAATTGCCTTTGTCGGTTTGATCGCCCCCAACATTGCAAGAGCGCTCGTGGGCCTAGATCCGCTGCGGCTCATCTGCGTGACGCCGCTCATCGGTTCTTCGCTGGTGCTTGCCGCCGACATAGCGGCTCGGGTCATCGCGTATCCTCTCGAAGTCCCTACGGGCGCGATCACGGCGCTGGTCGGAGCACCATACTTCCTGTTTCTTCTGATGCGGCAGGCAAGTCATGGCTGAACTCCTGGAATTTGAAAACGTTAGTTTCGGTTATGGGAATGCTCCTGTCCTGCAGGATGTTTCGCATCGGTTTTCCGAATGCCGGCTGACAGTGATTTGCGGACCGAACGGATCGGGAAAGTCAACTCTCTTCCGGGTCGCTTCCGGCATGTCTCGACCCGAGACCGGCGAGGTGCGGCTCGGAGCGAGCGAAGTCGCGTCGATCCCGGCGAGGGTGCGCGCGCGGCGGATGGCGATGCTGCCGCAGGCGCCGGATGCTCCTCCGGAACTTCCGGTTCGGGACCTTGTCGCGCTGGGGCGCTATGCCTACAGAAAATTGTTTTCCGGATTGAGGCCGGAGGATCGCGCAGCAATCGATGAAGCGCTGATAGCCACCGGGATGACCGACCTCGCTGACCGTCCTCTCGCCGAGCTGTCCGGCGGCCAGTGCCAGCGCGCCTGGATCGCAATGACGCTGGCGCAAGCCGCGCCGCTACTTCTCCTGGACGAGCCGACCAACCATCTCGACATAAGCCACGCGGTCGAAACCATGATCCTTCTGAAGTCGCTCGTCGAAAAACAGGGGAAGACCGTGATCCTCGTCTTGCACGATATCAACCTGATGGCTTCTTTCGCCGAAGACGTCATTCTCATGGAAGATGGGCGCATTGTATCCGCAGGGCCGTTCGAAACGACGGTCACGGAAGATGCTCTCTCCGACCTTTACGGGCGAAAATGCCAATTTGGCGTGCTACCCGGACGCGCGCGGCCCTTCGTCGCAGTTTCTTGAGGATTGCGGCGCGGCGGAAATCCATCGGCAAGGCCTTGCCGCCGCACTCACAAGGGCGTTGCAAACTGCAGCGCCTCGAACCTGCGCGGCTTGAATTCTTCCGGCCGCACGCACGACCGGATTGCGTCGGAGAATCCGAACGCCCGGTTCTTCAGCGCCATCGGCCAGCCACGCAGCGTCTTCGCCCGATGAAACCCGGAAGATGCAAGCGCCTGCAATCCCGGGCAGTCCCGAAGTCGCCGCGCGCGGGAAATTCGGGCATCGGCTGGCTGATTCAATGCGCCGCCGAGGCCGGATGAATCCCGACAGGAATTATCAGGTTGCAATAGTTGATAAAAACAGTCAGTTTTTTTTGGGATGTCAGCCAAGCCGAATCACTGGCCAGCCAGCCACGGGAAAGCCTTGAAGGAGTGGGGTCATGAAGTTCATCTGCCTTTGCCCCCGAGATCCGCGGGCCGATTCGCTTGAGTCGTTGTTCGTGGCATTCGGTCTCGGATTGCCGGCCTTGTTCAACTTCGAATGTCTTCTCGACCTTGTCGAGCGCGGCGGGCGAGGCCGGTCATGGAGGTGAGCGTTGCCAGGGAGACCGAAAGTCGCCCTGCGGCGGCGGCGCCGCTCTACGAAGCGACGGATCTGACCAAGGGCGGCGATCTGGCCCAAATCAGGCTGGGAGATCAGCTCTATACGCTGCGGATCACCCGGGCCGGAAAGCTGATTCTGACAAAATGACCGGAAATGATTCCCGGCGCGGAGCTGCGCCAGTCGGATATGTCGCCGAGCTTGGGCCCGTGGAGGCAGGAGCCGTTCTGTACCTCCGCCTGTGGAGCGACGGCCCGAGGTCCAGAATTCAGGTGTGGAACGACTTCGCAAGCGCGCTTGGCCCGGCGCGGGGAGGCAAGGCGCTGAAGTCCTTCGAATCGCTTTGCAACATCTGCGCCCGATATGGCCGGCGCCCGCTGATGCGGCACAACGTGGCATGCAAGTGCCTTGGTGCGGACGAGTCGTGTTTCGCGAATTTCATAGGATACGCCAGCGAAGGCGAGCGGGAGGATGCGCTCTTGATCGCCACAACCATTGTGCGACCGGACATGGCCGGGACACTCGTCGGTTTCGCCGAGGAATTCGGCCTCCTCCTGAGGCTGATGGCCATCAAGTCCGGATGTCATGCCAGCCCGCCATCTACACTTCATTGAGGAAAGGAGAATGATCCCATGAAACAACTAACGCTTGCAACGAGCGCGCTTGTCCTCGGTTTCGGGGCCGCGACGTTCGCTGACGAAGATGTGAGCAATGCCGCGGTGCTCGACACCTATGCGGACATTGCAGAGGCGGCATACACTGACAGCCTGATTGCGGCCCAGCGGCTCAAGGCGGCGGTCGATGACCTGATCGCCAGCCCCTCGGCCGAGGCCCTGGAAGCGGCAAAGATGGCCTGGTTGTCTGCGCGGGTGCCGTACCAGCAGACCGAGGTCTACCGCTTCGGCAACGCAATTGTGGACGACTGGGAAGGAAAGGTGAACGCCTGGCCGCTCGACGAGGGCATGATCGACTATGTCGACGCTTCCTACGGCGGCCCGACGGATGAAAACGAGTCCGCCGTGCTCAATGTCATCGCCAACCCGGTTTTCACGCTCTCCGGCGAAGAGATCGATGCCGCAGTTATCACGCCTGCATTGCTCGAAGAGACACTGCACGAAGCTGACGGCGTCGAAGCCAATGTCGCGACGGGTTTTCACGCCGTAGAGTTCCTTCTTTGGGGACAGGATCTGAACGGGCACGCTGCCGGAGCCGGCAGCCGTCCCTGGACCGACTTCGCCCAGGGGGAAGCGTGCACGGGCGGCAATTGCGATCGCCGGGCGCAGTACCTCTCGGCCGCAACGGACCTCCTGGTCTCCGACCTCGAATGGATGGCCGTGCAGTGGTCCGATGGCGGCGACGCCCGCAGCACGCTTCTGGCTGACGAAAGCGCGGGGATCGTCGCGATCCTCACCGGCATGGGGTCGCTTTCCTACGGCGAACAGGCAGGCGAGCGGATGCGGCTTGGCCTGATGCTGAACGATCCGGAAGAGGAACACGACTGCTTCTCGGACAATACGCACAACAGCCATTACTATGACGGGCTTGGAGTCCAGAACGTCTACCTCGGCGAATACGTGAGGATCGACGGGTCGCTGGTTTCGGGTCCTTCATTGTCGGATCTCGTGGCCGCGGCGGACGCCAACCTCGATGCCGAGATGCGAGCAAAGCTCGCGGCGACAATGATGGCGCTCGGCCGGATCAAGACGGCTGCCGAGGCAGGTTTCGGTTATGACATGATGCTCGAGCGCGGCAACGCGGCGGGCGAGGCACTGATCATGGGCGGGGTCAACGGCCTGGTCGATCAGACGAGATCGATCGAGCGCGCGGTGGCGACCCTTGGGGTCGACGCAATAGAATTCGAAGGTTCCGACAGCCTCGACAACCCCGACGCCGTGTTCCAGTAAGCCCAGAGCCGGGTTCGCCGCCGATTGTCCACGAATGCCGGAACATCACCGAGCAGGACATTCGCGCCGCCGTCGATCGGACGCGGTCGGCGAACCCGGAAACCCTGGCCGCGCATTGCGGAATCTGCCGTTCAGCGCGCACATCCGCTGACTTCGGCGGCGGTTTCCCGCGCTTTCCCGAAGTCATGAGCAGGGATTCCGACCTCGAAATACCCATGCACCTCTGCATCCCGCGCAGAACCGCACAGGCAATCGAACGATGCTGGAAGATACCAAGGTCATTGAACTCCCCGACCGACCGCCGCTGCCGAGAACTGATGTCCATCGACCGGCACCGGATCCGCTGCGAAACCCGGGAAATCCGGAGTCCACGTCAGGTGGCCGGGAAGTGCACCGAGGAGTTGCGGCTCGACCACGGGATCATGGAGCGGATCATCGTCCTCGAACATCATCCGAACCCGCGAAAGACCGCCCCGCTTCGAACCGGCCGGTCCACCGGGAGCCGTCCGAGCGCGACCCGCCTCCGGCGCGGGTTGCCGGCACGCCATGCGTCGAGGCGCATGAACGCCGCCTTTCGGGCGGCGACTTGGTGACGGTCGCCGCCACCGAGGAAATCGTCGCCCGTGAATAAAACACATCGGCTTTTCGGAAGCGCAGCATCGACTTCAAGGTCGCATCGGTGCGGACGGCCATGACGAGGCCAGCGCCGACGGACCGGACGGCACCGAGCTTTCTGGCTCTGGTCGCCGCGCTTCTCGGGCCTGCCGCACAGGCGGGCCCGTTGGACGAACCGCATCTCGACATTGTACCACGAACCGTGGAAGAGGCGGCGCGCATCGCGAAGGTGACATCCGTCGCGACGACCTTCGATGCCCCGCAGAGGTACGAGGCAATGTCCGCCGGAGCCGCGACCATTCGGGTCAAGCCGGACACGAATGCCTTCTCGCTCGCGTCGGGCAATATCACTTTCGAAGACGAGCTGACCTTCAAGGTAGGCGACGGCCTTTTTCGCAAGCTTTGGGTTTCCGCGCCCTCGTCCACGCTCGCATCGGACGGCCTCGGACCGCTCCACAACGCCCGTTCCTGCCAGCGTTGCCACATCAAGGACGGTCGCGGGCATCCGCCAGAGGGTCCGGACGACAATTCGATCTCGATGTTTCTTCGAGTTTCGATTCCGGGCAAGCCCGAGGACGCGATCGCCGGGATCGAAGGCTATCTCGCGACGCTGCCGGAACCGACTTACGGTACGCAACTCCAGGACTTCAGTCTTGCAGGGCACCGTGCCGAATACCGGCTCCGGATCGACTATGAAGAAATCGAGGTGCCGCTGTCGGGTGGCCAGGTCGCCTATCTTCGCAAGCCGACCTACACCGCCGCGGATCTGGGATACGGCCCGCTGCATCCCGATGCAATGCTGAGCCCCCGCGTGGCGCCCCAGATGATCGGCCTCGGCCTCCTCGAAGCGATACCCGCGGCCGACATTCTGGCGCTGGCCGATGCCGATGACGCGGACGGCGACGGCATTTCCGGGCGGCCCAACATCGTCTGGTCTCTCGAATTCGACCAGCCGATGCTGGGCCGGTTTGGCCTGAAAGCCGGAATTCCGACGATACGCCACCAGGCCGCGAGCGCATTTTCCGGGGACATCGGCGTCTCGAATCCGCTCTTCCCGGCAGCCTGGGGCGAGTGCACGGTAGTCCAGGTCACCTGCCGCGCCGCTCCCCACGGCGATCAGGATGCCCGCGGATTCGAAATCGATGCCGAGGGGCTTGACCTCGTCACGTTCTACAGCCGCAACCTCGGCGTTCCGGCACGCCGCAATGTGGGCGACCCCGAGGTCCTCCGGGGCAAGGAAGTTTTCTACACGACAGGCTGCACCTCATGTCATCAGCCGTCGTTCGTCACGCATCGTCTTGCCGGTCGGCCCGAGCAGAGTTTCCAGTTGATCTGGCCATATACGGACTTGCTTCTGCACGACATGGGACCCGGGCTCGCGGACCATCGCCCCGAAGCGCGGGCCACAGGCACCGAATGGCGTACGCCGCCGCTGTGGGGCATCGGCCTCACCGAACTGGTTTCGGGCCACACCTATTTCCTGCACGATGGAAGGGCGCGCTCGCTCCTCGAAGCGATCCTATGGCATGGCGGGGAAGCCGAGCCGCATCGGGACGAGGTTGCAGGCATGCAGCCTGAGGATCGCGCAGCCCTGATCAGTTTCCTGGAGAGCCTCTGACATGCGCAGATTGATTTCAGCGCTCGCCGTCTGCGCCGCCCCCGGCGCAGCCGCCGAACCCCCGGACCTTCCGGCGATCATTGATGGCCACATTTTGTCCGGCTACCGACTGCTTGTCGCCGAAGCCGCCGAACTCGCGTCGGTTTCGGAAGACGATTGCTCGCCGACAAGCCCGGCGCTGCGCAGCGCCTACCACGACGCTTTCGACGCCTGGCTTGCTGTCAGCCACTTGCGCTTCGGCCCGTCCGAAGATGACGACCGTGCATTCGCCTTGGCGTTCTGGCCCGACCCGCGAGGATCGACGCCAAAGGCGCTCAGTTCGCTTCTCCGCGAAGAAGATCCGGCGGCCGGCCGGCCGGAGAACTTCCGGACAGTCTCCGTGGCGGCACGCGGTTTCCATGCTCTGGAGTTTCTTCTCTTTGATCCGCGGCTCATCGAAGCCGCGAACACCGACTACGGATGCGCCCTCGTGCGCGCGATAGCGGTCGACATTGCAGGGAACGCCGTTGCGATCCTGAACGGGTGGGAGAGCGGTTATGCCGATCTCATGGCACGTCCTGGCAATGAAACCTATCGATCAGAGACCGAGGTTGTGCGGCAACTCTTCACTGCGCTCTCGACAGGCCTCCAGTTTACGTCCGAAGCGCGTCTCGGACGGCCCATGGGGACCATTGACCGCCCCCGCCCCAAACGAGCCGAAGCCCGCAGGTCGGGACGGTCCCTGAGACATGTCATGCTGTCGCTGCGGTCTGCCCGCGACCTCGCTGCACTGCTGTCCGGGAATGACGGACCGCTGGACGCGTCCTTCGTTCGATCGATGGAACGTGCCGGCGAACTGGACGATCCGGTCTTCGCCGGAGTTTCGGACCCGCAGGGTCGGCTTCGCGTCGAAATCTTGCAGCAGGACATCGACGCGATTCGACAGCAACTCACCCAGGTGATCGGTCCCCGGCTCGGCATAACCGCGGGTTTCAACTCACTTGACGGCGACTGATGTCCGACCGCCGGTCATTCATTGCCGGAATGCTCGCCGCAGGCCTCTGCCCGTCACCGGTCTGGGCCGACGCGGGAAGTCCGGCTTTCCTGTCCGCGGGAAAGAAGCGGCATGGCGCCTACGTGCTCTGCGGGTTGTGCGAACGAGGCAGACTCGCATTCGAGATTCCCTTGCCGGCAAGAGGCCATGCCGCGGCTGCCCACCCGTTCCTCGCCGAGGCCGTTGCATTCGCCAGGCGACCCGGAATGTTCGCCATCGTGATCAACTGCATAAGTGGTCGCGAGAGAGCCTGGCTCAATGCGCCGGCCGGCCGTCACTTCAACGGCCACGGCGCATTCTCCGGTGACGGCGAACTCCTCTACACCACCGAAAACGACTACGAAGCCGCAAGAGGAGTCGTTGGCATCTGGGACGCGAGGAACGGCTACGAACGGATCGGCGAATTCCCGTCCGGAGGCGTGGGTCCGCATGACATCAAGCTGATGCCGGACGGCAAGACGCTCGTCGCCGCCAACGGCGGCATCGAAACCCATCCCGAAACCGGCCGCGCCAAGCTGAATGTTCCGTCCATGCGTCCCAATCTGGCGTTCCTGGATCCTGAAGGCCGGACGCAGGACAAGGTTGAGCTTGAACCGTCCCTCAACAAGAACTCGATCCGGCATCTCGCGACCACCCGGGACGGAACCATCGCGTTCGCAATGCAATGGCAGGGAGACCTCACGGATCACCCGCCGCTGCTTGGACTGCATTCGCGCGACACGCGGACAGGGCTTCTCGAAACGGAAGGATCCTCGGCCGAGCGCATGCGTGGCTATATTGGCAGCGTCGCGATTTCCAGGAGCATGACGAAAGTTGCCGTGACCTCGCCGCGCGGCGGGCGCTTTCAGGTTTTTGACATTCCTTCCGGGCAGCTCGACCGCGAACGGGAGATGGCGGACGTGTGCGGGGTTGCGCCATACAGGAACGGTTTCCTCCTAACGAGCGGAACCGGACACGTCATGTGGGAAGCTGATGGCGTCGAAGGCCTTTCGACCAGATTCCCGGTTCAGTGGGACAATCACATTGTGCCGGTGGCCTCGTAGAAAACAGTCAGGGCTGTCGGGATTGTCGGCGTGTAGCTGCCTGGACGGGCCGGAAGACGGCGTCGCGTCCAACGCCGGTCTCCGAAGGCGCCGACGCCCTGGCATCGAGGCGATCGAGGGTTGCATCCCGGACGCCTGACTCCGGGCAGGGCAAAGTCATCAAGACGCTGCAGGGGTCGTCGGCGGTGCGTGTTGTCGGCCGGGATTGGATTTCACTCAACTGCCGGCGTTGAGCCGGCCCTCGAGAAGAAACCGCGCCCCATTTCGGGAGGAGCGCCCGGTTCCACGCATATGCGGCAATCCCCGATCGATCCCGAAAGCCTCCCGGCTTCTCCAGACGGGTGCGGCGCGCCAAAACCGTGGACACGGAAAGGCCTCCGGCGCGATCGGCCCCATTTCCGTCCGGCAATGCAATCGTGCCGGAATGCCCTGCGGACATCGCCGTCCCAGGTTGATGGACGCCTTTGAATCAATTATGGAACAAAACAGGAACATCTTGGCTGCAACCCATGTCCCGACGTCGCATTCTCGCGCTCTGGTTTCCGCGCCTCGCCGCCGAGCGGGTGCTTCGGGTCATGCGCGAACCGGGCGGACGCCCGGTCGCCGTGGTCGCCCGGCGCGACCGCAAGCTGGTGCTGGTATCGCTGTCGGCGAATGCGGAAGGGAGGGGGCTGCACGCCAGCCAGCTTCTCGCGGATGCGCAAGCAACCTGCCCCAGCCTTTTGACCGTTCCGGAGAATCCCGCGGCCGACGAATTCTTTCTCGCGTGCCTCCATCGCTGGACGGGAAAGTTCTCTCCCTGGATTGCCCAGGATTCGCCGGATTCGCTTGTTCTGGACATCACCGGATGCAGGCGGCTGTTCGCCGGAGAGGATGCTCTCGCCGCCCGCATCGCCGACGAATGCCGCGCCCTGGGCCTAACAACCCGCATCGGCATCGCCGATACCGTCGGCGGCGCCTGGGCGCTCGCGCGCCACGCCCCCGGACCTCACCGGCATCATCGCACAGGCAACGCCATAGACCAGGAGGCGCGGGCAACCCGCTCCCGCGCGGCGCGGCGTCGGCGCTCGCCCGACGGCACGGCCGCACCGGCAGTCGTCATTGCGCCTCCCGGCGGCACGGCCGACGCCATTGCCCGTCTCCCCGTCGCCGCACTGCGCCTTCCGGAGAAGACATGCTCGAGCCTGTCGCGTCTGGGCCTGCGCAGGATCGGGGATCTCGCGACCCAGTCGCGCGGAGCGATGACCCGACGGTTCGGCGGAGACGTCATCGAACGTCTTGATCAGGCGCTCGGCGCCCGGCCGGAAACGGTGAATCCGGCGCGGCCCCTGCCCCGTTTCGCCGTGCGCCTGACATTCCCGGATCCCGTCGGACAGGAAAAGGATCTGCTGGCAGGCGTCGACCGCCTGCTTGACCACCTTTGCGCCAGGCTCCGCCTGTTGGAACGGGGTGCGCGCCGGATACGGCTGGAGCTTGCCCGCACCGACCGCGGCATCCAGGTGCTCGAAGCGACCCTCGCCCGGGCAACATGCGATCCGGACCGCATCCGGCCGCTCCTTGCCCTGCAGTTCCCGACGGTCAGGGCGGAATTCGGCATCGACTGCATGCGGCTGGAGGCGATCGCGACCGAACCCCTCGCGGCCGTTCAGCAGAAAGCCGCCTCCATCGCAGACCCCCGGGGCCGGATGGATCCGGACCGGGACCGCGTCGCCGCCCTTCTGGACCGCCTCGGCACGCGCGTCGGGCCGGATGCCATCACCCGTCTGCACCCGGCCAACAGCCATATCCCCGAAAAAACCGCGCATGCAGTGATGGCGGCGTACAGCGAAGCCGCCGCCGCCGAAGACTGGACCAGCCCGGCCGCGCCCCGACCGGTCATGATCTTCCTCCCAGAGCCGGTTCTCGTCGATGCGGACGGCGTCCCGCCGGCCCGGTTCCGCTGGCGGCGGCGGGGGTTCGTGTCATGTTCCGCCGCCGGTCCGGAACGCATTGCCCCGGAATGGTGGTTCGACGATCCGGCCTGGCGCTCGGGCGTTCGCGACTACTGGCGCGTGGAAACCGGGAGCGGCGAACGCCTCTGGCTCTTCCGGACATACGACCGCGACACGGCCGGCTGCTGGTTCTGTCACGGGCGCTTCGGCTGAAGCCGGATCGGCGGTCGAAAGCCGGAAACCGGATTCCGGAGCGCCGCGGCTTCATCCGCGAGATCCGGACCCGAACCGGCATGAAGCGCCGCGCACTACGCGATCAGTTGAAACGGGCAGCTTGAGCGCGTCGGATCCGAACGGGAAACGGGGCCGGCGCGAGTCCGCGTCACCCGGTCCAAAGGAAGAGATGTATGAAGCTCGTCCCGTAGGACCGGACGTCAAGCGTCGAGAACCCGGCCGGCGGATTCTGCACGCCCGCTTCCTCGAGAACGACAACCGCCTCTTCCGCGAGCCATCCGCCTGCGGCCGCCGACCGCATCGCAGCCGCGCCAAGCCCCCTGCCGTACGGCGGATCCAGGAAAGCCAGCCCGGACGGACCGAACCGGCAAGGGCCGAGCCGCGTCGCGTCGCCCCGGACGAGCCGCGCCTCGCGGTCCGCGCCCAACGCACGGATGTTTTGCCTTATGACCGCACAGGACTGCGCGCTTCTCTCGACGAAGAGCACCGACGCCGCGCCGCGCGACAGCGCCTCGAGGCCCAGCGCGCCGGTTCCGGCGAAGAGGTCGATTGCGCGGACGCCGTCGACGCGATCGCCCCAGGCGCCGTTCACGAGAACGTTGAAGACGTTTTCGCGGACTCGACCGGTCGTCGGGCGAATCCGCGTGGCAGCTCGTCCGCGGCCGGCGGGGGCAAGCCGCGCGCCCCGGAACCGGCCGCCGATGATTCTCACCTGAGCATTGCCTTGAGGTTGCTGTCCGGGTCGGACAGGACGGCGCGGTCGGGGGTCTTCCCGGTTTCGAGCATTCGCTTGCCAACCATGTAGGCGCGCGGATCATTGATCGCGTCGACCGCCTGAAAGCTGCCGCGGCGGAAGTACCAGAACGACGCGCGGCGACCGGGTTCGGCGATTCTGGAAACGATCTCGTCGTAACCGGAGTTCAGCCCGGCGATCTGGAGTTTCGCGTCGTACTGGTCGGACCAGAACCAGGGAACGGGGTCGTACCGCCGCGCAAGGCCCGCCATGTTGTCGGCAACCGCTTCCGCCTGGTCGATGGCATTCTGGACGCTTTCGAGGCGAACGCGAACGCCCCTGTACGGGAAGGACGCGCAGTCGCCGGCGGCCCAGATTCCCGGAACCGAGGTGCGGCCGAAGGCATCGGTGCGGACGCCGTTCTCGACCTCGATGCCCGCCGCTTCGGCAAGCGCGGTTTCCGGCGCGATCCCGACGCCGACGACGGCGACGTCCACGTCCAGACGCGCGCCGTCGGTGAGTACCGCACCGCTGATCCGGCCATCGCCGGTCAGCCTTTCCACGCCGACGGACTCGCGGACGTCGACGCCGTGCGCCAGGTGCAGTTCGCGGATGTAGTCGGAGGTCTCCGGTGCCGCCACGCGCTGCAGGATGCGACCCGCCATCTCGACCACCGTCACCTCGACGCCCTTCTTCGCCGCAACCGCCGCAACCTCGAGTCCGATGTAGCCCCCGCCGACGACGAGCAGACGCGCTCCTGCGTCAAGACCCGGCGCAAGGGCGTCGACATCCTGCAGGCTGCGCACCTCGTGGACGCCGGCCAGAGTCCCTCCCGCTGATTCCGGAAGCAAGCGCGGCCGCGAGCCCGTGGTCAGCGCGAGCTGGTCATATCCGAGGCGCTCATCGCCGAGGACTACCGTTCGGGAAGCAGGATCGATTGCGGTGACCCTGACGCCTGTCCGAAGGACGATGTCCTGCTCCGCATAGAACGAATCCGGGCGCAGGTAGAGCCGTTCCAGAGGCATGTCTCCGAGGAGATATCCCTTCGTGAGCGGCGGACGCTGATAGGGAAGGACCGGTTCCTCGCCGATCAGAGTGATTCCGCCGTCGTATCCCGAGCTTCTCAGCCGCGCGGTCAGCGACGCGCCAGCCTGTCCCGCGCCGACGACGATGATTTCCGGCATGTCCCGTCCAATCAGGTTGTTGATTCCCTGCGCCGGTAATGCCACGAAGACGCCATCGATTCACCCGCAATCGGAGGAAGGCACCAGCATGCAGATATCCGTCAATGACCGGCTCCCCGACGCCGGGCTTCTCGTTCTCGGCGACAACGGCCCCGAAAGGGTCGAACTCGGGGAAATCGCGCGCGGAAGGCGCATTGCCGTATTCGCGGTTCCAGGCGCATTCACGCCTACCTGCCACCTGAACCATGTACCGAGCTTCGTCCGCAACGCCGCCGCGATTCGCGACAAGGGCGTCGACGAGATCATCTGCGTGACGGTCAACGATCCCTTCGTCACGGACGCGTGGAGCAAGTCGACCGGGGCCGCCGACGCGGGCATCAGGGTTCTCGCCGATGCGGACAGCAGCCTGACGAAGGCGCTCGGCATGACTCTCGATGCTCCGGACGCGGGGCTGCTGGCGCGATCGCTGCGCTACAGCATGCTTGTCGAGGACGGGACGGTTCGGATCCTGAACGTCGAGGACAATCCCGGGGTGTGCGGGATTACGTCTGGCGAGACGCTGCTCGAACAGCTCTAGGCTTTTTGGGCGCCGTTTCCTGCTGCCGGTAGACGGTGACGGACGGGAACGGAATCTCGATCCCGTTCTTGTCGAAGGCGTCCTTGACGGCGCGCGTCAGGTCGTGGTGCAGCACCCAGTAGTCGTCCCGGTCGCACCAGACGCGCAGCACGAAGTCTATCGAGCTGTCGCCGAGCGCCGCCACCCGGACATAGGGTTCCGGTTCGCCGCGCACGCGTTCATCCGCCTCGATCGCCGCCCGGATGACGGCTTCCACCTTCTTCAGGTCCGATCCGTACGCAACGCCGAATGTCAGGCTGACCCTCCGCGTGTCATGGAAACTGTGGTTGGTAATGGACGATGCCCAGATCTTGCCGTTGGGCACGATCACCTGCGCATTGTCCGGCGTCGAGAGTTCCGTGGTAAACAGGGTGATTTCACGCACCGTTCCGCTGTCGCCGCCGATGACCACGTAGTCGCCGACCTTGACCGGGCGGAATATCACCAGCATGACGCCCGCCGCGAAGTTGGACAGCGTGCCCTGCAGCGCGAGACCGATCGCGAGACCGGCGGCGCCGATCATCGCGATGAGCGACGTCGTTTCGATGCCGAACCGGTTCAGGACGAACAGGATGGCCAATGTCAGGACCGCGTAGCGGACGACATTGCCGAGGAATCCGAAGAGGGTCCGGTCGATCTGTTCGTATCGCTCGGAAATGTCCAGGATCCGGTTGCGCGCCCAGCCGCTCCCGTAGAACGACACCGCCAGAATTAGCGCGCCGTAGAAGATGTTCAGGAGGATCTCGACGACGTATTCCATGCTGCTTCCCTCCGTTCGTTCAGGCGGAACCCGAAGCCGCCGCCAGCCCGTCCATCCGCATGGCCAGCCGGACGTCCCGTTCGGTGAGACCGCCGGCGTCATGCGTGGTCAGCGTGACCTCGACCCTGTTGTAGACATTCGACCACTCCGGGTGATGATTCAGTTTTTCCGCCCAGATGGCAACCTGCGTCATCCAGCCGAAGGCCTCGACGAAGGTCCCGAAACGAAACGATTTCCGGATTGCGTCGCGGCCTTCGACCAAGGTCCAGCCGCGCGACGCGAGATCCGCCATCACGTCCGAGCGCCGCGCGCCGGACAACCCGTCTTCAGCCATGTCTTCACCCTCTGTCTTCCACGACGACAAACGCCTCCACAGACGTATTCTCCACGACAGGCGCGACCTCGTCCAGCCTCGCACGCTTGGAGATTCGTCCTTGACGGGGCGATCAGCTCCGGCGGGCCTCGCGAATCCGGGCCGCTGTTGCCGAAACGTTGCTTCGCAATGTCCGCGCAGGACTTTCCCGCACTCGCTGTATTCGCATGGCGGGGTTGCACGAAGCGGTCGGCGGCGTCGCTCGCCCAATCGACGCAGTCGAGGCAGTGAACGTTTCCGGTGCGTTGCCCTTGACCGTGAGCGCACAGTCCGTGCAGCAGCGGTCTGTGACCTGCCGGGCGGCGGTGCGCACCGTGTGCAGGGCGTCGAAGGTGATCACCCTGCCGCGGATGTCGCTGTGTTCCAGCAGGTCGTGGGTGGCCGCCATTTCGCCGTCTTCGGCACCGATGTTCAGGAACGTGAAGCGCGTGCCGGAGGCGTGGTCTGCGAGGGCGACGTAATCCAGTGTGGCATCGTCCTGCTTCGGGGCGCGGATTGAGCACCTCCGCCGGAACTGTTGTCATTACTGCATTGATGACGAACCGGACTGTCGGGAAATAGCGAAGCGGTTCGAGCTTCTGAAGAAGGATTTTGAGGTCATGCAGGCAAACGTGAATTCGACGCTGAACGAGATGCGGGCCGAGTCGGCCAAGCGCGAAACCCGCATGCTGCTGGCCATCGCCGCGATGGTCGGCCTTGCCGTCGCGATCCTTGGATTTCTCGTCTAGTCCCCTTCGAGGTCTTCGGCAATGCCTTGACGCTCACGGGCTGACATGGTCGGGATGCGGGATAGAGCGGCGGAGCGCGGCACCGAGGCCGCCGGGCGCCGCCTTGCCTAAGCGCCCGTTACTTTTCACACTTCGCGGATTGCCAATCAGGATCCTGATTCGGTAGCAAGAACACGAAAAGGCGCTCCGCAAGAGCGCCTTTTCCCGAAGCCGGGGATCCGTCCACCTAGGCAACTGCCGATCTATTCCCGACTTTTCAGGGAAAACGTAAGGGGCTCTGAGTCGATAGTCAATGGATGAGGAAACCGCGAAAGACCGGTGGCATTCCTGTCGCACGAGCGCCTGAAGACGCTGATCGAACAGACAGGCGCAGAGTCGCGCGCGATCGATCTGCATCGGAAAATCCTGGTCTTGTGGTGCGAGCTCGCGATGCTGATCGCCGTTGTGGAAGTCGGGCTCGGGAACACGGTCGTGGAGAACCTGACGCAACGTTTCCAGGGAGGGGGCTGGCTGCAGCGTTCGCCGGGGAATTTTCGTTGGAGGACGCAAGAAGATGACAGCATCAATAAAGCGATCAAGCAGGCCAGGCGAGCGGCGTATGCGAAACCGAGTCAGGCACAAAAGGCCGATCTGGACACGAAGGTGTTTCCGAGCGGCCGCAATCCAAGAACTCCGCACAGAGAGTGAGTGAAGGCGCGGCAGAGCGCAATCCCCGCAACCGACGGCCAGGTGGTCGCGGAGTTGTCGCTCGGATTATGGAAGAGACTCTACGGACGGAAGTACCAGCATACGTTGCGGGCACCCACACTGAAGAGAACCTTTCCAAACCGCGCGCTCACGCGAAGCCGTGTCGCGTCCGAACTCGAGGCGATTTGCCAGGCGAGGAACCGACTCGCTCATCATGAGCCGGTGCTCCACAAGCGCTTTCGGGAGACCGTTGATGCAATCGAGTTCGTGGCCCGCGAGTTGGGCGCTCGGCCCCAAGAAGACGAGGGTCCGCTTCGCTTGCTGCTTCGGGATGACCTGGAACGGGTGAAGCGATCCGGCAACGAGCTCTCGAAACTGCTCCACTCCATCGGTCGCCAAAGGGATGCGGGCAAGCGCCGGACCTGAACGGCCTCCCCGGAAGCCGGGATCGAGACCCGAATGGTTTCAAAGGGACAAGCCCCTTGCGTGATTGCTGCAGCCCATCGTGCGCTTCGATGCCCAGCCGTCTCTCGAAACGAGCGATCGCCCCTCACGGTTCGATCACTTCCCTGCCCGCTTCGTCGACTTCGAACCACTTCGTTGCAAAGCGCCGCCTTTTCCCACAGTGACGGCAAAACATGCGCCTCGACTTCCCCGTACCCGCTGCTCTTGTTCGAATCGCGTCAGTTCAAAACATGATTCCCTGTTTCCGCAAACGGTACAGACCAAATGCCACCTGCGACTGTCGTATTTTGCCCGTGGCATACCTTCAGCTGTCGCTGCCCAGCGCCCTTTCTGAACTGTCGCAAAGGATCGACAACAAGTGCCGCTTTCGGCCGGCAGTCTCGCGACCAAACCGCGGCGTCGACGTGGTCGATTTCAACATAAGGCGGGACATTCCCCGATCCCTGCCCTGTTCGTTCCTTTCTGCTCTTCACAAGCGTATCGGAATCCGAAATTCCACGATTCCTCAGGTTCCAATGAAAGTTCACGTTGTCGGTCGTGCGCGGATTATGCGTGGCTTGACCTCCAAGTCGTCATCCTCCCGGTAAAAGATCCCGGTTTCGACAACCTCGAATGACCTCGCCCCGATGGGTGCAACTTCCCGCAGCCTGGGTCTACCCGGAACGCCATTCACGATGGTTTCGATTTCGATCATGACATCCATCAGTTCATGCATGGTGGAATTTGCCACCTTGAGGACGACCTGGTCTTCGTCGAAAAAGACGTCAGCGGTGACATGCCTTCCCGGAAAGTCCACCACGTCTAGTTTGACGTAAGCCTCACGTGCCTCTCCGCCGAGTTCGCCTCTTGCCCTGCTGACAGTCAGGTACAATCGCTTGGCCCTTTCGCGATCCCCTTCGTCTAGCGCAATTCCGGCAAGGGAAAACGAAGCTTCCGCCGTCGGCAACAGATTGCTGCTTCGCTCCAGATCCCGCCGCGCATTGGTCCTTTGCCCGAGGTGGTCGTACGCGAGGCCGCGTCCCAAGTAGTGTTCATGGTATCCGGAGTCGCGACAGATCGCCGCATCGAATGCGCTTATCGCAGCCTGGTATCGTCCTTGGCGTGCAAGTATTTTGCACCTGATTCCGTAGAATAACGGTTCCTGCGGTTCCTGGCGAATTGCGCTTTCGATGGCTTGCAAGGCGGTTTCAGGATTGTCGTCCAGCAAACGTTGCGCATTGTCAGCTTTCTCGTACGCCCCCTGCGCGCCTGAAGGTAGGCGATCCGCTGCATTTAGGCCGACCTTCCCTGTTCGCCGCCCTGCGGAAAATCGGCCAGTGCTGCCCGGTTGTTTCGAACGCGTTCACTCGATAGCGGATGACTCGCAAACAGGCCATCGAGCCATCCGGGTTCGCGCGCCCGGTTCAGGGCAACGAATTTTTCCTTCAAGGCAACTGCAGCAGCCGTGTCATGCCCCGCGGCATGCATGTATTTCATGCCGTAATGGTCTGCGTCACGTTCGGCTTCACGGCCGTGACTCTGTTCGAAGAGATGCAATCCAACACCACCGGCACCGCGGAGTATGTCTGCATCGCCCGGATCGCTGACGGTGCCCGCGGCAGCGAAGAGAATCACTTGGCCCAAGATGCCGCGCTGCATGGAGTGAGTTCCGTGTCTCGCGGCAGCGTGCGCGACTTCATGACCGAGTACCGCGGCAAGCTCCGCTTCACTCTCAATCTAGACCAGCAATCCCTTGGTGATCGCGATCTTGCCGTCTGGCAAGGCTTAGGCATTTGGAGTGCTCGTTTTGAGAACAACGAACTCGTAAGGAAGGGATCGATCACTCACCGCAGCCACGCGTTGGCCGACTTCCGCAACGTAGCCCGTGAACGCCGGGTCTACCGTATACAGACCATTCCCGGATTGTTGCAACCGAAGGTAGTAGCGATCACCAATGTCTATCTCTGCAGCAGTGGAGAAAAGCGAGAGTTCCCGTTCCCCTGTCACGGGGTTGTCGGAACAGCCAGCCAAGACATGTAGGCCGGAAAGAACCGCGGAAACAATTATGGGCCGCATGTGCATCATGGGATGTATACTTGGTTTCGAAAGCGCCATACCATCCGCATTTCTCGCAAAATGCCGTTCAGCTTGCCAGAGCCAAAGTCAGTATCCCAACCTACGGTGCAGCCACCGAAAGCGAAAGGTACACAAATCCTGTCCGGGCGTCTCTGTTGGCCGGTCGCCGGGATCCGTCTACGCCAGGATGATCCCACGAAGATTTTTGGGGATGACCTGGTCACCTGGGACCGCCGGATGACGGCGTTTCGGTCGGATTTCCGCGTCATCCGACCGCCAGGGCGGGGTCAGGTCGGCATTCGCCGGCCATTGGGAGATTCGCTTTCGGGTGTTCGGAACCGTTCCTGCGGCCCATTGGGACGGACGGGGCACGCCTTGCTCAGGGTTCGGTCAGATTCGCGATCGCCTCGATGCGGTGCAGCCGCCGCCGGGTTCCGATGATGCTCTCATGCTTGCTGCGGCGGCGGCAGATCACCACGAGCGCAATGTTGTTGGGAGTGGCCCTGTTGGCCAGGCCGATGCGGACCCGGCGCGGAACACCATGACGCCGTCCTCGCCGTGAACTCCGGCAACAATTTCTGCAAGCCTCGCATGTCGGCCCGCAAGGCATGAATGTCGAACCCCAGCCGGCAACCTGCAGAGACGCATGCGCACGAACGCTCGATCCGAACTCGCACGGCCGGGATGCGACCCGTCGCGAAGCGCCGAAAACGGCGTCACGATTGCATCAGCCGATCCTGAAGATTCCGTCGACCTCGACGGCGACGCCAAGCGGAAGCACGTTGCAGCCGATCGCCGTGCGTGCGTGTCTTCCACGCTCGCCGAAGACTTCCACGAAGAGATCCGACGCGCCGTTCACCACCGCCGGCTGCTCGGTGAAGTCCGGCGAGGAGTTCACGAATCCGCCGAGCCGAACAACCTGCCGAACCCGGTCGAGATCTCCGCCGCAGGCCGCGCGCAACTGCGCCAGGAGATTGAGAGCGCATGTCCTGGCGGCTGCCTGTCCGTCGGCGACGGTGAACCCGTCCCCGAGCCGGCCGAGAATCGGCCCCTCCGCCGTCGCGGAAACCTGGCCAGCAACGAACACCAGCGGCTCCGCGATGACGAAGGGTATGTAGTTCGCACCCGGCGGAAGCGCCGCGGGCAGGGTCATTCCGAGTTCGTCCAGCCTATTTTCGATGCGTCCCGCCACTGGTCTTTCTCCCTTCTCCTGCAGTTCCGCGCCCGGACTACGAACCCGGCCGCCAAGTCACTTGAAATCCAGCATGGGCGGACTCATAATGCACGCCAACTATAGGTTCCAAGACCGGTCGTCCGCAAGTTCCATTCTTGGCGCTTGCGGGCCAGCAGGCGGGCTTCAATCGGGCAAGTGGCATGGCCGGAAATCCTGGGGCACATTCGAGCAGACTGCGCGCACATCCGGCCGCAATCGTTCTCGTGTCCGCCATATTGCTTTCCGCGCACCCCGCGTGCGGCGCTGACATTCGAGGCGACGATCCCTTCGAGTCCTTCAACCGCGATGTCCACGACTTCAACAAGGGAATTGACCGCAACATCCTGAGGCCGTCATCCCGCATCTACGGCCGGGTCGTCCCGGAGCCCATCGACCGCGTCGTGAGCAACTTCGCGGATCACATGAGGCTCCCGCTCAGGGGCGTCAACAACGTGCTGCAGGCAGACTGGTCCGGCGCGTTCGCCACTGCCGGCCGCTTTTCGGTGAACACCTTGTTCGGCGTCGGCGGAGTTCTCGACCCGGCATCCGCGATGAATATCGACGACGCCGAAACCGACTTCGGCGCGACGCTTCACGCTTGGGGCGCCGACCGGGGCGCATACGTCGAGTTGCCTTTCTTCGGTCCCAGCAGCGTCCGGGACGCGACCGGCAGGTTCGTGGATTTCTTCATTGATCCCATGCCCCGGCTGCTTCCGGGGCGCTACGACGTCTACCGCTATTCGTTCTCTGCCCTAGACCGGCTCGGCGACCGCGACGAACTGGGTGATTTCATCGACTCAATGCTGTACGACTCGAAGGACAGCTACGCTGCGGTCAGGGACGCCTACCTGCAAAGCCGCCGCAGGCAACTCAACCGCGGCCTCCTCGAAGAAGACCTGGAAGACCCTTATGCCGAATGACGCGAAACCGACCCGCCGCCGCTTGATTGCCTGCGCTTTCGCGGCCGCCCTCCTCGGCCTGCCGGCTACGGCGACGGCGACGCCGGCACGGGCTGACGCGGAACGCCTCGTGCTCGACGCGTCCAACGAGATTCTCGCGATCATCGGCGACGACGATCCGGAACCGGTCATGATCCGGAGATTCAACGAAATGCTCGAATCGTTCGCGGATGTCCCGATCATTGCGCGGAGCTCGCTCGGCGTCGACTGGCGCGCCGCAACGCCCGAGCAGCGCGCGGCATATACAAGGGCGTTCGGACGCTATCTCTCGCGGAAATACGGAAAGCGGTTCCGGGAGTTCATCGGCGCAAGCGTCGAGGTGATCCGGACGCGTTCGGTCAAGAGCGGAGTCCTCGTCGAAAGCAGGATGACTCTCGCGGGCCGTTCCCCGTTCGCCGTCGACTGGCAGGTGTCCGACAAGAGCGGCAGGAACAGGATCTTCAACCTCTACATCGAGGGCGTGAGCCTTCTCGCCTCGGAGCGACAGGAAGTCCGTACCATGCTCGACCAGGCCGGTGGCGACATCGACCGGCTCATCGAGGATCTGAATTCTTCGTGATGGCGGTCGCGGGGCGGCCGGCGCGCCCTTGATCCGCGCCGGAGTCAGCTCCCGAAAAGCGTCTCGAAGACTCTGGCGAGAAACGTCCGGTCCTCGAGGGACGACGGCCCCGCCGAACGTTCACCGGCGCCTTGCCCCGCCAGAAGAGAATCGTCCGGAATGCCGCCGGGCAGCTCGACGGGACGCGGCAACGGACGCGTCGGCATTCCGGCATGGATGCGTATCATGGCTTCGCGCCAGATGTCGGCCGGCAATCCGCCGCCGGTCACGCCGGTCAGTTTCGTATTGTCGTCATAGCCCATCCATACGCCTGCGACGTAGTCGGCGGTGAACCCTATGAACCAGGCATCTCGGGCGCCCTGCGTGGTTCCGGTCTTCCCGGCAGCAGGCCGATCGTCCAGGCGCGCCCGCGTACCGGTGCCGCTCTCGATCACGCGGCCGAGCATGTCCACCAGTTGCCGTGCGGCCAGGGTGCTGATGACCCGTTTTCCCTCCGGCGATCCGCCGCCCATGAGCGGTCCGGGGTCGCCCTGGATTCTCAACTCCCGCACGCCGTAGGGCGCGGTCGCCTCTCCCTCGTTCAGGAACCCCGCATAGGCCCCGGTCATTTCCAGGAGCGTCGCCTCCGATGTGCCCAGCGCGAGCGCCGGCCCTTCCGCGATCTCGTGCGCGATTCCGAACCCGCGGGCGACCTCCCTGACGCGGTCCCGTCCTACGGCCTCGGACACCCGGACGGCCGCGGTGTTCGCGGAGCGCGACAGCGCTTCCGCCAGACTCGTGCGGCCGAGATACTCATCCCTGTAGTTCCTGGGACTCCAGCGTCCCGAACCCGGAACATTCAGTGTCAGCGGGGCATCCAAAACGCTCGAATCCGGCCGGTACCCGGCATCCAGCGCCGCAGCGTAAACGAACGGCTTGAAAGCCGAACCTGTCTGGCGAAGGGCCTGCGTAGCGCGGTTGAACACGCCCGCGACCGCGTTCGCGCGTCCGCCGACGAGCGCGCGCACCGCCCCGTCCGGCGACATCACGACGATTGCGCTCTCTACGCCCGAACCCTTCCTGACCTTGGTCTCGCGGATATGCGCAAGCGCCGACTCGGCGGCATTCTGGATTTCCCGATCGAACGTCGTCCTGACAATGACGTCTTCGGTCGAATCCCTGAAGAGGAATCCCGGGCCGGACTCCATGATCCAGTCCGCATAGTACCCGCCGGCGCGCTCCGCGGCCGCCTCCGACAGCCTGGCCGGGTTGGCGCGGGCGAACGCCGCCTCGTCCCGGTCAAGGTAGCCCTGCGCCTCCATGAGTCCGACGACGAGTGCGGCGCGGTCCCGCGCACGGTCAAGGTTCCGCGTCGGGGCGTAGCGCGACGGCGCCTTCAGGAGACCCGCCAGCATCGCCGCTTCCGCCGCGCCGACTTGGCGCGCCGACTTCCCGAAGTAGCGCTGGCTCGCGGCCTCGAACCCGAACGTGCCCGCACCCAGATAGACCCGGTTCAGATATATGTCGAGAATCTCGTCCTTGGTGTATTTGAGCTCCATGGCAAGGGACATCGGGATCTCCCGGATCTTGCGGTCGAACGAACGGAGATCGGGAAAGAAGACGCGCTTCGCCACCTGCTGCGTGATCGTGGAGCCGCCGTGCCCGGCGAAAGGCGAGCGGCCCTCGCTCAGATTGATCCGTATGGCGCCGGCTATGCCGAGCGGCGAGAGTCCGAAGTGCCTGTAGAACCTCTTGTCCTCGGCCGCGACAATTGCGTTTCTGAGATGCGGCGAAACCGTTTCCGTGGTGACCAGCCCGCCGAACTGGTCTCCGCGCCAGGCGAAGACCCGGTCGTCGGCGTCTAGGAGCGTAACGGAACCGCGGTTCCGGTCGTCCATGAGCGCGGAAGACGGCGGCAGCTGGTTGAAGTAATGCGCGGTCCAAGGACCGAATATCAGCAGGAAGATGATCGCGAGGCGCAGCGAGACCCACCAAACCGCCGCAAGGAACGCCCGGAGTGATGCGCGCAAGAGCCGTCCGGCGACGCCTCGCCACCGGTTGCCGAGCCCGGCCGGAGCCCGCCCAGCCTGTCCGACATCCCCGCGTCGGCCGCCGCGCGCCGACGGTCGTTCCGCCCGCCGTCTTGCCATGCCCGCTGCCTCTGTTTTTTCGGCGACCGTAAGGCTGTGCTCCGTCACCGTCAACAGGAGACCGCGTTCAACCCGTTGATATCGTTGCGTAACTGCAGCCCCCGATTCGTTGAGCGCGGGGCGCGAACGCGATCCTCGCGGGCGAATCAGGGAACCGGGAAGACCACGGTCGGACCGTTCGTCCTTCCGCACGACGGCCGCGAAATCCGCACCGCGCGGGCCGTGCGACCGAAATACTGACGCGCGGGCGGATCGCTTCAGGGAACCGGACCGCACGGTCGCCTGTCGGAGAGGCGGCCGCCTTCCCCGGCCGGGAATCCGCTTTCGCGCCATCCCCGCGGCGTAACGGGCGCGTGTCCCGTGACTGCGCGCGCCGGTCCCGTCGCCTTGGCTGATGCCGCTGTTCCGGGTTGCGGCGAAGCCGGCCTCCGTTGGCGCGTTCCCGCCCCGGAAGGCGCCTGCGACTTCAGGCCATCGCCTCCCTTCACGCGGCAGCCGAATTCCGGAGCATGTGTGCCCGCCGCTAGCGCCGCACGGACGAGGGCCGGGGGCAGGCCGCGTCCGGGCGTTCTGTCCGGCCCGGCGCCGGGCCGGGCAGAGCCGGCGCCGCCTGGAGATGTCCCACGGTTCCGTCGCGAAACGGCGTGGGGTTGTCGTGTCGCCCGCGCGACGGGGATCGCCGACTTTCGAATGAACCCCGCCTCGGGTTCGCAAGCGCATCCGGTCGCCGCATGTGGCCAATCCGCAACGCAACGGGAATGATTTCATTTTTGAACAAATTTTGTTCTCTATTTGTTCTCTTTTTCATTATCTGAGTTCCCTTGCCGAAACGGAGGACCGAAGTGAAAACACAATCCAGTGCTGCCTACGCCGAAATAACCATGCAGATCGTTGAAGCACTGGAAAAGGGAGACCGCCCATGGAGCGCTGGATGGACCGATGACTCCGGGCCAAAGTCGCTTCCGCGCCGCTGGAGCGGAGAGAGCTATCAGGGCGTCAATGTCGTCATACTCTGGATGGCCGCAATCGAGAACGGATTCGCCTCATCGCGCTGGTTCACCTACCGTCAGGCGAAGAACCTCGGCGGTTTCGTTCGCCGCGGCGAGAAGTCGACGCGTGTCGTCTACTACACGACGCGAACCCGAACGGACGACGACGGGGAGGAAGTCGAACGTCGGATCATGAAGAACTTCCGCGTCTTCAATGCCGACCAGATCGACGACCTTCCCGCCGAGTACCGCGACGCGGAAGGGGAAAGCTTCGAGTCCGTGGACAGCAGCGATGTCGACAAGATGATCAGCCGCGTCGGAGCTTCGATTTCGGAACGGAAGGGCGAGAGGGACGCATACTATCTGGTCAGCGCGGACCGGATCGTCGTGCCGCATCGCGAGAGCTTCAGCCCGGAAGAACGATTTTATTCGGTTCTGCTGCATGAACTCATTCACTGGACAGGCTCCCAGAGTCGCCTCGGGCGAATCAGCCGCAACGATTCGGACCGGGACTACGCCTACGAGGAGCTGGTGGCAGAGGTGGGCGCCTGCTTCGCCTGCGCGCGGCTGGGGCTGACGCCGGACATCGAAAACTCCGCCGCATACATCGGCGACTGGATGGCGAGGCTGAAGAGCGACAGCCGACTGATCTTCAAGGCCGCGGCCGCGGCGCAGCAGGCAGCAGACTACCTCCTCGAAAGGATGGCATGACCCCGGAGGGCGCCGGCGAGGGGATCTCATACTCGCGCGCTGGCAATTTGCGGGGTCGGGCGGATTCCTGTTGACCCGAAAACCGGCATTTCGTGTAAGTGATCCGAGCCGATGTGGCGGACAGGCAGGAGAACGCTGCGATGACGACGAGCCCGCGGGCGGAGGACTTCGGCATCAACATGGCCTACTGGCAGGAGCGCGCCGATCTCGCGGCTGCGTTCCGCTGGGCGGCGCGCCTTGACTTCCACGAAGCCGTTGCAAACCACTTCTCGCTCGCCGTTAACGCGGACGGAACCCGGTTCCTCATGAATCCGAACCAGGTTCACTTCTCGCGCATCCGGGCGTCCGACTTGCTGATCCTCGATGTCGGCGATCCGGACGTGATGTCGGCGCCCGGCGCGCCGGACCCGACTGCATGGGGGCTTCACGCGGCACTTCACCGGCACTGCCCCCATGCGCGCTGCGCCATGCACGTGCATTCGGTCCACGCGACCGTGCTCGCGTGCCTCGAGGACAGCGCACTGCCGCCCATCGACCAGAATTGCGCCATGTTTTTTGAACGTGTGGTGGTGGACGACCAGTACGGCGGGCTTGCCTTCGAGGAGGAGGGCGACCGTTGCGCGCGGCTGTTTTCGGCTCCGTCCGTGAAGGTGATGGTCATGGGCAACCACGGCATCCTCGTGATCGGAGACTCGGTCGCCGACGCCTTCAACCGGCTGTACTACTTCGAGCGCGCCGCAGAGACCTACATCCGGGCGCTCCAGACCGGCCGGAGGCTGCGCGTCATGCCCGACGAGATCGCGGCCAGGGCCAGGGACGACATTGAAAACTATCCCGGGCAGGCCGAACGCCACTTCTCGGAAATCCGCGCCATACTGGACAGCGAGGGGGCCGACTACGCCAGTTGAACCGCACCTCGGGCCGGACCCGCCGCGCGCCATGTCGGCCGGGATCCGAACCGGCAGGTGCGCTTTCACAGGTTCCGCCGAGCCGAAAGGGCACGACATGCAGTTCGGACTGACGGACAACCAGGAGCTGATCGCGGAGACCGTCCGGGCCTTCGTGGAACGGGAAATCCTTCCGCACGAAGATGTAGTGGAACGCACGGGCGAGGTGCCGCAGGAGATCGCGGACGACATCCGCCGGAAAACGATCGAACTCGGATTCTACGCCTGCAACTTCCCGGAAGAGGTCGGAGGGGCCGGACTCACGCATCTCGAATTCGCGCTGGTCGAGCGGGAGCTGGGGCGCGGCCCGATGGCGCTCACCCATTTCTTCGGCCGGCCCCAGAACATTCTCATGGCGTGCAGGGGAGAACAGCGCGACCGGTATCTCCAACCGGCAGTCCGCGGCGAAAGGATGGACGCGCTGGCCATAACGGAGCCGGGCGCGGGATCGGACGTGCGGGGGATGACGTGCACGGGCGCAAGGCGAAACGGCGACTGGATCCTGAACGGGACCAAGCACTTCATATCCGGCGCCGACCACGCGGACTTCGTCATCGTCTTCGTCGCGACGGGAGTCGACGAGACGCCCGCAGGCGCCAAGAAGCGCATCACTGCATTCCTCGTCGACCGCGGGATGGAAGGGTTCACGATCCGGGACGGATACGAGTCGGTGAGCCACCGCGGCTACAAGAACATGATCCTCGAATTCGATGACTGCCGACTTCCCGAATCCCAGGTGCTGGGGGACGTCGACCGCGGCTTCGATGTCATGAACACCTGGCTCTACGCGACGCGCATCACGGTCGCCGCCAATTGCGTGGGCCGCGCGCGGCGCGTCTTCGACTATGCACTTGCGCATGCGGCGGAACGCGAACAGTTCGGCCAGAAGATCGGCAGGTTCCAGGGCGTCGGTTTCCAGCTCGCCGACATGATCACGGAAATCGATGCGGCCGATTTCCTCACGCTGGCGAGCGCCGACCGGCTGGACCAGGGTCTGTCGGCGAACCGGGAAATCGCCAGCGCCAAGCTGTTCGCCTCGGAAATGCTCGCCCGCGTCACCGATGCCGCCGTCCAGGTCCACGGAGGGATGGGCCTGATGTCCGACTACCCGCTCGAACGGTTCTGGCGCGATGCGCGCGTCGAACGCATATGGGACGGCACTTCGGAGATTCAGCGCCATATCATCAGCCGCGAACTGTTGCGCCCCCTCGGTGCCTGAAGCAACCCGGGCGACTTGCGCGGCCGCCACGGGCGCCGCCCGCGGCGCCGGCGGCCCGCAGCCGGAACCCGTAGTCGGTGAAACCGGCAGGGAGAGCGCCGGAAGAGTGCGCGCGCCCGTCGCGCGCGACCGGCGGAACCGGGCCGGATGACGTCCCTGGATCGCCTGTTCCGGCCCAGGTCGATTGCGGTGCTCGGCGGCGGCGCCTGGTGCAGGTCCGTACTTGAACAGTGCCGCAAGTTCGGATTCGAGGGCGACCTCTGGCCGGTCCATCGCAGCGAGGCGAAACTGGCGGGCATCCCGGCCCATGCCGCTCTTTCCGACCTGCCGAACGCGCCTGACGCCACCTTCATCGGCGTTAACCGCGAAGCGGCCGTCGAAGCCGTGCGGGCGCTGTCCACAATGGGCGGCGGCGGCGCCGTCTGCTTCGCCTCCGGTTTCCGGGAGGCGGAAGCCGAACTCCCCGGCGGCACCGGCCTCGAGGCGCAACTAGTGGCGGCCGCCGGCAACATGCCGGTCCTCGGGCCGAATTGCTACGGCTACATCAACGCTCTCGACGGCGCGCTCTTGTGGCCGGATCAGCACGGTCTCGCGAGGACATCCGCCGGCGTCGCGATCGTGACCCAGTCGTCGAACATGGCGATCAACATCACCATGCAGGCGCGCGCGCTGCCCATCGGATTCGTCGCAACTGCCGGCAACCAGGCAAGGACCGGCATGGCCGAGGTCGGGACCGCGCTCATCGAAGACGACCGGATCACAGTTCTCGGGCTGCACGTGGAGGGTTTCCGCGACCTGCGCGCATTCGAAGCGCTGTCGCAATGCGCAGCAGACCGCGGCAAGGAGGTCGTTGTCCTTAAGGTCGGCCGGTCCAGCCAGGCCCGCGCGGCCGCAGTCTCCCACACCGCATCGCTCGCCGGCGGAGATGCAGGAGCGGCGGCGCTGATCGACCGCCTCGGTTTCGCTCGCGCCGAATCGCTGCCCGGTTTCCTGGAGACGCTCAAGCTTCTCCATGTCACCGGCGCGCTGCCGTCGAACCGGATCGCCTCCGTAAGCTGTTCCGGCGGCGAGGCCATTCTTGCGGCGGATGCCGGGTGCAGGCACGGCGTCAGCTTTCCGCGGCTCAACCGCCGGCAGGAACGGGATCTCAGGGAAGTTCTGGGCCCTCGCGTGGCTCTCGCAAATCCGCTCGACTATCATACCTACATCTGGCGCGACGCCGACGCCATGACCCGGGCATGGTCGGCGATCACGGACCCGGAGCTCGCCCTGACCATGCTGATCGTCGACTTCCCGCGCGGCGACCGCTGCAATGCGGCCGACTGGGAGTGCGCGGTTTCCGCCGCGCTCGCGACCCGAATGCGGACCGGCGCCAATGTCGCCATGGTCGCGACGCTGCCGGAACTGATGCCCGAGCCGGTCGCGGCACGGCTGTTGGCGGGCGGCGTCGTCCCGCTCGCAGGGCTCGTCGAGGCGGTCCAGGCGATCGCCGCGGCGGCGCTGCTGCGCAGACGGGACAGCCGCCGTCACCTCCCGCTGCTCCTTCCGGGCAGGGTCAGTCGGCCGGAACTCCGGCGAGAGGCGGAGGCGAAGGCTGCCCTGGCGGAATTCGGCCTCGCCGTTCCTCGATCCCTTTTCGCAGCCACGCCCGCGGAGGCGGCGAGATCGGCGCGCGAGATCGGATTTCCGGTCGTTCTCAAGAGCGAAGGCCACGCGCACAAGACCGAGGCTGGCGCCGTGGCACTCGGGCTGGCCTCCGAGGATGCGGTGCAGAACGCGGCATCGACCATGGGCGGGGAAGAGTTTCTGGTCGAGGAAATGATCGGCGGCGCGGTCGCCGAGCTCCTGATCGGCGTCGTCCGGGATCCGGCGCACGGCTATGTCCTGACGATCGGCGCGGGCGGAGTGCTGACCGACCTGCTCGACGACCGCCGGTCCCTGCTTGTCCCCGCGCATCCCGATGACGTGGCGGACGCCCTCGACGGGCTGCGCCTCGGCCGCCTCATCGCCGGCTGGCGGGGTTCGGGCGGCGCCAACCGCGGCGCCGTCATTCGGTCGGTCATGTCCGTGCAGGACTACGTTCTTGCGAATTGCGGCGGATTGCAGGAAGTAGAGGTGAATCCGCTGATATGCCGGGCCGACGGGGCGGTCGCGGTCGACGCGCTGTTGAGGAGAGATCGATGAGCGAGACACCTGTCAGGACTCTCGAGAACGGTCGCGTGCTCGAGGTCACGCTCGACCGGCCGAAGGCGAACGCGATCGACTTCAGGACGAGCCGCATCATGGGAGAGGTGTTCCGAAGGTTTCGCGACGATCCCGAGCTGCGGGTCGCCGTCGTCACGGGCGCCGGCGACAGGTTCTTCTCGGCCGGATGGGACCTGAAGGCGGCGGCGGCGGGAGAAGCGGTCGACGGCGATTACGGCGTCGGCGGATTCGGCGGGTTGCAGGAGCTCCGGGATCTCAACAAGCCGGTCATCGCCGCGGTCAATGGCATCTGCTGCGGCGGCGGGCTCGAACTGGCGCTCTCCGCCGACATCATTATTGCCGCCGAACACGCGACCTTTGCGTTGCCCGAAATCCGGTCGGGAACGGTCGCGGACGCCGCCTCGGTCAAGCTTCCGAAACGCATTCCCTATCACATCGCGATGGAAATGCTGCTGACCGGGCGCTGGCTGGATGCCGAGGAAGCGCACCGCTGGGGGCTCGTCAACCGGATTCATCCGGCGGAAACTCTCATGGATCGGACACGCGAATTCGCGGACCTGCTCGCATCCGGTCCGCCTCTCGTTTACGCGGCCATCAAGGAAATCGTCCGGGATGCGGAGAACAGCCGCTTTCAGGACGCAATGAACCGCATCACCGGGAGGCAGCTGCGAACGGTCGACGAGCTGTATTCGTCGGAAGACCAGATGGAGGGCGCAAAGGCGTTCGCGGAAAGGCGCGACCCGGTCTGGATGGGGCGCTGAGCGGGTCCATGCCACGCCTGCGCAAGCGGCCGACGCCGCGTCCCTGAACGCCGGCGACTCCCGGACCCGGTTTCGGCGAACGCGATGACACGGCCGTCGGCGAACGCGCTGGGCGCCATCTTCATGTGCGCATCCATGGCTGGATTCTCGGCGAACGACGCGGTCATGAAGCTCGCGGGACCGGACTACGGCCTCAGCCAGGCGATTTTCATGCGCGGCGCGCTTCTATGCCTGTTTTTCGGCGCCTTCGCCTGGGCGCGCGGGACGTTTCGGCACCGGCCCTGCGCAGGCGACGCCCTCATCATCGCGATCCGCGCGGTCTCCGAGATCGGCATCGCCGCCTGCTTCCTCACCGCCGTCTTCAACATGCCGATCGCCAATGCCACGGCGATCCTTCAGTTCGTCCCGCTCGCCCTCGCGATCACTGCGCATTTCGTCCTCGGCGAGACCTGCGGGCCGAGACGGATGCTGGCGATCCTTGCAGGGCTGTTCGGCGTCCTGTTGATCATCCGGCCCGGGACCGACGGATTCAATTCCTACAGCCTGCTCGCCCTCGGCGCCGTATTCTTCGTGATCCTTCGAGACCTCTCCGCGCGGAGGCTGTCTAGGAACGCGGATTCGCTCTTCGTGACGCTCGTCTCGGCGGCGGTCGTGACCATGTCGTTCGGCGCAGCGACGATTGCGGGACCGGGCTGGTCTCCCGTCGCGCCGGGCGAACTCGGCCCGTTTGCGCTCGCCGCACTGTTCCTGTTCGCCGGGTACTACTTTTCGGTTGTCACCATGCGAACCGGCGACCTCTTCTTCGTCACACCTTTCCGCTACTCGATCATGATCTTCTCGGCAGTCTTCGGGTTCGCCGCGTTCGGCGAAATCCCGGATGTCTGGACGGCGCTCGGCATCCTGATTCTCGCTTGCGCCGGCATTTTCACCATCTGGCGCGAAAAGCTCACGATCAAACCGTGACGCCTGCGCGCCGCGGCATCCGCATCCTGTGCCCGGCGCGAGACGCGGGTCGCGGCGGGGCCACGCCCGAAGGCCCGCTCTGCAGAAGTCCTTTCCGGCGGTTCGCACGTCCGCCGGCAGCTTCGTTCGATGCCGATGGCGCGGGAAGTCCGGTACGGGCCTGGGCGGCGCAACCGGCATGCGAAACGGAGAGGCACCGCTCCCCGCGGCGGCACGGCCGGGCGAAGCGGAACCGGCGAAACGGGATTACCTCGCACCCGCGGATCGTGTTATGGCTGGGCGGCGGCGAAGGACAACGGCAAGCGGCAACCCCGGGGAGAACAATGCGCGAATCGATGCCGCACGGAGATCAGCCGGGCGTCCGCCATGAAGCGCCCGGATACCCCGGATCGCCGGCCGGGTCATGCGCGGGGGGCCGCGTCTCCCGCATCCCGGCGCGCGCCCTGAAGCCGGCTGCTGCCGCCAGCGCCGAACCGAGCGCGGCCGCCTGCGTCATCGGCATCCGTTCGGGAATGTGAGCTCGCGCATGGACTTCACCATTTCTTCCCGAGTCTCGCTGTTGAGGGACCAGATCGAGACCTTCGTCGAAGATCGCCTGATCGCCCTCGAAAGCGACCCCGCCGCCCGCGACGAACACGACAATATCGCGACCGTTCGTCTCGAGGATTTGCGCGCCAGCGCGCGGGAAGCCGGTCTCTGGTGCCTGCAGCTCTCTCCCGATTACGGCGGGCGCGGGCTGGACATGGTCGCGCTGGCGGTGTGCTACGAAGCGATGAACCGGTCGATTTTCGGCCCTGTCGTCTTCAACTCCGCCGCTCCCGATGACGGCAACATGATGGTGTTGGAAGCGCTCGGGACCGAAGAACAGAAAGCCGTCTGGCTGAAACCGATCGCCGAGGGCCGGGTTCGATCCGCATTCGCTATGACCGAGCCCCACCCCGGCAGCGGCTCCGATCCGGGAATGATGCGAACGACCGCATCGCGGGACGGCGGCGACTACGTGGTGCACGGCCGCAAATGGTTCATCACGGGCGCGGGCGCGGCATCCCACTTCATACTTGTCGCACGGACTTCTGACGATCCCAGGCGCGGACATACCGCCTTCCTCTTTCACCGCGACAGCCCCGGCTGGGAGATCGTCCGCAGGATCCCGATCATGGGACCGGAAGAACACGGCGGGCACTGCGAACTCCGCTTCGACGGCTTGCGGATTCCTGCGGCCAACGTGATCCTGGAAGAGGGCCGCGGGATGAAGGTCACGCAGGCGCGACTCGGTCCGGCCAGGCTCACGCACTGCATGCGCTGGCTAGGGCTCGCGAAGCGCTGCGTCGAGATCGCGCGGGATTACTCCTCGAAGCGTCACGGCTTCGGAATCCGGCTCGCCGAGCGCGAGAGCGTTCAGGTCATGCTCGGCGATCTGGCCATGCAGGTCGAGGTAGGCCGCCTCCTGGTCATGAAGGCTGCATGGGAGATCGATCGCGGCGGCTATGCCCAGAAGGAAGTCTCGATGGCCAAGATCCACGTCGCCAACCTTCTGCACCGGGCGGCGGACGCGGCCATCCAGGTCAACGGCGCGCGCGGCTATTCCCGGGACACGGTGCTTGAATGGATCTACCGGTACGCCCGGCAGGCGCGGCTCGTGGACGGGGCGGACGAGGTTCACAGGATGCTCATTTGCAAGCATCTCGACCGCGAAGGCGCTGGTTTCCATCGCTGGGACCCGGCATGACGGCGCCGGCAGAGGTTTCGGGGGAACTGGATTTCGACACTGCACATTTCGGGAGTTTCCTGGCGGACCGGTTCGGACCGGATGACGGCGTCTACAGGCTCGAACGGATCGCCGGCGGACAATCGAATCCGTCCTACTTTCTCGACTACGGTCCGCACCGCCTCGTCCTCCGAAAGCAGCCGGCCGGCCCGATTCTGCGCGGCGCCCATGCCGTCGACCGCGAATACCGCGTACTCGGGGCGCTTGCCCCGACGCGCGTGCCGGTGCCCCGCCCGGTTCACTTCCACGAAGACGCAGGCCTCCTTGGCACCCCGTTCTACCTGATGGAGCGGCTCGAGGGCCGGGTCTTCACCGACACCGCGCTCGGCGAGCTTCCGGCCGACGACCGACGCCCCGCCTGGATGGCGGTGGCCGACGCCATGGCGGCCATGCACGCCGTGCGCCCCGAAGAAGTCGGCCTCAACGACTTCGGGAAGCCGGGAAACTACTTCGTGCGGCAGATCAGCCGCTGGGACCGCCAGTTCCGCGCATCGCCGTCCGAACCGGTCGGAATCATCGAAGACCTCCACGACTGGCTGGTCGAGAACCTGCCGCCTGACGACAATCTCGCCGCGCTCTGCCACGGCGACTTTCGCCTCGGAAACCTGATGTTCCATCCGACGGAAATCCGCATCGTCGGCATACTCGACTGGGAGCTGTCGACACTGGGTCATCCCATGGCGGATCTCGGGTTCTGCTGCATGCCATGGCACACTGCGCCGCGCGAGTACGGGGGCCTCCTTGGACAGGACCTCGCGGCAATGCGACTGCCGTCCGAGGCGGAGTTCGTGGACCGCTACATGGCGGCGCTGCCCGGGACCGCGTCGCTCCTGCCCTTCCACAAGGCGTTCGCGCTTTACCGGTTCGCGGTCATCTTCGTCGGCATCGCGGATCGCGCGCGTTCAGGCACGGCGGCCGACGCCCGCGCCGCAGCGCTCGGCCCGCTTGCGCCGCGGTTTGCGGCAAGAGCGCTCGAACTCGTCCACGGCCGGCCGCATCCGGTCTAGAACCCGCGGGGCAGTCCCCTGCCGATCAGGAATTCCGCGCGGGGCCCCGGCAACCGGCCGTCGGAGGCGCCAGTTCCAGACCGGTCGTGAAACTGGTCAGAGCCTCCCGCAGATGTTCCGACATGGTCCTCGCGGCGACCGTCGGAGCGCGGTCCGACGGCGCGATCAGGGAAAGGCGAAGCGCGGACAGCCGGCCGCCTTCGACCGGCACCGCAACCAGGCGACCCTCCGCGAGCTCTTCCGCGAACCCGAGGCGGGTATAGAACGCGATTCCGATGCCGTGAAGCAGCAGCCTCTTCACGAATGCCAGGGTATTCGACACGACGACCGGCTTGTGCGCGTTCTTGAACGACTCCAGTTCGTTCCCGAAATACGGCTGCATCGAACCGGTGTTTTGCTGGTAGACCATCGGATACGCGCCGCAGTCCTCCAGGGTGACGGACCTCCTGCCCGCGAGATCATGATCCGAGCGCATTATGGCGACGATTGCGCAGGGAATGTCGTGAAGAATCGCGAGGCCTGGACGGAAGAGCGGCTCGAACGTCAGGCCGATGTCGGCGCTCCCCTGCGCGATGGCCTGCGTGACCTCGGCGGGATCGCCGGTGAAGACATGGATTTCCACGGCAGGATTCGCCCCGATGAAACCGACCACCGCTTCCGGCAGGAAGTGCATGGTCAGGCTGTCCAGCGTCGCGATGGTGACCCTTCCGCTGACGATTCCCCGCTGAGCGTCGATTTCTCCGCGAAGACGGTCGAAATCCAGGAGGGTGTCCACCGAATGGCGATGCACGAGCCGGCCCGCGTCCGTAAGCCGCATGCCTCCCGGCAACCGTTCGAAGAGCGGGGTTCCGAAGAAAGCCTCTATGTTGAGAATCTGCCGGTTGACAGCGGAGGCGGAAATGTTCAGCCGCCGCGAGGCGCGCCGGATCGACCCGGCGTCCGCCACCGCGACAAAATAGCGCAATACCGATGCGTGCATGAGCGCGCCCTCATCCTTCCGAAGCCTCCCGGCGCGCAACCAGCGGATGGTCGGCTTCGGTCCGGAATTCGGGCGTCCACCCGCCGGGACTTCCCCAGCCGGTTACCTGCTCACCGAAGAACTCGGCGTTCACGCCGGCAAAGTCCTTCAATTCGGCCGGAAGGTCGTCTTCGTACCATATTGCGTCCACCGGACAAACTGACTCGCAGATCGCGCAGTTGATGCATTCCTCAGGGTGAATGTAGAACATCCGGCCGCCTTCATAAATGCAGTCGACCGGACAGACGTCCGTGCAGTCGCCATCCTTGACGTCGATGCAGGTCTCGGCGATGACATAGGCCATTGGCGCGTCAGCGGCCGGTCCAGACCGGCGCGCGCTTCTCCCTGAAAGCGCGAACGCCTTCCTGCGCATCGTCGCTCTGCAGGGCTGCGACAAGGCTGTCGAGACGCGTGTTTCTGGCCTGCGCGGTCGGCAGGTGGGCGGTGTCGCGGACCGACCGCTTGATGGCGGCGAGGCTGAGCGGCGCGCATGCCTTGATATCCGCCGCCCACGCATCGACCGCATTGTCGAGGCCGTCGTCGGGCGCAACCTCATTGACCAGGCCGAATTCAAGCGCTTCGGACGCGCTGATGCGTCGGCCCGTGAGCAGCATTCCCATGGCGCGCGCGCGCGGCAGCAATCGGGGCAAGGTGACCATGCCGTCCAGGGGCAGGCGTCCGACCCGGGGTTCCGGGAGCCCGAAGGTGGCCGACTCCGCGGCGACTGCGAGGTCGCATCCCAGAACCATCTCGAATCCGCCCCCGAGGGCGAGGCCGTTCACGCGCGCGATGACGGGCACCGAAAGCCGTCCCCCAAGCGCGATGCCGCCGAACCCGTTGGCGCCGGTTCCGGCCCAGTAGGCGATACCCTCGAGCCCCTCCTCCTTCATGTCCGCGCCGGCGCTGAACGCCCGGTTGCCGGCACCGGTCAGCACGACGCATCGCACTTCCGGATTCCCGGCGATTTCCGACCAGATTTCCGCCAGTTCCCGTTCCGTCGCGGCATCGACGGCGTTCAGCCGCTCCGGCCTGTTCAGCGTCACGCGCGCGATCCGCTCCGTGATTTCGAAATCGACGCTCATGGCAACGAACCCGCCGTTTGCAAGTCGCCGAGAATTTCTTCGTTGTGCTCGCCAAGGCGAGGCGGCGAAACACGGACCGAGAAGGGTGCCGCGGACATGTCGATCGGCGAAGCGATCAGGCGCACGGGACCGCTTTCCGTCGGGTCCAGGTCCACGATCATTCGGTTGCAGTCCGTCTGCGGATCCCGGAGCGCGTCCTCGAGCGCGAGAACCGGCGCGCACAGGATGTCGACCCGCCCCAGCCGCTCGAGCCAGTGGGCGGTCGTGTTCTCCAAAAAGCGGTTCCGGAAGATTTCCTGCAGCTCCTGGCGGTTGGTCATCTGGAGA
Organism: uncultured Amylibacter sp.; assembly: GCA_963662815.2. GTDB lineage: Bacteria > Pseudomonadota > Alphaproteobacteria > Rhodobacterales > Rhodobacteraceae > JAPPHA01. The sequence goes on from CAXXWA010000009.1 coordinate 91,305, forward strand.
TCCATGTCGGAGAATCTCGGCAACGACGAGAGATCATCAAGTTCGAGCGCTTCGCAAATGTCGCGGAGCGGGTTCACCTTGAACGCGCCGACCATGACGATGGCCCCGTCGTCGGTTGCGAACACGCCCGACAGCGGCATCGCCGCCCAGTTCAGTTCCCGGCCGCGCATCATCTGCATCGCCGCTTCCTGCATCTGCATTGCCAGCATCGAATTGAAGAGCGAAACCGCGACCTGCTGGCCTTCGCCGGTCTTTTCGCGTTGCAGCAACGCGAGCAGGATGCCCTGAACCAGGTGCATTCCGGCAGAATAGTCCGCGAGAGCCGTGGGATAGACGGAGAGCGGCAGTTCCGGGTCCGCGCGCCGGTGCATGACGCCGCTCATCGCCTGGGCCAGCACATCCTGCCCGCCTTTGTGCACATACGGTCCCTCGAGGCCGAATCCCGTTCCGACTGCATAAATGATGCGCGGATTGATGCGGCGCAGCTCACCATAGCCGAATCCCATCCGGTCCATGACGCCGGGCCGGAAATTGTTCACCACCACGTCCGCCTTTTCCGCCAGGCTCAGGACGGCCGCCCGGTCGCTCTCCGCCTTCAGGTTCAGGGTCACGCTGCGCTTGTTGCGGTTCAGGCTGCAGAAAACCGGATTGTTGCCTCCGTCCGGATCCTCGCCGATGCTCCACCGGGACAGGTCTCCGACCTTGGCGCGCTCGATCTTGATGACGTCCGCACCGTAGTCGCCCAGCATCTGGGTGCAGCAGGGTCCGAGCATGACCTGCGTGAAGTCCAGAACCCTGACCCCGTCCAGCGGAAGGGGCCGGGAACCATTTCCTGAGGTCGGCATCAGGCTGCCTCCTTGATCATCGCGTTGCCTGCGGGCATGTCCCCCGGGTCGGCGCCCTGGCGTCGCATCTGTTCCTGAATCGCGCTCGCCTCGACATCGCGAACCGGGATGCCGGCCTCGAGAGCCTTGACGGCGGCGATGCCCGCGGCTTCTCCCATCGCCATGCAGGGGGGGATTTCGCGGCTGAGTATCTGGGCCTTGGGGGTGGCGGAATAGTGGCGCCCGGCTACCAGGAGCTGGTCCACGCCGACCGGCAGAAGCGCCCGGTAGGGCGTGTAGTAGTCCCGGCCCCGGCACACGGCATCGCCAAAGTGCACCCGCTCCGTGACATCCCGCTTCGTCACGACATACTCGCCTTCCAGGAGACGGGTCTGGCGCACCCCGGTCTGCGGAGCAAAGTCAACGAAATACGCGTTCTCGAAACCGGGGACACTCGCGCGCGCGAACTCCAGAAGGGCCTGCATGCGGCGACGCCCCTCGAATTCCGCCGCGGTCAGGTCCGCGACCCGCAGCCCGTCGAAGCCGGTCATGTGGGGGCAGTTGCACCAGACGATTCCGGGCAAGGGCGTTTTCAGCCACCAGTAGTCCCAGCACCCGCGGATGATGCGCTTTGCCTCGCGTTCAATCTCGAGGAAGCGGTCGGGTTCCTCGAACTGGAAGCGTTCCGCGGCATCGGTGTCCACGCCGCCCATGCGCGAGACGGTCGTGACGATGAAGGACCCCTCGGAAAAGCGCGCGCCGGCGCTTGCGGCGACGTCGAGGTCGCCGGTCGCGTCGACGACGATACCGGCGCGAATCGCCTGCGGTCCTTCCTTGGTTTCGACGACAAGGCCGGTTGTCCTGCCGTCCTCGACAATTGCCGACTGGAACCAGCTGTGGAGACGCAGGTTGATTCCGGCTTCCCCAACCATGTCGAGCGAGGCCTGCTTGAACCCATCGGGGTCGAATGCGGCAGCGAACACGACCGGAAACGGCTTGGTCTTGGAGTGAAAGTCGCAGACTCCCCAGCGGGTCCACCTGCGCCAGACGTCCTGCTTAGCCCGCACCGCCGGCGCGCGGTCGCTTTCCGGCGGATAGACGCACAGCCCCCTTGCGTGCATGCGCTCGATGATTTCCATCGCCAGTCCGCGGACGGATATTTCCGTGTCGTTGTGCATGTCGTCGAGGACGAGAACCATGCCGCCGGAGGCAAGGCCGCCAAGATAGGGATAGCGCTCGACGAGGGTCACGGAAGCGCCGTTCCTGGCCGCCGAGACCGCTGCGGACAAGCCTGCGGGACCGCCGCCGACGACGACCACGTCCGAGGTTGCGACGACCGGCGCCTCGGCTGCCGGACGTGTCACGAATTCAGATGCTGACATGTGCTGGTCTCCTTCCCGCGTCAATAGACGGATGATGATTTCCACTTCACGACCCGCCGTTCGATCGCGGACGTGATCGTGAATGCCGTGACCGCCAAGCCTGCCCCGAGAATGACGGTTGCATAGAGCAGGGGCGAACGGAAGTTGTAGGTGGCCTCGAGAATCAGCGCTCCGAGACCGTAGTTCGAACCGATCCACTCGCCGACGATCGCGCCGATCACGCAGGTGGTCGATGCGATCTTCAATGCCGCGAACAGGAACGGCAGGGAACTGTGGAGCCTGATCTTGAAGAGGATTTCCCGGTCGGTCGCGGAAAGCACCTGCATCAGTTCCAGCATTTCCGGGCTGACGGACTTCAGGCCCCGCACCATGTTGACCAGGGTCGGAAAGAAGCAGATCAGCGCGGCGATCACGACCTTCGGGGTGAATCCGTTGCCGAAAATCAGAACGAGTATGGGCGCGATCGCGAGAATTGGAATGGTGTTGATGAAGACCGCAATCGGATAGAAGGCACGTTCCGCGTACTGGTAGTGAACGAACCAGACTGCCAGCAGCACGGCGATCGAGTTGCCGAAGAAGAACCCCGCCGCGGCTTCCAGCATGGTCGGCCAGAAGTTGATCCAGAGGACATCGCCACGCTCGATGAAGACATGCAGGACCTGAAGCGGGGTCGGCGCGATGTAAGTGGGCACCCCGAATCCGGAGACGATGACCTGCCAGAGGCCCAGAAGGGCAAGGCTTGCAATTATTGCCGGCGCGCGCCTGCGCCAGGCGCGGGCCCGGGCCGACGGCCGTCCCGCAGGCTGGGCCGGGCCGGCGACGGCGACGTTCATTTCGAACCCTCGAGCAGTGCGCGAAGGCGTGCCGTAATCCGGACGAACTCGAGCGTGTCGCGCATGGCGAGCGTCCGCGTCTCCGCCAGGCCGATTTCCATGTATTCGCGAACGCGCCCGGGGTGCGCCGACAGGACGAGGCAGTGCTGCCCGAGGAACGCTGCCTCGGGAACGGAATGTGTCACGAATATGATTGTCGTCCCGGTTTCGCGCCAGATGTGCAGGAGTTCCTCGTTGAGCTTGTCCCGGGTGATTTCGTCCAGGGCGCCGAAGGGTTCGTCCATCAGGAGAACGCGCGGCCGGCAGACCAGCGCCCTGGCGATCGACACCCGCTGGCGCATGCCTCCCGAAAGTTCGTGCGGAAGCGCATTCTCGCGACCTTCCAGACCAACGAGCGCGAGCATTTCCTCCGGTGCGGCCCGCTGCTCGATGTTGCCGCGCCGGCGGCCGACTTCCAGCGGCAGGCGCACGTTGTCGATGGCGCTGCGCCAGGGCAGCAGAGTCGCATCCTGAAAGACGATCGAGAAGTCACGCGCCCTGCGCGCCTCGACAGGCGTCCTGCCGAAGACCGTGACTGCGCCATCGCCGATCCCGACGAGATCGGCGATGGCCCTGAGCAGCGTCGACTTCCCGCAGCCGGACGGCCCCAACATGGTCACGAACCCGCCTTCCGGCACGTCGAAACTGACGTTTTCGAGAGCCGTTATGCTCTCGTCCTCGGTATCGAACCGCACGGCCAGGTCGCGAACCGTGATCGCCGCAGCTGCCGGACGCGTGGCCGCTGCCGCGGAAGTCATCCGATCTGTTTCCGGATCGCTTCCGTCGCGTTCAGGATTTCGTCAGTCATCACGTCTTCGAGGTTCGGGGTTGGCCCCTTGAACTGTTCGAGCCGGGCATAGACATCGATCTGGGCCTGCCAGTTTTCCGGGTTCATGGTCGCCCAGCCGTTCTCTGCGGTGGTTTCGCTGAACGAGAAGCCGAGAACCGGACCCACGGCATCCAGTTCGCTGTCGCGGTCGAGGTTCCGGTATTCCGCGACGAGATGGTCGACGGCGGCTTCCGGGTTCTCGCGGGCATACCCCCAACCCCTGGCCGATCCGGTCAGGTAACGGGCCAGAACGTCTCCGTGCTCGGACAACATTTCGTCGGTCGTGTAGTAGACGTTTGCGTAGAGCTGGATGCCCGCGTCCCAGAGCATCATGTCGACGCGTCCGTCGCCGAGAACCTTGAGGGCGTTGGTATTCGTCATCCAGCCGGTGACCGCGGCGGCCTGCCCGGTCATGAGCTGGTTCATGTCGCTGCCCATGTTCACCACCTCGACCTGGTCTTCGGCGATGCCGTTCTTCGCAAGCAGGGCGCGCAGCAGGATCACCGCCGTCGGCTGGGTCGCGATCGTCTTTCCGATCATGTCCTCGGGCGTTCGGATCGGATTGGCCTCGAGGGAAAAGTACGTGAATGGATGCTTCTGGTATCCGGCAGCGAACGCCTTGACCGGGATTCCCGCAGAACGGGCGAGCATGAGGGACGGGCTGGAGGACAACTGGCCGCATTCGGCGCGGCCGGCGGCGACGGACGCAACGCCGTCAACCCCTGGCCCGCCCGGGGTGACTTCCAGTTCAATGCCTTCCTCTTCGTAGAATCCCATGCGCTTGGCCACGACCTCGCCCAGGATTCCGTTGCTGGCCAGCCAGCCGAGCTGCATGTTGATCCTGGCCTTGTCGCTGGCAAGCACTTCGACGCCGATCAGCGAGGCGGTCGCGGCGCCGCCCAGGGCGGTGCCGTACTCCAAAAACCGGCGCCGGCTGATTGCGGAACAGGATGTCGTGTGATCTACCATGGATTGTCTCCCGATCGCTGTGAAATCAAGATTTGCAAAGCGCTTGCCGAATGCACGGACTCTCTCGCGCTTGCCGAAACCTTGACACGGCCGGAGCGTTCAAAGGAAGCACAGATTTTGGCACTCCCTGTTGCCGTTTCGGCAACACTTCCGCGGTGCGCCGAATGAAGCCGAACGCAATTCCTCTCCAAACCTGGAACCGCATCCTGACAAGAACGACTCCCTTCCTGACAACGGCGATCCAGGCGGGTGAACATGTTCAAATGCCAGTTGACCTCCAGCCCGTCCTCGCGGGTGTTGACGGCTTGTTCGCGCCCCTGATGCAACAAGAAGCTCTCTTCACTCGGAAACATTCGCACGATGCGCGCACGTCGCTTCCAGCCCCGGGGATCGTCGCACCCCGCCGCGATTGCCGCTTCAGGTGCGCCGTCGCCTCGTCCGGCGGAACGTGCAGGGCCTCCGGGATCACGGCAAGGCGAAACCGTGCGAAGTCCTTCCGGCAGTCGCTGATCGCGTCCTTCATGGCGATTGCCTCCGCTGTTCCGGGCGTAGGCGCCTCGATGGCGCCGTCTGCCGCGACCGGCGGCGCCGAAACAGGGTTCGAACGGTGCCGGTGGCCCGGTCGGGAGGTTTCCGCCCGGTCCGGGAGGCCGGAATCCGGCCGGAGGCGGCAGGAACTGCAACCGGTCCGCCATCTCCCGGGGAAGGCCGGCCGGCACCGTTTCGGCGCCGGGCGCGGCGCGCATCGACACCGGGTCCGCCGGGCATCCCTTGAACAAGTCCGGCCGCAACGCGGCCACGGCCGCCAGGAAGGCCGAAACCGCCATGAATGCACTGAGAAGATTGCGGATCCCGTTCGACAACTCGCCGCGGCGGGGGAACAGGCGCTGGGCCGCGGCGAAATCCGGAAGACGGCCGATCGCGGTCCGGCAGTCGCGGCAATCCAACCGGGCAACGCGCATCGGAACAGGCGTCTTCCGCCCGCAGGTCCCGTGACGCATCAGCCCGCGGCCGCATGCGCAACGGCCTCTCGGGCAGGGAGGAAGGCCTGCGTTCCTCCACTCCTCGCGGCCGGCATGCTCCTCGGCGGCCGGTTCTTCCTGTTCCTGCGCCGCCTAGGTGCGCGCTCGCTGCGGAAATGACCGGTTTTGCACTTCAGAGTGGAAGTCGGGCTGTAATTTCATTCGCAAACCCCAAGGGCGAGGCAGCAAAGACCACGTCCGCGTTCACTCTCGCGACACAGCTTTCCGAGAACGGCGCCAATGTGACGATCATTGACGCCGACCCGGAGAGACGGACTTCGCAATAGGGAGACCTTCCAGAGTATCCCAAGACCGTTTCGATTTTGAATGCCGTTGCTGAAGACAGCATTGTCGATCTGATCGAAGAGGCCTCCCGGATCAGCCAATTCGTAATCGTCGACCTCGAAGGCACCGCGAGCCTGATGGTGGCAAACGCGATCGGTATGTCGGACCTGATCCTGATCCCGACCCAGGGTTCATCGTTGGGCACGAGAAGAGGGGCCAAGATCATCCGGTTGATCAACAACCAGGCGCGCATGACACACCGCTTGATCCAGCATTGTGTAGTCCTTACACGGACCAGCGCAGCCCTGCGATCCCGTGCTTTCAAGAACGTCCAGGAATAGCTTCGAGCGAATGGCATCGATGTCCTTGACGCGGGTCTCGCGGAGCGGACGGCATATCTGGACCTGCTTGAATTCGATGGAACGCTTGCCGGCCTCGACCCCGCACAGGTGAGCAACGTGGACAGGGCAGTCGAGAACGCCAACGAGTTTGGCGGAGAGATCACTATCAGGCTCAAGGAGGTGACAGGCACATCATGACAACGGAACGCGCAGACCTGGGCTTCGGAGCAACGTTGAACGACCTGACGGAATTCGGCCTCAAGCCCAAGGAGCCGAGAAAACCGAAGGTGAACAAGAGCAAGACACAGAATGCCGCCGAGGCCGCGGGTTTCAGGAGCAGGGAATCGAAGGCACCGAAGCCAGCGCACCAACTCCGCCGACGGCGTACGGGTCGCAACGTCCAGTTCAACCTCAAGGCGAAACCGGAAACAATCGAAGCATTTTGCAAGGTCGCCGATGCCAACGGCTGGGGTCTTGGTGAAACGCTGGAATGCGCGGTTGACCCACTTGCCAAGGAACAAAGTATCTGATTTTGGAACATGTCAAAACTTCATGCGTCATTGACATATAAGCCAACTGCTCATAACTAGGCATCACATGACACGGTTGCAAACCGTCGTGGAACTTCCTGAATTCCAGCGGCGGGTGAAAACGACGATGACCGATGACGAACGCCAAAGCGCCATTTTGTTCATCGCCGCCAACCCGGAAAGAGGGACCAGCCTCGGCGGGGGTTTGCGGAAAGTCCGCATCCCACGCACGGGCGGAGGCAAAAGAGGTGGATTTCGAGTGTTTTGTGTTTTTGGCGGGACACATATGCCGATCTTTTTGGTGACGGTATTTGCCAAAAACGAAAGAGCAAGCCTGACAAAGACAGAGCAATCAGCAGCTGTTGAACTAAAGCAAGAAAATCATCGCTGAATATTAGGGAGCGATCATGAATGCACACAAAAGCATAATGGCCGGGCTAGAAGAGGCTTTCGCGTTTGCATCCGGCAAGACGGACGGTTCCAAGATTCACGAAATCAAGCTCCCGGATATCGATGTTGCGAGAATCCGTCGGAAGACAGGTCTTTCGCAAAGTGAATTCGCCAAGAGCATTGGTGTTGCCAAGGGAACACTCCTGAACTGGGAACACGGCCGGCGCCGCCCGACGGGTCCTGCCCAAGTGCTTCTGGCTCTGATTTCGAAGAACCCTGCCATGGTTCAGGAAGTTCTTCGTTAAATTCATAAAACATAATTCGAAACCAAGTCGCGCCGAATTAATTCTCTCTCTCTTGAGCAAGTCTTCCCTATGCCATTGATTCCGCGCCAACTGTGCCGTCCGTGTCTTCCGGCATCCTGACCAGGTGGCAGCCGAGCCGCCTGGCGCGTCGGCCAGGGCTCGAGACGGTGCGGTCCACTCGGCGCTGCGCGCAGGCCTCGATCCCGCGCTCCACGCATTCCTCCCCTCGGGCGGCCAGCGTGCAGGTCAGGCACGCAAGCTCGCGCGCGGTTGCCGCGATCCCCGCCGGCGCATCCTTCCGGGCGAGGCGCCCGCGGTGCCCGGCCCCGATGAACGTCCGGCTCCTGCGGGCGGACATGGCGGCAATGCGCAGGGACTGCGCCGCCTTGTCGACGGCCTTGGGCGAGCGCCCCGGCAGGGACTTGCCGCCGCTGATGCGGGTGCCCGGCGCCCAATGGCATGTCCTTAACGTTTCGGCGTCGTTTCCTTAAGGCTGCGCGAGCGGTTCGGGGCTGCCGTGCCCCTTTCCGGTCCGGACGGCGGGTTTCGGGCTACGCGGTCTGCTCTCGCTTGCGGCCCCGCTTTCCGACGGTTTTCATCGAGCGGCGCGGGAACGACCGTCCCGGCCGCAGCCGCGCCCTGACCGCGAGGATGGATTCCGCCACGCGACCGACGGTGTCGGCCAGGGCCGCGGTCTGGGCCAGGATCATCTCCTCGAGGTTGACGGCGAGCATGGCCAGCGCGTTGGAGAAGTTCGTCCGCCTCTTCGGCAGGTCGCCTTCGTGCATGTCGTCGAGGATGCTGTCGCCCTGGCTGGAGAACAGGCGTGCCATGGCGATGAGGTTGAAATGGGCGCAGGGTTCCTGGCGGACGCCGCGCTCGGTCCTGCCGTGGAATTCGTCCACCGCGATGGTCCGCTTCGAGACCTTGCACGGCTCCTCGATCGACCAGCGTCCGTGATGGAGGTCCGAGAGGTCCGCCACGCTGTACCGGTCCGGGTCGTCGAGGGTCGTGGCGAGCGCGCATCGCCCGCCCGCGATGTCGCAGCGGACCAGGCGCAGGACGACCGGAGGGGCCGGGGTTGCGAAGCCTGCGGCCTTCAGCTTGCGCAGGGCCTCCTTTCCCGGCGTGATCCTGACGCGGGCGTCGTCGCGGTCGCCGTCGCGGAAGCTGTTGAAGGCGGCGGCGGAGCTGCGCTGGATGCGGAACACCGGATGCAGGCCGCGCACGGTCATGGCGTGCAGCATGACGAAGGAGAGGCATCCCCGGTCGAGGACCGCGACGTCGCCGGGGGAGAGCGCGTCGGGACGGGCGAGCGCGGCGGCGCGCTCGTCGGCGTCGGACGCGAGGAGGAAGTCGACGGGCATGCGGCTGTCGAGCCTGTACAGGCAGGACAGCAGGCCCTGCGGGTGGCGGGCGCCGTCGTTCGGGAGCGGATATCCGGCATCGACGAGAGGTCTCGGCAGGGTCGGCTTGGAGCCGTCGACGGCGAAGGTCCGGTGTCCGTTCCAGTTCGGGTCGTGGATGCCGTGCGGAGGATCTCGCGGCGCCGGTCCCGGAACAGGTCCTCGTGCACCCGGGCGCGGGCCTTGCAGATCGAGGAGGCGGCGACCGGCTGCGGCTGCGGCAGCGCGATGCCGGACCGCCGGCACTGCTCCCAGAGTTCGGCCGTCACGGTGGCGCAGCCTTTCTGTCCGCGCGCCGGCACCAGGCGGAAGACGAACAGCATGACGACGAGGCTGTCCGGCGCCCGGCGCCTCTGCATCCGTTCCCGGTCGTGGCGGGCGGCGATGCCGGCGGCGGCGACCCGGGATCACGTCGCGACGAAGCGGCCGTCGGAGGCGGACGCAGGGGACTTGCCGCGGCGCTTCGGCTTCGGCTTCGGTTTCGCCTCTCCCTTCAGGATCCTGCGGAACTCCGGGTCGAGCGCCCTGACCAGGATCTCCTTGGCCGGCTTGGCGCCGCGCCCGCTGCGCTTGCCGGCGGTCATGCCGATCCGCTGCCAGCCGGCGGCCCTGTAGCAGGCGCCGTCGAAGCGGGTCGGGTCGACGAAGGTCTCGCACAGGACCGGGCGGCAGGCGTGCCGCTCCTCCCATCTGCCGGACAGTTGGCGCAGCGCCATCGACAGCGCCTCCGACGCCAGGTTGTCGACGCGGACCCATGGCATCACCAGAAAGCGGCTGTTCGACACCGCGAGGTGCAGCCGGCGGTCGCGGTCGGCCGCGCTCCACCCGATCCACTCGTCCCGGGCCGGCAGCGTCCGCGCCGCCGCCTCGAACAGCAGCACCGGCGAGGTGCCGCCCGCGGCGGTCGCGGACGAACCAGCGGACGGACGGCCCGAAGGGCCGCGGGCATCCGAGATAGTGGTAGCGGTCGACGAGCGCCTTCCACAGGGCGACATCCTCGGGCGATTCCGCCTCCTCCAGCGACAGGGGCTCCAGGGCCTCGAGACCGCAGGCGATCTCGGGCTGCGGATCCGGAGGCCCGCACGCGGACGATCGGCTTGCGCGCCGACTTCGCCGCCGTGTCGCGCTTCTCCGGAAGGGGTCAGGATCCCGCATTCCTCCAGGTGCTCGAGAAGCCGCAGGCCCGCCGCGACGCGGTAGTCGCCCTTCGGCGTGGTCCAGTTCAGGTTCTCGCAGATGGTCTTCGACAGCTCGTTGCGGCTGTCGTTCGGGAACAGCTCGACCGTTTCCCGGATGTCGGCGATCTTGGCGCCGCGTGAAGCGCCGGCCGAGGAAGGTGGTGGACTTGAGGGCCTGTGATTCGCGGGTCCATGGCTGAAAGCTCCCGGCGGGACGGATTGATGCGAGCGTGGCATGCCACGGAAGGGAGAACGTGTCAACCCCCAAGGCGGAAAGGCGGAGCAGGCGGAAAAAGGGCGCGGAATCAGCCGGCTGGCACCGCGCGCGGAACGGCATCGCGATCCTGCCGGCCTAATGAAATGCCATTGGCCCGGCGCCAGCCCCGGCCACGAGCCGAGTGCTGCGCGGACGGGAAGGCCGGGCCGATCTCCGCGGCGAGCGCGGTCGCGATCCTCTCGCCGCCGGCCCTGACGCGCCCGTCCCGAAGCGCCGCAAGCCGGCGCGGGTCGCACTCGCGGCCGGCGATCGCGCGCAGGATCCTCCGGCCCGTCGCCCCGGCGATGCCGGCGACCGCCGAGCCAAGCCTCGCGTTCATCCCGGTCGAGGCCTTCCGCATGTGCAGGACGCAACGCGAGCGGTCCCCGGTCAGCCGCTTCGCCTGGCGGACGCAGGAACGCGGCGGGCACGCAGCGCCGCCGGGACGGAAGGCGCCGCGCAGCAGCCCGCACGAAAGGAGCTGGCGGATCCGCCGGCAGTCGAGCACGTCGCTCCTGCGCCCCGGGATCCGCTTCGCCGTCCGCGGCGGCGCCGGCATCGCCTCGAAGCCGGCCCGGCCCGGCACCTCGAACACCGGGATCCAGCACGCCGGGGCCGGCTCCGTCGCCGCCTTCCCGCCCCCGCAGGACGAAAGCCGGGCCGCCATCTCCTCCAGGTCCGGCGTGAAGGCGTCGAACGGCCGCGCCGGCTCCCCGCGCCGGTCCGGGTCGACCGCGACGCAGCGCGCGTCCTTGCCGATGCCGATCCCGGCGCAGTCCCGGGTCGCGATCTCCAGGCTCCCGGCCTGCCCTCTCCGCTTGCGCGGCATGCGGCTCCCTCCTCCGGCCGCCCCGCTCCGCTCGGGCCGGAGCGGAGCCGCGGCGCATTCCCGATCTCTTGAACGAGGTCGCGGGAGAACCCGCGCCATCAGCGACGGACGCCGATCGCGGTTCGGGCCACGCTCCGATCCGGGCGACGGAGCACGCCATTGCGTTGCCGGCCTCGACTGCCCCGACCGTCATCGAGTTCACACGCTCGGAACCGCCGCCGCAAGCGCCGTTCTGCTTTCGCGACAGGGCCGGCGCCGCGCGGAGGTGCAGGCTCTCTGAAGTGCAACACCGGAGGTGGCGGCGGCCTGCGTCCTTCGGCGCAGGATGCTGCGAATCGGCCAGATGGCGGCGACAGTCCCTGTGATGAAGCATGGAGGCTGTCATGCCGAGCGGCTGCCACCACCTGACCTATGGCGAACGATGCCGGACATGCGCGCCGAGGAAAAGCGGGCTGTCCGATCCGGCCATTGCCCGGCAGATCGGCCGGGACCGGACGACGGTCTGGCGCGAGATCCGGCGCAACGGCGGCGGCCGCGGATGCAGGCACTTGCAAGCGCAGGGCAAGGCCTCGGCGCGGCGCAGCGCCGCCTCGTCCGTTGCCAGGAAGATGACGCCGGAGCGGTGGCGCACGGTGGAGGACAGGCTAGCGGAGGGCTGGAGCCCGGACCAGATCGCCGGCCGCTTCCGCAAGGAGGGCATCCCGATGGCGGGCCGGGAATGGATATACCAGCACGTCCGCGCCGACCGGAAGGCCGGGGGCCGGCTCTTTCTTTTCCTGCGGCGGCGGGGCAGGAAGCCGGACCGGAAGGGCGGTCGCCATTCGGGCCGGGGCCGCATCCCGGACCGCACGGACATCTCCGAGCGTCCGGAGATCGTGGAGGCGAAGGAGCGGGTCGGCGGCCGGGAGGCGGACACGATCGTCGGCAAGGGCCACGGCGGCGCGCTGGCGTGCTGGCGGGCCGGTCGTCGAACTGCACGCTTCTTCAGAGGGTTGGGCGGAGGACCGCGGCCGCGGTGGGCGCCGCGCTGCTCGAGATGCTGCTGCCGCTCGCCGCCCTGGTCCACGCGATCACCGCGGACAACGGCAAGGAGTTCGCGGGCCACGCCTGGGTGGCGAAGGCGCTCGGGGCCGGGTTCTTCTTCGCCACGCCGTACCATTCCTGGGAGCGGGGCCTGAACGAGCACGCGAACGGCCTGGTGCGAGGGTACTTTTCCAAGGACACGGACTCGGGAAGGTGACCGACGCGGAGGTGAAGGCCGTCCAGGACCGGACGGACGCGCGTCCGAGGAAGGCGCTCGGATACATGACCCCGGCCGAGGCGTTCCGGAAGGCGCGGCCTCCCTGACCGGAGCCGTCCCGGATCGCGTTCCGGAGGGACCGGTCCGGCGAGAGAAAGGGGCGTCTGCGGCCCGCCGACCTCGGTCGGGCTGCGCGCTCGCTGCGGAAACGGCCGGTGTTGCTGCACTTCGGAGTGGAAGTGGGGATTTGACACCCCGAGCGCAGCGCTCGAGGGAAGCAACGCCAACCTCAACCCGGAATTTCAACATCGATCGGGACATCCCCTCAAATCTTCGGCTGCGCTCGCGACAACAAGCCGCGACATAAGAGTCGCCTTCCAATCACTCCGGCTACAACCTCATTTTTCCTATCCTTCTTGCCTTCCTAACCCCCGGCATCGACTCCAAGTCGGCGGCAGGGATCCCGATCAGAAATCCAGGTTTTCGACGCTCAGCGCGTTTTGCTGGATGAACGCGCGGCGCGGTTCGACGTCGTCTCCCATGAGCCTGGCAAACAGGTTGTCGGCGTCCGCCCTGTCGGTGACCTTGACCTGCAACAGGCTTCGGGCGTCCGGATCAAGCGTCGTTTCCCAGAGCTGATCGGGGTTCATTTCGCCCAGCCCCTTGTAGCGCTGCAGCGTGACGCCCCGCTCACCTTCCCTCATCACGGCATCAAGAAGCTCGGTCGGCGCAAAGATCGGACAAGTCCGGTCCTTGCGCGAAAACTCCGCAGGCATGCCATAGGTTTCCTGAAGCGACTCCCGGAACTCCGAGAGCTTCCGCGCCTCGGCCGAGGACAGGCAGTTGCCATCGAGCAAGTGGCTCTCCTCGACGCCGCGCAGCATGCGGCTGAGACGGAGCCCGCCGTCCTGCGTCGGGCGGCCCATCCAGCCGCGTTCATACTCGGGGGAGACGAGATCAAGGCGGGCAGCGACGCGGTCGGCCAGATCCTGCAGGCTGACGTTGCCCCGGGCCGGCACGAGCGCGCCCGCAACCGCGGCCTGCTCCAGGATGCGAAGCGCATAGCGGGTCGGAAACGCATGCAGGATGTTCCGTACCCGGCGCGCCTCGCGCGCGACTCGCGCCAGGTCCGCACCGGCAATCAGCTGACCGTCGCCAAGGGCGAGAACCGCGCCTTCGACACCCTGTTCAAGCAGATAATCGTCGAGTTCCGTTTCGTTCTTGAGATAGATCTCGGACTTGCCGCGGGCGACCTTGTAGAGCGGAGGTTGCGCGATGTAGAGGTAACCTCCCTCGATGATGTCGGGCAGCTGCCGAAAGAAGAACGTCAGGAGCAGCGTTCTGATATGGGCGCCGTCCACGTCCGCGTCGGTCATGATCACGACCTTGTGATAACGCAGCTTCGAAATGTCGAATTCGTCGCGGTCGAGCCCTGTCCCGAGCGCGGTCACCAGGTTCGTGATCTGCTCGCTGGCCCACATCTTGTCCGGCCGCGCGCGCTCGATGTTCAGGATCTTGCCGCGAAGCGGAAGAACGGCCTGATTCTCCCGCGAACGGCCCTGCTTTGCCGACCCGCCGGCGGAGTCGCCCTCGACCAGGAAGATTTCCGATTTCGCCGGATCTCTCTCCTGGCAGTCGGCGAGCTTGCCCGGCAGGGTCGTCGACCCGAACGCCGTCTTCCTGCGCGCGAGATCGCGCTGCTTTCGCAGCGTCTCGCGCAGCCTCGCGGCATTGATGACCTTGTCGAGAACCGCCTTCGCCGGTTCCGGGTTCTCCTCGAACCATTCGGCGATCTTCTCGCCCATCAGCGATTCCACTGCCGGGCGGACCTCCGACGACACCAGCTTGTCCTTGGTCTGGCTCGAAAACTTCGGATCCTCGACCTTGACCGAAAGAACGCACGTCAGCCCTTCCCTGGCATCGTCCCCTGACAGGCTGACCTTTTCCTTCCTGAGCGCGCCGCTTGTCGCAGCGTAGCTGTTGATTGTTCGCGTCAGCGCCCCCCGGAAGCCGGCGAGATGCGTGCCGCCGTCGCGCTGGGGGATGTTGTTGGTGAACGGCAATACCATTTCATGGTAGCTGTCCGTCCACCACATCGCCATTTCCACGCTGATGCCCTCGCGTTCGCCAACAATGTAGACAGGTTCGGCGAGAAGGCTCTTCTTCGACCTGTCGAGATAGCGGACGTATTCCCTGACGCCACCTTCGTAGCGAAACTCGACGAACGCCTGCGCCTGTTCGCGCTCGTCAGCCAGGACGATGTTGACCCCGGAGTTCAGGAACGCGAGTTCGCGAAGACGATTCTCCAGCGTGCGGAAAACGAAGTTCCGGTCGGAAAATGTTTCCAGAGACGCACGGAAGTGAACACGGGTGCCTGTCTTTCCGCCCGAGTCGCCGGCGACCTCCAAGGGCCGCACGGTCTCTCCATGCTCGAAACGCGCGACATGCGTGCTGCCGTCCCGCCAGACGGTCAGTTCAAGCCACTCCGAAAGGGCGTTCACCACGGACACGCCGACCCCGTGCAGACCGCCGGACACCTTGTAGGAGTTCGAGTCGAACTTGCCGCCCGCGTGAAGCTGCGTCATGATCACTTCCGCGGCCGATACTCCTTCTTCCTCGTGAATTCCGACCGGAATTCCGCGGCCGTTGTCCGCCACCGAAACGCTTTCGTCCGCATGTATGGTGATCGAAATGCTGTCTGCATGGCCGGCCAGCGCCTCATCGATGCCGTTGTCGACGACTTCGTAGACCATGTGGTGGAGACCCGAACCATCTTCGGTGTCGCCGATATACATGCCCGGCCGCTTCCTAACCGCGTCGAGGCCCTTGAGAACCTTAATCGACTCGGCGCCGTACTCCCCGGCTTCGGGCAGTTCTTCGTTCATGTCGATATGCTCCTGCATGCCCGCCACATCATATAGTCACTCGGCAGCGGATTGTCACGTTCGCGCCGCTGCCGGAATCCTGCCCGGAAGCACCTCGCCGAGCAGAGCCCGCCGCCGGACCCGGTTCCGTCAGAAACGTCCGGATGGGGTTCTCCGGCTGCGCGCCCCGGCGCGTCGCGGCCGGTTCGGGAAGGCGGCGCGCGTCAATCCCCTGCGTCTTCCAGGTAACCTTCCGCATCAAGCGGCCAGAACGGGTTGTACGCGATTTCCCAGACATGGCCGTCGGGATCCGCGTAATATCCCGAGTAGCCGCCCCAGAACACCTTCTCGGGAGCCTTGAGGGGCCGGGCGCCGGCGGCGAGCGCAGCCTCGAAGGCCTCGTCGACGTCCGCCTCGCTGTGAAAGTTCTGCGCAAGCGTCATGGCGCCGGTCCCGAGGTCGGCATCGGGACGCCCCTGGTCCCTCGCGAGCGCGGCGCGGCCGAAAAGGCCAAGCATGCAGCCTCGCAGGCGGAAGAACACGACCTCCGGAAGGTCCTCCGCCGGGGTCCAGCCGAGCGATGAATAGAATTGCCGCGAGCGCGAGAGGTCGTCGACCCCGAGCGTAATGAGATTGACGCGCTGCCTGTTCAGTGCCGTCATGCCGTACCCTCCGTCTCCATGATTCAATGCGCCTCTTCCGCTACGCGGGAGGTGCCGTCCAGGTCAACGACCTCGAACGTCC
This sequence comes from uncultured Amylibacter sp., assembly GCA_963662815.2. Taxonomy (GTDB): domain Bacteria; phylum Pseudomonadota; class Alphaproteobacteria; order Rhodobacterales; family Rhodobacteraceae; genus JAPPHA01. The sequence continues at coordinate 107,571 of CAXXWA010000009.1, forward strand.
GGACCTCGCCGCCGAATGTCTCGAACAGCCCGCGCTCGGTTCCGGTCATCCACGCCTGCGCAGACAGAGAACCGATCTCGCCGTAGAGTTCCGCGCGCCGGGACTTGTCGAGGTGCGCGGCGACTTCGTCCAGGAGCAGGATCGGCGGAGCGCCAACCTCCGCCGCGAGCGCGCGTCCTCCCGCCAGGACGAGCGACAGGAGCAGCGCCTTCTGCTCTCCGGTCGAACATTGCCGAGCCGCGACGCCCTTGGCGGAGTGAATTGCGCGGAGGTCGGTCCGATGCGGTCCGCGGCGCGTCCGTCCCGCCGCCATGTCCACCAGCCGGTCCTCCGCGAACGCGCTCCGAAGCGAATCCTCTTCCGGGAGAACTTCGCGCCCGTCGCCGTCCGCGAGGGAGAGTCCGACCATGGGAAACGCCGTTTCCATTCGCGCCTGCGCCTCTTCGAGCCTGTTGACAGTGGACCGCCGGCCCGTTTCGATTCGGGCGCCGGCCTCCGCCATCTGCCGCTCGACCGCCTGGTACCAGCCCGGATCGCGAACCCGCTCCTTCAGCAATCGGTTGCGCTCCCTGAGCGACCTTTCGTAGGCGGCGCACCGACGCGCGTGGCCTGGGTCGAAGTTCATCGCCAGCCGGTCGAGGAAGCGTCGGCGTCCCTCGGAACCCTCCACCCAGAGCCTGTCCATGGCGGGGACCAGCCAGACAACCCGCACGATCCGGCCGAGCGCGGCCTGGCGCGCCGGCTTGCCGTCAACCAGCACGCTGCGCGCGCCGTCGCCGGAGAACACCGTTTCCACCTCATGCGCTCCGTCCGCAGATTCGACCTCCCCCTTCACCTTCCACCCGATGCGCGCCGGCGCCCTGGCCATGTCCGCGATTCTCGCGCGGCGAAGCCCCGACCCGGGGGAGAGCATCGACACCGCTTCGAGAATGTTCGTCTTTCCGGCACCGTTTCGCCCGTACAGGACCACCGACGCCCCGCCGGTCTCGATGCTCAGGGCCCCGTGGGACCGGAAGTGCGAGAGCGCCAGCTTCCGGACGGCGAAACGGGCCAAGGCGGGTTCAGACCCGCATCGGCATCACGACGAAAATCGAGGAGTCGTCATTGCCGTCGCGCACCAGCGCCTGGTCGTTCGACGAGTCGAGAAACAGCACCATGTTCTCCTGCTCGATGCAGTTTGCGATCTCGAGCAGGTAGCGGCCATTGAAGCCGATTGCCAGCGGTTCACTGTCGTACGCCGCCGCGACCTCCTCCTCCGCCATGCCGCTGTCCGGCGCATTCAGCGACAACTGCAGCAGGTCGGATTCGATCATCAGCTTCACGGCTTGGGAGTCACGGTCGGAGCAGACCGTGACAACCCTGTCCACAGCCTGCGCGAAATCCGACTTGTCGACTTCAAGCCGCCGCGGGTTCTGGCGCGGAATGACCCGGTTGTAGTCCGGATAAGTGCCCTCGACGAGAGCCGAGGTCAGAACGAGGTCAGCCAGTGCGAAGCGGATTTTCGACTCTGCCACCGACACGGTCAAGGCGTCGTCGCCGCCTTCGAGTATCCTGCAGAGTTCGCCGACGGTCTTGCGCGGCAGGATGACGCCGGGCATTTCCTCGGCGCCGGGCGGGAGGGCGGCATCCACGCATGCCAGCCGGTGGCCGTCAGTCGCGACGCAGCGCAGAACGCGGCTGTCCTCATCAGCGACCGGATGAAGGAATGCGCCGTTCAGGTAGGGCCGCGAATCATCCGCCGACATTGCGAACCTGGTCTTCTCGAGCAGTCGGCGAAAATCCCCTGCCGGAAGCTCGAAGCTGCAGGTGTAGTCCGCAGAGGACATGATTGGGAAGTCCTCGCGGGGCATCGTCGCGAGGCTGAAGATCGACCTGCCAGCCTCGACCTTTACCTGCGTGGCGCCTCCTCCTGCATCCAGAGAAATGTCCACCGTCGATCCTGCAGGGAGTTTCCTCGCGATGTCGTAGAGGGTATGCGCGCCGACCGTCACGGCACCGGCGCGGTCGACGCCCGCGTCGATGTTCTGGATGACCTCGATGCTGTTGTCCGTCGCACGGAAACTTGCCGAGTCGCTTCCGGTTTCGATCAGCACGTTTGCCAGAATCGGATTCGTGTTGCTTCGCTCGACGATCGACTGCGCGACGCCGGTCGCCTTCAAGAGCGCATTGCGTTCAATTGTGAGTTTCATCTTTTCGTCCAGAAACAAATTCGGTCGCACGGGACGATTCCGCCCCGCCGCTCCCTACAAGACTGCAAGTATCGCATCAATGTCCCACGCCCGCCGCGCAGCCACGCCACCGTTCGTCGGGTCATTCCTCCAGGGACCGCCGGAGCAATTCGAGGTCCTCCGCGACCTGGTGGTCAGTGTGACTCAGCGCCTCGGTCTTGCGAATAGCATAGATGACGGTAGTGTGGTCGCGACCGCCGAAACTCCGCCCGATCTCGGGCAGGGATTTGGTCGTCAGCTTCTTCGCCAAGTACATCGCGACCTGCCGGGGGCGTGAAACCGAACGCGCGCGGCGCGAACTCAGAATGTCTGTCATCCTCACATTGTAGTGCTCGGCCACCTTCTTGATGATTTCCTCCACGGTCACCTTCCTGTCGGACGCGCGCAGGACGTCGGACAGGCATTCCCTGGTCAGCTGCAGGTCGACGGCCCGTCCGACCAGCGAAGCGAAGGCAAACAGGCGGTTGAGCGCACCCTCCAGCACCCTGACGTTCGACGAGACGCGCTGCGCGAGGAACTCCAGAACTCCGTCTTCGATGCGCACGTCGGGACTCCTCCCGAGCTGCGCCTCGGACTTCGACTGCAGGATGCCGAGCCGCAACTCGTAGTCCGTCGGATGCAGGTCGACGACAAGTCCCGACTGCAGGCGCGACTTGATCCGCTCCTCGAGACCGTCGATTTCTCCGGGCGCGCGATCGCCGGAAATCACGATCTGCTTCTGCTGCTCCACCAGTGCGTTGAACGTGTGGAAGAATTCGTCCTGCGTGCTCTCCTTGCCCGCGACAAATTGCACATCGTCGACCATGAGAACATCGACGGAACGAAACAACGTCTTGAAGTCCAGCGTCTTCCGGAACCTGAGCGCCTGAACGAACTTGTACATGAACTGTTCGGCGGAGAGATACACGACCTGCGCGTCAGGCCGCCGGTCCTGCATCGCCCAAGCAATCGCGTGCATCAGGTGGGTCTTTCCGAGGCCCACGCCTCCATAGAGAAAAAGCGGGTTGAATGTCACCTCGTCCTGTTCGGCGACGCGCCGCGCCGCTGCATGCGCGAGTTCGTTCGGTTGTCCGACCACGAATCTCTCGAAGGTGAACCTGCGGTCGAAAGGCGCACCCGGAAGCCCTGAATCGCCGCCCTTGCTCATGGCTAGGTCATGATCCGCCGGCACGGACTCCGCGCTGTCGAAGACCTCTCCCTCGGTCTCGAACACGATTCGCTCGACTTCGATCCCGTTGGCCCGAAAGCCGGACCTGATCCTGTCGCCGTAGTTGCGGCCTACCCAGTCCCCAATGAATCTGGTCGGCGCCGAAAACGTCGCCGTTCCGCTGTCTGCCGACAAGAGGCAGAGAGGTTCGATCCAGTTTCTGAAATTGTCCTTTCCAATCGCCTTGAGCAGTTCGGCGCGCATCCTGTCCCATGCCTCACCCGTCATGAACGCACCACTATCGACATGGATTGAATCCTCCTCCCGAATTGTCCGCAGCCGTCAGTACTGCCGCCAGGCCAGTCCGCGCACTTTCCATCCATTCTTGCTTCCGCGATGACCATGGTCATCGCGGTCGCCCTCGAATCCTTCGGCGACATTCGCGCAATCAATATCCTGTCCCGCAGCCGCCGCGGCAGCGGCCACGCTCCTTGCCGCCGCCATGGAACGCGCCCCGGAACGGCAGATGAAGAATATCCTTGAAGGCGGCTCCGGCCCCAGGAGCCGAACAAGCTCTTCGGCAAATCCCTCGTTGACGGCCATGTCCGGATATCGCTGCCACTCCAGCGTTATTGCCGTCCTCCCCAGCGACGAAAGATCGGGCAACCCGACGAACTGCCACTCGGGTCTGGTCCGGACATCTACAAGCACGGCGTCATCGGAAGCCGCCAATTCTTGCCACGCTTCCTCCGGAGACACTTCGTCTACGTGCGCGACTGAAGAACCGGTGGTCATTGCGCCTCCCCCGAAACGATTCTGACTTGTGCAGAGGTAAGCAGTTCGGCGCGCGTCTTTCAACGCAATTCCGCCGGCAACGCAGACTTTTTTTGCTTGTTGGAGAAGTGCAAACTCCTGAAAAAAATAAGAAATTTCCAAACGAAATTACATGAGCGACAACGCCGGGCGGCGCACCGGTTCAGGGGATCGACTTTGTGAATTCTGCCAGAAAAGGTTCGACAGGTGAGCCGTCAAGCTACCTTCAATTTCCTGGCGCGGCAAGCGGACCAAAACCGGAACATCCGGAAAAAGTCACAAATCTGTTTCAAAACCCGGCGGCGAACCGGCCGGGCGGAACACTCAGGCGTCCATCGCCCTGATTCGCGCGGACAGGCGGGATATCTTCCTTCCCGCCGTATTCTTGTGATGGACGCCCTTCGTGACGCCGCGCATGACCTCGGGCTGCGCCGCCCTGAGCGCGGACGCCGCCGCCGTCCGGTCGCCGGACTCGATGGCTGCCTCGACCGCCTTCAAGCCGGTGCGGATTCGCGACCGGCGAGCCCTGTTGATCTCGGTCCGTCGCCTCGCTTGCTTGACCCGCTTTCGCGACTGGGGCGAATTCGCCATGTCCTTTCCTTCCCGATTTGCCGCGCTCCGGATGCGGCGCCGTTGCCGAATGCAGGCACGGCGTTTAAGGCCGTGCCGCGGCGAAGTCAACGGCCGCGGAAGAAGTGGCTCTCACCGGAATCGCCAACCGCAATGCCGCCCTGACGCCTACTTGCCGCGGAACTGCGGTTTTCTCTTGTTGGTGAACGCGGCCATGCCTTCCGACTGGTCTTCGGTCGCGAAGAGCGAATGGAACACTCTCCGTTCGAACAGTATGCCTTCCCTGAGCGTCGTCTCGTAGGATCTGTTCACGGCCTCCTTCACCGCCATTGTCGCAAGCACAGACTTCTCGGCGATCTTCTGCGCAGTCGCCACGGCTTCGTCCATGAGGCGCTTTTCCGGCACCACGCGGCTCACGAGTCCCGAGCGTTCCGCCTCTTCGGCGTCCATGAACCGACCTGTCAGGTGCATTTCCATCGCCTTCGACTTGCCGACGAACCTGGTCAAGCGCTGCGTGCCGCCGATCCCCGCCATGACTCCGAGGTTGACTTCCGGCTGCCCGAACTTCGCCGTATCGGAACAGATGATGAAGTCGCACATCATCGCGAGTTCGCAGCCGCCGCCGAGCGCATATCCCGAGACCGCGGCAATGATCGGCTTCCGGCACCTGAGGATCGCTTCGGCTTCCGCAGCGAAATGGTCGGTCCCGAACATCTCGACAAACGTCTTGCCAGCCATCTCCTTGATGTCTGCGCCCGCCGCAAAAGCCTTTTCGCTGCCGGTCAGGACGACCGCCCTTACCCTCGCATTGCCTTCCATGTCACGAAGCGCCTCGCCGAGTTCGCGCAACAACTGGTTGTTGAGCGCGTTAAGCGCTTCCGGACGATTCAGCCTTATGACGCCGACATGGTCTTCGACTTCTACAATGACGTTCTCGTAACCCATCAGCGCTTCCCCGTTGGAAATCCGCTGCCGAGCGTATCATCAAGTTTCCGCGATTCAAACCGCCGGAATCGCCGGCCGTCCCATACTGAGCGGCACAGCGCCCATCCGGTCGGGACCTGCGGGGGATGCATGATGCCCGGAGGGCTGCCGCGCCGTCGCCGGCCAGGGCTTGCCGGAGATGGATGGTCCGCGTCGGCGCGGCGCATCCCCGCTATCCCTGGCAACCGGGGCAGAAGAACGAAGATCGCCCGGACTGCAGAATTCGCCGGACGCTGCCGCCGCACCCGTCCTTCCTGCAATTGGCGCCCTCGCGGCCGTAGACCGCGAATTCATGTTGGAAGTAGCCCGGCTCGCCGCCCGCCTGCCTGTAGTCGCGAAGGGAAGACCCGCCTGCCGCGATGGCATCGACGAGCACGCTCCTCACAGAGGCATGCAGGCGCTGCACGCGCCGTCCGGCGACCGACCGCGCGCGACGCCTGGGCGAGATACCTGACCGCCAAAGCGCCTCGCAGGCGTAGATGTTGCCGAGCCCGGCAACGACGCGCTGGTCCAGAAGCACGGCCTTGATCGGAGCGCTGCGCCCCGAAAGCCGTTCCGACAGATACTCTTCGCTGAACCGGTTGCCGAGCGGTTCCGGACCGAGCGACCTGAGAAGCCGGTGCTCGTTCACGGCGTCGGTGGGTGCCAGATCGATCATTCCGAAACGCCGGACATCATTGTAGATGACCGACAAACCGTCGTCGAGTTCAAGCCGGAAGTGGTCATGCGCAAGATCCTCTCCACCGCGGTCCGCGCGCTCCATGCGGATTCGCCCCGACATGCCGAGATGGATGATGAGCGTTTCCGACGTCGAGAGCTCCAGAAGGAGGTATTTCGAGCGCCTGCGGATTGCGCCGAAGCGCGCGCCGGAGAGCCGTCCTGCCAGATCAGGAGGCAGGGGCCACCGGAGATCCTTGCGGAAGACCTCCGCGGCGGCGATGCGCCGGCCCGCCAGCGCCGGCTCCAGTCCCCGGCAAACCGTTTCGACCTCGGGAAGCTCCGGCACCCCACGCCTCCAGCATTGGCGCAATTCGCGTTCAGGCATTACCTATACGTGCGGCGCGCGAATCGCCAGCAGTGACGGGGCAGTGTCTCGCGGAGGCGGCATCTGATGGTCAGAACCAGCCGAAGTACGGATTTCGGATTCCGGGTCGTGGATGAGGGCGAAAAGGCCGGGCTTGTCCGGGATGTCTTTTCGCGCGTTGCACCGAAGTACGACCTCATGAACGACGTCATGTCGCTCGGAATCCACCGCAGCTGGAAGAACGCGATGATCGACTGGCTTGCGCCCCGCCCCGAGCAGCGGCTTCTCGACCTGGCGGGCGGCACCGGGGACATTGCCTTCCGCTTCCTGAAAAGGGCCCCGGATGCGCGGGCTACGGTTCTCGACCTGACCGAGGCCATGCTCGCCGCGGGCCGGGAGCGAAGCGAGGCGGAGGACTTCGGGAGCCGACTCGACTGGGTTGCGGGAGATGCAACGCAGCTGCCTTTCGCGACCGGCACGTTCGATGCCTGTACGGCTGCATTCGGCCTCAGGAACGTCACGCGCATGGAGGATGCCCTCGCGGAGGCATTCCGCGTTCTCCGGCGCGGCGGCCGTTTCCTGATGCTCGAGTTCAGCCGCGTCCAGAGTCCGGCTCTGAGGCAGCTCTACGACATCTACTCGTTCCGGGTCATCCCGGCGCTCGGTGCGGCCATCGCGAACGACCGCGACAGCTACAGCTACCTTGTCGAGAGCATTCGCCGGTTTCCGGATCAGGAAGCCCTGGCGGAAATGATCCGGGCCGCCGGCTTCGAGCAGGTCGACTACCGGTGTCTCTCGATGGGCGTGGTCGCGCTGCATTCGGGCTGGAAGCTCTGAGAGTTGCGCGGACCGCAAAACATCTGGAGGCTCATCCGGACCGGTTCGACCTTCGAGAGAACCGGCGCCATGAAATTCGCGCTGGAATCGCTCGACGCGCCGAGGGGCGTCCGAATCGTTGCGCGCATCGTAGGCTGGCCGTTCAAGTGGCTTGGCCTGCGCGGCGACCCGGCCTTGTCGCCCGTCGTCCGCGCGCTCGTCGCGCTCGGGCCCGCCTACATCAAGTTCGGCCAGCTCCTGGCGACACGCGCCGACATTGTCGGTCCGGAGCTCGCAGCGGAACTGCAGATCCTCCTCGACCGGCTGCCGGCGTTTCCGGAGGAAGATGCAAAGGAGGAGATCCGGCGCGAACTCGGCGCCAGCGCCGATGAACTCTTTTCAGAGTTCAGCGAACCCGTCGCCGCAGCGTCCCTCGCTCAGGTGCATCGCGCGAGGGTTCGAACGACGGGTCGCGAAGTGGCAGTCAAGATCCTACGCCCGGGAATCGAACGTCGTTTCCGTCGCGACGTGGATGCCTTCTATTTCGTCGCCAGCATGATCGAGCTGTTCCTGCCGGCATCGCGCCGACTTCATCCGACGGACGTCATCCGCCACTTCGAGAAAGTCGTGCGCGCCGAGCTCGACCTCAGGATGGAGGCGTCCGCCGCCTCCGAATTTGCCGCCAACACGGAGAAGGACCGGGATTTCGCCGTCCCATCCGTCGTCTGGCACCTCTGCGCCCGCAGGGTCATGACGCTCGACTGGGCGGACGGCACTCCGCTCGGCGACATTCCGGCGCTCGTTCGCGCGGGGCACGACCCCAAGGCGCTCTCTGTCAAGATCATGCAGAGCTTCCTGCGCCACGCACTCCGCGACGGCTATTTTCATGCGGACATGCACCAGGGCAACCTCATGGTCGGCGGTGACGGCGAACTGATCGCAGTCGACTTCGGCATCACCGGCCGGATCGATGCCTACACCCGCCGCATCTACGCCGAAATCCTCTACGGATTCATTCGCCGCGACTACCGCCGCGTGGCCCGGGTGCACTTCGAAGCGGGCTACGTTCCCCGCAGCCAGGACATGGCCGCCTTCACGCAGGCGCTCCGATCGGTCGGAGAGCCGATATTCGGGCAGGACGCAACCAACATTTCGATGAGCCGCCTGCTCTCGCATCTCTTCGAGGTGACCGAGCGGTTCGGAATGGAAACGCGGACCGAACTGCTGCTGCTGCAGAAAACCATGGTCGTCGTGGAAGGCGTGGCGCGCTCGCTCGACCCGAAAATGAACATCTGGAACGCAGCGCAACCGGTGGTCAACCGGTACATTTCAGAGAACATCGGTCCGAAGGCCGTGGCCCGCGACCTCAGGGATACGCTCGAGGTTCTATCGCGGTTCGGACCGCGGCTGCCGCAGATGATCGAGGAATCGCTGAACCGGGACTTCAAGGGCGGGGAAGCGCCGAAAGCGCCGGGATACAGGAACATGCTACTTTCGTTCGGTTGCGGGTTCGCGCTTGCCGTCGCCGCGGCCTTCGCCTTCGCCCACCTGTGATCAAATCCTCCGCCGCGCCGGCGAGTCCGGCGCCGGACGCCGGGCACGCAGCGCCGAGACCTCCGCCTTCATAGCTTCCCGGTACTCCTGCGACCCGGTCTCGACCCGCCAGAGGCAGTATGCGGCCATCCGCCAGTGGAACAGGGTTTCCATTCCCAGGTAGCGCGCGGCGATGCGCTGGTCGCCGTATGCCGCGAGGAACGCGGCGCGCTCGGCCGCATCCAGCGGGCCGCTGCCATAGAGCAGCTGCATCGCCGGCGACAGAAAACAGGCGATGTCGTCTGCCGCATCGCCAGCCGCTGGGCACTGCCAGTCGATGAGAACGAGCCTGCCGCCGGTGCGGAGGATGTTGCCCGGCACCGGGTCGCCGTGGACCAGGCAACGCCGCGCCCCGTCGAACCTGCCGCAACGCGGTTCCAGCGAAGCGAGCCACGCGGCGCACGGGCTCCGGCAGAGGCCGAGTATGCCGAGCGCATGCTCGCGGAGGCCTGAGGAACCTGTCGCGGGACGGCGCAGACCCCGAGGCGGCGGCAGCTGGTGAAGGCAGGACAGCAGCCGGGCGACATCGGCGGCCCCGGCGCGCCACCTGTCGCCGGGTACGAACCCGTAGACGAGCGCCACGCCGCCCGGGACACCAGCCCGCCCGCGAAGTTCCGGAAGAAGGCCTGAACCGGAGAGATCCCGAAGGCAGCGGTATTCCGATTCGGGAAAGTTCGGAAAAAGGGGATTCGAGGAATCCTTCACCGAGTACTTGCAGACAAGATCCTCTCCCCCGGCCGAAACGCGCCAGACCTTGTTCGTCCGCCCGCCGGAGAGCGGAGTCCAGGCCGCGCGAGCGGGAATCAGTCCTGCCTCGGCAAGCGCGGGTCGAATCTGGCGTTCAATCATCGCTGTCTCCCGATCCTCCCGCGGTCCGATGCCGGCCGCCATGGCGCCGCAGCCGGATACATTCGCCGGATTTCCGCGTGCACGTCTTCGCAAAATGCGCAATAACGTGCGCTGCAAGCGGCCCCGTAGCTCAGCAGGATAGAGCGACCGCCTCCTAAGCGGTAGGCCAGTGGTTCGAATCCACTCGGGGCCGCCAGCTCCGCCGCGGGCCGAACCGCCGGCGGCGCGCGCGCCGACGCTGCGGTTTGCGGCCGAATCACCTGGAGCAGGCAGTGGTCAGGATCAAGATCTGCTGCATGCAGTCCGAGGACGATGTCCGGCTGGCGCTCGACGCGGGCGCGGACGCCTTCGGCCTCGTGGCGAGGATGCCGTCCGGACCGGGTCCCATTCCCGACCCGCTCATCCGCGACATCGCGGCGGCTTTCCCGGAGCGCCTGTCAATCCTGCTCTCGAGCCGCACGGAACCTTCCGCCATTCGCGACCACCTGGCGCGCTGCGGAACGCGGGGGCTGCAACTGGTCGACGCCGTTACGGCGGAGACGCGGGCGGCTGTCAAGGCAGGCTTTCCGGACCTGCTGCTCATCCAGACGGTGCACGTCGGCGGCCCGGCTGCCGCCTGCGCCGCACGCAGGGCGGCGGAACACGCCGACATGCTGCTGCTCGACAGCGGCGCGCCCGAACCGGCGGACGGCGCGCGCGAGCTCGGCGGCACCGGCCGCACCCACGACTGGCAGGTCTCCGCCGAAATCGTGCGCGAGAGTCCTGTTCCGGTCTGGCTCGCCGGCGGACTGGACGCCGAAAACGTCGGCAGGGCCATCGAGACCGTGCGTCCCTACGGCGTGGACGTCTGCTCGCGGCTGCGTCCCGCAAGCGCTCTCGACCCTGCCCTCCTGCAGGCGTTCGTCTCCGCCGCCCGTCGCGCGCAGGATGGCTGACCTCTCCATCGAGCGGAGCCTCCGCGACGGGCAGGCGGCGCAGCGCATAGCCGGCGTCGACGAGGCGGGACGCGGGCCGGTGGCCGGGCCCGTCGTTGCGGCGGCCGTTGTCCTCGATCCGGACCGCGTTCCGGACGGGCTGGCCGACTCCAAGACCCTGCCGGCGAAGAGGCGCGAGCAGCTCTTCGAGATGATTTCGGCAGATGCCGAGACCGCCGTCGCATTCGTGGGGGTCGACGTCATCGACCGCATCAACATCCTCCGGGCGGCAATGCTGGCCATGCACACGGCCGTCGCGCGTCTGGGCATGCGCCCCGACCACGTCCTGGTCGACGGACCATTCCTGCCGGAGGGGCTGCCCTGCCCGGGCCGCGCCGTCGTCCGCGGCGACTCGATCTCGGCCAGCATCGCCGCGGCTTCGATCGTGGCCAAGGTCTCCCGCGACAGGCACATGTCGGAACTCGCGCTGCAGTTTCCCCGCTATGGCTGGGAACGGAACGCTGGATATCTCACAAGAGAGCACCGGGAAGCGCTGTTGCAGCACGGCGTAACGCAACATCATCGGCGTTCGTTCCGACCGATACACAAAATGTTGTAGAAGGCTGTTTTCTCATTGCTCCAACTCCTCTTCGCAAACCATTGAAATCAAGTTTTTGTTTGACATCTGCGGCAATGACCGCATAGGAATTGCGCCAAGACGCAGTACATGCGCGACGAGCAGTGACATGGCAAGGAAGCTCAGGAGGGCCGGCGCGGCCGGCCTGCCGGTCGACACGATAATTGCGGGCGACTGCACCGAAGCGATGAACGCGCTTCCGGAGAAGTCGGTCGACCTGATCTTCGCCGATCCGCCCTACAATCTGCAGTTGAAACGGGAACTCTACCGCCCGAACAATTCGCGGGTCGACGGCGTCGACAACGACTGGGACAGTTTCGCGACCCTTGCCGCCTACGACCGGTTCACGCGCCGCTGGCTCGAGGCTGCGCGGCGCGTCCTGAAGCCCGACGGGGCGATCTGGACGATCGGAACCTACCACAACGTGTTTCGCGTGGGCGCGGCTCTCCAGGACCTCGAGTTCTGGATCCTGAATGACGTCGTCTGGCGAAAGACGAACCCGATGCCAAACTTCCGGGGCAAGCGGCTGACGAACGCGCACGAGACCCTCATATGGGCGGCGAGGTCGGAAGCGTCCCGATACACCTTCAACTATGCCGCGCTCAAGGCGCTCAACGACGATGTCCAGATGCGCTCGGACTGGCTGCTGCCGCTCTGCCCGAGGGCTGAACGCCTCAGGACCGCAAGCGGGGAAAAGGTGCATCCGACGCAGAAGCCGGAGGCGCTTCTGCACCGGATCCTGGTCGGAACGACGAATCCCGGCGACGTGGTTCTCGACCCGTTCTTCGGCACCGGCACAACCGGCGCCGTCGCCAGGAAGCTCGGCCGCCGCTTCATCGGCATCGAGCGCGAAAAGTGCTATCGGGATGCGGCGCGGCAGCGCATCGCCGGCATCCGCAGGCTCGACGAAAAATCGCTGGAAGTGAGTCCCGACGGGCGCAGCGGTCCCAGGGTGCCATTCGGCCATCTCGTGGAGCGGGGGCTTCTGAAGCCCGGCAGCACCCTTCACTCGGCGAACGGCCGGCACAAGGCGGTTATCTGCGCCGACGGCTCGCTAGTCTCGGACGACGCCCGGGGGTCGATTCACAAGATCGGCGCGGTACTCGAGGGTGCGCCGTCCTGCAACGGCTGGACCTACTGGTGCTTCCGGAAGCGCGGCAAGGACATTCCCATCGACTCGCTCAGGCAACAGCTCCGGGCGGAGCTACAGGCCTGAAGTTCGCGGCAGGGCGATCAGGACGGGGTGCGCGAGCCCGCCTCCTCTGCCTTCCAGTCGATGAATCCGGGCGCACCGGCGCGCGCCAAGGCGCCGGAAAGCGGCTCGCCGGGCATCTCGGCAGCGAGAATGGACCTGACCGGGGCGAGCCCCGCGATATCGATCCCGGTCGGAAATCCCGACCGTTCGCAGAGAAAGACCAGATCCTCGAACACCACGTTTCCGGTTGCGCCCGGCGCATGCGGGCAACCGCCAAGACCGCCGATGGTGCCGTCGAGGACCCGGACGCCGGCATCGAGAGCAGCAAAGGCATTCGCGATTCCGGTACCGCGCGTATCGTGGAGATGCGCAACGAGCGGCACGTCGCCGAGCCGGGGAAGAAGCTGCCGGCAGAGTTCGCCGACCTGACGCGGTCCGGCGACGCCGACGGTATCCGCGACGGAGATGACCTCGGCGCCGGCTTCGAGGCAGGAGTCGACGAGGCCGAGCACCGTGTCGGGCGCCACCCCTCCGTCGAGAGAACAGCCGAAGGCGACGGAGATGGCGGCCGTTACGACCGGGAAGGCGGAACCGGCGAGGTCCCGTTCCGCGCGGGCGGTCCGGACCAGGCCAATCGCCGAGGATTGCGACCGCCGCATGTTCGCGCGACTGTGCGACTCGGTCGCGGAAACCACCGTTACGACTTCCGAAACCGATGTCCCGAGGGCGTCCGCGACCGCACGTTCGTTGAGCGTCAGCACAGAGGCATGCGCCCCGCGAAGCTGGCTCGCCGCCGCCACGACTTCCCGGACATCGGCGAATTGCGGAAACCGGGCAGGCGGGAGGAATGAACCGGCCTCGATGCGCCGCACGCCGGCCGCATGCGCCGCCGCGATCCATGCGAGTTTCGCGTCCGTTCGCGGCCAGGATCCCGCAAGCTGGAGCCCGTCCCTGAGGCCGAGCTCACGAAGGATGACGCGGTCCGGCGGGTAGAGAGCGGCTGCGCCGGCGCCTGTCATGGCGCGCTCGTCGCGCGCTCGACGAAACCGGTGTCGAATCCCAGGCCTTCGAGAACCTCGGCGGTGTCGCCGCCGAGCGCCGGCACGTCGAGGTCGGGGACGATGCGCGCGCCGTCGATTTCGACCGGCAGCCCCGGCGCCCTGAACGACCTGCCGTCGGGAAGCGCGGAATCCGGCAACCCGGCCGCCGCCTGCGGGTGGTCGTACATCTCCCCCGGCCTCGAGACCGGCGAGTACGGAATTCCCTCCGCCTCAAAGCGCGCCATGAGTTCGGACGCGGCGTGCTCGGCGATCGCGTCCCCGAACACGGGAATCGTCCAGTGCCGGGCCCGGATCCGGTCCATCCTGCCCGCAAGGCGCGGGTCGTCGAGCAAACTTTCGAGGCCGAGGAGCGTGCAGAGGGTCTCCCACTGGCCGCCTGTGACCGCGCCGACAAAGAGATCCCTGCCGTCCTTCGTGGCGAAGATGTCGTAGACCGGCCAAGTGAACTCCCGTTCGGGCATCGGTGCAGGTTCGCGGCCGGTGAGGGCGAACTGGACCATGTGCTGCGCGACGAGCATCAGGCTGTTCTCGAAGAGGCCGACCCGTATTTCCCTGCCCCTGCCGGTAACCTCGCGTTCGCGCAGCGCCGCCATTGCGGACGTCGCCCCGAAGAGGCCGGCCATGATGTCGTTCGCGGAGGATCCTATGCGAAGGGGGCGACCGGCGGGACCGGTCATGTAAGCGAGGCCGGTCATCATCTGCACGGTTTCGTCAAGCGCCGGGCGATGCGCGTGCGGGCCGTGCAGGAAGCCCTTGCAGGCCACCGTCACGAGGTGCGGGAATCGCTTGCGCAACCGGTCGGGATCAAGTCCCTTCTCGGCAAGCGAGCCGTCGCGAAAATTCTCGACGAACACGTCCGCCGACCCGAGGAGGGAATCCATGGCGACGCGCCCTTCGCTGCGGGCAAGGTCGAGCACCACCGACTTCTTTCCCCTGTTGAAAAGCGGAAAGAACGATGCACCCATGCCCGTGAGGTCGCGCGTCCTGTCGCCCGCGACGGGTTCGACCTTGATCACCTCCGCGCCAAGAAACGCGAGGAACATGCCGCACGACGGCCCGAGCACCAGATGGCTCAGTTCGACGACCCTCACCCCTTCCAGGGGCCTGAACTCAGTCCGCTCTTCCAAGCCTTTCTCCATGGGAGCCGTTCCCGGGCACGCGCCGGTTCCCCGCCGCAGTCAATGTCGCCTTCCGCGTCCGCGACTTCAACACGCGAATAGTCTGCGCGCCGCGCAAGGCACGCCGATGGCGGGGTTCGCGCTTCGCCTCTCAACCCGGCAGTGCCGGTTCGGCATGCTTCCAGACCTTCCGCATGGCCGTCGGCAGTCCGCCGGCATCGAACGCATCCGCCGCGACAAAGAAACCCGTGGCGGGAACGCAATCGACCGGAACCCGCGCCGTCATCACTTCGAGGCGCAGTTCGAAATGCGTGAAGACGTGCCGGACAGTGCCGCGAATCGGGAGCCAATCGGCCTTGCACGGCGGCGCATGATTCGGAATCGCTTCCTCCCATGCACTCCCCGGCCAGCCGAGCATGCCGCCGAGGAGGCCGCGCCGGGGGCGCCGCTCGAGAAGAAGCGCACCGTCGCACCGGATGGCGACATAGGCGACGCCGCGGCGAGTCGGCCGCACGGGGACTGCCGCGCGGCGCGGCAGATCTCCGGCTATGCCGGCCTTCCGGGCAATGCACGCTTCGCGCAAGGGACACGCGCTGCATCGAGGATTGCGCGGCGTGCAAAGCGTGGCGCCAAGGTCCATGACCGCCTGCGCGAAGTCGCCCGGACGGGACGTCGGCGCCAGTTCCGCCGCGCGAGCGCAGATCTCGGCGGCGGCGGCGGGTAGCGGCGTGCCGATTCCGCAAACGCGCGCCACGACCCGCTTGACGTTGCCGTCTACAACGGTCGCCGGCCGATCGAAGGCGATTGCGGCGATCGCCGCCGACGTGTAGGGGCCGACGCCCGGCAACCTCCGGAGCTCCGCTTCGGTTTCCGGGAACTTTCCGCCCAGATCGCGCGAAACGATTCGGGCGCAGGCGAGCAGATTGCGGGCGCGCGCGTAGTAGCCGAGCCCTGCCCATGCGGCCATGACCTCTCCGTCTGCCGCGTCCGCAAGGTCGTGCACGCTCGGCCAGCGCTGGATGAAGGCGCGGAAGTAACCGTCCGCGGCACGGACGGTCGTCTGCTGGAGCATGACTTCCGAAAGCCACACCCTGTACGGATCCGGGAGGATGCCCGAAGCCCGGTCTTCCGGGCCGATCCGCCACGGCAGGACCCGTGCATTCCGGTCGTACCAGCCGAGCAATGCAGTCGCGAACCAGGCCCTGTCACGCATGCGTTATCGCCTCCCTGCCCGAACCTCTGGAATTCCGCGTATCGGGCACTAGAATGCAGCCATGCAAGGAGTAGGTCAGTGACAGGCGGGAATAAACCCCGGAAGGCGGAACGTCGCGTCGCGCGCGGATTCATGCATGCCGGCAGCGTGCTCGACAAGCGGATCCGGAAGATCTACGGCCGCCGCGGATTTGCCGAGGCCAGGCTGCTGAACCGCTGGCCCGAGGTCGTCGGAGAAGCGTTCGCGGAAATTGCGACGCCTTTGAGCGTCAACTACGGGCGAGGCGGTTTCGGCGCAACCCTGACGATTCTCGTGTCGGGCGCGCATGGACCGTTCGTTCAAATGCAGTTGCCCGACATGCTGCGGCGCATCAACGCGTGCTACGGATATTCCGCGATCAAGCGCATCCGGATCACTCAGTCGTCACCCTATGTGACCGACGTCCGCAACCGGCGCCCGCCCGCAGCCGCCGCGAAGATCCGGACCACGGCTTCCATGCCGCAGGACATCGCGTCGAGCATCGAACGGATCGAAGACCCCGGACTGCGGGACGCGCTGGGCAGGCTCGGGCAGGAGGTTGCCCGCACTGCGGCATCTCCGCCGTCCCCAAAACCGCAAACCGATGGAGCCTTTGAATGATCAAGCGATTCCTGGCCTCGCCAAACGCTGCCGGCGCACTGACTCTTGTCCTCTGCCTTGTTCAGCCCCTTGCCGCGGCGACCGCGCAGGACGCGGGCCAGGAACCGGAAGTCCTCGAAATGATGCTCGGCTCGCCCGATGCTCCGGTCACCCTGCGGGAATATGTCTCCTTCACATGCCCGCATTGCGCCACATTCCACGAGAGGGTCTTTCCCGCACTGAAGCGCGACTACATCGATACCGGCAAGGTCGCGTTCGTCATGCGCGAGGTCTACTTCGACCGATACGGTCTCTGGGCTGGAATGCTGGCGCGCTGCGGCGGGCCGGAACGCTACTTCGGCATAGTGGATCTCCTGTTCGAGCGGCAGGACGACTGGTCGCGGCAGGAGGAGCCGGTCGGCGCGGTCGAGGAACTCTATCGCATCGGCCGGATTGCGGGCCTCGACAGCGAATCGATGCAGCGATGCTTCGAAGACGAAAGGAAGACGCTGGCGATGGTCGAAACCTACCGGAAGAACGCGAAGGCGGATGACGTCAATTCAACGCCGACCCTGGTTCTGGACGGCGTCAACCATGGCAACATGCCTTACGAGGAACTGAAGGAGATTCTCGACGCGGCGCTAGGCGAGTGATCCCGCGACGAGACCAGCGCCTGCCGTCACGCGCAAGCCCTCCGGCTACCCGGGCTTTGCTCCGCGCACCCGGCCAACGAAGCGGCGTGCGCGTCCGCGGTTTCTGGCACCTGATCATTCCCGGGCACCTGCCTCGCAAGTTCCGTTGCCGCAAACCCGACCGAGTCCGTTCGGCAAGTCATCCCCGAAGCGCCGCCGACTCCCGGGATCCGCTCCCGGTTGGAATGAATGGCACTGCGGGCCAGTTCGAGCCGCCCCGGAGAAGGGTGCTTGCGAAGTCGCGGGCCGAGGGATGCGCCGGCGGCTCCCGGCGCGGGCCAGGCCGGGTCCCCGTCGCAGTCAAGCATATTCCGCCCAAGTCCCCCTGCCGCTCCGACGGATCCTGTCGGAGGCCGGACTGCACCCCAGGCGAATCGAACCGCATCAATCGCGAATCGGGCATGTGATCCAGACGGGGTCGGCGCGCCGGCTTGCGGGGAATCAGGGCGGAACATGATCTCGCGGCTTGGCTGATCCGGACGTCGCGGCGCGGGGTGAGGCGCACGCGTTCTTCGCGGGTCCGGACCCTGTCGCCGACTACCGCGCATTCGCTTCCCGCGCGACGGCGCTCGCCGGAGCATTGCATGGTCGATTTGACATTCGCCCCAGCGACTCAATGGCTTTGCTGCACGATGGTGTCGGCTGCGCGGCGATCGCTCCCTGGCTCGGGCATGAATCGGCCGAGACTATGCAGGTATGCCTGCACGCAGATCTCCGCATCAAGGAAAGAGCCATGGAGAAGACCCGCACAGTCAGGACCGCACCCGGGATGTTCGAGCCGGACAATGCCCTGCTGACCTTTCCGAATTTGCTTCAAAAAACTATCTCGCGCCTGGTTCTCAAAGGAGCACGCGCAGGATGTGGTCGCCGGTCACATTATGCTCTCAGGGCATGAGAATAGAATGATCTTACTCTTTCGGTATAAACTTGCGCATCGTAAGCTCTGACGCATGAAGGCTAACCGGATGACCTCCAGAGTTACAGCGCGGACGATTGTCATTGGTCTATTGGGTTCGCCCGTTTCGCATAGCCGTTCGCCGATCATGCAAAACACCGCCTACGAATCGATGGGCCTGGATTATGTTTATGTCGCTTTCGATGTCGGCTTGGATCACGTCGAAGAGGCCGTGCAGGCTCTGCGTGTTCTGGGCTTGCGCGGTGCGAACATAACAATGCCTCTCAAACGCGCCATCGTGCCGTGTCTCGACTGCCTGAGCCCGGCGGCGGAGCTGGCGGGCGCTGTCAACGTTGTTGTCAACGACGCGGGTGTGTTGACCGGCCACATAACCGATGGCGTGGGCTTCATGCTGTCGCTTTCGGAAGCCGGCATCGACCACCTGGGGCGGCACATGACGGTCATTGGCGCCGGTGGAGCGGGCATGGCGGTGGCGATACAGGCGGCTCTGGACGGAATCGGCTCGGTCAAACTCCTGAATCGGCGCGATGCGTTCTTCGATGCAGCCGAGACAATGGCGGAAAGCCTTCGGCGCCGGGTTGAGTGCGATGTCACATTGGAAGATCTGGATGACCGCGAAGCATTGGAGCTGGCGATTGAGTCTGCCGATATTCTCGTCAATGCGACGCCCATCGGAATGAAAGGAACCGAAGACGAGATGGCGCTGCCTGATGCCGGCATCCTTAGGGTGGATCATGTCGTCTGCGACCTGATCTATGTGCCGCGCGAGACGCGGCTTCTGAAAGAAGCGGCTAGACAGGGCTGCAAGACGGTGTCCGGTGTTGGGATGCAGCTGTACCAGGCGGTACCGGCATTCAGGATGTGGACGGGGCACGACATGGACGTAGACGTCGCGCGACAAGCGCTTTTCGGAGCGGAAACTTAGGAATGCAACGAGGGTTCTTGGCAATTTGGTGCGACATTGCGGCCGAAGACTTGGGAGACTACCGCAACTGGCTGACGCAAGAGCATATTGCAGACCGCACGTTTTCTCCTGGTTTCCTGGGGGTTCGACTTTTCGAGGCGCTGGACGATGAGTTGTCTCACTTCATTCTTTACGCGACTGAGAACCCGGACGTCCTGCGCGGGTCCGCGTACAAGAGGATCCTGGACAATCCCTCCGCTTGGACGCGGCAGATCATGCCGAGATTTGGTGCTTTCGACCGCGCGCTGGGCGGGCAGGTGCTGAAGGTCGGCAATGGGTTCGGGTCGCATGTCGCGATCTGGCGCATTCGCCTTGGGGATGACAAACACGACTTGAACAGGCTCGACGGCGACCTGGCGGCGTTCGCCGGGCGGGATGGAATTGTCAGCCTTCGTGTCTTCGCTGTCGACCACAGCACCACAGAGCGGCACAGCGAGGAAAAGACCATGCGCCGGAGCGGAGAGGGCGCATTCGACCTGCTCTTGTGCGCCGAAGCCATGGGAGACCAAGCCGCGCGCGCGGCCGAGAACAGGATTTCAGGCGAAATGAGGCGGATCTTTCAGACACTTGGAAGTTTCGATGCTTCGTGCCGCCGCATGATATACGGCGAGGCCGCCCACGAGGGGCCAACGCAATAGGAACTGGCCGGAGAGCGCCGCAAGGGCGCTTGTCCGGCAGTGCAGACAAAAAAGAAGGAGGAAAGAATGTTCAGAAACCAATTCAAGACGGTAACCTGCAAGCTGGGTGCCTTGATGGCGGTTGTTGCGCTTCTGTCGCCGCAGCACGCCGTCGCCCAAGCGATGACACCGCTCGATCCGCCGGAGAAGGTCAAGGTCGCCTATGTGCCGATCATGAAATTCGCAACGATGTATGTCGCGGAGGAACGCGGCCTCTTCGACAAGTACGGCCTGGATGTCGATCTGGAACGGGTGAAGTCGGGAACGGAAGCCATTGCGTTTCTGACGCAGGGCACGGTCGATGTCGGCGGCATCGCCATCGTCACCTCGCTGTGGAGCGGCTGGAACAAGGGCCTCGACATACGCGTAATCGCCCCCGGCGCACTTGAACCGATGGAAAACAGCCCAACCAAGCTTCTGGCGCGCGCTGGCGCCGAAGGGATCAACTCTGCCGCGGATCTTGCAGGCAAGCGGGTCGCCGTCGCGGGCGGCCCCGGGTCGGGCGGCGAATATCTTCTGTCCAAGGGGCTGCAACGCGGTAATCTGACGATCCGCGATGTCGAGGTGATGAACGTTGCCAACCCCGACATGCCGCTGGCGTTCGAGAATGGCTCGGTCGATGCCGCGCTGGCCGGTTCGCCCTATGCCGATGAAATCCTGAATGCCGGCACCGGTAAGGTGCTGGAGAGTGATCTTACGCCGGGTCTGATGACGGTGGCCTTCGTCGGTTCGGGCAAATTGGTGAACGAGCGGCCCGAGGTGGCTAAACGCTTCGTCCTCGCTCTGACCGAGGCGGCACGGATGATGCAGGGCGATGACTATCTCGCGCCGGAGAATCTCGAGGCCTACCTGACCTTCACCAACTCCACCGAAGAGGCGATCCGCACCGGTCGACCGGTCATATATGATCCCGAAATGAAGATCCCGGTCGCGGGCCTGGCGGACATGGAAAAGACCCACCGGGAAAACGGACGGACGGAATACACCGATCCGCTGGACCTGTCGAATGTGGCGGATACGCGCTTTACCGAGATGGCGCTTGAAGCCCTCGGCGACTAGCGCTGCGGCCGATGGCGCGCCCACTTCGGGCGCGCCAACACCTGTCACCAGGAAAGCAAATGGCTGCCTTGGATGGCTGCACCCCCGCGCCGCCGAAGATCAGTGCGAAGAATGTTTGCAAGGTCTACGATACGGCGGACGGCCCCTTTGTCGCGGTCGAGGATTTCAGCATCGACATCGCGGATGGGGAATTCGTCGCCATAGTGGGCCCGTCCGGCTGCGGGAAGTCGACTTTCCTCAACATGGTTGCGGGGCTCGAGGAGATTACATCCGGTTCGATTTCCATCACCGCCGGCCCCGTCAAGAACCGCCCGTCCAACAGTGTCGTGTTCCAGGAATACGCGATATTTCCATGGCAGACCGTCATCGAGAATGTCGCCTTCGGCCTCAAGATGCGCGGCGTGTCCAAGTCTGAGCGGACGAAAACGGCGAATTACTGGCTCGATCGGGTCGGGCTGGCGAAGTTCCGCAACCATTATCCGCACCAGATATCGGGCGGGATGAAGCAACGCGTCGGCATTGTCCGCGCGCTCGCGAACGATCCGGAAGTGCTGCTAATGGACGAGCCGCTTGGCGCGCTTGACGCGCAGACGCGAGTGGTCCTGCAGGAGGAATTGCTGCGTATCTGGGAAGAGACCCGCAAGACGGTGCTCTACATTACGCATTCCCTTGAAGAGGCGGTGCTTTTGGGAGATCGCGTCGTTTTGATGAGCGCGCAGCCAGGTCGGATTCTGGAAGTCTACGACATCGACCTGCTGCACCCACGCAGCTTTGAGACGACAACGCTTCCGAAATTCGCGGAGTACCGCGCGATGATCTGGGACAAGCTCAGCGCGGAAGTGATCCGCTCGATGGAGATGCAGACATGAACAACCGCAGCAAGGTTTCCATGGCAAGCAACGTCCGTACGATTCTCATTCTCGCGGGAGTGATCGTTTTGGTTCACCTAATGCCGACCATCGGTGGCTTGTGGGTCGATTGGGCCTGGCCCGCCATCGGCCTGAGTTTCGTCCTTCTCGTCCTGATCTGCGAGAGGATCGGGCGCCTCGTTCCGGCTCGGGCACGCCGGACGTACGAATGGTCGCTGGCGCTGGGTTTTCCGGTCTTGATTCTCACGCTTTGGCAACTGGGCGGATCGTTTGGTCTTATCAACCCGATCTGGTTCCCGCCGCCGAGCAATATCAGCCACGCCCTTTGGGACGTCACCGTGAACTACGACCGGTTCTCGGAAACCAGCCTTCTCGGGCGGCCTTGGCTGATCCCCGATGCCTGGTCGGAAGGCGGATTGTCGGCCGTCGGAACCCTTCTCGGCGAGAGCCATCTCCTGGCGACCGTTCTCAGGGTGCTGGCAGGTTTCCTGCTGGGCGCAGTGCCCGGAATTCTTGTGGGCGTTGTCATGGGCGTGAACCAGACCGTACGGCTGATGCTCGACACGACGCTCTCAGCCATCTACGTGCTGCCCAAGATCGCCATCTTCCCGATCGTCATGCTGATGTTCGCCGATCCCTTCGGCGAAGGGCCGAAGATCACCGTCGTCGCGCTTGCCGTATTCATCCTCATGGCCATAAACGCTATGGCGGGCGTGCGCCAGATCGACCCTGTCTACCTGAAGGCCGGACGCAACTATGGCGCAAATCCGTGGCAACTCATGCGTCATGTGATCCTGCCCGGTGCGCTTCCAGTGATATTCGCGGGGCTTCGCATCGCACTTGGTACCGCGATGATCGTGATTATCTCGGTCGAGTTTTTGCGCGCCAAACAGGGTGTCGGATACATGACCTACTATTACTGGGAGGTCCTCGTTCCCGAGAAGATGTACGCCGGCCTCGTCGTCGTCATGGCGATGGGCGTGGGCTTCACCGCAGCGCTCTACTGGCTGCAGAAGCGGCTGATGCCATGGACGAGGTGACCGGCAAACCGATAGCGGCGCCTTCGGGAGGGTCGCAACCGCCATTCCGTCAGCTGGAAGTCTTTCACGCCATCATGGAAACCGGGTCGATGAGTGCCGCGTCGCGCATGCTTGGCACGACGCAGCCGTCGTTAAGCCGGAGTCTTCAGCGGCTGGAGGATCAGCTGCGCGTGCAGCTCTTTCGGCGCCACCGCAAGCGGCTCGTGGCAACGAACGAGGCCAAACGGTTGTATGACGTCGTGGCACCGGCCGTTCACCAGGTGCGGGCCGTAAGTGACGTTGCTGCAGGTATTGCCGATGGGCCAGCAAGCATCTTCAGATTTGCAGCCACCCAAAGCGTTGGCCGCACACTCGTGCCGCGCGCGGTCCGGGCGATGCGAAAGAAGGAACCGGGCCTGAGGATGTTCCTCGACTCGGCTCTGCGTGCCCAGCATTCCGAGTACCTGCTCGAGGCGCAGGGAGAATGCCTTGTGTCGCTGGCAGAAGTGAAGCACCCGTTGATTTCGTCGCGTGTCATCGGACGCATGCCGCTCGTCGCATTGGTCCGGTCTGACGGCGAACTTGCGTCCCGTCCGGTCCTGACCGCCAACGACTTGACGGGTCATCCCGTGATCTTGTTCGAGCGTAGGGGACCTCACTCCGCAGCCATCGAAGCGTTCTTCGCCGACTGCCCGAGATCACCCGAGGAGACCTACATACGCTTTTCGGACGCGGCAATCGGGCTCGCTGCTGAAGGCGTCGGAACTGCCCTTGTCGACGGGTTCACGACAATTGGCTGGCTTCCACCAGGGCTCGTTGAGGTTGCCGTCGCTGACGCCCCTTCCTTCACCGCGCGCCTTTACTGGAACAGCGAGCGGCCCGGATCGCGATTTGTAGAGCTTCTGGGCGATACACTGGTTGCCCTGATGGCGGATGTCGCCCGTGACTAGCGCCGACTACGATGTGATCGTCGCGGGCGGCGGAAGCGCAGGGGTGGGAGCCGCGGTCGGGGCCGCTCAGTCCGGCGCCAAAGTGCTTGTCGTCGAACGGGCGGGATTCCTGGGCGGTGCGGCAACGCTGTCGCAGGTGCTGGCGTGGTGCGGGTTCTATCCGCAGGCAGCAGGAAAAACACCCGAGCTCGTCGTCGGCGGTGTGGGCCGCAGAGCGCTCGATCACCTCCAGGCGCTCGGAATGGACGTGGCACCCTACTTCTCGGCATCCGGAAATTGGCCCATTCGCCTCAATCCCGAAGCGACGAAACTGGCGCTCGACCGAACACTTTCCGAAAGCAACGCACAACTTGCCCTTCACTGCGATATCGTCGGTGTCTCGCACGATTCAGGACGGATTGAAACGATCGAAACCCGGGACCCACGAGGTCGTTGCGAGATTTCCGCGACCGCCTTCGTGGATGCCACCGGTGATGCCGAACTCGCATTCCTCGCGGGTGCCACGCCCTGTCCTCTGCACGACGGTGGCTGCCAACTTGCCTCCTTCCCGGTCAGGATCTCCGGCGTCTCGCCAGGCGCATCCCTAGACAGGGCCGAGCGCGCGCAATGCCTTTCGGCAATTTCAAGGCGCCTCGGCCGTGCTGAATTGCGGGCCGATGGCGGGATACTGACAACGTTGCCGGGCACCGCCGATCTCTGGTGGCTCGCCATCGACGTCGAGACCAACGGGCTGGACGCATCCGACCTCACCGTCGCAGAAGGCGACAGCCGGGAACTCGCCTGGCTGGCCGTGCGAGCGCTTACAGGCATACCGGGTTTCGAAAACGCCTCCGTCGGGGCGACCGGACCGAAAATCGGCATTCGCGAGACGAGGCACGCCAGAACAATAGAACCGCTTCGGGAGAGCGTACTGCTTGATGGATTTCGCCCTAGTGGCACCGTCGCTCTCGGGGGGTGGCCTATGGAAATCCTGCATGGGCCCGGTCTTGCAGAGTATCGAAGCATCGGCGGTGACGGGGTCTACGGAATATCGCTGGATGCGCTGAAATCTCACGATTTCCAAAACGTATTCCTCGCCGGGCGCTGCATCGGTGCTGATTCCGCTGCCTACGCTTCGGCGCGCGTCATGGGAACTGCGTTCGCAACCGGGCATGCCGCGGGCGTTGCTGCCGCTTCGGAAGGTGCTGATCTTGCCGGGATTCAGGGCGAACTCGTCCGCCAGAATGCGATCTTGTAGCTTCATGAGTCCCCAAGCCAGGGATGTACCGACAGCACGGCTGCTCTTCCAAGTCACGCATTCGCCGCGCAGCGCGGAGAAAAATCCAGGAAGGATCGCTCCCGAATTCGAACCGCCCTTCCTGGAAACGTGAGCAATTTCACTTTGCAAAGACAGCCGCCTTACGCGGCCGAGGCTTGCAGCCACTCCGGCCTTGGCCGGTTGTAGCCGATGGCATAGTTGTTGCCGCCTCGGTCTTCTCCGGCGACCAGCCAGATAGGCATGGCCGCGAGATTCTCCAAAGGCCGTTCGACACTTCGGCAAATGTTGGCGGGATGGCCGCGGGAACGGTCGAAATGTTCCCCGCTGGCGGCGAAGTACACTATCAGAACGGCCCAGGGCTCATCCGACGCCGGACAGATCCAGTCGTCGGCAAGCGAAGACAGCACAGCACCTGCCTCCAAGCCAGGACCGGCGATCGGAAAACGGCACGCCACTGCCCGGGTCGGGTCAACGGGGAAATATCGCGCCTCATCGGCAACAAGATCATCCCCGCGTGTTGCCAGCCAGTGGGTTTTCTGGGTGATCACCTCTGTATCCAGAAGGTTCACATCCGCTCCGAGCCTGTCGGTCACTTGTGAGAGAAGCCTTGGATCCTCGCACAGATCGAGGATCGCCCAGGCGTCAATCTGACCTGCCGCAACCGACCAGGGGTTATGGACATTCCAGAGGTTGGCGGCACTGCTGCCACCCGGCACAAAAACCGTCGAAAGGGCTTTGCGGGCCTGATTGAGGACATCGCCGTTCAATCGCTGCGGTGCACTAGATTGGCGCAGCATGCGCTCCAACCGGCGCCCTCGGGGAGCTTGCTCTTCGCAACGGGCGCGAAAGCTGGCCTCGATGCCCGCCGCGTCAAGATTGCGCCCGATACAGATCAGTCGTCCCACATCAATCGCTTGATCATCCGCAACGGGTACTGGCGGATAGAACAGCGGACCCGTGCTGTGAACATAGCACGCCCGGTCTGCAAAAGGGATCGTGCCCTTCATGCGCAACAGGTTCTCGCCTTGCGACTGCACCAGAAGCTGCACCCAGTGAAAGAAGTTGTCGCGCTCGATCCCCGGTCCAACCACGAAATCGAAATTCTCGATCCCATCAAGGCTCCTGTGACCCGATGTTGGCGGCAATTCGTCCGGAAAGCGATAGGCCGCGTGCGATCCGGCAAATGCGGCCACCAGATCGTCGGTTCCCTTCTGGCCGATCAGCTCATGTCGCACCGCAAGCGGGTTCAGGCTTTCGATCAGGGCCATGGTCTCTGCCTGATCCGAAACGCTGGCCAGATCGATTTTCGACAGGATCAGAATATCGGCCAGGGTGATTTGATTGGCGACTTCGGGCAGATCACCCGACTGCTGTCGGCAGTGCAGCGCATCCACCACCGTCGCGACATGCTTGATCGCGAGATGATGCGACAAGACCTCATCGGTGTTGATCAGTTGCAGAATGGGGACCGGATCAGCAAGCCCGGTGGTTTCAATGATGATCGGCCCGCTGATCGATACTTCACCCGACAAGAGGCTCTCAACGAGTGTCACCAATTCATCGCGGAGATCCCCTTTGAGCGAGCAGCAAAGGCAGCCCGAACTCAGTAGCAGCACGTCTTCCTTGACCTCGCGCACTATCTCATGGTCGAGGCCGACATCCCCGAATTCGTTGATCAGAACCATCGCACCGGAAAGTTCGGGGCATTGCAGAAGCTTGTTCAACAGGGTGGTTTTGCCGCTGCCCAACGCGCCGGTGATCAGGCACATGTCGAAAATAGTGCGCGTCGTCATGCCGCGGTCGGCCTAGCCCGGTGCCGATTCAACCGGTTGACGATCGACAAACATATGGGGAATTTTGATCAACTCGTCATAGGTGTCCTGGATATCGCGGCGAATGGCGATTTTGCACATGTCGACGTCTCGCGCTCTGAGAGCAGCAACTAGATCGAGGTGCTGTTTGGTGCGCCAAACAACACCGTCGGACCGCAGCGAGGCGTGCATGAAAGCCCCAGCTCTAATCCACAATCCGAAGATCAGGCTGAAGGTCAACGGGCGCTGTGCTGTCTCGTAGAGCGACAGGTGGAATCGCCGGTTCAGCTCAATGCAATTCTGGGTCTTGCGATCCTTGATCGCTTCCAGCAATTCATTGTTGATGCGCTCCAACTCGTCGATCTCGGCCTCCGAAACCCTTTGCGCCGCGATGGCCGTGATCCTGACCTCAAGATCGACTCGCAACTCCGTCAATTCGGTGAATTGCTCGCGCGTCAGGGCGGGAATGCTGACATGCTGATTCGGATGAACGTCCAGGGCCGACTCCGCCGTCAGCCGATTGAACGCAATTCTTACCGGAGTTTCCGATACGTCCAGGGCAGACGATAGTTGTCGCAACGAGATCTTCTCGCCTGGGCGAAAATAGCCGCAAGACAAGAGGTAGACGACGTGCCTGTAAATCTTGTCCTGCAAAGAATCGGTCGGCTTTGCCTTGGGCCAGATAAATTCGTCACTTGTTGATAGCGGCGGAAATTGCATGTTCGGCTATTCTATTGCCATGCGATCACAAATTGTGACCTGATTTGCGTACCATTCCGATCATGTCGAGGTCAACTATCCGTCCATGCCGGGATGGATCAGGCACTTGCCCCGCCCGAAAAGATCCTCGTCGACCTGCCCGCTTTCGCAGACCACCTCGCCGCGGCTGATTGTCAGGACCGGCCAGCCCTTGAGCTTCATGCCCTCATAGATGCAGGTGCCCTTTTCCTCGTGAACGACCTCTTTTTCAAGGTCGAGATCGACCATGACAAGATCGGCGTCGGTCCCTGGGTTGAGCGAGCCCTTGCCGGGGTAAATGCCAAAGCGACGGGCCGGGTTGGCGGAGTTGAGCTGCACGAGCCGCTGGAGCGGCAACCCGCGCTGATGCACTCCGTGGTGCAGCAGAAGCGCCAGTTCCCAGGGGAAGGACACAACACCGGGTTTTTCGGTCCAGACATTTTCGCGCTTCTTCGGGAAAAACGGGACGTGATCGGATCCCAACGAATAGATATTGCCGTTCAGGATGCTCTTCCATAGCCATTCCTTCTGCTCTTCGTCCCGAAGCGGCGGCGAAATCTTTGCCTCGACCCCGATATCTTCGTCATAAGCCGTGCGCACAAGATAATGCGGGCAGGTCTCGATACAGACGTCGATCCCTTCGGCCTGTGCGGCGGCGGCCAGATCACCGCCTTCGCCTGCGGTGGTGTGCACCACCTGCAGACGTGCGCCGGTCTTGCGGGCCAGAAAGATCATCCGTTTTATGGTCTCGATTTCGCACATCACGGGGCGCGATTCCGAATAGGCCGCCAGATCGATCCGACCGGTTTCCATTATCTCCTGCTTGATCCAGCGGGCAATCGAGGTGTTCTCGCAATGAACGCTGACCACCCCGCGCGGCAGTTTGGCGACCTGGCGCATTGTGGCATAAACCCAGCCGTCATTGGCCGGAACAATGCCGATTGGGTTGTCGGGTTCGTACCCGAAATAGAGTTTGAAGGATTGCACCCCGGTTTCGCGTACGATGTCGGGGATTTCGTGGATGTGTTCTTCGCGCTGAATGCCGAAGTGAAAGCCGAAATCTATGGGAGCATTGGCTTCGCCCCTTGCCCGGCGGTCCTTGTAGAACGGCAGGTAAGAACCGTCCTTATTGCGGATGTATAGAAAGGTGGTCGTCAGCCCGCCCTTTGCCGCAGCGGACAGTTCGGTACGCATGTCTTCGTCATAATCGTAGTTGACGCCCAAATGGCAATGCGGGTCGAACACGCCCGGCATCACGACACGGCCCTCGGCGTCGACAACGCGGTGCGCATCAAGCATGTCGCCCTTGCCCGCAATGCCCGCAATCTTTGCGTCCTTTACCGCAATCGCCCCTTCACAGTCGATATGTTCATCGACCACGCGGGCATTCTTGATCACCAGGTCGTATTTCATGACCGCACCTCCACCAGTCTGATGATCCGCTCGGCAATGCCCTTCCACTGGCTGCGACCCACAGTGATCGGGGCCCGGCGGCCAAGAGCACGCCCCCAAAGCGCATTCATCCCCTTGGATCTCGCATAGTGCAGGTCCACCCCGCCCGGGGGCGCTGCAACATCCATCAAAAAGACCGATGGTTGCATCCGGTCAATCGCCTCCTTGTTCACGACCGGTGCGGGCACGGTCGAAACCACGATATCGGCCTCGGCACAGACATCGCCAAGCTGATCGAGCGTCACCGCCCCTGCCCCGACGCCAATCGCTTCGGCCCGCTGAACCGGGTTGCGGGCTGCGACAGTCACCTTTCCACCCAGCAGAACCAGAGTGCGGGTCAACATATGGGCCACATTGCCCTGCCCCACGACAACGCAGTTCGAACCGTGGATCGACACATCGGTATTTTCGACGATCAGCTTCAGCGTCAGCTCCACAATCGAGGGCATCCGCAAGAGCATCAATTCCTTGTCGGTTTCATATTCGTGGCAACCGATACCCATGTCTTCGCAAAGCGCAGCCAGATCAGGGTGCGGATAGCCCATGATGATATGTGCCCCAGGCTTGGCATGGGAAAGTAGCTCGCGGTCAGGGATGATCGTCTCGGTCGCGAAGATGGCGCCGTCCACAGACATGCCCGGTATGGGAAAAAGAATGAAATCGGCATCCGTCACCGCCTCGACCGCACTTTCGGCGAGGCGGATGTTTCCCTTGTCGCTGTCATCCAGCGGATAGCCGAAGACCGAAACGCGCGCTCCGCTGGCCGCGGCCAAACGGGCGATTTCGTTTTCGCGGGCATCCCCGCCCACAACCGCGATGTTCAGCGCGGCCCAATCAATGGTAGTCATGTCGGGCATCTGATACATTGCCTATACCTTTACGATTTCACGGACCTCATCAAGGCTCAGCCCTGCCAACCCAAGGGCCGAGGCCGAACGGCCCTTGGCAATTAGATCCTCTCCCACCAGACCGCGGCCGATTTCCAACAAGGCCGACGCGGTCGGCACCTCGACCCCGGCACAATTTGCAAGTTCGACCAGGGGCAGAAGACCCTGCCCGAAATCTTCAAGATAGTAGCGGTGGTTCAGACTGTCGGGCGCTTTCAGGGTCGCGTTCACTTCGCCACCTGAAATGGCATCCCGATAGGACTTTCCTGCATCTTTCTCCTCGACGGTGCCGATGCGCACCATTTCCTCGACCAGAGTAGGAAGCGCGTGCCCAAAGGCCTCGCCCACCGCGCGGCGGTCGGCGTCGAGCCGTTGCATCACGCGTGCAACACCTTCGCTCAGCCCCTGCCGATAGAAGGTAAAATCGCCGCCGGTCTCTTCGACCCAGGACGCCCCGAGAACCGCGCCTGGCGGGTGCAGCACCATATTGACGTTGGAGAGGCTCGAAAAAAGCACGTCCGAGACGACAGAGACGCCCGGGAAAAGCTCTTGCGCGATCTCGACCGCCGCCAGTCCGCCGGGCAGACCTGCCGCGCGCACCGACTTGGCGCGGCCAGTGATGTTGACGCTGTCCGCCTTGGGCTTGCGCGCGACATAGGTCAGAGTCGAAAATTCCGCCGTTGGGGGAAGCGGCTTGCCCAGCCTCTCAAACACCGCGCGAAACTCCAGCGCACCGCCGGTGTGGCCGGGATTTAGCACGATGGGCCCAACCCAGCCACTTTCAGCAAGCGCCTTTGCGATGCTTGAATGGGCCAGGGTCGGGAGTACTACCAAGGCCACATCTGCGCCATCAAGGGCTTTGGTGAGATCCCGCGTGGCGAGGGCCGGCGTGACCCGCCCTTCGCCCAGCGCCCCAAGGTAGCCGAAATGGCCAAGGGACATGATCTCCTCAATGGCGGGCGCGCCGCGATTCCAAAGGGCGCAGTCGAAACCTGCGAGCGTCAACTCGGCGCAGGCAGACAGACCGCCGCTGCCCGCTCCAAGAACCGCGACCCGTGTCACAGCGCGTATTCCTTGATTTTGTCCTTGTCGATCTCGATGCCAAGGCCCGGCCCCTTGGGTCGCATGACCCTTCCATCCTTGAACTCGAAGGCCTCAGCAATGACGTCGTCAAGATAGTAGATGCCCGCCACCTCCGGTCCTGCATGACCCTTGGGCTTTGAAACCGGGCAAACCGACGGCAGGATTGCATTTGGCAAGGCCGCACCCAGATGCAGGTTCGCCGCATTGCCGATGCCAAGCTCAATCGAGCCGCCGATGTCGGAGTGCATCCGAAGCGCGGCCGCAAGATCACCTTGCTGTTTCGCCCGATAAAGACCGCCCGGCTTGGTGACATAGCAGGAAATGCACTGAGCGGCGTCGAGTTCTTGCAACTCCAAGATGTCATGCATGGTCCAGGCGCTTTCATCCGCCATCACCGGGCTGTCGATCCGTGCTGCCACGCGGGAGAGATCACGCGCACCCATCAGGGGTTGTTCGCAGAGCATGATCCCATACTCCTCTTGCGCCTGGGTCACCCGCACCGCTTCGCTGACGCTGCCATAACCCTCGTTGCCATCGACGCGGATCTTGACCGTCTCACTGACCTCTTCGCGAAGACGGCGCACCAGTTCGACATCCCGGATCGCATCGAGTCCCGTCTTGCACTTGATGGTCAGCGCCCCTTCGGCAACCGCGATCTTGGCCTCTTCGATGCATTTGTCGATGGGCATGATCCCCAGCGAATGGGCCACTTCGATCCCATCGCGGTAATCCCCTCCAAGCAGATCGCATACCGGACGGTTCAGGGCCTTGCCCATGATGTCATAGATCGCAATATCAAGTGCGGCCTTGGCATAGGGGTTGCCCTTCACCACCTTGTCCATGCGGTTGTGGATCTGCCCGATACGGACGGGATCCATGCCTGTGATGGCCGGAAACAGATGGTCTTCGACCATGTGGCAGACGGTTTCGGGGGTTTCACCGAAATAACGCATATCCGCGCCACCCCAGGTTTCGCCTGCCGGGCTTTCGCCCCAGCCAACAAGCCCGTCATCGGTCTCGACTCGCACCACAGCGTGGTGGCCGATCGGCGTCGACATCTTCGACGCCCATGTGTGATCGCGGCGCGGCGGCACAGAGACTTTGAAGGTTTCGCATCGGGCCAGTTTCATCCGCTTTTCCACTTCCATTGCGGCCTCGCCGGGCCTGTTCACTGAACCTCGTAGAGTTCAACGATATTCCCGTCTGGATCATTGACATAGATGGTCAGACCATAGGGGCCGGGCCCTAGCTCGCGGACGAAGGGCGTGCCATTGGCCTTGAGCTTGTCGTTGAGAGCCGCCACATCCTGAACCTCAAAGGCGAAGTGATCCATCTGCGCCTGACTACCGGTCCCGCCCTCGGTCAGCCCGAGACCCTGGTTGGTCACGATCAGCGGGCGTCCATCGGGCAGGGGCTTGGCGTCCGTCTTGCGCGTGAACCCCAGCTGATCGACATAGAACGCCGCAGTCGCCTCCATGTCCTTGCACTTCAAGAGCAAATGCCCAAAGCCAAGCGTTCTGGGCTTCACCGCCTCCTTCAGCCAGGCAAACACATCCGCGCTGTCGGTGATATGGGCCAGATATTGCTTCCAGACTGCCTTGGCATTCTCTTCCCATTCCGGGCGCACACCGGCAATTCCGTCGTCAATGGCGATCACGTCATAGTCGCGCAGGTAGGCTTCCCGGATCGAGGTTTCGACACAGGCGTTGGTGGTGGCACCGACGATGAAGATCGCCTCTATCCCGGCCATTTCCAGCATGGTGTTGAGCCGGGTTTCATAAAAGGCGCCAAAGCGGTGCTTGCGAATGACGTTCTCCGGCACGGCATTTGCGAGGTTCTTGATCTCATCCACAAAGGCGGCATCCCAGCTACCTGCCAACGCCGACACCTTCTTGCGCTTCGAGGTATGCGACGGCAACCGCTTGCGCCCGCGCCGTTTGTCAACCTCGGTATGTTCCTGAAGCGTCCAGTACACCGGAGCGCCCGCTTCCCGAAAGGCTTCAGCCAGCTTGCCGATCAGCGGGATTGTCTCTTGCGCGGGCCTGACGTTTATCCCCGAGATGCCCAGCGTCCCCTCGTCATGGACAAAGGCATTCTGCGGGTCGATCACCAGCAGAGCGACCTTTCTGTGATTCAGGAGTTCGAGCATGGTGGCTCCTTATTTGTAGGTGTCGAGTTCGTCTCTCGGGATGTCTTTGCGGTCGATCCCCAGAACCCCTGCCCGAGCCCAGTCATGCAGCTCATAATCGGTGAATGTGACGTGCAGACCATCCTTGTGAACGCCCAGGTGTTCGACCATTGCATCGGTGATCGCCTTGGCCGCTGCCCGTTTTTGCTCCGGACTTCGGCCCTTCCAAAGGTGGACATGAACGACAGACATTTCCAAAACTCCGATCTCATTTCGTGACCACATTATGATATCACAGAAGGAACCTCTTGCAAAATTATCGATTTGACCGGCCGCTGAACAGTGCCGGGTATCCGGCGCGGTCAAAAGCGCGCGCCGGGTCCTCAAAATCACGGACTTCCGGCATCCCTGCCAGATCTTCATCAACAAAGACGAACATGCCGCGGCGCCGGCCAGGCTTCGCCGCTCGCCGGCCCCGCGGCGGCGTTTCGGAGGGGATCGGGCCGTCCCGAAGGACGGGGAGAACGTCAGGAAGGCGCGGCGAGGCGCATCGGCCGGTCGACCGTCAGCGCCAGCACCCCGAACATCAGGTGGCAGAGCACCTTCGCATGCCCCCGGACGCGCACGTGGCGGGCCCCGAACTCGTCCTTGAGGCGGGCGTTGCTCCGCTCGACCCCCGAGCGGGTCCGGCAGCGGACGCTCTCGGGCATGGCGAGGCCGCATGCGCGCAGTGCCCGGGCCTCCCGCTTCAGGTCCTCCTTGAGCTCCCTGTCGCGGCGCGGGTCGGCGTCGATGACCGGGACGTGGCCGAGGCGCTCGCTCGTCTCGCGGATCCCCTTCGAGCCGCAGTCCGCGTCCATGAGGTCGCAGGGACTGGCCGCGCGTCCGGCACTCATCGTCGCGAGGGGGGATCGCCGCATGGCTGTCGCGGACCGACGCCGAGGCCGGGACGGCGCCCGCCGGCACGCCGCAGCCGGCCGCGTCGAGGTGCGGCCTGCAGCCGATCCAGCCTGACCGGGAAGCCCCTGGCGTTCCGCTTCGCGCCGCGGTCGCCGCCGCCCGGCCGGCGCTCGAGGCGCCCGGGCATCCTTCGCCGCTTCCTCGCCCTTGCGGGGACGCCCGCGCCTGCGCTTCGAGCTTCTTCCCGGCGCTCGGCTTCGGCGCCGGCTTCTCCCGCCCCTCGATCGCCGTCGAGTCCCGCGAGACGTGGCCGACTTCGGCTCCGCTTTCCAGGTCGCCTCCTTCGCCAGGGCCTCGTGCATGCGCTCCGCAAGGCGGGCCTGGGAGAACGCCGGCGAACGTCCCGCGAGAAGGCCGCCCCGCTCGGAATCGCGCCGACGCGCGGCCAGCCGCACAGCCTGCGGAGCGTCGCGTCGACCATGAGCCTGTCTATCAAATCCCGGGTTGTCGGCAGGTTCCGTATCGCCTTGGCGATCGAAGGCCCGCGCCAGAGCCCGACGACTCTGCCGCGGCCGCCCGGGGCCACTCCCGGTGCGTCGAGACGAAACGCTCGACCTAGACCAGATGTTTGCGCTTTTCCATGAGGGGGCCAATCTCTTCAGCGAGATCAGGAAAAAGTTCACCTTGAAACCGGATCCAGAGATTGGACACGGTCTGTGCCAGAACCATCGGGGTTGCCCCCTTTGGTGGTGTTGCGTACAACTACACCATACCTTGTGGCAGCCCCGATCTTCAGGATCACCTGAACAGAATCGTCGATTTAAGGCGAAAATTCGCGTCTTCAGCAGGATTTGCAAGAGGCTCATGGGATAGTCAAATCATTCAATCAGTCAAGCGACTTGGAGTTGAGAATGCACCCCGACACGCTGGAAAAAACCGTTAATTCATTGAAAGCCGAGGGTTTTGACGCCTATGTTGTCGCCAGTCCTGAAAATTTTGCCTATCTGGCCGGATTTGTCGTGCCATCGCATCACATTTTGCGCTGGCGCCATAGCATGATCATCGTCACCGCTGATGGCGGTGCCCATGCCTTCACCGTGGACATGGAGGAGACAACGGTAAAGCGGCGCCTGCCCGGCGTGGAAGTGCGCACCTGGCGCGAGTTTGCCGACAAGTCCATGGAGGTACTGGCACAATATCTGACGGATCTGGGCCTGGCGGAGGCGAAGATCGGGATCGAGCTTGATTATCTTCCTGCACGGGATCTCGGGCGTCTGATGGCGGCCCTGCCGAAAGCCGCATTTGTCGAATCCTGCGACATCTTCAATCAGCTTCGCTTTGTGAAAACGCCGCGCGAAATCGAACTTCTGCGAAAGCTGTCGCGCATTTCCGACAAGGGGATCAGCGATGCCTATCAGGCCGTTTGCGAAGGGTCCTCCGAGATGGACATCGCCTCGGCGATGACCCGGTCAATCTATGAGCAGGGTGCGCAGGATTTCAAATTCATGATCGTGGCGACCGGCGACCGCAGTCAGTTGCCGAATGTCGGGCCGACGCGGCGCAAGCTGGAGAAGGGTGATATCTGCCGGGTCGAGATTTTCTCGATTATCGACGGGTATCACGCAGGGGTTTGCCGTTCGGCTTCGGTCGGAGAGCCGCCGGCCAAGGCGGTTGAGATCTGGCGCATCCTGTCGGATGCCACAAAGGAGTTGCTGGAGCTGATCCGTCCCGGCGTACCTACCCGAGAAATCCACAGCGCTTATATGGAGATGGTCGCGCCACTCAATATGCCCCCGATTGACTTTGCGGGGCATGGTATCGGCCTTCACCTTCATGAAGAGCCCTATCTGGCAGCGGACGACACGACGGTCCTTGAGGCCGGGATGGTCCTTGGCGTCGAACCACTGATCTACAACACAAGCCATGGCTTCGGATTGCAGAACAAGGACATGTTCCTTGTCACCGAAACAGGCTGTGAGCTACTTTCAGATCACACGGACACCACAGACCTGATCCGCATTTCCTGACATTCGCTTGCCCCCAATCAACGCCGAGACAATGAAAACACTCATCGAAAATATGCAGTTCATCTTTACCGTCGATGCATCTGACAACGTGTTGCGCGATGCCAGTATCGTCATGGAAGATAGCAAAATTTTGGATATCGGGCCCGCCGCCGAGATCGCCGCGCGTCACAGCCGAGATGGTTTTGACGAGATTGTCGACGGTGCCATGATGGGCATGTGCCCCGGATTCATCGACAGCCATGTGCATCTGTCAGAGACGCTCTCACGGGCGGTTTTCCCCGACAATCTCAATACGCGGGCCTGGGTGTTCCACTGGGCCAAGCCATTCTATGCTTTCATCACTGACGAGGATGAGTATTGGGGCGCGCTTCTGGGGATGACAGAAATGCTGCGCTCGGGCACGACCTGTTTCCTGGACATGGGGTCGCAATACGATCCGGGCATCACCGTTAGGGCGATGGAGCAGACCGGCATCCGCGGCATCACCGGACGCCACGCCGCCGACAATCGGCCCGAGATTGCGCCGCACGGCTGGACCGATGAAATGATGGACCATCATTTCTTTCCCGACGCGAAGACCGCGCTGGAGGAATTGGAACGCTGTGTTCTGAAGTACAACGGTGCGCTCGATGGCCGCGTGCGATGTTGGGTGAATATCGAAGGCAAGGAACCCTGCACGTTGGAGCTTCATGTCGGGGCGCGGGCCCTGGCCGAGAAGCTCGGAGTGGGCACGACCTATCACCTGGCGACCTCGATTGAAGAGGCGCGTGTCTGCGAGGCCAAGCATGGTTGCTGGCCGGTGACGCGGATCGGCAATTCGGGGGGCCTGGGCAACAACCTCGTGATCGCCCACTGTGCCGCGGTGCAGGACGAGGAAGTTCTGCTGATGGCCAACCATGGGGTCAGCGTGGCCTTTTGCCCGTCGTCGTCGTTCAAGCTGGGCAAGGGCGCGACATCGATCGGCAAGTACCCCGAGATGGTCGAGGCCGGAATGGCCGTGGGTCTGGGCACCGACGGCGTCTCTGCGGCAGGCAACATGAACCTCATGCGCCAGATGTTCATGGTTGCGGGCATGTTCAAGGATGCGCGCGTTAACCCGACCGCCTTCGATGCACGTCGCGCATTGCGGGCGGCCACGATCGAAGGGGCGCGTGCCCTGATGTGGGATGACGAGATCGGGTCTCTTGAGATCGGGAAGAAGGCCGACTTCATCCTGTTCGACCTCAATCACGTCGAATGGACGCCTTACTACGATCCGCTTCAAGCGCTTGTTTTCTCGGCTTCTACCGCGACGATTGACCAGACATGGGTCGATGGACGGCGTTGCTTTGCTGAAGGCAAGGCCATCGGCGTCGATGAGCCTGAGATACGGGCCAAGGCGCGGGAACTGGCCGCGAAGGCTGTCGAACGCTCGGGTTTGCACAAGAAAGATGTTCCGACCGAGACCTCACTTTATGATGAAGGAAACTGACGGGTCAGCCACCGGATGTCCTTGGTCAAAATCACGCAACTGCCCATTTTCCGGGCTTTGTCTTGAATTACTGGCCAATGTCCCGGCATTGCGCCGCGCCACGACCCGCACTAGTACCACAACACCGTTGAAATGATTGGTTCGGCCATGGTCTTGGCGTGACGCATTGCCGATTGACGGTCAGTCGCTATTCTGCCGCCACAAGAGAGCAACAGCAAGCCGGTGTTCCGCGCGGTCCTGGCGCCTCCCGACCAGGGTTTCGGCGCCCGGCCCGACGCGGGCGCGACGGGCTTGGAGAGGCAAGGGTCAATGGCTGGATCAGGCAGAAAGATCCATCACGTGGAACTGGATGACGACGAGCGCCGCTTCCTGCGGGAAATCGTGGACGGCGGGAAGGGGTCGGCGGAACGCCGCAAGCGCGCCCATCTGCTCCTGCTGGCCGACCGGGGTCGCGAGGACGGCGGACGCACCGATGCGGACATCGCCTCCGTCCTCGGCATCGGCACGGCGACGGTCGAGCGGGTCCGCAGGCAGTGCGTTCTCGACGGCCTGGAGGCGGCGCTGGAACGCAAGGCCCAGCTCAACCGGAAGAGGCGCACGCTCGACGGCGCCGGCGAGGCGGAGCTTGTGAAGCTGGCCTGCTCGTCGCCGCCCGACGGCCGCGCGCGCTGGACGTTGCAGCTTCTCGGCGACAGGCTGGTGGAACTGCACGTCGTCGAGAGCATCTCGACGGAAACCGTGCGCCGGACGCTGAAAAAAACTGCATCAAGCCCTGGCTGAAGAAGACCTGGTGCATCCCGCCGAAGGCGAATGCCGACTTCGCCTGCGCCATGGAGGACGTGCTGGACACCTACAGCCGCGACTTCGAAGACGGGACCGTGCTCGTCTGTCTCGACGAGGCGTCGAAACAGCAGGTCCGGGAGACCCGGACGCCGCTGCCGCCGCTTCCCGGGAAGCCGGCGGGACACGACTATGAGTACGAGCGCAACGGGACGGCGAACATGTTCATGATCCATGCCCCGCTGCTCGCCTGGCGCCACGTCGAGATCACCGACCGCCGCACGAAGCAGGACTTCGCCCGCGCGCTCAGGGACATCGCCGACGTTCACTTCCCCGGCAAGCGGATCGTCCTTGTGATGGACAACCTGAACACCCACCGGCTTTCGACGCTCTACGAGACCTTCGTCCCGGAGGAGGCACTGCGCATCGCGGGCCGCTTCGAGATTCACTACACGCCGAAGCATGGCAGCTGGCTCAACATGGCCGAGGTGGAAATAAACGTCCTGCGCAGTCAATGCCTCGACCGCCGGATCCCGGACCGGGAGACGCTGTGCCGCGAGGTCGCGGCATGGCAGCGTGAGCGCAACGGCTCGGCGAAACCGGTTGACTGGCGGTTCAGGACCGAGGACGCCCGCATCAAGCTGAAGTCGCTTTACCCATCAGTCCAATGAAGTTGAGGTACTAGTCATCATCGAGTCTTCTGCGTTGTCTGCAACGGATTGATCTGTTGCGGTTTATCGTGGGGCATGGATTTTTCTTCACGCGGAATGGGGTGATTCGCGCACCTGTTTTGTCGCAGACAGGCCGCATTGTGTCGTTTTCAGAGCCCTTTGCCCTCTGCGACGTCCTGGATCCATCATCAGTTCCGGCGAGAGAAAATATCCCGCGCTTTAACTGCGCCGATGAAACTCCGTCCCGGAGGGGATGGGGACAACATGATTTAGGAATGTACCACACAATCCTTGTTTCCACGAAAGAAAACCCTTCATGGCACCCGAACCCCGTATGCCCTTTTCCCGGGACAACGTCGAGACCCGGCCCGAGTTCCCGCGCCTTGAGATTGCCCTCGACACCCTCCCCGACGATGCCGTCATCGACGAGTTCGGGAAGCACCGTGGTGCTGGCGCAATGACTTCCCGGTCACGGCCATGTGGCGGGCGGTGATCGCGGGGATCGCCTTCCAGCAGCAGTCGGTGGATTCCCTGCTGCGGGAACTCAACAGCAACACGGCCCTGCTCGATCTCTGCGGCTTCAACCGGCTGCCCGTGCAGCGGCAGGGCGCGGACGGCGCCACGCAGATGGTCGATACGGTTCCGAACAACCGGAATGTCTCGCGGTTCCTGAAAGCGCTGGTGGACCTGGATGACGATCAGGGCATAATCAGCGCCATGGTTGATGACCTGCGGGAGGCGCTGATGGCGGAGATCCCGGATTTCGGGCGACATCTCGGCCATGACGGCAAGGCGATCGCGAGCCACTCCACCGGGGTCAGGGACAGCGGCACGACCTCCGATCCGTATGCCGACCGGGGCAAGCACGAGACCTCGGGGACCGGCAAGGCCGGCCGGCCCTGAAAGACGGTGACTTCGTGGTTCGGTTGCGGACTGCACGTGATTGCCAACACGGTACGAGATCCCGGTTGCGGTGTGGCTGACGAGAACCTCGGTGTCGGAGGTGAAGGAACCGGAGAGATGGAGTGCCGGGCAGATGGAGCGGGATCCGGCACTGGCGGAACGCTGTTCGGAATTCAGCACCGACCGGGGTCTCGACAGCGGGCCGCTGAAGGCAGCGCTGTGGGACCGGCGGCGGATACGGCCCTTCATCGACACCGGTCTCATGTGGCGTGCGGAAACCGGCGAGCCGGGCCATGACTCGTCAAGGGCGATCTCCCATTCGCCGGATCCGGATCGGGCGGACACGATGGTCCAAAGCGAGCGAGGGGAA
This sequence comes from uncultured Amylibacter sp., assembly GCA_963662815.2. Taxonomy (GTDB): domain Bacteria; phylum Pseudomonadota; class Alphaproteobacteria; order Rhodobacterales; family Rhodobacteraceae; genus JAPPHA01. Next base: position 147,976 of record CAXXWA010000009.1, read on the forward strand.
CCGTTCCGCATCTGTCCGCAGAGTGGCGGGCCGCGGGCGACGGCCTTCGAGGGTTTCGAGCGTGACCGGGAGACTCTCAAGTATCGCTGCACGGCGGCGGCGTACGAGTTCGACTGTGCGGGCCGTGCGGCCTGTCACGGCATGGGCGGGTGCAAGGCCGTGGCCTACGGACGGGTCGTGCGGAACCCGCTCCGGGAGACGGATCGCCGGAACTTCACGCCAACGCCCTAGGGGAGCCCCTCCCGGCAGCAGGACTACAACCGCCGCGGTGCCCTGGAAAGGATCAGTTCCCGCATTCATCGGGTCTGCGACATGGAAAACCGTTTCATCCGCGGTCGGGCGAAGATGGCGCTGCGCTGCAACCTGGACGTCGAGGTGATGATGCCGATGGCGCTCGGCCGTGTCCCGGCCGGCCGGAGTTGATGCGTTCCCTTGTCAGGGGGCCCTGCCTGAGGCCCGGATCCTGACAGCCGGGGTTGAGTGCCGAACCGGACGCCGGACGATGCAGCATGCCTGGCATTCCGGCCGTGGCTGTCAAACGTCCCAAAATCGACGATTTTGACTGGTAAAGGGCGGTGACTTGCGCCACATGTGCCGGAACCCGGCGGAAAACGGGACCGTCATCGTGCGCGGTAGCTGACTTGAAGTCCGACCGACCCGCGCCCGGTGACAAAAAACGCCGCAGCGCGAACTCCTTTCATCGGTATTGACTTTCTGCAAATTGTGACCGTAAGTTGTGATCACGTTTTATGATGTCAAATGGCGAGTTCTCTCATATTCGAGGAATTCGCATGGAAGGCTACGGAGGAAAGAATGAAAACGATTCTGCAACAGGGTAGGCGTCTTGTAACTGCGGCGGTGCTGGCGTGCACTGCTCTCGCCATCGGTGCTGTTTCCGCCGCTGCTGAAGACGTAAACGTTCGCTTCAGCTGGAAGCTGAAAGGGGAATATGCGCCCTTCTATCATGCATTGAATACCGGCGCTTTCGAAGCGAACGACCTGAACGTCACGCTTGGTGAAGGGGCCGGATCGCAGGCCGCACTTGGCGCACTCGTCCAGGGGCAGGAAGACGTTGTAGTCATGCCCGCGATCTTTGCCATAACCGCCATTCAGCGCGGCCTTCCGGTAAAGATCATCGCGCTTTACCACAGCCGGGCACCGATCGTGTTGATTTCGAAAGAAAGCAATCCGATCGCCTCACCGGCCGATCTCGAGGGCAAGACCCTGGCCAGTGCTGTTGGCGAAACCGGCACCTCCTATCTCGATTCCTTCTGCGCGGTAAACTCCATTGATTGCGGCGCAATCAGCCTGATCCTGATGGACCGTGGCGCACGGGTTCCGGCCTTCCTGCAAGGGCAGGTTGATGGCGTGACGGTTTACGCTTCCAACGATCTGCCATTGCTCGAAGCCCAGACAGGTGAAACCTATACAAAGCTCAACATGGCGGAATTCGGTCTCAGAGCGCCGGGGATGGCTGTTGTTGCCAGCAACGACGGTATCGCTTCGAACGCAGATGTTCTGTCGCGTTTCCTCTCGGCCGTAGGTGACAGTATCTCCGTTGCAAAAGCTGATCCGGGTGTTGCCTCGGATTCGCTGATTGCCTCTTGGCCCGGTGCGCCTGACAAGGCAATTGTTGATGCACAGGTGCAGGCGACTGTTGATGCCATCAAGAGTGTCGAGGGCAGGCCCGAAGGCTGGGTCGATGTCGACGACATTCAGGCGACGCTCGATATGTTGGCCAATGCTGGCGAGATCGAAAATCCGCTGCAGGCTGATGCGTTCTTTTCCAACGCGCTTCTGAGCAACTGATCCAGGTCCCGGGGCCGGCCATGCGTCGGCCCCGGACTCTCACCCGTGCGAGGCACCCCTCATGAGACGTGTCTTCGAAAACTCTGCTGCCCTTCTTCTTATCCTTGCAATCCTGACGTTCTGGCAGGCCATTGTCCCCATTGCAGGGCTATCTGAATTCATTCTGCCGACGCCGCTTCGGATCGCTGAACGACTTTTGGAAGAATACTGGCTTCTGTTGAGCCATGCGGGCGTGACCACCTTTGAGGTTATCTCGGGTTTCCTCGCCTCGATAGTGATCGGAATTCCCCTCGCACTTGCGATCTTCTATTCGACGATAGTCGAACGGGCGATCTATCCGATCCTGGTTGGGATGCAGACCATTCCCAAGATCGTTCTGGCCCCGATCCTGGTTCTTTATCTCGGGTATGGCTGGGCCCCGAAGATAGTGCTGGCCTTTCTGATCTCATTGTTCCCGGTTGTGATCTCGACTGTCGTGGGCCTGCAGTCGCTCGACAAAGCGCTGGTCAACCTCGTTCGCTCTATGGGCGCGACCGAATCCCAGGTCTTCTTCAAGATCCGGCTTCCCGCCGCCCTCCCCAGCATTTTCGGCGGGTTCAAGGTTGCCATTTCGCTGGCCGTGATCGGCGCCGTCATCGGGGAATATATCGCCGCTGAAAAGGGGCTTGGCTATCTGCAGCTTCACGCGAACTCGCAATTCGATACCACGTTGAACTTTGCAACGGTCGTAGTGATCTCGTCCATCGGCATTGGACTGTATTCCATACTGAACTTTGTCGAAAAACGCGTGTCGTTCCGACGTGAACGCGCAACCTGACAAACCCATACACACCAAATCCATGGACGAGCCATGAACGCTCGGCACGAAGGGTCCATTATTGGCGCGGCTGTTGGGCTGGCGAATGTTTCCAAGACTTACGAGACCCGCGAGGGCCCGCCCGTTCACGCCCTCGACACGATCAACCTCGACATGGAGCCTGGCAGCTTCGTGGCCTGTGTGGGGCCCAGCGGATGCGGCAAGAGCACGATGCTGTCGCTGCTGGCCGGGCTGATTCCCGCCACCGATGGCGAGGTCCGCGTCGACGGTGAAATTGTGCGCAAGGCGCACCCGAAGGTTGGGGTCGTTTTCCAATCCGACTTGCTGCTTTACTGGCGCAATGTTCGCGACAACATCCTTCTGCCGCTTGAGATCAAGAGACAGATCGACGCGAAGTCGGCAGCGCGGGCAGCTGAACTCCTGTGTCAGGTTGGTCTCGACGGATTCGGTGACAAATACCCCTCGGAGCTGTCAGGAGGGATGCGTCAGCGTGCTGCGATCTGCCGCGCCCTGATCCAGGAACCGGGGCTGCTCTTGATGGATGAACCCTTCGGGGCGCTGGACGCTCTGACGCGGGAAAAGATGATCGTTGACCTTGAAGCGATGTGGCAGAGGTTGGGCAATACGGTTCTCTTCATCACTCACGACATTGACGAAGCGGTTTTCCTGGCCGACCGCGTGCTGGTGATGTCGCCCCGTCCCGGGAAGATTGATCTCGATCTAAGGATCGAAATGCCGCGCCCGCGCAACTGGAACGATGCGCATGAGTCGTCGGTCTTCCACGGCTACGTCCGCCAGATCCGCGAGATCTTCGAAGCCAAGGGTGTGCTTTGAATACACGGGGCTTTCGCAAGGCTGCCTCCACCACCAACGCCATCGTGTCGGATCGCGGTGACAACGCATTGCCGCGCCCGGCATGAGAGGCGGCAAACAGATCCTGAAATTGACCGGGTTGAACTTGCCCGGTCGATCCGGGCTGTTCGATCTGCCGATAAGGAACGGTCTGATCGCGTCAATATCCGAAAGCGATCAGGAACGTTCGAATGGCTTGGCTCTTCCAGCATTTTATGAGCCACACGTCCATGCCAACCGTGCGTATTCAAATGTCGATGCGGATGCGCGCTCGCTCGCCGGGGCCATCGAGGCGTCTGTTCTGGATCGTGAGTCCGCGACTGTTGCGGATTACCGATCCCGATCCGAAAGGCTCTTTCGCCAGGCATTGTCGATGGGCACGTTGGCCATCAGAACGCATACGGATCTTGACAAGATGTCCGGTTTCCGCGCGCTGGAAGGGATCGCGCTGGCAAATCAGGAAATTGATGGGGTGATGGATGTTGAAACGGTCGCCTTTCTGACCACGAAACTCGACCCCGCATCCGGTGAAGCAAGGGCATATATGTCGGCGGCTAAAGGGCTTCAGGCCACATATGTGGGGGCGGTGCCTGCATTCTATGACGACCCAGCACGATCAATCGACGCTATCATGGAATTCGCGGCCAACAACGCCTTGAACGTCGATCTTCACGTAGACGAACACCTGAACGCGGATCGCATGATGTCGGAATATGCGGCGCAATCCGCGATCCGGTTCAATCTGGAGGGGCGGGTCACTCTTAGCCATTGCAGCACGCTGTCGCAACTGGCTGATGCGGACCTGCATCGTGTGATCGACACGTTTCTGCAAGCCCGGGTGGATGTGGTTTCTTTGCCAGCGACCAACCTATATCTGCAGGACCGAAACGCACAGAACCCGAGACAGCGGGGTGTGACCGCTCTCAATTCTCTTCTGGAGGCGGGGGTTCCCGTCTTGTTCGGCAGTGACAATGTTCGGGATTTCTTCTTTCGCTACGGCAATGCAGATCCACTTGAATCGGCTTTCCTTGCTGCGCTGTCAGGTCACGTCCGGGATGATAGGCATCTGTTGAAGGGAATTTGCGGGGGCGTCTGCGATTTCAATGTCGGTGGCCGCGCGGATTTGGTGATCCTTCAGAGCGCAAGTTTTGACGACGCCCTATCACAAAGGCCGCTCAGGCGACGCGTTCTGCGTGATGGCATTTGCGTTTCCAACCCGTCGCCTTGAATACATCACCATGTTCGACGCCCGGCTCGCGCCATGCCCGAAAGTTGTTGATGGGGTGATCAGGCGGCGGTTTGGAGTTGCTTGCCGTCGATGAAGGCAATGCCTTGAGTGATGTCGGGCAATCGACTTGATCCGTCCAGTTTGCGCCATTTTCCCTGTGCCGACATCATCAGCTCGAAGGCCTTGGCCAAGCCGGCTTCCCGGCTCGTACAGCCTTTGGTTTTGCCGGTGCGATGGCGCGCCGTGAGCCCCTCGCAGCCGAACAGCCGGTGCACGGTGGTCGGCGGAAGCGGGATGTCGGCGGCGACGGCACTGCGGGCCGCCTCGATGACCTTGCAGACGCCGAGCGCGGGATTGTCGCGCCTGGTCGCGAGCAGGATCTCGACGGTCTCGACGTCCGTGCGGCGCGGCTTGCCGACGTCCTTGCGCAGTTTCGACAGCAGGCCGTCGAAGCCATGGCTGCGGCAGTTCCGGATCCGCGGCGGGCGAAGTCGCTTCGGATTCGGATGAACCTTCGGGTGCGGCACGGCATGCCCGCTACGCGGCGGTGCCGGCCACGCTGAGCGGGATCGGCGTCAACGACGCGCTGCTCCCGGTCGCCAAGCTCTTCTGCCGGGAGTTCCGCAACCGCAGGGAGCTGGCGGGCCTGGCGGGCCTTGTTCCGGTGCCCTGGGCGAGTGGCGGCGTCGACCAGGGCACCGGCAAGGCCGGCAATTCGATGCTGCGCAAGCACCTGGTCCGGACGGCCTGGCGCTGGCTGCAGTTCCAGCCGGACAGCGCGCTTTCCCTCTGGTGCAAGGGCTGCGCGGGCGCCCGCGACGGGCGCGCGCGGAAACGCGCGATCGTCGCGCTGGCGCGCAAGCTCCTGATCACGCTGTGGCGTTTCGCGACCACCGGCCTGGTGCCCGAGGGCGCCGTGTTCTCGAAGGCATGAGCCGGGGGAGGACGGGAGACATTCGAACACCCGGGCGGCCCGACGGGGCCTGCCGGGGACACCGGGCAAGGCGTGCGGCCATGGAATTGCATGGTTCGCCGCAGCAGGCGGCACCGTCCTTTCAGATGGGTCCCGCCTCCCGGAACGTCGCATCGACCTGAATGAGGCATTGCGGCCGCGAGGCCGGCGCGAGCCGGTCAGCCGAACCGGACAGGAGCTGGGCTTGCACGTTGACCGTGCGACGGGGAACCCGCGACGTTCTGCCCGGACCATTCCCGGCGCGGCGCCGGAGCAGCCACTTGCCTGAAGGAGGCGAGATCGACATCGAGGATATCGGGAAAGCTGCCGGGAAGGAGGAATCGGCCGGATCGCTTCCGCTTCCGCGGCGGAGAGGCGGCGGGAGCAGCCGCGAAGATCAGGCTTGACAGGCCGGGGGGTCATAAGAGCGGTTCCCGGCAGACAGCTTCGACGACGGGCTTGCGAACACGAAGCCGTCGAGCCAGCCGTGATCCGAGCCGATCAGTCAGCGCAGCTGCCGGCCGCCGTGCTGCACCGCGCCCTGCGGATGCTCATCCCGCAGGAGCGCCGACAGGATGTGCCGTTCGTCCCGGTTCCCGACCGGCTTCAGGAAAAGGCCCGCGACGGCGCCGGCGCGCTCCGGAACGCCGCAGGCGGCGGGCACGGGATCGTCCAGAACCTGCGGACGCCGCGCGACCACGGCGCCGCGGCCCCGGCGACGCCATCTCCGAGCGCCCGGAAAAGCTCGCGGCCGCCAGAAGGGGTGACAGAAGCTCGCGGCCGCGCTCGGAAAGAAGCGTGCTGTGGCTCGCGTAATTCGCGGTCAAGGCGTCTCGATTGCGGCACGAACCGCAAGTTATTGGAGGCAAAAAGATCTATGGGTAGTGCGCGGCGGTCCTGTACGCATCCGACAAGTCGCAATGCGTCCCCGGAATCGAACTCGCCGTCGACGGAGGCGGCGCGCCGAAGTACAGTTGATGCCTGATTGGGGGAGAACCGACATGGAAGCACGGATTGCCGGCTGGGGGCACACGGCCTTCGGCAGACATGAGGACAGGTCGCTCGAAGACCTGATTACCGAAGCGGCGCGGGAAGCGCTGACGCATGCGGGTATGGATGCGGGCGATGTTGACGCGATCTGGGTCGGCCACTTCAACTCGGGCCTGGTGGCGGAGGGCTTCCCCGCGTCGCTTGCGCTGCAGGTCGACGACGCGCTGCGGTTCAAGCCGGCGACGCGGTGCGAGAACGCCTGTGCGAGCGGTTCCGCGGCCGTCTTCGCAGCCCGCGACGCCATCCGGGCGGGTTCCGTCAGTGCGGCTCTCGTCATTGGCGTCGAGAAGATGACGGAAAGGGACACGGCCGGCGTCACGCGGGCACTCGCGGGCGCTTCCTACCAGAAGGAAGAGGCCGCGCTTTCCTTTCCCGAAATTTTTGCGCGCATCGCGGGATCGTACTTCCAGGCACACGGCGACGCATCGGCGTCGCTTGCGCGAATTGCCGCAAAGAACCACGCAAACGCTCTCGGCAATCCGCTGGCGCAGCTGCGCAAGGACCTCGGATTCGATTTCTGCAACACGGTGAGCGAGAAGAACCCGATCGTCGCAGCCCCGCTGCGGTTGACCGACTGCTCGCTTATCACCGATGGCGCCGCCGCGCTGGTGATGGTCGCGGAGAACTTGGCCGCGGAACTGCCGAACAATCTCGGTTTTCGTGCGGCGGTCCAGGTCAACGACTTCCTGCCGATGTCGAGGCGCGATCTACTCGCCTTCGAGGGGCCGGCGACCGCTTTCCGCCGCGCCTTCGACGCCGCCGGAATCGCGGTCGAGGATCTCGATTTTGCCGAAGTGCACGACTGCTTCACGATCGCGGAACTCATGATCTACGAAGCCATGGGTCTGGCGCCCCGGGGCAAGGGAGCACGAGTTATCGACGAGGGCCTGACCGAACGGGACGGCCTTCTTCCCGTGAATCTCTCCGGCGGGCTCAAGGCGAAGGGCCATCCGGTCGGCGCTACCGGAGTGTCGATGCACGTGCTCGCCGCCATGCAGCTTGCCGGCGAGGCGGGCGGCATGCAGTGCCCGGACGCCGGTCTCGGATGCGTCTTCAACATGGGCGGCGCCGGCGTCGCGAACTACTGCACCGTGCTCGAAAGAACAGACGGCTGACGAAACGCGGGCCGGCGGATTCTTTGAAGGGCGGAACCGGACGGCGGTGCGCCAGGTGCTATGCCGCATTCCCGTTGCCGGGCGCCGGGCGCCGTTTCGCCAGATCCTCGAGCGCCGCGCGGAGCGGCTGGTCATCGAGGAAAACCATGCGGACGGGAAGCGTCAGGACGCGCTGTCGAAATCGGGCCGGCAGCCGGACCGCGTCCTTTTCCGTGGTGACCAGTTGCGCGTCGAGCCGCGCCGCTTCCGTTTCGAGTCTTGCGAGCACGGCATCAGAGTAACTGCCGTGATCCGCGAAGCTCCGGACACCGGCGACATCGGCCCCGACCGCTCGAAGCGTAGCAAAGAATCGGGCCGGGCGGCCGATTCCGGCAAACGCGAAGACACGCTGACCGCTCCAGTCCATGCCCGTCCCCAGCGGTTCGAGCGATCCCCGCAGAATCGTCGCGGTCGCCAAGACAGGCCAGTCGGCGAGGAGCCGGCGGTGTTCGCCGTCGGAGCCGACGGAAAGGACGAAGTCGGCCCGGCCAAGGGCGTCGGCAACCGGTTCCCTGAGCGGGCCCGCCGGAAACACGCGGCCGTTGCCGAAACCGGCGCCCGCGTCCACGACCATGACGGACAGATCTGTCCGTAGCGCCGGATTCTGGAAACCGTCATCCATGACGATCGACCCGGCGCCGGCCGCGACAACGGCGCGCGCGCCCGCCAGGCGGTCTTTCGCGACCCATGTCGGCGCAAAGGCAGCATGGAGGAGCGGTTCGTCTCCGACTTCATCCGCGGCGTGGGCGCTTTCCTGCACTCGTTCCGGCCCCCGCAGCGACCCTCCGTAGCCCTTCGAGAGCACATGCGAGTCCGTGCCGACCTCTCTGAACAGCCTGACGACCTCGATGACAGTCGGCGTCTTCCCAGTTCCGCCGAGGGTCGCGTTTCCGATGCAGACGACAGGAACGCCGATTCGGACGCGCGCGCCCCCGGAAAGCCGGCGGCGAGCCGCGGCCGTCCAGAGCACGGCCAAAGGCAGCAGGGCGGCGGATACCGGTCCCGGGCGAGCGGGCGGACGGTGCCAGAAGAGCGGCGGCTTCATTCGGTCAAGGCGCCGCGGACCTGTCCGCGCCGCTTCCTCCGCAGACGGCGGCCTCCGGAGATCGATGGTCCTGCGGCGGCGCGGCGCCAGCTCCTGCGACCGGCGGGCGGGCGGCGGGTCAAGACGCCTCGCCGGACGCGTCTCCGTCACTTCCCGGCGGCGGCGCACTCTCGCGCAACCGGTGCAGGTCGGCAATGAAGTAGCGCATGCGCGCATTGTCGACGGTCTTTTGCGCGACTTCCTTCCAGGCATCATACGCAGTTTGGTAATCCGGAAAGATGCCGACGAGGTCGACCTCATTCAGGTCGCGGAAAACGACCCGTTCCGGATCCGCGAGTTCGCCGCCGAATACGATATGCAAACGTCGCGCCATGTCCGTTTCTCCGGAATTTGTCGGCTGGCGCCGGATGCGGACGGGTTTAGACCTGCCCGCCGCCGGATGCAACGGAATCGCTCCGGGTGCACCGCCTTCGAAGCAAATCGTCCCGGCTTCCTTGCCGGATTGTGCCGCCGCCCGTCAAGGCGGCATCGCGGCCGTCAAATCCGCTGCGTACGAAGCTGCGCCATGAACGATTCATGCAGCGGACCAGGTGCGGCGACAATTCCGGGGACGCGCGGTTCGCGGTTGTTGTAGGCATGCGCAAGCCCGCTTTGCCCGGTCACCTTCGCCCCCGCTTCGCGGCAGATGAGGTCGGCGGCGGCAACATCCCACTCCCAGCAGTCACGGAATGTCAGTACGGCGTCGAAGCGGCCCTCGGCGACAAGGCAGAGGCGGTAGGCAAGCGAACTCCGGAAGTGGCGTTGGACGGGCGGAGGACAAACACGCCAGGGACCGTGCTCGATCTGCGTTCGCGATGCGAGCACGCGTGCGCCCGCGAGCGACGCGCTCCGGTTCGCGAGAATGCGCCTGCCGTTGAACAGTGCCCCGCCGCCATCCGTCGCGGCATAGGTCTTCTCCCTCGCCGGCATGTGCACGACTCCCGCGCCGACCCGACCGCGGCGCACGACCGCAACGACAACGGAGAAGTCCCGGCCGCCCTCAATGAAGGCGCGGGTTCCGTCGATCGGATCGACGATGAACACGCTGTCGCGCAACAGCCGGTCGGGCGTGTCGGCCGACTCCTCCGACAGCCAGCCGTAGTCGGGACGCGCAGCGCGGAGCCGGTCGCGGAGAGCGGCGTCGACCGCGAAGTCGGCTTCGGTTACGGGCCCGAGGCCGGATCCCTTGTCCCAGACCTCGGGATCGCGCCGGAAGTAGTTGAGAGCGATTTGCCCGGCAGCCTCGACGGCCTCGACGATGAGTCTGCAGTCTTCCCGGTCCCGCGGTTCGTCCGCGCGCGCTTCAGGATCCCGCAATGGTCAGCCCCTCGACCAGAAGACTCGGGACAACATGGGAGAGATGCGGGCGCGCATCGTCGGCCGCGATGATCGAGAGGAGCATGTCGCGAAGGTTTCCGGCGATCGTGCATTCGTTGACCGGCGCGCCGACCTCCCCGTTTTCTACCCAGAAGCCGGACGCGCCGCGGGAATAGTCTCCCGTAGTCGGATTGATCGACGCTCCCATCAGCGACGTGACGATCAGGCCGGCGCCCATGTCGGAGACGAGCGATCCGCGGGACCGCGACGGTCCGATCAGGGAAACGTTGCCAGCCGACGGCGACGGCGGGCCGCCGACGCCCCTTGACGCGTTTGCCGTGCTGTCGCACCCGAGCTTCCTCGAAGTGGCGAGATCGAGAATCCAGGACCGGAGCACGCCCGATTCCACCCACTTCCGCTCAGCCTTCGGGAGGCCTTCCGCGTCGTAGACGCGCGAACCCGAGACGCGTTGCCGGAACGGATTCTCGACAAGCGAGCAGCCGCCCGGAAGGACCGGCGTCTCCATGGCGTCCTTGAGCCAGCTCGATCCTCGAACGATCGCCGCTCCGTTCATCGCAGCGAGAAGATGCCCGATGAGGGATGCCGCGACCCGCTCATCGAAGAGAATCGGATAGGCGCCGGTCGGCGGCCGGCCCGCGCCGGCGCGCGCGGCGGCGCGTTCCCCCGCAATTCTGCCGATCTCCTCCGGCGGCGGCATGTCCTTGCCGTGGATCCGGCGCTCCGCATGCCACTCGCGTTCCATGTCGAGGCCGTCGCCCGAGATCGCGGTGCAGCCCGCCCCGAAGAACGTCCCGGCGCGCCGGCCGCGGAAACCGTTGGTCGCGGCGACCGCGCTCTCGGACCGTCCCCATGTGGTTCCGGACGAATCGACCGTCGAAACTCCCGGAACCGCCAGGGCCGCCGCTTCCATGGCCAGCGCCCGCTCCTCGAGTTCGTCCGCCGCAGGAGGCGGGTCCGGGCTTTCCAGATCCAGCCGGCCATTGTCCGTGTCGACGGCGAGCTGCTCCGCGCCCGCCAGTCCGCAATACGGGTCTTCCGGCGCTTCCCTCGCCATCGAGACCGCCCTGTCCGCCATTTCGGCGATGCTTGCGTCGGCGTTGTCCGATCCGGACACGACCGCCTGCCGGCATCCAACGAACACCCTGAGCCCGAATTCGATCCCTTCCGAACTCTCCGCTTGTTCGAGCGCCCCTGCCCTGACGGAAACGGATATCGTCCGGCCTGACCGGACAACCGCGTCAGCCGCATCCGCGCCGGCTTTCGACGCGGCTTCCAGCAGGCGTTCCGACAATTCTCCTGCATCCCCGATCACCATGCCTTACCTCCCTGCCGGGCACACGCGCTCCCGAGTCTTCACTTTCATGCCGGCGGCGCGAACGGGAACGAATCGAAAAACCCGCAGACGGGCGAAAGCGGCAAGGCCGAGGCCCGGCGCGACGTCAACCGGAGCGCACGAGCGCCTCCGCGGGTTCGGCCTGGACCGCGGCGACCCAGACGGGAGCACCCCGCCAATCCGCCAACCCTATCCCGCAAGCCGATACCCGGAACCACTCCGTTCGAGCATGCCTACATTCGCGCCGAGGACATGCCCTCCGGAAAAAGGAAGGCGATCGGATGCGACCATGTCGAGAAGCCGTCTCCGGGTCCGTGCCGCAGCCGAGGAATCTGCATCGAATGCAACGCAGATGTCCGGGTCGGCGAACTGGAGCGTCTGCGCATGAACGGTATCGCAGATGCTCACGAAGGACTCGTTACCGGAATCCACCCTGAATCCCACATGCCCGGGCGTGTGGCCGGGCAGGGAAAGGAGCGAGACGCCTCCGGCAATCTCGGCATCGTCCGCAACCGGCGTGACTCGGTCGCCGTAAGCTGCGAGCACCGACTTCGCGAGTTGCTGCCATGCGGCCGTGTCCTGATCCGCACCGGAAAAATTGCCGTCGTCTGTCCAGAACCCGCGCTCTGTCTCCGTCAGGAACACCTCGGCTCTCGGGAACAGGACGTTTCCGTCGCCGTCGATGGACCCGGCGATGTGATCGGGATGCAGATGCGTAAGAAGGAGGTGAGTCACGTCCGCCGCGTCGACGCCGGCCTCCGCCATCGCGGCCGGAAGGAACCCGCAACTCGATCCGAAGATATCCCTTGCCCCGGAATCGACGAGAACAATCGCGTCGCCGGTTCGGACGAGAAACGCATTGACGCTGGTCTCGATCGCATTCCGACCGGCGTCCCTGAGAAGCGCATCGACATGATCCGGATCGGCATCCGGAAAGATCTCCTTGCCGAACTCGGTAGCGCCATCCTGCATGGCGATGACTTCCAGACCGCCGACCCCGCACCGCCTAATGCGTGACATATCTCTCTCCATCGGTCGCGTTCGAATGGTCTTCCCCGAATACCGCAGACCGGCCGCGCCTTCCATAGCCGGCCGGGCGGAATCAGCGCGCGGCGGACTGATCGGGGAAGTAGTTCTCGCAGCCGCCTTCGCGGAGGACATCGGCAGTGCTGCAGTGCAGTCCGCCGCCGAAGGCATACGCGTCGCGAAGCTCGACCTCGACGACTTCCATCCCGAGGCGGTCGAGCTGCTCCGCCTGGTAGACCTCCGACTTCTCGACGCATACGGTCTTCGGGTCGAGAACGAGTACGTTCATGGACAGCCAGACCGAGGAATAGCAGAGCGGCGGCGGCGAGTTGTGCGCGGGCGGCGCCGCGTCGACGATCTCCCATCCGTTCCTTTCGAAGAGCCTCCGCTGCGCGACGGGGAGACGGCGCCTCGGGTTGTTCAGGACGAGGCCCGGCCGCAGCGGCGTGAACGTGGCGTCGATGTGGATCGGATAGGGATCTCCCGGGAAATTGACCGCATGCACGCGGTGGTCCGGAAAGTGCCGGCGCAACCAGTCGATTCCCTTCAGGTTCGTGGTGAAGCCGTGCTGAACGACCAGATCCCTGCCGAAGCGCAGAACATCGGCAGCATCGAAGAGCGGTTCCTCCTCGGTGGTGACGAAGTGCCTTTTCTCGGTCCACTCGAGCCGGGTTTCGACGCTGATCGTCTCGGACAGGTAGTCGGGCCGGTAGTCCCTGTCCGTCAGCCGCGGTTTCGGCGCCGCCTCGTGCCGGAAATTCGGGTCCTCCTCGAAGTAATGCTCCAGAAGAGGTCGGTAACAAAGGTATTCGAACCACCTGCACCGGTAGGACATGGTCGCCTCGACGATCTCGCTGCCGACGGTCAGCAGGACGTCCCTCGGCGGCATGCAGCCGAACTGGCTTCCGGTCTCGAAATCCGGAGTCCTGACGGACTGCGAAAAGTCGATGGGTGTCGGGCGGTCGACCCGGATGCCCCGCGCGCGGAGCATGTCTGCGAAAGCGTCGAGGAGTTCGTTACCCCGGTCGATCGATTCCTGCGGCCGCTTCCCCCAGAGTCCGCGCATGTCCGAGTCGACCGGCACCTTGGCGTCGAGCGCCGGTTCCGGCGGAGGAATGTGGCAGTCCGTGGCGCAGCCGACAATCACATGCCTGAGAGGGTCCCATTCGTTCCAGCTGTTCACGCAGGTCCGTTGCGGCGCCTTGGACATGATGCGTTCCTCCGTTCCTGGTTGATGAAGGCAGCCGGTTGCACTGGTTGCGACTCGGGACGCCTGACACGGATTCAACAGCACACGAAGGGACGCCGGGTCAATGCCGTTTGCGGACGCGCATTGCGGGCTGCGAGCCCACCGGTTCCGTCGACCCCGCCCGACCGCAGTAGCTGCGGGATGGACTTACGGTCTCGCGGATGCCAACAATCCGTCGAAATGCATCTTCGACTTCGCGCCTCAATTGCCGCAGCCGCGGTCTGCGCAGTGGCCGGGGGCGCGCTGGCGGCGACCTCTGCGCCGGAGTGCGCCGCCGGCACCGGTTCGCAGGAATGGCGGGATGCGTTGCGCGAAGATGCAGAGACGCTTGCCCGGCGTATCCATCATCGTGAAACCACCGACCCGTTGCCGGACTCGGGCCGTCTGAGGGAACTTGCCGACGAACTCGAGGGCGTTCTCTGCCGCGTCAGGCGGCTGCATCCCGACCTCGAACCCATTCGGGCCCGGGAGGAGTTCGCGCCGGGCGAAGTCCTCCTCGGCTTCGCACCCGAACTGATGCGGGCGGTTTCCTCGTTCCACCGGGAAGGGTTTGCGGGGGCTGAACCCGAAACCGGAAACCAGGCCTTCGACACGCTGAACCGCGAATTCGGACTCCGCTCCGTGCAGCCGTTTCCGGCGGCGGGCCTCGCCGTTTTCGTCCTCGACGAAGATCTGAACGTCCCCGCGGCCATGGGGCGCTACCTCCAGGTTCCGGGCGTCACCGGCGCTGAACCGAACTGGCTCGTCGGCGACGGGCCGGACATCGGGGCCGCGAAGCGGAGCGGTTCGTGGCGCGTCGTTTTCCGGGATGCCTGGGGCGACTGCCCCGCCGGCTGCATCCACAGCGAACTGCATTTCCTCGTCGTCGACGGCGAAGCCGTCAGCCGGTTTTCCGCGCCGGAAGCGGAGAGCATGCCGGAATTTCGCGGAATCGCCGTGCGGTGGCGGCGCCGATAACCGCCAGCTCCCTGATCCTGCGCCCCCGCGGGGGCTCTCCGGCGGATTCCCCAAGCGGGGCAATGCCTCTTGCCGGCCAGTGAATCTCCTCGCGCGAACCGGCCCCCTGACATATACGTCTACGGGCCGGTTCGAACGGGCATCGCGGCGGAGGAGTCATGTGCAACCTCTATTCGAACACGACAGTGCCGGAGGCCATGCGCAACGTCTTTCAGGTCCAGCGCCGGTTCGACTTCCTCGGGAATTCCGAACCCCTGTTTTCGATCTTTCCCGGTCATGCCGCGCCGATCGTTCGCCTCGCGGACGGCGAGCGGCGCGAACTCGCGCCGAGCAGGTTCGGATTTCTCCTGCCGCAGCTGTCGAAACGGACGGGCAAGCCGATTCTTCCAAAGTCGGTTGCCAACGCCAGGATGGAAAAGCTGCAGACATCGACGTTCTGGCGGCAAAGCTTCCAGCAGCGGCGATGCCTCGTTCCAGCCTCGGCCTTTTGCGAGACGAAGGGCCGCCGCCCCGCGGTTCACTACTGGTTCGGCGTGACCGGGGATGCGGGCCTTGAACCCTTCGCATTCGCGGGCCTCTGGCGAAAGTTCTCCGGCCGCTACCGCGATGAGCAGTCCTCCTTCGCGACGCATGCCATCGTGACCACGACTCCAAACACCCTGGTGCGAGAGGTTCACCCCGCCCGAATGCCGGTGATCCTCGACGCGTCCGATCACGAGGCCTGGCTGACGGGGACGCCCGAGGAGGCGTCGGCGCTCCTGCGGCCGTTCCCGGCCGAGCGGATGCGCGTCATTGCGTCCGGCGCGGGCATGACATCGGCGGATTTCGGCCGGGAAGTCCCGGCCCCGGATTGAACGCGGTCCCGAACCGGCGAACCGGCGGCGAAATTATCCCGGGGGGCCGGGAAATGATCGCCAGACCGCGTTTGCGCGGCGATAGTCGCTTCGCGTCACGGGAGAGCGACGAACTCCGGGTCGCGCGGCGCGGCGGTCCGGCCGGCCCGCGGCCGTCGACAGGACGGGAAGGAGATCCAGATGACCGGCAGTTGCCTACGGGAGATGCATCGAGCGCGCGACGGCCGCAATTCCCGTGCCCTGCGGCAGCCGCGCGCGCAGGAACCCGGAAAGGGCGGGGCGAATCCGCGCAGGGCCGGGCTGCAAAACCGGATCGCGGCGGGGCTGGCCGTCCTTGCGCTCGCGCCGGCCTGCGCCTCTTTCGCGCAAGTCAAAAACGCGGCAATCGACAGGATCGACTTCGGAACCAACATCGGCCCGGCTGCCGGAGACGGCTTCTGCAGCGATCCGCGGTTCGAAGATGACTTAAGGGGCGCCCGCAAGGGAATGGCAGACGACGCGCATCCCGAGGACATGTACATGGACGCGCGGGACTGCTTCGAGGCCTTCAGGGACGGCGCCATCCGGCTTCGAGACCGCATCGACGGCATTGACTTCGGCGCGGATGCCGAACCGCGCGACTACGCCTGCGACGACCCCAGGTTCGCGCCGCTCATCGAGGTCGACCCGCGGCCGCAGGTTTCGGACCGGGCGCGGGAACGCAACGACGCCTCCGACTGCCGGTCCGCATACGTCTCCGGGAAGTTCGGCCTGTACGACGAGCGCCATCAGCTTGCCTTCGGCAGCAACACGGGCCCCTGGCCCGAAGACGGCGAATGCGACGACCCGCGGTTTCGGAACGCGCCGGGCGCGAGCCGCCGCGGAATGGCCGAGGGGCAACCGGATCGGTGGAGCCTCGGGGGCGATGCGGCGGATTGCCGCGCGGCGATGGAGGCCGGCCTCGTCGAGCCGCGCCTCGGCGGCTCGGTGGACGGTTTCGTCTTCGGCGACAATTCCAGCTCCTGGTCTTTCGACTTCGCGTGCGACGACCCGAGACTCGAGAATGCGGAAGACTTCTCCCCGGACAGGGGGCCAGTCATGGCCGATGTATTGATCGGTCTCGATGTCGGCAGGGACGCCTCCGATTGCCGCGAAGCCTATGAACTCGGCAACGTCCGGCTGACCGAGATCAGCGACCTGGACGGCATTTCCTTCGGAGACGACACCGGCAGATTCGCCTACGACGGCGAGTGCGATGATCCCAGGTTCGAGAACCTCCGGGATGCGGCGACCGTCGGCATGGCGGAATCGCTCGTTGACGAGAACTGGGCGCGGGACGCGACCGATTGCTACAGGGCCTTTCGCGACGGTTTGATTCGCATCCGGGAGCGTGCGGAATGACCATCCCGCCGACATGCGGGGGCGAGGCCGAACGATCCCGGGCGCACCGGGCCCGCGTCGGCCGGATTTCGTGAATGCAGCCCGCGCTTACCGCGCTGTTGATCGTCGACCACGCCGGGGTGCGCCGGTACCGCGCCCGATACCTGGAGGGCAAGGGAATCGACGTGGTCGAGGCCGGCGGAAGGGACGGCGCCCTGGATGCGCTCGCGGCACGGGACGACATCGACATCGTTCTTTTCGGCCCTCTCCATGACGCCGCCGAGGACGCGTCGCCTGCTCTCCTGTCCGACATCCAGGAAGCATCGACACTTCCCGTCATCGCGACATTCGGATCCGGACGGGCGGACTTCCCGGCATTCGTTCTCGGCACGGGGATAGCGGACCTCGTTCGGGAAAACGCGCACCTGGACGAGCTGGTCGCCCGAATCCACCTTCGGGCGCCACTCGAACAATCCTACGAATTCTCCGACGACGAGAACGATCCCTCCCTCGGAACATGGCGCATCGACACGATTTCCCGATCCCTGAGAGACCCCGGCGGCAGATCGTTCACGGTCGGCGTTCCGCGCGGAGCGCCCAGGGGAACCTCTTTCGGGCTGCCGCATTTCAACCTTCTGCTCGACCTCCTGCGATCATCGCCCGGAGCGCTCCCGCCAGCCGCGATGCCCGCGAACGTTTCCAATCTGATCAATGAAATCCGGGAGATCGTCGGCAAGGACAAGATCGCGTCCACGCGCCAGCCGGACGGGCCGATGTACGCCCTGAACCGAACGGCGGCCGCACGCGGGCGACAGCGGCATCTGAAGGCGCGCGGTACCGAGAGAACGGAAGCACGGCAACTGAAGGTTCTGCTTGCCGAAGATGACAGGGAGCAACGAGAGACGCTCGGCCACGCGCTGCTGCAGGAGGTTCTGGAAAACACCCGCGATGCAAAGGCGTTCGACGTGACGGCCGTGGCGACCGGCAGCGATGCGCTGGCGCGGCTACCGGGCGGCTTCGACGTCATCCTGCTCGATCTCCACATGCCGGATACCGTTCACAATCCCTACGAGATCATCGGCAAGGTGACGGATGCCTCCTCGGCGCCGATCATCGTGTTGTCGGGATACGAACTTGACAGGACGCCGCAGGTGGTCCTGCGGCCGGGCGTCTCGGATTTCATGCGCAAGCCCATCGACATATCGGAACTCTTCATGCGCATCCGCATGCGCACCCACAGACCCGCGGCATTCGAGTTTCGCGATGACGACGCGCGCGGGGACAAAGGGAACTGGCGGGTCGACACCGCTGCGCGCACGCTCACTGCTCCCGCCGGCGAGCCCGTTCACGGATTGGGCGCGAGAGACGCCTTCAACGTCCTGGTCCGACTTCTGACCTCCGTGGACGGAACCATGAGAATTCACGAATTTCCGTCGCGGCAGAAAGAGGGCGCGGCGAACAACATCGGTTATCTTCGGAGCGTGATAGGGCACGACAAGATCGCGACGGAGGCCATCAGGACGGCAGCCGGAGAGGAAACGGTCTACCGGTTCTGCAGACAGGTCACGACCTTCGGTTGACAGGGCGCGGCGCGTGACATCATGACGATCCGCAACTCCGGATGGACGACAACCCTGCTGGCCGCACTTGTCGCCATCGCCTTCGGAATCTGCAGCCACTTCGCAATCGAATGGTCGCTCGACGAGACGAGGGTCCGATCCGCCGACGACGAAACCCTCATCTCGGAATTTCTCGGCGGGCACGACATCTTTTCCGATCTGGCCAACCGCCTCCGTGCCGCGGAGAACGATGCAGGACCATTGTACTCCGCAGCGGCGGATGCCGGCGTCCCGTTCGCCGGCATGGACGTTCTTGTCGGCGAACTGTCGCGGAATGCTGCGATCGCGCTTGAAGCGAAATGCGCCGGTTCCCGGATCGCGGATGCCCCGCGCAGCCAGTTCTGGCAGTGGCGCTGCCTCGGCCTCGCGCCGGCAGGGACGGAGCATCCCGGATCAAGGGACGCAACGGGACGATCCGGGCCGCTGCTGGACCTGGAGATCCGGCCCGGGGCGGTGACCTGGGTCGTCCATGATCCGCTGCCCACCGGGCGGGATGCGGAAAAGCCGGCGGCGGGACGGGGCGCGAAGTCGAAATCCGCCGAGTCCGGCTTGCGAGCTGGGAGCGCCGTGCCGCCGTCCGGTCAAGCCGGCAAGGATGCGGCGGCGGCAAGATCCTCCACCGGCGCGCTCGCCGCCGCGGCGAGCACCGGCAGCCTTGCGATGTCCGGGCGGACGGGGAGCGACATGATGCTGGTCATGGATGGGTTCCTGGCAGTCATGATCGTGATCGCGTTATCCCTTTTCGTCTGGGCCTGGCACGGGCGCGAAGCCCGAATGCGAACGATGCGGGAGAACCTGCGGCTCCAGAGGGAATTGCTCGCCGAACGGGAGGAACGGGTCAGGCTGTTCGAGTACACGAAAAAGGGCCTCGCGCATGACATGCTGAACCTCCTGAACCGAATTGCGCTCCGCGTCGGGCTGATTGCCGACGACGCGGTCAGGCGCCCGATCGCCGAGCGCATCGACGAAATGAAGGGCATGGTCGACGAGGTTGGAAGCATCGACTACAGGGGGCTCATTCAGGAGCAGTTCGGCCTCCACGATATCGTTGCCTTCGCAAGGCGGGTCTTCGAAGACCTGGCCCTGTCGCGGCAAGGCGCCGACGGCCGCGTCAGTTTCGAGGTCAGAACCGCGAGCGGAGTCGCGACCGGCTTGGAAGAACCCGTCGGGGTTCTTCTCCTTTGCAGACCGGTCGGGGTACAGCGCGCGATCAGGGATCTGGTCACGAACGCCGAAACGCACGGCAAGGGACTTACGGCGCTTCGTGTCCTCGACGAGGACGACCGCGTGATAGTCGAAGTGTCCGACCGGGGAGGCGGAATCCCGGAGGACATGCGCGAAAGGATGTTCGGGCCGTTCGAGAGAATGGATCCGGCCCATCCCCCGGTGCGTCCCTCCGCCGAAGGCGCCGGTGGCGGATGGGGGCTCGGTCTTTGGATTGCGCGGAGCGTCGCCCGAAGCCACCGGGGCGACGTGGAGATTCAAGACTCCGGGGCAGGTGCCGGGTTGACCGTGCGTCTTGTCCTGTCGAAGAATCCGGTCGATGGGCCGACCGCGGATTCAGCGCCGGATGCATCCCGGGCCACCTGAAAACGGCATCATGCGTCCGGAAGGGGAATTCTATACGACCCCACTTCCACTCCGAAGTGCAGCAACACCTGCCATTTCCGCAGCGAGCGCGCAGCCCGGGCGGGGAAGATGGCCCGATGATGGTGAATCCAGGCCTTTGGACATCGGAGTTCGTAGCCCGAGGCGACTGAAGTCCCGTCGAAGCGGAGCGACGCTGCGCTCTCCGGACAGTGCAAGCCCCGCCGAAGGGGCAGCCGCGGCCCGCCGAGCGAAGCTCGCATATGGTTCCCTTCGGGAAGAGGCTGGCGGCGCCGATCGACGCCGCCGCGCTCACCCCGGCAAATGAAACGCAGCGGACGCCTCCATGATGGCGGTCGCTCGCGCGGCGGGACCGGAGAAGGACAGAACCAACCGGACGCCTACATCAACCAGCCGTGACGATCGGTGCGAATTCGTCCGCTACGCAGACGGCAGGCACGCCACCCCGACTTGATTTGGGAGCCCGTCCCGTTACAACGCCGTGGCATGAAGGTGTTTGAACGGGTGCGGCGTTACGCGTTCTGGCCGCTGGCACTGCTGTGGCTGCCGGTAGGGGTCGTCGCTCAGGCCGCAGTGAGGTTCCCGCCGGAGAGGTACAGCGCGGCGGACCCCGCCATGTTGGCAGAGGCGGCGGCATCGCTGGCGGTGCTTGTCCCCTGCGGCCTGCCGCTGTCCCTCGCATGCCGTCGCCTCTGGCGTATTGGCTACCGGCGGAGCGCCTTGTGGACCTGGGTCGCACTCGGCACGGTTTCCGTGGCTGGGGCGATCGCTGCGGGACTTCTGGGCCCCTTGGCGATCGTCATATGCACCGTGGCGCTGAGTCTTCCGGCCTGGGGCGCATCGTTTTGGCTGTCGCGAAGGGGGTGAGGCTGCCGATGTTCCGTCTGCCGCCGGGCAGGAACGGCGAACTGACAAGGGTTGGACCGGGAAGCCGCCGGTTTGCCGGATGCACGAGGAGATGACAATGCGCGTTGCCGGAATTCTGTTGCTGGCCATGCTGGTCCAAGTCATGCCGACTTCGGCAGGCCTGGCCGGCGAACTGAGGATCGCGGCCTGGAACCTCGAGCATCTTGATGACGGCGAGGGCGATGGCTGCGTTGGTCGAAGCGAAGCAGACTTCGCCGCGCTCGCCCGGCGGATCGGGAAGCTGGACGCCGATGTCGTCGCATTCCAGGAAGTGGAGAACGCAGCGGCGGCGCATCATGTCTTTCCTCCTTCCGACTGGCATGTTGAACTCTCGGGCCGCCCCCCGATGGAGCGGAGCCGCGCCTGCTGGGATCGGCCCGAGGCTCACCTCGGCCACCTGGCGACGGGATTTGCCATCCGCAAGGGCATCGCATATCGGCGCAACGGCGATCTCAGCGAACTCGGCGGCAACGACTCCTTTCAGCGCTGGGGTTCGGACATCACGGTCATGGAGGGGGACCGCGAGCTGCGACTCCTTTCAGTGCATCTCAAGTCCGGGTGCTGGGGCGCAAGCCAGGACGAGCAGGACGGAAAGCGGGAAGTCTGCAAGACTCTTCGCGGCCAGTTCGAGCGGCTCAGGACCTGGGCGGACGCGCGGCTGGATGCGGGGACGGCCTTCGTCATCGCGGGCGACTTCAACCGGCGCCTCGCTTTGCCCGGGGACTGGGCATGGCGTCTGCTGTCGCCGCCTTCGGCGCAGCTTCTCCTGCTGACGCAGGGAATGCCTTCCGGATGCGATCCCCGGTTTCCGGCATATATCGATCACCTCGTCGCCGGCGGCGGCGCCGAGGCGAGTCTGGTGGAAGGGTCCTTCAGCGAGTCGCCCCGCGAGGCCCCGCATCCCGACCACTGCGCAGTTTCGGCCGTCTTCCGAACCGACCCGTAGGCGTGCGCCAGGCGACCGGGTTTGCTTTGCGGGAAGTCGCCTATTCGCAGACGATTCCGTCACCATCGCCGTCCCGCATGAACCGGTAGGCGGGATGGCCGCGCTGCACCGGCGCGATGCCGTGGCGCCGCGCTTCCTTGCAGGTGATGCGGCCGTTTCGGTTGTCGTCGTACATGGCGAGCGCGTCGACGGTATCGGCGGAACCAGCCGGTGGCCGGGCCACCGGGTCTGCGGGCGCGCGTTCGGGCCGATTCGCCGCGAACTCCATGGCGGTGGAACTGCAGACCGAGAGCACGCTCTCCAAGGCCTCGGCTTCCCGGACGTCGACCGTGAGGCCGTACTTGCGCTTGACGGCGACGATGCGGCCGGCAAACCAGCAACGGTTCATCGGCGGAAGCCATTCGCCCGCGTCGTGATGACACTTGCCTGCGCGTCCGCAACGGTTCACCCCGGGCGCCGCGAGCGTGAGATTGAGCGTGTCGGACGCGAAG
This sequence comes from uncultured Amylibacter sp., assembly GCA_963662815.2. GTDB lineage: Bacteria > Pseudomonadota > Alphaproteobacteria > Rhodobacterales > Rhodobacteraceae > JAPPHA01. The sequence continues at coordinate 170,608 of CAXXWA010000009.1, forward strand.
CGCCGGCGGGTCGACCCGTCGGCGCGGCAGAGGCCGCTGTCGTGCGCTTCGGACACGGCGACGATATGTTCGATGTCGGTCTGTTTCGCGCTCTTGAAGTACCGCCCGGTATACGGCCCGTAGACTTGGCCGTCCATCTCCGCAACGATTGTCGCCTCGACCGACGGCGGATAGGGATAGTCCCGGCGGGAATACGGCGCGCAGCGGTTTTCCGGCGAAACGACGAGACCGCGCCATGTCGCGCCGGCGGTCTGGCCGGCTGCGCCGGACGCCGACAGGAACAGCGCCGCGCCGATTGCCGCGGCAAGCGCCGCAGCTGCCGGCAGGAGCCGAATCGGCCGGCTGCGCGCGAATCCTGCAGTCACGGCAGTTGCGTGCCTCGGTCTAGAGCGAGTGTCGGCGGACAATGCCCGCGGCGTCGGATCGGCCTGACTGCCGTTCGACAGTGCTGTCCGGTCGGCGAACGGCGGATTCGAATCACTTTACGGCACCGAGCGTCAGCCCGGCAATGAAATGGCGCTGCATGAGGAAGAACATCAGCACCGGCGGCATCGCGGCCACGATCGAGCCTGCGGAAACCAGGTGCCATGCCGCGACCCACTGTCCGTTCAGCGAATAGAGTCCCGCCGTGATCGGCTGGGTGTCCGCGCCCTGCGTCAGCACGGTCGCCCAGAAGTAGTCGTTCCAGATGAAGGTGAAGATCAGCACGCTCAGTGCGGCGATGGCGGGCCTCATCAGGGGAAGCACCACGAACCAGAAGATGCGCCACTCCGTCACGCCTTCGACGCGCGCGGCCTCGATCAGCTCCCGCGGCATGGCCCTGATGAAGTTTCGCATGAACAGCGTGCAGAATCCGGTCTGGAAGGCGATGTGGAAGAGGGCCAGGCCGGTAATCGTGTTGTAGACCCCCATGTTGAGAGTTAGCTCGCGCACCGGAACCATCAGGATCTGGAACGGCACGAAGTTGCCGGCGATGAACATGAAGAACACCAGCAGGTTGGCGCGGAAGTTGTAGACGGCAAGCGCGAAACCGGTCATGCAGCTCAGCGCGACCGCGCCCAGGACTGTCGGAATCGTTACCTTGAACGAGTTCAGGATGTACTTGCCGATCGGCGTCTGCTGGAAGATGGCGGTATAGTTCTCGAGAAGATTGAAGCTGGTCGGCCAGCCCCAGTAGTTGCCGGCGTTGATGTCCCCCGCCGAACGCACGGAGGTCAGCGCAACAGCGACCAGCGGCAGGAGCCAGAGCAGGAGTGCGAGCGGCAGCGCAATCCTGTAGAGCCTTTGCGCGCTGGCCGAAGACCTTGCTATCGGTGCCGGAAACATCTCAGCGATCCGTCTCGTCGCGGTACATTTTCCACAGGAAGCCCGCGATGTAGACCATCATGATGAGGAACAGGACCACTGCGATCGCGGCGCCGTATCCCATGCGGAAACCGTACTCGCTGAATGCCTGCTCATACATGTAGAACGCAAGCACCCGGGACGAACCCCACGGGCCGCCGTCGGTCATGATCGAGATCAGGTCGAAGGACCTGAGCGCGCCGATGACCGTGACCACCACGGCGATGAAGGTTGCCGGACGCAACTGAGGCAACACTACGTACCACAGCATCCTGAACCCCCTGGCATTGTCGAGGCGGGCAGCCTCGATCTGTTCGGGGTCCACTGCGTTTAGGCCAGTCAGGTAGAGAATCATGCAATAGGCCGTCTGCGGCCACAGGCCTGCGGCGATGATCCCGTAGGTGACGTAGCGTTCGTCCGCCAGCACCGGGATCGCATCGATTCCGAACCAGCCGAGGAGGATGTTCATCAACCCGTACGACGGGTCGTAGAACCACGAGAAGACCAGACCGACGACGACCTGGCTGATCACGAACGGAAAGAAGAACAGGGACTTGTAGATGCGGATGCCGCGGACGTCCTGATTCAGGAACAGGGCCACGAACAGGCCCGCCGGAATCGCGAGCATGTAGAGCACCAGCCAGATGACGTTGTTCTTGAGCGACGTGTAGAACGCCTCGTCATCCATGAGTTCGACATAGTTTCCCATGCCGACATAGACCCTTTCGCCGAGCCCGTCCCAGTCGTAGAGGCTGATGTTCATCGACTGGAAGATCGGGATGATCACGTAGACGAGGAACATCAGGACGCCAGGCGCAAGGAAAAGCCAGGGCGCCAGGCTCTGCTGGTTCTGGCGCCACCAACCGCGAGCGGTGCGTTTTGTCGTCTCGGATGCGGTCGGGGCCGTCATGACTTGCTCTCCGGGCGGCGCGCGACGCGCGGTTCTGGCATCCCGCCACGCGAGGCGGGCGGGATGCAGTTTTCAGCGCGCCTAGTTGTAGACGCGAGCGCGGACCTTTTCGAGCCGCTTGAGGATCGCGTCAAGGCGTTCCGGCTTCACCATGAACTCCTGGAAGCCTTCCATGCCGGCCTTCGCCATTTCCGCCGGAGCGTCGCGGTCGAAGAACTGCGCGATGCCGCCGGTGGTCGAACTCAGCATGTTGTACCCGGCCTGCAGGAACTTGTCGTCGCCGACCTCGCTGTCCTTGTTGATGGGCAGCTGGCCGAGCGTCGCATTGACCTCGGTCTGCACGTCGGCGCGAGCCAGATACGCCAGGAACTTCCTCGCATCTTCCTTGTTCGTGGCGTTCGCGGGAATGTGAACCGTGTCGGTCGGCGCCTCTTCGGCGAGCGGAACGTCCGGGTTGATCACCGGAAACTGGAAGAATCCGAGCTGGTCGTCGGAGAGGCCCGCTTCGCGCAGCGGCGCGACGGCGAAGTTGCCCATAACGTACATTGCAGCCTCGCCCTGCACCATCGGAGCCAGCGCTTCCTGCCAGGAATAGGCCGCGTGGTTCTCGATGAAGAAGCCGGCATCCAGCAACTGCATCCAGTTGGCCATGGTCGCCCGAACGCGGTCGTCCGTCCACGGAACCTCGCCCTTGGTCAGCGCCATGTGGAAGTCGTAGCCGTTCGTGCGCAGGTTGAGGTAGTCGAACACGCCGCCGGCCGTCCAAAGGTACTTGGTTCCGATGGTGATCGGCGTCACGCCTGCTTCCTTCAGCGCATTTCCAGCCGCCAGGAACTCGTCCCAGTTGGTCGGAACCGCGATGCCATTGGCCTCGAAGATGTCCTTCCGATAGTAGACGCCCCACTGATAGTAGGTGTAGGGAACGCCCCAGATCTTGCCGTCGATGGTCATCGAAGCTTCGGCGGAGGCAAGGCTTTCGCGCAGGCCATGCTCGTCCCAGACATCTGAAACGTCCTCGAACAGCCCGGCGTTGACATAGGGCAGCATCCGGTTGCCGGCGTACCAGTTGGCGACATCGGGCGCATCGGCGGTCAGGAAGTTGCGGATCGAGGTCTTGTACCCTTCGTGGTCGAACAGGTTCCAAGTGACCGTAACGTCCGGGTTCTCCGCTTCAAACCCGGCGATCAGCGCCTCGAACGCGGCCTTTGGAGCCGGGTCGGAGGTGTCGGTGTTGATGACAAGCTCGCCGGCGAGAGCGGTCGAGGTCACCATGGCCGATGCCGCAACCGTTGCGGCGACCTTTCTTGCGTGGTGGAACATCATTGTCTCCTTTTCTGTCCAACCGAACTGATGTTCCATAAAACGGAACAACGATATCGACTATTGAACTTCTAGTCCCAATCGACTAAAGATGTCAACTGGTACTTCCAGGTTCTGGCGAACGATCCAGCGGGGTGAACCGATGAACAGGCAGCTCGGGACCGTCGGGACCGTTGGCAAGGCGATGGAGATACTCGATCTCGTCGTCGCCTTCGGCAGGGGCGTCAGGTTCTCCGAAGTCCGCGATGTCAGCCCCTATCCCAATGCGACGCTTCACAGGCTGCTTCAGACCCTGACCACCCAGGGCATGCTGGGCTACGACGAGGACCGGCACGTCTACGTTCCCGGCATGCGGCTGGTCAGGATCGCGCACCATGCCTGGAACCAGTCGTCGCTCGCGCCGCTTGCCGAACCGTTCATCGAATCCCTGGCAGCCGACATCAACGAAACCGTGCATCTGGCGCAGATGGAGAACGGCCTGGTTGTCTTCGTCGAGAAGAAGGTTCCGGAAAACGGCTTTCAGACGCTGGCCCGCCCCGGCCGCCGCGTGGGAGCGCATTGCACGGGCGTGGGAAAGGCCATGCTCGCTTTCCTGGACGACGAACGGCGGAGAACGGCCCTCGAAGTGCAGACGTACGAAGCCTTCACCCCGGCCACGCACAGTACGGTCGAGACGCTGGAGAGGGAGCTCGCGGCGATTCGGGCCGACGGCATTGCCTTCGACCGGGAGGAGCACGAACAGGGGATCATCAGCATCGCGGCGCCGATCTTCGGCAGATCTGACCACGTGATCGGCGCCGTTTCCGTGGCGACATCCACCTTCCGGATGTCGCTCGAAGGCCTCGAGAAGTTCCGGCCGGCGCTGCTGCGAACGGCCGCCCAGATCGGATCGGAGGGTGCGTCCTGGCCCTATCCGGTCTCGCAATAGACGCAGGGAGGAGATCAAATGTCGGGTGTCACGCTCAGGGGAGCCGTCAAGCGATTCGGCGAGGTCCAGGTGATCCACGGGGTGGACCTCGACATCGATCACGGCGAGTTCTGCGTCTTCGTCGGACCGTCCGGATGCGGCAAGTCCACACTTCTGCGGATGATCGCCGGCCTCGAGGAAACCACGGTGGGGCGGATCAGCATCGGCGGGAGGGACGTGACCGGGGCGGACCCGGCCGACCGCGGCGTGGCAATGGTGTTCCAGACCTATGCCCTCTATCCGCACATGACGGTCGAGGAAAACATGGGGTTCGGCCTCAGGATGAACGGCGTGGACAGGGCGACGATCAAGTCGAAGGTGTCCGAGGCAAGCCGCATCCTCCAGCTCGGCGAGTATCTCGCGCGCAAGCCAAAGGCGCTGTCCGGCGGCCAGCGGCAGCGCGTCGCCATCGGCCGGGCCATCGTACGCGGCCCCGAAGTGTTCCTGTTCGACGAACCGCTGTCGAACCTCGACGCCGAATTGCGCGTCGACATGCGCGTGGAGATTGCGCGGCTGCACAAGGAAATCGGGGCGACGATGATCTACGTCACCCACGACCAGGTGGAGGCGATGACGCTCGCCGACAAGATCGTGGTGCTGCGGGCCGGTCATATCGAACAGGTAGGCAGCCCCATGGAGCTGTACAGGAATCCCGACAACAGGTTCGTCGCCGGGTTCATAGGATCTCCGAGCATGAATTTCCTAAAGGGCGTCGTGTCGGGAAGCGGCGCGCGGGTGCCGGCGCTCGCCGACCGGGAAATCGCGACCGAATCGGGCCTGCCGCCGGACGGGAGCGCCGTCGTCGTGGGGTTGCGCCCCCAGAACCTCGCGGTGCGCGCGGCGGACTCGCCGATCAGGGTGGAGATCCGTGAGCGTCTCGGCGGCGTGGCATTCGACCATCTGTCAACGCCCACAGGGGAGCGCATCGTGGTCGAAACCCGGGGCGACGAGCCGATTCCGGAAGGAACCTCGGTCGAGCTCGAATTCGACCAGGCAACCGCGATGTTCTTCGACACGAAAACCGACCGTCGCCTGCGCTGAATCCGGAACGGTCAGCCGGCCACCGATCCGGCGCCGCTCGAAACGCCGGGACCGACCTCCCGTTCCGCCGCGCCGCACGATGCGGGCGAGCGGGCGGCAGACACCGCGAGAGAGCCGGCCCTTTGCCGGTCCGCACGCGTCGCATCCTTCGCCTGTCCCGGCACCCCTCGTGAATGCCGGCAGCCCCCGGGGTCGCAAAGCGCGTCCGCAGGAGCCGCGCGGCGCGCGCGGGGAGCGGCAAATGTTTTCGGGGGAACGGGCCGTGAATGACGCCTTCCCCCTCGCTTCCGATACTTCGGCACGGGACGGAGAATTCCGTTCCAAACGGACAAAGGGAGAAAGATCATGAGACTGAACGAAAAGAGACGCAGTTCAGGGCTGGCCGGATCCGTTCCGGTACTTGCCGCGCTGCTCGTTGCGGGCGCAACTTCCGCCGGGACCGCGCAGGATTCAGGCGTTCAGCCGGACTTCGGAACCATCGACGTCATTGCCGGAGGCGAGGACTCGGCCAGGCAGCTGGGCAGTGACTGCGAAGGATGGATTTCGCTCGACGAACCCGATCACAGCGTCTCGACCGGAGAATCGCTGACAGTCGCAGCCTTCAGCTCCGAGGATACAGTGCTCGTCGTCAGGACGCCCGCAGGCGGTTTCCTCTGCGATGACGACGGAGGCGCCGGAGACAATCCGGAAGTGTTCATCGCGGCTTCGGATGCGGGAAGCTACGACATCTGGGTCGGCAGCTATAATGAGTACATGCAGGTGCCGGCGAGTCTCGAGCTGTTCCCGACTCCTGCCGAACTGCCGGGCTCCCGCGAACCAGACATCCTTCTGCAAGGTGAATTCGACCCGTACGAGGCCAGGTTCGAGATTGGCGGCAGGTACATGGCAACCAACCTGAACGGTCGGGTTTGCGAGGGATTCGTGTCGGGAGACGGGCCCGAATTCGCGTTCGGCCTCCAACAGGACGCCGAGCCGGTTTCCATTCTGATCGGTGCGCACGGGGGCAACGTCGACACGACGCTGGTTGTCCGCTCGCCCTCCGGAAGCTGGACCTGCAACGACGACTTCACGGGCAAAGATCCCCTGATTTCCATCCGTCAGCCGGAGAACGGCACGTATCTGGTCTGGATCGGCGCATACGACCTGGATGACGTGGGCAGGCAGGCGCGGCTCTCCGTCTCGACGGGGACGGCCGATCAAGCCGTCCCGATGCCGGAGTCGGACTTTCCCGGTCCCGCGCAGGCGACCGGATTCCTCGTCTCCGGAGCTGGCCACGTTCTCAGCAATCATCACGTGATCGAGGGCTGCGGTGCGCTGACCGTTCGCAGGCAGGGTCAAGGCGAGGTCGAAGCAGAGGTGATCGCGTCGAACGATTCCGCCGACCTCGCCCTCCTCAGAATCGGGGCCGACGGCGCGCTGCCCCACGCGACTTTCCGCGGCGGCCTGCCTGCCAGGCTCGGCGAGGAAATCGCGATTCTCGGGTTTCCCGGAGATGCAGAGCACGGGCCGACCTTCACGACCGGCGTCGTTTCATCGCTCTCCGGCTTCGACGGGAACCTCCAGGATTTCCAGCACAATGCGGAAACCGGATACGGATCGAGCGGATCGCCCATCATTGACCGGAGCGGGAACGTGATCGGAGTTGTCACCGGTTCGCTCTCAAACGGCTATCGGGAAAGCGACCCGGTGAACGTCAACTACGGAATCAGGGGACAGATTGCGCAGGTGTTCCTGAAACTGAACAACGTGCCGTACAGTCAGGCGAGGCCGGGTTCCGACAGGGAATGGGTCGGGATCGCTGAAGACGCGCAGGCCTTCACGGCAATCGTCTACTGCTACATGTGACGGCCTAGCGAAACAGTTCCGTCGCGGCGGAAGCAGCCAGCCCTGTCCCGGCCGGGCACCAGCCCGGCCGGGAGTTCCTTCCGGACAGGGCGGCCAGGCGGAGCAGACAGGCAAGGCCGGCCGCCGGAAAGTCACCGGCGCCGGTCGAGCCTCAGGCATGCGGGTAAGGGCGAAACGCGGTGGGCTCGGCGGGCCGCAGTCGACATTTCACCCCGTTTGGCCGTTTTGGCACCGGAGCGACAAGTCATTCACTGTCCGGAGCGACGCGTCCTGTCGCGGGAGCGGAGCGCCGGACGAGTTTCGCGTCGAGCGCATGAGCCCATGAATCCCGACGGAACGCAACTGAGCATCGCCTGCATTGTCGGCGCAGCGTTCGCGTTCGGGGTTAACGACGCGTTGATCAAGTTTCTCAGCGGATCCTACCCTCTGCACGAGGTGCTGCTTTTCCGCGCCTCGACCATGACCTTCTACATCCAGATCATTTCGATCGCTGTCTGCGTCCTGACGGGGCTTGCGATCGGCGACGGCCGCTTCTCCGGCCAGGGGCATGCGTCGATGGACTTCCTGCTGCGCGCCTGGATGCGGCCGGGCGGCGTCGACCTCCTGGTCATTGCGTCGACCGGAGTCTGCAGCGCAGCGGGAGCATACCTGATCACGCAAGCCTTCCGGTTGGGGGAATCCGGGCTCGTGGCGCCCTTCGAGCATGCCCTGCTCCCGTTCGCGGTCACCCTGGGCTTCGTGACCTGGGGCGAGGTCCCGACGCCCCTCTCGATCCTGGGCATGGCCCTGATTGTCGGCTCGGGCGTGGCGGTCGCAGTTCGCGAAACACGGTCGGGCGCGCGGGCGCGGCCGGATCGGAAACCGTCACGCAAGCCGGCCGCGAGGGGCCGGCGATGAATTCAGGCCGCGATTCCCGGCGCTCCACTCCGGGCTTGCGAGCCTATTGCCGACGGTAGACGTGGGTCCAGTCGTTCGACTCGCTGACCGATCCGGTCAGCTGTCGGGTCTCTCCGCCGTCCCTGACGAGAACGATGAACCGCTCCCTCGACGCTCCGTCACGTGCTTCGTGCAGGTCTACCAGAATCACGTACTCGCCGTTGTCCGCCTCCGTGAAGTAGATGTTCTCCACGGGGTCGCGGCGCAGCCGTCCCCCCGATCCGTTGGCATCCACGTCGAGGTTGCCGGCACAACCCGGCAGGTTCACGGACCTGTTTTCCCAATTGATCTTTCTGCCCGCGGGGCATGTGACGTGTAAATCCAAGTCGGACCTCGAATCCCAGGCCAGCGCGAAACTGAGTTCGCCCTGCTGCGCATCCTCGCGATCGAGCCGCTCGAGGATCGCGTCAAGGCGTTCCGGCTTCACCATGAACTCCTGGAAGCCTTCCATGCCGGCCTTCGCCATTTCCGCCGGAGCGTCGCGGTCGAAGAACTGCGCGATGCCGCCGGTGGTCGAACTCAGCATGTTGTACCCGGCCTGCAGGAACTTGTCGTCGCCGACCTCGCTGTCCTTGTTGATGGGCAGCTGGCCGAGCGTCGCATTGACCTCGGTCTGCACGTCGGCGCGAGCCAGATACGCCAGGAACTTCCTCGCATCTTCCTTGTTCGTGGCGTTCGCGGGAATGTGAACCGTGTCGGTCGGCGCCTCTTCGGCGAGCGGAACGTCCGGGTTGATCACCGGAAACTGGAAGAATCCGAGCTGGTCGTCGGAGAGGCCCGCTTCGCGCAGCGGCGCGACGGCGAAGTTGCCCATAACGTACATTGCAGCCTCGCCCTGCACCATCGGAGCCAGCGCTTCCTGCCAGGAATAGGCCGCGTGGTTCTCAATGAAGAAGCCGGCGATCAGCGCCTCGAACGCGGCCATTGGAGCCGGCTCGGAGGTGTCGGTGTTGATGACAAGCTCGCCGGCGAGAGCGGTCGAGGTCACCATGGCCGATGCCGCAACCGTTGCGGCGACCTTTCTTGCGTGGTGGAACATCATTGTCTCCTTTTCTGTCCAACCGAACGAATGTTCCAAAAACGGAATGAAGATGTCGACTGTTGAACTTCTAGCCTGAATATCCACGGCATTTCATGATGTGAAAGCTTGCCTTGACTTGTCGCCGAACAAAAGGCGGAGTCTTCGGTTTTCGAGACAGGGTATCGAGCATTCCGCATCGGCGAATCCGTTCCCGGCCAGGAACGGGTTGTTGGCGCGGCGTCCGCAGCGAACGGTGATCGTGTCCTCGTCGACGAAAACGTCCGCCATGGCGCGGACGAACTTCCGGAACAGGGTTCGCGGCGTGTGGTTCTCGTGCCCCTGCCCGATGCGGTCAGCGAGCATGCGGCAGGGCGTCGCGGCGATGATGGCGAGCTGCAGGTCGACGTCGATCCGGAGGGGCACGGCGGCGGAGAGCGCGTCAGTGCGGAACATGTCGACGGCTTCCGCGACGGCATTCCCGATGACCGTCCTGCGGGCGTAGCGGTCGACAGAGCGGCGCACCCTTCGCGCTCCCGAACTTCGACAACGGCGGCGGCGGGCCGCAGTCGACATTTCACCCCGTTTGGCCGTATTGGCAGGGGAGCGACAATTCATTCACTGTCCGGAGCGATGCGTCCTGTCGCGGGAGCGGAGCGCCGGACGAGTTTCGCGTCGAGCGCATGAGCCAATGAATCCCGACAGAACGCAACTTAGCATCGCCTGCATTGTCGGCGCAGCGTTCGCGTTCGGGATCAACGACGCGTTGATCAAGTTTCTCAGCGGATCCTACCCTCTGCACGAGGTGCTGCTTTTCCGCGCCTCGATCGCGCTCCTCGTGACATTCTTCCTGATCATGCCATTGGAGGGCGGCTGGCGACTCGTTAAAACACGCCGGCCTGCCCTGCATGCCATACGGGGCGCCTGCATCGTGATCGCGAACATGTGCCTCTACGCGGGCATCGCCGCCATTCCGCTCGCGGAAGCCACCGCGATCTACTTCTTCTCGCCCTTCTTCGTAACCGTGTTCTCCGCCGCGTTCCTAGGGGAGCGCGTGACATTGCCGCGCTGGCTCGCGCTCCTGGTCGGCTTCCTCGGCGTACTGCTGATCGTGCAGCCCGGCGGCGTCGAATTCCGGTGGGCGATGCTGCTGCCCCTCGCCGCCGCCGCCTCATACGCAACCGTCAACACGCTGACGCGATACACGGGTCTGGACGAGCGCGCCTCGACCATGACCTTCTACATCCAGATCATTTCGATCGCTGTCTGCGTCCTGACGGGGCTTGCGATCGGCGACGGACGCTTCTCCGGCCAGGGGCATGCGTCGATGGATTTCCTGCTGCGCGCCTGGATGCGGCCGGGCGGCGTCGACGTCCTGGTCATTGCGTCGACCGGAGTCTGCAGCGCAGCGGGAGCATACCTTATCACGCAAGCCTTCCGGTTGGGGGAATCCGGGCTCGTGGCGCCCTTCGAGTATGCCCTGCTCCCGTTCGCGGTCACCCTGGGCTTCGTGATCTGGGGCGAGGTCCCGACGCCCCTCTCGATCCTTGGCATGGCCCTGATTGTCGGGGCGGGCGTGGCGGTCGCGGTTCGCGAGACTCGGTCGGGCGCGCGGGCGCGGCCGGATCGAAAACCGTCACGCAATCCGGCCGGGAGGAGCCGCCGATGAATTCAGGCCGCGATTCCCGGCGCTCCACTCCGGACTTGCGCGCCTATCGCCGCCGGTAGACGTGGGTCCATGCCCTGTTCGACGTGCTGACCGACCCGGTCAGCTGTCGGGTCTCGCCGCCGTCCCTGACGAGAACGGTGAACCGCTCCCTCGACGCTCCGTCGCGTGCTGCGTGCAGGTCTACCAGAATCAAGTACTCGCCGTTGTCCGCCTCCGTGAAGTAGATGTTCTCCACGGGGTCGCGGCGCAGCCGCTCCCCGGGTCCGTTGGCATCCACGTCGAGGTTGCCGTCACAGCCTGGCAGGTTCACGGATAAGTTGTCATAACCGATTTTTCTGCCCGCGGGACACGTGACGAATAGATCCACGTCAGATCGCGAGTCCCAGGCCAGCGCGAAACTGAGTTCGCCCTGCTGCGCATCCTCGCGATCGAGCCGTTCCTCGATTTCGTCTGATTCCTCGGGCTCGGGCTCGGGGACGGCGGCGACTTCTTCCGGCTTCGGCAGGCACTGGCCCTCCAGCATCGCAAGGCGGAGCTCCGACGCGCGGATGTCGCTTTCCAGAAGCGCGCGCCGCGCCGCAGCGCCGTCAGCTTCGGCGAAAACCGGAGCCGGGCAGAATCCCACGGCACCGCCGAAGGGCAGCCTTACGCCGCAGGGAAGGATCAGCAGCCAGAGCACCCAGGCGACCAACAGGGCGAGAAGCAACCATCCGGACCACCAGAGAAGCCACCACGGGAACAGGATGCGCCGCCTTGCCTCCGTGACCGCAGGTTCGGGCGGGGGCGGGAGCTGCGGATGGAGCGGCCGCACCATCGTGGCGAGAACGCTCTTCACCTGGCCCTGCTCGTCGCGCCGGTGCGCCCAGTTCACGAGCACCGGCTGCAAAGGTTCGCCGGGAAGGACGTGGACGGATTCCTGGTCGGGAACCTCCAGGAGCTGGTGCAACGCCGCTGCGAGCTGCCCGTCACTGGCCCCGCCACGCTCCGCCATTCGCTGGGCCAGCGCCTCTATGTCGTCGCGAAGACGCCCGAGTTCCGCAAGCGCTGCCGCCTGCTCCGCCTCCGGCAAGTCAAGGAGGTGCCGGGACGGGCCGCCATCCGCATACCAGTCGATGCGGGTCCCGTCAGCCGACGGCACCGGCTCGGCGATCAGCGCCGCGTGGCGCTCGCTCAGTTCCGTCCGCAGAACGTCCCGCAAAAGGTCGTGAGAACGCTGCCCCGCCGAACCGAGCGCCACAATCCCGTCGGACGTTGTCGTCGCTATGCGCCTGCTCGCCATCAGGAATCCCCGCTCACTCGGCGTCCGCAGTCACGTCCACGGCACCAGACGGCCGTGCACGCGGCGTGCAAGGTTCCGCATCCGTGGACGCAGGCTGGCCGTGTCGTCCGAGAAAATCCAGGACGTCCGCGTTCGCCACGGAGAAGTTCAGGTGGCGTTCGTCGGAAGTGCGGCCGAACGTGTTCACTCCGACCACCCGGCCGCAGCCGTCAACCAGCGGACCGCCGGAATTGCCGGGAGAGATGCGTGCCGTATGGATGAGCACCTGTGCAAGTCCGCCGAAGTTCTGCTCCGTGTTCACGATTCCCTCGGTCACGCTCATTTCCGGAATCGCAGACGCATCGCCGGCAAGGAGCGCCTCGAATGCCGGATCGGTCTCGATGATCGCTGCCGGATAGCCAGCGGCAACCACGCGCCGGAGTTTCATCGTCTCCGACGACTCCCGAAGCGCGAAGTACGGTTGCCTCGTACCGGCCACTCGCAGCAGCGCAATATCCTTGCCGGTGGTCTCCAGCGGACCTTCGGCGGCCACGATCCCGGCCCTGTGCAACCGGCCGAGCGACTTGTTCGCGACGAGGATCTCGCCGCCGGCCAGCGCTGGCGCAACCACATGCTGGTTCGTCAGCACAAGGTCCGGCCCCACGAAGAAGCCGCTGCCCGTGCCGCTTTCCGCTACGCCCCTTACCAGAACAAGGACCGTCTGCTGTTCTAGAAGCTCGAGAAGATCCGTGGACCTCGGAGTCAGCGTTCCGTCATCGCCGGGCAACCCCTGCTCGACAGTTACCTGATCGGGCGCCGTCGGCAGCAGCGGTTCGCCTGTCACCGGCACCGGCGCATCCGGATCCGGCGGCTCGCCGCCGTCGGCGACCGCCGGCGGCATGGTGCCGTCCGGCAAATGCCCGTCCGGCAAGACCAGCCGTCCCGAGTCCGTGCAGGTTGCGCCGGCGATCGCCGCCTCCAGTGCCGCCGCGCGTGATTCGAGAGAGCGATTGATTTCCTCGGCGATCGCAACCGCACTCGCGTCATCCACGAGTTCCGGAGGCGGCGGGGGCGGAAACAGCCGCACTCCGGGCTGCATCAACCAGTACAGAACCGCGCCGGACAGCAGGAGAAGAAACACGAGCGGCAACCAGTGCCCGAGACCCTGGCGTGCCGGTTCCGGCGCCGAAACCGCGCCCGGGGTCTCGGCCGCGTGCGCCGCTGCGGCGGCGAGGCCGTTCGGGACCGTCCCAGCGGATGCGCCAGCCACGGGAGCCGCGGTCGCCTTCTCTGCAGTTCCGGAAGACGCGGCATCGCCGGTCTGTGGCAGTCCGCCCTCCCGTTCCGCGGCAGTTACCGCCGGAGCCGCTGCGAGCGGCAGGAACCGTCCCGTCGTTCCGGCAAAGTGCCGATCTCTCCGCGCCCGGGAAACCATCTCCTCCGGCGGCATCGTCCCCCAGTTCACCAACACCGGTTGACCGTCCACCACCCAGATGTCGTCCTCGGAACCGACGTGCAGCGCCGCACCCGCGAGAAGGCCGTAGTCCGGGCTGTCGAGCAGTTCGCCTATGGCCACGAGTCGCTGCGTCAGCAGCGCCTCCGCCCGCGCCCGCAACTCGCCTGAAAGCGAGGAAAGCCGCCGCCCTTCGCCGGGCCATGGCACGTACCAGGATACCGTGGGCGGCGCCTCGTCGTTGCCGCGGCTGAGAACCGGTTCGGCGAAGAGGCTCGCGGCCTCCTCCGACACCCGGGCCGCGATCACCTCGCGAAGCGCCGCGTGGCGTTCGAGAACGCTCCGGCCCGACACCTGCAGCATGCTCTCCCGCGAAAGCGTCGTCCGCGTCAGGAAGTTTTCGGCCATGTCATCCTCTCCTATGGCTTGCGGATCTTGACGCTCGACTGCCGGCCGCCGCGATCGGGCTGCCTGCTCAGGCAATCTGCCGTCCCGTCCTCCTGCAGGTCGCACGCGATCTCGCGCCGGAAGATGCGGCTGTTGTCCGAACAGGGGACGTCGTCGGGATCCAGAATCACCAGCTGCCCGGCGTCGTTGAACCGTGCACTGTTCGCTGATTCGCATGTCGTGCCGCTGTCAAACCGAAAGTCCTGATCGCCGTTGCCCTCGGCATCGAAACACATCTGCCAGACCACGACCGTCGAAATCTCGCCGGTCGTGACTTCCCGCACCCGGTAATCGGAATCCAGCAGCCAGCAGCCCTTAAGGACCCGGATGTCCTGCGCCGCCCACTGCTCCGCATCTAGGCCGGCGGCCGGCTGCGGCGGCGCGGGCGCAAGAGGCAGGCACCTCATCCGGCAAGCCGCGTTTCGAGCGCTGCGACCCGCTCTTCGAGAACCGCCCGGCGCCCGAGAACCCCGTCAATCTCCAGGCCGGAGCCGGTCGCCGAGGCAGCGGTACAGCCGGAAAACAGCCAAGGGCGGAATGGCAGGACTGCGCCGCAGGCCTCCAGGAAAAGCCACGCGGCAAGCAAGACGGCAATCAGCAGCCCGGCCGGAAGCAGGGTCAAGACCGGGCCCGCAGCTGGCGGATATCTCCAAAACCGCCGCATCAGCATGGATCCCGGAGCATGCGCCCGCAATGGAGATTTCCCGCCTCGCCGAACGAATGCCACGCGGATTCGCGCCGGAATTGGGATGCAAAATCTCCCAGCTCTCGATCCCTGTGTGCGCAGAACGCAATGCGGAGCGCCTTACGGCTTTCTGAACGGGAAGTCGCTGCATGTCGCAGGGTCTGGGTACGCATTGCTACAGCGTATCACCGCCGAGAAGCCGGAAAAAGTTCAATCCGACGGTGGATCCCGTTCAATAGCGATGGCCAATCCGACGGAAACCGCAGACGCTGGCCCTGCACAGATGCGGCCCAGACCGCGTCAAACATCTACTCTTCCCCGCTCTTCGATACCGGCGTGCCGATTTCTCATGCCAGACTCTCCTGCATGATCATGCACCCGCGCACGGACCATCAGGACGAGGCAGCGAATGAACCGGTAAACAGGTGAACCATGCCCGCTGCACGACGGCCATCCTTTCCGATGCACCGTTTCCGGTGTGTTGCCGAGCCGGATTTTGGGCATAGCCGCTCCCGAAGGCATTCTCACGTCCCGGCACTACGACCAGCGTCCGGAAGCAGCCATGGTGTCCGCTGCGCAGACCGTCCACGTGCCTTCCGGCCAAGAACGATCCAACTGCTATCCGGGGTATAGCTATTCAGCCACTTCCTGCGCCTGCACGATCAACCGTTTTCCGATGGCGCCAAGCGCCCTGTCCATCCGGTCGAGCCGCGAGTGATGCTCGACATCCAATGCCCGGTCGACCTGTGGAAGGTGCCAACCCAGTCGCCGCGCCAACTCGGCCTTGCCAATCTTTTGCTCCCGCATGCCCTGATACAGAATCACCTTCACCGCCGTGAGCGTTGGCAACGCCACACACACATCGCCCGCCGACGGAACCGGCACATCCTGATTGCCGTGCATGCGTGCGGCTATGGCTTCCTCAAGTGCTGATACGGATCGGGCCAGCGCTTCCCTCCGATCATCGCCGAAGTTCGTGAGTTCCGGAAAATCCCGCGATGTCGCCAACACCCCGCGGCCCCACTTCCACTCCGAAGTGCAACACCGGCCATTTCCGCAGCGAGCGCGCTGCCCGGGCGCAGAAAGTAGCCCTGTAATGGTGAATCCATGCCCCCGGGCGACCGAGATCCGGGCCCGAGGCGGCTGAAGTCCCGTCGAAACGCAGCGTAGCCGCGCTCTCCGGACGGTGCAAGCCGCGCCCAGGCGGCGGCCCGCCGGGCGAAGGGAGGGCGGAGCCCACTGCGGCCGCCGTCTTCCTGCCAACCCTCTGAAGAAGCGTGTATTTCGACGCCCGGTCCACCAGCGACACCAGCGCGCCGCTGTGGCCCTTGCCGACGATCGTGTCCGCCTCCCAGTCGCCGATCCGCTCCTTCGCCTCCACGATCTCCGGGCGCTCGGAGATGTCCGTGCGGTCCGGGATGCGGCCCCGGCCCGCCCAATGGCATTTTGTTAGTCGTGCGGAATTTTCGTTCTGATTTTCGTCCGGACGCAGGGCTCTGATTCACTGGTCTTTATCTGCGGTGCGGAATTTCGGGTTTCCCGGGGTTGACACCCGTCCCCGGCCATGGCATGTCATGCTTGGATCGGACCGTCTGTCAGGAGCTTTCAGCCATGGACCCGCGAATCGCTGCCCTCAAGTCCACCACCTTTCTGGGCCGGCGCTTCACGCGGCGCCAGATCGCCGACATCCAGGAGACCGTCGGGCTGTTCCCGAACGACAGCCGCAAGGAATTGTCGAAGACCATCTGCGAGAACCTGAACTGGACCACGCCGAGAGGCGAATGCCGGGTCGCTGCCGGCCTGCGGCTTCTCGAGCACCTGGAGGAATGCGGGATCCTGACCCTTCCGGAGAAGCGCAACACGGCGGCGAAGTCGGAACCCAAGCCGATCGTCCGCGTGCGGGCGTCCGACCCGCAGCCGGAGATCGCCTGCGCGCTCGCCGCCCTGGAGCCGCTGTCGCTGGAGGAGGCGGCGTCTCCGGAGGACGTGGCGCTGTGGAAGGCGCTCGTCGACAGGCACCACCATCTCGGATGCCCGCGGCCCTTCGGGCCGTGCATCCGCTGGTTCGTCCGCGACCGCCGCGGGCGGCATCTCGCGGTGCTGCTGTTCGAGGCGGCGGCGCGGACGCTGCCGGCCCGGGACGAGTGGATCGGGTGGAGCGCGGCCGACCGCGACCGCCGGCTGCACCTCGCGGTGTCGAACAGCCGCTTTCTGGCGGTGCCATGGGTCCGCGTCGACAACCTGGCGTCGAAGGCGCTGTCGATGGCGCTGCGCGCCCTCGCCGACAGATGGGAGGAGCGGCACGCCTGCCGCCCGGTCCTGTGCGAGACCTTCGTCGACCCGACCCGCTTCGACGGCGCCTGCTGCAGGGCCGCCGGCTGGCAGCGGATCGGCATGACCGCCGGCAAGCGCAGCGGGCGCGGCGCCAAGCCGGCCAAGGAGATCCTGGTCAGGGCGCTCGACCCGGAGTTCCGCAGGATCCTGAAGGGAGAGGCGAAACCGAAGCCGAAGCGCCGCGACAGGCCTCCCGCCTCCGACGGCCGCTTCGTCGCCATGTGGTCCCGGGTCGCCGACGCGGCCGCCGGCATCGCCGCCCGCCACGACCGGGAATGGATGCAGAGACGCAGGGTGACGGACAGCCTCATCGTCATGCTGTTCGTCTTCCGCCCGGTGCTGGCGCGCGGACAGAAAGGCTGCGCCACCGTGACGGCCGAGCTGTGGGAGCAGTGCCGGCGGTCCGGCATCGCGCTGCCGCAGCCGCAGCCGGTCGCCGCCTCCTCGATCTGCAAGGCCCGCGCCCGGGTGCACGAGGACCTGTTCCGGGACCTGCACCGCGAGATCCTCCGCACGGCATCCACGACCCGAACTGGAACGGACACCGGACCTTCGCCGTCGACGGCTCCAAGCCGACCCTGCCGCGCCCGCTCGTCGAGGCCGGATATCCGCTCCCGGACGACGGCGCCCGCCACCCGCAGGGCCTGCCGTCCTGCCTGTACAGGCTCGACAGCCGCATGCCCGTCGACTTCCTCCTCGCGTCCGACGCCGACGAGCGCGCCGCCGCGCTCGCCCGTCCCGACGCGCGCTCCCCCGGCGACGTCGCGGTCCTCGACCGGGGATGTTTCTCCTTCGTCATGCTGCACGCCATGACCGTGCGCGGCCTGCATCCGGCGTTCCGCATCCAGCGCAGCTCCGCCGCCGCCTTCAACAGCTTCCGCGACGGCGACCGCGACGACGCCCGCATCAGGATCGCGCCGGGAAAGGAGGCCCTGCGCAAGCTGCGGGCCGCAGGCTTCGCAACCCCGGTCCCTCCGGTCGTCCTGCGCCTGGTCCGCTGCGACATCGCCGATGAACGATGCGCGCTCGCCGCGACCCTCGACGACCCGGACCGGTACAGCGTGGCGGACCTCTCGGACCTCCATCACGGCCGCTGGTCGATCGAGGAGCCGTGCAAGACTTCCAAACATGTCATCGCGGTGGACGAATTCCACGGCAGGACCGAACGCGGCGTCCGCCAGGAACCCTGCGCCCATTTCAACCTCATCGCCATGGCACGCCTGTTCTCCAACCAGGGCGACAGCCTCCTCGACGACATGCACGAAGGCGACAGGGCGAAGATGCGGACGAACTTCTCCAACGCGCTGGCCATGCTCGCCGTCAACCTCGAGGAGATGATCCTGGCCCAGACCGCGGCCCTGGCCGACGCCGTCGGGCGCATGGCGGACTCGATCCTCGCGGTCAGGGCGCGGCTGCGGCCGGGACGGTCGTTCCCGCGCCGCTCGCGAAAACCGGTCGGAAAGCGGAGCCGAAAGCGACAGCAGACCGCGTGAACACGGATTGATCCGAAAAGGGGCGAAATGGCCCCGAACAATCATGCGACCTTAAGGAAACGACACCGAAACGTTAAGGAAATGCCATTGCCGGCCCGAGTGGCGCCCGCCCTTCCGGTCCGGCTTCTTCCCGCGGCGCCGCAGGAAAAGGAAGAGCCGGCCCCCGGCCTTCCGGTCGGCGCGGACGTGCTGGCATATCCATTCCCGGCCCGCCATGGGGATGCCCTCCTTGCGGAAGCGGCCGGCGGTCCGGTCCGGGCTCCAGCCCTCCGCCAGCCTGTCCTCCACCGCGCGCCACCGCTCCCGGGTCATCTTCCTGGCAACGGACGAGGCGGCGCCGCGCCGCGCCGAGGCCTTGCCTTGCGCCTGCCCGTGCCTGTATCCGCGCCCGCCGCCGTTGCGCCGGATCTCGCGCCGGACAGTCGTCCGGTCCCGGCCCAGCTGCCGGGCAATGGCCAAATCGGACAGTCCGCTTTTCCTCAGCGCGCATGTCCGGCATCGTTCGCCATGGGTCAGGTGGTGGCAGCCGCACGGCATGACAGTCTCCATGCTTCATCACAGGGACTGTCGCCGCCATCTGGCCGATTGCAACATCCTGCGCCGAAGGACGCAGGTCGCCACCACCTCTGGTGTTGCACTTCAGAGTGGCACGGGGGCTTCGAATTGTCGGTGGATCGCACCGATCCCGTGAACCGCTGCGCATTCCTCCGGTCGGCAGGCTGCCCGACTCCCGGCCAGCTTGCCGGTCGCGTTCGCCCAACATAGATTCCCGAGAAGACATTGGGCCTTCGGGAGGTCGCGGCGATGAAAGCGCTGTTACCGATTTCGCTTTCGGTTCTTCTTTGCGCTGTCGGTGCGCGAGATTTCGCGCCGGCAAGTGCGGCTGGCATTGGCGGGCCATCGATCGCCTGGGGACCGCGCGCCGGGACGTCGGACCTGTCCGAGGTCTCAGGGGTGGCGGACGAGTTCGGACCCGGTCTCGGCGAAGCGCTGTCGCGCGCGGCGCGGGCCATTCCGAACGGCGCCTCGCAATCCTCCCTGACCGAGTCCGGACGCACGGCAAGGGAGATGAAGGTAGAGGTGGTCCGCGACGGAGGCGGGAACCTCGTCTACGCGGTAACGGACGGAGGCGGTATCGATGCGCGCGCGCCAGGACCGTCGCGGCAGGGTTTCCGTCTCGCCCTGTTCGCCGGCGTACCCGCGGGAATAGAGCCCGACCCGTCGAGCTACCCGCACGATCTTCTGGGCCTCTGGTCCCGGGACAGCGAGGTTGGGGTTTTCTGGAGCGCGAGCCCGTCAGTGCCTGCGCCTGCATTCGGCAACCGGTCTCCGGCCGGACGCGTCGTCTTCAGTGGCGACGGGGTGGGACTGCTTTCCGCAGGCGGCTCCACAACGAAATTCCTTGCCGATATCGAATTCGCCGTCGACTTCGACAACCTCACGGCAACCGGAAAAGCCGACGGTTTCCGCACCTTCGCCGGCGAGGCGCTGGACAGCCCTTCCCTGTCACTGGACTCCATCGGGTTTTCGCCGCGGGGAGAATCGTTCTCCGGTGGCACGTCGGCCCGGATTGCCGGCGGCGGACGCTGGGGAGCACGCTGGTCGGACGGCGAGGGCGGGGCGCTTGGCGGGACCTTCGGTTTCGCCACGGAGAACGGAAGCGCAGCGGTCCTGGCGGCCTTCATTGCATTGTCTGTCGAACCGGGCGCGGCCGGGAACCCGGACGATCCGGTCGCGACATCCAGGTAGGGTGCATAGTACAGCCGCGTGCCTGCTTCGACTCCGCCAGCCGATCCTGGGCGCCTTGCCGGAGACGGCCATGTTCGGAATTCCCTGCGATTTCGGCTCCGCATCCAGGTTGGATTTTGGGGCAAAATGACGGCGGTCGCCGTCAGAGTGACAGGCCTTTGCCGGAGGCGTAGACGTCGTTGGCCCGCGCGCGAGGGTCGAGTGCAATCCCGCGTTCGTCGCGCCAAGTCCGTTGCCGCGGGCTGCGGACACATCGTTCGGAAAGGACGGGTTACCGCTGCTGCCTCTTGTCCCTACTCGCGACTGCCTTGCCGATCCGGGAGGACGGCCTGATCGACAAAAAAGATGTCCGTCAGAAGCGCCCGCAGTGCAATGAGCCCGTTGGTGTTGTCGATCATGTCGGACGAGATCGATGGCTTGGCGAGAAGCATCTCGAGCACGGAACGGATCACGGCAGCATCGCGCCGGAACCGTTCGCTGAATTCCGATCCCTGCGTTCCGCCGACACCTTCGCCCAAAGCGTCCTCGAGATCGGACAACGCGGCGAGGAACCGTTTGAGATACTGTCGAATCTGGCTTTCGCCGCCGTGCTCGCCGGCCTCGCGTTTCCGTCCCTGTGCGGCATACGCCAGCATGAACTCGTAAGATTCCTCGATGATGTCGAACGAATCGCGCAGCTCCGCTGCCTGCTTCAAACCGTCGCTCATTCGGAGTCCTTTCTCGCGTGTTCCGGTCCGTGACCCCGAAGCATCGAAACGAGAAGGGCGCGATGTTCGGGTCGGAAGGAAAAATAGACGTGCAGGATGAAGAGGAAAAGCAGCAGCATCGCAGAAGCGCCGTGGAGCATGTACACGACGCCCCACCCCTGATCGGAGAGAATCGACGGTTCGCGCCGCCAGAAGGTCGTGTCGATCTTCGCCAGCATCAGCAGTCCTGTGGCAACCGCCACCAGAACCGTCGCCGATGCCGCAGCGTGATATCCCTTCTGGAGCGCATCGAACTTGGCATCCGACAGCCCGTCATGCCCGTGCCCGCGAAGATTCCGCCCGATCTCGCGAAGGTCGTCGACCCCCGGAATCATGTTCGTCAGCCCGTGAACGAAAAAGACCCTGTAGAGGTGAAACAGCACCGCCAACGTCAAGACGACCCCGGCCATCCAGTGCATCGGCACCCATTCGAACCGGATCCCGAGAATCGGGAGAAATGCGGTTACACCGAGAACGATCACGGCCAAGGCCATGACCCAGTGAAACAGCCGGTCCGGAAGCCGGTGCCTGACACTCCTGCGCCGGGCGCCGCCGCCAACTTCATGATCCGCCATTCGGTCTACTCTTGCGCGAATCTGCCTGCCAGGATTGCTGTCTAACCCGGATGCCGGAGAATCCGGAAGAGCAGATGCGCGAGAATGGCGGCCGCCGCTGCGGCAACCGGCAACCACAGGAACTCCCAGTTCATGCCTACAAGCATCGACTGTCCGAAGACATCCTGCTTGTAGCGCAGCAATTCCATGCCTCAGCCGAGCGACCGAACCGCCCGCGCGGCAAGGTTCTGCATCATCGGGATCTTGAAATGGTTGAAGTTCAGCGGCTTCGCGCCGCTCGCGGCCACGCGCTTCACCAGGGCTTCCAGATCGCCGCCGGGCGCTTCGCCCCTCATCAGATCCTCGACCTCGCTCAGGCGCCGCGGCGTGCACTGAACCGCGCCGCAGACGACAGAGGCATCGGAGACAGTTCCCCCGTCCATATGCGCCGCCATCGCGATGTTCACCAGCGCGAAATCCCAAACGTTGCGATCGGAGACCTTTTCGAAGTACTGGTTCGAACCGGCCCATTTCGCGGGAATGCGGATTCCCAGTAGAATCTCGCCGCTCTCGACAGAGGTCATGCGGGTGATGTCGATCTCGGGTCCGATAAAGAACTCGTCAGCCGAAACCTCCCTCTGGTCTCCCCGGCCCTGGATCACGAACGTCGCCTCGAGCGCAGCTAGTGCCGGAGCGGTGTCGGACGGCGTGACCGCAACGCAGCGGCTGGCATCGAACAGGGTATGCTCGCGGTTCATCGCAGTTGGCGTGTTCGCGTAGCAGGTGTTGCCGCCGGCCCGGTAGCACGGAAACCCGTCCCGGTAGTACACGCAGCGCGTATCCTGCATGACGTTGCCGCCGAGCGTGCCCGCATTCCGAATCTGCGGCGATGCCACATGCGCCGCCGCTTCCGAAAGCGAAGGGAAGCGGCTCCTGACCGCCGCGCTTTCCGCCACCTCCGTCAGCGTAGTCATGGCGCCGATCCACAGGCCGCCGCCGTCGTCTTCACGGATTCCGTGCAACTCCCCGATGCCCGCAATGTCCACGAGCGCCGGGGGCTGTTGGACCCGATCCTTGAACCAACCGAGGCTGTCCTTGCCGCCGGCGATGATCCAGGCGTCATCGTGTTCGTCCAGAATGCTCTGCGCATCCGCCACGCTGGCGGGTTGAAAGAGCTCGAAGTTGTGCATTACGTCTGTCATTTTTCTATCCTCCCCGACCCGTCACACCGTATTGGTGGCGAGCGGTCTATGGGATTGAGGACGGTCTTCCGCCGCATTCAGGACCATGTCGGTGGTTACCGGAGTCCGGTTGAACAGGTGTCCGCCAAGCGCATCCGAAATCGCGTTGATCAAGGCCGCCGACGCCGCACCCTGGAGGGGTTCGCCGATTCCCTTCATTCCCATCGGATTCTGCGGATCGGGCTGATCAACGGCCGCCCAGTCCAGCTTGACGGGCACGTCCAGAATCGTCGGGGGCTTCGAAAGATAGAACGTCCTCGCGTTCGGCCGGGCGTATGCGGGATCGTAGATGTGGCGCTCAGTGGTCGCGAGGCCGAACCCCATGACCGCACCGCCCCGAACCTGCGCCGCAAGGCCTGTCGGATGGATCACCGTGCCGCAGTCGGCAGCGCCGACATAGTCGAGTATCTCGACTTTTCCGGTTTCCACGTCGACGTCCACCTCGATGAACCCGGCCGCGAGCGCCGGAACCGTGCCCTCCTTCGGAAGGTTGTCCTTGGCGACGCCAACCAGTCCGGACCCGGCGACCGCCGTGGCGGACGCCCGCGTCATCTCGTGGATGTCCTCGGGCAATTCGTGACCGGCGTACTTGCCGCCCATTTTGATCGCCTTTTGCGCCGCCTCCGCGAAACTGAGGCCCGTCGACGAATCGCCCGCCTTGACCACGCGCTCGTTTTCGAGCTTGTACTCGTCGGGCGATCCTCCGAACTCCGCAGCCGCGATTTCCTTGAGTTTCATGGCCGCATCCATGGCCGCCACGTAGTTCGAGCGCGTCATGGTGAAGTTGGTGTTGGAGCCGAACTGACCCAGGTTCCACGGAATGTGCTTCCGAGTGCCGCCTCTCTCGATGACCACCCGGTCCCAGTCGTACCCGAGAGCCTCCGCCACCACCCTGCTCGTCGACGCATAGGAGTAGGTGCCGAGATTGCCGACGCCGGAGTGGACGTGGAGGATGCCGTCAGGCGTGATTCTGACCAGTCCGTCAAATCCGTTCGCGCCCGCCGAATGGTAGGCCTGGCCGATGCCGTAACCGCGCACCTTCGACCCGGACCGCGCTCCCGCGTTTGCGGAGCGCTCGGCCCAGTTGAAGACCTCCGCACCCTTGTCGAGGGCCTCCTTGAGGTAGGCGGACGTCACCGGCCCCTGCTTCGGGCCGTAGGTCGCGTTCGCGCCCCCATTACCCGGCGCGTTGATGCGCCGGATCGCGAGGCGGTCGATCCCGAGTTCCCGCGCCGCCTTGTCGAACAACGGTTCCACCATGTTCGCGGCCTGGTTCTCGCCGGGGCCGCGCTGCGCGCCCTTTGGCGTGGTGTTCGTGAGCACCGGAACCGCGCGGAACCGCATTGCCGCCGGCTGATAAACGATCGACGACGCGTTGCCCACGTTGTTGTAGTCCCTGAATCCGCTCGTCGGTCCAAGGTCCTGCACCATGAACATGTCGGCAGCCAGGAGTTTCCCGTCTTCGGCGAACCCGAGCTTCATCCAGCCCTGGAACCCGGCGCGGGCCATCCCGTTGTCGTATTCCTCGACGCGGGATACCCGAAGCAGGCACGGTCGGCCGGACAGCTTCTTCGACATGAGCGCGGGAAGCGCCATGAGCGGGTAGGCGGTTGCCTTGCCCCCGAAACCGCCTCCGCAGTACTCCGCCACAAGGACGAGATCGGAAAGTTCGATGCCGATCAGCCTCGCGAGGCCGGGATGCGCGAATGACGTGGACTGGGTTGATCCCCAGACATGGCACTTCCCGTTTTCCCAGTACGCAGCCGCGGAACGCGGCTCCATCGCCTGGTGCGCGTTCGTCGCATGCACCATGCTTTCCTCGATGACGACCGCCGATCCTGCGAAGCCCGCCTCGACGTCGCCGAATCCCCATTCGACAACGGCCGCGCCGCGCGGGAGTTCGCCCTCCCCGACCATCGCGAAGTCCTTGCCGGTCCACTTCACGGATTGAAAGTCGATGCCTCGGCTGGCGATGTTGCCGCCCACAAGGGCATCCGGGCCGCCCGGTTTCAGGCTTTCGAGCGGGTCGACGACAAATGGCAGCAGTTCCATGTCAACCTTCACGGCGGCAACCGCGTCGGCCGCAGCCTGCTCGGTTTCAGCAGCGATAGCCAGGATCGGCTGTCCGAAATACGTCGCGGTGCCGGTCAGGATCGGCAGCCCGGCCGGACCCGGCTGCTTGACTTCCCCGGGCAGCAAGGCCGCCAGGAAGCCGGGAACCTTCTCGGCTTCGCTGATGTCGATGTTCTTCACCTGGCCGTGCGGCATGCGGGATCCGAAAATCTTCACATGCGCCATGCCGTCGGCCCTGAAATCCTCGGCGTATTTTGCCGCTCCCGTGACCTTCGCCTCGAGATCGGGAGGCGTGAAGTCCTTGCCAATGAGTTTGTATGTCATGGCCTATATCCTCTCTGCGGCCTTCATGGTGCCGCGCAGGTAATGGTCGTATGCCCCGCATCTGCAGACGTTGCCCGAGAGAGCCATCCGGGCTTCCTCGACCGTGGGTTTCGGGTTCACGTTCAGGAGCGCGACCGCGGCCACAACCTGGCCGGGAGTGCAGAACCCGCATTGCGGCGCGATCTCCTCGACGAATGCCTGCTGAACCGGGTGAAGCGTGCCGTCGGCCGACGCAACGCCTTCCACGGTTACGATTTCCTTGCCGCGGACACGATGGGTCAGCGTCGAACAGGAGTAGATCGTGGTCCCGTCAGCCATAACCGTGCAGGCGCCGCACTCGGCCTGGTTGCATCCGATCTTGGTGCCGGTCAGCCCCAGGCGGTATCGCAACGTGGTCGCGAGCGTTTCGTTGGGCGGCACTTCAAGTCGGCGCACGCGGCCGTTGACGGTCAAGCTGACCAGACGCTCGACGGCGCGCGCATCGGCACGGCTCGGCGTTGCCGCCGAGAAAAGGTAACCCGCGCCGGCGATGACCGTCCCCGAACAGACGACGCTCCGGAGAAAGTTCCGGCGCGACATGTGCAGCGGTTTCCAGGGACGGATGCAATCCGAGCCGGCGGCGACTTCCTTCGTCGCCGGACCCGGAGCGTAGTCCAGCGTCGGATCATATGGTCCGTAGTTTTCCATGCGTGAATCCTCCTCCCCTTCGCGTAAAGCAGGCCGGATCACAGAAGAAATAATCGGGCGTGGTCCGCTGCACGCGCAAAAATGATTCGCTTGAGTCTTGGAAGTGCAATTCTTGCATGTCAAGCTGCATTCCGGCTGAAATGCCGGTCGGCATTGCCCGAAGCGCAGAACCGTATCCGGCCGGGCAGGCGCGTTGATCGTTCGTCCGGGCCACATGTCAATTGCAGGGACCGGCCGCGTTCGACACATTCGGAATTCAACCGAAAGTCCGTCGCAGCAAGTCCGAACGTTCGGCATAGGCTCCAATTGCAGGGCCGATCGCGCCGGCCCGCCGACAGCCACGCTTGCGGGCGCAGGCACCAGGTCTGCGGCCGGACGACGCAATCTCGCGGCCAGACTGCGAACGCTTGTCTGACCGTCCGTTCCGGCATCGTCCCGGTCGCCTTGCCTGTGGAGCGAAGGCGTGAGAAAAGCCGGCGCACGAAGTCAGGAACGTCCGATGATTCAAGGTTGCCACCCGGATCACGTCGCACCGCAAAGGTTCATGACGCTCTCGAGTCTCCTCTCCCTTGCAGTTCGCGGGTGCATGGTTGCCGGAACGGACGTCTTCAGACACTTGATCGAGAAGCTTGTCATGCGCCTGCGCCGCACGCATTCGCCCCAAGCCGGTGCGGGAAGCAGCGCTCTCGACCAAACCGGCATTCGGACCCGAAGGCGCTCCCGTGCACTCCCGAGCGGCATGGTCCCGTCCGGTTGCGTCACCGCGTTCTTCCCGGTCATCCCCGGCGGTGCGGAGGACTCGTTGCCGTCCGAACCGGCGCAGCAACCGCGTCATGGTCGCGTGTCCCATGTGGCGCCCCGGTTCCGAGTGTTCTAGCAACGGGATTCCACGAGCCGGCGCCGAGGTGGTGCATCACGCGCAGAGCGCGATTCCGCCTATGCCAGTAGATCCGAGCGAATTTCAGACGAAGGAGAAGTCCATGTCCGATCCCATCATTGCGCAACGGGCGCCTTTCGCCGCCGAAGTGAAGGCTGGCAAGTCCTACTTCTGGTGCGCCTGCGGAAGGAGCGCCAACCAGCCCTTCTGCGACGGCAGCCACAAGGAAACCGATTTCGTGCCGAGGAAGTTCACGGCGACAGAGGACGGTCGCGTGTTCTTCTGCGGTTGCAAGCGCTCGTCCGCCGCACCGGTGTGCGATGGCACGCATGCCAAGCTGTGAGCGCGGTGTCACGGATTGCCTGGCGGCATCGGTCTTGACGGGGATTCGGATCACAAAAGCGACGGCCCGAAGGGATCGAAGCCAGAGCAAGATTCCTCCGTGCGCCGTCCCGTGTTCCCGCCGCCCTGCCCGAACGGACCTGTTCATCCTCCGGCGCCTGGCCAACCCGGTCGACGGCGATGGCTGGTCTTCGACTTCGGCAGATGCGGCAGAGGCACCGAGACCCGAGGCATTTACGGCTTGACGCCGATGGATCACTGTCCCAGCAGTTTTGCGATGTCTATCCGTTTGAATGCGGGATTGAACAAGCACGAACTCTACATCTCTCGTGCGCGCACCAAGCATCCGGTGCGAGTGTGCGAATACGGTGACCATGTAAAGTCCGTCGGTCACTGACAAATCGAGCCAACGCAACGGACACATGGGCTGAACGATGCCGAAACGCCAAGGCAACATCCAAAGCGGAGAATCACGCCTGCGGAAGACATCGACCATGATTA
Source organism: uncultured Amylibacter sp. (assembly GCA_963662815.2). Lineage (GTDB taxonomy): Bacteria > Pseudomonadota > Alphaproteobacteria > Rhodobacterales > Rhodobacteraceae > JAPPHA01. Next base: position 198,422 of record CAXXWA010000009.1, read on the forward strand.
TCTGGAGTGGCTCAGTCGCAGCGCGCGATATTCCGGCAGTCCGCATCACAAGCGGGTTCCAGAAGACTACGGCTTCGACGGGCCTGCAGCACCCCGTCCTGACAAATCGTTGTGTGACGGCTTTCGCTCCATCCTCATCGCAGAAGCCGCCGGCCTGTTTCGCAACGCCATTGATCGCGGCATGACAAACACACACAGGCCTGACCGATTTCCCAAGTATGTTTGGGCAGTCGATGTCGACAATCGAGCTTATGAAGCCAAGCTAGAACAAGGTTCCAACACCTATCACGGTTACGTATTGGGCGACAATGAAGTGTCCATGCGTGACCTCGTTATCGATGAATGGAACGCGCGTTGCCTAGTGAACTGACGATCTCCCTGACAACGGAGGTTCTCGACCTGGGCTCGCCGGAAGAACGAGCCACGTTAGGACTTCTGGCCCTGACGGCCAACGACCGATTGCTAACCCAAGGCATTGAAACTCCAGGGGAAACTTTGCGACACGGCCCATATGTACCGGGCTTTCCGCTGGCGGAATGGTTCGTGTGGAACTGGTGGCGCATCCGCTGGGAATCCGGTCGCCCAAGCGACATGATCGCTCCAAGTCGCTGGGACCTTGCCCATCGAATGCAGACGGCGGGAGACGGTTACGTCTGGCCAAACATCACCATTTGCTCCGACGGAGTCAGCGCCTTCGTCATTTCGACGCCATCCTCGACTACAGATGCGGTTGTCTTTCGTTTTCTCGGCGCCGGGCATCGGGAGGAAATTTCCGCTTCCGCTCTGGAAGAAGCGGTTGACGGGTTTGCGAAAGATGTCCTCACCAGGCTTGAGGTTGCAGGGCTCCAGGACACCAATCTGCATCGTCTTTGGGAGGACCTTGTGAGCGAGCGGACCGATCCCGAACTTGCTCGCTATCGAAAGCTTGAAGCCCAACTCGGTCATGATCCCGATGAAGCGGACGAGGCAGCCGTGAGGCGACGCCTTCGGGACGCCGTTGCGCTTGGCGAAGAAGCCATGGGAGAACTCGCGGCCGATGCAGCGCTCAACGACAATCCTCTGAAGGGCATGGTCTGGTCCAAGGACCTCTCGGACATAGCCGATAGTCGGGGGTTCGATGCTGACCTGCGCGCGGGATTCAGCCTGACAGACGTTGCGGGAATGTCGAAGCCCGGTGCTGTTCAGGCATGGCGCCTTGGCCGGCAACTTGCCCGCCATGTCCGTCTCCAGGCAGCGCTGGATGGCGAGCGAGTTTCCGACGAGCGCCTTGCGGAGCTTGCGGGAACGACTACTGCAGCAGTTTCCGACGCCACGCGGCGATCACCGGGAATTTCGTTTGCCCTGAATCGTCGCAACGACCACGCCCGAATCTCGCTGCGGTCAGGTTGGGCGACGGGACGACGCTTTGAACTTGCAAGGCTGATCGGTGACCGGCTGGCCTGCACTCAGATCGGCAATTGTCGCGAGGACCTTTCCCCTGCAACTCGATCCTTCAGCTACCGACAGAAGATGCAGCGGGCATTCGCTGCGGAATTGCTCAGTCCCTTTGACGCCGTAGACGACATGATGAGCGGCGACTACTCGGAAGAAAGACAGAATGAAGTCGCAAGACACTTCAAGGTGTCCCCCATGACCGTCCAGTCCCAACTCGTCAATAATGGCCGGATTCGCCTGGAAGACGATCCGGAAATTTTCGGTCGCGGCGCTGCGGTTCAGGAATCCTGCGCAACCCAGACCGCGGCGCGAATCAATTGAATCGATTCGTCTTCAAGCAGCGTCCCGTGTTTTGTCAGTCTTCTCAATGCGCGCAGGCGCGGAAATTCCTGAGGACATCCGCTGCCGGTTCAAGTCCCGGCGCCGCGGCCGGACAGGAAGCTCCTTCAATTGTTCCGGCGTCCGAGGCGCCGAGCCCGGTCATGGCGGCGCACTTCAGATATCCGGATTTGCCTGCGTTGCATATTCGCCGGCCGGCCGAAGCGCCACGAGACTCGAGCGGCAAAGTCGAGTTCCGGCCGGGTACGCAGACAAGACATCTGAAAATCTGCAGTGGAGATCCTTCCGGACATGACGCGTCCGGCGACGGCAGGCGTCATCTCTGCTTCTGCCGGAAGCGCACGCGAACGCCTGTAGGCCCGCCGTACGCCTGGTTGAACGCGCACATCAGGTGGCCGTCAGCCTGCAGTTCGCAGTCGGCGCTGCGTTCATGAATGTGCCCACCGTCGGAACACGGCACGCCGGGTCCACCGCCTACATCGTCGCGGACCCTGACCTTGCTGGCGTCCGTGAACCTCCCTCGAGCGCGGCCGCTGCATGACTCACCGTTCCCGAGTCGGAGCGTCTGGTTGCCGACTCCCCCGGAATCGAAGCACATTTCCCATGCCCGCACCTGAACTTGCCTGTATCCTCCGAAGGAATCGTGGTGCGTCTGCAGCCGATAGTTCGAAACAAGTTCCCAACAACCATCCAGAACCCGGATGTCGCGATCGGCCCAGTGTTCGAGCTTCGGATCCGGAGGCGGCGCCGGGACCGGCGCCGGCGGAAGACAACGCATCCTGGCGAGGCGTGTCTCGAGCGCGGAGACACGCGCTTCCAGCAGGCTCCGGCGCGCCATCGCCGCTTCGAGGCCCGGGTCGTAATCGACGTCCCCGGCGGCGCAGCCTGTCACGATTCCGAATGCCGCGGGAAGGACAAGACCGCAGGCGTCCAACAGGTGCCGGATCGAAACGGCGACAAGCGCCAGCAACAGAACGGCGAGCAAAGACGCCAGAAGTACCATGCGCGGCGGATAGCTGAACAGGCGTCTCACGAATCTCACCCGGCCATAAAACACGGCGAAAGGGCTTCGCTCGTGTTCCCGAGTCCAGGCCTGCCCGCGACCAATGTTGCCGGGAAACAGCCCGGAGCGGCTCCAAGCAGCCGCTCCTTTCCGTTTCCGGGGGCCGTTTCGTTCGGTCCACCGGACTGCCCGAGAAGCCGTTCACGGGCGCCGCGCGCACGCGCGGCCCTTCGCGAAGCTAGCCTCACGGTTCGACAGCCAGCTCGAGTAGCTCCGCGGGCGACATGTCCCGCGCGCCGGAGAATGTCACGAAATCGTCGTGGAAATCGTTCACGAGCGCGAGCAGCACATCCTGCCCGCGTCCGCCGAGTTCCAGCCGAAGCATGTCGCGCATGTCGAACAGGCGATCCGGGTCGAGCGACGAAGCAGCCGATTCAAGGGTTTGTCCGAAGGTTTGCAGCGCGTCCTCGCGGACGGGGCGCAGTCTTTCGATTGCGGCCCGCGCGCGCTCGAGCCGTTCCAGAAGCTTCCGTCGTTCTTCCACGTCCCCTTCGCGGTCAATCTGAAGGGACATCCGCACGACGTCCCGGCCTATTCGCTCAATCGACCGGTCGGAATCGCGAATGAGCCTGATGAGGATCGCGCCGTTCAGAAGCGTGGACCTGAGGATGCGGCGCTCAGCCTCTTCCCGTTTCTGCCGGTCCTCCCGGATCAGCTCCCTGAGCGCGATGAGCCGCGCCTTCCGCCGGGCGTTGGTTTCTTCCTCGATGGCGAGGGTTACCTCGCTGATCGGGTCGTCGACCTGGCCCGCCGGCCCTTCGAATAGTTCGATCCAGTTATCGCTTATTTCCGCCAAGCGCCGGTCCGATACGCTCACATGCGTCGAGAGAACGAGCCGCACGCCGAAGGTGTCCTCCGCCGACGGCTGCCCGTCGGTCACCCGGAAGAGCGGCCACTCCGAGCGCCGAGCGCTGTACATCTCGTCCGCCGTCGACCGGTAGGATCCGCCGCGCGCGACCAAGCCGCCAGCCTGGCCGTGCGGACGGCCAAGCGCGTTCATGCGGAACGGTTCGAGGATCAACTCTTCCGCATTTCCGTAGACGTCATGGAGGCCGAGAGGATTTGCTCCCCGGGTGCCCACTGGACGCGGCTGCCCTCGGGAGTTCGCGTAGTACCAGGCATAGTGGTCGACCCCCTCGGGCATCGGGAACTGCCGTGCGCCGAACGCCTGTTCGTCGACGCGGATGCCGCCGCGCGCCGCATATTCCCACTCGGTCTCGGTCGGAAGGCGGACGAATGCCGGGAACCCGTCCTCTGCCGGAAGTTGCCCGCCAGCCTCCGCGCGCAGCCATTCCGAGTACAGGCGCGTGAATTCCACCGCCTCGAACCAGCTCAGGCCAAGTTTTGGGAAGCGCCCCCGCAGGGATGGCGGCTCGCAATCGCCGAGCACCGCCGCATGCTGGTCGTTGGTGAGTTCGTAGCGCGAGATGAAGTAGTGCGTGTTCCCGCCCGCACCGTCGCTGAAGGCACCCCGCAGATAGGCGTTTACGAAATAGTCCAGGTGTCCGCTTTCCGGGTCGGATGCGCCAAGCCGCATCTGCCGGTCGGAGAGCGGATGCGTAGTGTCGGCCGGCACCACGACCTTCTGGAAGGCCATGGCTCCGCCGCAGGGCATCGGGAGCGACAGGTCGGCGGGTTCGCCCTCCTCGGCCGCCGGGTCATGGAACTCGAGCGGCCACCCCTGGCCGTGGACCGCAGACGGTCCGGACAGCGCAAGCAGCAAAACCAGCGCATGGATGGCGGAGAGTGCGCGGCGGAACATCTTCAGGTGGTTCTCAAGGTGATTGCCGGGTCGATTCCGAGCGCAGTCCGCACCGCGAAGAGCGAAGCTGCCAGCACGATCCCAAGCGGAAGTACAACGGCGAGAAAGGCGGCCCGCACATCGAGCGCAACCACGCTTCTACCGCCCGGCATGCGGTCGGCGAACATGGCATCTGCAACGGAGGCGGCCACCCAGAAGAGGAGAAAGGCGGCGAAGATCCCGATGGCGCCGATGACGAATGCCTGGATGAGCGGAACCGCCGCGACGTCGCGCCTCCCCAGCCCCACCAGCATCAGGGTCGCGAGATCCCGCCGCTTGCGGTCCACCTCCGCCCAGAAGCTGAACAGCAGCGCGGCGGCGAGGCCGACGACCGCGGTTCCCGCTATAAGCAGGAAGGCGAGATCGAGATTGCGGCCGAGCCCCAGCACGCCCTCGATTTCGGGCGCGCGCGAGTGAGTGCCGACGCCGAACCGGTCCTGGATCCTGACCTCGAGCTTCGCAACGTCTCGAAGTTCCCGCGCATAGAGGCGCAGCCCCTCGAAACTCGTCGTCCGCCCGGAGAGGTCGCGCCCGTCGGGCAACCCGGCGTCAGGCAGCGCGTAGCCGTCGTAGTAGGCCTCGATCATGTCCATCTCCCGCGGCGTCATGAGCACTGCGTCGCCCCGCATCGCCGAAGGTTCGAGAATGCCGACGACCGCGACCTCGCGCACGAGCGGCCGCCGCCGCTCCGTGCGCGCGACGAGCCGGATGCCGTCCCCTTCGGAGATCGTCAGCTTCTCGGCGAGGCGGTGCGAGACGGCGACCCGGCCGGCCGTCACTGCGGCCCCGTCCGGGAGTAGCGGATCGCCGGGGCCGCTCGGGACCAGCGTCGCCTGCGCGATGCGGTCCGCGCCCGGGCGCTGCACGAGGGCGTCATCCGAGATCGCCCGCGTCTTCAGCGCCACGAAAGCCGCTTCCGGCCAGCCGGCCACCTCCAGGCCGTCTTCCTCAGCGAAGGCGTTGTCGCCCCGCGTCGCGATGTGGAGAAGGTTCGGATCGGAAAGGAGATCGTCGAGAAGCGCCTGGTAGATGCCCGACTTCACTCCGAAGAGGACGAGGAGCGGCACCAGCGTTCCGGCCAGCATCGCGACGTTGCAGAAGAGGTGCACGCGCTCGTGCCACAGCGCCGCGAGCGCAACCCGAACGGCGAGCATCACGTGGGAGCCCGGGAGACTCGGCTCACGGTCCGCCCAGGCACCGCGGCTTCGGAGTCGACGGCTACGGACAGGCGCGGCACAGAAAAGCGATTCGCGAAACCGGCGTCGTGCGTCGACACGACGACGCCCGCGCCGTCCTCGCGCGCCGCCGCCATCAGCAGACCGATCACGGCGTCGCTGAGCTCAGGGTCGAGCGCCGATGTCGGTTCGTCGGCGATGACGAATTCCGGCCTGTGCGCGAGAGCCCGGGCTACCGCCGTCCTCTGGCGCTGCCCGACCGAGAGCCGGCCGGGCTTGTACCGGCTGACCGCGCCGAGGTCGAGCTGCTCGATCAGCCGCGCGACGCGGGGTTCGTCCACCCGCCCGGTGACGGCCTGCGGCACGGAGATGTTCTCGCGCACGCTGAGAAAGGGGAAAAGGCCGCCCGTCTGCAGCACGAACCCGAACACGGTAGCGCGAAGCGAGGAGATGCGCGCCCGCGCTCCGGACCAGAGCGCGGCAACGTCCTCCGACGTCCCGTCCTTCCCTTCGAGCCGGTAGCTGCCGCCCGACTCGGGACGCAGCAGCAGACCAAGGAGTTCGAGGAACAGTGTCTTCCCGGATCCGCTCCGCCCGGTCAGCGCCCAGGCCTCGCCGGCCGAGAGCGCGAGACCGTCCTCGACGGCGATCCTGAACTCCCGCCCCGGCTCGCGAAGCGTCGCCCCGATTCTCTCCAGAACGATCCGCATGGCCTCAGGGAAGCGACCGGAGCGGGAGCGCGAAGACATGCTCGCCGTCCGGCGCGCCCTCGTAGAGTTCGGTCCAGTTGCCCGGGTCGTCGTGCAGCCGTCGATAGAGTTCCGTCTTCTGGCGAAGTTCGTCCAGGATCTCCCGGCGAAGCGTGCCCGAGTTCGCCCAGCGGTCCTCGGTGATGTCCATGATCCGACTCCTGTAGGGCAGGTTTGCGAGGAACTCGCCGACCGCCCCGCCCAGGGTCTCGAACTCGGTGTTGACGACGAGATCAGGGTTGACGGCGAGGCGCGAGATCGCATCGCGGAGCCGGCGGAATGACAGGTTCTGGTCGCTGACCTGCGCAGCCTCGGCGTGTTCGACAATCTTCTCGAGTATGGTCGAGATCGTGGAGAGTTCGTTCTTGGTGACCAGAAGCCGGGGCGACAGCGCCGCCGCTTCCGGCTCCTCGACGGCCCGATCCGTTACCCAGGTCGAGAGAATTTCCGGCGCCGCGGTTCCCTGCCTGTCGCCCAGAAACCTCAGTCTCATGGCATAGCCGAGGCGGGTCAGCGCGGGATCCGTGTCTTCCGCGGCCGGCGCCCGGCCCATGGCGATGCGGACGTGATCGACAAGCGCATTGACGATGGCGCGGACCTGCACCGAGAATGCCTCCGGCGATCCGCCCTCGACCGGAAAGTAGTAGGTCTCCTGGTCGAACTGGGAGAGCGAACGATACTGGCCCTCGGCATAGCGGTGGTTGCCCTCGCCGGCGGGAGTCTTCAGATGGAGCGTCAGGATCGCGATGCCCTTGTTCTCGGACAGCGTCTGGATTTCCGCGGCGCTTATGGCAGTGCGGGCATTCGGATCCGCCGGTCCCTTCGGCCCGGCGTCGGTGACGAGGATGATGTACTTGCCTGCGAAGGGCCGGCCGTCCTGACTCCAGTCCGCGGCGTCGATGGCATCCTCGACTCCGGCGAGGCTGTCCTCGTTGAAGCCGATGCTGCTTTCGCGCGCCGCATCAGTATCGCCGAGCGCCGAGACGATGGCCTCGGGTCCGGCATCGCGCCTGAGCGGCGACAGCACGCGGGTGCGGTAGACGATGCCCGGTGCGGCGTCCGGGTTGTCCCTGAACCCGATGGCGCCGAAGTGAATCCTCTCGCCGATGTCGGAGTCCGCAACACCCCCCATGATGTCCCCGATCGCATCCTTCGTGGCGCGGATATATGGCTCCATGGACTGCGTCGTGTCGATGACGAACATGACTCCGGCGTCGAATTCCGGGCCAGACGCGGCTTCGGCGGCCTGCTCGACCAACGGCAGCGAGGCGACACGCATCAAAAGGAGGGGGGTGTAGTCGAGCGGGTGGAAGGCCTCCGCGTAATCGAGGATCGGCATTATGTAGAATCGCTCTCGAATGTCGACGTATTCGCCGGGCTCAACCGAAAGCACGCCGCTTCCCGGGTTCAACCGATCGTTGTCCGCGTCAGACAGCAGCTGCGCCTGCACCTGCCTGACGGCCTCGTGGTTGAGCAGCCATTCGAGGTTTGCCCGAGTATCGAAGAGCACCTGCCGGTTCCGGTTGACCGGATTGGTGAAGGCGGCCACGATGTTCTGTTTCCACTCGATCGACCGATCGCCCGGAACCCAGCCGGCAGGCGGCCGGGACGGCGACGTGCCGACCCGGATCCAGCCGTCCTGCCGCGCAAATACGTAGAGCGGCTGGAACGGCGGGTACCCGCCTGCGCTCGCACCGCCGGGTTCGCCATGCACCGTCGCGCCGGGACGCGTCAGAACCCGCTGAAATATTGTCGTCGTGCCCTCCGCGAGAAGCGGCCGTTCCTGTGCGTGGCCGACCCGCGGAGCACCTGGCCAGGCGAGCGCCGCGGCGGCGGCGGCGGCAATCAAACCCTTCGCAAACTTGGGCATGGCATTCTCCTATCGGCAGTGGCTCGCGAACACGGACTCATGCAGGAGGTCTTCGTCCGGCCTAAGGGCCGCGCAGGTGCGCTCGAGGCCGGCACCGGCGTCCGCATTGCCCGCAGCCCTTGCGCGCGCGTAGTATTCCACCGCGCGCAACACGTTCGGTTCGAAATCGACCGGAACCTCGGTCCCGGGTGAAGCATCTGCGTCATAGAGCTGCGCGTAGATCAGAAGCGCATCCGGGTTTTCGGCGGCGATGCCGCTGTCGAGGACGCGAAGCGCCAGCGAAGGGCTGACGTCGCCCGCGCCGAGGCACTCGACAAGCGCCCGGTACTGATCGTCGAAGCTCGCGCTCCAGCGGTTCCGGAAGCCCTCATCGCCGCAGTCAAGGGCGGGTCGAGATTCCTCCTCGGGCGCCTGCGTCAGGAACCACGCGGCCCCTGCGAGGACGGCCGCGGCGGCGAGAAGCAGAACCATGAGCCATGCGCGCCCGCGCTTCCCCGGCCCCTCTTGGGCCGCACCGACGCCCTCCGGCTCCCCGCGCGGAGGTTCCGGCTCCGGTTTCGGCGCAGGTTCTTCCGGTTCCGGCGGAGGCTCTCCGGGCGCAACCACGCCGGTCAGCGGCCCGGCTCCGCCGGGCTCCGGACGGGTCGGTTCGCCGGCGCCCACCGCGCCGGCGCCGCCGGCGCGAGGAGAGGGAAGGATGCTGTCCGGCCAGACCGCCCTCGCGGTCAGCGATCCCAGGCGGAATTCAAGGTAGGAATCAATCTCCACGCGGTCGACGATGTCCGGGCCGAGCGAAATCTGCCGCATGCCCCCGCCGGCATCGGCCGCATCGAAGACGCCGGCCGGCGCCTGTTCGCTCCGCCAGCCGCCGGCGAGCCAGCGGTCCTGCCTGAGGTCGCGGATCCAGAGTTCAAGGGAAGGATCGATCGGGCCGTCCCGGAACTGCAGGAGCGCGTGGCCACCTTCCGGGCGGGCGGGATCGGGCATCAGGCGAAGGTCCATTTCAGTTCTCCCGTCGATCCCTGAGCCCGGAAAGTATCGCGCCGAGCCTGACGTTCTGCGCCACGTTCAGCGTGCCGTCATCTCCGTGTAGCGCATTCTTCTCGAACATATCGTAGACCGCAAACACCCAGTCGTCGCGGTAGTCCTCGGCGTGGCTGACGGGTTCGGCGGGCAGGGTCGAGGCGTCGAAACGAACCGGCTTCCTTGCGAACGCGGGACGCTTGCTCCCGTCCCCCATGTCGACCTCCGGCCGGTCGGTCTCGGCGACCGCGTTCTGCCCGAGGGTCTCGACGAAACGGTTGATCTCCTCGGCGCAGACCAGCCCCGCGGGCCCGGACTGAACTCGCGCCGACAGCGAATAGTTGACCTCCCTGAGCGCCTCCATGATCCGCTCCCTGAGACCGGTGCGACGCGCGGCGTGGATGAGGTCGCCGATGAATGCGCCGGCGTCGGCCCTGGAGAACCCCGTGCGCGCGGCGCAGTTCCGGTCGTCGCTCAGCTTGCGCATGGTTTCGATCCAGTGCTGGACCGCGGTCGTCGCCTGGAACTCTTCCTTCGTCATGACCCGGGACTTCAGATCCTCATTGGCGGGCTCGGTTCGTGCGGGCGTCCTGCCGGGCCGCGGACGCGGGCGGACGCGGGTGCCCGGCGCGTTGCCGGATGCGCCGGGTCCGGCGGACGTCGCCCCGATCCGGATGCCATCCGGAACGCGCGCGATCTGTGCCGCCACCGCGTCCGCGCTAACCGTCACGGCGGAGAGGAAGGTGCCGAGCCGGCCCTTGTCGAGCGCCGCGTCGAAGGCGTCGATGAGCTGCTCCGCCGCCCGGATCTTGTCCTGGAGCCGCTGCTCGTGGTCCTCAGCGACGTGATAAGCCGCGAGTCGCTCCTCGATGGCGAGAACGACGATCGAGAGTTGCGCCGCGATCTGGCGCTGCTTGGTTTCCGGGCGGCAGACACCGGCGAGCTGCGCGAGCAGATGCGTGACGCCCCCGTCGTTGAGCTCAAGCGACGCATTCCAAGACCTGGGCGGGTCGGCGAAGTGGCGCGCGACGAGCGGCGCCGAATTGTGACCGCGGGCGAGTTCGTCGAGCCTGTCGCGTTTTTCCTCGAGAATCTCGACCTCGCGCCAGGGTTCGCACGTCCGGTCGTAGCGGATGATCGCTTCCGCGTAGAAGATCGGGTTCCTGAGCCAGAAGCAGTTCCGGAACGGCTTGCCGGGCGTCCAGTTGATCGGCCAGCTGTCCGAAACCGGGTTGAATTTCTCGAAGGACGCCGCGAGCCGGCGTTGAAACCTCTCGGACGGGTTATCGTCCGATCCCGCGACGTCTATGAGATGCTTGTCGAACTTGGTGAGCACGAAGAACAGGATGCAGTCGGCCGCGCTGCGCTCCTCGGGCGTCGCGCCGTGGGTCAGTGCAATCCAGTTCGCGACGAGTCCGGGAAGATCGATCGCCTCCATGTTGCTGTCCGGGATGCAGAGCAGCATCGAGGTGATCTCCTGGTCGGAGACGTAGCGGTCGAAGAGGTAGGCCACCTTTCCCCGGAGGAGAAGCTGCGGAAGGGTTTTCCCGGCCTCGGAAAGCGTCGCTGCGAGGGGTGCCTTGAAGCGGTTCCGCGCACCCGGAAAATCGAGCAGGTCGGTGTGGTCGAAGAGGTCCGACGGCTTGTCGCGCATTGGCAGGACCAGCTCGGCGGCCAGGGCGCACAACAGCGCCCGCGGCATCTCGATCCGCTTTCCGCTTTCGAGCATGAGCGCGAGCGGCGCGCTCTGGTCGTCGGCGAAGAGGCCCTGCAGCGTCTTGACGTCGATGATCGAGTTTTCCCGGGGGAAGAGGGACGAGCGCGGCGCGAAGACGAGACGTCCTTCTCCGCACGCCGCGCGCGCCGCGGCGAGCTTTGCGAAGAGTTGGGTGAGCGGCGCGTGGCCGCCCCAGAGGATCGACAGGAACTCCGCGCGCTCCGCCTGCCGAAGGCCGGGCGCGGTCGTTGCCGCTTCCTCCCAGAACGACGCCAGCGCGCTCGTGTAGGCGGCGTCGGCAAAGTTCGCCTCGACATACTCGCGGATCTCCCAGACCTCGTCCTCGGTCATGCCCGCCGCGGCATCGGCTGCGGGCCGTCCCCGGTAAGCCGCAAGCTGCGCCTCGACCGCATCGGCGTCCGGCGGCGGCTCCTTGCGGTCGCCGTCCATGTAGAAGCTGTTGAGAATGGTGCGCGCGATGTCGGCCTCGCTCAGCAGGCGAAGCGGGATCGGATAGCCCTCCGGCGTCTCGAAACGGGACATGGTGAAACGCGTGACGAGGCCCGTGGATTCGCCCTCGCCCTCGGGATTGATCTGGCTGATGTAGTCGAGCTGCCCGTCCGGGCCGGCGTAGTCGGCGACTAGGCGGCCTCCCTCCGGGCGCGCGAGGACGGAAACGAGGTACGACTTTCCCGCCTGGCTGGGCCCGAAGACGCTGACGCACATCTTGGAGCCGGCTGCGGCGGCGAGGCGGCGCGCCCGGCGCCGGCTGCGCCTGAGCATTCTGTGCAGCGACGCCTTCTCGTCGCCGACGAGCGGCGCGTTTTCCGCGTCAGAGATCCATGCGAGCGCGTCATCGATGAGTTTCGACACCTCCGCGGCGCGATCCGCGACGGAACTATTCAATTGATCTGCCAATGCCCTGCCCCGGTTAGTCGAACGAGAAGACGCCGGAGTCCAGCCAGTAGTCGTCCTCGAAGCCGAGCGTATGCAGGCTGAGGCGGACGTCGCCGGGTTTCATCGGCGTGTTGTCGGCCGCTTCGACGTAAGTGATTTCGAACGCTTCCTGCGCAGCCTCCCGGCGCAGGATGTCTTCGGCGTCCGCCGCGTCGCCGTCGTCATCGGCGGGCGCACGCTCGAGCGTCACGGAAATCGGCGGCGGCAGGCGCTCTGCCGAGGCGCTTGCGAACTTGAGATGGTAGAGTGGCGTGGTGATCCACCGCTCGAGCGGCAGTTGCCGCGAACCTATGTGAATCGGCGTGTACAGCTTCACCGTCGCCTCCTCGCCGCCGCCTGTGCCGTCGAGGTCGACATCGCTGAAGACGACGCGAGCATCCATGATCTTTCCGTTCCGTTCCATTTCCCCGATGTAGCGCGCCGTCGAACGCATCCTGAACGCATTCGTCATGACGCGGAAGTTCGCGATGCTGTTCCGGGCGAGCAGCGTCAGCATTCCGCCGACGGCGACCGTGCTCTTCGGGTCGCCGATCCGGTCGGTCGACGGATCGCGGTAGGGGTACCAGCTGCCGGCCCGATAGTCGTGCATGGCTACCAGCCGGTCCGGCATCACCGCCATCTTCTCCTCGACCAGCGCGCGCAGCGCGGGCAGGCGGGACGGACGGCCGGTCAGAAGCACGATGTCGCAGTCGAGATGGCCGATGACCTCGGTCAGGTTGGTGAACGCGTCCTCGAAGACGTTGCGCACCACCCTGGCGATGTCGGCCTGGCTCGCGCTCAGGGAAAACTCCGCGAGGTGCCAGTCGCGGGCGCCGGCCAGGGCCATCGGCCTCTCGATATAGTCGAGGAGCTGCCCGGGCAACGCAAGCGCAGGCGGCGCATCCGCGGCCTCCCCGCCGTCCGCGTCCGGCGCAAGTTCATGTTCCCTGGTTCCGAAGACCTCGGCGGCCGTCAGGCCGAATGCTTCGCGGACATCGGTGTCCTCGGAACGTTCGAGAAGCGCAGTCGCCAGCGGCGCAAGAACGCGGATGCCGAACTGCCGGCGCAACTGGATCGCCTGCTGGCCGACGCCGCCGACGTCCGCGCCGAAAAGTTCCCTGAGGCGATCCTGAACCCCGATTCCGCCCGCGTCCTCCACGGATTCACGAACCTGCGGGATGACGATGTCCTCGATGACGGCCCTGACCAGTTCGTCGCCGGCAATCCGGAAGCCCTCGCGGAAGACCTGAACCGGATGCAGGACCCTGTTCTCCTCGCCGTAGTAGGTGGTGATCATGAGGTCGGTGGTGCCGCCGCCGATGTCGATGCAGGCCAGGCGCACGGAGGGTGCCGCCGCCCCGCCCTTTTCCCGCGGCCGGTCCTTGCCGCGCAACCTGAGGTAGCGGTCGATCTGGCCCTCGAACCGGTGGACGATCTCGGAATAGAGGTAGACGAGATGCGTGCAGCTCGCCTCGTCCCATTCGACCACAAGTTCGGGTTGCGCCGTGGTGACCGACGCGGCTTCGGGCATGCCCGCCATTTGCCAGAGCAGCCGGATGGCGCCCTGCGCGCGGGAGCGGATGATCGCCTGTTCCTGCACCTGCGTCGCCGTCGGCAATGTCAGGATCACCCGGCGCAGTCGCCGCGGAAGGTCGGACTGCGCGCGACCGGCGCGCGACGCGGGATCGTTGATCTGCACGAGCGCCTGCGCGATCAACTCTCCGAACATGAAGCCGAACAGGGACGAGCGCGAGAACCGAGACCTTAGCGCCGGCGTCAACTGCGACCGGTCCCGCTTGCGCAGCCGGCTTTTCTGGTCGGCCTTGACCTGTTCGATCACGTCGCCGGAATCGTTGAGGCGCACCATTGCCGCCTTGGCCACGGACGGCAGATCCTGCCGGCTCTCGTGATTGTGATAGCGCCATTCCTGTTCGACCTCCGAGTCGTCCCACAGATATCGCTTCGGCGACGAAAGTCCCGAGGTCGTTTCCGTGCCCTCCTCGTCGCCGATGAGACGCATCGCCTCGGCACCGACCCGGACCAGGCTCGGCCAGAAGAAGGCCTTGTTGCGCCCGGAGGCGCGAGCGAAGCGCTCGCTCCCGAAGTTCGCCTGGCAGAACTCGACACGGCTCTCGAAGAGACCCGCGTGCTGGAACTCGGGCCGGCTGAAGTCGCGCAACTCCAGCGGGTAGGACTTTGCGAGATCGATTCCCTGCTGGTCCGGGAAGCTCTCGATGAGTATTCCGCACGTCCTGCAGTTTCCGACGTCGACCACGAAATCGACATCGACCGGGCGCACCGCTTCATGGTCGGAGACCGTGTCGGCGAGGCGGATGCGGGGGATGCGGACAACTGCCTGCACCGCAGCAATGCACGTCAGGTAGCGCGCCCAGTGTTCGAGCTGATGGGGAAGGTCCGCCTTGTTGACGGGGCGACCGGGGCGAAGCGCGCGCCTGTAGCGCATGAAATGGTCTTCAAGCCACTCCGTGACCCACATCTGCCAGTCGGTCTTGCGGCCGTCGTCTCCTTCGGATTCGAGGCGCCGCAGGAACCATGCCACATCGGCCGGATCGCTTGCGAAACGGAATTCCCGCCGCGCGGCCGCATCGGCGTGCGTCGGCGCGAGGTAGCGTCCGGGCAGCGCTTCCTCGTCCCTTACGAGAGTCGTGTCGAGGGCGAGCTGGACCCGGTGCGTGTGTCCGTCCAGGACATCCGGGAGTTCGACGACGCGCATGCGCGCCCATGTCGACGGGCCGGCGTCATGGTCCCTGCGGCCGGTGGCCGTGGCGAAGCCGGAGGACCGGGACCGGAATCCACTTGCCGAGGAAAGGTTCGAATGCGGCTATCGGCCGGATCGCATCCGGGAGTTCGACGACGCGCATGCGCGCCCATGTCGACGGGCCGGCGTCATGGTCCCTGCGGCCGGTGGCTTCGCCGCCGTGGCGAAGCCGGAGGACCGGGACCGGAATCCACTTGCCGAGGAAAGGTTCGAATGCGGCTATCGGCCGGATCGCGTACTCGTCGTCGTCATCTCGCCGCCCAGCTTCGATTTCGGCATCTCGTTCCGCGTCGCCGGTGTACGGGAAAAGGGTGCACTCTTCGAGCTGATCCTCCTGTCGTCCCCGGCGTTCCACAAAGCGCATTGGTCGGATAGCTGCGAGCGACTCGAGGGAAAACCCGAAGTCCAGTATCTGAATGCCGGAGTAGGGAACGATCGTGATCTCATCTTTCCAGTCGCAAACCGGACGGATCGGCAGCATTGACATTCCCGACACCATGAATTCGACTTCGAAAAGTCATGTTGCCAAGAGCGCCAACCGGAGTCAACGCGCCGGAACGGAACGGGGCGCACTCAGGCGCCATTCCCCACTGGCAAGGGATGCGCAAGTCAGGTCGAACCTGCGGGTGCCGGGTTTTTCGCGAGGTCAGCCGGACGCGTCGAGGGCCGAACCCTCCGAGGCAAGGCGATCAACAGGAAGAAGGTGAAGAAGCGCTTCCGCCTTGACCAGCTTCGGCTTCGGCCGCGATCACGACTCCATCGACGCCGGGGCCGCCATCGACGGAACATGCGTCACGGACTACAAGAATTCGGCCCGCGTGGCTTGCGCATTCCCCATTCTGACGCGACCGGTCCTCCGGAACGATTCCTGCGCCCGCAATCTCCCTTGAAAAGACATCGGGAGACCGGCGAGCAGCGAAGCTCGGCAGGCGCCATGACTTGTTCAGTCTTTGTTCCCGATCGTTCGGCGTTGCCGCCGAAGGCACGCAGAATTCGGACGGCCCGGCGCGCGTTACTGACCGCGTCGGTGACCCGGCCCTGTTCATCGGACGCTCAACTCAATGGTTTTGCAAGGGGTTCGCCACATGGAAAATTGCAGATTTTCTGAACCGGTTTTTGACTCGGGGCGGCACTGAGTGCGACTAATCGGAACTTCATTCAGGTTACAGACAGGAATTCTTCGCGTTTCAAGGGGCTTGCGGCCGATTCCGGCGGATCCAGCCTGCCACTTGCATGGCAACATCCCTGGCGAGGTCGATCTCCAATAGCTCGAAGGCCCGGCCCTGCAGTTCCGTCGGCTTCGCCAGCAGCGGCAAGGCATGGTCCGGACTTCCCGGCAGCGTCACCTCGTTCAGCGTCAGCGTGCCCAGATCCGCGAGAAGCGTCCGGAAGCTGTGGACCGGAAGCCCGTCGGGGGTCCTCTTGTCCGACGCCTTCGCCTTCGCGCGCTCCGAGACCCTTGCCGGTTCCACCGGCGAGCTCCGCCGCGCCCTTGCGCCCTCGCGGTCGTCGTCCTCGAACAGCATCGGCGCCAGGCGCCGGCGCATGTGCCACTCCACGTGCAGCGCCAGCATGCACAGGAACACGTGCGCCCGGACGCGGTCCGCCGAATACACGTGGACCGGGCGGATGCGGAGGTCGCCCTTCGCGTTCCGGAACGCGCGCTCCACGCCGGCGAGGGACTTGCAATCCTCCACCGCCGCCTCCGGCCCGACGGCTTCCGAATCCAGGCTGGTGCGCACCACGCAGATCCCGTCGAGCCGCGCCTCGGCGTCAATCCGTTCCTGCCGCCGGCTCCAGGTGATGGCGCCGTCGGTGACGGTGATCTCGAAGTGCTTCTCCACCCGGCGCCGGTTCGCCTTCCGCCCCAGGGCCTTCACGGTCCGGTCGCGGTTCGCCGGGCCCGGCCTGCCGCGCGCGGCGGCGGCGGCGATGCCGGAGAGCGTCTCCTCGGTGGCCTGAAGCAGCTCCTCGCGCTTCCGGGCCCGCTCCTCGCGCAGCCGCGGGTTCAGGCAGACCATCAGCCGCTCGCCGGGGAAGTCCGGCCCCGTGATCTCCGCCACCGCGTCGGGAACCAGCGCCTCGGGCACCAGCGGCGCCGGCTCGCCGTCCGCGCCCTCCCTCGGCAGCTTCCTGATGTCGCTCGTCTTCAAGGCCGATATCCAGTCCAGCCCCGCGGGCTCCAGGTCCTCGCGGATGCGCGCCGTCGCGGTCATGCCCCTGTCGCCCGCGAGCGCCACGCGGTCGATGCCGAAGCGGGAGCGGATCTTCTCCGCCCGGCCCGCCACAGTGGACGGGTCGGACGCGTTCCCGGCGAAGACCTCCACCGCCACCGGGCAGCCGTCCGCCGCGCAGAGCAGGCCGCAGGCGATCTGCATCCTGCCCCTCTTGCCGTCCCGGCTGTGGCCGAAGGCCGCCAGCGGGCAGCACCGTCCCTCCAGGTACGAGCTGGAAACGTCGTACGAACTGCCATCTGACTGATCACCTCCATGTTGCAATTCCGGGCGGATTCCGGGAGCGCCCCGCAACCCGTTGACATGATGACGTTTTCTTCATGTTGCCACGCTCGGGCGTGAAACGCCTGATCCCGGTCTGCAACGTGCAACTGCCGGAATGCCCGCGATTGGCCGCCGTGATCGCCGGATCCGGACCGACTGGCCTGGTGCATCACCCTCGCCAGAATGCCGAATCCACGCCGGAAACCTGCGCGGCGGGGATTCCGCGCTGGCAGGATCACATATTCGGCCCCAAAGGCGCGGTTTACATGGTGCAACTTCGGGGTCGCAGCCGGGACCGCCGTTTCAGCCATCGCCCGCCTCCAAGGTGTCGAAGAGGGGGAGCCGGTCGTCGCCAAGCTGAACATACAAGCCCTTGACCGAGCCGCGGCGGATGTGCCGGGCCTTCAGCGCGCCGGACCGGATCCGCTGCCAAATCACCTGACGGGACACGCCAAGGCGGCGCATCGCCCTGTGAAGCGACACGAAGCCGGCCGGCGGTTCGTCGCAGAACTGGCTGCGCAACTCCGGCGTCATGCGGATCCGATAAGGCGCCCCGGCCGCCGGTTGCTCGGCCGGCACGATGCCTTCCCGGATCCAGCGGTAGAGCGTGCCGTCCGTCGTCTGCAGCTCCCGGGCCGCTTCGGCGACGCTGAGCAGGGGGGCGTCGGGGTCCCGCCTGTCGGCGCGCCAGCCCGGAATGTCGTTGCGCACCCGCAACTGCCGGACAAGATGCGCCGTGAACGGAAGCCCCTTGGCGGTGCGACGCCCCTGGCGGTTGAGAATGGTCGCTGTCCGGGCGTCCGGGCAGTGTCCGGCCAGCCGACGGACAAGCGCTACCGTGTCGATATCGTCACGGACCACTGCCGGGGCCTGGTGCGAGGGCAGCTCGAACTCGTCCGTCGCGCCCCCGTGCCAACGCACAAGGATCCGAATGACTTTCGCCGTCCCGTCACGCCAGAGCATGACCTCCTCCACGAGGCAGGCCAGAAGACGCTTGCGGTCCCGGGCGGTGACAGCGGGAGACTCCCAAAGCCGGGAGAGACGCATGCCCAGGGCATTCAGCCGCGCCAGGGACGGCGGCTCGGGACGGTCCCGCCGCGCCTGTTCCAGAGCGTCCCGGGCCGCGGCCAGGGCCTCCAGGGCTTGGTTCCAGTCGCGTTCGAGCGTGTCGGCCACCAGCCGGTTGTCCGGGTCCACCTTGCGATAGCGGCGTTCCGCAAGCGAGGCTTCGCAACTGCAGCGGTCCACGTCCAGCTGCAGCGTCCGATGCGCCTCCTGGTCCTTTTGCTGCTGCTGACTGAACGCCTCGGCCGCAGCTTCGATGCCGGACGCCGAAACCGCCTCGAGGAATGCTTCGCCGATCAGGGCATCGATGCGCTTGCCGCCGACCGTCATGCACGTCCGTCGGCCGGAGTCCGCACTGCGCGGCTGGCAAACGTAGGACCACGCCTTGCCATAGGCGACGCTCATGGAGCGACCGCAATGGCCGCAGGCCACGCGTCCTTGCAGCAGCGCCTTGCCTTCCCGCTCCGCGCCCCCCGTTCCCGATGCCGTCGCGTTCGCCGACAGCCGGTCCTGGATCTCAAGCCAGACCGGCCAGGAGACATAACCCTCGTGATGATCCTTGATCAGGACATGCCAGTCCTGCAGTCCGACCCGGCGGATTATGCGCCGGACCTGGTTGTCGTCACCCAGAACCCGCTCCGTCCGCTGGCGTCCGTAAGCATAGGCACCCCCCATGGCCGGATTGCGGAGAATCGAATGGACACGCTCATAGCGGGCTTCGTTCCACACGACGGTGTCGCTGCCTCCACGGCGGCTGGGAAGCCGGATCCCCTCATCCCGAAGCGCCTGGATCGCCTGGCGTGCCGAGCCGTGCGCCAGGAAACCGGAAAACACGCGGTCGATCGCATGCCGGACCTGCCGGTCCGGATCCTTGCGCAACGAATTCCCTTCCAGCACGTATCCGATCGGAATGTGATGATGCAGTTCGCCGCGGGCCGCCTTGTTCCGGATGCCGCCCTGCAGGCGCGTCCGGATCAGGAAGGCTTCCGACTCCGAAAGCGTGCCCTTGATCGAGAGAACAGGATTGTCATCGTGACGGGCCGGGGCATACACCTGCTCCCCTTCCACCAGCAACGTATCCGTCATCCGGCACCAGTCGAGCAATTGAAACCACTCCACCGGATTGCGAGCGAGGCGACTGACCTCGAGGCCGAAGACCGCACCCACACGACCGCGCGCGACCGCATCGGCAAGCCGCGAGAAACCGTCGCGTTCGCCCGCAATCGACCCCGATCGGCCCTGGTCCGCATCCACGGTCTCAATCAGGTCGTCGTGCCAGCCCAGGGCGCGCGCCTCGTCGGCCAGTGCGTACTGACGCTCCGTGGATTCCCGGTTCGCGACGACCTGCGCCGGCGTCGATTGCCGGACGCAGATCAGGGCCCGGCGTTCAAGGTGACGGGCCGTGATCTTCTCGCCTGCGCTCATCGTCCATCTCCGCGCAGGCTACCTTCGTCATCAGCCGCGACAGTTGCGTCACAAACGCAGCCCGGCTCTCCTGCGGAAACCTCTGCCACCGCGCCAGCCGTTCCTCCCAGGCCAGAAGCGCCAGAAGCGCCGGTTCCCGGTCGTGGCCCTGTGACGCCAACCCGATCCTCCAGTGTCCTGATCCGTTCAAGCAGGGCGAAAAATGCGTCAAGCGAGCCGCGGGTGCAAGCCACCGGGGGCTCGCTTGCGCCCAGCGTCGTCCAATCCGACGGAATCCGGTACCGCTGACCGTCCGGCATCTCAACATCCAGGTAGATGCGGCCACCAGCGTGTTGGCGAACCTTGCGGACCTTCAGTTCCCGGGTATCGTATGGGTGCTTGAATCGCTTGAGAAAAACCGGATTCGACAGAGGGCGTCGGGAGAGCCCTCGAAGTGTATTAGTTGGTTGCCCCTTCGTACAGGATCAGCGTGTTCCCGCCTTTCAGGTGCCGGTTGGCCAGGCTCCGCTCGATCCACGGCTGGCGCTTCAGCAGCCAGTCGAGCATGTCGAGCATCTCGTTGCCGGAGACGGGGCCGAGCCCGAGCAGGGTTCCGAGGCTGCTGGTCGCGGTCTCCGGGTCCAGCGCCCGGGCGGTCGCCAGCTTCGAGGCGGGGTCGAGGGTCCGCGCGGCGACCGCCGCCACGGCAAGGTCCCGCATGCGGTCCGCCTTCCGGCCGAGGATGCGGACCATGCCGAGCGAGCGGAGCGTTCCAAGAACCGCCGCCGCGTGGCCGTGCAGCAGGGAGCGCTCGACCTGCAGCAGCTCGCGGACGTCGCTGACGGCGACGGCGCCCTTCAGCACGGCCCGGAACCCCTCGACGGCCTCGGGCGGGAGCCTCGCCGGGTTGGCGACGGTCCGCTTGCGGATGCGCTTCCCCTCCCGCCATGCCTCGCGGAGGAGGACCGCGGGCCTTCCGTGCCTGCCGGAGATGCGTTCGATGTCGGGAGCCATGGCGGACCGCCCCATGGGAACGTGACTTGCCGACATTCTGCCGGCTTCCGCTATGATGTCAAGGGGGAATTCGGAAAGAAACGCTTCCATGCAGCGCCGTTTCCGGAACCGCCCGCCGGGAGCGCCGGCAGCCGCCACTGCGCGTCTCATGGGAACACGAGTCCCGCTTCCGTCCCCTTGGATCGCCGAATTTCCGTTTGATGTCAAGGGGTTATGCGCGAAAACCCCGTTTGAAGTTCCGGTTAAACAGGCTTCAACCCATTGCGGACAGGGGTTTGATGCGGACAGCGTTTACGGACAGGCAGGACAAACGAGTTCGGAAAAAGGGTCTGGCTTTCTGTATAACATATGTGTTATGGCATGAAGTGGATTGTCGAAACATTGGACAAGAGAGTCGACCGTGAACTGGCGAAGTTGCCACGCGATCTGCATGCCCGTTTCCTGCGGGTTGGCGAACTTCTTGCGGAACATGGCCCCAGAACGGTGGGGATGCCCCATGTCCGCTTTCTGTCTGGCGGTCTTTGGGAAATGCGCCTGAGCGGGAAGGACGGAATTGCGCGCGCCATTTGCGTTGCGGCCGATGAAAGACGATTGATCGTTGTCCACGTGTTTCAGAAGAAAACCCGGAAAACGCCTTCCACCGCGCTGGAAACGGCCAGGAAGAGGGCAAGGGAGGTCACATGACTAAACTGTCAGAACTTAAGGCCGAATTCCTGAGCGACCCCAACAACCGGGTGGCCTATGAGGCATTGGCGCCCGAGTTTGATCTTGCCCGGAAACTCATTGCTGCCCGGGTGGCAGCGGGGCTTTCCCAAACCGAGGTGGCGGAACGTATGGGAACCAGGCAGAGTGAAGTCTCGCGGATCGAAGGCGCGCGCCAGAACATCAGCATTGCCAAGCTGGCGAACTATGCCAAGGCCGTTGGCGCGAAGCTGGACATTCGGCTTGACCCCGTCCGACCTGACGGTTGAGCATGCTGACAGGACGGCCGGGCAGTCAGACAACAATGCAGGACACGACAACCCTGAACTACACCGGCCTGTAGGGGACGGCGGGCCTGGCCTAGCTCGGCGGCGGCGGCAGGGGCAGCACCGGCATCCTGGCCCGCGCCGGGCTGGCGGCGGCGGCGGAGGGCCGGCCGCTGGGCCTGTTCGCCATGGACGCCGCCTTCCGGGACGATCCGGCGGACGACAGCGCCCGCTGGCTGGACGGCCTGGACCGCGCCCGCGAGCTCGCGGCCGCCTGCCCGGACGCGCGAGTGGTCTCCGTCTGCGACCGCGAGGGCGACTTCCGGCAGCTGCTTGCCCGCGCTGCGGAGCACGGCGACGCGATCCTGGTCCGCGCCAGCCGCTCGGCGCAGCAGCGGGTGCTCGCGACGGACGGAAGGGAGAGGTGCCTGCGGGAGCACGCGGCGGCCCTGCCGGCCATCGCGGTGACGGAGACGGCGATCCCGGCCTCCGGCGGCTCGCGCGCGCGCAAGGAGCGCACCCCGGACTCGCCGCACGTGAGCATTTGCTGCAAAGCCGGCGGCTCGCGCGCGCGCAAGGAGCGCACCGCCCGCCTGGAGATCCGCGCGGCGGAGGTCGCGCTGCTGCCGCCGAGGAAGGAGAAGGGCGCGGAGCCGCTGTCCATGCTCGCCGTCTCCGCCACCGAGACCGACGCCCCCGACGGCGCGGAGCCGCTGCACTGGCTGCTGCCGGCCAGCGAGCGCCCGGCGGAGGGCGAGGCGGACGCCGTCCGCGCCGCGGAGGTGCTGGACTGGTACCGCCGAGGGCGGACCGTGGAAACGTGGTTCAGGACGCTCAAGTCCGGCACCAGGATCAAGGACCGGCGGCTGAACGACGCCGAAGACCTGCGCAAGTGCCTGGCCTTCGACGCCGTCACCGCCGTCCATGTCGCCGACCTGACCATGAACGCGCGGGAAAGGCCGGAGACCCCGGCGACCGAGGTCTTTCCGGAGGAGGACATCGACCTCCTGCACACGCTGCTGGAGGCACAGGGCCACAAGGGCGTCGAGAGGATCGAGGGGGACGGCGTCCCCGCCGTCAGGGACTTCGTCATCGACCTCGGGCGCCTCGTCGGCGCCCACCCGACCAAACGCCAGCCGCTGCCCGGGGTGAAGAAGGTCTGGCAGGGGCTCGAGAGGCTGAACCGGGCCATCAAGGTTCGCGACGCGCTCGCCCGGAGAAGGCGGCGGGACGCGCTCGGCGAGAGAAAGCGGGAATAGGATCGCCTACACAAGTGCGGGCTGTTGCAAGGCCGCCGGGCCGCCGGAACTGCTGCTCCGGCCTCCAGCCGACCGGCGGTCGCGCGGAGCGCACTTGAAGGCGCCGTTCCGCCGCGCCGCGTGCGAGGCAGACTCGCCCGATTTCAAGGAAAGTCAGCCAGAATCAGCGTGGGATGCCCCTGAAGGATGATACGGTCAGCTTGACAGGGCAACGCGAATCCCTCATTCTGAATTTGGAAATTGTAGACAAAATACAATTCGCGAATTCGGGGCGCGGCGCGCGCCGGATTTCCAAGTGCAAGGAGGAATCACGACATGTCAGACCAGGAGAAGCACAACGCTCCGAAAACCGCAAACTGGACGCGAAGGAGAGTCCTGGACACGGCGGGCAAGGGATTCGCCCTCGGCGGAACCGCGCTCGCGGCTCCGTGGCTTCTGCCGGGCCGAGCCGCCGCACAGGACGGCGAAGTGAACGTGCTCGCGTTCGGCGGCTACGAGGAACCCGGAATGCTCGACGCGTTCCAGGAGAGCACGGGGATCAAGGTCAACCTCAAGATCCACGATGGATCGGACGAGGAAATGGTCGCCCTCGTCGGCTCCTCTCCGGCGGGAACCTTCGACATCATCACGCCGACAAGCGCCTACGTGCCGAGGGCGGCGCGGGACGGCCTCCTGCTCGAACTCAATCCGGGCGACTATCCCCTCGACGACTACTTCGAGATCATCGCCAACTGGCCGCCGTGCTATGTCGACGGCAAGATGTTCGGTCTCGTCAACCGCTTCGGGTACTACGGCATAACCTACAACCACGAAAAATTCTCGGAAAGCGACGTCGCCAGCTACTCCGTCCTCTGGGACAGCGCCGTCTCCGGCCGGGTTGCGCTCTTCGACTGGTTCCTACCCAACATGGGATGCCTTTCGAAGTACAACGGCAACGCCATGCCCTACGACCTCGACGAGGCCGCCTTCGGCGCGCTCGTCGACCGCCTCACGAGCCTGCGCCCGCAGGTCGGGCTGGTCGGCAACACCTCCCAGGTCATCCAGGCGATGGCCGGAGGCAGCTACGACCTCGCGATCGCCGGAGAATGGGTGCAGGCGGGAATGTACGACGACGGGCTTCCCTTCAAGGCGCGCGTGCCCCAGGAGGGCGGCGTGACCTGGGATCAGGCCGTATGCATCGCGGCGAACACGCCGCGGATGGAAAACGCCGTCAAGTTCGTCCAGTACGTGGCCGGGCCCGGGTTCCAGTCCATGCTGGCGATCGCCAAGACCTACTACAGCATGGTTCCGAACAAGAAGGCGGCGGCGCTCCTGCCTGACGACAAGCGGGAACTGCTGAACCTGGTGGATCTCGATCGTTTCGACGAGGTGTTCATGGCGAACCTGTCTCCAAGGAAGGATCCGGACAACAGGCAGGACTGGCTCGACGCCTGGGAGAACTTCAAGAACCTCTGAGTTCATGAAATCGTGCCGAACGCTCCGCATGCGGGTTGCGGGGCGTTCGGCGCGGAATCCAGACATTCTCGGGAGGAGAACCGGGCATGCCGATCATCGACTGTTCGCAGTGCATGGAACCGCACTGGCTCTGGCAGAGCTACCCGTTCGTGTCCCAGTCCTACCATCGCGGCGACGAGTTCCAGGAGTTCGGCTACAACTGGCGCGGCAGCGGATTCAGTTTCGTGTCCGCGCCGGGCTGGCGGGTGCGCGGCGGCAGGCGGCTCGAGGACTACCCGCTGCGGATGTTCGCCGGCATCGCGCATGTCCTCGATGTCTCCGGTGCCGCTTCCGTCGAAGAGTCAGCGGTCGAGGCTGGCTTGCCCGCGCGGTCGGAGAAGTACATCCTGGTCCTGCGCACCGGGCATACGGACGCGGTTCACAATCGCAAGCCGGAATACTGGCGGACCGCGCCCCGGGTCTCGCCCGCCTGCGCCGCCGCAATTTCGCGGGCCGGGTTCACCCATGTTGCAGTGGACTTTTCCTGCGACGACGTTCCGGCGACCCGTCCGGGCGGCGGCAACGGATTCCGGAACCCGAATGGAGAGTTCCGTTCGGCTCTCCATGCAGAGGGGATACTGCTCACCGAAAACTGCGCCAATCTCCGCGACCTTCCGGACGAGGAGGTCTTCTTCGCGTCCCTGCCGTACTCGATACCGGACAGCGCGACCGCGCCCTGCCGGCCGATCGCGCTTGGTTCATGGCCCTCGGACGCGCCGCGAATCATCGACGTGTCGGTCCCGGTCTTCAACCACTGGCGGTGGAAGTTCGACGTCCGCCAGGGAAGGAGCATTGCCGACGGGGATGAATCGGACGAGATACACTTCCTCGTCACCGGTCACGGCTTCACGCACTGCGATGCGCCCTGCCACATGCGCAAGGGCGGTGCGACGATACAGGAACTTCCGAACGAGGGTCTTGACCTCTTCGTGGGAGAAGCGGTCGTTGCCGATTTCTCGGACCTCGAACTTCCCTTCCCGATCACGAAGGCGCTGCTCGCCGAAAGGCTCGGCGACCGCTTCCGTCCCGGAGACCGCCTGATCCTGCGCAGCGACCTGACAAACAGGCTCGGCTACGAGAGCCGGGAGTGGCACCTGAAGGCGCCGAACCTGGAGCCGGAGGCCGCCGCATGGATAGCGTCCATGAAGCCCGCGGCGGTGTGCCTGGACTTCCCCCAAGACTACATCGCCCGGGAAATGCCGGTCCGCCACGTCTACAACGAGGAATTCGTCTCCCACCACGCGGTCTTCGCGGCCGACATTCCGTTTGTCGAGGATCTGAAGGACCTTGGCCGCCTGCGCTCCGCGCGCCCGTTTCTCATGGCCGTGCCGCTGAAGACGGCCTGCGTGGACGGCGCGCCCATGCGCGCCGTGGCGCTCGAATGGTAGATGCCGCCGCCAAGCGGGACGCGCCGGCACTCCGGCGCGCACCTGTGGCCAACCTGTGGCACGGAATCCTGCCTGCCGTGATCCTCATGTCCGGTTTCTTCGTGGTTCCGATCGGCTACACCGTCGGCCTCAGCTTCACGGCCGCCGACCACGCCGGGCCGACGCTGGCCAACTACGCTGCCTTCTTCGCCAACGACCGGTTCACTGACGCCCTCGCCCGCAGCATACTCATGGCCGCCGCAGCCGTCGCGCTCGCCTCCGCGGTCGCCTACCCGCTCGCCTGGTTCCTGACCTACGCCGTGCGCCCCGGGCGGCGCTTCCTGCTGCTCTTCGTGCTGATCGCGCCCTTCTGGACCAGCTTCACGATCCGCGCGTTCTCCTGGCAACTCGTGCTGTCCGACAGCGGCGTCATCGCCTTCGCCCTCGCGAAGATCCTCGGCCAGCCCGTCGCGCTCGGGTTTCTCTACACCATGGCGGCATCTGTCTTCGGACTCGCGCTCTTCGGAATCATGCTCATCACGCTGACGATCTTCAGCGTCATGATCACCATCGACCCGCGCCTGCTGGAGGCGAACCGCGACCTGGGCGGCGGCGAGTGGCGCGGCTTCCTCGAGATCGTCCTTCCCCTGAGCTTGCCCGGGTGGGTCATCGGAGCCGTGCTGACGTTCATCATCTGCGTCGGGGACTATGCCGTTCCGACTCTCCTCGGCGGCGGGTTCAAGCCGGTTCTCGCGCAGCTGATGCTGAGCACGCTCAAGGGGACCTACGACCTCCCGATGGCAGCGACCTTCGCCGCCGTCCTGATGGGCGTGGTTCTGGTTTCAACCCTGCCGCTCGTCCTTGTCCGCCGGCAGGTGCGCCTGCAGGAGTGACGTGGCGGCGATGGACCGGACACTGACGCTCGGCCGCAGGTGCTTCGCCCTGCTATTCTGCGCGGTGACGGCGACGATCTACCTGCCGATCATCGTCATGGCAGTGTTCTCGGTCAACAGCGGCCGCTACCAGGTGATGCCATTCCGTGACTTCACGCTCGCCTGGTTCGGTCGCGTGTTCCTGGACGCGCAGTATTTCTCGGGGCTCGTGAACAGCATCGCGATCGCGGCGGCCGTGAGCGTGTCCGCCACCGCCATCGCGTTCTTCTGCGCGTATTCGCTCGTGAACGCCCGTTTCCCCGGAAAGTCGGCAGTCACGCTCCTCGTGCTTGCCCCCTTGGCCGTGCCGCTGATCCTCATCGGCATCGGCCTGCGGCTTTACTTCGTCTCCATCGGGTTCGAACCCTCGCTGGGCCTGGTCTATGCCGGACAGGTCCTCTACGTGCTGCCGCTCGCGGTCCTGAACCTGCGAAACCGGATCGCGCAGATTCCGAAGAGCCACGAGGAAGCCGCCTGGGCCCTCGGCGCCTCCAGGATGCGCGCCATTCTCGAGATCGTCCTGCCGTCCTGCCGCTTCGCCATCATCGCGACGCTGATCATCACCTTCACCTTCGCCTTCGACGAGTTCGTCATCGCCTACTTCCTTACCAACTTCTCCATCACGCTTCCCATCAAGATCTGGACGACCCTCGTGACCGGCTTCGATCCGGCAATCAATGCAATCGGCGTCATGGTGTTCGGCTTTTCCATGGTTCTCGGGATCGTCGCGCAGGCCCTGTTCATGCGGAAGGATCAGCGGCGATGAACCGGCAGCTGCGCCGCTCGCCGACGCTTGCGCTGGCGGAGGCCGTCACGACGGCCCGCCAAACCGGCGAGACGGTCTACTCGCTCAGCACGCCGACCTTCCGGGACCGCGCGACCGCGCTTCCCGCCGGCATCCGCCCCCAGACGAACCTTTCGCCCGTCGGCGGAATCGCGGAGCTTCGCGACATGGCGCGGACGAAGCTGTTCGGAAAATGGACTCTCCCGCAGCACGACTGCATCATCGTCGGCGGCGCGAAAGCCTCGATCTTCTGCATCATCCGCACCATGCTGCCCGCCGGAGGGAGGGTGCTCGTCGTGTCGCCGCACTGGCCGAGCTACGTGGACCTCGTCGAACTGGCGCACCTCCGGCCCGTCTTCCTCGAGACCCGCGCCGGGGACGGCTTCGCGATCGACGGGGAACGCCTGCGGCGGGCCCTTCGCGAGTCCGGCGCCCGCGCCGTCATCTGCAGCAATCCCGGCAACCCCACGGGGCGCGTTCTCGATCAGGCGGAAGCGGACGCCCTGTGCCGGGCCACTGCAGACGCCGGGGCGATACTCCTGCTCGACGAGAGCTTCTCGAACATCGTCTTCGACGAACGGAAATGGCGCGCTTCGGTCTGCGCGCCGGAAGACCACGTCTTCGTCGTCAACTCCTTTTCGAAGAACTACCATCTCCAGGGCCTGCGACTGGGCGCGTGCCTCGTTCACGGGGACAGGACCGCGCATGTGATCGCCGCCCACCAGACGCTTCTCAGCGCCGCGCCGACGCCGAGCCAGGCGATCGCCATGCAGGTCGCGAACGCGGCGGAAGCGGCCCGCGACGATTACGCCGACCAGCGGCGGCTGATGCTCGGTTTCGCGGCGGCGCAGGGCTGGCCGCATCTTGCCACGGAAGGCGGGTTCTACCTGTTTCCGCAGGTGGAGAACGCGCCGTCGTTCCGCCGGGAACTGAAGGCGCGGGGGGTGCTGTCGCTGCCCGGCGAGACCTTCGGCGCCGCTTACCGCGAACACTTGCGAATCTGCTTCGGAAAGCCGGTTCAGGAAATCGAGGCGATGATCGGGATCCTCGAGGCGGCAGCCGGCGGCCGGCCGGAGACGTCCCGTGGGCGATGACGCGCCCCGCGCCGTAACCTCGCCCAACGACGGGCGGGCCTTCGCCAGCTGGCGCCCGGATCTCGCCGCCGACGCGGAACGGCGGTTGCGGCGCCTCGGTCGCGCCCGCCGGGCCATGGACGGCGACCTCCGCCTGCGCAAGCGGATTCTCGAAGGCTGCGTCGACGGGCTGCGCGCATCGAGCGAAGAGCTGGCGACTCTCGTCGTCCGGGAGGTCGGGAAGAAGCCCGACGAAGCGCGCGCCGAGATCGACTACGCGATTTCCTTCCTGGACCATTGCCGCGGCTTGCTGGAGACCGTCCCGTTCGCCCGGACGATCGCTCCGGGCCGCCTGGTGACGGACGTCGGCGTCGGCGGCGCGTTTCTGATCTGTCCGTTCAACGATCCCGTGGCGGGGCTGACGCGGAAGATCGCGCCGGCGATCGCGGCGGGGTGCCCGGCAATCGTCAAGCCCTCCTCGCTCGCTGTCCTGTGCGCGCGCACCATGTTCAGGGCGTTCAGGGACGCGGGCGTCGGCCACGAGGTCCAGCTGCTCGCCACCGCCGACCCGGTGCTTGCGGGACAGGTTCTCGCGCACGACGAAATCGACATCGTCAGCTTCACGGGGTCGACTGCGGTCGGGCGCGAGCTGGCTGCGGCATGTGCCGCGGGCGGCAAGCGGACGGTCATGGAGCTCGGCGGGAACTGCCCGTTCACCGTCTTCCGCGACGCCGACGTGGACCGCGCGGTCGCGGACCTCCTCGACCGCAAGCTCAAGGCGGCCGGCCAGGCATGTTCTTCCGTAAACCGCGTGTTCGTCGAGGCGGAAATCTACGCGCGGTTCAGGGAGACGCTGCTCGAGCGCGCGGCAGCGCTGGTGGCCGGGCCCTCGGACCAGGGCGTGGACCTCGGACCGGTCCGGACGCGGGAGGCGGCGGACGCGCTGGCTGTCGCCGCGCTGCGGGTCGCGGCGGACGGAGAGCGGCTGCTGACGCCCGAGCCGAAAAATGTCGGCGAAGGCAAGCCATTCGTGTTTCCGCTGACCGTGGTCGAGAGCGACGGAGAAAGCTGGTTCGACCGCCACGAGACGTTCGGGCCGCTGCTGTCGATCCGCCCCTTCAGGCGGCGGGCGAATCTCCTTGAGCGCCTGTCCCGCGAACGCCACGCGCTGGCCGCCTACTTCTACACGGGTTCGCCGGAAGAGCTGGAGCCGCAACTGCGCGGCATGCGCTACGGCAGCATCGGGATCAACTCGACGGCCATACAGGGCGCCGACGTTCCGACGGGCGGGTTCCGGAACGCCGGATTCGGCCGCGAGGGCGGCATCTGGGGCCTGCGAGAGTTTTCGACCACCATCAACCGCAGGCTTGGCCTATAGTTGCTACAGGCGGAGCCCGGGGAGACAGGAATGAGAGAGACATTCGAACACCCGGACGTGCCGGCGTCGACGTCGCCGGTCTCGCAGGGCGTGCGGGGAGGCGGCTTCGTCTTCGTCGGCGGGCAGATGCCGCGTGATCCGGAGTCCGGCCGGATCGTTCCGGGAGCGGCGGCGCAGGCCCGCCTGTCCCTGAAGCACTGCATCTCCGTCCTGGAGGCGGCGGGGAGCGGGGCGGACAAGGTCATGCTCGCGATCGTCTACCTGACCGACCTCTCCGCGAAGAATGCGGTCAACGAGGCCTTCTCGGACGTCTTCGGCGACAGCCCGCCTGCGCGGAACCTCGTCGAGGTGAGCGCCATCGGCGAGGAGGCGATCGTCGAGATCGGCGTGATCGCCCTCGCATGACCTCCTCAGCCCGAAACGCCGTCCCCGGGTTCGTCGATGACCGCCATGGCCCGTTCCAGGTTCTCCAGGATGTGCTCCTCGGTCAGCCTCTTCGCTTCGGCAATGTTCCCGGCCTCGAGCTGGCGCAGGATTTCCTCGTGATAGTCGAGCGAACGGTGCGTCGGGAACGCCTCCTTCAGGAGCTTGTAGCGGATCGGAAGCGAGATCTCGTTCACGTAGTGCAGGACCTGGGCGATAGGACGGTTCCCGGTAAAGTCTATGATGCACTGATGATAGGTGCTGTTTTCGCGAAAGTAGCCCTCGATGTCGTCCGCCTTGTAGTAGCCCTCCATGATCGCGCAGCGGCCCCGCAGCGTCTCGCACAGGGGGCCGGTGTCGAGCCCGCTCAGCGCGGCGATCACCATTCCCTCGAGCGTCGCGCGGAGCTGGTAGATGTTGCGGATGTCCTCCCGCGTCTCCTTCCGGACCCGGAACCCGCGGCGCGGCAGGTGCTCCACGAGCCCGTTTCGCAGCAGGAGGCGCAGGCTCTCGCGCACCGGGCCGCGGCTGCTGCCGTAGTCGGCCTCCAGTTCCTGCTCCCGGAGCGCCTGGCCCGGCGCGAGGTCGCCGGTAATGATCCGCCAGCGCAGCTTGTTGAGAATGAAATAGGACAGCGTCTGCGGAAGGCTGTCGTTTTCGTAGTACACGTCCGCCGGGTCCGATTTGCCTCCAGGAAGTCTTCAAGGGATTACTTGAGGCGCGCACGCGGGACAAGCGCATCGTGAGCAGGGCGAAGGACGTCGAACTGGCCGGAGTCTCGAAATCCTTCGGCGCGGTCCGGGCGGTCCGGCCCCTGTCGCTGCACGTCCGCGCCGGCGAGTTCCTGACCCTGCTCGGACCGTCCGGCTGCGGAAAGTCCACGTTGCTGCGCCTGATCGCGGGGCTGGAGCAGGTCTCCTGCGGAACCATCAGGGTCGGCGGAGAGGACGTGACCGACCGACCGCCAAACCGGCGGGACACGGGCATCATGTTCCAGGACTACGCGCTGTTTCCCCACAAGACCCTTCTGGAGAACGTGGGGTACGGGTTGAAGATGCGCGGCATCGCCCGCCGCGCGAGGGAGAGCCGCGCCGCGTCCTGGCTCCGGACGATAGGCCTGTCGGGATACGAACAGCGCCTGCCGCATCAGCTCTCCGGCGGACAGCGCCAGCGCGTCGCCCTCGCGCGGTCGCTGATCGTCGAGCCCGGGGTACTCCTCCTGGACGAGCCGCTCGGGGCGCTGGACGCGAACCTCCGCCACCAGATGCAGCACGAATTGCGCCGCATGCACAGGGACGCGGGGCTGACGTTCATCTACGTGACCCACGACCAGGAAGAGGCCCTCGCGATGAGCGATCGCGTTGCGGTCATGCGGGACGGTCGCATCGAGCAGCTCGGCAGCCCCGTCAGCATATACGACCGCCCCGAAACCGAGTTCGCCGCGCGGTTCATCGGCGCCTGCAACATCATCGCCGCGCGCGTGCGGAGGTCGGCCGGGTCGGAGGTCGAATGCGAAGCCGACGGGCTGGCGGCCCTCGCCGCGCCCGCGGCGCCTGGCGGGCACGGCGAAGGCGAGCGGATCGTCCTCGCGCTCCGCCCCGAGGCGATCTCCGTCAGGCGGGATGCCGGCGCGCGCGCGCCGGAACGTAACGGCGCTGCGCTGCGCGTCACGGAGGTCGCGTTCACCGGAGCGACGCTGAAGGTCACGGGCGAGTCGCCCGGCGGCTTCACGCTGGACGTCGAACTCGGACGCGCCGCCCTCGACGGTCAAGCGCCGCCCCGGCCCGGGGACCGGATCGTCGCGGAGTGGCGCGCGTCGGACCTGGCCGTGCTCCGGGAGCGGGACGGGGACTCGGACCATGACCGGAGCTGAGTCCGTCCTCCGGATATCGCGCGCGCACGAATCGGGCGCGGCCAATACCTTCCGGATCGCGGCGGCGCCGCCGGTATTCGTCAGCGGAGACGGGCCGTGGCTCCGTGACGACAGGAACCGGCCATGGCTCGACCTGGTGTGCGGGTCCGGCACAACGAACCTCGGCCACAATCATCCCGCGCATCAGGAAGCCGTGCGGGAGGTCCTTGCGACCGGAATCCTGCACACGGGCACGCGGCTTCCCTCGCCGTTCCGGGCGCGGCTCTACGAAGAACTGGTCTCGATCCTTCCGGCGGAGCTGTCCTGCATCCAGCTGGCGAATTCCGGCGCAGAAGCGACCGAGGCCGCGATCAAGGCGGCGCAGTACGCGACCGGACGCAGGCGGCTGATCGCCTTCGAGGGCGGCTACCACGGACGAACCCTCGGGGCGCTTTCGCTGACCGACGGCGCCCGCATCCGCCAGCCCTTCTCACTGCTGCGCGGTCTCGTCGACCGGCTGCCGTATCCCGGTTCGCGCGGGGATGCGGTCGACGCCTGCCTCTCGCGCCTTTCGGACCGCCTGGGCGAACTGCGGAATCTGGACGACGTTCCCGCAGCCCTGGTGATCGAGGCGATCCAGGGAGTCGGCGGCGTCCTCTCTCCGCCGGAGGAATTCCTGTCCGGCGTCGGGGAACTGGCATCCCGCCACGGGGTCCTGCTGGTCTGCGACGAGATCTGGTGCGGTTTCGGCCGCGCCGGGCGCTGGTTCTCCTTCGAAGCCGCCGGCATCGCGCCCGACATGGTTACCATGGGCAAGGCGATGTCCGGCGGGCTGCCCCTGTCGGCCGTCGCCGCCTCGCCGGCGGTCCTCAAGGCCTGGCCGCCCGGCATGCACACCAGCACGTTCCAGGGCAATCCCCTCGCCTGCAACATGGCCGCCGCGACCATCCGCACGATCCGCGGCGACGGTCTGCTCGAACACGTGCGGAGAACCGTCGAACCTGCCCTCGGCCGCGTCCTCCGCAGCCTCCGCAGCCTCGATCGCGTCGGCGGCGTCCGAGTCGCGGGCGCGCAGGCATCGGTCGACATCATGGGCCGGGACGGCGCGCCCGACCCGGAGACCGCGCTCCGCCTGCAGAAGGCGGCGCATTCGCGGCGCATCCTGATCTACCTCGGCGGCCGCGACGGCAACTCCCTCATGTTCGTGCCCCCAATCAACATCGACGGGGAGACCCTGTCAGCGGGGCTTGAGGACGTCGCCGGCCTGATCGCGGACGAACTCGCAAACGGAAAGAAGCATCATGTCCGAACCCTGTGATCTCTCTGCCGTCGACGCCCGTGCGGCGATCGGGGCAAAGCGGCTCTCGCCGGTCGAACTGCTCGAAAGCTGCATCGCGCGGATCGAGAAGCTCGACCCGGTCCTCAACGCGATCGTCAATCCCTGCTTCGACAGGGCGCGGGTCGAGGCCGCCGCCGCCGAGGCCGCCGTGATGAGCGGCGAACCGCTCGGAAAGCTGCACGGCCTGCCCCTCGGCGTGAAGGACCTAAACGACCTCGCCGGGGTGAAGACCACCCAGGGTTCGCCTCTCTTCGCGGACTTCGTCCCCGACCAGGACGACAACATCGTCGCCGCCATGCGCGGCGAAGGCGCCGTCGCGGTGGGCAAGACCAATGTGCCGGAGCACGGATTCGGCGCGACGACCGACAACCCGCTGTTCGGCCCGACCGGGAATCCGTACGATCCCGCGGTCTCCGCCGGCGCCTCGACCGGCGGCGGCGCGGCGGCGCTCTCCGCACGAATGCTGCCGCTGGCGATGGGCTCCGACTTTGCCGGGAGCCTGCGCACGCCCGCGTCCTTCTGCGGCATCTTCGGCATGCGGCCCTCGGCGGGAGCGGTGGCCAGCGCCCGGCGCGGATTCGGCTGGTCGCCCTTCGACGTGGAGGGCCCCCTTGCCCGTTCGGCCGCCGACGCGAGGCTCCTGATGTCGGCGATGATGACCGACGACATGCGCGACCCGCTGGCCTGGCCGGCCGGCCCCGGCTTCGACGGACCGATCCGCGGCACCGACCTCTCCCGCCTCAGGGTGGCCGTATCCGAGGATCTCGGATTCGCGCCGATGAGCCGCAGCGTGCGGGCGGCGTTCAGGCAGAAGCTCGCGCGTTTCGGCGACGTGTTTGCCCGCGTCGAAGATGCCCATCCCGACATGCGCGACGCGGATCGCGCATTTTACGTCCTGCGCGGAATCGGGTTCGTCCATGATTTCCGGAAAATCCACGACGAGTCTCCCGGCGCGCTCGGCCCGACGATCGTCGACGAACTCGGTCGGGCAGAGAGCCTCACCGTCGCCGACATCGGTTGGGCCATGGAAGCCCAGACGCGGATCTATCTCGCCGCGGATGCATTCTTCGACGACCATGACCTGCTCATCACGCCGGCAGCTTCCGTGCAGCCCTTCCCCCATGCGGACCTCTACCCGAAGAGCATCGACGGAGAGGACATGGGGGATACCTGCGCTGGGAAGCGATTTCCTACGGCGTGACGCTCTTCGCGGGGCCTGCGGCGGTCGTGCCCTGCGGCATCGGACCGGACGGCATGCCGATGGCCGTGCAGATCGTGTCACGGGCGCGCACGGACGCATGGCTGCTCGACGTCTGCCACGCGCTGGAGACGGTCTTCGCCGCCAGTCCGGACCTTTCGACGCCGGCACCCGATCCCGGCGCCTGGCAAAAAAGGAGATGACAGCGCAGTGGATATTGGATATTGTTAACAATATTCTGGAGCCATTCGGCACCGTTCGCGATAGCCCGCTTGCAGACGGGCGCAATCAGGAAAGAGGAGGAAAGTCATGTCAGTTTTCCGCGCGGTCAGTTCCCTGGCGGCAGCGTTCGCAATCGGCCTCGCCGCCGTCACCGGCACCC
The DNA here is from genome assembly GCA_963662815.2 of uncultured Amylibacter sp. Taxonomy (GTDB): domain Bacteria; phylum Pseudomonadota; class Alphaproteobacteria; order Rhodobacterales; family Rhodobacteraceae; genus JAPPHA01. Next base: position 233,738 of record CAXXWA010000009.1, read on the forward strand.
AACCCGCCGCCGCCGACACGCTCGACGACATCAAGGCACGCGGCCATTTCGTCTATGGCCTGGAAGTCGGATACAAGCCGTTCGAGTTCCGCGACGAGAACAACGAGATCGTCGGATACGACATCGACGTGGCCAACGAGATCGGAAAGCGCCTTGGAGTCGAGGCGCGGCCGCAGGGAACGAACTGGGCAACTGTCATCCAGACGCTCTACGACGGCGGGTTCGACCTCATTCTCGGAGGGATGACGGCCACGGAAAAGAGATACCAGCGCGTGAACTTCTCGATTCCGTACATGGACGCGAGTTCGGGACTTCTCGTCATGGGCGGCAGCGGCATTTCGGACCGGAGCGAGCTCGGGGGCAAGACCGTTTCAGCCGGCGCGGGGACGCCGCAGATCAACCAGCTGAAGCTGTCGGCGGAGGAACTGGGCCTGGAGTATTCGGGCGACATCAAGACCTATGACTCGGATGCCGTCGCCTATGAAGCGATGCGGGTCGGGCGCATCGACGCCTACGCCTCGACGATCGTCAGCCTGCTCGAGTTCGCGAAGACCACGGAGGACTTCGAAGTGCTTCCGTTCGCCTCCGAAATGTGGGAGCAGGAGTGGACGGCCATGGCGTTCCGAAAGGAGGACGAAACCCTCCGGGCAGCCTTCAACGAGGCAATCCGGGCCATGAAGGCGGACGGCACGCTTGCCGCCCTGCAGGAAAAATGGTTCGGAAAGTCCTTCGCTGACCTGCTCAGCGGCGAGGCGCCCACCTGGTAGCGCCGTCCGGCGCCCACGGGCCGGAACCCTGCCGGGACGCCCTCGCCGGAACGCGACGGTCTGCTCGTCCGGGCCGGGGGCAATTTCGAGGAGGGACGCAGGTCCGTGGACGCCGCCTACATGCTCGAGTCGCTCCCGAGGCTCCTTCCGGCGTTTTGGGTCACCATCAAGGTCAGCGCGATTTCCCTCGCGCTGGCCATGCTTGCGGGTCTGAGCTGCGGCACCGCCCGCGCATTCCTGGAACGGCGCAATCCGCTCGCCTGGCTGATGGACGCCTACGTCGGGCTGGTGCGCTGCACGCCGATCATCGTCCAGATCTATGCCGCCTACCTGCTGCTGCCCAAGATCGGCATTCGGCTCGACGTCTTCTGGGTCGGCGTCATCGCGCTGACATTCAATTCCGCCGGATACCAGATCGAGATCGCCCGGGCCGCCGTCCAGTCGATCCATAAGGGGCAGATTGAGGCGGCGACTGCGCTCGGGCTCGCCCGGCTGCACACGATCCGGCTCGTCGTCCTGCCGCAGGCTTTCAAGCGCATGATTCCCGCGGTCACCAACGAGATGTCGCACCTGGTGAAGGCATCCGCCGTGCTGTCGGTGATTTCGCTTTTCGAACTTCACAAGGCGGCGACCGCCCTGCAGGCGACCAGCTTCAAGTTCGTCGAACTGCTCGCCGTGCAGGCGATGCTATACCTTCCGCTCATCCTCGGCGTCAGCCGCATCGCGAGATACCTGGAGACGGACGTGTTCGGGTTCGAGGGAAGGGCGGAAACCGAGGACATCCGGTAGCGCCATGGGTTTTCTCGACATCCAGTTCATGCTCGAAATCCTGCCGAAAATGCTGCTGGCGGCCCTGGTCACGCTGGAAATCTCGGTGCTGTCCGTCGTCTTCAGCATCGCCCTTGGGATTCTGCTCACCACCTGGAGGCTCCTCGGCGGGAGGGTCTCAGGAATACTGATCCAGGCTTTCGTCGAATTCACGCGCGGCGTCCCCCAGCTGGTGCAGATCGCCATCATATACTTTGCGCTCCCCCGGTTCGGAGTCGTCCTGAACGAGTTCTGGACCGGCGTCGCCGCCCTGACCTTCATCGGCGCCGGCTACGCGATCGAGATCATCCGCGGCGCCGTCGAAAGCCTCGACAAGGGACAGCGCGAAAGCGCCGTCTCGCTGGGGCTGAGCGAACTGCAAACGCTGTTCCTCGTGCTCTACCCCCAAGCCGCGCGCCGCATCCTGCCGCCGCTGACCAATGAACTTGCGAACGTCATCAAGGCATCGGCGCTGCTTTCCGTGATCTCGGTCAACGAATTGACCAAGGTCGCCAACGACATCATCTTCGAGTACTTCGTCGTCATCGAGGTCCTGATCGAACTGGCGGTGCTCTACATCGTCATCATCGGCGGCCTGATCTGGCTCTCGCGCGCGTTCGAGAGAAGGACGCGGGCGTGACGGGGGGCGAAGCCGCCCGGATCGGGCTCCTCTGGCCTTCGGACGGCCGCAACGACCGGGAATTCTGGCGCTGGCTGCCGGCCAGCGCCACGCTCCTGGTTGCCCGATACCCAGTCGGCGGAACGCTCGACCTCGACCAGATCGAACGGGACGGCGACATCGAATCCCTGACCTGCGCGGCGAGCTTGCTGCGGCAGTCCGGGCCAGACGTAATCGGACTGGGTGACTGCGCCGGCGGATTCGTCGGAGGGGCGGCGGGAGAACTCGCAAAAACGCGGGCCATCGAGGACGCAACCGGCATTCCAGCGGTATCCATGAGCATCGCGCTTGCAAGCGCAATTCTGCATCTGGAGACAGCGCCGGTGGCCGTCGTGTCCCCCTACGGTGCGGACGTCACCCGGAGACTGACGTCCTTCCTGGCCGAACACGGAATCGAAGTTGCGCGGACCCATGCCCTTTCCCGGACGGACGAGACGGAAATCGACTCGATGACGGCCGCGGACTGGCTGCTGGCCGCGCGTCATGCCGACACCACGGCCGCAAGGGCCGTCCTGGTCGCCGGCGGCGGCGTCAGCCTGTCCAGGTTCGTGACGGAGATGGAGGCCGTTCTCGGAAAGCCGGTCGTGTGCGGGCCGGGTGCGCTGATCTGGGCGGCCTTGATCCGGATCGGCGCCGCCGCCGCGCGCCCCGGCCGCGGCGCGCTGTTCTCCGCGGAACCCGCGGCGGAGCGCGGGCAGGCGGCATCGATCCCCCGCCCGCTGCTGTCCCGGGCGACGAAGACATATGCCGTCAGCGCTTCGCCGCCGGTCATGGCAGCCGGCGCCGGTTCGTGGCTGATCGATGCGGGCGGCAAGCGCTACCTGGACTTCGCGTCCGGATCCGGGACGACGAATCTCGGCCACAACCACCCCGCGGTCATGGATGCCGTGAGCGCGCAGCTGGAGAGCGGATTGACCCATGTCGGTCCGCACTTTCTGAGCAAGGCGCAGGTCGGTCTCTACCGGCTGCTGCGACAGGCGCTGCCGGAAAGCCTTGCCCGCTTCCACCCTGCCACCAATGGAACGGAAGCGACGGAGACCGCGCTGAAGGCGGCCATGCACTTCACCGGCAGGCGCCGGTTCCTCGCCTTCGAGGGCGGCTACCACGGACGCACGATGGGCGCGCTGGCCGTGTCGGGCAGCAAGGGCCGCAACCGGAAGCTCGAACCGTTTTCGCCGGAGGCCGTCTTTGCGCCGTACGGCTGCGACCCGATCCGGCTTGAGCGCATGATCGACGACGCCGAACCGCTTGCGGGGATCATCGTCGAACCGGTCCAAGCCACGCAGGGCATGATCCTTCCGGCGAAGGGCTGGCTGCGGATGCTGGCCGAATTCGCGAAGGCGCGCGGAATTCCACTGGTCGCCGACGAGATCTTCACCGGCTTCGGCCGGACCGGAAACCTTTTCGCGTTCATGGACGAAGGCTTCGTGCCGGATCTGCTCGTCCTCGGAAAGGGTTTCGGCGGCGGCTTCCCGGCGGGGCTGGTCGCCGGACGCGGCGACATCATGTCCGCATGGCCGCCAGGCGCCCAGTCGTCCACGTTCCAGCTTCACCCCGTCACGGCCGCCGCCGCCCGGGCTTCGCTGGAGTTCACGCTGATAAACGACACGCCAGCGGCGGCGCGCCGGATCGCGAACTGGATTTCCGCATGCTTCGGTGCGATCGCGGACTTTCCGTTCGTGGCCGGAATTCGCGGGCGAGGCGCGATGTTCGGCGTGGAAATCGCCGACGGGGCCGGTGCGCCGGACCAGACGCGGACCAGGGCCATTCGCGCCGAGGCCCTGAAAAACGGCCTGGTTACCTGGGAATGCGGTTCCGAGGGCCATGTCGTGGGAATCGTCCCTCCACTGACCGTCGCCGAGTGGGAGGTTGCTCGCGGTTTCGACCTGCTGCGAAGCGCCTGCAAAAGAATTTGACGCAAACGGCGTGCTGAAGGGAGTCTCCGCAATCGCCCACGCTTGCGATCCGGTCATGGCATGTGCCGGCGCGAGGGCCGAACGTCGACCTGCTTCCGAATTCAGCTTGATCGCGTCGCTTCGCTCCGGGTGGCTCCCATGGTGAAACTGACCGGCTACGTTGGATGAAATTCGGGTGGTACGTTGGTGAAATTTGGCAGTTTCGGAAAGCTCCGGATGCAACCCACGGCGAATCCAGCGGTCATGCCCCTTCCGCTTTGCCATCTTCCTGAAGAATCCCAGCCTTGTCCCCCCGACCGCCAGTTGTGGTTCCGCAACGCCTCCGCCAAACCCGGTTCGATCGCAGGGTTCCTTGCGGTGCAGTCGGACTTGCCGCATCTCGCTACCGAATCCTGCCGCCGGCAGGCCCTCGGTTTGGGTCTTCGACTGCAGAAGATGCGAAATCGAGAACTGGGCTGATTGAAAAACAAATATTGAATTAGCCAATTCTGCGGCTATGCTGAACTTCATGATCGAACGCGACCTCGCCCCGAGGCTGACCCAAGCGGCTCGGACTTGGCCATCCATCACGCTCACCGGACCACGGCAGAGCGGAAAGACGACATTGTGCCAGGCGCTTTTCCCGCGCCATCGTTACGAGACGCTGGAAGCCCCGGACGTGCGGGCGTTCGCCACGGAGGATCCCCGCGCCTTCCTGGCCCAGTTTCCCGACGGCGCAGTTCTCGATGAGGTCCAGAGAACGCCGGACCTGCTCTCCTACCTGCAGAACAACATCGACGCGGATCCAGTGCCCGGTCGTTGGATACTCACAGGCTCGCAAAACCTTTCCCTGCTAGAATCAGTCAGCCAATCGCTGGCCGGGCGGACGGCAGTCTACAATCTCCTTCCGCTGACAAGAGGCGAAACATTGCGATTTCCCCGGCACCCCGGAACTCTTGAAGAGACGCTCTTGACCGGATCCTACCCTCGCATCTTCAACGAAAACCTGGAAGCTGCAGACTGGCTTCGTTCCTACGTCGCCACCTACATCGAGCGCGACGTGCGGATGATCACCAACGTGGGCGATCTCGCGGCATTTCAACGGTTCGTCACGCTGTGCGCAGGCCGAACGGCGCAGCTACTCAATTTCTCGTCTCTCGCAGGGGATTGCGGCATCTCGCAACCGACCGCGAAAACCTGGTTCGGCATCCTCGAAACCGGCTTTGTCGCGTTCCGGCTGCCCGTGTTTCGCGCCGATCTTCGCAAGCGGCTGATAAAGATGCCGAAACTGCACTTCTTCGATACCGGGCTCGTCTGCTGGCTGCTGGGCATACGAACTCCCGAACAACTGAGCGCGCATCCGCTTCGCGGCCCGATCTTCGAGACCTGGGTGGCTTCGGAAATCGCCAAGCATCGGGCGAACAGGGGCGAAACCGGCGGCATGTCATTCTATCGCGACCGGAACGGCGCGGAGGTCGATCTCGTCGTCGAAAACCCTGTCGGCACCCTCATCGTCGAAGCCAAATCCTCCAAAACAGCATCGTCCAGCCTGTTCGACGGCTCCCGACGCGTCCGGCGATACGTTTCCCCGGCAACCCGCAGATGCTCCGTCGCAGTCGTCTACGGAGGCGACCGATCCCAGCACAGGGGAACGGACAGGCTGGTCCCCTGGAGTGAACTGCACGAATTCGACTGGGATGCGCCGAATTGACTCGTCACTTTCCGTTTCGCCGACCGGCGACCGGAGCCGGTGCATCCACGCCGTTTCACGCCGAACCGCCGTCGGTGCTGACCGGGGAATCCGCCGGACTTCCGGCATGGGGCGATTTCCAGCGCTCCGCCACAGCAATACGGGTCCCGGATTCACCTTTTCCAGGGCTTTGCGAATGGGCCGCGGCATTCGGCAATGTGTTGCGAATTCCGGCGCAGCGCGATGCCGACAGCCATCTCCAGACGTCGTTCAAGACGGCGCGTTGCCGGCAGTCTTCCCGCAGGGCCCCGGCCAGCCGAGCACGGCCTCCGGCGCTGCGAAGCTTCGGCGCGACAGCGAATGCTGATACTGGCGAATCCCGGACATGGCCGCTAATGTCGCGCAGAATGGACAGGCGCGGATTGCCGCCACAGCGGCGATGAAGCGCCTGAACTGAGCAACGGGACCGGGCGACGACATGACTGATTGGAAAACTGAATCGATGAAGCGGGCGGCGGCGGCGGCCATCCTTCCCGGCGCTGCGTTCGCGATGCTCGCCCTGGCGTCGCCCCTGCAGGCGCAGTCGGCCGACGATGAGGCGTGGGCCGAACTCAGCGACTGCACGGACGATACGGACGATATCAATGTCGAGCTATTCATCGTCGATCATCCCGCCAGCCCGCATGTGGCTGCGGCGCAGGCCTGCCTCGCCCGCCTCAGGAACGGCGGATCCGGCGACGACGAGCCGGATGCCCAGCCCGACCCGGACACAGGGGTCGCGGACCTGCTGGCCGACTGCGAGCGCCACTTCGCCGCGAACAGGCTGCTGACCGGGGACGGAGGCACCGCGCATGCGTGCTACCGGGAGGTGCAGTCGCGGGATCCGGGAAACGCCGAGGCCGACGCCGGTCTCCGGCGCATCGCCGACAAGTATGCGGGCTGGGCGCGGCGCGAGGTCGAACGCGGCAACCTCGGAAAGGCCGGCACCTACCTCGGGCGCCTTGAAACGGTGAACGGGGGCGATCCCCGAATTCCCGAAATCCGGGCCGCGATCCAGGCTGCGCGGGATTCAGGCCGAACCGCGGCCGTTCCGGCGGCGGACGACCGGAACGGGCTGGACCGGCTGTCGCGGCTGCTTGGGCGGGACTTCCTGCCCAGCCGCAGGGACGCGAACGGGTGGACCGACCTCCACTACGCGGCGGCGCTCGACCTCCCCGGCCTCGCGCGCCGGTTGATTGATGCCGGCGCGAATCCGAATGCGCCGCTCCTGACCGACTCGCAGCCTCTCGACGACCAGCTTCGCGGCCGTTTGGCAGCCCTCGGAATTGACAGCATATCAGGCTGGACGCGGATGCGTCAGACGCCGCTCGCGGTCGCGGCCTTCGCCGGCTCCCGGCGGGCTGCGGAGGTGCTGATCGCGCGCGGCGCAAGTGTCGAGGCTTCCGACAACGACGGGCACAGGCCGCTGCATTACGCGGCACGGGGGAGAGCCAACGACTTGATCGGTCTCCTCGCCGGGAACGGCGCGAGCGTCAACGCAGTGACGAGGAAACTGAGAAGCCCGCTGCACTTCGGCACCGCATCGACGGAGACTCTGGCAGCCCTGCTTGCGAACGGCGCGAACATCGAGGCGCGGGACGAGAAGAAGCGCACCCCGCTTCACTTCGCGTCGATGGGAGACCACGCCGATTCGGTCTCGTTCCTGCTCGGCCGCGGCGCAAGGCTCGAGGCGCGCGACTACAAGAACCGGACCCCGCTCTTCGAGGCGGCGAAGTACAACGCCATGAGGTCGGCGCGCGTGCTTCTCGATCGCGGGGCGTCGCCACGCAGTCCGGCGTTCCTGGGCCAGACTCCGGTCTCCGTCGCCAAGACCTACAAACACGACCGGATGGCCGAACTCCTCCAGCGCTACTGACCGGACAGCGTCGAAACCCGCCCACGGCGTCCCGGTTCGACGCCGGAGCGTCCACAGTAGTGAATCCCGGCGGAGTGCCGAGGCAAACTCTCCGTGCATGGCTCCGCTAACGCGCCGGGCCTTCAAGCCGCCGCCAGACCGCAGTGCCCTGAAGGTCGCTGTTTTCCATGGCAAAGTCCCGGGCCGTAAGGCCGTCGGTGGCCCGCGCCAAGGGATCCGCTCCGGCGTCGAGAAGCGCGGCAACCACGGCAGGCGTCCGGTTCCGAACCGCGGCCAGATGAAGCGGCGTCCTGCCGTCGTCCAACGCACGTCCGCCGCCGAGCCGGCGTCGAGGAGTACGGCCACGACTTCGGGCTGGGTCGTGTGCTCCGCAGCCCGGTGAAGCGGCGTCCAGCCGCCCTCGGACCTCGCGCCCGGGTCCGCGCCTGCCTCGATCAGAAACTCGACGACCCGGGCCGTGGGGCTGAAGGCGGCGGCAAGGTGCAGCGGCGTCCAGCCGCTTCGTGACGTCTCGTCGAGGCGCCGCCCGGCATCAAGGCAGCGCCGAACCTCGCCTATCGCCGCCTGCCTGAAGAAACCGATCGACAACCAGTCCTCGCACCGCGCGGGGCGGAGGCGGTCCCTGACCGGCGCGCCTTCGAGCGCGGCGTTCTCCGCCGCGAGGTCAATGGCGAGCCTTCCGTCTGCGGTTCGCGCCCTGATGTCCGCTTCCGCGTCGACAAGGGCCTGGAGAACTTCCGGGAACCTGCTCGACCGCGCCGCCACGTGCAGCGGTGTCAGACTTTCGTCGGTGCGCGCATTCACGGCAGCGTCAAGGTCCACGAGCGCCTCGACCACAGCCGGGACGGCGCTTCGTTCCGCTGCCCGGTGAAGCGGCGTCCAGCCACCCTCGGACCTCGCGTGGACGTCGGCGCCGGCGCCGGCGAGGATCCGTACAGCCTCGGGCGCCGGGCTGAAGGCTGCGGCGATGTGCAGAGCCGTCCAGCCGTTCCGGGAAGCCGCGCGGGGGTCCGCGCCCTCCGCGAGGCAGCGCTCGACCTCGCGCCCGGACGCTGCTGCGAAGAAGGCAATCGAAATCCAGTCCCCAGTCCCGGCTGCAGTCGGCCGGGCGGAGCCGGAGGCGTCCGGCTCCGGCGTCGAGAAGGGCCAGACTGTTTGCATGAAGCCGCGCGCCGCGTCGTCGCAGGACTTCCCAGGGAAGCGGGACAGGAAGCCGGATTCGGCTCCTCGCCCTCTCTGCCGCTTGCTGGCGGGTCGGAGGCTCCGTCGTTGCAAGCGGATTCTCGCTTGTCTGCTCCGGCGTTCCGGAGAAGGAACAGAGATCACCTCCGGGTCGCCGCTGAGGGCAGCAGCCCAGTGGAGCGGCGTGGCGCCAGATGCATCCGGGACGGAGAGTTTGGCATCGCGGTCGACAAGGATCCGGACAACCTCGGATCCCTGCTCAGTCCCGCCGCCATGTGCAGGGGCGTTGCGCCGCCGCTTCCTGGCGCATCGCTGTCTTCGAGGTAGGGGTCCCCGTCCAACCTGCCCTCGATGAACTCCTTCAGGCTCGATCCGGCGGCGGCGTCGACCGCGGCGCCCATGGTTGTCGATGCACTCCTCCACTTCTTCAGGGGTCGCGGACAGGAAGAACTCGGCCTTCTTCCAGTCGAGGCAGTCCTGCTGGGCTGCGGCCTGCGCGCCGCCGATGCAGACGGCGAGACCGCTTGCCCTGGCTGCCCGGATTGCAAAGACGACGACTTTCATGGCTCCCGGTTCCGGTCAACACGCTTCCCGCAGCGGCGTCCGGGGCGTGCCGATCCGGGATTTCGGCATTGGTAGCCAAGAGGCGTGACCGGCGCAACAGACGCGAGGCGGAGCTTCCGAGGCGATGTTTTCGCGGAAATCATGCCGCGCCGCAAGTCAGGCAGTCCGCGCGTCGCGCAACCGCCGGCAAGCCCGTAAAGCGGCGAGTCGGCTCTCGGCAGGGTCGGACGGCGTAGCGCACGCGGACGCGTGATCGATCGGTCGAACAAGTTGATGTCCCGAGTTCCGATCATCCACCCTGGGGACCAGACTCTCCGCCGGAGCGAGGCGCCAGTGCCTTCGGAATGGTTGATCAGTCCAGGTGATGCGACAACGCGACTGCTTTCGGGCGACCGGCTGCGTTGCCCGCAGCAAGCACCATCCGAATTTGCCTATGGCACCGAGTCGTCAGGTCCGTCATCGCCGCGATTGATCGCCGACGGAACGGTATCCCGGCATCGTCAGCCATCACCGCCTTGTTGCCGCCAGGAACGGGCGAATTCCAACTCGCGGACGAATCTCTCCTCGTCGGGTTGAAGTTCTATGGCCTTCCGATAGGCGGCCTCGACATCCCTCAACGGAGCGCGCAGCCAACGGAGAGTCCGCCCAAGTTCCCGCCACGCCCAGGCATGACGCGTCGGCGCCGCATCGAGCTGAATCGCGCGCTCCAGCAGCGCGCGTGCTTCTGTGAGAAAACGACGGTTCAAGGTGTGTTGCCGACGCCGATGAGCATCCCGAGCCAAGTCGAGCTTCGTTTGCGCAAATTCCAGCATGGCCCTAGGATCGGCATGGACCGCGTCCCCGGCGCGCTCGAAGTGTTGGTGCGCCACGCGAGAGTCTCGAGCGCGCCGCGCCAGGATCGCTGCCTCGATCGCAACATTTCCGAACACGAAATGGCGATCGGCATCAAGGAATCGAAGCGCCCTGTCAAGTTCGCCCGCCTTGATCAATGCGTCGATGAGCGCGTTCGCGACATAGGATGCGGAACCATCCGTACTTCGTGACACGAATGACTTCAGAATGTCTTCGGCCCGGCCGATTTCATCATTGTCCGCGTGCAGGCGGATCATTTCCGCAGCAAGAACCGCTGACTTCGGATTGGACATCCAGGCAGATTCGATGCGATGCGATGCATCCTTGTCTTTGCCCATAGCCCGCAAGTGCGCTGCATCGCGCACCGCGGACAGCGCCACATATTCCGGATGAGCAGGAAGAGTCGCCCGAAAGTAAGTTCTGTGTTCGTCGAATTCGAATCGCGGTTTCGGCGATCCATTGTCTTCCATGGTTCGGAACACCTTTGGCAGGCCCGTAAGGCGACCTTCCGCAAACCTCGATTCCTTCAGGAACTCCCCGATTCGGCGATTGCGCGCGGGCGCCGCTGGGGCCTTCGCACCCGCGGCAAGGTGCTGAAGTTCGATGCCAGGAACCGGACCGGGATAACTGAAGATTTCGACTTGGCTGTGATAGAGATAGACCTTGACCGGCTCCGGTTGGTCGACTCCGTAACCCCGGTGATAGACAGCGTTCACAAGGGTCTCGCGCAGGGCCAGCGACGGGTAGCTGACCCAGCCGCGAACCCGGCTTCGGTCTTCCTGCTTTTCCAGGTGAGAGACCGAAAGGTTTTCGAGATAATTGAGGCAATCACGGAGTTGCACCACAAGCGGGCCGTTGAAAGTGCGCTCGTGCAGAGCATCTCCGTCTCGATCTGCAGTGAACTGCACAACTTCGATCCGGGCGCCCGGAAACCACTTCGACGGGTCCGCGGAAAACAGGAGAATGCCAACGTTGCGAGGCACATCATGACCGTTTACGGGCGTTGTGATCCGCATGCGCCGATAGACGTCCGGCGAACCACTCTCGTCCAGCAGTCCGCTTCGGATGTCGCGCAGGTGTTCGCGGACAATCGACTCGCTAATGTCCTCGATCCGGGTGCCGTGCGCCCTCCGGTCGTCCCAGGGGACTCGAGCCGTCAGTTGAATCACGTCCGCCAGAACGCCGCCGCGCTGTTCGGCATCAACCGTCTCGGCGCCAATGCGAACCCAGTATCGGCGACTTCCCGACCTGCCATCTGGCGCGCGATGCGGCCTGTTGTCGCTCGCCGGTGCCCAGACAACGAGCAGATTTCGATCAGCGACCGTTTCCGGCGAAAGGATGGGATGGTAGGCGGGATCGAGGCGTCTGCACTGACCACGAAGCCACTTCTGCGCTGAATCGATCTCTGCTTCGGAAAGGCCCTTCGGAGGCAAATCGGCCCGTCCGGACCTTTCCTCGACGCCGATCACGACATAACCCCAATTCAGGTTGTGGAAGTCATTGGCAAACGCGCAGATCGTCCGGAGCACTTGCGGGCCTGTCGTATTCGGATCCCAGGAGGCCTTGAACTCGACCCGTTCCGCCTCCACCCCCCGGCAATAGAGGACATCGTCAAGATTTATCGGAAGGATCGTACTCATGAATGACGCGAGGTTCCCGGTGGCGACACGAATCAGGCGAAGGCCGGAGGACTTTATTCCAGTTCCCGGTGTTTCGGCCACGGACATGCACCCTCGAGTCTTCGGCTGTGGACTCCATTAACCGGCTTGCGACCCGCCGGAGCAGGAACCGGCTGATGGCCAGGCGCACGGTGGACAGGAAGTTGCGCGCGGTCTTGTTCCGCGTTGCAACCTCCGGAATTCCTGCCGATGAATCTCTCGACCGGACTGCGCTCCCGGCATGCCTCGCGGTCAAGCCCGCGCTGCTCGTTCCGGCTGGACTTCGGCGGAATGACCGCGGTCGCTCCGGCCTCCGCGATCATGTCGAGGATGGCGTTGCTGTCGCAATCCCTGTCGCCGATCACCGTCTCGTCCGGCCCGAGCCCCTCGAGGAGCGCCCCGGCCTGCGTGCAGTCGGCCGCCTGGCCGGGGGCCGGGAGCGCGGCCTTCGCCAGCGCTCCGTCGATGCCGGTGCGGACCTTCGTGGTCCTGCCGCCGCGGCTCAACCCGACCTCGGGAGGCTCGCCGTCCCGTGGGGCGCCCGCGCCGTGCCTGCGGACGCGGATCGACGAGGAGTCCACCATGCGCGCGAAGCTCCCCGCTGCCGCCGTCGCCGTCGTTGTCGTCGCCTTCCGCAAGTTCCTGAAGCTTCTCCATGATCTTCTCCCGGAGGCCGTTCCTGCTCCACCGGCTGCGGCGGTTGAAGCAGGTCGTGCAGGGACCGCAGCGCTCCGGCAGGTTGCACCACGGCAAGCCGGGCGCAGCACGAAAGATGCCGTCCATCACCCGTGTCATGACCCATCTCGGTCTCTGATGCTTCAGGGAAGCACGGCACGGAGGATTTCCCTTCGCGTCCGTCATGTCGTGCCGGTCGCCGCTCATGCCTCGAACTCACTGTCCGGACGGTTTCCGGCAGGAATCACCAGGCGCGAGAATGCCGAACGTTTTGCGTACAGTGCCTAGGGTTCGTCACGAAATGACCGCTACATTATCGGGTTTCGGAAGCAAGGTGAGTTCCATGTCGCCATGGAAGTCGGCGCGCCGGATATCCAGGGCATCGAACTCCGATTTGCCGGTCCTGATGCCGGTCGGGCACTCGTTCGTGTCCCGGTCGCAACAGGCCTTCAGTCCCGTGCCGGTCTTGGTGGAATCGATCAGGCCGATGATGGTCGTGAGGGTGTACAGCGGCTTGCCGCGCCAGTTCCGGGATATGAAGGAGAAGAGCTTGTGCTCTATCCGGTTCCACTTGCTGGTCCCGGGCGGCAGGTGGCACACGCCGGTCTCGATGCCGAGTTCGCGTGCGAGCTTCTGCAGCTCCACCTTCCACAACCGGACGCGATTCCCGTTGGAGCCGCCGCAGTCGGCGGTGATGAGCAGCCTGCGGGCCTCGGGGCAGCGCTCCTTCCCCAGGTGGCGCCGCCAGCGCCGGATGCTCTCGACCGCGAATGCGGCCGTGTCGGAACCGGCCCCGACATTGACCCAGCCGACGTTGCTGATCACGTCATGGACCCCGCAGGGGACCGCCTTGCCGAGTTCCTTGTCGGCGAAGTCATGGACGCGGACCTCCTCGGGAGACCCTTTCGGGACTCGCGGCCCGAATTCTTGAACTCCCCCACCAGTTCCCTCTTCCCGGCGTCTGCGGAGATCACCGGCTGTCCGGCTTCAGCGAACGCCGCGACCTGATCGTTGATGTGATGGAACTGCGCATCCCGGTCCGGATGGTCCTTGCCCTCCCGGGTCTTCACGTTCCCCTGGAGCGTGCAGCCCTGCCGCTTCAGCAGCCGGCCCGCAAGGGCATGGGACACGGAGAAGCCCTGATCGGAAAGCGCATCGGCAAGGTGACGCAGGCTCTTCGACACCCGCCGCAGCGGACGCTCGGGGTCTCCGCGCACCGCCGGCTCCACAAGCGCATCAAGCGCCTCCTCAAGGCCGTCCTGAACCTCGACCGCAGGCTTGCGCCCCCCGCCGGGACGGCGGACACGGCCCGAGGGCTCCGGTTCCTCCCCGAGTTCAGCAAGACCGCGGCAGATGGTCGAACGCGCAACCCCCGTCGCCGTCGAGACCAGGGTCACGCCGCCATGGCCAAGGGGCAGGGTTCCCGGATGCAACGAACAATCGGAGGCTCTTCTCATCCAGATGCGGCGACAGGGCCTCGAACCGGCGCCGGATGCTCTCGATCGCATCCATGCCGGGAGTGAATCACCGGTCGCTTCCAAGGGGAATCCCACGGCGACAATGCGATTCGCCTGTTTCGCAACGAGCCCTTACGGTAGCGCCAAATCGAAGTCTCGGATAGCTCGGGGCTCTTCTCGCCTTTCCCGCCCGCCCTCTTCGGGACGCAGGCGCGGACGTGGACTTCATGCCGCCCGGCGTTCCACGTCGATCAAACTGCCGTCGAATTTGGCTCCTGCGGACAGACCGCGCGCAAATTGTCCCGGCAGGCGTGCGCCGTGCCGGAATCGCGGCCCAAGGAGTCGTGTTCTGCTTGGCCTCTGGCGAGACTCCGACAGCGCTGGCTTGTTGGTCGCCGGCGATCGAATTTCCCGGCTTGCGGACGCGAAACGCGCGCCCGCGGACCTGTTTCGCATGGCGGAATGAAGGCATGAGCATGAGACAAGTTCGCACTTGACATGCAGGGGGATTTCAGGGACAGACTCAAGTAACCAATTGGTTACTTGAGAGGGGATCTTGTCGTCCTACGTCTCTGAGTTCGACTACATCGTGGCCGGCGCCGGTTCCGCGGGCTGCGTGCTGGCGAATCGGCTCTCGGAAGAGGCCGATGAATCGGTGCTGCTGATCGAGGCGGGCGGCAGCGACGGGAACCGCTTGTTTCACTGGCCGGCCGGCTTCGCCAAGATGACGAAGGGCATCGCCAGCTGGGGCTGGTCCACTGTTCCGCAGCGGCACATGAAGGGCCGTGAGCTTTGGTTCACCCAGGCGAAGGTGATCGGCGGCGGAAGCACGATCAATGCCCAGATCTACACCCGCGGCAACGCCAAGGACTACGATGCCTGGGCCGAAGACGAATGCTGCAACGGCTGGAGCTACCGCGAGATCCTTCCCTACTTCAAGCGCGCCGAGGGCAACGAGCGCTTCGTCGACGACTATCACGCGTCGGACGGCCCGCTGGGCGTTTCGATGCCGCGCGGCGCGCTGCCGGTTTGCGACGCGTTCATCCGCGCGGCGCAGCAGTACGGCATTCCCTACAATCCCGACTTCAACGGGCGCGTGCAGGGCGGGGTCGGGTACTACCAGCTGACCCAGCGCGACGTGCGCCGCTCCTCCACAGCCACAGCCTACCTTCGTCCCGCCGAACCGCGCCCCAACCTGACGGTACTGTCCGGAACGCAGGCAACCGGAATCGAGATCGAGAACGGCAGGGCCGTCGGCGTGGAAGCAGTTAGGAACGGGAAGCAGCAGCGCTACAGGGCCCGACGGGAGGTCATGGTCACCTCAGGAGCCATCGGCTCGCCCCGGCTCCTCATGCTTTCTGGCATCGGGCCCGCAGACCATCTGAGGTCCGTTGGCGTGGAAGTGGCGCACGACCTGCCCGGAGTGGGCCAGAACCTGCAGGATCACATCGACATCTGCGCGCTTGCCGAATGCACCGGTCCGCACAGTTACGATGGCGTGCAGCGGATCGACCGAAGCATCGCGGCCGGCCTGCAGTACCTGATTTTCAAGACCGGCCCTGTAACCTCCTCGCTCTTCGAGACCGGCGCCTTCTGGTACGCCGACGAAACCGCCCGCTCGCCGGACATCCAGTTCCACTTCGGACAGGGTTCGGGAATCGAAAAGGGAATCGTCTCGATCAACGGCGCCGGCATCACGCTCAACAGCGCCTTCATGCGGCCACGGTCGCGCGGCGCGGTTGCGCTCGCATCCGCCGACCCCGGGGATGCTCCGCTGATCGACCCCAACTACTGGTCCGACCCTTACGATCTTGAAATGTCCCTGCGCGGGCTGGAGATGGCCCGCGAGATTCTGCGGCAGCCTGCGCTGAAGCCGTATGTGCGCAAGGAAGTCCTGCCAGGAGAGGACGTCACCCGCAGGGACGACCTGTTAGACTACGCATGCAGGCTCGCAAAGACCGATCACCACCCGGTCGGCACATGCCGAATGGGCCATGGCGAAATGGCCGTGGTCGATCCCGAACTGAGGGTTCGCGGGATCGAAGGGCTGCGCGTATGCGACAGTTCGATCATGCCGTCGATCAACTCGTCCAATACCAATGCGCCTACGGTCATGATCGGCGAGAAGGCGTCGGATCTCGCCCGCGGGCTCGAGCCGCTGCCCGCAGCCGCCCTTGGCGAAGGGCGCAACGACGGGCCGCGGCGCAACGTCGCATGACACAGGGGGGGAAAGGCATGATCAGCGTTCGCGGAGTGGAGCACGTCGGATTCACGGTCCCCGACCTGGATCAGGCGGTCGAGTTCTTCGAAACCGTTTTTGGAGCGGTCACGGTGCTCAGCACCGGTCTTGTCGATGTCGATGACGAATTCATGGTCAGGAGCCTGGGAGTGCCTGGAGACCGGCGGATCCAGGACATCAGGGTCCTTCGCCTGGGCAACGGCACCAACCTGGAGCTCTTCCAATACAGCGGGGAGGACGAGGACGCGCCGCTCAAGAGAAACAGCGAACCCGGCGCGTTCCACCTGGCGTTCCAGGTGGACGACATCCATGCCGCTGCGGCTCGGCTGCGCGAGGCGGGCGTCGATGTCCTGGACGGGCCTACACTGATCGACTCCGGCCCCATGGAAGGGCTGAACTGGGTGTACCTGCGGGCTCCATGGGGGCAGTTCCTCGAACTCGTCAGCATGGACGGACCGCTTGGCTACGAAAAGGGGGAGGACCGAAGGCCTGGTCGCCTTCCGCGGCAAGATGATGCCGAAATCCGGCCCAGCGCCGTGGACGGGGCGAAGGCCGGCATCCGCTGAAACGGATTCAGCTGTCACGTCCATATGGAGAAAAGCATGAAAATTCTGAAATCAACCCTGTTGGCAGGCAGCGTCGCGATAGCGGCCTGCGAACCGGTCTCGGCCGGAGAGTTCGATGGAATCGAACTGAAGATGCTGGGCATCGGCGACACTTCGGTTACCCGCCTTGCCCCGATCGTGGACGAGTTCGAGGCGCTGACCGGCGCCAAGGTCCAGATCGACATGTTCCCGTATCCCGGCCTGATCGACAAGATCGTGATCGAGGCCAGCGCGAACCGGCCAAGCTATCAACTCATGTGGGTGGACAGCCCTTGGGTAGGCATTCTGGGCGAATCCGGTGCGCTTCAGGATCTGACGGACTGGGTGATTCGCGATGCCGAAGAAATCCATCTCGACGACATCATCCCGATCCAGCTCCAGGAGAACTCCTGGCAGGGCCGTGTCATCGCCTTCCCGGCGTCCGGCATGATCTGGCACGTCAACTATCGCAAGGACCTGTACGAGCATCCCGACGAGCAGGCAGCCTTCAAGGAAAAGTACGGCTATGACCTCGCCCCGGCCAAGACCTGGGAGCAGTACATCGACATAGCCGAGTTCTTTACCCGCAAGGCGGGCGAGACCCTGGCCGGCCAGACTCTCGAAAAGGACTTCTACGGCAACGCGCAGGCATACAGCCGCGTCGCCGGGGCGATCACGCATGACTTCTTCCCGATCATGCGCAGTTTCGGCGGGCAGTACTGGGACGCGGAAACCGGGCTTTGCGCCATCGACCGCGAGGCGGGCGTAAAGGCGGCCGAGGTCATGAAGCGCCTGGTGCCGTTCAATCCTCCGGACTACCTTGGCCTGATGTGGGATATCCGCACCGGTTACATGGAGCGGGGCGAAGTCGCCCAGTCGGGGTACTGGTCGGTCCGCACCGTGCGCCTGACCAATCCCGAAGAGGCCGTCCTGCCCACGATCGGCGAAGCCGGCTACCAGCCTAGCCCTACCGAGGATGGCGGACCCATGGAGACGATGACCGGCGCGCTGAGCTTCGGCATCAACTCGAAAGCCAGCGACCGCGAGAAGGAAGCCGCCTGGGAGTTCATCAAGTGGGGCACCTCGCGCGACATGATGCGCCGGTTCGCCAACGAGGGCTCCGGGGTCAGCCAGTTCCACAGGTCCATCCTGTCGGACCCGGAACTCCAGGAAAGGTATCCCTACTACAGGGTGCTGCTTGAGACGCAGGATACCGCGAAGCGCCGCATCTTCCACCCGTTCTACGCCGATGTGGAAGAGATCTTCGGCGTCGAGCTGAACAAGTACGTCGCCGGCGAGACCGACGACGCACAGGTGGCGCTGACCAACGGCTGCACGAAGATCAACACGCGGCTGAAGGTTTTCCCGCTCGAGATGCGTTTGCGCTGGATCGCTGACCCGACGGCCGACATATTCAACTGAGGCCCGACAGGGTCCGCCCCCGGCTACCTCCCGTACCGGGGGCGGACCACAACCAGGAACACCGGTAGCGCAAGGCAAGGGGCGGGCCGCGATCATGGCATACAGCAGGAAGCGCAACAGGAGAATCTTCCTCGGCTTCATGGTGCCCGCCATACTGGTGCTCTTCTGCACGACGATCTACCCGATGATCTATGCGGGCTACCTGAGCTTCCGCAGCTATGATCTGGCGAAGCTCTTCGTTCCAAGGGTGTTTGTAGGCTGGGCGAACTACAGGGAAATCCTGTCGTCCTCCGAGTTCCTTCACACGCTGACCGTGACCTTCAAGCTGATGCTGATGACGTTGTCGGTGCAGCTCGTGCTCGGTGTCGGAATGGCGCTTCTCGTTACGCAGCGGCTGCCGGGCATGGGCATCATCCGCACCCTGCTCCTGATTCCCATGATGATCTCGCCGGTGATCGTCGGGCTCGTGTGGCTGTTTCTCTATTTTCCCGAACTCGGCTACCTGAACTACTTCCTGAGCTTCGTCGGCGCCAGTCCGGTCCCTTGGATCACGTCGACGCAATGGGCGCTCTGGGCCATCGCAATCGCCGACATCTGGCAATGGACGCCCTTCGTGATGATGGGCACCGCCGCAGCGCTGACAAGCCTTTCGCAGGAACCCTACGAGACTGCCAGGATCGACGGGAACTCGAACTGGGAGGTGTTCTGGCATGTCACCCTCCCGCAGATCAAGCCGGTCCTGATCAGCCTGATGTTCCTGCGCGCAATCGATGCCTTCAAGATCTACGACATCATCTTCGTGCTGACCAAGGGCGGGCCGGGAGACACAACCGAGGTGCTGTCGATGTTCATCTACCGCCAGTCGTTCACGTTCTGGCGCATGGGAGTCGGTGCTGCGGCGTCCTTCGTGTCGCTCGCGATCATCGTGATTCTGATTACGCTGTTCTTCAAGTCGCTCAGCCGCGACCCGCAGCCGGCCTGAGGAGGAAAGGGCGATGAACAAGCTAGGCACCCGGCAGACGATCCTCGTCTACCTCCTGCTCGCCATCGTCCTGATCGTGTTTCTCACGCCGATCTACATTATCGCCTCTTCCTCGGTCAAACCGACCCCGATCATGTTCCAGAAGCCGCCGGCGCTGCTTTTTTCGCCGACGTGGGACCACTACATCGCGCTGTTTTCCGACCGGCCCTTCGCCAAGTTCATAGGGAATTCACTGATCGTCGCGCTCGGGTCGACCGCATTCAGCCTGACATTCGGGTCTCTCGCGGCCTACGCGATCAGCCGCATCAAGCATCGGCGCATGGGCGACGTGGCCTTCTGGATCCTGTCGATGCGGATGTTCCCGCCGATCGCAGTGGTGGTGCCCTACTACATCATCTTCAAGACCGTCGGCCTGCTCGACACGCCGCTTGCCCTGATCATCATCTACTCCACAGTGAACATCCCGCTCACCACCTGGCTGATGAAGGGGTTCTTCGACGAGGTGCCGACGGCCCTTGAAGAGGCCGCGGCGGTCGACGGCCACGGCCTCTTGTCGTCCTTCTGGCACGTGACGCTTCCGCTCGCCGCGCCCGGGCTCGCGGTCTCTGCAGTGTTCTGCTTCATCTTCTCGTGGAACGAGTTCATTTTCGCGCTCATGCTCACGGGTTCTAACGCGCAGACGGCAACCGTCGCCGTCATGTCGTTCTGGTCCTCCGACGCCGTGCAGTGGGGGCGCATCATGGCCGGTTCGTTCATCATCCTCATTCCGGGCGTCATCTTCGTCCTGACGTGCCAGCGCTGGCTGGTGCGCGGGCTCACGCTGGGCTCGGTCAAGTAGCCGGGGGAATCAGGCCATGTCGTCGATCCAGCTCAGGAACGTGACCAAGCGCTACGGACAGACGGAGGTTGTTCACGAAATCGACCTCGACATCGCCGAGAGGGAGTTCGTGGTGCTCCTGGGGCCGTCGGGCTGCGGCAAGACGACGACGCTGAGAATGGTGGCCGGCCTCGAGGACGTCTCCGACGGCGAACTTTCCATCGGCGGCCGTGTCGTCAACGACGTGGCGCCGAAGGACCGCGGCGTCGCCATGGTGTTTCAGAACTACGCCCTCTACCCCCACATGAGCGTGCGCCAGAACATGGAGTTCGCCCTGCGCCCGCTGAAACTCGACAAGAGCGAAGTCAACCGCCGGATCACCGATACGGCCGACATTCTGGGCCTTGGCGATCTTCTCGAACGCAGGCCCGCGCAGCTCTCGGGCGGGCAGCGCCAGCGCGTTGCGATGGGCCGCGCCATGGTCCGCACCCCCGGCGTGTTCCTGTTCGATGAACCGCTCTCGAACCTCGACGCAAAACTGCGCACCCAGGTGCGCTGGGAGATCGCCAAGCTGCACAAACGCCTCGATTCGACGATTCTCTACGTCACCCACGATCAGGTCGAGGCGATGACCCTGGCCGACAGGATCGTCATCATGCGCGATGGCTACATCGAACAGACCGGTACGCCCGAAGAGGTGTACGCTCATCCCCGTAACGCCTTTGTCGCCACGTTCATCGGCAGCCCGGCGATGAACATGGTGCCTGCGACGGTGCGGGAAGGGCAACTGGCGGGCGATCACGTGAACCTGCCGGTGCCAGGCCGCCTCGCGGACAGGGTGGCCGAAGGCCAGAGAGTCACGATCGGCATCCGTCCGCCCGATGTCTCGCTTGTGGACGAGGGGACCGCGGGCGCGCTCGCCGCCACAGTCGAGGTCACCGAATATCTCGGCAACGAAGCGCTGCTCGACATCCGCATAGGGTCGCACGAGATGATCGCGGAAGTGCCCGCAAGCAGGCGTCCGGCCGAGGACAGCAGGGTCTTCGTCCGGTTCAACTCCGATGCGATCCGCATCTTCGACGCCGAGACCGGCGAATCCGTCAACGCCTGAACCGAGGAATCCTTGCCGACATGCCCAGAGAGATCGTCTTCCCCGCGGAGAACAGCTTCAAGCTCGCCAACTATCAGAATACGCCGCTCGGCGAAGACGAGATTCGCGGTCCGACCGTCTGCACGCTGATCAGCCAGGGCACCGAGCTTGCCTGGGCCGTCGGCGGCGACTTCCCCATCCGCCCCGGCTACGGTGCGGTCTTCCGAGTGTCCGAAACCGGCCCGGAGGTTCGCGGCGTCAAGCCCGGCGACATGCGTTTCTGCATGGGGCCCCACCGCTCGACCCAGCAGTACCCGGAACGCTTCACGCTGCCGGTCCCGGACGGGCTCGGCCCGCGAACCGCAGTGATCGCACGTCTCATGGGGGTTTCGATGACGACCCTCATGACGACCGACGCGCGGCCCGGCGACAAGGTGATCGTCACTGGCGCCGGTCCTGTCGGCATATGCGCCGCGCACATCTTCCGAATCGGCGGATACGACGTGACGGTCGTCGAGCCCGATGCGCTGAGGCGGTCCCAGGCGGAGGCCTCGGGCATCGCGTCTACGCGCTCCGGAATGCCGAAGGACGAACAGGAGTTCGCGGGGAAGGTCCGCCTAGTCGTCGAGTGTTCCGGAAACGAGGCAGCCGTGCTCGATGCGTGCAATGTCGTGGCGCAGATGGGCGAGGTCGTTCTGGTGGGCGTGCCATGGCGAAGGTACACGGACCTCTCCGCCCACGACGTCACGAACGCGGTCTTCTTCAACTTCGTGAAACTCCGGAGCGGCTGGGAATGGGCGGTTCCGATCCGGTCGCGGGGTTTCGTCTGGGAGGAACTTCTCGAAGGCTACAACAACGCGCCGCACAGCACGTTTTCGGGTTTTGAACGTGCGCTGAAGTGGCTCGCCGAAGGACGGCTGGGGTTCGACGGCCTGGTCACCGTCATTCAGCCGGACGATCCCGCCGGACTCTACGGGGACATACGTGAACGGCGCATCGAGACCCCGTTCATCGTACTGGACTGGACACGCGGAGACGGAGCGGCGGACTAACGGCCGGTCTCATGCAAACTTCCGGGCCGAAGATTTGCGCGCGGCGCCTGCTGGATTGCATGGCGACCGTCCCCCGCCGATTCCGTGAACTCCTGCGCAATCCGCAACTCCGGCCAGATGCAGCGGACATCGCTCCCGGTTCCGGACGCGGAGCGCGGCAACGAAGGTTGAGGCGCCTGCCTTCTTGCCGTTCGCGGGAATGCGGTTGCTCCCTGGCGGCGGTCCCGGGTTCGAACAATTCCCGTTCCGGAAAACGGCAATCGAGTCACCGTTGCCGAAAAGCGCAGACCTCGGTCTCGACCATGTTCAGCCAGCTGAAGCGCTGTGGCTCGCCGAGGAACGCGGTCTGCGAAGAACGCGCATCGTTTCCCCGGCCAGAGGACTCTTCAGGACGCGGCGCGTGCGCCGGTCGTCAGGCAGGCGGTCGCGGCGCCCTGATCCTGTCGGCATCGGGAAGTCGTTACATCGCTCGGTTCCCGTTCGCAGGCGGCGACGTCCGCATTGGCGCGCCAACCGCCGGGCTCGACGTTGCGCCGGGGCGGAAGAAGTCGATGCACTGTCGCGCGCGGCCGAGCAACACCTCGACGTCGCAACGGTCGAGGAGTTGCCGCTACCGAGTGCCGGAGAACTGTTGGATCAGCTCTTCGCGAACCTGCGTGCTTGACAGGAAGCCGCGGTTCCAAAGGTGAAATGCCGCAGTAGTTGCACCGACTCCGTACTTCTCCAACACAAGCCCGAACCTTTTCGGATCGGCATAGGAGTCAAGTGAGTGCTCGTCTTCCAGCAATGCTTCACTGGGCAAAAGGAATTCCGCGGCGAACGTCCCCGCCCGACGTCGCGCCCAAGGTTGAGCGAATGCCGTCGATGCGGCCCCGAGGGTGTCTTGCCGATACGGGTCCATGAGAAGGTGCCCCAAGGCCCGAACAGCTTCGAACCGTCTCCCCCAGCGGGTGGAGGTTCGAGGGGTACGATTGATGACGGCGGCGGCGCCGCAACCTTTTCGCGAGCCGGCGAACATTCGTTCCTGAGCACATTTCACATCCGAGTCGACGAGTCTGACTCCGAAATCCGCAAGCTGTTCCTGGACATCGCCGATTGGTCGACCGTCAATGCCGAGATGATCCCGAAGCCCCTGCGCGGCGAGGTAACCGGAAGTTTCGGGATCGGAAGCGGGGCGCGTGGCGTCAAGCACCAGACTTCTCAGTTCCTCGACAAACCCCGTCGTGGATCGCGTTTCGCCGTCAAGGAACCAAATTTGATCCCATAAGGCGTCAGAAATGCCGGAAGGAAGGTTTCGCAGCACTTGCGTGACCACGCTGCAGCCCGGGTCCGTTCCGTCCGCCGGAAGTCCAAGTCTCTCGCGCAGTTCAGCGTCGTCGCAGGAATCCGTCCGTTGGCGGAGCACATCGACAGAGACCCCGGTAAAGGCTTGCAATGATCCGGAGAAATTCGAATTCGCCTCGTGCAGAGGCTCTTCCCGACAAGCCCATGGGTACACGTCCTCGACTTCGCTTTCCCGGAGCCATTGAGCGACGCAGGAAACAAATTGGGCAAGAACCTCTTCCGCCTCTGCCCAGCGAACGACATGGTGGCCATTGTCTGACAGGAATCGCGGCACAGGGGAACCAATGAATTCAGTCGGCGCCCATTCGATGAAGAAACGATCATCGCCCCGGATCAAGGCGAGATTCGGCAAGTGCGCTCCGTCTGCCCCGGCCGAAAGAAAATGCCTCGACCACCAATGTTCGCGAGCGTCGAACCAGTCGTCTTCGCTGAGTCCGGAAGGGGCCGGCGCATCGCCCCAGCGGGCGATTGTGTCGCGGAGCGAGGCGCTCATGGGAAAGCTGCTTGGGCGTTCCTCGTATTTCAGAAACGTCCAGGACCTCACAAACCAGTCCGCAATTGGTGCGAGCGGCACGTTGACGCCTTCACGAACGGAATTTGATCCGTCCAAGAGATTGCGGCAGATGTTCTCTCCGTCGACCCACAACGAGAACTGAGCCCAAGCTGTGAATTCGGGAAGAAACTTGCGATCCCAAGACGGTGCGAGAGGCTCGATACCGATGGCAAAACTGTTTCGGTTCCCGAGTAGCATCGTCATCCAAGCCTCTTTACCAACTTTCGGTATTCCGCCGGGGAAATGGTACCCTTGTCCCTGAAATGTCGCAGAATTCTTCCCGGAACGCAGCTCGTTGGATATCCGTGGAATTCAACTTCATCGTTCACAACTTGCGTCATCTGCGCTGCGAAAAATTCAAGCCCCGACTGGTTCCGACGAACCGCAAATCGTCTGGACGTCTATGAATTCGGATTTTCTGCGACGGAATCTCGCAAAAGCTGGTTCCGTTCCCGAAGTGTCATTCCCTTCGGGCAGCGCGTCTTGTCCGGGCGCCAAGCAGGCGGCCCTGCCTCCGTCGTCTCAGCCTTGTGGGCAGGATTTGCAAAGTATCGCATCGCCTCTCGCTACGCAGCCTATGGGCATTCGCCCATGCCGAATTCAATTTGGTCGCCAGTCGCACGACCAATTCGACCGCCCGCGAAATCAATCCCTCGACGGATATCCAGGTTCGCTGCCAATTTACACCTGAAACCTTCGCCAAACATCCTGAACTGCGTTCGTTTGGTGCTTCGACTCCCTAGTAGCGCAGGATCGATTCGAGTCAAGGCACCGCTACCCCACGGCATTCCCAAGCTGATTCCGGTCAACGCTTCTTGACACCTGCGCCCCTACGCTGCACGCGCCCGCACTCGCGGGACCGGCATTTCCTCCCGCTTCCCCGCGCGGGAAGTGCGTTGCGCCCGCCTTGGCAATTCGCGAACGCATGAATTCCCGCCCGGTTCACGGGTAGCGTCTCGAGGGCTTCTCCCTCTCCGGGGTCGAGGTCCACCTGGCGAAGCAGGAAGAGCTGCCGCTCGGGGACGCCCTGATAGACGCGCAAGACCATACCGGATTTCGTCGGCTGCGGGCCGCGGCCTCTTCCACATCGTGATTTTCGGGGGCCAGTCGCCGGACATTGCGGTGTCGCGGAACGACGACATCGCCACTCGCTACTGCAGCAAGCATTCTCAACAAGACGTCAACCTGCGCACCAACTCCGCTCAGTTGGGAATCTGCCGTGGCTTTGCCAAGCGGGCTTGAGCTGTCGACCAGGCCGACTTGATGGTCGACATTCCCGAATTGGCGTTTCACATCGGGGAGTGCAGTCAGCCCTGCCCGATACCTGCCAACGCGCCGATGGAGGTCTTCGGACAGGTTTTCCTTCAGACGCTTTCGATCGAATCGCGTGCAGCACCCGCGCGCCGAAACGGCTCTCGGAATCGCAAGGACCTTGGCCAAGGCGGATGGGCCTGCCGGCTATGTCGGCGGCGTTCTGCTTGCCCAGGCCAGCGAGAAGATGCGTGAATTCGTCGAATGCATGGGCTTGACTGTTGCGCATTCGCTGATGGGCAAGGGCGCACTCCGCGACGATCGACCGTTGGTCATTAGTGTGACCGGAATTTGGGGACTTATCTGGTCAATCGGTCTTGCATGAACGCTGGCTGCATTTGTTGCCGAAGGCACCCGTTCCAGGGGGGCGGACTGCTTGAATCGGCATCACTGAGGCAACTTCAGCACCGGCGCGAAGAAAGTGTTTCACATTGACATCGAACCACTGCAGAACGGTCGCGACGACCCGGCCGAACTCGGTGTGGTTGCCGATTGCAGCGCAAAGTTGCGCAAGCTGACCCATTTTGCGAAGGACACTTGTCCCGAAGGGATCTCTCGAGAAGCCAAGAAGGCCAAGCCCGCCGAATTTCGCGCGGCTTGCGAGGAAGGCAGCCGTGAGAAGGCCGAAAGCAGCGCCTTTCCACTGATGCCGGGACACATCCTCGCTAGTGCTCGAAAGACGCTTCCCGAGGACGGCATGACTTCGACCGACTTTGTTTGGAGCAAGAACGGCGTCGACCAGCAGTTCGACAATCTCGCGCCGGGTTCGATCCTCGCGCCTGACGGCTTCGCCACGGTGGGTTCCGGCCCGCCGACGGCAATCGCAGGAAAGTTCGCCGCTGCTGACCGGAACATGATCAGAATGGTCGGCGATGGCCAGAACCCTTCCGTGCCGACGACCGCCGTCGAACTGAATTCTGAAATTGTCCGGATGGTGATGTAAGACAATGCCTTCGGGACCATCGCGGGCCTTCAAAGGACGCACGACGGCTTGACCTATAGAACGACTTTCCCAGGATCGCCGGACGCTCCGACGAATGGGCCGGGCAATGCCGAAACCGCGCGGGCTTACAGCGCTTAAGGGCACCCAATTACGTCTGCTCACGAGCTTCTTCCCGCGCTTGAAGCTGCCATTGCCGGTGACAAGCCCGCAGTGCTGGACGTTCCGAAGATCGACAATGCGACGCCTACGACCGAGCACTGGAACATTCTGGAGATCAATTCGTCGGACAAATCTTGCCTCACGTTTCGACCAGGTCCAATGTGTTCAATCGATAGAAACCCGGCGGATGCAAACGAGGGGGAGAGGCATGTCATCGCAACCGCTCTCTGAGGTCAGAAACACCCTGAAGGTTCAGTGGTACCGCTCGAAGATGCCGCCTGCTCGCTTTCGCGAGCTGTCCAGGCGAAGTGACCGGAAGGGCTGGGTCCAGGCTGGAGGCCATTTGGGCCTGTTCTGCGTAACGGGAGCAGCAGCATATCTGGCATGGGCGCAGGGCCTTTGGATCACGTTCTGCCTGGCGCTCTTCGCCCACGGAACGGTCGCGTCGTTTTTCCGCGGCACCGCTGTGCACGAACTCGGCCACGGGACGGTGTTCAAGACAAGGTGGCTGAACAGCTTCTTCCTGTACTTGTTCAGCCTGATCAGTTGGTGGAATCCGCTCGACTATGCGGCCAGCCACACCTATCATCACCGCTATACCCTGCACCCGGAAGGCGACCGCGAGGTTCTGCTGCCCGTGCATCCCAACGTGGGCCGCACGTTTCTTCTGCAGATCTTCACCGTCAATTTGCTGACCCAACCGGGGCGTACATTCGGCAAGGGCGGGATACTGTCGACGATCTGGCTAACCGTGCTGGAAGCGATGGGCAAGATTGGCTCGATCGAAGTCCCCGCCAACGAATGGCTCGAAGCGTTGCACAATGACCAACCGGCCCAACACAGACGGTCGATACGCTGGTCCCGCTTTCAGCTGGCATTCCATTTCGCGGTGCTGGCCGTGGCGGTCGCGACGGGTCTCTGGGTGCTGCCGCTAATTGTCACGCTCCCCAGCTTCATCGCCAATTGGCTGAGCTATGCGGTCGGTCTGACGCAGCACTGCGGCCTGAAAGATAGCGCGACGGACTTTCGCAAGAGTACTCGATCCATTCGCCTGCCGAAATTTGTCGAGTTTCTCTATTGGTACATGAACTGGCATACCGAACATCACATGTATGCAGGCGTTCCCTGCTACAACCTGCCCGCCTTGGCAGCCGAGATCAAGGACGACATGCCCGAGCCGCGCAGCCTGCGCGAGGCCTGGAGAGAGATGCTCGATACATGGGAACGTCAAAAGACGGAACCGGACTACGCCTTCGACACGCCATTGCCGGCAACTGCCAAGACCGAAGTACGGCGAGCTGCGGACATCGAAGAGACCTCGATTGGTGATTTGGCGCCCAAAGGGCTCGAGTGAGATTGTCGGTCGACTGCGAAAAGTGAGGGCCGGGCGAAGAAGGTACTTGACTGGGGCTCGCATTCTCCGCTTCGCAACTGTGCCGCCTCGGACCCGCGCATGCTCAAAGACGTCGATTACATTTCAGCCTCGAGTTTCCCTCCCCCACTTCCACTCCAAAGTGCAACACCGGCCACACGATGGCCGAGATTGGGGCATTGGCACGAGAGTGCAGGAACCGGGCGGAGGCACGACGTCTGCGGGCGATTGCGCGGGTGATGGAAGGCAGGCAGAGCCGTGAGGAGATTGCGCGGCAGGCGAAGGTCGACAGGCAGACGCTGTGCGACCGGGTCAACCGGTACAATGCCATGGGTTTGGCCGGGTTGACGGACAAGCCGGGCCGCGGGCGCCCGTCGAGGCTGAACGAGGTCCAGCGCGCCGAGGTCGGGCGCTGGCTTGACGAGGGCCCGGAGACCGGCGTTCCGGCGTGGACGGTTGGGTTGATCAGGAACAGGATCAGGGAAGTCTTTGACGTTGTGATGTCCGGTGAGGCGGTTCGCCGCCTGATGCGGGCGCCGGGTTTCCGTCGGCTTTCGCCGCGGCCCCTTCATCCCAGGGCCGATCCGGAGGCCCGGGAGGAATTCCGCAATGATTCCAGTGCCATTGCGATCGCATCGCTGCCGGAGGGCACGGACCCGGCCAGCGTGGACGTGTGGTTCGAGGACGAGGCACGGCTCGGACAGAAGGGGATGCCGGCCCGGGTGTGGGCGCGCCGGGGAAGCCGTCCCCGGGTGCCGAGGGACCATCGCTGCGGATATTGCTGCCTGTTCAGCGCGATCTGCCCGGAAAGCGGCACCTCGGCCGGCCATGTCTGTGACCGGGCGAACACCGACGAGATGAACCGCCATCTTCTCGGCATCGCCGCCGCCGTGCCTCGGGGCCGCCACGCGCTGGCGGTTCTCGACGGTGCCGGCTGGCACCGTTCGAAGAGCCTGGAGATCCCGGACAACGTGTCGCTGCTGCGTCTGCCGCCGTACAGTCCCGAACCGGACCCGGTCGAGACCGTGTTCCAGTTCCTCAAGCAGGGCGATTTCGCCAACCAGGTCTTCGCCACAGCCGAGGTCGTGAAAGACAGGGTCGAGGAGGTCTGGAACGACTTCGCCCGCACGCCCGGCCGGGTCGCTTCACTCGGCAAGCGAAGCTGGGCAAAACTGGTCAGCACACCCGCAGTTCAACCCGTCCAGAACGCCTCGCCGGGTGGGTGATTAATTTCCGGTTTTGGTACCCCCGTGCCACTCTGAAGTGCAACACCAGAAGTGGTGGCGACCTGCGTCCTTCGGCGCAGGATGTTGCAAATCGGCCAGATGGCGGCGACAGTCCCTGTGTAGAAGCATGGAGACTGTCATGCCGAGCGGCTACCACCACCTGACCTATGGCGAACGATGCCAGATATACGCGCTGAGGAAAAGCGGACTGTCCGACTTGGCCATTGCCCGGCAGATCGGCCGGGACCGGACGACTGTCTGGCGCGAGATCCGGCGCAACGGCGGCGGCCGCGGCTACAGGCACAGGCAGGCGCAGGGCAAGGCCTCGGCGCGGCGCAGCGCCGCCTCGTCCGTTGCCAGGAAGATGACCCGGGAGCGGTGGCGGACGGTGGAGGACAGGCTTGCGGAGGGCTGGAGCCCGGACCGGATCGCCGGCCGCTTCCGCAAGGAGGGCATCCCGATGGCGGGCCGGGAGTGGATCTACCAGCACGTCCGCGCCGACCGGAAGGCCGGCGGGCGGCTCTACCTGTTCCTGCGCCGCCGCGGGAAGAAGCCGAACTGGAAGGGCGGACGCCATTCGGGCCGGGGCCGCATCCCGGACCGCACGGACATCTCCGAGCGCCCGGAGATCGTGGAGGCGAAGGAGCGGATCGGCGACTGGGAGGCGGACACGATCGTCGGCAAGGGCCACAGCGGCGCGCTGGTGTCGCTGGTGGACCGGGCGTCGAAATACACGCTTCTTCAGAGGGTTGGGCGGAGGACGGCGGCCGCGGTCGGTGCCGCGCTGCTCGAGATGCTGCTGCCGCTCGCCGCCCTGGTCCACACGATCACCGCGGACAACGGCAAGGAGTTCGCGGGGCACGCCTGGGTGGCGCAGGCGCTCGGGGCCGGGTTCTTCTTCGCGACGCCGTACCATTCCTGGGAACGGGGCCTGAACGAGCACACGAACGGCCTGGTGCGAGGGTACTTTTCCAAGGACACGGACTTCAGGAAGATCACAGACGCGCAGGTGAAGGCGGTCCAGGACCGGCTGAACGGGCGTCCGAGGAAGGCGCTCGGATACATGACCCCGGCCGAGGCGTTCCGGAAGGCGCGGCCTCCCTGACCGAAGCCGTCCCGGACCGTCCTGCGGAGGGACCGGTCCGGCGAGAGAAAGGGGCGTCTGCGGCCCGCCGACCTCGGTCGGGCTCCGCCCTCCCTTCGCCCGGCGGGCCGCAGACGCCCCCTGGGCGCGGCTTGCACCGTCCGGAGAGCGCGGCTACGCTGCGTTTCGACGGGACTTCAGCCGCCTCGGGCCCCGATCTCCGGTGCCCCGGGGCCTGGATTCGCCATCACAGGGCCATCTTCTGCACCCGGGCAGCGCGCTCGCTGCGGAAATGGCCGGTGTTGCACTTCGGAGTGGAAGTGGGGGTATAAGTTTCGTGATATCAACAGTTGAGAGCTTGACCGAGACGATTGTTTGGATTTTCAGAAATTCTAAGCCTTTTGACCATTACAGAAACTCGCAGCCAACCTGAATGACCGCCACCATCCCGTGACGTTGACGGCTGCGCCGCAAGCGAAAACGTCCAGAGCCTCGTTCCGTATCGTCGACCTTGCCCACCACGTCAATTCCCGGACCGCGGATCGATCATCCCCGCATTTGCTTTCTCGGGGTCTGCCAAGTTCTCAGACATACTCCATGATGGACATCGTTCCAAGCGCCCGGCCCAGGACTTTCCCACGCTGTTGGCGATTTTCCGATTTGCCGCCGAACGGGGGGCGGACCGGGGCGTTCCGGCCGGATTCCGGGTTTGCGGAGCCGTCCGCGCGCCGTCGCGGGCGCCGGTTCCGGTCCCTTGGTGATTCGTTTTCGGGGCTTGGCGGCCTGCCGGCGGCGTCCGGGAGCCGGCCCGGACGCGGCCCGGCTCTCAGGGCCGGGTCAGGGCGGCGATGGCCTCGCTGCGGTTCAGCTGCAGGCGTCGCCGGGTTTCGGCGAGGCTCTCCGCCTCGCGGCGGCTGGCGAAGACCACCGCGAGCGCGATGCTGTTCAGGCTGGCCCGGTTCGCCGGGCCGTTGCCGGTGCGGGTCAGGCAGGCGTCCTCGCCGAAGACGCAGTCCCTCTGGCGGTGGTTCAGGTTCTCCACACTCCAGTGTCCGCGATTCAGCTTCAGCAGCTCCTCCGGCGACGCGGCTTCGGCATCCAGCGAGGTGATGACATACGCGATCTCGGTGCAGTCGTTTCCCCCATCGTCGCCGTCCTTCTTCAGCGGCTCCCGGTAGCGGGTGATCCGGGCGATCTGGCTGACGCCGGGGTAGTTGATCAGGCGCTTGAGCGGCGTCAGGACGCTGATGGAGCGCTGCTCCAGGCGGCCGTGAACCTTTTCGAGATCCTCCGCGAAGCGGCCGGTGGCGTCCCTCTCCCAGTCGATGCCGTCGAGGATGCCGAAGGTCTCCGGCGCGTTGCCCTTGACCGAGAAGACATAGTCGGCTCCGCAGCGCCCGGTGACCATCTTCGCGGTCTTGCGCGTCGTGTGCAGCGCGTCGAGGGTGATGACCTTGCCGCGGACGTCGCTGCGCTCCAGGAGGTCGTGCGTGGCCGCCAGCTCGCCGCCTTCGTCGCCGAAGTTCAGGAGCGCGAAGGGCGCGCCGGTCGCGTGGTCGACGAGGGCCACGGTCTCGTGATGGCCGTCGCCGTTGCGGTTGGCGCCGCGGATGCGCTTGCCGTCGGCGGCGAGCGCCCGGGCGAGGGGAAGCCGGGGCCGGGACCAGCGGCCGACCACGTCCTCCAGCGCCTCGGGGTCGACCGACTGCACGACCCTGTGGATCGTGGACTTCGAGACCGGCTCGCGAAGCCCCGTCTTCGGGTTCCGCCAGGCGCCGACGGCCTCCAGCTCCTCCTGCGACAGCGCGCGCGCGAACTGCGCGGCGGCCAGGCAGCCCTTCATGTTCGCGAGCTCGGCGAGCACGTGCACGGCGAGCACGCAGGCCACCGCGTGCTTCCTGCCCTGCGCCCGGCGGAAGTCGGGCACCGCCGCCAGCTCCGCGTGCAGCGAGCGCATTGTCCCGGGGTCCCGCGGCGCCAGACCGGGACCGGAGGGCGGCGCCACGTCCGGCGGCAGCGGCTGCGGGCTCGAGAGCAGCGCCCGGGCGTCGGGCCCGGCGGCGTCACGAAGATCTCCTTCGGCCTGCCGTGGGGGTCGGTGTAGCGACCGTTGGCGCGGGCGAACCCCTTCGTCCGGCCCAGGCACTCCCAGCCCGCCGCCCTGTACATGGTGCCGGAAAACCTGGCCGGGTCGCAGAACGTCTCCGCCAGGAGCACCCGGTGCCCGTGCGCCGCCAGCCAGTCGCCGGCGAGCCGGCGGGTCATCCCCGCAAGGAAGAAGGAGGCGAGGTTCGGGAACACCCCCGGCTCGGACAGGATCAGGAAACGCGTGTTGTTCGCCACCATCTCCAGCCGCCGGAACTGCTGCTCCGGCCTCCAGCCGCACCACCTGTCGCGCGGAGCGCACTTGAAGGCGCCGTTCTGCCACGCCGCCAGGCCCAGCCACCGGTCCCCGAAGCTTGCCACGTAGCGCAGGCCGCGGGCCGCCAGCCGCTGGAAGCCGAGATGGCGGCGCTCGTCCATCAGCGAGTCCCAGAGCGGGCGCTCCTGCGGCCTGGCCAGCCGGATCTCGACGTCCGACAGGGAAAACCCCGCCGGCATCCCGCGAAACGGGGCATGGAACTCGAGGCGCTTGCGAATCGACATGGCCGGAGCATCGCACGTCCGGGACGGGAACGCCAGCGGAAAATTCCGGCTCCGCGGTCGCGCGCGCATGCAACGCAGACAAGCCCGGTGTCAAGGAAAACCAGCCGAAATCAGCGTGGGATGCCCCTGGCGCCCGGCCCTTCCAGCACGGCATTCGCAGCCCCCGCGAGCGATCAGCATAGCTTCCCCCGGCTTCGCTCCGGACGCGGCAGAGCCGCGACCACCTCGCGCCACCACGTTTCGACCAGGATTTCGTCTCGCAGCCCTTGCCCGGCATCCGTCGGCACCCAGAACCAGACAAGAAGCATTAGGGACTCCGAATGCGCCGAAGGCGCGCGCAGAGCCAGTTTCTGGCTTGGCCTCATGCGCGGCCAACAACCCTTTTCTGGGACTACCATTCTTCACCACAATGGTGTAATGTGGTGAAGATCGTATCTGGGGCCGCAATGCAATACACCGACGTAAGGGAGACAGGCAAAGCATGAAACCCGAAGGGCCGGCATCCGTGCGGGCATCGATCAGCTTTCCGCCAGATATCTACGAGGTGCTGGAACAACTCGCCAGACAGAAGAAGGTGTCCCTGGCATGGGTCGTGCGGGACGCCGTCGAGCGATACGTCGTCGCCGAACTGCAAGAACGATCGGAGCAGGAATGAGGCTCAACACGGTATGGTTGACGGAGGACCACCGATGACCGCAGAGGCGACCAGCCTGGCGCGGCCGCTCTCGGATCCCATGCGGGCCGCACTCAACTTTCCAGACGGTGCCCGGTTCTACCGCTGCGCCTTGCAGGTCAATCCGTTCGCCTATCTTGAGACGCACAAGAAGGCGACCGCGTTCACTTCGGAAGACGAATACAACACCGCGATCATCGAGACTTGCCATGAAATCGGCATCGAGGTCATCGCGGTCACGGATCACTACCGCGTCAAGAATTCGGCACGCCTCGTGCGCGCAGCGCGCAATGCGAATCTCCATGCATTCACCGGTTTCGAAGCCGTCACGAAGGACGGTGTTCACTTCCTGTGCCTGTTCGATCCGGACAAAGAAGAAGTCCTGGAGCGTTTCATCGGGGAGTGCGGCATTCACGATACCGATCAACCGTCACCGACGGGCAGCAAGGATTCCATCGAACTACTTGAAACCGCAAAGAACTGGGGTGCAGTGTGCGTCGCCGCCCATGTAGCTTCGGATGGCGGATTGCTGAGAAAGCTCTCGGGGCAATCGAGAGTCAATGTCTGGACCCATCCCGACCTGCTTGCCTGCGCCCTGCCAGGCCCCGTGAGTGGCGCGCCGGACGGGATCAGGCCCATCCTCCAAAACAAGGACGCCCAGCACAAGCGCGACCGTTCCCCCGCGATCCTGAATGCTTCCGACGTCAGCGACCCGAAGGACCTAAAGAAGGACGCTGCCTCCAGCTTCATCAAGATGTCCACCGTCTCGGTCGAAGCGTTCCGGCAGGCGTTTCTCGACCCGGACTCCCGGATCCGTTTGCACAGCCATCTTAAGCCCGAACCCCATGCCGAATTTCTCGTGATGACTTGGCAAGGCGGCTTCCTTCGCGACACCGCCGTGCATTTTAATGAAAACCTGAATGTACTGGTAGGCGGACGCGGCACCGGTAAATCGACGATGATCGAGAGCATACGCTATGCGCTCGGTCTCGATCCCCTCGGAGAGGAAGCGCGGAAGGCCCATGAGGGCGTGATACGCCACGTACTGCAATCCGGCACAAAGGTCTCGATGTTGGTGCGCTCGCACAAGCCGTCCGAGCGTTGCTACACTATTGAAAGATCCGTGCCAAATCCGCCTGTCGTACGGGACGAAGCAGGGGAAGTCCTGACCTTGTCCCCTCGTGACGTGATGCCGGGCGTGGAAGTCTTCGGTCAGCACGAAATATCCGAACTCACGAAGAGTCCCGAGAAGCTCACGCTCCTGCTGGAGCGCTTCGTTGACTGGGACCCCGCGCTTTCGGGGCGAAAATTGCAGGTACGCCTCGAACTGGAGCGTTCGCGTAGCCGGATCGTGGATGTGCGCCGTGAGCTGCAGCGCCTTGACGAGCGGCTTGCAGCGCTACCGGGTCTCGAAGAAACGCAAAAGCGGTTCCAGCAGGCTGGACTCGAAGAACGGCTGAAGGAAAAGAGCCTGCTCGTTCGTGAGGAACGGCTGTTTGTGAACCTGGACGAACGCCTTGACCAGTACCGTGTCCTTCACAATGACCTCACCGAGGGATTGCCCGTCGACACAGCATTCGTTTCCAGCAAGGCCCTTGAAGGGCTGCCGAACGCCGACGTCCTTTCCGAGATCGAGGGAATCCTCGGCACGCTGAACGGGACATTGACGACAATCGGCGAGCAGCTCGGCAAGGCTCTTGCCGAAGCCAATCACGCGATCCTTGAGACGAAATCGCGCTGGAACGAGCGCACGACCGCAATCGAGGAAACCTACGAAAAGCTACTGCGTGAGCTCCAGCAGTCGAAGATCGACGGTGCGGAGTTCATTCAGCTTCGCGAGCAAATCGAGGAATTGCGCCCGCTAAACGACAAAATGGGACGGCTCAGGCGCGATCTTAAAGCGCACGAGGCGCAGCGCCGCAACCTTCTGGCAGAGTGGGAAGACATCAAGGCAGCCGAATACAGGCAAGTCGAGGCCGCAGCGAAGCAGGTCTCCCGGAAGCTCCGCGACCGGGTGCAGGTCAGGGTTACGATGGCCGGAAACCGTGACCCGCTCGAACAACTCCTGCGAGAGGTCGGCGGCAACCTGGCCGCCGCGCTGGAGCGCCTGCGCGGATACGACCAGCTGTCCCTGCGGGAGCTTGCGCAGCGCTGCCGGGAAGGCAAGGACGCGCTTAGAACGCACTACAAGCTGCCGACCGGCGCGGCCGAGCGGATCGCACAGGCCGACCTAGAGCTCTTCATGCGCATCGAGGAGCTGGAATTGCCCGCGACAACGGTGATCGAGCTGAACACCGCTCCCGACGGCACGCCAGCCAACTGGCAGACGCTGCAAGCGCTCTCGACCGGCCAGAAAGCAACGGCCGTCCTGTTGCTCCTACTGCTCGAATCGGACGCGCCGCTGGTCGTCGATCAGCCCGAAGACGATCTCGACAACCGCTTCATCACCGAGGGCGTGGTGCCGATCATGCGGCAGGAAAAACGCCGCCGCCAGTTCGTCTTCTCGACGCACAACGCCAACATTCCGGTCCTCGGCGATGCCGAACTCATCCTCGGCCTCGCTGCGACGGGCGAGGCCCGGGAGGGCCAGGCGCGGATCGCACCCCAGCATATGGCCTCCATCGACTCCAAACCCGTGCGCGAACTGGTCGAAGAAATCCTCGAAGGCGGCAAGGCCGCGTTCGAGATGCGCCGCTCGAAGTACGGGTTCTGAGGCATGACAACCCGCACCGAATTGCTGGAAATCATCACGAACGACGAGAATTCCGGGGTGGAATTCAAGAGGGATGACCTGAGCACGCAGGACCTCGCGAAGGAGCTCGTCGCTTTCTCGAACCTTGAGGGCGGCATGGTGCTGCTTGGCGTCGAAAAGGACCAAACAATCACGGGCCTGATGCGGGACAACCTCGAGGAATGGGTGATGAATGTATGCCGCGACAAGATCAGGCCGCCAATCGTTCCGTTCTTTGAAGCGGTTCGCGGCGTCAAGGACGGCAACGATGTTGCCATTGTTCGCGTGACCCGCGGTTACGACGTGCATGCGCTCTGGCACAATAGAACCAACAGATACCTGATGCGCGTCGGCACGCAGAGTCGGGAAGCAAGCCAGGAGGAACTCGCACGACTGTTCCAGCAACGAGGTTCCGTACGAGCCGAACTGCGGCCCGTATCGGGCGCTGCACTCGCGCACCTGGACCGGAGGCGGCTGCGCAACTATTTCGGCGATATCCGCCAACAGGACGTGCCCGACGACTATGATGAGGAAGCATGGGAGTCGCTTCTAGTCAACACCGAAGTCATGTCCGAGGAAGGAGTGACTGTCGGCGGCATGTTGTTGTTCGGCGCAAATCCCAACCGATTTCTGCCTCATGCGGGAATAGACGCCGTCGCTTATCCCGGAACGGAACATGACTACGACGCACAGGAACGCGCGGCGCTTCGCGGCCCCATGACCCCCTTGCTGAGCCAAGACGACGATTTCGTTGAAAACGGTCTCGTCGAACAGGCTCTGGACTTTGTGCAACGCAACACGCGTATGGTCGTCGAAGCACAGGGTGGAAGACGCGTGGAGCGTCCGGTCTATCCCCGCGATGCCCTTCGCGAGGGCATCGTCAACGCTCTAATTCACCGTGATTACCTGCTTACAAGCACCGACATCGAGTTAGCGCTCTATAGCAACCGACTGGAAATAGTGTCACCGGGCCGACTACCCAACGGGATAACGCCCGACCGCATGCGGCTCGGGACGCGGGCTTCACGCAACCAACTACTGAAGGACGTGATGCGTGACTATCGATATCTAGAACATATGGGAATGGGGATTCCCCGGAAGATCGTCAGGGGTATGAGAGAGCACAACGGAACCGAACCCGGTCTAGTTGAACTAGACGAACGTTTCATTATTCGCCTCCTTGCGCACCGCCCCGAATAGTAATTCGTCGTCTGTCCCCCACTACAGCAATGTCGTGTAAGCTCGCGACCGGATCTTGATGTGCATAAGGTGGATTATCAGTAGAGTCGGCGTAATTCTTATCATCCACGTCTGCAGGTAGTTTACATTCACTTCGACCGCCCCTAGCTCACGCAGAGCCGCTTGCCAGCGCAATTGTCGAGCT
Source organism: uncultured Amylibacter sp. (assembly GCA_963662815.2). Taxonomy (GTDB): domain Bacteria; phylum Pseudomonadota; class Alphaproteobacteria; order Rhodobacterales; family Rhodobacteraceae; genus JAPPHA01. The sequence continues at coordinate 271,491 of CAXXWA010000009.1, forward strand.
AGACATCATGTTGCTCCATCTGCTCTGCGATAGACCATGTCGCGCGACATCCACGATAATCGTCCCCAAACCTACTCCGACCCCAAACTAGTAGCATAATCAATCCTTGGCAATTATGTCACTAAGCCAACCATGAAATGCTTTTCGAACACGGATATGGCCCAAATCGTCGAGCACAGTGTTCGGTAACAGCTCGCCATCTTGGAGATCGAGTAGACGCCGAGCAGGGTGTTCTGAACCAAGCAACGCGAGCAACCGGATAGCAGCGCGACGGTCGCGGTCGGCAAGACCATAGGCGCCTAGCAATAGGAAAGCGCGTTTCTTCGCCGAGTGCGCAATTTGCTCCATCACCTCAACCACCGCCTCGACTCGTCCATGTGTCACAAGCAGAACGCAAGCAGAGGCTGCAAGTGGCGGCGCCAATTGCAGGATTAGTTTGGCAGTGATCGCATCCAGAATGTCGCTTTCGACGACCTCCGACCTAGTCAAGGCGTTGATAGCGTCCACGCGAACCCAACGAAGATGCTCGAGGAACGACAGGTCCCATATTCTTTTGCGGATCGCTGGACCACAGTATTGAGCAGCAGTTTCGAGCGCAACGATGCCGAGCAAGCGATCATCCGTGTGCCGGCCCCAAACAACAGGGTTTCCCCGATTTCATTCGACAAGGCGTTGTAGGTCGAGCGCAACGATGCCGAGCAAGCGATCATCCGTGTGCCGGCCCCAAACAACAGGGTTTCCCCGATTTCATTCGACAAGGCGTTGTAGGTCGCCAGCCCGCTTATTGCTTCCCGCGCAATCGGATAGGATGGCGAATCATTGCCCCACTTCCACTCCGAAGTGCAACACCGGCCATTTCCGCAGCGAGCGCGCAGCTCGGGTGCCGAAGTTGGCCCTGTGATGGCCGGATCGGACAGCCCGCTTTTCCTCAGCGCGTATATCTGGCATCTCTCTTCATGGGTCAGGTGGTGGTAGCCGCTCGGCATGACAGTCTCCTTGCTTTGTCACAAGAACTGTCGCCGCCATCTGGCTGATTTGCAACATCCTGCGTCGAAGGACGCAGGTCGCCACCGCCTCTGGTGTTGAACTTCAGAGTGGCACGGGGGGACTGTTTTGGACGGGAAATAAGGTCTCGTACCGAACTGCTCCGGCCGTCCTGGTTCACGCTGACCGGCTCGCGCTGGCGCGGGTCACCCGGCGTCCGGGCGGGTTGTCACCGACAGTGCGGTGATCCGGGTAACAGACCGGACGCAGTCGCCGTCCCTGCTGCATGGGCGGCCCGGACGCGAGCCAGATTACCTGCCTCCTTCGCCTCCAACGGCTCGACATCGTCCAAGGCGACTTCCGAAGAGCGCGACCTGACGGCGACTTTGGCCAGATCCGCACCCCCCAATGTCGCTTTCGCCTACCCAGGACGCAGAAATGAGAACAGCTTCGACGCCAGACCGGTTCGCGTGAACGACTACTTCGCTCAGAGTTCTGTCGATTCCCAAGGCAAACCGATCAACGCCTACGGCAGCAATGAACCTGTTGCACCGGACAGGTTGCCGAGGACCGTTCCCGGGACAATCTTGCGGCGAGACTGGACTTGACGATGCCAGACATCAATCCGATACGCAATTCGATCATGCTTCCTCAATCACGGTCCTGTTTCCGCAACTGATCGGAACCGGCTGAAACCCGGCTCCCCTATATCGAGTGCCGGGGAAATGCGTTGGCGACCGCACTCGACACACGAACAGTTCACTCTCCGGAATCCGAAAATGTTTCCGGAATGGATGCACAGTCGTGAATCGCTCGTGGCTGCTGACTTGGCTGATGTCCCTCGCCTCCCGTTGCCGCAAGAAAACATCCGGCGGCGGCAAGCGCGTCAAGGTCACGGCACCCAATCGAAATGCATCCCTCTCACGGCAATCGCCGAAGCCCTTCGCTCCGTCGGTCAGGAAGCCGATTTCAAACGCGCTTCACCTCCAACCGACGCTGACCTCGCGATCGAGCGCGACCACTCCACGAACCGTTCTGGCGATCTCGCCTGAAGGCCTTTCTCCCGAACGCCAAAGCGACCTGCGAGACCGTCAGCCACGACCCGACGCGGACGTACTCGACTGGATCGAGTCTCTGCGCCCGCGCAATCGTTTCCTTGCGGCGAAACCAATGGGGATTTCGTCCGAGGCGCGCGGACGGAACGAGAACAAGCCCTTCGCGTACAATTCGAGAGACTGATCGGGCAGGATCTCGCTCGGCGATTCGACGGTGCAGCTTGCCACACGTCGCATCTGCCGCGACGGCCCGGGGGAGGCATCATTTCGAGACGTGGGTCGCGCTGGGCACCGCCCGTCCTCGGCTGATGCGCAGATCGAAGCGACTGCCGCGCGGCATGACTTGGCCCTTGTCACGTGCAATGCGGAGGATGTTGGGCATTTCGACAAATTCTTCGCGGAAGTTGAATATTGCTTGCGAAGCGGCTTTGTGCCACCGATACTTCCGGGATCGGAGGCACCTTGCGATGACTCTCAAGGCTTGGCAATTCCTGCATCGTATGACCCGTTGGTGGACGTCCAGGTCCTGCTGGCCGAACTTCATCATCAACTGCCGCAGTTCACCTCCTTCCTGATCTTCACCGCTAAATTCAGAAACTCGGGAAGAAGTGAAAGATCAAATGGAAACTCCTGAATTGAAAGTCGTCCAGGAAACCTATGCCAGGGATGGCGTGGTTCTTCTGAAGAATGTCCTGACGGAGGACTGGCTGGAGCGTCTGCGCTCCGCCGTCGACGAAGAAGTGAAAAAGGGCGAAAGATACTTCGCCTACAAGAACATGCGCAAACAGCCAGGGACGTTTCGGGACTACTGCCTGACGTCAGACATCGGTCAGCGCGTGGCGGAAGTTGCTGGCTCGAGCTGGACGTCCCTCATGTTCGACCAGCTCTTCGTCAAGGAGCCGGGCACCAGAACGCAAACGGGCTGGCACACCGACCAGCCCTATTGGCCCGTCGCCGGCCCCATCATGACAATGTGGATCGCGCTTGATCCGGTCGATCCGGACAACGGCGCGCTCGAGTTCATCCCGGGTTCGCACGCATGGGGCGCCAAGTACCGGCCCTTCAAGACTGACCAGCTTGGCGCTTTCCTCCACTATCTGGAAGAGGACAGTCCCGAATACTCCGACATGCCGGATTTCGAGGCGGAGCGTGACCGGCATCGCATAATCCATTTCGACATGGAACCTGGCGATGCGCTCGCCTTCGACGGGATGATCGTGCATTCGGCCATGGGAAATCGGACGAGCACCCGCCGCAGACGGGGATACGCGATCCGGTTCGCCTGCGAAGGCGCAACCTATCAGCCTCGCGATGCCGTCACGGAGTGGCTGCACGATCCCGGCTTGGCGGATGGCTCTCCGTTCTTTGGCGAGAAGTTTCCGCTGGTCTACAAGGCGGCATAGCGCCCTGGCCTGGCGCGGCGCGGCGAGCTTTCCGGCTCCAGCCGCGCCGTCAGGTGCGTCACGGACGTGAACATGGGTGAATGCGCGAAGCCCGCGGCTTCCAGCGCCAGGCCGGAGAACCTCCTTGCGAGCAAGGCGACCGTCTCCTCGACCTCGACAGTGACAATGAAGCGCCCGATGCACGAAAACACCCCGCCGCCGAAGTTCAGATGCAGCGGCTCGTCCGTGCGGTCGATGTCGAAGACTTCTGGGGCGGAATAGTAGTCCGCATTCCAGTGCGTTGCTCCGATATTCGCAAAGACCGGCGTTCCCCTGGGCAAGGCGACTCCGTCAAGTTCCATCTCCGACAAGACCTCGCGCGATGTGGAGATGGTTCGCGGATGATACCGCATGACCTCCTGAACGGCGCGCGAAACCAGTTCCGGCTGCGCGCCGAGCCGCGCCCAAATGTCGGGCCGCGATGCGAGTTCAATGATCGCGATCGCGATCTGGTGCGACGAGTTGTCCGTATTGGCTTCCGCCAGCTTGATGGTCCAGTTGCGTATGTCGCCGGCGGTCAACTGTCCTGAATTCCCGGCCCGGATCAGATCCGACAGCAGGTCGTCCCCCGGAGTCCGGCGCCGGTCTTCAATGCGCTCGTCAACGTAGTCGATGAGTGCTTCGAACGCCTCGACGACAGCGGGCGTATGCCGCGGTTCGCGCGTGTGAACCTGCTGGACGGCATGAGATGTCCGCGCAACGAAATCAGCGTCGCTCATCGGGGCGCCGACCCAGTGGCAATAGACGGCGGAAGGTATCCTGTCGCACAGCGTCGAGATGAGATCTGCGGGCCGGTCCGCGGGAATCGCATCCACGACTTCGGTCACGACCTTGCGAATGTTGGGCCGGAAGCTCTCGGCTGCCTCCTCGCTCAAGAGCCTTACGACGGGGCGCCTGAGATCACGGCGCCGGTCGCCGCGATTGTGGAACGAGATCGAGTCGCGCTTGTATTCAAGCGGCCGACCCTCCGGGAGACCCAGAAGATCGATGAGACCGGGATGGCCCGTTCCAAGATTCCGGTCGATTATCGCCTTTCGGCACAGCTCGTAGTCGAGCAGCTCCACGCCGCGTCCGCTTTGCGCGATCTTCCATTTCCGCGCCCAGCCCGAGAGAACCCGAAACGGCGCGCTCTGGTATTCGGCACTTGAGAAGTCGAGGACCGGCAGGTCGGAAATCGCGCCCGGCATTTTCATGTCGCCTGCTGGATCGCCTCCACGGATGCAAGTTCGGCCTCGATTGCGCGATCAGACATCAGGCGAATGTTCCTGGCTCCGGCATCGAGGCCAGGATCAATGCTTGGAGTGCGCTTGTGATTCATTCCGGGTTGGTAACTGTTCGTGCCCTCTTTGGCCATTGATCGTCCCGCCTCATTGAGTTCGGGTCAAGCGTCTTCTCTCTCGGCTGCACGATCCGTGGCAAATTCTCCAAAATAGCCAATCGGCCTTCGATTTCTTCACGGGGACGCTCCCACAAAAATCGTAGCAGGAGGCCACCTTCATGCATCAGACGCCTGACTGCAGATACAGCCTTGCCGATCTTTCACCCCCTCGACCGCCAACGTCAGGCAATATCCGCTGATTATCTGAACGGCACAGAGAACGCCTGCGCGCAAGCGCGCCGGAGAGCCTGTTGGGCGGCTACCGCGCGGCAATGAAACTGACTGTCGGATGATAAATTGTCATTCCGACAGGAGGTGCGCATCCCGGGATCCTCGCTTCCCCGGCGACGAGAATTGTTCGGGGTTTCTGGTCGGGCGGGCACCCTGTCCGACGAAATCGAAACGCGACTTCGACCTGGCGCGCCGGTTGTTTCAGCGGCCCGGTTGCTCCGGCGACCCCGGGAACCGGCGGCGAGGGCTCGCGTTCCGTTCGCCCCCGGGGAGCAATCCTTGCGGGCGCGACTCTCGCTTGCACGATCGGAGCGATGCTGAATTCCCGTGCCCCCGGACCCGAAGCCCTGTAAACAACCGTTTATGACTCTCGAAAGCACAGTTTCAGCCGTCCGCAAGGCGGAGACCGCCGCCGGCAGGGCGCCGGGATCGGTGGACCTGATCGCGGTCTCCAAGATGCAGCCTCTGGACCGGATCGAAGCGGCGCTCGCGTCGGGCCATCGCATCTTCGGCGAGAACCGCGTTCAGGAGGCGGTCGGAAAATGGCCAGGACTCCGCGATCGCTTTCCGGGAGTTTCGCTTCATCTCGTCGGTCCGCTGCAGACCAACAAGGCGCGCGTCGCAATCGAACACTTCGACGCCATTCATTCGCTCGACAGGCCGAGCCTTGCGAAACGGATCGCCGCCGTCATCCAGGACGGGGGGCGATCGCCCACGATTTTCGTCCAGGTCAACACCGGCGAGGAGCCCCAGAAGTCCGGCGTCCTACCCGGCGAGGCTGATGCGTTCATCCGCAACTGCCTGGCAATGGACCTGCCGGTCTCGGGTCTAATGACGATTCCGCCAATCGACGAGGAACCCGCCCTGCACTTCGCGCTCTTGCGCAAGATCGCCGAACGCAACGGACTTGAACGGCTGTCAATGGGGATGAGCGGCGATTTCGAGACCGCTATCGCCTTCGGAGCGACGCACGTCCGCGTCGGCTCTGCCGTGTTCGGCGCGCGCGAGCGCATCTGAACCCAACGCCGTCGCGGCCTGCGCCGCGAACCGGAACGATCACCGGCCCTCGAATCCGCTACAACGTATGCACGGGACGGGCCGCGCAATCCTTGATCGAACGCGTCCCCGCCTGTCGTGTGGAGTCAGAACCGTCCGGCGGGCGATCAGGCGGGGATGGCGGCTTCACGGATTGGCTCTGCCCTGCATTCGAAGGATGGTCACGCACCCAGGAACCGCGCCAGCCTGGACAGAAACGACTGCGAATCCTTCCGGTCCTCGATTCTCGACGGCACCGGAAGGCGATCGTTCTTCGGCAGCGCTCTCGGCTCGAACTGGAGGTTGTAGAGTTCGGCGTATGTTCCCCCCCTCTCGAGGAGCTCCTGATGCGTTCCCTGGTCGACGATCTTGCCCGCGTCCATGACCACGATCTGGTCCGCGTCGAGTATCGTGGACAGCCGGTGCGCGATCACGAGCGTCGTGCGCGAACTCGCCAGCCTCGAGAGCGCTTCCCTGATGACGGATTCCGACCGGGCGTCCAGCGCAGAGGTGGGCTCGTCGAGAAGGAGGATCGGCGCGTCCCTGAGAATCGCCCGTGCGATCGAGAGCCGCTGCTTCTCGCCCCCGGAGAACGCCTGCTGCGCCGGTTCGACCATGGTCTCGTACCCGTCCGGCAGCTTCTTGATGAACTCGTGCGCGCCGGCAGACCTTGCGGCGGCGATCACCGCCTCCCCGGTCGCTCCGCTGCTCCCGAAGGCGATGTTCTCGAGCACCGTGCCGTTCAGCAGCACGCTCTCCTGCGAGACGACTGAGATCTGGTCCCTGAGGGCCGCGAGCGTGTAGTCGCGGATGTCCGCGCCGTCGATCTCGATGCAGCCGCCGCTCACGTCGAACAGTCGCGGGATGAGGTTGAAAACGGTCGACTTCCCGGCGCCGGACCGGCCGACGAAGGCGAAAGTGCGCCCCGGCTCGATGTCGAACCTCAGCTTCTTTACCGCATGGAAGCCGTCGGGGTAGACGAAGTCCACGTCGACGAAGCGGATGGCGCCCCTCGCCCGCTCGCCCGGGGCGAACTCTCGGGTCCCGTCGCGGATCATGTTCCGCGAGTCGAAAAGACCAAAGACGCGCTCGAACGCCGCCTGCCCCTGCTTGGCCACGGTATAGGCCGCGCCGAGCTTCTGCGCCGGGTTCATGATCACCCCGAATCCGGTCAGGAGGCCCACGAACCCCGCGAGGTCGAGTGCGCCGGCGCTGATCCGGTAGGAGACGAGAAGAATGAGCGCGGCGATCGCGAATCCGCCCAGCACCTCGATGAGCGGTGCCACGCTCAGGCGACGGTTCTCGAGGGAGACATTGAGTTTCCTGAGCCGCAGGAACGCGCGGTCCGCGGATGCCTGCAGCCGGCTTTCCAGCCGGTAGGTCCGTATCATGCGGATTCCCGACAGCCCTTCGTGGACGGCCGCCGTCATGCCGGCGATTTCCCGCTGCGTCCAGGCGGAGATTCTCTTGATGCGGGTCCCGACGAACCCGACCGGCGCGATGGCCAGCGCGAAGATCGCCACGATCGCAATCGTCATGACCCAGTCGATCGACGCCATGATCGCGAGCGTCGCGAGAATCGTCAGCACGGCGGACAGGACGCCGACGAGTTCGGAGATGGAGTTCCGGGCGACCTGCAGATCGGCCGAGAAGCGCACCGAGAGCGAGGCGGGCGACTCCGCGAGAAGGCTGCTCAGGTCCATGAAAAGGAGCGAGCGGTACATCTTCGACTGCATCGCCGCCTGGATCTTCGAAACCACGAGGTTGACGAGGGACTTCCGCGCGTAGTCGCACAGTCCCTTGACGCAGGTCAGCGCGATGATCCCCGCCGGCCCCCAGTATGCGACCGACGCATCGCCGCTCTCGAGCGCGGAAATCGCGCGCTCCATGAACTTGGCGTAGCCGGCACCGGCAACGCCCACGACAAGCATCAGCGCGAGGACGAGAAGCAGGCGCGCCCAGTAGGCCCGCAACCACTCCCGCCAGTACCGCAGGTAAACTACATGGACCGGCCGGGATCCGCCGGCCCCGGCGGAATCTATCATGTCAGGGCAGCCCCGGAATTCGAAACCCGGACGGTAGCATGCCGCTCCGCGATCTCCAAGCACTGGATTCCGGGTTTCGAACTTGCAAAATCGAGCCGCATGCCCGCTGCAAGCAGCTGGCCGTGCGGCCGCTCACAAAACGGCTCCCGAATCATGGAATTGGAGAATCATGGAACTGGCGCGGGCAACGCAAAGGGGACGAAACGTGAAGTTCGGGAAGTTCTTCGTGAAGAGACCAAGCGGGGCGTATGCGCCGGAAGGATGCGGCAGCGATACTGCGAGGGTCGCCATGAAGCCGAAAGCGTTGCCGGTGTTCCGGACGTTCGGTTCGATCTCGTTTCAGGCAACGGGATCCCGGCGGACACTGTCACGGAGGTGCAGGAGTCGTTCGACGCGAGATGCGATGACAGCGCGGCGACGCATTTCCACGGGAAGCTCGCTGGCGAGTGCGGATTCCGGTTTGGCTACAACCGGCTGCGCGTGAAGCTGCGCGTCGAGGGCCGCATCCAGAAGTCTGCGCGACGCCGGAACGCTCCGGAGCACATGCAGGAAGCGGTCAATGCGCCGCTATTGCGACAGCCGGTATCCGCCGGCCTCGGTGACGAGGAGCTGCGGGTTGGACGGATCGGCCTCGATCTTCTTGCGCAACCGGTAGATGTGCGTCTCAAGCGTGTGGGTGGAAACATTCGATCCGTATCCCCAAACATCGAAAAGGAGGATGTCGCGCGGAACCACGCTGTCCTCGGCTCGGTAGAGCCGCTTGAGGATCCCGGTTTCCTTTTCGGTCAGGCGGATGCGGCGCCCTCCTTCGTCGGTCAGCGTCTTGTATGACGGCTTGAACGTGAAATCCCCGATCGCGATCATGGCGTCCTCGGTGAACTCGTGCTGGCGCAGCTGCGCGCGAATACGGGCGAGGAGCACCGGAAACTTGAATGGCTTGGAGACGTAGTCGTTGGCGCCGGCGTCGAGACCCAGAATCGTGTCGGCGTCGGAGTCGTGCCCGGTCAGTATGACGATCGGACACTTCATGCCCTGCTTGCGGAGGATGCGGCACAGCTCGCGTCCGTCCATGTCCGGGAGGCCGACGTCCAGGATCGTGAGGTCGTAGGTGGTTTCCTTGGCGCGCTTGAGGGCGTGGGCGGCGGTCTCCGCCTCGAAGACATCGAACTCGTCAGTGATGAGGAGTTGTTCGGACAGCGCGTCGCGGAGGTCCGGATCGTCGTCGACGAGGAGGATCTTCTTCAGTAGTGTCATGGTCGTTCTCCCTGTTCCCGGCTGCGAATATCGCGCCGCTCGGGAGGCCGGGAAAGACGGCTCACGCAATTGTGTCGGAAACGCGGAGAATGTTTCATCCCGGGTGTCCGAAGAGTATAGACTCGACCGGAATGTTTCAGAACTGGCGATGACCCGTGGTACCTTATCCGGATCTTGAACAGAGGCTCGCACGCATCGTCGCGGACATGCGCATCGGCTCGCCGATCGTGATCCGCGAGGACTCCGCCGCGCATCTCGTCGCGGCAGCGGAAACTGCGGGCACCGGCGTTTGCTCGGGCTTCCAGGCCGCCGCCAAGTCAGGCCGGGCGGTTCATCTGGCGGTTACCGCCCGCAGGGCGCACACCCTGGCGGCGCGCGCCTACGACGGTGACATCGCGCGCATAGCCCTCCCCGCACATTCCGATTCGCGCTGGGTCCGCGCCGTCGCGGATCCGTCCCTTGATCTCGAGTCGCCGATGAAGGGGCCGTTCATGACTCTTCGCGACGGGTCCGCCGGCGTTGGGCGGGCAGCGATTGCGCTCTGCAAGCACGCCCGCCTCTTGCCGGCGGCGCTCGTCGCCGATGCGGGGGACGGGTCGGAACTGCCGACTAGTCTGGCCGGAATGGTGCTCGGGGAACTCGTCGCCGGGCTGGACGACGCACCCAGGCTCGAACGAATCGCCTCGGGCCGCGTGCCGCTCGCCGTCTGCGGGGCTTCGCGGGTCCATCTGTTCCGCAACGGAAGCGACGAACACTGCGCGATCGAGATCGGGAACCCGTCGCGCGAGGATCCGGTTCTCACGCGCCTGCACTCGGCGTGCTTCACGGGCGACCTTCTCGGATCGCTCAAGTGCGACTGCGGTGCGCAACTGCGCGCCGCTCTGGACAATATCGGACGGGCCGGAAAGGGAGTGTTGCTTTATCTCAACCAGGAGGGCCGAGGAATCGGACTCGCCAACAAGCTTCGCGCCTATGCGCTGCAGGACCAGGGTTTCGACACGGTCGACGCGAACCATCGGCTCGGGTTCGAGGATGACGAGCGCGACTTCCGCATCGGCGCGGAGATCCTGCGCGCTCTCGGGTTCGTTTCGGTCGACCTGATGACCAACAATCCGCTCAAGGTCGAGATGATGGCGCGAAGCGGGATCAAGGTCAGGAACCGCGTGGCACTCGTCGTCGGCCGCACCGCCGAGAACGCGGACTATCTTGACACCAAGGCCCGGAAAAGCGGACACATCCTGTGACTCCAAGGCGGGACGACCTGGTCGTCACCGGCGGCGGTGCGCGTTTCATGGGACGGTTCTTTCCGTGCGCCGTCGGCCGGGCGGGGATTGGAAAAAAATCCCGCGAGGGCGACGGGATCACTCCAGCCGGCGTCTTCCGCATCACGGATGTCCTGTACCGGCCGGATCGGGTGCGGTTTTCCGGCGCATGTTCCTCCGGGCAGTTCCGGCCCTGGCGCCCAGGATGCCGCGATGCGGCGGCAGATGCGCGGGCCCGCGACGGAACAACGATCTGCCGGGCGATCGGTCTCTACGCCGTCTGGTCCGACGACCCGCGCGATCCGGATTACAACCTGGAACTCATGGGCCCATGCGCGATGAAGCACGCGTACGGTCATGAACGGCTGCGGCGCGCGGATTCGCTCTACGACCTGATCGCCGTCCTCGACTACAACCGGCCTTCGCCACGCCCGGGACTGGGCAGCGCCGTGTTTCTCCACGCCTGGAGAAAGCCTCGCCATCCAACGGAAGGATGCATCGCGTTCGCGCAGCGTGACCTCGCGCGCGTCCTTTGCAACTGGAGCGCATGGTCGCGGGTCCTCGTTGGCCCATGGCCAATCCGAAACATGGACAGCCGGTATCCGGCATCTTGATCCGCGCCGCCCCACGGCGCGCGGAATTCGGTGACACAAACGATGGCTTTGGCTGGATGGCGCAGACTTCCGTTCTTGACCCTGCCCCGTCTCTGGGCCGGACCTGGCGAAAAAAGCAGCGACGATGATCGAAAAGCACGGGCGGCGCGTTATGGAGGGGCGGCGCAAGGAGGCTCTCGGCCACCAGTTGACCACTCCCTCGCGAGGATCCGTGCATGCGTGCCGGACTGGTTTCGAGTGCCGTCGGCTTGATGCTCATCCGGCATGGGCCTGCTGCCCGAGCCGGAGGGATCAAACATCGCCCTGTTTTGCGCCATCGCACAAGCGCGTGATCACCTTCAACTTCGACTTCACTCTCTGCGCAACGCAGCCCGAGGAGTTATTGTTGCTGGCGGACGCCGCGGCGCATTGAATCGGTCGTGGACCGGAGGCCAAGTCTCATGATTTACGATGGCATGAACGACCTGACCTGGTAGCCCGACGCCCGAGGCGGACTGCTCGCGATCGTCGCAAGGGACCCGGAAGCATTCCGCCAAAGCCAGGACATATCGGAACCATCACGCTGCCCAGCGAAACCACGGCCGAAACCGCCGCGCGCGGAATGCCTTCGGCCACCCGCACCTGCTCCGTCAACGTCTCCTCGACCTCGCTCCGGCAGTCATGCACCGCACGCGCCAGATCCTTCAGCGCGCACGCCGACCGCGTCATCGCGGGCTTCGATCAGGGTCCACGGCATCTCCCGTCGCGTCGCTGCGACGGTGTCGAAAACAAGCATCCCGACCGCCGAAGGGCCGCTGCCGGCATCCGCCGTGGCAAGGCGCTCGAGGATCTCGGGGCGGATGACCTCCGCCGCCATGTCGGCGATTTCGGAAGTGCCGGGAGAATCGGACAGCGGTGAACCTGCATGCGAACACGTCAAGGGAATGTTCCTTGCGTCGACGAAACGCCGAATTCCGCATCAGCTGCGCGACAGCGATGTCGCGCGGAAGGAACATTTCCGAAATCCTGTGACAGCGACGGGATTCCGCGCCGATCCGGACCATTGTAATCCGGATCGGCCGGAACGCGTCGAAGACCTAGATTCAGGGTGATTCGCAGCAGCAAATCCCTCGATCCATGCCAGATCTTGTCGCCGTGCGGGATTCACACCCATTCACAAATCTCGGAATTGACTCCGTGCCTGACGTCCCGTTTGTTGAATGACGTCGCATGACCGACATCGTGGACACTCGGGGCGAAGTGAGCTCATGGTGGGAATTTGGAGTCGGGTTACCGCCCCGGAAATTGCCGCACGTCTGATCGCCAACCGGATGGCCTTGCGGTTCCGCCTTCACAGGAAGGGCCTTCCAGGGCGACCAGGCTTGGTCTTCCCAAAACACCGATTGATGGTGTTCGTTGTTGGATGCTTCTGGCATCGCCGCGAAGGATGCCGGTTTGCTTCCCCCTCAAGTCCCGACTCGCATTCTAGGCGGAGATATTCGATACCAATATTGTTCAATACGCGCGGCCAGGAGGGAGCTTGGCAGGCAGGTTCTTACCAATTGGCAGTGTGAGACACAGGACGTAGCGACAGTCGAACGCAGGCTAGTTGCTGAGATCGACCCAGAAATGGTTGCAAACGAGCAAGAAGGCACGTCGTCGGCCTCAGCGATGGAAACTCATGCTTTGAAATCGAATCTCGACAGACTCGACTCACTGACGAGTCCACTGTCGATGCCAGACTCGGATAAGTAGGACGCTGGCCCATGCGCTGCGAGCTCTTGGCACCTGACTGCGGTGATGGAGTGTGACCAATTGCAGCGGCCCGGCGACTGTTCAGGTAAATGACCTCTTGGCTGGCTTTGTCGGCGCATCGGCGCAAGTTGCGAGTTTTGGGTCACTGACATGGAGATTTCGTTCGCACTGGACCATGACGCCAACGGTTGGGACAGCTTCGAAGCTGACGTCTCTCGTACACACTTTGACTTTGCTGACGTCCGAAATGTGAGTGCGGAAAAGGTCCGACTACGCTTGGAGGCGGCCGACTGGACCCGGTGTTTATGTGAGATTCCTCGCCTGAACCTGTCAATCCGGGATAAGCAATTGCGCTCGCAGAATTCCAGTTGCGTAAAATTTCTCAGACATCTGCGTCGAAGGATCGACAGTTCAGGCAGCCCGACTATGGCTCGGCAACAAATCCGTCGGGACTGGCTTTCAGACAAACACGCGTCTTCAGCTGGAGAACCCCAGTCTCCTCATGTGATGGGCGGAATTCGATCCGCCCAGGGACGGGCTGCTTCAAAGGCCGCGGCAGCGCGGAAGATGTCGACCTCGCTGAGAGCTCTGGAAATGACCTGCAAGCCAACGGGCAAGCCGTCCCTGGTAAAACCAATCGGCAAGGATGCCCCCGGATTGCCAGTCAGATTGAACGGGTAGGTATAGGCAACCCAGGAAATAATGTTCGCTCCCGGGAGTTCCGGCGGAGTGTTCAACCCGACATCAAAGGCCGCAACCGGCAGGGTTGGCGTGACAAGCAGATCGTAACTCTCCAGGAATTCGCGCAGTCTTTCCCGAAATTCATAGCGCCGGAAGACCTGCGTGTAATACTCCTCCAGCGTTTGGTCAAGCGCACCATCCAGAACGTCCGCAACAGCAGGGTCGAGTTGGTCAGGCGAATTGGTCAGTACATCCTTCAACCGCGTACCGACTCCCGCGTAAAACTCCGCCATCCACATGTCGCTCGGGTCACCGTCCATGACCGTCTCGACTTCGTCGACAATACATCCAAGTTCTTCGAACACACGAACCGCCTTTTCGCAGATTCCCGCGATTTCCGGCAGCGGCTCGGCATAGCCGAGAGTCGGACTCCATGCGATGCGCATTCCCTGCACGGGCAGGTCGCAGGCCCCAAGAAAGTCCGGAATCTCTCCGGCGACGGCAAACGGATCGCGCCGATCGTACTCGGAAACGGCCGACAGAAGGAGGGCCGCATCTCGCACTGTTCGCGCGATTGGGCCAACATGCGCAAGTGTCGGCGTTGCAGAAACAGGGAATATCGGAACCCTGCCAAAATGTGCCTTTATGCCAAAAAGACCTGTCAGAGAGCACGGGATGCGGACGGATCCTCCCCCATCCGTGCCAAGTGCGAAGGGAGTCACGCCGGTGGCTACACTCGCAACGGCACCACAGCTCGACCCGCCTGGCGTCTTTTTCAGATTCCAAGGGTTCCTCGTAATCCCGGAGACGAGGCTGTCGCCAACGGGTTTGCAGCCAAACTCGCTGGTTGTCGACTTGCCGATCACAACCGCTCCCTGTCGCCTTGCCTGCCTGACGGAAGGCGCATCCACGGCAGCAATGTTGTTCTCCATTGGCTTCGAGCCGAAGGTGAGTGGGACACCGCCGACCGCAATCAGGTCCTTGATCGAAATCGGCAATCCGTGCAGCAACCCGGGCTCCTCACCATTCATTATGGCCCTTTCCGCTGACTTGGCGTAGTCAAACGCGGAGTCGTCCATCCTGGTTACAAAGCAGTTCAGCGCCGGATCGACTTCGTCTCTTCGAGTCAGACTGTGCTCCAGCAATTCGACCGGAGAAACCGCTTTGCTGACAACCAACTCGCGCAATTCGATCGCACTCTTGTAAAGCAGTTCTCCGGTCATTGGACTGACAACCCCTTTCTGCTGCTCTCCGCCCCGCAAGCCCTACAACGCTGACAGGGTGATCAACCTTCTACTATGGCAAATGCCCGAACCGGGGATCCGGAGCCACCCTTGAATTTAAGCGGCGCGCCAAAAAACTGGAACTCACCAACGCCGATAAGCTCTTCGAGATTTACCAGCCATTCGAAGTGCGAAATTCCGAGATCCCGACAGGCGCGGTGTTGCGCAAAGAGATTGTCCGTCGGCTTGTCCGTAGATGGACCTTCCACCCCATGCATCTTCGAGCCACGGTCATTCAGCCAGTGCGTCGCATCCACGGTGAGGCCGGGATTGGTCCAGCATACCTTGCGATCCGGATAATGGCGGTTGTGCAGACCAGTGCAGAGCAAGACAATGTGACCGTCAACTTTCACGCCCGCCTGTTCTTCGGCCCTGTCCATTTCCGCTGCGTCAATATCGCCCAAGTCCGGAATGTGTCGCAGATCAAAGCACACAGCCTTGCCCATGAACAGGTCAAGCGGCATTTCATCAATGGTTGCACCGTCGGGGTTTACGTGCCGGAACCCGTCCACATGTGTTCCGACATGGTCCAACATGCCGATAAAGTTCGTCTGAAACGTCATCGGATCGTCGGGCACACCGAGGTTGAAAGATTTTGTGCTTTCGTGGTTCAGGGCCGTCAAGTAGACTGGACTCTGAAACAGCTTGTGTGCAGGCATGTTGTCTTCAATGGTGACACTCAGGTCAATGATGCGTTGTCCCATACTTTCCTCCTTTACTAGGCGCGTTTGATTCAGACATCGCTTGCGCCCAACTCCGCATTTCTTGCCGCCGGAACGGAAGCAGATCGAATGCCAGTCATGCTGCTCTCCGCCCCAGATAAGATTCGATAACTTGCCGGTTCTGGGCGAGCGAACGCGCCGAACCGCTCATGGAAATCTCGGCATTTTCGAATACGTAGCCCCGGTGCGCGACCCGGAGCGCCATGGTTGCAAGCTGCTCTACAAGCAGGATAGCCAGACCGTCGCGGTTCAGTCGTTCCAGTACCGGAAACAAGGTCTCCAACACACGCGGCGCCAGGCCCAGTGACATTTCATCAATCATCAGTAGACGCGGTTTGGACAGCAGGCCACGGGCCAATGCCAGCATTTGCTGCTCGCCACCAGACAGGCTTCCGGCCATTTGCGTGCGTCGTTCGCCCAGTACCGGGAATAGCTCGATCATGCGCTCGATATCTGCGTCGACAGCACTTTCCTGATCCCGCCTTCGGGAGTAGGCACCAAGCCTCAGATTGTCGTCAACCGTCTGATCTGCAAAGATCTGGCGCCCTTCCGGTACCAAGCTCACGCCCATTCGAACAATCCGGTGGGCCGGCAGGCCCTGCACCTCAGTCCCCTGAATCCGTATGGAGCCGCCAACCGGTTTCACAACTCCAGCGATTGCCTTGAGAGTTGACGACTTGCCGGCACCATTGTTGCCGATAATTGAGACGAATTCACTCGGCAGGACGTGAAGCGAAATTTCCCGGACGGCCTGAACTTGGCCGTACGTCACGCTCAGGCGTTCGACCTCCAGCAGCGGTTGCTGCTGATCGGTCATGACACGCCGTCCGCGACTTGTGTGTCTGCAGCTGCAGACAATGCATGGTCAAGCATGTCAGGGTTTCCGAAATACGCTTCAATAACCCGTGCGTTTTCCTGGACCTCGGCCGAAGTGCCCCTTGCGATCACTTCACCATAGTCAAGAACCGTCATCTGCGAAGAGATCGCCATCACGAGATCCATGTGATGCTCTACGACAACGATCGTGATTCCGTGCTCAGCAAGCTGCAGTATCAGGTCGCGCAGGTCATCGACCTCAGCATGCGTCAGGCCAGCAGCCGGCTCGTCCAGTAGAAGCAGCCTTGGACTTACGGCGAGCGCTCTAGCAATTTCCAGTTTGCGCTGGAAACCGAATGGCAAGTCCTTGGCCTTGGTTTCGGCAAAGTTAGACAAGCCGACATAGTCCAGCAGTGCGAGAGCAGCCTGACGATAGTGCTCCTCGTCGGTCCGATAGTTTGGAAGACGCAGGATGGCCGAGATTATGCCAGAGCGGTAGTGAGAATAGAAACCGTTCCAGACATTCTCAAGCGCAGACATTTCCTTGAACAACTCTGTATTCTGGAACGTGCGGGCCAAACCGCGGCGAGCGAGCTGATAGCTACGCATCGCCGTAATGTCTTCCCCTTCGAAGAGTATTCGCCCGGAACTCACCTGGTAGATGCCTGACACCGCGTTGAGAAGTGTGGACTTGCCGGCACCGTTGGGACCAATGAGGCCATGAATTGATCCAGTGGAAACCTGTGTCTGAACGTTTTCCAGTGCGCTCAAGCCACCGAAACGCAAACTTACATTCTCAGCTTCAAGGCATATGCCCCTCTCGCTCCTTCCATCTCTTAGGAAATCCTTAAGCGGACTGCTGTTTTCGGTTAACACCTGCGCCGGGGCTACAGGGAGAAATCGTTGCAGGATATCGGCCAAGCTACCAATGATTCCGCGAGGCAGAAAAAACATGACAATTGCAAGAAGGGCGCCATAAGCGAACGCCTGCCACTCCCCAAACTGCTGGAGAAATTCGGGCAAGTAGCTCAGAACGCCGGCTCCGACGACCGGACCGAGGGTGGTTCCCGCTCCTCCCAAGATTACCATCAGCAGAAAGCGGATAGAATCTCCGAACGAGAAAATATCGGGGCTGATGTACTTGTTAAGGAAAACGTAGAAAACCCCAGCAGCGCCCGCCGTAACGGCGGAAATCACGAACGCGAGCGTGCGGACCGCGGTGACATTGATGCCAAGTGAACTGGCTGCGATCTCGCTCTGGCTTGTGGCAATCATGGCACGACCGAAACGTGAATTCATGATGTTCACGTTGACCGCGAATGCAATCAGCGCACATCCGCCGACCAGATAGAAGTAAGTGCGGTGACCGATTGGTGTTCCGAAAATGCCGGGCTGCGGTACATCGGATATCCCAACCCAGCTTCCGGTAAGTGAATCCCATTCGATGGCGATGTTCTCGACAATTATGCCGAACGCAATGGTGACGACCGCCAAGTACACGCCGCGCACCCGCACCGTTGGATAGGCAAGCAAAACACCAAAGGCGCCAGAGAACAACATACCCAGCACAAGGCAAGGTATAAATCCGACATCAACCCGAGTCGCGAGGATAGCTGCAGTATACGCTCCGATCGCGTAAAGGCCAGCTTGACCAAGGGAAACCAGTCCTGTGAATCCGACAAGCACGTTGAGGCCAAGCGCGAGTATCATGTAAATTAGCATCAACGTGTAGAAACGCAATGCGTATTCGTTGCCTGCTATCTCGGGCATCGCGAGCAGCAGAACTGCCGCAACCGAGGCGAAAACCCAGTTTCGGTTGCGCAACAACCAATTCATACCTTGACGACTTCCTTGCGCCCGAACAATCCCTGAGGCCAGATCATGAGTACAAGGATGACAATGCTGAAACCCACCGCTTCACGGGCCGCCGTGCTTATATAGCCGTCAACAAATTTCTCAATTACACCGTACAGAAGTCCCGCAATAACAACACCGTGAGCGCTCGTAATGCCTCCGATGATGGCGACCGCAAAGCCCTTGATCCCGAGCAGCAGCCCCATGGTCGCGGATGCCTGAATCACGGGAGCGACCAGAATGCCCGACAACCCACCGAGCGCACTAGCGAGGCCAAACGAAATCATGGCGATCTGGTTGACATTTATGCCCACAATTGCCGCTGCGGTTCGATTGAAGGCAACCGCCCGCATGGCTCGGCCGAGTTGTGTGCGCCGCTGAAAGACATGTAGGAGAATGACAATGAGAATTGCCGCGCAGGGAATTAGCAGTTCCTGTGGAAACACCCCCGCCCCGAGGATCGTGACAGGATTTTCCACGAGCGGAGATGGTAGTGGCCGCGCAAAAGCTCCAAAGCTGATCGTGGCATAACTCTCCAGCATGATTCCGATGGCGATTGTGGTGAGCATCCATCCGATGGACTGCGCCTGGGTGGCGAACGGGCGGATGGCGACCCGTTCCAGCACGACGCCAAACAGGATGCTGACGGTGATCGCCAGCAGAATTGCCACCGACATCGGCAAGGCAAGGTCAAGAAATACGATCGTCAGTACCGCGCCAAGCATCAGCGTGTCGCCGTGCGCGAAATTCACGGCCTTGGCGGAAGACCACATGACGTGGAAACCGATGGCCACCAACGCATAGATGCCGCCGATCCCGAGACCGGCGAGCAGATATTGGACAACAGCGCTCATGTTCGAAGCCCTGCCGACGAAAGCGGAGTATCTTCTAGAGTACCCCGTATCGCCGGCAGGGTTTTGTCAGTTCAAAGCCGTCGCGTCAGCTGCACGGAGTTTGGTCGAGCGGAAGCAACTTGCCATCGTACCACGCCGTCAGCTTGTAAGCTTCCGGAAGAATTGCGTCATGCCGTTCCTCGGTCCGCTCAAATGCCGGGCTGTAATTCGTGACAAGGCCCTCATGCTGCACTTCAAAGAGAGCGTCGTAGACCTTCGCACGATCGAAGCTTCCTGCGATCTCGATCGCTTTGGCAATGATGTGCACCGCATCATAGGCGTTTGCAACTCCCGAACCCATGCGAATCTCTTCTTGGCTTCCAATGTCGAAACGTTCCTGCATTCGCGCGTAGAGTTCCTGTGCCTTCGGTTCAAGTTCACCCATCCATGAGTAGGTCTGCATGATCAGAGCACAATTGGCAAGTTCTCCAGCGAGTTCGCCGAGGTTGCCGGCAAATCCCCACGCGCCAATTACCACCGGCGACCAGTCGATCTTCTGGAGGCTCCGCAAAATTTGGTTTCCTTCGCGGTCCAGTCCCCACATGATGAGAACTTCTGCTCCTGCGTCGCGCAACCGGATGAGTTGCGGCGTCATGTCGGTGTCTTTCCAATTGAAGGTCTCGGCACCGACTTCTTCTAGGCCCTGCTCCCGCAGTGCGTTCTGGAGGTCCGGATACGCGCCCTTACCCCACCCCGTATTCTCGTACATGATCCCGATGCTGTTATTCGCCGAACGCCTAATTCCCTCGGCGACCAGAAACTTCGTGACCCAGCGATCCTTCGCCGAAACACGGAACATGAAATTTGGATCCCGGCCGTTTTCGATCACTTTCGTGTTTGCAGCGATCGTACCTACGTATGGCATTCCGATTTCATGAATTGGATCGCGCTGCGCAAGAGCTACGGTCGAGTGGTAACCGCCGATCATGGCCACGCAGTTGTCCGACAAACCGATACGGCGCACATTGTCTACACCCCTCGGCGGCGCGCCAGCATCGTCGTACTGAATGAACTCCAATTCTTGTCCCAGAACACCTCCGCCCGCGTTGATGTCCTCAACAGCGAGTTCGGCGCCCATTCGAATGGCCTTGCCACCGAACGCCGCAGGCCCGGTAACCGGGCCCGAATTGCCGATACAAGCATTTGCCTCTTCTGCCTTGACTGCACCGTTGCCCAAGGCGAGCGTCAGTGCCGTCGCGGCTACGACCGGTAGAATCCTCTTCGCAGTCTGCATAATCTCCTCCTCTAACTCGCTGTTACAGCATATCATGATTCAGCATGGCACACGCTCATGAAATGTCAACAAGAATGTCGAATGTCCCTAACGAACAAACTTCCCGTTTTCCCGGGACGGATTGGGTACATGAAGTCGGCCATGGCCGACCGGGATTCAGACGGGTAAGGTGGTGAACCGGAATTCAAACCGCGACCTTTTGCTCGGCCGCATCACCACGCTCGGCGCTTCCCGGAAACCCGCCGCACCAACCGGCAAGGGCAGTGCGGTTTTTCCTTAAACCGGTGTTTTCCGCTGAATTCCTGGCACCAGGCGGCAGGTACGGAAGAGTGCTCCAAAGCAAAAGCGTAGCTGCTCGCCCCCCATTTGGAAATTGAACGTCCTGCCTATTGGCACTCGGGTCAAGCATCTTCTCTATTGTCTTCTAGTTTCTGTTGAGCGGCCGGATGTGTGGCATCCGGTCGACGGGACCGGTTCTGGTCTTCGCCCAGTCTCCCTTGCCCACACTCGACGGCTTTGCGACGTCGTAGCAGTAAGTGGCAAACCGATCCGTCATCGCCTGTGATGGATATCCGGGAATCCTGTCACAGTCCAACGGCGTATCGATGCCGACTATTGTCCGGCGATTCGTTTCTGTCCTCGATCGGTCCCAACGAATTGGCAAACCGACCTGCAACGTGCCGGCCATAAACTCCAGCCTACTGGTAAAACTGCTTGCAGTAGCGCCGAAACTTGATGATCTCACCGTCAGAACGGCAAAGGAGCGGACGGGAGCGATACCGTTTTCGGCGCCAAATGACGACGTCCTGCATGACATCCCGCATCTGGGCCGCGATGATGATCCTGTTCATGATCCGCGTGCGCAGACCCACCGGAAGGAAACGCATCCCGGCGATTGGCCGTTTCGGTCTGGCGAGATTTCGGACCTGGCTGACGAGCGTCACTTCGATGAGTTGTCCGTCGATCGGCGTTGCAAGAACCCACAGCCGAGTTTGCATGTCGATCGAGTGTTCGCGAACCTCGACGTACGAAAAGCCAAGCCCATGCACGTGTGTTGCTGCCGATACATCATACCGGAAGAAGGTGATCCCTGCTATTGCCCGGGTCCGCTTGAAGTTGAAACAGCTCTTGAGCGAAGCCCCTTCGACCGATAGCGGGCTAACCCTGTTGACGCTGCCATAACCGTGCACATAACGGAGATGTCCGAGGTCCACGGAGTTCTCGGTCGTCTCCTGGGGATGTCCCTCGAACCGGATGCTCCGGACTTCCATGCCGCTCCAGTCGGATTCTTCCGTCGGCGGCGACGGCGGAAGACGCCATTGCGGCGGCCTGCCGGCACAGCCCCACCAGGCAAATACGAGCCCCAGGATTTCATGTGTCTCGAACACCTTGAGCCTCGCCGTCCTCGGTGGAGGCGCGTACGGTGTCGCGACACACTTCCCGGACACGTCGTACTCGAACCCGTGAAATGGACAAACGAGGCAGCCGTTGCGCACCATCCCGCCGGCCTCTGGTCCCAGATCGGAACCGAGGTGCGGGCATGTTGCATCTGCCACGCAGACGTCCCCGGACCCGTTGCACCAGACAACGATTTCCTCGCCGAGCCAGGTCTTCCGGATCAGGCCTTCTTTCTCGATGGTCTTGCGGCTTGCAATGAAGTACCAGCCTTCCGGGAAAGGAAACAGCTTGTCGGAACCGTTACGCCCGCCAGGGACTGAATTGAACTGCTCCGGTCTTTCCTGCTCTTCCTTGCATTTCGATTCGCCTGCTTCCATGGTCCGTTCAACGCGTTGTTCCCGCCTCGATTTCCTGCGCCACCTTAGTGAATTCCGCAAATCAGTCAAAGGAAGAAACCGTCAGTATATCCATAGCCCACGCGAGGAATTGAACCATGTGAAAGATCATTCAAGGATGTCGAGCACGCATGAGGCAGGGTACCGGCAACGAATGAAACCAGGAATGTAACGATGCCAAGAAGAGTTGCCATTGTCGGTGAAGGAATCTCGGGATTGGGCTCGGCCGGGCGCCGCATCATCACTTGGATCGTTCTGACTTTCGTTTTTCAGCCGACGGGCTCTCCGAATTGAAGAAATGCGTGGAGTTGCGGCCGATGCAAACGCAACGCCATGGATGTCGACGGGACGTTTGACCCGTCATTCTCAACCGGTTGACCGGAAGACCCGTGCAACAAGTCCGATCGCGGTCCTCAAGAACACTTGTGCCCGAATCCCGGCATCTCAGCCGGCGGACTGCCAGTCTGACAAGAAAACACGATGAGAACGATCTGCCTTGGCGAGGCTCGCATTCCTGTCAGAACGTGTTGGAAATCAATGGAGATCACGACTGGGGTCACTACCAATACATACTTCATGCCGTTCATGAAAACGATACGCTCGTCTATATGGGAAGGACGATGCAAACCGCCAAAAACAGACTTGATGATCCCGCCCATGACTGGATGCGAGACGAACACCGCTGGCAAGACAACTGCGGCAGAATCCGGATCCGCACGGGTCGGATCGTTCAGGACAAGAAAGGCCGGAAGGCCACCACTTGGATCGGGTGTGCCGAATGCCACCCGACTTTGCGCACGGGCCGTCCTGGAATGATCAGCATTTCAAGAACCGGCCGAGTGACACGGCGTATGTCCACGTGCCGAACCGGGGTCAATTCCGGCTTCTTCCGCCCGAAGTCTCCGACGCGCGACGGAGTGCGTCACCGCAGAAAGTTCTCTCTGAGAATATGAGTGCCAAAGAACCCGCAGGAAATTGTCTCTGCGCGCGGATTCAGTTGATTGCGGTCCGACCGCCGGTTGCAGGGACGGGCTCGCAGTCTGGCGAGCGAAGGCTGCGTCGACCGCCACGATGGATGAACTGCCCGACAATTCATTCATGGACGAGCGCGGCAAAGGGCCGGAGTCGGTGCCGCTTGTTGGCTGCCTGACGATGCCGCGGCCGGTAGTGGTCTTGAAACTCGCGGTGCACGTCGCCTGTTTCGCGCACGCAGATACATCTGGCGCCAGCCGCAAACACCAGGCAGGGAGCCCGGCAACCCAATCCCGATGGACTGCACGATCGCGACGACCGAACCAGACGCGGCCCTGTCATCATCGCCGGATCCGGTTGGTCCGTCCCTGCCCGCCGGGACGGGGTGAATTGCCGGGAGCCAGTTTATTTCCTGCCTGCAGTCGGACAGGCAGGAAACGGAACACCCGAGATCGGGCGCTCTCGAACCTCCTCCGCTTTGGCGACGTCCCGTCGCCGCAGCTTCCGGCTTTTCCAGCTCCGCTGCCTCGAGTTAAGCAAGGTTGCTACTCAAAACTCCGCCAGAAGTTCAACCATCCTTTCGCTTCCATAGATCTATCCGCTCTTCCGGATCGGATAACGTTCCAACGCGGCACGCCGATTCGGGGACGTAAAAGAGGAAATCGAGGCGCACCGCTGATGGCGAGCGCCCGCCGCACCAGGCGTGTTCCCCGCTGCGCTACGGCGGCGTGCAGTCCGGGGCGCGTCATCGGCCGGCCCGCCTATTCGCCTTCGGGCGTTGAACAATCAGGACGGCAAGATCTTGTTCCGGATCAAGTCCGCCAATGTCCTGAAGTCATGATGAGCGCTGGATACGGCCGCTGCATGGCCGCCGATCGCTCCATCGGCGCTTGTGAGAAAGAAGACGGGCTTCCGGACTTCCTGCGCCATCGGAATCAGGCTCCGGTAGTGGCGGACCGTCGCAAGGCAGTGTTCATCGCTGTCCGGGGTGTCCGGGAAGGGGCCGATGGCATTGTTCAGCAGGTGCCGGTGGTAGGCTTCCGGCATCCGATTGTCCCACTTGTCATAAGCCTGGACCGGGCGTCCCAGACGCACGCCGTGTTGCTGGACGATGTATCCGATCGGCTTCATGGCGCCTTCGGGCAAGGGGAATGCCGGCGGGTTCCAGCTGTTCCTGCGTTTCGACCATTCGCCTGATCACCGCCTGAGCGTCGGACCCAGGTTCCTGAGGCCCTGAAGCGAAAACAGGTCCGTGCCCAGAGGCGCGAAGACATGGCCGGTCGCGATCAGCGCCGAGCGGTTCAGGGCGCCGAGGTTGGGACCGGCATCAACCAGGATGATTGTTGCGCCGATCTCCTTCGCGGCACACTGCATGATCTGCCAGAACGCGGTCAGGATGCGGAAAGGCCGGTAGAGGCCGGATTCGCCCAGGGCGTTGGGCCACTCGCTCGACAGGTTGTCCTCGAAACCGGAGAGCGCCAGGAACAAGTCCGAGCGTGCCGGAAACCCGGCGAACCCGCGGATGGCGCAGATCTCCCACCTCCGTCAGGGGCTGTACGCACTGGTGGATGGTCCGGTCTCTCGCGCCATCCTCCCATAACGATCCGAGAGTACGCTCGTCGAGGAAAGTCGCCGTGTGGTTCGCCTGCGGGTCGAGGTCGCAGGCCAGGACGCGATCGCCGTTCTCCTACAGCATCCAGGCAAGGTGGTAGACCAGGGACGTCTTGCCGACGCCTCCCTTGTTGTTGAAAAAGGTCAGAACCGGCGCGGTCATCAGGCTGCCTCCGCCGTTCCGGGAACGATCCTCACCGTGGCGAGCAGGTTCGTCGGCCCGACCCCGAATTCGATCTCCGGATGCCCGGCCTCGCTCAACCGGCGCCGTGCGGTCGGAATTCCGATGCCGAACCTTTGGACATATCCCAGAACCTTCATCGCCTCGGCCAGGTTCGGATTGCGATAGTCGGTCACACCGGGACGCGCGAAGTTCTCCGCCGTGACCGATCCGAACGGTCCGCCGGGGTTCTGGATTTCGATCCGGTCATCGAACCAGGTGACGCGGACGGGCGCATTTGTCGTTTCGTAGTCGCGATGAATGATCGCATTCCGCACGAGCTCCTGCAGGGCCGCAATCGGGTAGGTTTCGGTTCGGCGTTCGAGATCCTGTTCGCCAATGTCGACCCGCCTGCGGTTGTGCGACCGCAGCTTGCCGTCGAGGCCCCGCAGCATATCGGAAACCGTCCCGTCGATCACCCTGTCGTCGATGACCGGATCCGACATGTCTTGCCCCTTGATGCGCAGAAACTGCACATACGCTCCCGGGATGAAATCCCGCGGGCAAATCCCGAGCACCAGCAGTCCGAGAATTGTCGATCGACCGTCGTCGACGGAAGCAATCATCTTGGTCGCCGCCAGGCGCTCCTCCAGGCTCCGGTCATTGGCGCGAAGGAGCTCGCCGGTCGACGACATGCGGAAGATACTCGTCTTCGAACTGACGGCGGTTGAGATCGCCCGCGCCGGCGCCCGGTACCGGAGAAATATCGAAAGGACGGTCGCCGTAGCGCCGACGCTCATTCAGTATCCGTTCTTCCTGAGCCGTCGCCACGCCCCGGCGCGGACCGTTGCGTACATGGATCGCGCCCTTGTAGCGCACTGGCGGGGAGTCGGACGGCAGCACGGTTGCAACGGCTATTTCATGTCCCAGGTATGACCGCTTCTCGGCCAGAAGCGCTGGCGGCGGCACGATGTTTCCGTCGCTTCGCATGTCAGTCAGCTTTCCAAGCATTTCGTCTGTGACGGAGATGCCGACGGGGACGCCGTCATCCCGCAAGCCGACAGCCACGATGCCCGGCTCGCCTGAACCTTGCAAATCGTTGGCGAACGCGCAGATCGCTTCCAGGATTCTTTGAGGCGAGGACCCCCGTATCGTTTCCGTGAACTCGACCCGGGCGTTTTCCGCATCCCCAATCACGCGTGCCAGTTCCTTGTCGGTCAGCCTCTTTTTCCCACCGCGCAATGTTGCAGCACTCGTCCCGATCCCTCTCAAGGGTGGCAATCATCATTAAAGAAAAAACGCGGCGTTCGGAACAGCGGCCGCAGCCCGTGCAACCGTTTCCCGACGTATCAGCCATCCGAAGCAATCCCGGACGGCCGCACGCACTGCCGTCACGGCAACGGCGGCAGCACGTCGAACGGCGTCTGCCATCCGCCGGATGCGAGCGTGGAGGCGCCGGCGGCAGGGCAAGTTCGAGAGCTCCGAAGCACCGGCACGAAGCCAAGGAAGCGTCCTGCCTGATCCGCCCGAACCGGAAAGAGGCGGCAACGCAAGGGCCGGAACTGCAGCTGGCCTGCGCCCTCACTGAAGGCAAGTCCTTCCCAGGACGACGACGATTTCCGCCGCAGGCTCCGCGAAGCGGTTCTGCGCGCACTTGCGGCGGGCAGGACCATTGGAGCGTCCCAGGAGGCCTTGGCGTACAGCTTTGCCTGGGGATCGGCCGCATAGCGATGAACGCACGGGATGTTTCAGTCCGCGGCGGCCAATGGCGCATTCGGCTCTGCGGAACTGTCGGCAAGGTCCTGGAGATTCCGCGCCATCATCGTCTGAAGCAGCACTTCCGGGATTTCGTGCCGGAAGCGCGCTCATCAACCGCCAACTGCGTTCAGCATCCATGTTTCGTGCGCTTGACCGCCGCAAGGGCTCAGTCCTCCGCAGCGCTATTGGGCTTCAGACTGAACTGCCGGCGCGCATGACACGTTCAAGCTCCGATCAATGCCGGCAGTTGAGAACGGCGCCATCGGCCGCCAAGGCTTGCGGACGAACTGGACAACGGCATGTCTTGAACATCCCGATGCGTGCATAGACGTGGCGCACTGCCCTGCCGGGCACGCCGGCATGGAGACTACGCGCCTTTGCGGCCGCCGCGCCGAGACGATCCCGCTGGACGGGATCGAGAGGATTGGCATCCAGAAACAGGGAAGGAGCAAAGACCGTGACGGCACGGGCCAGACAACGGGAAACACGCCGGGCGACCTACCAGGACGTGCTCGACGCGCCGCCCCGCATGGTCGCCGAGATGATCGCCGGGACGCTCCACACCCACCCGAGGCCGGCCATGCGGCATGCCTGGGCAAGCTCGGGATTGGGGATGAAGATCGGGTCGCCGTTCAACTACGGCGACGACGGCCCCGGCGGCTGGCGGATCGTTTTCGAGCCCGAGCCGCACCTGGGCGAGGACATCGTGGTCCCGGACCTCGCCGGCTGGCGGCGCGAGACGATGCCCGAGTATCCGGACGCGGCGTATTGCGCCATCGCGCCGGACTGGGCCTGCGAGGTGCTCTCGCCGTCCACGCGGCGGCTGGACCTGGGCGGGAAGCGGGCGCTCTACGCCCGCGACGGTGCGTCGGCCATCTCTGGCTCGTCGATCCCGATGCGCGGACGCTCGAGGCCTTCGCGCTGCGCGAGGGGCGCTGGCTGCTGCTGGCCACTCTCGTCGATGACGCGCCGGTCTCGCTTCCGCCCTTCGACGCCGTCACCTTTCCGCTCGGCGCCCTCTGGCCCGAGGCGACCGCTGGCACCGGAAAGGCGTATGACGGAGCGTGAAACACGCGGTCCCGCAACCTCCTTTCCCAAAAGACCCGCATTGACGTTAGGAAACGGCGCGATGGTTGAGGTCTGAATTGGGGCGAGCCGAAATCCCGTCAGCTCGCGCAGTCCTGAAGACCATGGATCTCGTTTGAACGGTCGTGAACATATTTGCGCTTGGAAAAGTTCGGATGCCGGCGACTTGGGCGGAATCGTGTCAGCGTTGACGGCAAGCGTGCGCTAGCGCAACGCGCGCGGAGAACGGAATCCTGGCCGTACGGAAATGTCTCGCGAGGTTCGACAAACATGCCCGCGGGCGTCGATGCGCCGCTGTTCATTGACGGATTCAATTGTGTTTCGCGAAGCGCCGGTCGACGCAGCGCGATCAAGACGCCCGCATGTGGGTCACGGTCTCGCTTCGCTCGACCTCGTACGATCATGCCACGAAGCACGTGGTTTCGGCCAAGCCGGCAGCCGGAGACATGGATCGGGCAGGCATCAGGCCTCGCCGTCGAATAACACCATTCGCTTGCGGCGGTATGCCTTTCGCAGGAAAGTTTGGCACGATACCGGGTCTGCACGTCCTGCCCGCGACCTTGCCATGCCGGAACTTCAGGATGATGCAGAACCTTGCCCGGTTCTCACGACCGGTCGGTGTCCACAACACTGGCCGAAGGTCCGGCAAATCCCAACTGCTTCGAAAGATAGCATCAGGCCGCTCCCGCCCGGATGCCACCTCAGAATTCCGTCCCGAAACCATCCGATCACTTCAACGAAAGCGATCAAGACAAGACGATCAACTGGTTGAAGTGTCCGATGGATTTTCCCGGCGGTTCGACTCCCCGGCAGATGAATTTTTTGTCTTTGGCGGAACTGCGGCAATCGTGCCGGAACAATTGCGTTTGACCGTCTTGCGGTTCGCCGCCATATGGTTCATCCGCCAACGACAGGTGTTCAAAGGATTCTGGCATGCAACCCCGCACGCTGATCGAAGCGCTCGAACTTGCCTACGCCGACAAGTTGAGAGCGATCTACGATGTAATTGGAGGCAACAATCCACCGCGGCCCGGGCGCAAGGATCAACTCGTCCCGGCAATCAACCGGATTCTGTTCGGCAGGGTCAGGGCCGAATGGGACTGTCTCACGAAGAACGAAAAACTTGTTGTTCAGGAAGCTGTCCACGATCCGATCGGATTGCTGGACGTCGACAAGTTCACTGCCAAGTACGGCAAGTCGCCTGGCGGCGGGATCACCGGTTCGAGGTACGCGAACAAAAACAAGGCGACCAGGCTCAATCTGTTCCTGCATTTCGGTGACAGATATTACCAGCAGATCTGGATTCCCCGTGATCTTCAGCAATCGTTGAAGGGCTTCGTACCGAAGCCGGAGCGGGCGACAGTGCCTTTCCTGGCCAAGTTTCCTTCAACCGCAGAGCTTTTGTCGTACCGCTATGTCTACAAATCCGGCAAATACGTCAGTCAGGCAACAAGCTCCTCCGTTCCGATGGAACGGCGCAACATGGAGGCCACGGCGAGAGCCGGCTTGCTCGCCGTGCTGAGCTTGATCGACGAAGGCAAGGTTTCGGTCAGCACGTCAACGAAACGGCCGTCGAAGGCATCCGCGAAACGGATTTCCGAGGCGCTTGACGGCGGCGACTTTTACGCGTCGGCAGATTGCGAAGCCGATGTCGGACCGATCCAGGCATTCGCCTGGCCCTTGCTGGTTCAATCCGGGCGCCTCGCCAAGCTGGACGGATCCAAACTTTCGCTTACAGCGGCAGGGCGCAAGGCATTGTCTGCACCTCCGCACGAGACGATCAAGCTGATCTGGAATCGTTGGCTCAAGTCCAGGATCATTGACGAGTTCTCCAGGATCGAGGCGGTAAAGGGGCAGACTCGCGGTCGGGGAAAGTCGGCCATGCGGGCGGTTGAGCCGCGACGCCTGGCAATCTACGATGCACTTGCCCAGTGTCCCACCGGAGGCGTCGTATCGATCGACGACCTTGCCAAGTTCATGATCGCCACGAACCTCGGTTTCGAGGTGACAAGAAATCCGGCGACGCTCTATTGCGGAGATTCCCATTACGGGGTCCTGTATAGCGTAAGCGCCGCAGGTTGGGGTTTCCTTCAGGACAGGTACCTGCTGTGCTTTCTCTTCGAGTATGTTGCGACGCTGGGATTGATGGATGTCGCCTTCGTCCCGCCGGGCGGAGCGCGGGAAAAGCCATGGGAACCGACGGGACACTTCGAGGGCGCATTCTTGAGTCGATACGACGGTTTGAAGTTCTTCCGATTGAACGCGCTTGGGGCCTATTGCCTCGGCCTGGCAGACGCATATGAACCCGCGACCCCGCAGAAAACGACGCCCGTGTCGGTTTTCCCGGATCTCCGAATTGTCGTGGAGGGCGGTCGCCTTGACCAGGAAGAACGGAGCTTCCTGCGCAACTGCGCCGACGAAGAGCAGCCGGATTCAGTTTGGCGTCTCAGCACGGAAAGAATCCTGAAGGCGATCGAGACTGGCCTGGATACCGGGACTGTCAGGGGATTCTTGTCCGCCCGGGATGAGCAGCCGCTGCCAGAGCTCGTTGAGGGATTCCTGGCAAGGATCGAGTCGCGCGCGCGGGCAATTCGACCGGCCGGCACTGGCGTCCTTTTTGAATGCGACAGCGCAAAAACAGTCGAAACACTGCTTTCCGACAGCAAGATCGCGAAATTCAGTTCGCGAGCCGGCGAAAGAAGGATTGTCGTCGAAACATCTTCGGAACAATTGTTCCGGACGAACGCCCGAAAGATGGGGTTCGGATTCGACAACGGTTAGCTGCCGGCTCGCTGGTTGCGGCGTTAGGAGCGCCACTACGCATTGGCTCCGGATCGGGCTCGGAGGCTTTCCCTAGACCGGACTTCGACAAGTTTCGGGCGGCCCCATCCCGATCCGGCAAACAAGTTGCCGGGAATGGGAAAGAGCAAAGCTTCGGCGCAGTCGGCCCCCCTGACCGCTGTCCAGGCGACCTGGGGCGCATTGCCCCTGCCGATCAACCGCTCGCGGAAGCGCCTTGTTTCGCGGTAGAACCTGATCGCTGAAATTGAGGCAAAGGAAAGGACAATGCGCGGGAGCATGCGCCTGCGCCGGACATGCCGTTGCCACCGCCTTGCGTGTGACTCCCTGCATCCGTTGCGGATTTCAACCGCGCTCGCGGTGAATCCGAAAGCCAATCGGCGTCGGCGCAACCGGTTTGACGCGGAATTCGCGAACCCGCCCGCAATTCAGCCATTGCCATTGCGACTGTCGCTTGCCCGTCGGCCATAACGGCGGCTTGAGGCCTTCGTGGCGGAGCCAAGTTGCATCTGCCGGACGCTCGGGATTGTTGAACTCGCTTATCCTCTAGGTTCGAAGATTCGGCATTTCAGCAGGACTCCAAAATTGCCGCGACCGGATCATCAACCGGCACCGCTCCATACCGGCCTTGGAGGTATCCAAGCTGAATATTGTCTCCCTTGCGTGTGCTAATGTCCGTCAATGGGAAAATCGCAGTCGCCCCTTCGGCATTCTTCTCTGCAAACCAAAACTGATCGCGTCGCAGCACAGTTGACCGCATCAAGTTGATGTCGTGCGTTGTCGCTATGAGCTGCGCCCCTTTCCGATTCACATTTGGTGAGCAAAAAAGCCGAACCACTGCTTCGCAAGCAAGGCTGTGCAAACTCGCGTCCAGTTCATCAACGAACAATGGCAATCCCTTGTCGAGAGCGTTGAATGCGTGACCAAGGACAACCAGGAGCCTGAGCGTTCCTGCGCTCTCAAGGTTCAGGTCGAGGTGAGTTCTACTCCCACCTTTCCCCGCGATGAGCCAGTTCAATTTCGGCAATTCTCTCGTCACCCTGTTCTGGTTCATTTCTGTCTTCCCCGACGGACATCCCTTCCGGAATTGTCGCAATCCCCCGACGCAACGCGCGCAGCACTTCACGAACCTCTGTCTCGTTTCTGCCGTAACCGACAATGTTGGCATCGATTGCCTTCAGAAAGCCCCACTTCCACTCCGAAGTGCAACACCGGCCATTTCCGCAGCGAGCGCGCAGCTCGGGCGCAGAAGATGGCCCTGTGATGGCGAATCCAGGCCCCGGGGCACCGGAGATCGGGGCCCGAGGCGGCTGAAGTCCCGTCGAAACGCAGCGTAGCCGCGCTCTCCGGACGGCGCAAGCCGCGCCCAGGGGGCGGCGGCGGCCCGCCGGGCGAAGGGAGGGCGGAGCCCGACCGAGGTCGGCGGGCCGCAGACGCCCCTTTCTCTCGCCGGACCGGTCCCTCCGCAGGACGGTCCGGGACGGCTTCGGTCAGGGAGGCCGCGCCTTCCGGAACGCCTCGGCCCGGGGTCATGTATCCGAGCCCCTTCCTCGGACGCGCGTTCAGCCGGTCCTGGACGGCCTTCACCTCCGCGTCGGTGATCTGCTGGAAGTCCGTGTCCTTGGAAAAATACCCCCGCACCAGGCCGTTCGCGTGCTCGTTCAGGCCCCGCTCCCAGGAATGGTACGGCGTGGCGAAGAGGAACCCGGCCCCGAGCGCCTTCGCCACCAGGGCGTGCCCCGCGAACTCCTTGCCGTTGTCCGCGGTGATCGTGCGGACCAGGGCGGCGAGCGGCAGCAGCATCTCGAGCAGCGCGGCACCGACCGCGGCCGCGGTCCTCCGCCCAACCCTCTGAAGAAGCGTGCAGTTCGACGCCCGGCCCGCCAGCACGCCAGCGCGCCGCCGTGGCCCTTGCCGACGATCGTGTCCGCCTCCCGGCCGCCGATCCGCTCCTTCGCCTCCACGATCTCCGGGCGCTCGGAGATGTCCGTGCGGTCCGGGATGCGGCCCCGGCCCGAGCAATGGCATTTCCTTAACGTTTCGGCGTCGTTTCCTTAAGGCTGCGCGAGCGGTTCGGGGCTGCCGTGCCCCTTTCCGGTCCGGACGGCGGGTTTCGGGCTACGCGGTCTGCTCTCGCTTGCGGCCCCGCTTTCCGACCGGTTTTCGCGAGCGGCGCGGGAACGACCGTCCCGGCCGCAGCCGCGCCCTGACCGCGAGGATCGAGTCCGCCATGCGCCCGACGGTGTCGGCCAGGGCCGCGGTCTGGGCCAGGATCATCTCCTCGAGGTTGATTGCGAGCATGGCCAGTGCGTTGGAGAAGTTCGTCCGCCTCTTCGGCAGGTCGCCTTCGTGCATGTCGTCGAGGAGGCTGTCGCCCTGGCTGGAGAACAGGCGTGCCATGGCGATGAGGTTGAAATGGGCGCAGGGTTCCTGGCGGACGCCGCGTTCGGTCCTGCCGTGGAATTCGTCCACCGCGATGACATGTTTGGAAGTCTTGTACAGTTCCTCGATCGACCAGCGGCCGTGATGGAGGTCCGAGAGGTCCGCCACGCTGTAGCGCTCCGGGTCGTCGAGGGTCGCGGCGAGCGCGCATCGCCCGCCCGCGATGTCGCAGCGGACCAGGCGCAGGACGACCGGAGGGGCCGGGGTTGCGAAGCCTGCGGCCCGCAGCTTGCGCAGGGCCTCCTTTCCCGGGGTGATCCTGATGCGGGCGTCGTCGCGGTCGCCGTCGCGGAAGCTGTTGAAGGCGGCGGCGGAGCTGCGCTGGATGCGGAACACCGGATGCAGGCCGCGCACGGTCATGGCGTGCAGCATGACGAAGGAGAGGCATCCCCGGTCGAAGGCCACGACGTCGCCGGGCGAGAGTGCGTCGAGATGGGCGAGCGCGGCGGCGCGCTCGTCGGCGTCGGACGCGAGGAGGAAGTCGACGGGCATGCGGTTGTCGAGCCTGTACAGGCAGGACAGCAGGCCCTGCGGGTGGCGGGCGCCGTCGTTCGGGAGCGGATATCCGGCATCGACGAGCGGGCGCGGCAGGGTCGGCTTGGAGCCGTCGACGGCGAAGGTCCGGTGTCCGTTCCAGTTCGGGTCGTGGATGCCGTGCGGAGGATCTCGCGGTGCAGGTCCCGGAACAGGTTCTCGTGCACCCGGGCGCGGGCCTTGCAGATCGAGGAGGCGGCGACCGGCTGCGGCTGCGGCAGCGCGATGCCGGACTTCCGGCACCGCTCCCGCAGCTCGGCCGTCACGGCGGCATGGCCCTTCCGCCCGCGCGCCAGCACCAGGCGGAAGACGAACGGCATGACGATGAGGCTGTCCGTCACCCTGCGTCTCTGCAGCCGTTCCCGGTCGTGGCGGGCGGCGATGCCGGCGGCCGCGTCGGCGACCCGGGACCACATGGCGACGAAGCGGCCGTCGGAGGCGGGAGGCCTGTCGCGGCGCTTCGGCTTCGGTTTCGCCTCTCCCTTCAGGATCCTGCGGAACTCCGGGTCGAGCGCCCTGACCAGGACCTGCTTGGCCGGCTTGGCGCCGCGCCCGCTGCGCTTGCCGGCGGTCATGCCGATCCGCTGCCAGCCGGCGGCCCTGCAGCAGGCGCCGTCGAAGCGGGTCGGGTCGACGAAGGTCTCGCACAGGACCGGGCGGCAGGCGTGCCGCTCCTCCCAACTGCCGGGCAGTTGGCGCAGCGCCATCGCCGGCGCCTTCGACGCCAGGTTGTCGACGCGGACCCATGGCACCGCCAGGAAGCGGCTGTTCGACACCGCGAGGTGCAGCCGGCGGTCGCGGTCGGCCGCGCTCCACCCGATCCACTCGTCCCGGACCGGCAGCGTCCGCGCCGCCGCCTCGAACAGCAGCACCGCGAGATGCCGCCCGCGGCGGTCGCGGACGAACCAGCGGACGGACGGCCCGAAGGGCCGCGGGCATCCGAGATAGTGGTGCCTGTCGACGAGCGCCTTCCACAGCGCCACGTCCTCCGGAGACGCCGCCTCCTCCAGCGACAGGGGCTCCAGGGCCTCGAGACCGCAGGCGATCTCGGGCTGCGGGTCGGAGGCCCGCACGCGGACGATCGGCCCGCGCGCCGACTTCGCCGCGGTGTCGCGCTTCTCCGGAAGGGTCAGGATCCCGCATTCCTCCAGGTGCTCGAGAAGCCGCAGGCCCGCCGCGACGCGGTAGTCGCCCTTCGGCGTGGTCCGGTCCAGGTGCTCGCAGATGGTCTTCGACAGCTCGTTGCGGCTGTCGTTCGGGAACAGTTCAACCGTTTCCCGGATGTCGGCGATCTGGCGCCGCGTGAAGCGCCGGCCGAGGAAGGTGGTGGACTTGAGGGCTGCGATTCGCGGGTCCATGGCTGAAAGCTCCCGGCGGGACGGATTGATGCGAGCGTGGCATGCCACGAAAGGGAGGACGTGTCAACCCCCGGGGCGGAAAGGCGGAGCAGGCGGAAAAAGGACGCGGAATCAGCCGGCTGGCGCCGCGCGCGGAACGGCATCGCGATCCTGCCGGCCAAATGAAATGCCATTGCCGGCCCGAGTGGCGCCCGCCCTTCCAGTTCGGCTTCCTGCCGCGGCGCCGCAGGAACAGGAAGAGCCGGCCCCCGGCCTTCCGGTCGGCGCGGACGTATTGGCATATCCACTCCCGGCCCGCCATCGGGATGCCCTCCTTGCGGAAGCGGCCGGCGGTCCGGTCCGGGCTCCAGCCCTCCGCAAGCCTGTCCTCCGCCGTCCGCCACCGCTCCCGGGTCATCTTCCCGGCAACGGACGAGGCCGCGCTGCGCCGCGCCGAGGCCTTGCCTTGCGCCTGCCCGTGCCTGCATCCGCGCCCGCCGCCGTTGCGCCGGATCTCGCGCCAGACAGTCGTCCGGTCCCGGCCCAGCTGCCGGGCAATGGCCAAGTCGGACAGTCCGCTTTTCCTCGGCGCGTATATCTGGCATCGTTCGCCATGGGCCAGGTGGCGGCAGCCGCTCGGCATGACAGTCTCCATGCTTCATCACAGGGAGTGTCGCCGCCATCTGGCCGATTCGCAACATCCTGCGCCGAAGGACGCAGGTCGCCACCACCTCTGGTGTTGCACTTCAGAGTGGCACGGGGGCCTTACATAAACGCCACTATGTTAGGTTTTAAGAGGGGATGGCAAGGCCATACGGGATTGGTGGATGGACCTCAAGTCTCGGTGGCATGATCATGCGGTGGTCCGGTTGAACCCAGCGGCAAATCCGTGCAAGTTCGGGCCGTGTACGAAGCGACAATAGAGAGACAGATCCGCCGTGCGGCGGAAGAGACACTCCGGGCATGGCCGGAAGCAATGGCTGCCGTGCTGTTCGGCTCGCGTGCCCGCGGCGACAACCGGCCGGACAGCGATTGGGATATTGCGTTCATCACGCGGGCGGCGAACCGGGTGCCGGGCGACGTCCCGCTTGAAATTCTGGAAGAGCGGTTCCACGTTCAGACCCTGGCACTGTCGCCCGAAGGCCTGCTGCGGCGCAAGTGCAATGCGCCAGGCCACATCGCCTACCATATTGCCCGGCAGGGCCGCGTTGTCGCCGGAAATTGGAACAGGCCAGCCACGGAGGAAAATCCGCCCATGCAGGAGCAGGAATTCACCGATTGGATGGATGGGTCTCTTGCGTATCTCGTCAACGCGGCAACCCAGTTGAACCTCGTCGCGGCCCAGGGTGGTGTGAAGGAAACGCAGCTCTTTGTCGCGTCGTCGTCACAGGCTGCAGAGCACCTAGTCAAGGCAATGCTGTATCGGCGCGGCTGTGACGTTCCGCGGACGCATGACGTGCAGAGGCTCGCGGAACGGCTGGCCGATGCCGAACTTCAGGCACAGGCCGTAGCCCTCAACGGCGATAGCCGCCACCACCACATGGCAGATTACATGGGCGTGGAGCCGGGGGACTGCGAAATCGCAGGTCGGCGCTGCGTACAAATGGTTGTCCTTTGGACAGCGGAAATCAAGAACGCGGCCGCGGACCCGGCGCTCTCGGCTGGTGCCGCGCGGCTGGCCCGTAAGATGGTAGTGCGGAGCAGGCAACTAGCCGACCAACTCCGGACCGCCGCCGTTGATGGGGCACCACCACCGGCGGATATCGCGACCATTGCTGCTGCCCTTGAACAGCGCGCCGTGATCGCGACACGCCTGGAAATGACTTTTGCTGAACTCGGCGAGTTACTGTCCGGTCCCGAAGAATATGACTAACCGGAACTTCAAACGGGGTTTTCGCGCATAACCCCTTGACATCAAACGGAAATTCGGCGATCCAAGGGGCCGGAAGCGGGACTCGTGTTCCCATGAGACGCGCAGGGGCGGCTGCCGGCGCTCCCGGCGGGCGGTTCCGGAAACGGCGCTGCATGGAAGCGTTTCTTTCCGAATTTCCCCTTGACATCATAGCGGAAGCCGGCAGAATGTCGGCAAGTCACGTTCCCATGAGGCGGTCCGCCATGGCTCTCAACATCGAACGCATCTCCGGCAGGCACGGAAGGCCCGCGGTCCTCCTCCGCGAGGCATGGCGGGAGGGGAAGCGCATCCGCAAGCGGACCGTCGCCAGCCCGGCGAGGCTCCCGCCCGAGGCCGTCGAGGGGTTCCGGGCGGTGCTGAAGGGCGCCGTCGCCGTCAGCGACGTCCGCGAGCTGCTGCAGGTCGAGCGCTCCCTGCTGCACGGCCACGCGGCGGCGGTGCTGGGGACGATGAAGCGGCTCGGCTTCGGGCGCATCCTCGGGCGCAGGAAGGAGCGGAGCCGGGACCTCGCGCTCGCCGCCGTCGCCGCGCGGATCCTCGACCCGGCCTCGAAGCTGGCGACCGCCCGGGCGCTGGACCCGGAGACCGCGACCAGCAGCCTCGGGGCCCTGCTCGGGCTCGGCCCCGTCTCCGGCAACGAGATGCTCGACATGCTCGACTGGCTGCTGAAGCGCCAGCCGTGGATCGAGCGGAGCCTGGCCAACCGGCACCTGAAGGGCGGGAACACGCTGATCCTGTACGACGTTTCGACAACGTGGATCCAAAAGTTGACTCCGACTGGATTCAGTCTTTCCGGGATCGTTGCCCGACGGGCCGGAGCCGTGGGGTGGTGACGTCGGCATCGGAATGGAGTGGCAGATCGCAACGGAATCCTTTCCCGCCCTCGCCTCGCGAACGAGCAGACGCACGATTCGCTGGCGTTCGGCAAATGACAGGGATTGTGCCCCTTCGCGCAGGCGCCGGAGAAACTGTTCCATCGATGTGCCAGTGAAAGCCGGGCGCCGCGATCGAGTTCCGCAGCTTTCAGTGCATTCAGCTCCGACTGGATGGCACGCTGCCGGGCATGGAGCGGGATCTTTCTTTCCCGCAGTTCATCAAGTGTGATGACCTCGTCCTGGCAGGCATCGAGCAGGCGCTGCATCCGGGTGGCAATGCGGGCCAGCTCACCCTGCAGCGTGTCGGCTCGCCGTCGGGCACCGGCCGTGTCGTTCGCGGCTTCCAGACTCCGGTTGATTTCCCCCTGGACGAGGTACGGGTTCTCGAGCAGGGCCGGCACCTCCGTCCAGACGGCGTCGTCGAGCTCGTCGGCGCGCAGTGCCGGATTGTCGCACACGGCTCCCCCCGGATAGCGCCAATTGTCGGTTCCGTGACACCGATAGCAGTGCAGGCGCGGGTTTTTGCGGCCTCCCGTCCCGGAGTGCCGTCCCAGGGCGCAGCCGCAATGCACGCAGACGCACAATCCCTGCAGCAGCGTCGGCTCGACGGTCTTGCGCCCCGGGAAACGCCGGCTGGCCGCACGCTGTTGCCGCGCGCGCTCGAAAAGGGCGGGGTCCACGATGGCGGGAACGGCCAGTTCGATCCAGTCCTCTCTCGGGCGTGCCACGCGCCCGGTCAGGCGCCGGACGGCACCGCCCTTCTGTCGGCCCGAACCCATCGTCTTCAGATAGGCCGCCTTGCCGATGCAGGCTTCGTTCCTCAGGATGACAGCCACGGTCGAGATCGGCCAGTGCCGCGAATGTCGCGGATGCGGGCCCTCCTCGTCGAGCCGGCGGGCGATCCGGAGCATCTTCAGCCCGTCGCGGACATGGAGATCGAAGATCCGGCGCACCACGCGGGCTTCGGTCTCGTCGATCTCGAAGCGGGCTCCGCATGTCTCGGTCTTCCGGATCAGGCGGTATCCGCAGGGCGCGCGCGAGCATGTTCAGCGAGCCCTGGCGGGCACGATGGATCCTGCCGCGGCGCGAGCGCTCGGCGATCTGCGTGCGCTCGCATTCGGAGATCACCGACAGGATCTGGCGCAGCAGCATCCCGCGGGGCGTGGTGTCGTCCGGCTCCCGGACGCACCGGATCGTCGCGCCGGAGCGGGCGAACTCCTCCTGCAACAGGATCTGATGGGCAAAGTTGCGGCTCAGCCGGTCGATCGACCAGACCGGCACGGTCTCGATCTCGCCACGCGCAACACCGTCGCGTAGCGCTTCGAGCGCCGGGCGCTCAAGGGTCGCGCCGCTGAACCCGTCATCGGCGAACACGCAAGCGTCGGGAATCGCCCAGCCACGGCTGCGGCCATGGCGCAGAACCGCCTCGCGCTGACCGGTGATCGTCTCGCGCTGGCGCCGGGCCCGGCTCGACACCCGCAATCACGCCGCCACCGTCGCGGTTTTCATCGGGACTGGATACATCGGTCGCGGGTCTCCTCGTGGACCGGCTTCGTTCAGGCACCAGGACGTCATGGGCTTCGCAAAGCCGCTCTTCGGCA
Source organism: uncultured Amylibacter sp. (assembly GCA_963662815.2). Taxonomy (GTDB): domain Bacteria; phylum Pseudomonadota; class Alphaproteobacteria; order Rhodobacterales; family Rhodobacteraceae; genus JAPPHA01. The sequence goes on from CAXXWA010000009.1 coordinate 310,888, forward strand.
GAACGGTCGAAAACCCGGAGCACGCGAAGGGGCCGCATTCAGTCGGACGTCTTGTCCAGCCAGCTCGCGACCGCCTGCGTCACCGCAGCGCCCAGGCTGCGCCCGGTGCGGCGCGCACGCGTGCGCAGCCGGGCGAGCAAGGGACGCGGGATGCGCACCGTGACCGGGTCCTTGATCGCGGCCAGAGCGAGCGGAGATTCCTCGACCGTGGCCCGCACGTAGCGGCGGGCCTGCCCCGAAGACAATGCAAAGCGCTCGGCCAGCAACCGGGTGGCCTCGGCCGGAGAATGGTGCTGGATCAGTTCGCGGGCGGCGTTCACCCGCTCGGCGCGCTGCTGCATCGTGGCCCGCGGCATGAATCTCGAAATAACGTTCATATAAGATCATGGCAAGGCCCGTGTCTTCGCCGGACGGGCAATCGTCCGCTCAAAGCGAAACGCTCTTTTTGAATCCACGATGTCTCCTCGAGCTGGCTGGAGGGACGGTGCTGCCCGCTGGCGGCCTTCGGCCACAGCCGGGACGGCAAGAGGGGAAAGATGCAGATCGCCTGCGGCCTGCTCTGCGCGGCGGACGGCTGCCCGGTGGCGGTGGAGGTCTTCGCCGGGAACGCGTCCGACCCGTCCACTGTGGCGGGCCGGGCGGACAGGATCCGCTCCCGCTTCGGCATCGACCGCGTGGCGATCGCGGGCGACAGGGGCATGCCCGCCACGGCGCGCATCCGCGAGGACCTGGAGCCCGCGGGGCTGGACTGGATCTCGGCGCTGAAGACGAGCGACATCCGCAGGCTGCTGAAGGAGGGCGCGGACGGCGCCCCGGCGCCGCTGCTGCCCGAGGCGCCGGTGCCCGACGCGGTGGCGGAGATCACCGGGCCGGACTTCCCCGGCGAGCGGCTGATGGTCTGCCTGAACCCGCGGCTGCGGGAGGAGCGGGCCCGGAAGCGCGAGGACCTTCTGCAGGCGACGGAGGAGACGCTCGCCGGCATCGCCGCCGCGGCCGCGCGCGGCAGGCCGGGCCCGGCGAACCGCGACCGGACCGTGAAGGCCCTGGGGCGGAAGGCGAACCGGCGCCGGGTGGAGAAGCACTTCGACGTCGCCGTGCGCGACGACGGGATGGACTGGGCGCGGAGCCCGGACAGGATCGCCGCCGAGGCGCGGCTCGACGGGATATACGTGGTGCGCACCAGCCTGGATTCGGAAGCCGTCGGGCCGGAGGCGGCGGTGGAGGCGTACAAATCCCTCGCCGGCGTGGAGCGCGCGTTCCGGAACGCGAAGGGCGACCTCCGCATCCGCCCGGTTCATGTCTACACCGAGGACCGCGTCCGGGCGCACGTGTTCCTGTGCATGCTGGCGCTGCACGTGGAGTGGCACATGCGCCGGCGCCTGGCGCCGATGCTGTTCGAGGACGACGACCGCGAGGGCGCAAGGGCGCGGCGGAACTCGCCGGTGGAACCGGCAAGGGTCTCGGACAGCGCGAAGGCGAAGGCCGGGACGAAGCGGACCCCCGACGGGCTTCCGGTCCACAGCTTCCGGACGCTTCTCGCGGATCTCTCGGGCGTGGTGCTGAACCGCGTGCGCCTGCCGGGCCGCGGCGACAGCCTGCTGTCGGCGGCCGCCAGGCCGACCCCGGTCCAGGAGCGGGCCTTCGAGCTGCTCGGGGTCGGGCACGACCAGGATGTTCCCATGAGGATGCCAGGCTGAGCGACGCCCGCCGGGCCGGAAAACCCCTGAAAAACAACGGTTTTCCTGTGGAATCCTTGCTTCCCTTCCCCGTGAAGTTCCGGTTAACGCCCGTCCCGACCGTCCCGCTGGCAAAATTCGGATCCATGCCCGCGCATGTGGCGGGAATCCCCTATTCCGTCAAGTATATAATTCCCCTATTGTTCAGCCGCTGACAGGCCGGAGATATGCATTGAGGTCGGACAAATGACCTGTGATCATCCACCACCTGTCACGACTCGGTAGGGCCAGGACCCTTTCTCAGCTCGGCCCGAAATCCCGACTTCGGGCCGAATCAGGACAAGACGACAAATCTCGCATGTCCGGAGCCCGGCCGCCAGTCGGCTGTATCCTGGCAAATCGCAACTTGCCAAGCGCGGCAGAAAGTCACCTTGGCACGGCCGCGTCAAGTCCGGCGACTGCCTGTCCCGCCCAGCCAAACCAGCCATGCGCCAAGCGACGGCAATAGAACGACGGCGCCGACCATGTTGACGAGAAACATGAACGTAAGCACTATTCCCATATCGGCCTGAAACTTGAGCGGAGCAACGATCCAAGTCGCGACGCCGGCGGCCAGCGTGAGACCGGTCAGCATAACTCCCGACCCGGTGGTGGCGAGAGTCTTCTCGTAGGCCGTCGCGAAGTCGAGTCCTTGCTCAAGGTAGCCGCGCAGCCGCCCGTAGATGTAGATGCCGTAATCCACCCCGATTCCGACACCAAGCGCCACGACCGGAAGAGTCGACACCTTGAGGCCGATCTCCAGGAGAGCCATCAGCGCGTACGCGAGAAGCGAGACCGCCGCGAGCGGCACGACAATGCAGGCCGTCGCGGCAACCGACCGGAAAGACACCAGGCACAGCGCGATGATCGCGGCGTAGACATAGGCGAGAATCGGAAACTGGGATGCCTCGACTTCCTCGTTCGTGGCGGCCATCACGCCGACGTTGCCGGACGCGAGCCGGAACCTGATGCGTTCGTCGGGATTCGCGGCATCGAATGCCTTCACCGCTTCGACGACCCGGGCAATGGTGTCGGCCTTGTGGTCGGACGTGTAGACCGAAACCGGCATCACGCTGCAATCGAGGTTCAGAAGGCCGCTGCTGGTCGGTACCGGAGAGACCGATTGCACGAGCATGTACTGATTGCGAGGAAGGGTCCGCCACTTGAGGCTGCCCTCGTTCCAGTTCGCGTTGATGCCGCGCGCAACGCCGGCGAGGCCGCGAACGGACTGGACGCCGTCGACATTCTGCATGTGCCATTCGAAGTCGTCCAGCTTGCGCATGACCTCGAAGTCGATGCAACCCTCCGGCACTGTTTCGGAGATCACCGTCAGCACGTCCACGCCGATCCTGAAATAGGCGGCAATTGCCGCGGAGTCGACATTGTAGACGGACCCGGCCCGGAGTTCCGGCACGCCCTTATGCTCGTCGCCTACCCGAACCTGAGGTGCCAACAACCCGCCAGCCACCATGAGGATGACCGCGACCCCGACAATTGCAGCTGCTGGACCGCGATGCGCCGCCCGCGCAACTCGTGACCAGACCGAAATCAACTTCCGGTCGAGCGCGCGCGCGGCGCGGCGCTCGTTTTCGCTTGCGTCAAAGTAAGAAAGGATCACCGGCAGCAGCGCCAGGTTCGTGAGAATGATTGCAGCAACGCCAAGGCTGGCGGTGATGGCGATTTCCTTGATGACTTGCACGTCGATCAACGAGATCGTGATGAAGCCGATGGAATCCGAGGCAAGGGCCACGGTGCCCGGCAGAAGGAGGCGGCGAACGCTTGCCCGGGCGGCGTCCAGGCCGCTCGCACCTCCTGCGGTCTCGGCGCGCACCGAGCTGATCATCTGCACCCCGTGGCTTACGCCGATCGCAAACACCAGGAACGGCACGAGCACGGACATCGGATCGATTCCGAAGCCGAGCACCGTGACTGCGCCGAGTTGCCAGACGACGGCGACGAGCGAACATGCCAGCGGCGGTGCCGTCAGACGGATCGAGCGGGTGTAGCCGAATACGAAGATTGCCGTGATCGTGAACGCGATTCCGAAGAAAGCCACGACCCGGATCACTCCGTCCGCGATGTCGCCCACCAACTTGGCGAATCCGATGATGTGCACATCCACGTTCGAGTCGGGTTTCGACTCGATTTCGCGCCGGATGCGCTCGAGTTCATGCGCGACCTCGATGTAGTCCAGACGCTCGCCCGTGTTCGGATTGAACTCCTGCAGCTTTGCGGCAACGATCGCGCCCGCGAAATCCTTCGCGACGAGTCGGCCCACGATGCCGGCCTTGATGATGTTTTCGCGCAGTCGCTCGAAACCGGCGGCAGTCGGTTCGAAGTCGACCGGCATCACGTTTCCGGCGGAAATCCCGTCTTCCACAACCTCGATGAACCGGACGTTAGGAGTGAGGATCGAAAACACCTGGGTGCGGTCAACGCCCGGAAGGAAAAAAGTGGAGTCCGTCACATCGCGCAGCGATTCGATGAAACCGGGCGTAAACATGTCGCCCTCGCGCGCCATAAGGGCGACGACCACGCGGTCGGCGCCGCCGAACTCGTCCCGATACTGCAGGAAGGTCTCCATGTACTCGTGCTCGACCGGCACCAGCTTGGTGAAGCCAGCATCGATCCGCAATCCAGTCGCAAACCATCCCATGACGAGCGTGACGAGCGCGAAAATTGCGAGCACGATGCCGCGCCTGGCGAAAAGGAGGTTTTCGATCCGGGCAGTCACGCGAGTCTCCGGAGAGTGGAGACCTCGCAGGCGGTGAGCTTGATGCCGCGCAGCGGAGGTGACTCCGCGGCCCCGATTCCCCCGAACGCGGGATTCGGGGGGGTCCGGCGTTCGAACCGCCGAACCTCGCGTCGGGGAGCCCGCATCGGGAAACTACTCGCCGAGCGAGAGGCGCACCGCGCCGAATTCGCCGATCAGGAGGGCAGCGCCGTCCGGGAGCGGCAAGGTCGCTGAAATTCCCTCGCGCGTGGGGAGGTTCCGCGAAGAAAAGCTGCCGCCGCCATCGCGGCTGATCAGAACACTCCCCTCCAGTCCCGTGACCACGACCTCGCCCGTTGGATGGCGGACAGCCCCCGTCAGAGTCGCCTGAGTCCCCGTGGGCACTTCCTTCCAGCTGGCGCCAAAGTCGTCAGTGCGGAACAGATGCCCCCTCAGCCCAGCAAGGAGCACCTGGTTTTCGCCGAGCGCCAGTCCTCCGAACCACGATCCGGCATAGGGGGAAGGCAACTCCCCCCAAGTCTCGCCGCCATCGTCGGAGCGGTAAACGACGCCTGCCTCGGCCGCGATGTACAGCCGATCTAGCCCGTTCCCCCGACCAGGCGCCGGGATCAGCGCATTCAGATGAAAATCGTTCTCGCTGATGATGCGCGGGATCCAGGTTTCGCCACCGTCGTCGGTGGCGAGGGCATAACCGTAGGCGCCTACTGCAAGTCCCCTCTGCCGATCGCGAAACCAGACGTCCAGGAGGGGAAGTTCCTCTTCCGGCGCCTCATGCACCATCGACCAGGTCTCCCCGCCATCAACGGTGCGGAGTATGACGGCATCGTGGCCGACTGCCCAACCGGTCAGCGCGTCGTGCATGTGAATGCCGGTCAGCATGACCCTGACCGGCACCTCGGCCTGCCCCCAGCTTGCCCCGTCATCGGAGGAGAAGAGGATGTAGCCGCGCTCGCCGACGACGATGAGCCGTGACCCGGCGACGGCGCCGTCGAGCAGCAGCAGCCTGGCGGGAAGCGGCGGCGCAACACCGGTTTCCGCGCCGGCATCAAAAGGAACCAAGAGTCCGGCGACAACTGCGATCGCTATCCGGGCGGCACCGGCAATTCGCAGACCGCGAAGCCTCCCCGTCGAATCCCTTCCGTTCCGGCCCGCCTGGAACACGGGAAGCGCCAGTCCCGCGATCCTCCGGAACATTGCGCGCAATGGCCGCAAGCACCGGAAGACCATCATTCCGGACGCGGACGGCTGCCAGTCAGGCAACACGCCCGAGAAAGCCGTCCGGCTGACGGTCACGTAATTCCCGACCGACGCGTCGTCATCAGGTGGAGACCAGATGACGCGATGGTACCTTGCAGCAGGGGACGCCGGCCCGTCGCCTCATCGCCGCCCTTCGCGGCGGAGAGCTGCCGGCGTGAAGTCCCGGGATTTCAGCTGCCGGTCCCAGGTGCACATCTCGAACTCGTTGTCGAGCCCGAAGGCGAGGTAGCGCCCTGCCTGAAGATCCGTGTGCACCTCGAGCGTCGGCCAGATCAGGGGCTTTTCGTAGTAGTTGATGACGTGGCCTTCGGAAACCCGCCACAGTTGATCGCGGTTGTCGTAGACGTCGGACACCAGGACCTGCCAGGAGTCTTCGTCGACGTAAAACGTCCTCCGCTTGTAGATATGCCTCTTTCCCGGCTTGAGCGTCGCTTCCACGACCCAGACCCGGTGCAGTTCGTACCGCAGGTGCTGCGGGTTGACGTGCAGCGGCTTCAGGATGTCGGAAAACGAGAGCCTGTCGCTGTGCAGCCTGTAGGAGTTGTACGGCACGTACATTTCGCGCTTTCCGACGAGTTTCCAGTCGTAGCGGTCGACCGCCCCGTTGAACATGTCCAGCTGGTCGGCGGTGCGGAGCCCGTCCGACGAGGTGCCCGGGTTGTCGTAGGCGAGGTTCGGCGCGCGGCGCACCCGGCGCTGACCCGGATTGTACGTCCATGCGTTGCGCGGTTCGCGAACCTGGTTGATGGTTTCGTGCACCAGAACGATGTCGCCGGCGAGACGCGCCGGCGCGAGCGTTTTCTGCTTGAACAGGATCATGGTGTTTCCGAGCTTCTCGACCGTCATGTTCGGCAGAGAGTAGCGGAGTTCGGACTCGATGCTCTGCTTCACCAAGGTGTACCTGCCCCCGCGCGTGACCGCGGCCTGCCCGATGACGCAGGCGACCGACTCGCCCCGGTAGCGGAGCAGGTGGTTCCAGATGACTTCGAGGCCGTTCTTCGGGATCGGGAACGGTATCCCGATCACCGAGTTCCCCACCCCGTTGCCGCCGTCCACCAGCTTCGCGGTGGCGGCGACGCGCCTCGTGGCATCGTAGATCCGCCGCGGGACTGACGCACTGCGCCGGGTCGGATAGACCGGCATGCTGAAGCTCGGGTAGGTTGCCAGCATGCGCTGGTGTCCCGCCGTGAGCCGGTCGCGATACCTGTCGAGGTTGTCGGCGGTGATCACGAAAAGCGGCTCGTCCCGCGCGAACGGATCGCGGTGGTGTTCGCCGACGGAGTACCCGGCGGGCGGCCTCGTGATGCCACCTGTCCATGCGGGGATGGTGCCCGCGGCGTTGCCGGCCCTTTCGCCGCCAAGCGGCGTAAGGTCCTGTCCCAGCCGCGCGATCTCGCCGGCAGAAAGTTCGGCCAGCGCGGGACCGGCAAAAGCGCACCCGACGAAAAGTGCGGCGTAGAAGTGACGTGCAGTGGAATTCCTGGTTTTCATGGCAGTCATGACCTCGTGGGACCTCAGAACGAGTACTTCAGGGACGCGGAGATGAAGTCGCGGTCGCTCAGCTCATTGCCGGCGCCGGCGTAACGCGTGTAGTTGATGTCGGCTTGCCAGCTGCTGAGGTGGTCGGCCCTCAAGCCGAGCGTCAGGCCGGTCCGCCCTTCCACGAAGGGTCCGCTCGGCGCGGGGCTGTTGCCGCTGACGTCGTGCAGGAACTGCGTGTAAGGGTAGAGATTGAACGAACCGATCGCGTTGTTGTAGTCGAGACGCGCCGCAATCCGGTAGCCCCACGACGTGGCGTCTGCATCGGCAGTTCCGGTCGCGAGGACCCCTCCTGCAGGGCTCTCGAGGGGAATATCCTGATTGTCCGGCATGTTGTGGACATGCATCACGGCCGCTTCCCCTGCGAAAACCAGGGCGTCGGCCCCGAGCACGGGCCCGAATACCTTGGTTGCCGTGGCTTGCAGCTGGCTCACGTCGCGTTCAATGTAACCCACGACTTTCTCTGGCTTGTATGATCCAAGAAAGGCAGGCAGATCCTGTGGTCTGGTTGCCGAGAGTCTCAGGGCTTGAATGATCGGCCCGAGACCCTCCTCGATCACCTCCCGTTCGGCCCGTTGCAGCGGTGCGTCGCGGCGAAGCGAGTATTCGCCCTGCAGGGCCCAGCCCGACGCGCCGAGAACGGTGTTCAAGCTGAGGCCCACGAGCTGGATGTCTGAAGGGTATTCGAGATAATACTTTCCTGACTGCGCGTATCGGTCTATCGCGAGAGCCTGCGCGACTCCTTGGCGATAGTCAGCCGGAGTGTTCTGGCCTCCTCCTATGGCGCCTGCTGCGGCAAGTCCTGCCTGGATGCTTTCCAGGCTTCCCGTTTGCGCACCTACGACCGGGAGGCGGCTGTGATAGTTCAGGAAGTGAAAGCCGAACTCCGTCTGGTTGAGATCCTCGGCAAGGTAACGCAACGCGAGACCCCACTGCCCGGAATCCCTTGGAGTCCGGTCGGGCCCCCGCAAAACGGATGCGAAGTCGGGGTCAAACTGGGGTTGGATTGGTTGCCCTGCCGCCGCCAGGTCGGCGTTGATAGCCGGCGTCAGCGGTCCGAAACCGTAGCCCTGGTCTTGCTTTGTCTTGTCAGGTTGCAGGCTTTCCATGATGTTGACCAATACCGCCTTCGTTGCACCCGGTCCCGCATAGTCGGTGCTCGAAAAGTAGCTTCCGACAGGATCAATCTCGGTCTCCGCCCAGTCCAGCTGGTAGAACGCTTCCAGCGACAAGGCGTATGTCGGGGCAACCGACGCCGACACCATCGAGACCGGCAAAAGCGCTTCCCGGAGTTCGGAGCCCGGCAACCTCAGCTTGCTCACGTCGAACGGGTTGATGGCATTGATTCCGTTCGGGATGAACGTGCTCTCTCCCCAGTTCAGCACATGTTTCCCGAGTCTCAAGTCAACGTATGTATCGCCCGCTTCGAACTCCGTGGTCACGTAGGCGTCAAGCAGTTCGACGTTCCTGCCAACACCCGCCTTGGCTGCATCGCTCAAGGGTGTGCGTTCCCTGGTTCCGCCCCAGTTTTCGAAATCGATGAAACCGCTGGTCCTGACGAAGGCGCCAAAGGCATCGGTGTCCAGATCCAGGTCGATCGTGAACTTCGAGGCGCTGCTGACGAGACCGCGCTTGTAGTTGAGATTCCCGTCATTGCCGTTGACGTCACCGGCCAGTTCGTCGTCGCGGTTTTCGACCCTGAACATCAACCCATGCGAGAGCGTGGTATCCACGCTGCCCCTGACTTCACCGTTGTCGAATTCGATCGCCGACGCCGGCGACACCAGCAGGATTCCCCCGACGGCGATGGCACTCATCGTCAATCCGAGCGAACACGCGATGCGATTTGAAAAACAGACCCCGCCTTGACGGCAAGACTTCCACTTGTCACTCGTTTGCAGGCGTGGGCGACGAGCTTTATCCCGTCTAGGCGCGTTCTTCATGTGAATCTCCTTGTCCTGGCCTCAATCGTTGCACAAATTCTTCCCCGCCTCACGTCGAAATCTCCCTCAACCTTGTCGGCTGCAAAGCGTCATGCTCATGGTGCTTGCCGATTTCAGACCCAGTCTACAAGTCAGAAAACGAAGCGGTCAAAAGAATTCCTCGTTTAACCAAGTACTTCCCTTCTTCGATTATGCTCCGATATTTTCTGGTCAGCCGCGAACTGTCGCATTGCATGAAAACGTTAGCATAGCGATTTCCGAGTCTTCGATCAAGGCAAATTGAGAGGCGGGGTGCACGACAAAATTGTGACGAGTTGTTCTGGCGGCCTGCAGTGTATTGATTTCCCCACTTCCACTCCGAAGTGCAACACCGGCCATTTCCGCAGCGAGCGCGCGGCCCGGGCGGGGAAGATGGCCCGGCGATGGTGAATCCAGGCCCCGGGGCACCGGAGATCCGGGCCCGAGGCGGCCGAAGTCCCGTCGAGACGGATCGTAGCCGGGCTCTCCGGACGGTGCAAGCCACGCCGAGGGGGCGGCCGCGCCTTCTTCCGGAACGCCTCTGCCGGATTCGTGCAGCCGAGCGCCTCGTATGTTCCGGGAACCGGAAACGAACCAAGGGGTGGCTGTGGAAAATTTTGGCGCGGGTTCCTGTGGACTTCCCACCTGTTGTAAAGTTGTTTCAGCGGGTTTTGTGCCCGCTCCATCGCTCATGCCGGGCTGGCATTCCGTGGACGGCCCGGATCGAATTCCGTCTGGTTCGTCAACATGGCACAAGCGACAGCGATCAGCCTGTCGGCCACGCTCCGGAGAGCACGGGCGTGACCGTGGCCCCTGGCCCGTAGCGCGGCGTATTTCGCCTGGCAAACGGGATCCCTCTGTACGGCTTTGCCGGCCCAGTGACAGACTGCATGCTGCAGGCGCTTGTGCGCGGCGAGCCGACGTTTGACGATCAGGCTCTTTCCTGAGCGTCGTGTCACCGGTGCGACACCGCACAGGCATCGCAATGCGTGACAGTCCCTGCGCATCAGAGGTTCATGAGCCTCGGTCAGCAGCGTGGCGAGGACAGTTCTGCCGACACCGGGAAGTGATGCCAGGATTGCCACGTCACGCTGCGGGACCACCCCCGGGTTTGATTCCGGATTTTCCTGGGCCTCTGCCACGGCCGCCGTCAACCGCTCCATCTGGCGATGTGCGTTCGACAGTTCGTCGTTGACGAGCTGGAGCCTCTTGATGATGACCTCGATGTGGGCGACAGCGGCCTCTGTGGTTCCGGGCGCCACGGCGATGGCCGGCTCACGCAGGCGGTCAAGGACATCCTGGGCGCTGACGGTGCGCACACGCCGGCGCTTGAGAAGCTTCTCAACCGTAGCGAGACGGAGGCGCCGGGCCTTGGCGGGCGTTGGTGCCAGCGTCCACAGTTCGGGCACCCAGGCCTTGGTCAGGTCGCTCTCGACCTTGAAGAACTGTGGAAAACAGCGCCAGATCTGCTGTCTCTGACGGTTGACGAGGCGGGTTCGTTCACCGGTCAGTTCGTTGGCGATGCGGGTCCATTCACGAAGCTGGACCACTTCCGGCGTGTCCGGCGCGAGCCTGCGAAAGAAGCGGCTGTCCGTGCGCAGTGCATCGGCCAGGGTGAGGGCGTCACGGCTGTCGTCCTTGGCACCGGCCGGAGAGTGGCGGTCCCGGAAACGGTCGAGTTGTTTCGGGTTGAGCGAATGGACGGCGAAGCCGCGCTCCATCATCGCCTCGACCACGGGTCCGTGTGGAACCTCGATGGCAACACCAATGGTGTCAGCCTTGGCGCCGGTCCGGGTCAAGATCCAGTTGGCCAACGCACTCAGGCCGGTGCCGCCATGCTTGAAGCTCCGGTTGCCCGGAAGCGTGCCGTTGATGTCGACAATGGCTGCCTGGTGATCGCAGGACCCCCAGTCGATGCCGACGAGGAATTTGATATCTGGCATGTGTTCTGCTCCCTGTATGAACTGCGCTCCCCTTTCTGTCGGACCGCCACGATGCGAACCGTTTCCTGTACTGGCACTCGAGGCGCGAACTTCCCACTGGGTCTCCATCGCGGCCAACGATCGGGGCACGGGTCCACAGGAGGTGCTCAAGGCACGGGAAAACCAAGGTTGCTCCCGATCGATTGGCCCAACTCGTCCTTGCGGACGAAACCCTGAAATTGAAAGGGTGTCGGGGATTTTTTCTGCCCCGGTTTCCCCTCCGCGCTCCGCGCTCCGGGGAAACCGGGGCAGCTGCGGGGCGGTGATCATCAGGCCTCGACACAGGTACAGGAAAACCCGCCTCCTGCCTTCCGCCGCCTCCACGGTTCACTCCCGTGTCGGGACCGCCGCCGCCTGGCCCTGGCGGCGGCGGAGCGGGGCCTGGCCCCGCAGGACGGGTCGGACCGGAAGCACCATGGATCGCGCAAGCGGATCCGTGCGGAAGCGTGGTCGGCCCGCCCTCCCTTCAGCCTCCCGGGTCCTGGATGGATGCCCGGGCTCGGGAACCGGATCATCGCGAGGATGGGAGCGGGAGACATGACCATCGCAGCCGCCGGCATTGACGCGGGCAGGAAGACGCCGGACATCCGCCTGAACGGGCGGGACCATGCCGCCACGAACGGCGCGGACGGCTTCCGCAAGGTCGCCGGCGTCCCGAGGGACGGCGGGGCGGAGAGGGTCGTCATGGAGGCCGCGGGGCGGATGCGCCGGGCGCTCCGCCAGTCGCCGCGCGACCGGGGCTTCGCGGTCCTGGCGGGCAGTCCCCGCCAGTCCCGGGACTTCGCCAAGGCCGCCGGCGACATGGCGAAGACCGACAGGGCCGGCGCCAGGGTGCCTGCCGCCTTCGGCGCCGCGTTCCCGGCCAGGCCGCCGACGGCGCCGGCCGAGGCGGCGACCGGCCGGCTCCGCGACATGCCGGCGCTGCGGGAGAGGCTCGTCGACCGGCGCGTGCAGCCGAGGGCGGTCTTCGACGGGGCCGGCGATCCCGACCCGGACGGGCCCGTCCCGAAGGTCCTCCCGGAGATCGAGGCCGGCGTCCGCCGGCACGACCGGCGGATCGCGGAGACGGTCGCAGGCGCGGAGGAGCTTGCCGGGAGCCGCGGCATCCCGATGCCGGTCCCGGGCATCGGCCCCGCCGCGGCGGCGGCCCTGACCGCCTGGATGGGCGAGCTCGGCGCGATCGGCAGCCGCCAGGCCGCGGCGCCGGTCGGCGTCGCGCCCTTCGCCCGCGACAGCGGAACCCTGAAGGGCGCGCGCCGCGTCGCCGGCGGACGGAGGCGGCCGAGGGACGTCCCGTGCATGGCGGCGATGGCGGCCTGCCAGTTCAATCCCGAGATGGCGGAACTCCGCGCCCGGCTCGCGGCGCGCGGAAAGCGCCGCAAGGTCGCCGTGACCGCGGTGATGCGGAGGACGGTCGCGGCCGCGAACGCCCTGCTGCGCGACCGGCGCATGTGGGAGGACCGGACGGCCGCGGCCGCCGGCTGACGCCCGCGCGGGCCGCGTCCCGCGGCGGTCCGCCGGGCCCGGAACGAATCAATGGACCGGTCGCGTCCCTGCGACCGGCGGGTTCCCGCCTGCACGGACGGTCGCCCGGATGCGGACAGGACTGTGGACAGGGTGTGGAAAACCCGGGCCGGGATCCCCGGAAACCGCCGAAAAACGCCGAATCCGGCCTTGACCCGAAACATGGATGCTTCCTCGGACGCCCGTTCAGCCGGTCCTGGACGGCCCCGCCTCCGCGTCGGTCACCTTCCCGAGTCCGTGCCCTTGGCAAGGCACTCACGCACCAGGCCGTTCGCGTGCTCGTTCAGGCCCCGCTCCCACGAGTGGTACGGCGTCGCGAAGAGGAACCCGGCCCCGAGCGCCCGCGCCACCCAGGCATGCCCCGCGAACTCCTTGCCGTTGTCCGCCGTGATCGTGTGGACCAGGGCGGCGAGCGGCAGCAGCATATCGAGCAGCGCGGCGCCCACCGCGGCCGCGGTCCTCCGCCCAACCCTTTGCAAAACGTGCAGTTCGACGCCCGGTCCACCAGCGGCGCCAGCGCGCCGCTGTGGCCCTTGCCGACGATCGTGTCCGCCTCCCGGCCGCCGACCCGCTCCTTCGCCTCCACGATCTCCGGGCGCTCGGAGATGTCCGTGCGGTCCGGAATGTGGCCCCGGCCCGAATGGCGTCCGCCCTTACGGTCCGGCTTCTTCCCGCGCCGGCGCAGGAACAGGCAGGGCCGGCCGCCGGCCTTCCTGTGGGCGCGGACGTATTGATATATCCATTCCCGGCCCGCCATCGGCACGCCATCGGCACGCCCTCCTTGCGGAAGCGGCCGGCGTTGTTGCGCCGGATCTCGCGCCAGACAGTTGTCCGGTCCCGGCCGATCTGACGGGCAATGGCCGGATCAGACAGCCCGCTTTTCCTCAGCGCGCATGTCCGGCATCGTTCGCCGCAGGTCAGGCGGCGGCAGCCCCTCGGCATGACAGCCTCCTTGCTTCAACACAGGGACTGTCGCCGCCATCTGGCCGATTCGCAACATCCTGCGCGAAGGACGCAGGCTGCCACCACCTCTGGAGGTGCACTTCGGAGTGGCACGGGGGATGTGTAGAGTCGGGGGAAGGCGCGCCCTGCCGTAGGTCGAGGGAGTAGCAGTTTGCCGGCAGCTTTCGCTCCATGCCGGTGCCTCGGTCCGGCTCCCATGGCCGCGTTTCCGGTCTCCCGCTCTCCGAACCCGGCATGCCGATTTACGGCACCGGGCTCTACGGCGGGATCATGCGCCTCGCACACGGATCACGAGAACGGTTTGCGGGAGGGAGGAGCTGGCTGGTCCGGCAACCCGAGGCTCCTGCACGACAGCCATCCTTCTTCCCGCGCCGTTTCCGGCGTGCCGCCGGACCTGTTCACGCCCGGCGGCGTCGAACAATTCGGGGCCGACCCCTTCGCTTCCGCATGTGACGCGTTCCGAAGTCCCTGCCCTCGAGGGGGTTTTGGGCTGAGCTGCTCCTGCAGGCTGTCATCCTTTCCACATCTCTCCGCACCTGAGGCCCCTTCCCTCGACCGGCACTGCCCGGCGTCTTCGGCATTGCGGGCCTCTCCGCCACCCTGCCGGCCCGAACCGGTCCTCGCGGATTTCCGGTTGGTGCGTGCACGCCGCCGACAGGGTCGGGCAGGGCACTGGCGCGCGCACCACAGGTCACGTTTCCAGCACCCTCCCTGAAATTCCGGACGTCCGGTTTTCCCGGGTCCGGCTTCAAGCACCAGGCACCCCCGCAGGAGTTCGGTGCGGTGCCTTCCGCAACGCTCATGGCTGACCCGGCCATGCCCGCCGCGAAATCCCGCGTTTGCACCGCCCTTCGGCTCGGCAGCGCACCCTTCAATCCGGATGGCATCCCCGGCCGGCGGCGGGCTCCGGGTCCCGCCATGACCTGCCACCTTCGCCGCCCTGGCCCAGAGGCCCTCGCTCCGGGCGGGTTGCGTTGTCCCACCCATCACCGCCTGACCGGACTCATCCGCCAGTCAGGAGAACTCCGCGCCACTTCCGGCACTCGCGGTTGCAGGCGCGGTCCTTGACATTCGAGGGTCGCAACATCCTGTCCGTCCTCCTCGCCAGTCCTTCACTGCCGAACTTTCCCGAATTGCCGCCGTCCCTGCGCCGGGGGAGCCGATGCGTGCACCTCGGTTCTTCCGCATCGACGCTGGCCATCGGGCAGGAAGCAGACCCTTGGCATCTCCGAGACCCCCGCAAATCAGCTTCGTTGCGGGGGCAGCGTTTCGACGCTTCAGACAATCGTTCGCTTTCGCTGCGGCCCTTCGGCTTGCTCGCCGCCCTGACTGACCGGGACCGGCCGGACACTGTGTTCCAACCGGCCCCCGGCGGCTTCTGCGTCCCTGCTTCCGGACCCCGGGTCGCCCCGACACCCGCAGGGATATGCTGCGGCGCCAAACCGGGAATTGCGCCGGCGGGACTTCCACCCGCAAGTTCAGCAGCCAGACTCGCCGCACGCTTCCCGTGTTGCCTCTTCTCTCATCTTCCATGCATGCCGGCGCCACTGCCCCGGTGGACGCAGATCGATGCTCGTGTCGCTCTCTTCTCGACCCGCCATCGGCCTTCCTCTGATTGGCGGGCGTCGGCTCCAGCATCATTCGTTTCGAGGCCTGCCCGGCGTTCACTCGCGTTCCGGCCTGCCTGCTCGCCGAACCGCCCAAGGCGGCCCTTCTGCCAGAGTGCTTCAGTCCATTTCGCTACCTCCATGAACCGCCCTGGCTGCTGCCAGCCGAAGCGACAACTGTTGGGCGGGATTCGCACCCGCCAGAGAGAAGCGCCTTGCCACGGCGCACTGAAGTTCCGTTTAATGCTTGAAGGGGATGATGCGGACCAATATATTCCGCCGACGCGGGTTGGCCCTTGGCCCATTGTCTTTCCGATCCGGAATCGTCCATGACACATCTCGTTTACGGCATCGATGACAAGTACCTTCCGCCCTGTCTCGTTTCCATCTACTCTGCCCTCAGATTTGCTTCCGACAGGGTTAACGTCACGGTTTTCACTTCGGGTCCGGATGACAACATCCGGGCGGGTATCGATGGATTGTCTGACCATTTCCCGAAAGCGGAGTTCGACGTGCGGGAGTTTGCCGGGAAGGACTTGGCCGAGTACGAGCGGAGTGAACTGGCGGCGCGCTGGACGTCGGTCTCCATGACCCCCCTCTACATTCCTTGGATGATTGACGAGAAATGCATTTTCCTGGACGCGGACACACTCGTCATGCGCGACCTGTCGGAACTCTATCATGCGGATCTGCAGGGCAGCCTGATCGGCGCGTGCCCGCAACCCGCGTTCGCAATTTCCTGCCGAAAGTACTTCTCAATCAGCTTGGACAGCATCCTCTCGCCTGCGCGGACCAAGCGACGCAGATCGGAACTTCAGAAAACGGCCGAAATGGTTGGCTACCCTGTTGAGGAATTGGCAACGAAGTACTTCAACTCCGGCGTTATCCTGATGGACACTGCGGCAATACGGGATGCCGACCCGACCGGGGGCAGGCTGAGTGCACTCGGCGCCAAAAAACAGTGGGCGACCTGGCAGGACATGGAGCGGTTGAATGCCTACTTCAATGGCGAAACGCAGTACCTTGACCTACGTTGGAACGTCTATAGGGACTTCAATCCACTGAACCTGATGTATGTGTCGTCCAAGCTGTTGGCCGAGATCAAGGAGGCAAGGAAGAACCCGGGGATCCTGCACTATACGAGCATATATGATCGCCAATCATGGCAGAGGCCCTGGTTCAGGAGCCGGAAGCGATATCGCGTGTACAGACGGTCCTGCCTAGAGTTCGAGGAGAGCACAGGAATTCCGGTCATTCAGATGTTCAATGACCGTTTGAGAGCCGCCTGATGGGGGCAATGATGCCATCAGGAGGGTAGAAGTCAAAGTGGGCAAATCAGGAGCACGCACGCTGGTATTCAGCTTTGATGGCACCGGAAACGAACCGGATGACGCGACCGGCTTCAAACAGGATGAGAGCATAAGCAACATTCTCAAGCTTCACGTTCTAATGGGCGGGGGTATAGAAGAGGACAGGACTGCGACGAAGACCAAGGGAAACGAGCCTCAGATAACCTACTACTACAATGGCATCGGAACGCGCGATGATGGAGAAACCATCCCGCTGGTTGGATGGCTCGTATCGAAGATGCGAAAAACCGTTAACAGCATCCTTGCCCCAAGTTGGGGAGACGCGCGAAGGATTCTGAATCAAGCAACCGGGGACCTGGAAAAACTTAATCCGACCAGAGACGACCGCATTGTGCTGTTCGGGTTCAGCCGAGGTGCGGCACTTGCACGGAAGTTCGTGAGTCAGACTCTCGTGAGAAACTCCGAGCTGAGAATTGCGTTTTTGGGTGTCTTCGACACCGTGGCCGCTTTGGACGGAATACATACACGCGGAGAACGGATCAGCAGCGACGTCGTATTCGAGAATGGGACGCTTCATCCAAATGTCCTCTCCGCAGTACACATCATCTCCCTGGATGAGGATCGAGTGGCATTTGAGCCGACGCTCATCAACCGTGACTTAGACCCGGAAAAGGAGGATCGGATTACCGAGATTTGGTTTCCGGGTGTTCACAGTGACATTGGTGGAGGATACTGGCATGACGGCCTGGCAGATGTCAGCCTGAGCTACATGATTGGGAAATTCCGAGATGCTCTGGGAGACAACATCAGCATTGAATTTCCGACCAGTCAGAAAAACGTGGCCCGTCTTCTTGAAGAGCAGGAAGAGATACTCGCGCTTCTGGATGTCGACGACATTCTGGTTCATCCGAACATTGCAGGCATGGTTCACCGGCACACCACGGGAGCCGGGAAATACTTCGACAAGGACGTAAGGAAAGTCTGCGTTTGGGAAAACGACAGGGCTGTTGGCCCTGAAAGGGGGCGTCCACTCGTGCACCACTCCGTGAAGGCGCGGTTCGACCTGGTTGCCGAGTACCGGCCCTCAGCACTGCGCGGTGTCGAGTTCGATCTCTTGGATCCGAAGGGCGGAACGGACAGAATTCGCATTTCGGGAATTTCGGGGCTCCGCGAATTCACTGATGACAGAAGCCGCGATGTGAAGCTGCGTGGGTAGAAACGTCCATGATTCGAGTTCATAAAAACCTATCGCCAGCGTGGCGCTGCTTGAGCTCATCGAATGCAGGGCAACTCCAGGCGCACTGATCAACTTGCTCCTCCTCAAAGCCTCAATCATCTCCGGCCGTCACTTGGCGCCGATCACGGGCGATGTTTCGGACAATCGTCCGAGAATTGTTTCTGTTGGGCGTCGTCGGTGCGGAACCTACGTTGACCGACACCAAATTTGGCATGTTTCGCAAGTTAAAGAACTTGGCGAGCATGGGGAGCCGAGGAAGTCTGGTAAGAGACAACTTGGGAGTCGCACAAATACATTTTCGACACCCCACTTCCACTCCGAAGTGCAACACCGGCCACTTCCGCAGCGAGCGCGCAGCCCGGGCGCAGAAGATCGCCCTGTGATGGCGAATCCAGGCCCCGGGGCGCCGGAGATCCGGGCACGAGGCGACCGAAGTCCCGTCGAAACGCAGCGTAGCCGCGCTCTCCGGACGGTGCAAGCCGCGCCCAGGGGGCGGCGGCGGCCCGCCGGGCGAAGGGAGGGCGGAGCCCGACCGAGGTCGGCGGGCCGCAGACGCCCCTTTCTCTCGCCGGACCAGTCCCTCCGGAACGCGGTCCGGGACGGCTCCGGTCAGGGAGGCCGAGCCTTCCGGAACGCCTCTGCCGGGGTCATGTAGCCGAGCGCCTTCCTCGGACGCGCGTTCAGCCGGTCCTGGACGGCCTTCACCTCCGCGTCGGTGATCTGCTGGAAGTCCGTGTCCTTGGAAAAATACCCCCGCACCAGGCCGTTCGTGTGCTCGTTCAGGCCCCGCTCCCAGGAATGGTACGGCGTGGCGAAGAAGAACCCGGCCCCGAGCGCCTTCGCCACCAGGGCGTGCCCCGCGAACTCCTTGCCGTTGTCCGCGGTGATCGTGTGGACCAGGGCGGCGAGCGGCAGCAGCATCTCGAGCAGCGCGGCGCCCACCGCGGCCGCCGTCCTCCGCCCAACCCTCTGAAGAAGCGTGCAGTTCGACGCCCGGTCCACCAGCGACACCAGCGCGCCGCTGTGGCCCTTGCCGACGATCGTGTCCGCCTCCCAGTCGCCGATCCGCTCCTTCGCCTCCACGATCTCCGGACGCTCGGAGATGTCCGTGCGGTCCGGGATGCGGCCCCGGCCCGAGTGGCGCCCGCCCTTCCAGTTCGGCTTCCTGCCCCGCCGCCGCAGGAAAAGGAAGAGCCGGCCCCCGGCCTTCCGGTCGGCGCGGACGTGCTGGTATATCCACTCCCGGCCCGCCATGGGGATGCCCTCCTTGCGGAAGCGGCCGGCGATCTGGTCCGGGCTCCAGCCCTCCGCCAGCCTGTCCTCCACCGTCGTCCACCGCTCCCGGGTCATCTTCCCGGCAACGGACGACGCCGCGCTGCGCCGCGCCGAGGCCTTGCCCTGCGCCTGCCTGTGTCGGTAGCCGCGCCCGCCGCCGTTGCGCCGGATCTCGCGCCAGACCGTCGTCCGGTCCCGGCCGATCTGCCGGGCAATGGCCAAGTCGGACAGTCCGCTTTTCCTCAGCGCGTATGTCCGGCATCGTTCGCCATAGGTCAGGTGGTGGTAGCCGCTCGGCATGACAGCCTCCATGCTTCATCACAAGAACTGTCGCCGCCATCTGGCCGATTTGCAACATCCTGCGCCGACGGACGCAGGCCGCCACCACATCCGGTGTTGCACTTCAGAGTGGCACGGGGGACATTTCAAGAGCTGATCTAAATGGAAACAGCGCTGTGAAGGCATCCGAACTGATATCCGGAGATTGGTCTTGGAATCGGTCGTAGACGCGATGTGGTTCGGTAGATTGGGCAATTCTTGATCGAAGGATCCATAATGGGATGTCCGGTGAGGTAACGGGTTTATGTAGCAAGCAAGCACGAAAAGCGCCGACTGGCCACTTGCTGTCGGGCCAGCGTTCACTATTACCCACACAGCAACGCTGATTGGCAGCCACTAATTGCGAGCGACCGGAACCCGCACCGCATTACAAGGCCGTGATCTTCCTTGGCGCCGCGATGCACCCGCGCGGATCTACAACTCAAGCATGGCCGAACCGTTCACTACCACTGTGGTAAACGAGTGAAGGCTGACTCAAAGACAAGTCAACTGGGGCGCAAAGTCCAAATTGAGACACTCTGGACACTACTAAAGAACGCTTCCACGATATCGTCCTGCGGGATCGCACCCTCGACCGGATGGTTCTGATCCCCCTGAAGTTTGACTGACTTGCCTCGCAGTTAATCAGATTGGAGTATTTTGCTCAGCACGGCGAACGGCCGATGGATGACTGCAACGCGATCACACAACGCCCGTATCGAGGCAGCGTTTCATCGCCTCTCGCGCGACCTCCACGTGCTTCTTCGCGAACAGGCACAGTTCTCGTTCCTGGTGTGGAGGAACCCAGTCGTCAAGCCTATGCAACGGTTTTCGAGGGAAGAAAAAGGGAGAAGAAAACAGGTAAATCGGCCGGTGATCCCCCGTCATAATGTCACGGTTTTTGCCATTGTCTGGCAGATGGGTGGTCGTCAGCAACAAGCCGATGTTGGATCGGCAAAAGTTCTCGAGGAAGGCATAGATGTTGCCATAGGACAAGTGGAATAGGCAGTCCCTTACCATCATTAGATCGGAAACGGGCAAAGGGTCTCTGGTGATGTCGAGATGACAAAATGACACACTCTTTGATCCGAACTCCAGCTGATTGCTGTCCACAATCTCTTGCACGATGTCGCCGCCGATATATTCGGCGCCAAGGTCTGCGACGATGTGCTTCATCCAGTTGAAGTCTCCGCAAGGAGCGTCGAGGAAGCGGGTTACGCTTTGCTGCCTCAACAACTTCGGTAATTCACGGCGAAGGCCTTCCGTGTATGACAATTCCGAGCCAACCCCGCTATCGGATTCCCCTCTGCGCCAAGTTTTGCGCCTGTATATCCGCGTGAATACTTCCTGTTCTGTCCCGCGATACTTGATTCTCTTCTTGACGCGCCGCGCCTTGTTCCAAAGTGCACGGAGCATCCTCAACTTCCACCTCTGCTTTCTGCTTGCATCTCGTTGCGCAGTCCATCGGACGTTCGCTTTGACTGACACCCGGTTGTGTCTTCTAGTCACGCCAGTTCGGTCAAGCTGCCAGTGCCAGTTTATATTGTTACCTTGTCACCGACAATCCTTGCGAAAGCGGAGTCCGCGACAAAATCCGTGTCGACCCGGTTCGAGAGCCCGCCTGACCGCGTCGGCTGCACCCGTCCTTATGGTCTCTAGCCGCGTCATCTGTGGGTTTGGTGCGTTGCAATGGGTCTCAGGAATTTGCAATTCGGGCGAAAACGCTTCCAACACGCCGATTTGGCCGAAATTTCCGTCCACTTCTCGCGATCCGGGTCGAAACCGGTTCCGCAGCCAAATCCGAACTGTGCCAAATCGCAATTGACTTTGCGCCAGCACGGATAATCCCGAAACGCACAGAACGTGTCCATGTCGGACGCAGGGCGTGCAACCCGGTGACAGTTGGCTCCAGCGCATTCGACTTGTGTCCGCGCGAACGCCGAAAGTGAACCATGTCGCCAGCGTTCGGCAATCGGGTATTCGCGCGACCGTTTCGGATGCCAGAGCTTGCAGCATGTCATGCAGACCGATATGTTTTGCCATCGTGGTCTGACCAACTGCCCCATGTCCATTCGGTCTGGAATCGTTCATGACACATCTTGTTTACGGAATTGACGATAAGTATCTGCCGCCCTGCCTGATATCCGTTTATTCCGCGCTCAGGACCGTCACCGGCACGGTACGCGTCTCAATATTCACTTCGGGTCCGGACGAAAATATCCGCAAAGGCTTCGAGCATTTGGCCAAGCACTTCCCAAATGCAAGACTTGAAGTGCGCGCCTTCACAACGACCAGCCTCGCCGAATACGAACGAACCGAGTTGGCAGTCCGTTACCCCGAAGCCTCAATGATCCCATTGTTCATTCCCTGGCTGATTGAAGGCAAGTGTCTCTTCCTGGATGCAGACACGCTCGTTCTGCGGGACATATCGACGCTGTTTGAAACAGGCTTGCAGGGCTGCCTCATCGGCGCCTGCAGAGCTCCAAACATCGCCATCACTTACCGGAAGCACTTTCATCCGAGTCTCGACTCGATTTTCGCTCCAGCGAGAAGTAGGCGGAAGCGGCGGGAATTCATGGAGACGGCAGACAAGACGGGGTTCAGCGTACAGGAAATGACGACGAAGTTTTTCAGTTCCGGCGTTATCCTGATGGACACTGCGGCTATTCGGGATGCCGACCCTTCCGGAGACTTGATGAGCGAGAACGGCGCCGAAAGGAATTGGGCGGCATGGCAAGACATGGATCGGCTGAATGCATTTTTTAAAGACGAAATCCAATATCTCGACCTCCGGTGGAACGTCTGCCGGGATTTCAACCCTCTGAGTCTCCTTTACGCGCCCGCAGATCTGGCAGCCGGGATTGCTGCGGCGGCGAAGGATCCTGGGTTATTGCACTTTCCGGTCATTTTCGGCCGTCGGTCGTGGCGGAGACCCTGGTACAGAAATCGGAAGCGGTATCGAATCTACAGGCAAGTCTGCGAAGTTTTCGAAGAAACCACCGGGATTCCGGTGATCCAGATGTTCAATGATCGGCTCGAATCCTCATGATGTGGCTCCGCGACATAGTTCGCTTCTTCAATGACCGCCGCCGCGTGCAGAGGCGGTTGCGGAAAGCTCCCAGTATGACGTCTGACGGCTTCCTGTTCTCCGGCCATAGATCGTACTTTGACAATCGGTGGGAAGTCAGTGAACGTCGGTTTGTGTCGGAACTTCTTCCGGGAATGGACCTCTTCATCAACTTCGGCGCAAATCACGGTTACTACATTTGCCTCGCGATGAAACACGGAGTCCGGACACTGGCGTTCGAACCGGTCCCTGAAAACTGCGCGATTATTGCCAAGAACCTGCAGGCAAACGGTTGGGAAGACGGTTGTTCACTATTTCCGGTGGCAGTCGCCAACAGGACAGGGTTTGCCGAGATTCATGGACCGGCTCGAACAAATGCGTCTTTGGTCAAAGGTTTTTCAAGCGTTTCCCACCTCAGGTCACAGAACGTTCCCATCCATAGAATCGACGACGTGATTCCGCCCCACATATATCAAGGCAAGAACACCTTGATTCTGATGGACATCGAAGGCTCGGAGGAGCACGCATTGGACGGTGCCAGCGCCCTGCTTGATGCCTGCCCAAAGCCGACTTGGATCATCGAAATCTTCCCAAATTCAAGGCATGACGGACGCAGTCCGGCGTTCCGGGCATTCGAAATCATGTTCGACGCGGGGTACACCGCACACATGTTCAAACATAACTCGGAACTGGATCGCATTGCGCAGGAGTTCCTTCCAGGCACGGGACGGGATGATGACGGATGCTTGTTTGCCGGCGGAAATATAGTGTTTTTTCCGGAGCACTTTTAGGGCTCGTTGCGAAACAGGCGAATCGTTTTGTCGCCGAGGGATTCCCCTTGGAATCGAAATGTGATTCACTCGCGGCATGGATATTGTCGAGAACATCCGGCGCCGGTTTGAGGCCCTGTCGCCGCATCTGGATGAGAAGAGCCTCCGATTGTTCGTTGCATCCGAAACCCTGCCCCTTGGCCATGGCGGCGTGACCCTGGTCTCGACGGCGACGGGGGTTGCGCGTTCGACCATCTGCCGTGGTCTTGCTGAACTCGGGGAGGAACCGGAGCCCTCGGGCCGTGTCCGCCGTCCCGGCGGGGGGCGCAAGCCTGCGGTCGACGTCCGGGACGGCCTTGAGGAGGCGCTTGATGCGCTTGTGGAGCCGGCGGTGTGCGGAGACCCCGAGCGTCCGCTGCGGTGGGTGTCGAAGAGCCTGCGTCACCTTGCCGATGCGCTTTCCGATCAGGGCTTCTCCGTGTCCCATGCCCTTGCGGGCCGGCTGCTGAAGCGGCAGGGCTGCACGCTCCAGGGGAACGTGAAGACCCGGGAGGGCGCGGACCATCCGGACCGGGATGCGCAGTTCCATCACATCAACGATCAGGTTGCGGCGTTCGCGGAAGCCGGACAGCCGGTGATCTCCGTGGACACCAGGAAGAAGGAACTGGTGGGGGATTCGGGAATCCGGGCCGCGAGTGGCGTCCGAAAGGCTCCCCCGAGGAGGTCCGCGTCCATGACTTTGCCGACAAGGAACTCGGCAAGGCGATCCCCTGCGGGGTCCATGACGTGATCAGCAACGTCGGCTGGGTCAATGTCGGGGCCGGTTCCGACACGGCCGCATTCGCGGTCGAGAGCATCCGGCGCTGGTGGCGCCACCTGGGGAAGGAGCGCTGCCCCGAGGCCCGCAGGCTGCTCATCACCGCCGACTGCGGCGGCTCCAACGGGAATCGCGTCCGGTTGTGGAAGGTGGAGCTGCAGAAGCTCGCACGCGAACTCGGCATCGAGATCAGCGTGTGCCACCTGCCACCCGGCACGAGCAAGTGGAACAAGATCGAGCACAAACTCTTCTCCTTCATATCCCGGAACTGGCGCGGCAAGCCGCTGTACACCCTCACGACCATCATCGGCCTGATCGGCTCCACCACGACTGGCACTGGGCTGAAGGTCTACTGTGACCGGGACACGAACGAGTGCCCGACCGGCATCAGGACCGGCAAGTCGGAGTTCGATGCCCTGGACATCCGGCGCGCCGACTTCCATGGCGACTGGAACTATACCTTGCTTCCGAAACCCGATAATGTAGCGGTTATTTCGTGACGAACCCTTAGAAACAAGCGTCGTCGCGGCCATCAATTGGTGTGGATGAGGATGACTTGGAGAACTGATGTTCAGAAATATCCTTCGGCCAATGGAGTCGACCGCCCTTCCGAGAGAAGCGAACTTGATGAAACCTAAGCGCTGATCCCCTGACAAACTGGCCGAAGTCCAGGCCCTGATCGGGAGTCTTGCCGGAACGGCTGTGGAAAGATGGTCTTCGGCGCACCCAAGGAAACTGCCGGGTCGCGAAGGAGTGACCGTTGCGGACTCGCAGATGGCCGTCCGGAAGCCGCCTCAGGCGATTCCTTGTTTCGGTAGAGTTGCGCAGCGCCGGTACGGAGATCCGTATCGACAGTCGCTGGCAAGGTCTCGATGCTCGAACTGTGCTGGCAGCCGCTCGACAGAACTTGGGCCGGGCTGAGGGCAATACGACGAAGGAACCCGAACGTGCGGTACAGCACCGTAAGTCACGAGTGAGTTGCGATGACAGGCGGTGAAAGTGCCTTTGTCAATTCCGTCACAGCTGATTCCACCAGACATTGCAGATGGGCACACAATAATGGCAGCGCGATGACGTAATTCCCCGAACATTGGGCGAAGGATGGCCATCGATTTCGCAGGACCGGTGTTCCAAGAATTGCAGCCCCGCCACGCACGCCGGGTGCCGATCTTCGCAGTAAGACCGTCCCGCTGAAGTTGAAGGTTCGGAATTGACCGCCGCACGCGATCTGGTTCACAAGGAGCACTCGAATTCACGCTCTGCGGCTCGTGCCGCGCGACTCCGGAGAATAACTCTTGAAAGGGATCGTCCTTGCCGCCGGTAGTGGAACACGTCTCCTGCCAATGACGCGTGCAACGAGTAAGGAACTATTGGCAGTCTACGACAGACCGATGATCTACTATGCACTTGGCACGCTCATGCGCGCGGGCATCAGGGACATCGTGGTCGTCGGAAGTCTGCGGAATCAGGAACTGGTATGCAAAGTCCTTCGCGACAGCGAAGGTTGGGGAATATCCACCGCCCTCGTAGTGCAGCAGGTTCCCGAAGGACCCGTACGCGCCGTATCTATCTGCAGGGATCAAATTGGTACCGAGCCATGCGCGGTCGTATTCGGCGACAACCTGTTCCTTGGGAGTGGCATTGACCGGCAACTCCGGGCGGCGATCTCCCAAGTGTCAGGATGCACCGCATTCGCGACTAGGGTTCGGGACCCGCAGAGGTACGGGGTAGTGGCGTTCAGTCCCGACGGCCGGGCGGACAGCATTGAGGAGAAACCGGAGAACCCGAAATCCGACTGGGCCGTAACGGGGCTCTACGTTTATGACGGCCGGTTGTTCGAAATTGCCGACTCGCTCGCAACCGGGGATGGCAGGGAGACAAGCATTTCGGACATCAACAGGCGCTATCTCGAAACCGGCGGTCTCCGCATCAAGCGCCTAGAAGGAGACTGCAACTGGTTCGATGCCGGCACCCCCGACAGCCTTGTTGACGCCGCTCGCGCCGTGCAGTCCATGAGCAGGCGAGAGGGCCGGCCAATTGCGCCACCCGAGGAGGTCGCGTTCAGGAACGGATGGATATCACGCGGAGAACTCCGCGCGATCGGCACCGCGATGAGCATGACGCGTTACGGCAGGCACATTCTGGAGGTTGCTGCTGAAGATCCGTAGCGCCGAGCAATTCGGATCCGGCCCCTGACGGCGGCTGGAGCAATGCGGCGGCGGTCGGAACGTCTTGTTGGCCCGCGCTTCGGAAAGACCGGCAACGATTTCTTCACGGCCGATAAAGCCGGCGCAGCTCAATCCAGCCGACTCAGGGCCCGTTGACCAGGACTGCGTGTTCCGCCGATTTCCTTCCTCTGTCGATGCAGCACGCCCTCCCGGCCATGCGCGTGAAGGTGCATACGGTGCTTCTTGCGCGACGGCCCGATGCTAGGTTTCGCCGAGCAAGTCCTTCAAGATTTCATATGTTTCGTTCACCGAACTCACGTTGTGGCACGAGTCGATGCTCCGGTCGAGCCTTTCGACGAGCGGATAGTCGTTGCCCCCCCGTTCGCACTTGTCCCCGAAGAAGACGATCCGCCTGTAACCTTCATGAAGGTATTCGGGATCCCTGCTTCTGAACGGTTGCTTGATGATGTCGAAGACTTGCCGCTTGTCCCGACCCGGTTCGCAAATGTCGATTCCCGTCTCCCCCGCGACCGATGCCTCGAACCTTCCTTCGAATCTTTCGTTGACCGCCCTCGCAAGGCGTTCCCGCTCCCCTGTTTCGCCGTCCCAGTCAATGTACTGGCGGCGCACGTCGAAGTCGGCGGATCGGCCGGGGATCGAGAAATTCAGGAGGCCGGACCTGCGGTCGATGTGGTTACCGGCCCGGACTGGAAACCGGCTCCCGGCCAGCAGCTGCAAGAGAAATTGTTCAAGTTCGTCCGTCAGCGTGAACGCCGTCTCGTAAACGGACCGCCCCCCAACATGGAAACTGTTGCCGCTGCAGTTGAACGAGCCCCTGATCGGGCCGACAATGAGATCACCGATCTGGCTCCTCGTCTTCTCGAAGTCCGACCCGGACACGAGGAACGTATGAAACCGGCTGCAGAACCGTTCCAGTACGCCGCGGTGCTCGGGGGCCAGGCTGCGGCTGCTCTCCGTCAGCGTACCGTCAACGTCGAAGACATAGGCGGTGTCGGAAGCTGCGAGGCGGCGGACGTCCGGTCTCATGTGCCTCTGGCGCCGTTCGAATCGGACGCGGTGCTGTCGCGCCACTACGCCGTGATCGCGGTCCCGTCTCAATTCCGGGCTCCGGCTGCCGCCGGCTGCCGAGCCCGGGAACGCACGCGCCCGGCGGTCATGGCCAGGCGGAGGAGGACGCGTTCGACGGCAATCCTGTCCGGCGACGGGTCGGAAGACCTGAGGGCGAGCTCGACGTCCAGGAGTTCGCCGAGAAGTGCCTCCAGCCTCGCGCATCCGAGGCGCCTAGCCTGTTCGGCCATCCTTTTCCGGCGTTTTCCGAAAACCGGCGGGCGCATCCGCGAAAGAACCGACTCGGCGTTTCGCGGATCAAGGGACGCGGCGTGGAGCATGCGGAAGTACCGGCTCGCCCGGACGCTGATGGCCGCAGGCGCATAGCCCTGCGCGTAGAGCCGGTAGATAAGCGGTGCGACGTCGTCCGGCCGCCCCTCTGCGGCAGCCCAAAGGACGTCGTCGACGCCAGCTTCCTGCAGTTCAGGAACGACCGCCGCAATGTCCTCCGGGCCGACCGGGTTCTGCTGCCGCATCGTGTAGAGGGCGAGCTTTTCGAGCGTCTGACGGAACTCGGGCGGCGTCTGGTTGCCAGCAAACGCGTGAAGCTGCCCCGCGCCGTCCGGAGACATGTTTCCGAGGCCCGCCGCGGCGATCATTTCGTCGACCTCGCCCTTGTCGGGCGGGTCGTCGTAGATGCCGATCGCCGCCGCGTTGCCAGCCGCTTCGAAGAGCGCCCTCATCCGCGACCGTGCCGGGAGGCTTCCGGCGGTGACGACGAGGACGGCGTCGCCCTCGGCGAGTGTCGACAACGCCCGCTCAAGGAGGTCGCGCTGCGCGTCCGTCGCGTCATCCAGAACCACTGCCCGCGGCCCGGGGAAGAACCCGACAGCCTTGAGGCAATCGAGAATCTCGCCGCCCCGCTTCCGTGCATCCGCCGCCGGAAACGACGTGAGCCGGAACTCCCGGGCGCCGTCGGGCCCGATCAGCCTCTCGACGAGGTTCGCCCTGTTCTCCGCGACGCGGATCGGATCCGGGCCGTACAGCAGGACAGCGCCGAACCGGCCCTCCGGCCGCTTGAGGTAGGTGCGGGCATCGGCGGCTGCGAGTTTCATCCGCTCCACATCCCGTACGTCAGTTCGATCCGGTTGACGACCAGGTCCGCCAAGGTTCGCGCGAGGCGGGCTTCGGCGTCCTTGGCCAGGACGCGGGCGGCATAGGTATCGCCGGTGGTGTCGTAGGTCGCCCGTGACCTGACACTGCCCTGATGCACGGTTTCATCACTTTCATCCCGAATGTCGAATGTCACGATTCCCGTCAGCCGATGTCGCGCGAGATCGCCACCCCTTTCCAGGTTGATTTCCGTTCGCTCCAGGGCAAGGTCGAACGCCAGCGCGTAGGAGGGCGATCCGTCCTCTCCGCCCAGCCTGTCGAGCAGCCTGTTCCGGAACTCGTACGCAGCGCGTCCCTGCCCCGGTTCGACTGCGAAGACCCCGCCGAACCCCGCAGCCGGCGCTCCGTCTCCGTAAATCGGCTTGAAACCGCACGCCCCCAAGGCAGTGATCGAAAGGACCGCGATGACGCTTCGGCGGTCAGGCAACCACATTTACGATCCGGTCCGGCACGATCACTAGCTTTTTCGGAGTCTTCGTCCCGAGCGTCTTTCTGACCGCCTCGAGCTCCAGCACCCTTGCCTCGATCTCGCTGCTTGCGAGGCCCTTCGCGACCCGGATTTCGGCGCGTCTCCGACCGTTGACCTGGACCGGCAGCGTCACCATGTCGTCGACTAGCTTTTCCGGGTCGGCTTCGGGCCAGGGCGCGGCCGAGACCAGCCCTTCGCCGCCGACGCGTTCCCAGATTTCCTCAGCGAGATGCGGCGTGATCGGATGCATGAGCTGCGCGAGGGCCCTGATCGCATCGAGCCTGGCGTCGCGCCCAGCGGAAGACTTCGACAGGTCGGAGATGAAGGCGTAGATGGCCGCGACGGACTTGTTGAAGGCGAAGCTCTCGAACCCCCGGGTCACGCCGTCGATCGTCCGGTGCATCGCCCGCCTGAGCGCTTGGTCGTCTGCGGAGTTTCCGGCTGCGGAATCGCTACTCATGGAAACCTCGTCTGCCAGCCGCCAGACCCGCTGCAGGTGCTTCGAGGCGGCCTCCACGCCGCTCGCCGTCCATTCGACGTCGCGGTCCGGCGGGCTGTCGGAAAGGATGAACCAGCGCGCCGTGTCGGCACCGTACCGGCGGATGATGTCCTCGGGATCGACGACGTTCTTCTTCGACTTCGACATCTTGATGGACGGCCCGGTGATGACCGCCCGCCCGTCGAGGGTTTCGTGGCCGCCGCCCGCTGACGGGCGCACGTCCTCCGGCGCGAGCCATCTGCCGTCGGGACACATGTAGGTCTCGTGGCAGACCATTCCCTGGGTGAAGAGCGCGTTGAAGGGCTCCCGCGCCGAATCCGGAAGGTGGCCTGTCTGGTGCATCGCCCGGGCGAAGAAGCGGGAATAGAGCAGGTGGAGGATCGCGTGCTCGACGCCGCCGATGTACTGGTCGACGTTCATCCAGTAGCCGATGTCTTCCGGCGCCGTCGGCGTCGCGGCGCGGGGCGCCGTGAAGCGGGCGAAGTACCAGCTCGAATCGACGAAGGTGTCCATGGTGTCGGTTTCGCGCCTGGCCGGACGGCCGCATTTCGGGCAGGCGGCCGCGAGCCACGCCTCGTGCCGGTCGAGCGGGTTGCCCGGGGTGTCGAACTCGACGTCGTAGGGGAGCTCAACCGGAAGGTTCTCGCGCCTTTCCGGCACGGTCCCGCAGGCGTCGCAGTGTACAACCGGGATCGGGCAGCCCCAGTAGCGCTGGCGCGAGACTCCCCAGTCGCGAAGACGGTACATGACCCGTCCCCGGCCTGTGCCCGCCTGTTCCATCCTGCAGGTCACTTCCGACTTCGCAGATTCGATGTCGAGGCCGTCCAGGAAGCCGGAGTTGATCATCGTCCCGGAGCCCAGATAGGGTTCGCCGGCGATTTCGAACCGGCTCGGATCCGCGTCCGGCGGGCAGACGACGGGAACGACGCGAAGCCCGTACGCGCGCGCGAACTCCAGATCGCGACCGTCGTGCGCAGGGCAGCCGAAGATCGCCCCCGTGCCGTAGTCCATGAGGATGAAGTTGGCGATGAAGACGGGCAGCTCCAGATCCGGCAGGAACGGATGGACGACCGTGATGCCAGTGTCCAGCCCCCTCTTCTCGGCGCGTTCGATGTCCTCCTCCGAGACCGCCGTCCGCCGGCAGTCGCCGTTGAACGCTGCCACTCGGGGATCCTGCGCCTCGAGCGCGCGCGCCAGGGGGTGATCGCACGAGACAGCGGCGAAGCTCGCGCCGAAGAGCGTGTCCTGCCGCGTGGTGAAGACTTCCAGCTCCTCGTGCCCATGCGGCGCGCGCCTGGTCTCGAACCGGAACTGCAGGCCCTTGCTCCGTCCGATCCAGTTCTTCTGCATCAGGCGAACCTTGTCCGGCCAGTCGGAGAGGCCGTCTATCGATTCCAGGAGATCCTCGGAAAACTCCGAGATCCGGAAGAACCACTGCGTGAGTTCGCGGCGCTCGACAAGCGCGCCCGAGCGCCATCCGCGGCCGTTCTCCACCTGCTCGTTGGCGAGGACCGTCTTCTCGACCGGATCCCAGTTCACGAGAGCGCTTTTCCTGTAGACCAGATCCCGCTCCATCATGTCGATGAACATCGCCTGCTGCTGCCCGTAGTACTCGGGATCGCATGTGGCGAATTCGCGGGACCAGTCGATCGAGAGTCCGAGCGGCTTCAGCTGCGCCCGCATGTCGTCGATGTTCCGGTAGGTCCAGTCGCCCGGATGGACGCCCTTCTCCATGGCGGCGTTCTCGGCGGGGAGTCCGAACGCGTCCCAGCCCATCGGGTGCAGCACGTTGCAGCCGCAGGCGGACTTGTACCTGGCGACGACGTCGCCCATAGCGTAGTTGCGGACATGGCCCATGTGGATTCGACCCGACGGGTAGGGGAACATCTCGAGGACATAGTACTTCGCCCGGTCAGGGTCGCGCCGGGCCTCGAAGATTCCGGCCTCCGACCAGGCGGCCTGCCACTTGGGTTCGATCACGCCCGGGTCGTATCGCGAAATGTCCTGGACAGGCTTCATGTCCCGCTCCCGAACGGAATCTCGCCTGGCCGCCCTTGCGCCGCGAAGAACGCGATGGGATTTTCGAAAGCTTGCATGTCGAGGGCTTCCGCAGCCTGAGGGCGCTCAGCGCGCCGGGTCGTCCTGCCAGAGCTGCCGGGCGCGGGTCAGGATTGCGTCTTCGACCTGCTTGGCCGTTTCCGGGCTCACCGCGCCGCTTCGGGAATGTATCGCAACCCGAAGCGACCGCGCGTTGAGGGCCGGATCCGTTACGAGCACGGTCGCCCGGTATTCCCGGGACGAGCCCGGGGCGCGTCCCCAGCCGAACACGAGGGTGCCGCTGAAGGGATCCGCCGATTCGAGCGGGAGAAAGTCCAGAGCATCGAGCGATGCCCGCCAGAGGTACTTGTTGACCTGCGTGCTCGTTTCGGCATCCGGCGTATCCAGCAGGTCCCAGATCGTGTCGCGAGACTCGACCCTGAACTGTTCCGGGATATTCTGGCGCTGCTCCGCCGCCGCCTGCCTGCTTCGCTCCCTGTCCCCGGGACCGTCCGATCCGCATCCGGACAGAAATGCGCCGAAAATGATCGCCAAGGCCAACCTGCTGTGAATCATCGCGCGCACCCCCACTGCCGCAGTCCCGGATTCATCTACCGGTTCGGCCCAAGCCGGACAAGACGATAGAGTGGGGAAATCCGCCCACCTGACGAACCTGATTCCCAATTTGCCGAATGCGATGGCAATTCCCGGCCCCAGTCAGGCGGCCGCCGACCCATCAGGGGCCGTTCGACCGGACGCCTTTGACTCGACGGCAAGGCGCATTGGCCGTGAGGCAGGCCGCAATCGGCCGGACGGCGCGCATTGCCGCGTACATGCAAGCATTGCTGTTGCGTTGGCGTGGCCTGATCGCCTGCAACGGGCCGCAATCCGGAGCGAGACCGGACAGGAAGAGGGGACTGCCGCCCCCTTTGGACCCGATTGCCTTACGGGGTCTATTGCGCCCAGGTGAGTCCCGCGACGTGCAGTAGATGCCCGTGCCGACCAGTTATTCGCCGTCATCGTTGAATCGGCCCTGAATCGTGCCGCCCGTCTCGCGGGCACAAGAACCGTGGAACTTCCTGTCCACAGTGCGCCTGGCATCAGCCGGTTCCTGCTCCGGCGGGCCGCAAGCCGGTCAACTGAGCCCGCAGCCTCGATTGCACGCCTTCGGTTCGGCGCACAGACCGCGATTGACAGGACGTCCGTCAAGGTCGTAGAAACAGACGGCAGCTTGTTCCTGCCATTGACCGGGCGGGGGCGGCAAGCCGACGAAGCATCAAGTCGCTTCAGCCGAATCGCGACGAGCTTCATGGCAATCGCGGCACAGCACCATGATCGAGCGCACCTTCCAGGACATCCCCGACGAGAGGATCGGAGAAGCAGGCGGGATTCTGCCGTGCCCCGGGGAGAGGCGCCCGCGAGCCGGGGAACTGACTTGAGTACCATCGTTGACAGCAGACGCGTCGAGGCCGCGGCAAGGGACCTTCCCGGTCCGAGAGGGCTGCCCCTGATCGGCAACCGGCACCAAGTCCGCCTCGACCGCCTGCATCTCTTTCTCGAGGACTGGGCCGACCGGTACGGTCCGCTCTACCAGATTCGTTTCGGCCCGCGCCGCGCGGCGGTGCTTTCGGACCGCGACGAAATCCAGCGCCTCCTCGCCGACCGCCCGGACGGGTTCCGCCGCCCCCGCCATCTCGAAGCCGCCGCTTCCGAGATGGGGCTCAAGGGGGTCTTTGCCGCGGAGGGCGAGGACTGGCGCAGACAGCGCCGCATCGTCGTCGATGCGCTGAACCGGGCAAGGATCGAGGACTTCTTTCCGAAGCTCGCCACCACGGTCGGGCGTTTGCAGCGGCGCTGGGAGCGGGCGGCCGATGCGGGAGATCCCGTCGACCTCTGCCGCGACCTGATGCGCTTCACCGTCGACGTGACGACGCAGCTGGCCTTCGGCATCGACATCAATACGCTGGAGACGTCCGGCCCGAAGATCCAGCGCCATCTCGACAAGGTGTTTCCGGTTCTGCACAGGCGCCTGAACTCCCCGTTTCCCTACTGGCGCTTCTTCCGCCTTCCGGCGGACCGCGGGCTTGATCGCGCGCTGGACGCGCTCGGGCTCGAGTTCGCCTCCATGGTGAAGGCCGTGCGCGATCGTCTTGAACGCGAGCCCGAGCGTCGCCGCTCGCCCCGAGACTTCCTCGAGGCCGTGATCGTCGAGATGGAGGCCGAGGGGTCGCGGGTGACCAACGAGGAGATATTCGCCAATGTCGGCAACCTGCTGCTCGCCGGCGAGGACACGACCGCGAACATGATCGCCTGGACGGTTCATCTCCTTGCCGGAAATCCGGACTGGCTTGATCGCTGCCGACGCGAGATCGATGCGCTCGCCGCATCGAACTCCCCCGGAACGGCGGACTTCGAGCAGACCAAGCGGATGCCGGTGATCGATGCAGTCAGCAGCGAAGCCATGCGTCTCAAGACCGTCGCGCCGCTGCACATGCTGGAGGCGCTGCACGATACCCGAATCCTCGGGTACGGAATCCCCGAGGGAACCTTGATCTTCATGCTGCTGCGTCACCTGGCAACCCGGGACGAGCACTTCGTGAACGGGGACCGCTTCGATCCCGAACGCTGGCTCCTGAAGCCGGAGGAAAGGCGCGGCCCGCACGATCACCGCGCCTTCGTTCCCTTCGGAGCCGGTCCGCGCTTCTGTCCCGGACGCAATCTTGCAATGCTCGAGATCAGGACTGTGCTCGCCATGTTGTGCAGCAGCTTCGACGTGCTGTCCGTCGACCGGGCAGGAGTGGGCGAAAGAATTGCATTCACCATGTTCCCGACAAGTCTCTTCGTGCGCTTGAGGCGAAGGAAGCGACCCTGACTGACTTCGATGCCCGCCGTTGCCGCAAGCATGTCTCCCGCTCCTGTACTCGCGATGATCGGGTTCCAGACCCGGCATCCGTCCAGGACCCGGAAGCTGTTCGGGAGGGAGGGCCGACCCTGCTCCGACACGGAGCCTTGAATCCAGATACATTTCGGTCCGACCCGCCCTGCGAGGCGAAGCTGCTCCACGTCGGCGCTGCTGAGCCATGTCTGGCGGCGCCAGCCCCGAACCAGGGATTAAAAGACAAATGTCGGACGACAATCGCAGAGTTGTCCAAAGGATCGCGATTTTCCAACCTGTGGATGACTTCCTCCCTTGATCCCTGGGGTGACAAACGACTCGGGGTCGGAGGATGGCACGGATTCGTCGTGAGGAAGCGTTCGTTGAAGTCGGTCGGTTCGGTCGCAGGAAACCACGCGTATTTCATCGCCCGATGCTGTCAGGCAAGATGGCGAAGGAACGATTGCATGGACAACGCATAAAAGCCATCGCCTGTCTCAGCTCGACTTTGTACGACTATGCGGCGAAGCACAGGGCCTCGACCATGCGCTGGATCCTGTCGGGCGAGACGTTTTCACGGTGCATTCCGGATTTGAGCTGTCGCTGTCGTTTTGGTCGCGATTGAACGGCAGGATTTTCTGCCGCTTCCGGTCTGGCGCGGAGCGCTGAAAATGCAGTCGAGCCGGAGTTGCGCGCGCACTGCGGCGATGGCGTCGGAGAAAGTGAAGCTGGATTTCCAGTACCATGCGGCCCGATAGGGATGCGGCGTTTTGGCGGGGATTTCGCCCGCCCACAGGCAGACCAGTGCAGCGCGACAATCAAGGTGGCAGTCTGGTGTGAGGGGGTTGGTCCGGCGGCCGTCAACGCAAGGAGGGCGCAGCCCGACTGGAGTTGACGGCCGCCGGAAGGAAATTCTTTCGCCCCCCTCCCGCGCCTCCCTTGGTGTCTGCGGCTGGCCGGGTGCCGACCTTGCAACAATTCTCGAGCAGAGGAGAGCAAGGTGCCGGGTCACCATGCAACGGACAACCGGACGAGGTCTTTCATGAAACACGGGGAATCCCGTTTGACGGAAGCGGCCGCTGCCAAGGCTGGCTTCAGTGCCCGCAGCGGCTGCCGGATCAACCAGGATCCGACGCTTCCCTCACGGAAAAAGGCCCCGCGGGGGCGGCGGCGCCCGGACCCGCTGGCCGGGATGTTCGAAGAGGAAGTCGTGCCGATGCTGGAAGCCGATCCGGGCATTCGCGCGTTTGGAGTGTTCGAGGAACCGATGCGCCGCCGCCCCGATCCGAACCCGGGCGTCCGGCGTGCCCTCGAGCGCCGCATCCGTGACTGGCGGGCACGCCATGGCCCCGATCAGGAGGCGGTCTTCCGTCAGACCCGCGAGCCGGGCCGGCTCGGCCTGTCGGACTTCGCCAACATGAACGCTCTCGGCGGCGCCATTGCCGGACAGCCGCCGGCTCGCAGGCTGCTCGCGACCTTCGCTGCGGACAGGCACGGCATCCGTCCCTGCGCGCTCGAGGTCGGCCATCTCGATGTCGACACCATCCTCGCCTTCCTCGACCTTCTCGAGGCCGAACGAGGCAACAGTGTCAATTCCCGCAACACCCGTTTGGCCTCGCTCAAATCCTTCTTCCGCTTCCTGGAGTTCCGGTACCCGGATCATCTCGACCGGGACGAAGTGGATGCGCTGTTCAAGGCGCCGGATGCCGCCACGAAATCCGGAACCCGGGACCGGGCGATGTTGTGTCTTGCCTGCAACGCCGGGCTCCGCGTCTCCGAACTGGTCGGCCTCGGCCTCGACGATGTCAGGATGCCGCAGCTCGACGAAATCCGGGGCATGGGCAAGCGGGCCCGCGTCCTGCCGCTATGGAAGGAAACGGGACGTGCGCTCGGTGCATGGCCGTCCATCCGTCCCGAAGTTCCCGACCGCCTCTTGTTCCTGAATGCGATGGGACGGGGGATGACCCGGCGCGGCTTCGCCAAACGGCTCGCGCTGCACGTCGCGACGGCGGCACGTGCGAAACCGTCGATCGCACGCCGGAAGGCAGTGCCGCATGTCATTCGACACGCCTGCGCGCTCCACACTCTCGAGGCCACCGGCGACATCCGCAAGGTTTCGCTGTGGCTGGGGCATCAGGGCCTCCAGACCACGGAGATGTACCTGCGCACGGATCCGGCGGAAAAGCTGGATGTACTCTCGGAGTGGCGTTCCCCGGACCTTGGCAAGGGACGGTTCACGGGCGTGAAGGACGCGCTGTTGGCGATGCTTTCGAACGTCTGAGCTTGATTTTTTATGGGAACTGGATCAGGAAAAAAACTTGTCATGACAGGTGCTTGGGATTCAAGGTTCACATAACTGTTCGGTTCCCATTATTCCGCTTGAAATCGGTTCCAGACATTGGTTGGGGTGGATCTCAAGGACATCGGGGCCGCCACCGTTGCTGCTTTTTTCGACAACTGCACAATACCTTGTGGCGGCTCCGATCTCCAGGACCATCCGAGCAAAATCGTCGAAATCGGCGGAAAGTTCGCTTGTCAAACGAATTTTGCAAGAGGCACCAAGAAGAAGTTATACGCCCTGCGCAGCCGACCGGTGGATCAACTGATGCGGCTTCATCCCGTGTGTACTCAAAGGAACATCCGACATCGCCGACCGGCGAATGTTCGTGAGCAAGGGAAGACTGGACCGACGCAGGCGGACGGGTGGCTCGCAGGCGAGGCGCGCACCGTCACCGTCGGCGCCGCCGACGTCATCGACAGGCTGGCCCCGCTGGCCTTCGTCAAGCGGACGGATGACGGGCTACAGTATCGATAGCAGGGGCGGGGTGTTCCTTTTCCTGAAGCCACGCGGTTCGAGCGGGCGGGCAGGTGGATGGTCATGCCGGTGGTTTGAGGACTGGAGATTCACCCGTGACCGCGGGTGCCGGCATCACCAGCGCAGGGAACCGCTTAGTGCCAGACTGTGCTCGGGGTCATGATAAACGGCGGGCTCGCGCCTTGTGCCTTCGAGGCTCAGCCCCGCGTCCGGCGCCAATTGCCAGCGTATGCCGGCACGCCAAGATCGCGCGCCTTCCCCGGCGAGTCCGAGCCCCGCATAAGGCGTCACCACCCCGAGTCCCGGCGCGGCGCCGATGCCGTAGGCGACCTGCGCGTCCACGTGCCCGGCTGTCTGGTGGGCCGAAGCCGCTCTCCCGGGCACCCCGTTTTCCCACAACTGCCGAACCCCGCTGGTGGCATTGCCCCAGGACGGCTGCACGCTGAGCGCGAGGCCACGGCCAGTCGCGTCCGGATCGATCCGTACCAGCCCGCTCAGGCCCCACTCGTCGTAATCGCTGCTGTGTCCCACCAGCGTTCTGGCGCCGCCCTCCACGGTCAGTCCCGCCGCCGCGTCGGAGTAGCGCAGGCCGCCGACGATCTCGACGCCGTTGCCGGTCTCGCCATCTCCGCCGTCACGGCGCATGCCGACCTCGATCGACGGCGTGAATGTCGCCCCTGAGGAGAGCTCGCGGGTGTAGGATCCTTCCAGCATCAGCCGTTGCCGGCTGGCGCTCAACGACATGTTCCGGAGGCTCTCCGAGCCATCGACTTCCGCCCGCGTGAAGGCCGCCTCGACCTTGAGGGTGAGGCGTGCGGTGCCGCCCCCGATCAGTCGATCGTTGGATACCAGAGGTCCGTTCGCGCCCGCCGCGACCATCCGCTGCGTCAGGTCGCCCGTTTCGGTCCCGTTCGCATCCTCGATTTCGACTTCCCCGGTGCCGTAGCCGCTCGTCGCCCACATGCTCATGCCGCCCGGCGCCTGCCAGCCCACATAGGGGTTGAGGCTCGTGAGCGCGACGGTGAGCTTGCCCTTCAGCGCGTTCGAGTACGTGTAGTCCACCGAGCCCTGCGCCCGCGCCGCCGATATCCCCGCCAGCAGGTTCGCGCCCAGTCTGGCATCGAACCCGAGACTGCCGCTCGCCAGACGACCATCGTAACTCACGCTCCGGCTGCTGCCGCCGGAAAGGTTGCGGTAGTCGCCGCTGCCCCAGAACGCCAGGTCCCGGAAAAGGCCGCCGTCCCCGGTACCGGCCGCGGCGAGCGGCAGGACGAAGGATGAATCCGCGAGCAGCCGGACGGGTTCGAACGAGCCGTTCGCCAGAGCGTGCCGGTTCGCCAGCACGGCGTCGGAAAGGGTGGAGGCACCGCCCAGGCTGGCCGCTCCCGTCAGCGGGGCACCGGAGGCTGCCTGCCGGATGCGGCCCGATATCGCATCGACCGTGCTCGCCGTCATCGCCCGCATGACCTGCGGCAGAACCGACTCGACAACCGTGTTCCGGCTCCCGGCGACCACCTCCGGCGAAGTCAGGTAAATGCCCGACCCGACGATGAAATCCAGCATGAATTCGATCCCGTCAGCCCTCCTGACCGTGGCGACAACTTGGCGGGCGTAGCCGATTTTCGGAACATCGGCGCTGTCGTCCGGGTCGGTGGGATCGTCGAAGTGATACACGAGGAAGCCCCCTTCAGGGCTGCTTTCCGCAGCTTCGATGACCTGCGGCAGGACGAGCTCCCCGGTAACGGCGTCCCGGACGGTCGCCACCAGAGGACGATACTCGTATCGGTCCGGAAAGGCGCCGTGGAACCAGATGAGGTTGCTGGTGCGTTCCAGCGCGTAGAGATAGACCGAACCATGCCTCCAAGGCCCGTTCGGATCCCGCAGGGCGGTCCGGAGCTTCGAAATGGCGGCCGGATCGTTCGTCTCCAAGACCGACAGGAAGTACTTGATCGCTTCCGTGACGAAAGCCTTCAGCGTCCTCCGGTCCACGACCTCCGCGGCGGTAATGGAGGGGTTGCCGAAATCGATTTCCTCTTCGACCAGGTGGGATTCGTCGATCTCGAACCCGACGAGCATGATCGGAACCTGCGGGTTGGCCGCATACACGGCAGCATAGCCGGAGGCACCCGGGACATCGGGTACGTTGAACGCTCCCCCATTCCCGGCCGCGGCGGCGAAGGCGGCAAAAGCCGCAGCAGGGTCGGCAAGGGCGGCAGGATCGATTCCCATTGCCTGGAGGATCGCGCCGTAAATCGACGGATCGAGCTTCCTGCCCGACAGCGCCATGGACTTCGCGTGTTCGAATACCCTGCCGTCGGGCGTCAGAAACACAAGGTAGGTAGAACCGGAACGCCAGGGGCTTCCTTCCTCCCTGATGCGGCATTGAAGGTATGCTGCTCCTTCCAGGGTTCTGACTTCCTGGCCAAGGCTCATGTATCGATCCCGCGCGGCCAGAGCGAACTCCGTCAGGCTTGCGCTTCCGTCTTCCACCTGTTGCGCCGTCACGCGCGGAGGCGCGAGCAGAGCCATGCCGGCAGGGAGCGGACAGGCTCCCTCCGCCTGCGCGAGGGCGGGGTTCGTGTTGGAAAAGGCGTCGGCCATGACAAACAGACCGGCGACCAGAAGCGAGCAGATCCTCGCTTTCCATCGCGTGATATTCGTCGCGATCATCGTGAGATGCTCCTGATTTGGAACAAGCGATGGCGATACTGTAGTGCCCGTATCGTCATGGAACAAGACCCTGTCGGGCGTGATTCAGGGCCAATTTTGTTTGTTTTGAACCTCTTTCAAAATATTGAGTTGAACAGCCGATGAACGGGACCGGCTTCCCGGCGCGGCCGGAATCGCGAATCAGGCCGCCCGCATCCTCGGACTTTCGCCGCTGCCGCCGAACGGTCCGGAACAAGGGGCGAACATGCCGCGGCGCCGGCCATGCTTCGCCGCTCGCCGGCCCCGCGGCGGCGTTTCGGAGGGGATCGGGCCGTCCCGAAGGACAGGGAGAGCGTCAGGAAGGGGCGGCGAGGCGCATCAACTGGCCGGCCGTCAGCGCCAGAACCCCGAACATCAGGTGGCAAAGAACCTTCGCGTGTCCCCGGACGCGCACGTGGCGGGCCCCGAACTCGTCCTTCAGCCGGGCGTTGCTCCGCTCGACCCCCGAACGGATCCGGTAGCGGACGCTCTCGGGCATGGCGAGGCCGCACGCGCGCAGCGCCCGGGCCTCCCGCTTCAGGTCCTGCTTGAGATCCCTGTCGCGGCGCGGGTCGGCGTCGATGATCGGGACGTGGCCGAGGCGTTCGCTCGTCTCGGCGGATCTCTGTCGCGTCATAGGCCGCGTCCATGAGGTCGTAGAGGTTGGTCACGCGTCCGGCGGTCATCGTCGCGAGGGGGATCGCCGCCTGGCTGTCGTGGACCGATGCCGAGGCCGGGATGGCGCTCACCGGCACGCCGCAGTCGGCCGTGTCGAGGTGCAGCTTGTAGCCTCTCCAGCTGACCAGGAAGCCTTTGGCGTTCCTCTTCGCGCCATGGTCGCAGGCGCGCGGCAGGTCGGCGAGCATCTCCTTGAGGCTCATGCCATTCGACTGACGTTCGAGACGCCCGGGTTCCTTCTCGACTTCCTCGCCCTTGCGGGGACGCCCGCGCCGGCGCTTCGGCTTCTTCCCGGCCGCCGGCTTAGGCGCCGGCTTCTCCCGCCCCTCGATCGCCGTCGAGTCCCGCGAGACGTGGCCGACCGGTTCCGCTCCCAGGGCCTCCTTCACCAGGGCCTCGTGCATGCGCTCCGCAAGGCGGGCCTGGGAGAATTCGGCGAACGCCCGCGAAAAGGTCGCCTCGCTCGGGATCGCGCCGACGCGCGGCCAGCCGCAGAGCCTGCGCAGCGTCGCGTCGACCCCGAGCCTGTCGATCAGGTCCCGGGTTGTCGGCAGGTCCAAATGTTGCGCGCAACATTTGGACCTCTATGTTGCGGTTGTTTTCATGTTGCGGTGGCTCAAAAGTGTCCGGTTAAACAGTGATGTCGTTGGCTTCTCCGCAACATTTTATTTGGAACGCTGCCCGCATTCGATGGCCGGCTCTCCGGCGATGGCTGCACCGCCGAGTTCGGGCCTCTTCCGTCTGCCCCCTTCTGTCCGGCCAACCCGGCCCATCCGTGACTGAACACGCGCCGGGATTTCGGCTGCGCCATGACATCCCTGGATGAAGTCGCAATCCCGGCCTCTTCTGATACCATGAACGCGCTGGAGAACCTGTCATGGAGAGCGGAAACTGGCGTTTCAAGCAAGTGAAGGATCGCCACGCCGTAACATAATTTTTTCTGTTCCCCCGTCATGGCGTGATCCTGTCTTCCACAAGAGGGAGACACGATCATGTTCGAAGAACTCTTCACCCATGGTTCCACCATCGAGAGGTGCCGTACGGCACCACTCCTCGATGAGCAGCTTTGTTGGCTTGGGCATTGTGCCGAGAGTGGTGCCCGGCCGAAAACGCTTCGCAAAATCGCCAGTCATCAGATCCATATGGTTCACCTTCTCGACCTGCAGACCGGCAATTGCCGCGTTGACATCAGTCGCGTCGAGGCTGCAGCGGGGCAATGGTCAATGCCTGGCGTGCGCCGGTCCGACAAGCATGCGCGGCCGGGTGCCCGACGGAGGTTCATCGGTCGCGCTGTGCGATGGCTGCTTTTTGCGGACTTGTTCGCGGAGGAGCCTTGCCGGCCACGACACGCGCATGTCGACGAGGTCGCAACCTTCGCAAACTGGATGCGCGCGGAACTGGGCTGGTCCGAGAAGACGGTTCGCGGTTGCTGCAATTCTGTCGATCTTTTCCTCGACAGGATGGATGATCGCGGAATCACCCTGGATTTGGTCTGCATCGACGATATCGACGGACAGATCGCCTACTGGCACGCCTGTGGCCTCAGCCGGGTTACAATCCGCAATTGCGCGAAACACCTGCGCACTTTCTTCCGTTTCGCCGAAGACCGTGGCTGGTGCATGGCGGGACTTGCCGATGGCATCATGGCGCCGCAGTTCCACCCCGGCGAGACGATCCCGAAGGAACTGGATCGGGACGAGATCGTGCACCTGCCTGCAACCACCGAAGGCGACCGGGCTACCGATATCCGCGACCGGGCCATTCTCATGCTGCTGATCACCTATGGTTTGCGCGCCGGCGAGGTTGCCGGCCTCGGGCTCGACGACCTGGACTGGACCGAGGAGCAATTGCAGGTTCGCTGCCCGAAGTCGGGACGCACCCATCGCCATCCCCTGTCGCGCAGTGTCGGGCAGGCGACCCTGCGCTGCCTCCGCGAAGTTCGCCCCCCGCGTCCGGAAAGAGCGCTGTTCCTGACGCTGAATGCACCGATACGGCCGACAACCGGGGGCACAATCAGCCGTGTTGTCAGAAGTCGCGTCGAACGCATCGGGATTGCCGGCAACGCCGAGGCTCCCATGCGCTCCGTCACGGCACGGCACGGCATCTTCTCGACCACGGCCTGTCGATGAAGGAGGTGGGTGACTGCCCGGGTCATCGCAGCGTCTCGGCCACTGCCGCATATGCCAAGGTGCAACTCGACACGCTGCGCGAGGTCGGCGAGATCGACTTGGAGGGCCTCTTGTGACCCTCCTGGAAGCGATCAACGCCTATATCGGCTGGCGACGGGCGCACCCAGACCTCATCCGGCGCAGTCGCTACGCGGGCAAG
Source organism: uncultured Amylibacter sp. (assembly GCA_963662815.2). Lineage (GTDB taxonomy): Bacteria > Pseudomonadota > Alphaproteobacteria > Rhodobacterales > Rhodobacteraceae > JAPPHA01. The sequence continues at coordinate 353,762 of CAXXWA010000009.1, forward strand.
GAGTTGGGAGAGTGGACCTGTCTCTTGCGTCAGTGTCGTCATGTCCGAAACATGCTGCAAATTTCGGACACAGTCTCGGGGTTGGCGCCTTCCGGGTCTCTCTGAGACCGGCGCTGCCTCGAACTCCCCTGCGGAGCCATTTCATTCGGTTGGGCCGGGAGACTCGGTATTGAGAGCATTTCCTCCGGGCAGCCTCATCGAGCAGGCGGCGGAATGGACTTTCTCATCGAGGTAGTTGCCGGCGGAGTGCGTCGGACGGTTGGGCGATCCTGACAGTCGCACTACCCTGGGACCGCCATAGGGCGAACGCGGCGGCTTGCGCACCGGGAGGAAAGAACACTCCAGGCGAGCCATGCTATGGTCCAGGCAGAAGGCCAAAGACTGAGAAGCGAGCATGATGAGAGAAGAGAAATGATCCTCCTGCCTGAGCGGGTCGAGGATCTCATCGACTTTGACCGGACGACGCTGCGGGTCTCCAGTCACGAGCTTCTGTCGTCCTGCCGCCGCCCGACAGCTTTCCGGGCAGGACAGCGCTTGCGCGGGAGGTCTGCGCGCTGTTCGGCTTCGTCGACGCCTGCGGGGAGCTGCGCGTTTCCAGCTGCCTGACCGACCTGCGCGAGTTCGAGGCTGCGGGCCGCATCCGCCTGCCGCCGCCGGGCCGCGGCGCCGGGGTCGCGCGGCGTCCGCAGGTTCTGGACGATCCCGTGCCCGCCGCCTATGCACGCGCGACGACATTCACCGCCATGCCCTTCGAGACGCCAGCTGCGGCCGCAACATCGGAAAGCGGCAGGCCAGGTTCCAGAAGAGACCTCGGGATTGACCGCAATGCCGTCAAGCCGGTTCCATTCATTGATCCCCTTGACTCCGCAAGTGCATTGTTCGGAAGCAAATGTCGGGGTAGAACCGGCGCCTTCAAGCCGCCTTCTCGCGGATCACCGAGGGCGTGGACCACCGCCCGGATCGACGGTCTTGGCCGCTGGAACAGAATGTCGACAAACCTGCGGAGGAAATGTGGACAAACGGTCAAGTATTCTCGGAATCTGCAGCCTGAATGCAGCGGCGGACATGCTGGCGTCCGGGATTGGCGCGTCTGCACAGCGGGGGTCGGTTGAGTCGGCAACTCCAGTGGCCAGTGAATTCAAAACGGAGGCCGCCTGATGGCCAGTCAAGCACGCGGTTCCCGCAAACGAATACTGTCCGTCCCGTCGGCGGGGCTTTGGCGGGTTCTGGCTGTTGTCTGCGTTCTGGCGAGTTCGGTTTCGTCGCCATCGCGTGTCATGGCCAATGAAAACGCTCCCTGCGACGGCGCGACTCCTCTTCGAATTGTCAATCTGAACCCGTTTCATCTCGCCTACGGCGTACCGGGTTCGCACGGCTCCTGCGTCCTCATGCAAGGCGTGTCCAGAGTATCGTTGTCTTCAGACGTGGCTTCGCACATGATCAGCGCGCGGTCGGGGAGCGAGCAGATGCTCACGGACGGCGAAACCTACCGGCAGACGATCGGCCTGAGGCATGGCCTCGGCAATGGCTGGGAGACTTTTTTCGAGGCTTCCGTTGTTTCGCACGCAGGCGGGGTGTTCGACGGGTTCATCGAGAACTGGCATTCCTTTTTCGGCCTGCCGCAGGGCGGTCGGGACACCGCGCCCCGCAACCGGCTCGCCTTCACCTATGTCCGAAACGGGGCGACGCTTGTCGATCTGGATGAACGCGTTTCCTCCCTCGGCGACATCACGGTCGGACTGGGCCGAAAGCTTGAACGGAACCATCTTCGGAATGACGGCCTGGTCCTGCGCGGTGCGGTCAGGTTCCCGACCGGCAACGAAGATGCGCTGACTGGCTCGGGAAATCCTTCGGCTTCAGTTTGGGCAGAGACTTCCGGACCGCTGTTCCGACCAGGCGGCGGACCGCGCACCTGGTCTTGGGGGTCGACCCTGGGCGTCCAGGTCGGATCGCCGCCGGCGGCGCTTTCCGGCATCGGCGAAAGGGTCATTGCCTTCGGCCGGCTCGGCGTGACATGGGCGCTGCTGAACCGCCTTTCCCTGACTGCACAGCTGGATGTCAACTCCACGCCTTACGGCGGCTCGTCCCTGGCACCGCTTGCCGGCCCGGCCGTCATGCTCGGATTCGGGGGCGTCTACGAACTTTCGCCGCGCACGGCCATCGAAATCGCGATCTCCGAGGACGACGGATCGCGGCATGCGGCCGCCGACTTCGGCGTCCACGTCACGCTGCACTGGAAACGGTAGCGGGGCCAGCGGCCCGGGCGAAAGCCGCCGCCGAACCGACGGACATCCTCAGAACTGCCGCACGAAGCTGATCTCGCCGCCGGTGCGCCGGTAGTCGGCCTGCTGCGCATTGCTTCCCCGCCGCTCGTGCGTGACGGAAAGCTGCGGGCTGAACCCCCCGATGGTCAGGTCGCGCTTGTGCGCCGAAAGACGGATCGACCGCGTCGCATCCTTGCGCGGCGAGCCATCCACGACATTCGACGGAGGAAGTCCCGGACCCTTGTAGCCGGTCCAGCTCCCTGACAGCGTTCCCGAGACGCTGTATCCGCGCGGAAGCGCGAGGCTCGCGCCGAGCGAGGTCCTGAGCGTCCGGTTGCGCATGGCTGCGATCCTGGTCCGCTCGCGCCCCCATCCGGCGCTGAAGTTCGCCTGCAGGGTCGGGCTGACGGCCAGCGTCAGGCCGGCAGACCAATGGCATTCGGATAGACTTGCGGCTTCGCGGACGAATTTTCCGCGGCCCGCAAGTGTTTGAAAACATGCGGCTTGTTCGGCCCGGACAGCTTTTTTCCGCAAGACGCCTGCCAAGCGGCCCGCGATTCGCATGCTGTCGTCAGGCAAGTGCGGGAGCCGCCCATGGACCAGCGAATCACCGACCTGCAGTCGATCGCCCCCTCGGGCCGCCGCCCGAACCGGCGGCAGATCGCCGACATCCGGGAGACCGTGGCGCTCTTCCCCAGCGACAGCCGCAACGAGCTCGCGAAGACGATCTGCGAGCACGTCGGCTGGACGACGGCGAAGGGCGCCTGCAAGGTCGGGGCCTGCCTCGGGATGCTGGAGACGCTCGAGAGCCACGGCATCCTCAAGCTGCCGCCCGTACGGGAGGACAGCGTCCGCGACATGAAGGCTGTCGACGCGCCGGCCTGGACCTCCGCCTCGGACCCGCAGCCGGAGATCGCCGCGCCGTTCGCGGACCTGCGCCCGCTGTGCGTCGAGCCGGTGACGGACACGGGAGGCCGGCAGCTCCGGAACACGTTCGTCGACCGCCGCCACTGCCTCGGCCGCAGGCGCCCCTTCGCCGCGCATGTCCGCCACTTCGCGACGGATCGGGCCGGCCGCAGGCCGGGATGCCTACTGTTCGAGGCGGCGACGAAGACGCTTCCGTGCCGCGACCGCTGGATCGGCTGGAACGCCCGGACGCGGGACCGCCGCCGGCACCTCATGGCCGTCAACTCGCGCTTTCTCGTGTTTCCCTGGGTCTCCGTGCCGAATCTGGCCTCCTCGGCGCTGGCCACGGCGGCGCGGCGGCTCGCGGACGGCCGGGAGCGCCTCCACGGGGTCCGGCCCGTCCTCTGCGAGACCTTCGTCGACGAGACGCGGTTCAGGGCCTCGTGCTGCCGCGCAGCCAACTGGGAGCGCATCGGGGAGACCGCCGGCGGGAGGAAGACGCGCAAGGGCGCCTGCGTCCTGCCGCTCCGCGAGGGCGCCCGGGAGATCCTGCGCGGCGAGCGCGACGCGGGAAGGTCGAAGCCGCCGACGCGGTCCGGGCGGGGCCGCTCCGCCGCCCAATGGCATTTCTTTAAGGATTCTGCGTCATTTCCTTAAGGACTCGCACCTGATCCGTCGCGGGCGGCCCCTGCCGTTTCGGGATCTTCCGGCTTCAGGCTGCGGCCTTGCTTCTTCGGCTCCACTTGCCGACCGGCTTCATCGATTTCCGTGGATACCTCCGTCCTGGCCGGAGCCGGCTGCGCACCTTGAGGATTCCCTCCGCCATCCTTGTCACGGCCCGGGCGACGGCGTCGACCTGCGCGAGCAGCGTCTCCTCGAGGTTGGCGGCCACGACCGCGACCGCGTTCTTGAAGTTCACTGTCTGGCGTTCCTTCCCGTGCTCGCGCATGTCCGCGAGCAGGTCGTCGCCATGCCCGGACAGGAGCCGCGTCATGGCGATCAGGTTGAAATGGGCGTAGAGTTCCTGACGCACGCCGCGCTCGGTCTGGCCGTGGAACTCGTCCACTTTCATGGTGTGCTTCGAGACCTTGTACAGTTCCTCGATCGACCAGCGCCCGTGGCAGAGGTCGCCGAGGTCGCCGGCGGAGACGTCGTCCGCGTCCAGCAGCGTCGTGGCGAGATTGAAGTCGTCGCCATCGGTCTTGCAGCGCACCAGCCGGACGCCGACCGGATCGAACCGCTCGCCGGGCCGTCGCCTGGCAAGCTCGCGCCTCGTGTCCGGCCCCGGCGACGCCGCGACGACGGCCTCGGTTCCGTCGCCCGCCATGAAGTCCCTGAAGGCGGCCGCGCTGTTGGCCTGGAGCCGGAACACCGGGTGGGCGCCCGTGCGGATGACGGCGTGGAGGAGCTCGAACGAGAAGTATCCCCGGTCGAGCACGACGACGTCTCCGGCCTCCAGGGCGTGCAGGTGGCCCAGCGCGGCGGTCCGTTCGCAGGCGCGGGCGGAGAGCGAGAAGCCGGCCGGAACCTTGGTGTCGAGCCGGTACAGGCAGGACACCAGGCCCTGCGGATAGTGGGCGCCGGCGTTCGGGAGCGGGTAGCCGGCATCGACAAGCTTCCGGGGCAGGTTCATCTTCGTGCCGTCAACCGCGAACAGGCGGCGGCCCTTCCAGCGCGCACCATCGCCGCCGTGGCGCAGGATCTCGCGGTGAAGGTCGAGGAAGAGTTCCTCGTGCACCCGCTGCCGGGCCTTGCAGATCGACGAGGCCGTCACCGGCTCGCGCTGCGGCATCGCGATGCCGAGCTTGCGGCACTGCTCCCAGAGCTCCCCGGTCACGGTCGCGCAGCCCTTCTTCCCCCGCGACAGGACCAGCCGGAACACGAACAGCGTCACGATCAGGCTGTTCAGGACCCGCCGCCGCTTCATCCAGCGGCGGTCGTGCGCGTCGGCCAGCGCCGTGGCCGAGTCGATGATCCGCAGCCACGCCGCGACCAGCGGGTCGTCCCGGTCGGGACGCGGCGGACGCGGGGAGCGCGCCGGAGATTCGCGCCCCCGGAGGACGTCGCGGAAGTTCCGGTCGAGGGGCAGGACGAGGATCTCCTTGGCCGGCTTCGCCCGCCGGCCCGACTTCCGCCCGGCGGTCATGCCGATGCGCTCCCGGTTGGCGGCGCGGCAGCACGCGCCGTCGAAGCGGGTCGGGTCGACGAACGTCTCGCACAGCACCGGGCGGCATCCGTGGCGGCGCTCCCACTCCCCCGGAAGGCGGGCCGCCGCCATGCCGAGGACCCGAGACGCAAGGTTCGGCACGGCGACCCACGGGAACACGACGAAGCGGGAATTGCCCAGCGCGAGGTGCAGCCGGCGCTCGCGGTCCCGTTCGCTCCATCCGATCCATTCGTCGCGGGCCGGCAGCGTCCGGGACGCCGCCTCGAACAGCAGGCAGCCGAGGCGCCGGCCGTCCCGGTCCAGGACGAACCAGCGCAGGTGCGGGCCGAACGGCCGGGGACAGCCCAGGCAGTGGTGGCGGTCGACCAGCTCGTTCCACTCCGCCCTCTCCCCGGGACCGTCCGCCGCGCGCAGCGACAGGGGCTCGAGGGCGGACAGGCCGCAGGCGATCTCCGGCTGCGGGTCCGATGCCGCCGTGTGCCTGATCGGCGGCAGCGCGCCGGATCCGTTGTCCCGCTTCTCCGGAAGCGTCAGGATCCCGAACCCCTCCAGGCGCTCCAGCATGCGGAGGCAGGCCGACACGCGGCAGTCGCCCTTCGGCGTGTGCCAGTTCAGGTGCTCGCAGATCGTCTTCGCGAGCTCGCTGCGGCTGTCGTTGGGGAAGAGCGCCACCGTCTCCTGGATGTCGGCGATCTGGCGGCGGGTCAGGCGGCGGCCGAAGAATGTGGTGGACTCGAGGTTCTCGATGCGCGGATCCATCGTGCCCCCTCCGGAAGATGCAATGTCCCGAATCATGCATCACATGGAACGGGGCCGGTGTCAACCCTCTTCAACAAAAAAAACCGCGCAGGCTCATCGTGCCATCAGGACAGGGTCGCGCGAGTTCAAAAGAAAGTCCGGCGAAACCCTGCGGTCAAAGGAAATGCCATTGCTCCGCCGCCGCCGACCGCCGGTTCTCGAAGGGCTGGGAGGCGCTGGTCGCGGCCGTCGCGGCGCGCGAGGACGCGCGTCGGCGGAAGCGGAGGCGGGTGTTCGACAGCCTGACGGTCATGCTGTTCGTGCTCCGCCTCGTCGCCGCGCCGCGCGGACAGGGCTGCCGCAGGAGGAGCCGCCGGCGGCGGCGACGGCCTGCGAGGCGCGGGAGAAGCTCGACGAGGCCGCCTTCGGGCGCCTGCACCTGGAGATCCTCGCCGCCGGCCCCGAATGCCCGCCCTGGAAAGGCCGCAGGATCCTCGTCGTCAACGGCTCGAAGACCGCCCTGCCGAGCGAGCTCGCAGGGAGCGGCTTCCGAGTCCCGGACGGCGCGCACTGCCCGCAGGGCATGGCCGGCGTGCCGTGCCGGCTGCGCGACCGCGTCCCGGTCGACTTCGACCTGTTCGACCACGGGAACGAGCGCGAGGACGCGCGCGCGCACCTCGCCCGCGCCGCCCCCGGCGACGTCATCGTGCACGACAGGGGATGCCTGCCCTTCGCCAAGGCACCGGCCCGCCTGGAGCGCGGGCTGGACTTCGTCCAATGGCATTTCCTTAACGTTTCGGTGTCGTTTCCTTAAGCGGAACTTCACGGGGAAGGGAAGCAAGGATTCCGCAGGAAAACCGTTGTTTTTCAGGGGTTTTCCGGCCCGGCGGGCGTCGCTCAGCCTGGCATCCTCATGGGAACATCCTGGTCGTGCCCGACCCCGAGCAGCTCAAAGGCCCGCTCCTGGACCGGGGTCGGCCTGGTGACCACCGACAGCAGGCTGTCGCCGCGGCCCGGCAGGCGCACGCGGTTCAGCACCACGCCCGAGAGATCCGCGAGAAGCGTCCGGAAGCTGTGGACCGGAAGCCCGTCGGGGGTCCGCTTCGTCCCGGCCTTCGCCTTCGCGCTGTCCGAGACCCCGGCGGGCTCCACCGGCGAGCTCCGCCGCGCCCTTGCGCCCTCGCGGTCGTCGTCCTCGAACAGCATCGGCGCCAGGCGCCGGCGCATGTGCCACTCCACGTGCAGCGCCAGCATGCACAGGAACACGTGCGCCCGGACGCGGTCCGCCGAATACACGTGGACCGGGCGGATGCGGAGGTCGCCCTTCGCGTTCCGGAACGCGCGCTCCACGCCGGCGAGGGATTTGCATGCCTCCACCGCCGCCTCCGGCCCGACGGCTTCCGAATCCAGGCTGGTGCGGACCACGTATATCCCGTCGAGCCGCGCCTCCGCCTCGATCCTGTCCGGGCTCCGCGCCCAGTCCATCCCGTCGTCGCGCACGGCGACGTCGAAGTGCTTCTCCACCCGGCGCCGGTTCGCCTTCCGCCCCAGGGCCTTCACGGTCCGGTCGCGGTTCGCCGGGCCCGGCCTGCCGCGCGCGGCGGCGGCGGCGATGCCGGAGAGCGTCTCCTCGGTGGCCTGAAGCAGCTCCTCGCGCTTCCGGGCCCGCTCCTCCCGCAGCCGCGGGTTCAGGCAGACCATCAGCCGCTCGCCGGGGAAGTCCGGCCCGGTGATCTCCGCCACCGCGTCGGGCACCAGCGCCTCGGGCACCAGCGGCGCCGGGGCGCCGTCCGCGCCCTCCTTCAGCAGCCTGCGGATGTCGCTCGTCTTCAGCGCCGAGATCCAGTCCAGCCCCGCGGGCTCCAGGTCCTCGCGGATCCGCGCCGTCGTGAGCATGCCCCTGTCGCCCGCGAGCGCCACGCGGTCGATGCCGAAGCGGGAGCGGATCTTCTCCACCTGGCCCGCCACAGTGGACGGGTCGGACGCGTTCCCGGCGAAGACCTCCACCGCCACCGGGCAGCCGTTCGCGGCACAGAGCAGGCCGTAGGCGATCTGCATCTTTCCCCTCTTGCCGTCGCGGCTGTGGCCGAAGGCCGCCAGCGGGCAGCACCGTCCCTCCAGGTACGAGCTGGAAACGTCGTGCAGGATCAGCGTGTTCCCGCCCTTCAGGTGCCGGTTGGCCAGGCTCCGCTCGATCCACGGCTGGCGCTTCAGCAGCCAGTCGAGCATGTCGAGCATCTCGTTGCCGGAGACGGGGCCGAGCCCGAGCAGGGTTCCGAGGCTGCTGGTCGCGGTCTCCGGGTCCAGCGCCCGGGCGGTGGCCAGCTTCGATGCGGGGTCGAGGATCCGCGCGGCGACGGCGGCGAGCGCGAGGTCCCGGCTCCGCTCCTTCCTGCGCCCGAGGATGCGCCCGAAGCCGAGCCGCTTCATCGTCCCCAGCACCGCCGCCGCGTGGCCGTGCAGCAGGGAGCGCTCGACCTGCAGCAGCTCGCGGACGTCGCTGACGGCGACGGCGCCCTTCAGCACCGCCCGGAACCCCTCGACGGCCTCGGGCGGGAGCCTCGTCAGGTTGGCGACGGTCCGCTTGCGGACCCGCTTCCCCTCCCGCCACGCCTCGCGGAGGAGGACCGCGGGCCTTCCGTGCCTGCCGGAGATGCGTTCGATGTTGAGAGCCATGGCGGACGGCCTCATGGGAACGTGACTTGCCGACATTCTGCCGGCTTCCGCTATGATGTCAAGGGGAAATTCGAAAAGAAACGCTTTCATGCAGCGCCGTTTCCGGAACCGCCCGCCGGGAGCGCCGGCAGCCGCCCCTGCGCGTCTCATGGGAACACGAGTCCCGCTTCCGGCCCCTTGGATCGCCGAATTTCCGTTTGATGTCAAGGGGTTATGCGCGAAAACCCCGTTTGAAGTTCCGCTTAAGGCTGCGCGAGCGGTTCGGGGCTGCCGTGCCCCTTTCCGGTCCGGACGGCGGGTTTCGGGCTACGCGGTCTGCTCTCGCTTGCGGCTCCACTTTCCGACCGGTTTTCGCGAGCGGCGCGGGAACGACCGTCCCGGCCGCAGCCGCGCCCTGACCGCGAGGATCGAGTCCGCCATGCGCCCGACGGTGTCGGCCAGGGCCGCGGTCTGGGCCAGGATCATCTCCTCGAGGTTGATTGCGAGCATGGCCAGTGCGTTGGAGAAGTTCGTCCGCCTCTTCGGCAGGTCGCCTTCGTGCATGTCGTCGAGGAGGCTGTCGCCCTGATTGGAGAACAGGCGTGCCATGGCGATGAGGTTGAAATGGGCGCAGGGTTCCTGGCGGACGCCGCGTTCGGTCCTGCCGTGGAATTCGTCCACCGCGATGACATGTTTGGAAGTCTTGTACAGTTCCTCGATCGACCAGCGTCCGTGATGGAGGTCCGAGAGGTCCGCCACGCTGTACCGGTCCGGGTCGTCGAGGGTCGTGGCGAGCGCGCATCGCTCGCCCGCGATGTCGTAGCGGACCAGGCGCAGGACGACCGGAGGGGCCGGGGTTGCGAAGCCCGCGGCCCGCAGCTTGCGCAGGGCCTCCTTTCCCGGCGTGATCCTGACGCGGTCGCCGTCGCGGAAGCTGTTGAAGGCGGCGGCGGAGCTGCGCTGGATGCGGAACACCGGATGCAGGCCGCGCACGGTCATGGCGTGCAGCATGACGAAGGAGAGGCATCCCCGGTCGAGGACCACGACGTCGCCGGGCGAGAGTGCGTCGAGATGGGCGAGCGCGGCGGCGCGCTCGTCGGCGTCGGACGCGAGGAGGAAGTCGACGGGCATGCGGTTGTCGAGCCTGTACAGGCAGGACAGCAGGCCCTGCGGGTGGCGGGCGCCGTCGTTCGGGAGCGGATATCCGGCATCGACGAGCGGGCGCGGCAGGGTCGGCTTGGAGCCGTCGACGGCGAAGGTCCGGTGTCCGTTCCGGTTCGGGTCGTGGATGCCGTGCGGAGGATCTCGCGGTGCAGGTCCCGGAACAGGTTCTCGTGCACCCGGGCGCGGGCCTTGCAGATCGAGGAGGCGGCGACCGGCTGCGGCTGCGGCAGCGCGATGCCGGACTTCCGGCACCGCTCCCGCAGCTCGGCCGTCACGGCGGCATGGCCCTTCCGCCCGCGCGCCAGCACCAGGCGGAAGACGAACGGCATGACGATGAGGCTGTCCGTCACCCTGCGTCTCTGCAGCCGTTCCCGGTCGTGGCGGGCGGCGATGCCGGCGGCCGCGTCGGCGACCCGGGACCACATGGCGACGAAGCGGCCGTCGGAGGCGGGAGGCCTGTCGCGGCGCTTCGGCTTCGGTTTCGCCTCTCCCTTCAGGATCCTGCGGAACTCCGGGTCGAGCGCCCTGACCAGGATCTCCTTGGCCGGCTTGGCGCCGCGCCCGCTGCGCTTGCCGGCGGTCATGCCGATCCGCTGCCAGCCGGCGGCCCTGCAGCAGGCGCCGTCGAAGCGGGTCGGGTCGACGAAGGTCTCGCACAGGACCGGGCGGCAGGCGTGCCGCTCCTCCCATCTGTCGGCGAGGGCGCGCAGCGCCATCGCCAGCGCCTTTGACGCCAGGTTGTCGACGCGGACCCATGGCACCACCGGAAAGCGGCTGTTCGACACCGCGAGGTGCAGCCGGCGGTCGCGGTCGGCCGCGCTCCACCCGATCCACTCGTCCCGGGCCGGCAGCGTCCGCGCCGCCGCCTCGAACAGCAGCACCGCGAGAGGCCGCCCGCGGCGGTCGCGGACGAACCAGCGGACGGACGGCCCGAAGGGCCGCGGGCATCCGAGATAGTGGTAGCGGTCGACGAGCGCCTTCCACAGCGCCACGTCCTCCGGAGACGCCGCCTCCTCCAGCGACAGCGGCTCCAGGGCGGCGAGCGCGCAGGCGATCTCGGGCTGCGGATCGGAGGCCCGCACATGGACGATCGGCCCGCGCGCCGACTTCGCCGCCGTGTCGCGCTTCTCCGGAAGGGTCAGGATCCCGCATTCCTCCAGGTGTTCGAGAAGCCGCAGGCCGGCAGCGACCCGGCATTCGCCTCTCGGCGTGGTCCGGTCCAGGTTCTCGCAGATGGTCTTCGACAATTCCTTGCGGCTGTCGTTCGGGAACAGCCCGACGGTCTCCTGGATGTCGGCGATCTGGCGCCGCGTGAAGCGCCGGCCCGGAAAGGTGGTGGACTTGAGGGCAGCGATTCGCGGGTCCATGGCTGAAAGCTCCTGACAGACGATCCGATCCAAGCATGACATGCCATGGCCGGGGACGGGTGTCAACCCCGGGAAACCCGAAATTCCGCACCGCAGATAAAGACCAGTGAATCAGAGCCCTGCGTCCGGACGAAAATCAGAACGAAAATTCCGCACGACTAACAAAATGCCATTGCAGTTCCGCTCGCGGCGCCTGGCGCTCGTCTGCGCCAGGCCCGGCATCGCACTGATCCATGCCCGTCCCCGGAATCCCGCCGGAAAACCAGAACTCGTGTGCTCAATGGTGCTCTCAAGTCCAAATTCCAGTCTTGGTTCACTGCGGGCTCTTCAGCACGGCAAACGCGAACCAGGAAATGGAAAAGGCCGCAGCTTGAACCGGCCGATCTTGGCGGTTCCCGTTTTCGTCATGACGCATCATGTGCTCAGACTGAGAACAAGGACCCGGGAACGGCCTGCAGGCCCGATTTTTCAGAAACGCATGTTTAGCGTTAGGAAGAAGGTGCGTCCCCACCCTGCCGCCGTGGGTCCATCCACGCTATTGGGGTTTGCCGTGTCGACCGTGAGACCGGCGTTGGTGAGATTGAATACGCCGACCGCAGCCCGCAGGCCCTTTGCCCCCAAGGGTTCCTTCCAGTCCAGCACCACGTCGTGGCCCAACCAGGATTCGAACCTGCCGGTTCCTGACCGGTTTTCGAAACCAGCGCGGTAATTCGTTGTCCAGATGGTGCTCAACCCGCCGCGCCGCAACTGAAACCTGAGGCGGGCCATGTTCTTGGAAACAGTGTACCGGTCCTCGTTGCCTGCGATGCGCCGTTTGGCGTCAATCACGTGCCGCCATGCACCGCTCATCCCGACCTCACCCCAGCGCGTTTCGAAGTCCCCCAAACCAAACCTGGTGGTGACTCCGGTAATCCTGGTATCGATGATATTCGCATAGGAGTCGTAGATCGTGATGTCGCCGCCAGTGCGTTCGATGCAATTCGCCCTGTTGCCGTCCTCCGGGCATTCCAACAGGTTTTGCATGGCCCAATCGGCATTGTTCAGCCCTGGCAGCCCGATCCGCGACAGCCGGTACCACTCCACGCTAAGGGCACCCTGCGATGTGCGGGCCTCGGCGCCGATGGAGAACCGTTTGGTGTCCGAAGGCTTGAGTTCCGGATTGCCCGTAACTTCGCGTGTCACCTGCCGGGGGTTCGGGCTGGGGCAGGAACGGGGCGGCCTTCCGGCCCCTGGGTCGCACTCGATATAGGGGTGGTCCTGGGCATCGGTGCTGTAAAGATGTCGCATTGATGGCGCCGATTGTCCCGCACTCACTGAACTCCGCAGCGAGACAATGTCATGCGGCCGGTACTCAGCTGCTAGGTTCCAGGACGTCAGTCTCCCAACATCATCGTATTCCTTTCCATGGCCTGCGACCCTGAAATCCAACGCTTCGACCAGTGGAAACGACATTTCCGTGAACAATCCGATGGTCTTGCGTTCTCCCGCGTAGCTGACGCCTCCGGAACCGAGCACTTCCGTCACGTCATGGGTCATGCCGTCATTGCCGCGAAAGCGCAAAATGGAGTGCGCCTTCGATCTGGCCGCCTCAAGGCCCGCTGTCCATGCCGTTTTGCGATTTCCGATCGCGAAAGCGTTTCCTTCCAGCGCCATCCGGGTTTTCAGGTATTCCGAACTGAAATCTATCTCCTCTTGCAGGCTGGAGTCCTCTATGGCCTCCAGATGTTCCGGGGCGGTCGAAAACGGATCCACGAGATCGTAGCGTCCAGCTTCGATTTCTGCCTTGATCTTTCCCGAGTGGACGAAGGTGTCGCCTGACAAGAAACCATTCAGCCGATAGGATTCGATGCGCGCATCGTAACCCAGGTCCTGAGTCAGCTTCCCTTCGATACCCAAAGCGACATCGTATTCGTCGTACTCCGACTTCCAGTCCCGGTTGCCGTGGCCGACGAAGCGATGTCCAACAGCGAAATAGTCATCCTCCGCTGCGATACTCGAACCGGCTGAGTCGTTGATCGCTTCAATAATCTCCGGCGTGGGCGTAAACGCAAAAACATCAACGGACGGCGCATAGCGAAACGCCCAATTGCCACGTCCGACATTTGCGTCCAAGTGAAGTTCAGCCCGTTCGCCGATCGGATGATCCAGGTTCAGGATCGCGGTTTGCCGCTCGACGCGGGAGGTATTCCACATGACATCGCCGAAAGCGAAACCGCAGCCCTCGTCGCCGTTGCGGATTCCGGACGGATTTTTGAGCGGGCCGGTATAGCCCTTCGCCGGGTCGCACGCCCCCAGTGCAACAGACCTGTAAGATCTTGAGTTGCCGTCCTGCTTTACAACCCAAACGGTATTCCCGCCAACGCTGACGTTTTTTGCCTCGCTGAACGTACCGTCTTCCGTCCACACGGAACGGCTGTGCTCGCGGCTCCATGCAGGAATTTCCTGGCGCCTGAGGGCATCGACACCGAGGACCATGCGCCCCTCGCCGACCGCGCCACCCCAGAAAACGCTTCCTTGAAAACCGTCACCGCCATCCTGGCTCGGCATCCGCGTGAGAGCCCGCGTCTCGAAGCCGTCCAAATCCTTTCGCAGCACGACATTGATTGCTCCGCGTATGGCAACGCCTCCGAGAGCACCCAGGCTATCGCCGCCCAGGAGCTCAAGACGCTCAATGGCCGAAATCGGCAAGTTGTCCAGGTCGCTGGCTGTGCTGGCGTAAGGTCTGCCATCGACCAGAATGAGTAGGGGCTGTCCTCCAGTGAAAAAGTAACGGACAATGCCGGTATCTAACAGTTCCTCAAGAGTCTGAGCGCCGGATCGCTCCAGAAAATCCCGGTCGCGCTCCGAAATGACACGCGCAGAAGGAGCGAGCGACCCGGCTTCGACCATAGACGCCGCGAAAACCGCGAGCGCGGCCACTATGGAAAATGGAAAGGCTTTCAATCTCATGTTTTCCTCCACTAGTCCGAGTAGCTCACCAAGAAAGGTGCACATTGGGCCTGATTTGTGTGGCATTGGCGAATGAATACAACAACATACGCCACCACGAGCACCCGATCCCATACAGACGGAGCGTACATCAGAGTAACAGGAATCTGAAGTCCTCGGAAGACGCCGTTGTCGGGAGGCAGGGGCATCCCACGCTGATTTCGGCTGGTTTTCCTTGACACCGGGCTTGTCTGCGTTGCATGCGCGCGCGACCGCGGAGCCGGAATTTTCCGCTGGCGTTCCCGTCCCGGACGTGCGATGCTCCGGCCATGTCGATTCGCAAGCGCCTCGAGTTCCATGCCCCGTTTCGCGGGATGCCGGCGGGGTTTTCCCTGTCGGACGTCGAGATCCGGCTGGCCAGGCCGCAGGAGCGCCCGCTCTGGGACTCGCTGATGGACGAGCGCCGCCATCTCGGCTTCCAGCGGCTGGCGGCCCGCGGCCTGCGCTACGTGGCAAGCTTCGGGGACCGGTGGCTGGGCCTGGCGGCGTGGCAGAACGGCGCCTTCAAGTGCGCTCCGCGCGACAGGTGGTGCGGCTGGAGGCCGGAGCAGCAGTTCCGGCGGCTGGAGATGGTGGCGAACAACACGCGTTTCCTGATCCTGTCCGAGCCGGGGGTGTTCCCGAACCTCGCCTCCTTCTTCCTTGCGGGGATGACCCGCCGGCTCGCCGACGACTGGCTGGCGGCGCACGGGCACCGGGTGCTCCTGGCGGAGACGTTCTGCGACCCGGCCAGGTTTTCCGGCACCATGTACAGTGCGGCGGGCTGGGAGTGCCTGGGCCGGACGAAGGGGTTCGCCCGCGCCAACGGTCGCTACACCGACCCCCACGGCAGGCCGAAGGAGATCTTCGTGACGCCGCCGGGCCCGACGCCCGGGCGCTGCTCTCGAGCCCGCAGCCGCTGCCGCCGGACGTGGCGCCGCCCTCCGGTCCCGGTCTGGCGCCGCGGGACCCCGGGACAATGCGCTCGCTGCACGCGGAGCTGGCGGCGGTGCCCGACTTCCGCCGGGCGCAGGGCAGGAAGCACGCGGTGGCCTGCGTGCTCGCCGTGCACGTGCTCGCCGAGCTCGCGAACATGAAGGGCTGCCTGGCCGCCGCGCAGTTCGCGCGCTCGCTGTCGCAGGAGGAGCTGGAGGCCGTCGGCGCCTGGCGGAACCCGAAGACGGGGCTTCGCGAGCCGGTCTCGAAGTCCACGATCCACAGGGTCGTGCAGTCGGTCGACCCCGAGGCGCTGGAGGACGTGGTCGGCCGCTGGTCCCGGCCCCGGCTTCCCCTCGCCCGGGCGCTCGCCGCCGACGGCAAGCGCATCCGCGGCGCCAACCGCAACGGCGACGGCCATCACGAGACCGTGGCCCTCGTCGAC